>CAVPHW010000034.1:0-12776 GCA_963704835.1 uncultured Ignavibacteriales bacterium | reverse complement strand
ACGCAGCATTAATCATCAAAAAATCTGTGAGCAGTAGTAATATTTTTTCTGTGGATTTGGACATATATAAAGGTCTTGATTAATCCTTCAATAGATCTTGATAAAGTTTGAAAGTTCTATGTAACATTTTGTCGGAAGTGAATTCTTCGAAAGCTCTCCTTCTTCCGTTAGCGCCCCATTTTTCTCGCAATTGAGCATTACCGATTGTATCATTTATTGCTTGTGAAAGCGCCTTTGAATCTTTGGGAGAAACAACCAAACCTGTAATGTTATTTTGATTAATATAGCTCGTGCCTGTTCCTAACTCAGTGCAAATTAATGGTTTACCACATGACATTGCTTCAATTTGAACAATTCCATATGCTTCTGCTTCATTTATTGAAGGAAGCACAAAAATATCACATGCTTTATAATATGTTTGTAAAGTTTTTTCATCCACCTCAGGAATCATTTTAATTTTTGATTCTAAATTTAATTCGATGATTAATTTTTTGAGGGATGCCTCCAACGGACCCGAACCGATTATATATAAAAAACCGTTTTCAACATATTTCATAGCTTCAATTAGAAATTCAATTCCTTTATAGATAACTAATCTTCCTACGAATAATATCATCAGTTTATTATCAACACCTACCCGAAATTTCTCTGTCTCTTGAGTATTCAATTTTGTATTAGCCCAGTCTAGATTTATCCCTATCGGAATTACTTCACATTTATTTTTGTAGTGTTTAAGAAAATCTGAGTTGTCAATAATTTTCGGATTATTAACAATTATTTTATCCACTTTCTCTAAAAATCTATGAATGAACTTACCATAAATCGGGAATGTCCATTTTTGTCTTGTAATATCACATTGCCAAGAAGTGATAATCTTAGAAAAGTTTTTTCTTAGTTTTGGAAAAATTTCTAAAGTCAGATCCGCTAAAGGAAATGGTTCGTGAATATTTAAAATGTCACCGGAGGTTTCTAATAATTTTTTTGGATAACTTGGACTTATGGGAAGTGATAACACAAAACCATAGGTTGGTAAATATGTGACCTTTACTCCATTAATTATTTTTTCAATTTTTTTTGAATTCACTTTATGATTACATACAAGGACCTCTACCTCAGCACCATGTTTATTTGCTAATCCTTCAGATAATGTTGTGACTGCTGTTTCTATACCACCAATTTTGGGATAATAGGCTTTATTTGTCTGTACTATTTTCATTTTCTAATTGATAATTTTTAAGTAGTAAATATGTGTATTTAGACTTTTAACTCTGACAAATCTTTTGAATTTGAAATACTTAAAAGTTTACTACTTGATAATATCCTTATGCCAAGTTATTGAATATATTTATTAAGTTAGAAATGTGATCCCTGGGCGTAAATTTCTTTGATTGATCTAATGCTTTTGTTACCATTCTATTATATAAATTATCATCTAAAATTAATTTTTCGATACAATTTACAAAAAACTCATAATCATTAGAATTTCCTAAAAATCCATTCTCTCCAACAATCTCTGGTAAGGAGGAATTATTTGAGGTTACCACAGGAATTCCACACTGCATTGCTTCAAGTGGAGGTAAACCAAATCCTTCATAATGGGAAGGGAAAAAGAATACTTTAGCAAGGTTATAAATCAAAACGAGGTCGTCATTGCTAATCCTTTTAAGATGGACTATTTGATTTTCCCTTTTTGTTAATTCTGGATATATCTTATCAAACCCAAAGCCTTCTCTGCCAACAAGTACAAATTTTATATTAATTCCTTTCGACTGTAATAAATCAGAAACTCTAATTATCCCTTCAATATTCTTTCGTTCCTCAATAACACTCACAAATAAAATATACATTTCGGGTAAATTAAATTTTTTTCGAATTGCGGATTTTTGATCTTCGGTTAAGTTTATTGGACCCAGTTTTGCATCAGCCCAGAGATAATTAACCTGAATAAGATTAGAATTGATTCTGTAATAATTTACTATATCATTTTTAGCAGACTCAGAAATTGTAATTATAGCGTCGCTCCTTTTTAAAGAGGGAGGCACAAAAATATCCATATACTTTCTATAGTTAAATGAATAATATTTTTTACAAGACTTTGTAAGCGCATCTGCAATAACAGTAACATTTTTCCAATCATTTTTGATAAGCGGAACAAAAATATATGGAGTGAAAAATATTTCTATGTTATGCTTTTTAATTATTTTAGGAAGATTAAGATTTAACCAGTAATGCTCAAATATTTGTCGGGGGAGTCGATTTTTTTTTATTGATATATAAGTATAATAATTATTCTCTTGAGAAATATCTTCATATTGAAAAACAAAGTAATTATTTACTTTGTCATATTCCGGAAGATATTTTATAAGATTTGCTAAGTAGCTTGCGACCCCTCTTATAGGAGTACTCAACAATCTTGCATCAATTCCTATATTCATTATTTTGACTTAAAAATATTATGATCAGTTTTCCCCATAACCCCTAAGAAAAAATCTTTAAATGCCATTCTAATAATTTGAATATTTTTAGATTCGCCAGAAGCGATCCATTTGATACTTTTAATCATCATAGAAAGAAGGATATAAATAAATGTTATAAAATAAATATTGTTAAAATTTTTTTTAGCAAAATACAATCGATTTCTAGTAACATAATAAAGAGGCAAGTATGAAAGACTCTCTTTTGTAGAGAAGCTAACTTTATGAAAAATTTTGGACTTACGTGCAACAATAATTTTATATCCAGCTTTAGTAGTCCTGAAACATAGGTCCGCATCTTCCACGTATAAAAAATAATTGTCATCTAAGAATCCGATCTGCTCTAATGCTTCCCTTTTAATAAGCATACAGCATCCGGATACGAATGTTACAGTTTTGAACTCGGGACTACTTTCATCTTCAAGTTGATCAGAATAAGCAAAACCGGAACCTCTCAATCGACTTATCTTGCCACCAGACGTCCAAATTTTTTGTCGTTCGTAAAAATAATTTATTTGAGGTGCTGCAATTCCTGCATTAGGATTCTTTTGAAAAACCTCCAGAAGTGGTTCAATAAAATTTGGTTCAACTATAGTATCATTATTTAGTAATAAAATATAATCTGGATTTCCTTTTATAGCATAGTTTATCCCGAGGTTATTACCTCCGGTGAATCCAAGGTTATTATTTGATTTGATTAAATCAATGTTAGTGAAATTTTTTTCTAGTTTCTCATAATCATTAGTTGTTGAGCCGTTATCAACCAGGATAATATTTATATTAGAATAATTAATGTTTTGAAGAGATTTTATACATTCGGATGAATCCAAATAGCCATTCCAATTTAGAATAATTATACTTATAAGTGGGTTAGAATGATTCATATAAATTTAATTTCCTTAACAACTCTATAAAAAGTGAACAAGAATATTTAAATAACATTTCACCAATATTAAATTCTTCTTATAATTTAATTTAATCTAGTTCTACCCATATTATTTCTATAAAAATCCAGGATTCCTAAAGAAACCATTTTTAGCTTTTTAAATTTTTGTTTTTCAAACAATATCAACTTAATTATGTTTCTTATATACACATTAACTTCTTCTCTCATACGATTTGGTTCTATTTTTCTGTATTTCTTTAAAATATAAAGAAGGTTTCTTGTTTTATAATATATCCGAACCGGGGGATTATTAATTGGATAAAAAGTTTTTCCAAATAATCTTTTTTGCAATAAATCGCCTTCATTATGCTCAAGAATAATATTGTTGACTCTATAAACTGAATAATTATTTTGTTTAAGCCTTAGACAATATTCTATATCAACATAATCAATAAACAATTTTTCCAAGAAGTTACCGGTTTGTTTAAAAGCACATAAAGAAAGTAAATTGCCTGAAGTCATAATTGCAATAACTTTGTCAACTTTTTGATGATCTATATTGATTTGATGAGTATTAAATCTATTGGAATGAAGTGGAGAAACAATACCAACATCCTTGAAACTGAATACTCTATCCAACAGTCCAGATACTAAATTTTTTGGTGCTTTACTATCCTGATCCATTGTCAGGATATAATCAAACTCTCTTTTTAAGGCCATTTCAATTCCAAAATTCAATCCTTTGGATACACCAAGATTATTATACTGAGGGAAATAAAAAATATTTGAGTGTAAATCACAAAAATGATTGACGGTTTCATTAAAATAAGATGAATTATCAATGATGTATAATTCATCAACTTGAGAATAATAACTTAAAATATTATTTATAACATCATCATTTGGATTGTAAAGGATTACAACTGCGGCAACCCTAATTTTTTGATTTATGCTTGTAGTTGTCAATGTATTTTAATATTGATATGGACCAAGTATATTATACTTATAGTGAATGTATCCTTTAATAATCATTTTTAGTTTTGCGATTCGATTGGTTTCAAAAAGAAAAATACTTAACAATTCAAAAAAAATATTTTTGTTATCAATTTTAATATATTTAGGAAAATCTTTCTTATATCTGTCTTTTACAAAGAATCTGTTTCTAAATCGGTAATATAATCTAATGGGTGGATGATTAGTAGACCACAATGTATGATTAAATAGGGAATGCTTCACCAACTGACCCAGTTTATGATGGACAAGTGTAAAGTTTGTCTTAATTACTCTGTATCCAAATTTATTTAATCTTAAACAAAACTCATGATCAACGTGATCAATAAATAACTCTTCCCAGAAATCACCTACGGTTTTAACTGCCTCCAAGCTAAGTAAATTCCCACTTGTCATTGTAAAAAGTATTTCTTCCGTCTTTATAAAAGATTCTTTTTTGTCAACAGTTGGGTCAAAATGATAAGCAGCAACAATTCCATTTTTATTTGATGCTACGATTATTGAATACAATCTCTCTACCATTAGTTCAGAAGCACTACTATCCTGATCCATTGTTAAGATATAATCATACCCCTCTTTCATAGATTCATTTATCCCGATATTTAACGCTGCCGCAATGCCAATATTGGAATTGTTAAATTTATAAAATATTGGAACAGAGGATTTTATTCTTCTAATTTCAGACTCAAGATTTTTATCTGAATTATCAATAATATAAAGTTTATCCACTTGATTTAAATAGCTTTGTATATTAGATATCAAATCACAATCTGGATTGTATAGAACAACAACTGCTGCTATTCTATGTGGTCGAAGAATCATGAATTTACTCTAAATATTATTATACTGAGCGTATTGAGATTTAATCCTTTGTAATTCATTTTCAACAAAAGATTCATTACTATCCGGGATAAAATAAGGTGCAATACCGTTTTTTAATTTGAATTTCCTAGTATTTCGCCACAAATTGAATTTCCACGATAAATGCTGTTGCCTGATAATACTATGACTATGATTAGAATCTAAATCTTCGATTAACTCACTACTATTGAAGATATCCGCGAACCACCAAAATGGTGGGTGCATACCAGCCTTTATTATCTGATAAGTATGATCAACATGCTCCCAAGCATTATAAAACAATTCGTCAATCAATCCGACCTCATGTAATATCTTTCGGTCAAAATAAGTAAATGCTCCAATCAGATTTTTATTTAAAGTTATAATTGGTTTGCTCTTATCATCAAAGACTATTTTTCGATGTAAGGGATTTCCCTCTTTACTTTTGTTTCCGTTTCCGTGATAAGCAAAATTCAGATGTCTTATTCCTGAATTATTTGCCGCTTCTATATATTTATTATAAATATTAGAGTTTTTAACCACAATATCGTCCTCACAAACGAAAATATGTTCACAACCATTTTCTAATAGGAATCGTAATCCTTCATTTTTTGTTCTGCCTACACCAATATTTTTTTTATGTTGAATAAAGTTATCAAAATAAGTGGGAACAATACTTTCTGAGATTTTTCTTCCATCATTAATGACTATCATTTTATCTGCTTTGGGCAAGGCAGTTATACTTTTCTCAAAAAATGCAGGTCTATTACAATGTGACTAAAACAATTCCAATATTATTCATGATCACTTAGTTCTAAGATTGGTTTATTGAAATCAGACTTTAATTTTGTTGAATTTAAAACCCTTTTAATTCTAACTGATTTACCCCACTTTAAAAATTTAGTTGCATACTTTTTTACATTTTCCGCATCATTCCATTTTTTATAGATCAACACAATTAAAAGAAAACTGTATTCAGGATATTGGAAATGTATACTAGGGAAAAGTGATAATCTTATTCTATTATACACTTTGTACCACAATAATGGCATCCTAACAAGAAAAATGTTTTCAATAAAAAGTTTCTTAGTATCAACTTCGTTTAAGGAATTCACAAATTTTTGAGTATGATAAAATGTATTTGAGAAAGCCTTCAAAATATGTCCTTTTTACATCCTGATATTCTTTGTTGGTTCTTTCGGGTGACTTATAAAAGGTACCTAAAACCAAATCCAGATGCTTTAATCATACTTTTCAGCAACACGAATCGTAAAAGTCATGATCGCCACAAACTTCAAATTTTTCATCAAACCATACCGCGTCAATAAAGTGAATTGAAGCTTCTCCACATTGGTTGAGAACCGATTAAACATCGGTCAAGAAGATGAATTAATTTGTAACGTGGGAAATAGTAAATTTTGTTATTATTTGCTTCATTAAATCTCTGGTTCGGTATTGTAGTGATATACTGATCTGCATAAACAACCCCAACATTAGGATATTTTTCTAATTCATTCGAAAGAATTTCGAGAGCATTTTCCTTAAGTCTATCATCTGTATTGGAATTCGTGATGTATTTACCATTTGAAATTTTTATGCATCTATTCCAGGCTTTATAAATGGTTTCTCTTTCTTCGGTTCTTATGTACTTTATATTGGGATACTTTTCTGCGTACTCCTGAATAATCATTTCCTCATTTTGTTGCGAACCACTATTTACGATTATTATTTCTAGTTTATCAGAGATAGTTTGTTCTAATAAATCTTCAATCTTTCCCCTTATAAATTTTTCAGAATTATATGTTGAAATGATTGCAGAGATTAGATATTTATCATGCTCATTACTCAACTTATTTCATAGCCTCAACATTTAAACTAATAGGATAAATAGTTTCATTTACCTTATACTCAATCGAGGTCCAATCTTCAAAATCATGATGATCTACTTCCTTTGCCACCCATTTTCTTATTTCACTAAAACCACTATCTTTAAGCAAAGATTCCAGATAAGATTCATTAAAAATAGCAAAGTGAAAATTCTGCTTATACTCCTGTCCACCAAGTAAGGGTCTCCAAATTAAATCAATATTTTTGTTGTTTTCGTTATAAATTTGAATTATTGTATCAAAATCGGGTACACCTAACCTTAAAATGCCCCCAGGTTTTAGAACTCTTTTCCACTCTTCTAAAACAACTTTAATATTGGATATTGATAAATGCTCTAATACATGTGAAGCATAAATAAGATCGGCAAAACTATCTTTGAACATTGATAAATTTGTAACATTACTTATATGATGGATATGAGGGAATGCCCTTCCATCTACATTAATATAACCCTTACTATTTATTTCACCGCATCCTAAATGAATATAAACCTTACCATTCTGATTTTGAGGATACTTTTTATGATAGACTATACTCTTTAAAATAAAATATGTCTCGCCCAGATTCTTTAAAATTTTCTTTATAATTTTTTTAGTTATAACCATCATTAAAAAATACCTAAAATTTAATTTTAATCTCTACAAAAAGTTTTTTAATAAATTCAATTATATCATTAATAAAAATAATTAACATAAAAATTGAGAATAAATAAATCGGAGTTAAATAATCATAGCTACCATAACCCCAAATTATCGTTAAAGCAAATAATGAAATTATGAGCAATATTAGTTTATAGATTTTAACATTGTTTAAAAATCTGTTAACATTCAAATTCCATTTTTTTCTTAGCATAGCAACCATTAATATATTTCCAATAAGAACTGAAATAAAATAACCGATAAGTGCAAGAGCATTATTAAATATAGTAAATCCGATTATAAGAGTTATAGCAGTTATTATAAGATTGATCAGTTGTAATCCTGTAAGAAAATGAACCTTGCCAACACCAAGTAAAAAATTGTATATACTATAACCAAAATTGTTAATTGATTCCGGAAGACTAAGAATAATAAAAATTAAGATAGCTTCATCAATACTAAAAAAATGTTTTATAAAAAGGATAAAAGGAAGAAGTAATACTCCATAAAATATCCCTGAATAAAGAACTCCAAATTTGCAATAAATAAAAAGTTTTTTGTTAATAAAATTACTTCTCTCATCATATGTAAGTAAAATACTTGTTTTGGGTAAAATAATTTTAAAAGTATTAAAGTATAATCCGGAAATGGCGGTAGCGAATCTTCTAGCTATTTCATAAGCCGGAACAATACTAATATTATAGAAATTACCAATTAGATACTTTATTAACGGATCTATTAGTGCATTAAATACTGTCATCAATTGAACTGAAACGCTAAATTTTAAAACTTTTTTTAGTTCAGACTTTTTAAAAAATGAAAGATTTAATCTATAAGATTTGTACTTTGTGATAAAAATAAATACGAAAAGTGCTAAAATAATTATTGCTATTATTAAATAGCTTAGCGCCAGGTAAAACAAATCGTAATTATTTATTGTCACAATAATTACCGAAAGCAGAATTAAAAAGGATTGCAGAATGCTTATTTTACTAGTCAAATCAAACTTGCTTAACCCCTCTAAAAAACTGTTAAAAAAAATTGTTAAATATTTTACAAAGAATGATAAACCAAGAATCCAAAAAATTTGAATGAATTGATTCTTTAACTCAGGTAAGATAATGTTAGAGTTACTAAAGTATAAATTAAAAGCTAAAAAATTCCCTAAAATAAAAATAAGAACTCCTAATAATACAAATAGGAATATACTACTAGAAAGTAAGATCGATATTTTTTCAATGTCATCTTTTTTGTATTCAGACACATATTTTATAATTGTTGTTCCAAATCCAAAATCAAGTGTACTGCCAAACCCCCAAATTGACGAAAGAATTATCCATGTCCCAAATTGTTCTTTCCCAAAATGCTCTATATTCATCTTTAATGTGATTACAGAAATAACAGCAAGCAAAATAAAATTAGTTGCTAACCAAAACGAATTTGTTTTATCAGTATTCATTGCAAAGTTTAGTTCAGTTCAACTTGTTGGATTTTAGAGACGAGAAAACCAATTATAACTCCAAACCAAACCAAATACTGACCATAAACCCAGGCTTCGGTCATTAGCATAGAAAAGGTTATATAGATAATAGATACAAAGATTACTAAGGTCGTAATAACATTATTTTCATGAATTCTTGATCTCATCATTTGATATAAAGTTCTATGAACCGAAAAAAGAAAAAATAAGAACAAAATAAAACCAACAATTCCTGTTTCTACAAGTATCTCCAGATATGCAACATGAGGAGTTTTATTTTCAACATATTGTTTAAAAAACGGTTTAGGAATAGTATAGTATATGTCAGATGTTTTTTTAAATGAATACATTCCTATCCCAAAAACTGGCTCCTTAAGAAATGCATTTATTGCTGTGTGCCATATAAAAAGTCTCGAAACAAACGAATTTTCTCCAACAGAGGCAGGATTCTCAGATAATTTAACATCATTTGTTTTAGTTTCTAGTCTTCTGCTAACATCAATATCAGCACTACTACTAATATAACTAACAAAAACTGTTGCTGTAAGAAATAGTATTATGCTTGAGAAAATTATAATTTTTTTATTGATTAAATATTTTTTACTATTAAATAATAAGATTACCAGTAAAAAAGTCAACCCAACTGCAGTGGATAACCAGGCATTTCTAGTCTGAGTTAAAATTAATCCAATGAGGATAGTTAAAGACAATATCGCATATAAATACTTAATATTTCTTTTAGCATAAAGCAAGAAAATAACTGAATATAAAAAGGCTAAACCTGCAAGATCTATATAAAAGACACCTAATAATCCAAATGTTCTTCCACCGAATGTCAACCCGTTGTAAATAACAATAGTTGAATGAATAAATGTTGCAACTAAAAAGATAATTATGACTCTATATATTTCAACTTCAGATGATATAATCATTGGAATTATATATATGATTACAGCAAATGCAATTATATTAACAAAATCAGCAATTGTGCTTAAATCTGGTGACGAATTTAATAACGACATAAAAGCAAAAACTATAAAATATAGAAGGAAAGTTATTACGGGATTTTTGTTCTGACTTCTTCGGAGTGTCTCAAAATTGAAAATTGCGGCAATAAATAAAAATAGGCTTATAAGTATCGAACTGTGAATTTGCATTACATATGGGAGAAAGATATTTATCAAGATCAAAAACAAAATAAGTTTTAGATCAAAACTAACAAGAGCTAATAGAACAAAAACAGTGAAAACGTATAAAATCTTAAAAGAGAAAACTTGAATAAACATTACATTAATAATCATAAATATGATGACTATTAAAGTTGATAATAACAAATTGAATTTATCAGGTAATAATCCAGAAAAGATATCTTTAATCACTTATAAAATTTAGTTTTAGTTTTTGAATCTGAAAAAATTAGATGCAATATATCTAACTTTATCATTGTCAGTATTTCTTATTTTATCTCTTGAAATCAGACCAATTAAAATTAAACCAGATATAATGATTGCAATTAAAACTGAAAAAATAACTCTTTGAGGATAAGATTTTTTTACAGGCGGGATTCCATAATCAATAATTTGTATATACGGGATACTCTTTTGCTCTTCAAATTTGGATTGTTCATACAGTGGTATTATAAATTCAAGTAGCGCTTTGTTTATTTCTATATTACTGAAGTATCTTAGATATGTCATTGTTTTTTGTGGAAGATTATCTATTGGTAATATAAGCTCAGATTTCTCTTTACCTCTTTTAAGATCTTCTAATTGAGTTTTGTATTCATTGTAGGCTATCATTGCTTCCTGAGATCTTGGGGCATCTTTTCCAAATAATTTATGCAATACTGATAATTCAATTTGTTTTGCAAATAGTTCGGATTCCAATTTTGTGTATGCTTCTATAGAACTTTTTGCTTGTTCTTCTGCAAATATGAGTCCGCTTTTCTTCTGAAATTTAACTAATGAATCCTGAGCGAAAAGTAAATTACTTTTAATTTCTTCGTACCGTTTTTCTAAAAACATTCTATTTTCTCGCGCTTTAGCTGTATTCAACTTAATTAATGTAAAATTAAGTTGTTCAACTAGATAGTTTGCCATAGAAGCTGCCTTTTTAGAGGAACTTGCTCTTACGGTAATTTCGTAAGCCCCTTTTTCAGTTTCATCAGCTATTATATCTTTTCTAACTGCTTTAATGGTTTCATCAATATTATCTTTCACATATTCTTTCTTAAGATCAAATTTATCAATAAGATTTTTAATCGAAGTTCGACTATATATTAAAGTTGTATATATATCAGTTGTACCTTCTGAACCACTTAAACCCGGTATGCTAATCGGCAAATTTGAGAAACTTTTCATAACAGATGATATTCCAGTTACATCATTTCCTTCAGCAGGTATGATTAGTGCTGTGGAATCAAATTTTTCAGGAACAAAAAAGAAGACGTACAGATAACTCAAAACTAAAGATAGAAGAAAAATGCTTATTAAAAATTTCTTCCATTTAACTATTAGGACAAAATAGTCTATAAATTCAAAGTTTTTATTTTCAGTCATATAATTAAAAATTTAATAAATATTGGTTAAAGTTAATATATTTCCTTAGATATGACAATCTAATCTTTATGGAGAATTTTTTACTGAATAGAAAGTGGCGCTCTATTTTGAAATTTATCTGGAAAGGAAAAGATTAATAGAAATCCGAAAATCTCAAATCAACAAATAAATATGCAGCTGTTAATGTTTTAGAGTTTTCAATTAATTTAGAGTATAACTTAAAATTTTATACTCTGTTGAATAACCAAAAGTTATACCTGCCATCCCATAATAACATTGTATGGCTCCAATATTTTTTTTTAATTTTAGTGTATAATTATCATAACTTCCAAAGTTATAAACCGTATCCCCGAATGTTATATAATAGAACCGTCTTATGTTTGTTGTTTTAAAGAAATAGGTGTATTCTGAAACACGTATGCTATCCGAATTATTTTTTTGAATATTAATATTCATCTGAGTGGTATAATTACTAGTTGAATCATATCTAGTTTCTCTTACCTGAAAAGTATAATTGGGATAAGTTCCAGCTACACTTATTACTTTCAAATCAAGTGTTCCAGAACTTTGCCCACCATATCCACCACTCGCACCCCATCCGTAAGTCCAATGATATTGCCATTGATTACCAACTTTTAAGGGGAAGTAATCATATTTTATTCTTGTTAAAGTAATATCAAGATCAAGAGAATCGGAAACATTTATTGAATTTGAAAATTCACTAAACTCGGGGTGAGTAATTGTAATCACCAAAACTTTTTTAATACAATCTTTAAACTGGAAAAATCCATTACTGTCAGAAAAAGTTGTTTTGTTGTTTAAAACTATATATGCATCTTCAACAGGCCCATCGGAGGAATTTATGTAACCTGATACATTCCCAAGTGTGTCCGGTGGTGGATTAATAATATCTGGGCCATTGATAGTGTCAGATTTGCATCCAACCAAGAAAAGCGAAGATGAAAGAATGAACGCGAATAAGAAAAAACTAAAAACCACAAC
>CAVPHW010000033.1:0-11502 GCA_963704835.1 uncultured Ignavibacteriales bacterium | reverse complement strand
AAAAATCTGTGAGCAGTAGTAATATTTTTTCTGTGGATTTGGACATGGGTCAATTTTTTTTACTAAAAAGCTCTGAATAAAGTTGAGCTATTTTTTCCACCATTTTTATTGAGCTAAATTCGTCGCCTAAAAAAGACTTACCAAACTTTCCAAATTCACCTATTAAACTGCGATTATTACACAAGTAAAGTATTCTTTCGGCTAATTCATCAACATTCTCTGGTTGAATTAAAAATCCATTCTTACCATTTAAGATCACTTCATGTGCTCCATCCAAATCAAATGAAATAATTGGTTTTTCCATCATTATTGCTTGCGGTAAAACTCGGGCTAACCCTTCGAGTAATGAGGTATGTACCAGAATATCCATTATTTCTATTATACCTGGAATTTCCTCAGGAGTGATTAGACCAGTAAAAATAACATTTTCTTTAAGATTGTTGATTTCGACGAATCTTTTTAATTCATATTCTAGTTCCCCATTACCCACAATTAATAATTTAGCTTTGGGATAATTTTTCGAAATTTTAATAAACGCATTTAAAATATATTTGTGCCCTTTGAGCGGAGATAAACGTGCAATCTTACCAATTACTATATCGTCATCTTTAATTCCAAATCTTTTTCGAATCCTTTGTATATGATCATCTCCATCTTGGCGGTAAATATTAATATCGAAAGCACTTCTAATCATTACATACTTATCTCTGATTCCGATACTGTACCCGACCATAGTGTCAATAATCGTTTCAGTAACTGCAACTATTTTATGACAAAATAGATTTGAAAATTTTTCAATTAAAATAAAAAATTGTTTTTTTGCTTCAGGTTGGTATCTGTGGAACGGTAACCCATGGATTGTATGCACAATTACTGGAGTTCGTGCAATCCAGGCCGCAATTCTTCCAACGACACCGGCTTTTGAACTATGCGTATGAACTACATCATAATTTCCCTTACGGATGAATTTTGACAGTTCAAATATTATTATTAAATCCCTAAAAATATTTATGTCCCTTTTTAGATTTTTAAAAGTGAAGACTGAAATATTCTTTTCGCGAGCAGTTTCATACATGCTGCCTTCAGAATTTATATGTGGGCCAGTAGCAATATGAACAGCAAATCCTTTATTAATCAACCCTTCCGACATCGAGACAACAGTTTCAGTTGCTCCACCAATACTGAAGAGAGTGATTATTTGAAGAATTTTTATTTCGGAATCATTTTTCAATAGCGTTATTTTCTTTTATTAAAATACTTAAATACTTAATAATCTTCTTAATGTTAAATTCTCAATTAATTAAAAGTTCTTTATAAATAGATAGTGTTTCTTCAGCACATTTTGTCCATGTAAATTCTTTTACTCTTTCCAATCCCTTTTTTGATAATTCAATTTTCAAATTATTATCTTGCAAAATTTGTAACATATTTTCTTCAATATCAAAAATTGAATATGGGTCCACCAATAAGGCTGCCCCTTTTGCTATTTCACGCATGGAACTTAAATCTGAAGTAATAACGGGGGTTCCCTGAGCCATCGCTTCGAGTATTGGCAAACCAAATCCCTCAGATAGTGAGCAAAATATAAATGCCTCAGCTCCAGAATAAAGTGCTTTTAGATCGTCATCATTCAATTCCAGAAAAATCACATAATTGTTTAAGTTCTGATACCTAACTATAGTTTGAATATCAGGATTATTTTCGAACTGTTTTCCAACTAAAATAATTTTAATGTCCTGACTAGATTTTTTTAGTACAGAACTGAATGCTTGTAAAACTCTTACCAAGTTTTTGTGAGGCCTATTATTGCCAACATAAAGAAAATATTGTTTAAAGTTATGTTGTTTTTTTAATAATTTTAATCGCTCGTTTGCTTTATTTTTATCAAGATTTAGAACGAATTTTTCATCAACACCCAAATGAACCGGTCTAATTTTATCCGATAATTTGTAATCATAAAAACTAACCAATTCTTCTTTTGTGCTTTTTGAAATTGTTATAATTAAATCGGATTTTTTAAGTGCAATCCAATTTGTTAAAATGGAGTAATATCTTTTTATCCATCCTAGCTTAGTTGGAAAAAATTCTTTTAATTTTTGAGGGTTCATGTCCATTATAGATGTGATAATCTTTACTCCTGAAATGAACCAAGGTAAATCGAATTGAGGATAATGATAAACATCAATATCTAAGTGTTTAATATAATTGCCAATAAAATGATTTTTGATAGTTTGTGGTAAAATAGGAATTTTTATAAAAGTTATATTTTGTCGTCCATCAAATTTTCGAAGTAATGAATTATCTGAGAATTTTTCAATTTCTAATATATAAAAATGAATATTTTGGTTGGACATAGTTAATTCCGAAAGATTATCAATTAGATTGATTAAATATCTCCCAATACCATCCATTTTAGGGAATACATATCGTGCATCAATACACACTTTCATGATCTATATCTTTCAGAAATCTTAGAAGTAAAAATCAATTTAGAAAATGTTTTTATTTTACCTGTGGATTTTTTTGAACTAAACGGATATAAAAACATCCAAGTAAAAAGCTGAATAATTATATGAACTTTAAAGAATAATAATATGAATAATCTTTCTATACCTTTAAAGTGTTTATCTATATAGTAGTACTTACTTTCATAACTAGTTTTTGTGAAAAAAGAATAATTTTTCTTTGATCCAATTGATCCTATATGAATTAATTCGACTGCTGGAAAATAAACAATCTTGCCACCTGAGTCCTGAATTCTTCTACATAAATCTACTTCTTCACTATACATAAAAAAATTTGTATCAAATCCCCCGACTTTTTGAAATACTTCCCTACGGATAAACATTGCAGAACCAGTGACCCAATCTACATCAATAAATTCGTGTTTTGAATTTTTTACTTTTTTAAGAAAATATTTTTTTTCGTAAAACCGTGACAAAAAGAAAATATTAATAAATTCTAAGAATAAACTAGGGAATTTTCCGACTGATTTTTCTTGTTTTTTTTTATCGTTTACAATTTTGGGTCCTAGTACGGATACAGTTGGCTGAGTCCTAAAAATTTCTAAAGTTTTTTCAAACAAATCATTGGTTAAAAGTGTATCTGGATTCAATAAAAATATTATATCACCTTGAGATTTATTAACCCCATAATTGTTACCATCTCCAAAACCATTATTAAATTCAAGATAAAATATTTTTACATTATTAAATTGACTAAGTCCTTTTTTAAGTACATCCTTCTGATAATGTGATGAGTTATTATCGACTACTATTATTTCAAAATTCTCCTCAGATGAATTAGAAAAAATACTTTTTATACTTGCAACGAGATTATCGGATAAATTATAATTAACTAAAATTACTGAAATCAAAAACTGCACCTCAATGATTTAAATGTGGACATTTACCAACTATTCCTTTTTTATAATCTAGGTAACCTTTTAGTGCAAAACTAAATTTGGCAATCTTTGTATTTTCAAAAAAAAGAATTTTCATTAAATCTTTTATTATTCGTTTCTTTTCATCTCTAAAATATTCCCGAAATCTATCAGAGTACTTATTATTCATATAGTTAAAATTACGTATTTTGTAATACCATCGAACTGGACTGTGATTAAATGGTCTAAATTTCCAATTAAAACAGGTTACCGTTTTCAAGTTGCCTTCTTGATGTTCAATACTTACTGAGTTCACCCTAATAATTTTAAGATCATTTAAAATAAGTTTAAAACATAAATCTATATCTACATAGTCAATGAAAAGTTCTGCATCAAATCCACCAACCAATTCATAGGCATTTAGACTTAATAAGTTTCCAGAAGTCATTACTATTTGAACTTCTTCAATATCTGTTTCAGAGTTAAAAGATTTATAATTTACGTTTGTATGGCGTGGAGAAATAATCGCTAGATCATAAATGGCTAAAGCTTTTTCAATTAAATTTTCAACCATTAATTTGGTTGCCTTGCTATCTTGATCCATTGTTAATATAAAATCAAATCCATTCGATATAGCTCTGTGAGCGGCGATATTTAAAGCTTCGGCAATCCCAATATTAGAAGGATTTTTAATTATCTCTATATTTTTCAGTTTAATTATCTCATCTAACAGGATTTGATTTTTTACAATAGAATTATCAACGACATAAATAAAATCCACTTGATTTTGATATGTCAATATATTTTCCAATACACTAGATTCCGGATTGTATAGGACAACTATTGCAGCAATCCTCGTTACTTTATTCATATTATCGTAAAACTCTTTTTCTTATAATCTATATATCCTTTTATTATCATTCTGATTTTAGCGAAAATATCTGTTTCAAAAATTATCATCTCAATTATTTCTCTAAAAAATCTTTTCCTATCCGATTTAACATAACTTTTAAATTCTCTTTTGTACAAAGAAGACACATAAAATCTATTTCTGGTGCGATAATAATACCTCTTTGACGAGTGGTGCGAAGGATAAAAGTCAATGTCTAATAGTGTTCTTTTTTCAAGTTTTCCTAACTTATGATATAATATTGCATTATTTGCTCTAACAAGTTTAAAGCCGAATGAAGACAATCGAAGACAAAATTCATGATCAACATAATCAATAAAAAGACATTCCAAAAAGCCCCCTACTTTCCTATATTTTGACAAAGCTAAAAGGTTACCACTAGTTATAGTGAAAAGTATTTCTTCCTCAGCTTCTTTATATTCGGGTAATTCAAATCCCTCATTTAACTGATTTGCTGTAACAATGGCTACATCCTGATATTTATTGAGTATCAATAACATTTTTTCAACCATTGATTCTGTTGCATTACTATCTTGATCCATTGTTAACAAAAAATCGAAGCCATCTTGTAAGGCTCGATTTGCTCCAATGTTTAAAGCTGCGGCCACACCAAGATTTGATTTGTTGTCAATATATTCTACTTTTTTAATATTTAATAATTTGTTTAAAAACAAAGTATTTTTAGTGCTATCTGAATTGTCAATAACATATAGCTTTTCGATTTGATCTATATAGGTTAGAATATTATCAAAAAAGATTATGTCGGGATTATATAATACTACGACTGCAGCAACTTTTGCCATAAAAATAGAATTAATTCTGGAATAATCGACTCTTTAACTGAAAAATAAAATTCTTTTCCTCAAATAAAAGAATCTTTTTCCAAGCATAGATAAAAAATATTATTAGAAAAATAATTGAAAAAAATACTTTTGTAATAAAACTAGTCAGAAAAAATGGAAAAATAATTCCAGGACAGATTGTTAGCAATAAAAAAAGACTGAAATTTCGATCAAACTTAATTTTAAACATTTTATATGCAACTATATACATAATAGTTGTATCAATAAAAGCTAAAGACATATAAGCGGCAGCGGCACCATTTAAACTATAGTATTTTATTGATAACCACATCGTAGCCAGATAAATAGGTAATTCAATTAAATTTATAATTGTTGGAATATGTGGCTTACCTATTCCCTGAAAGAAATTATTAGGAACCAGAGAAAAGCTATTCATTAAAATACCGATGGAAAGGAATTTTAAAATAATTGAACTCTTTTGAGCAAAACCTTCACCTAACCATATTTCAATCCCTTCGTATGAAAAAATGACCATTAAAAAAACAGCTGGAAAGACAATTAAACATATAAACTTAATTCCCCTTAGTAATAATTTTTTAGAAAGTTCTGGATTATTAATAAAACCTGCTGAAAAAACTGGAAATAGTACACCAACTAGAGCACTAGGAATGAGCATTAGTTTAGTAGCTATTTCATAAGGAGTGACATAAAAAGTAATAGCAGCTGCAGAAATCATTGAGCCAATAAAAAATCTATCAGAATACAATATAATAGGCCCAATTATATTGGCAATAGTTATCCATATACTAAATTTGAGCACTGGTTTAATATATCTGAATTCAAATTTTAACTTAAAATTATTTTTGATAAAAATGTTGGCTTTTATACATTGTATAAAATATAGTATCCAAATAAAAAATCTAATTAAGATTAAAAAACATACTATCCAGAATAAGCTATTTGTAATAAGAAGTACAATTAATGGCCCTAAAAAAGTAAAAATTCCAAGGATAATCCTTATAATATTTATGATTCCAAATCTTTGATATGCTTCCAATAAACCGCGTAAAGATGCAGAAGTTGTAACTAGGGGTATTGAGAGGGCAAGTAAATAAAAGGTACTAAGGGTTTCTGATCGTAACGGCATTGAAATTGTAAAAATACTTTTTACTAATGCTGGAGCCAAAAATAAAAATACTATCGTTATTATTGCGCTAATGAAAAACATTAGAAACATTGAGTTCCAGAATATTCCAGGAATTTCATCAATTTTATTTTGCCCAATTTTTTCAGCGATAATCTTTGTTAGACTTTTCCCGATACCAAAATCAAAGAAGCTAAAATAACCTATTACTATCCAAGCTAAACTTAGTATTCCAAATCGTTCAACTCCCAACCCATGTATCAGCGCTGGAATAAAAAACACTGCAAATATTGCTGGAATGCCATATCCAAATAAATTATAAATGGTATTTTTTGCAATTTTTTTGTTACTATATGAAATTTGAAACTCTTCTCGATTACTCATTATAAATCTAATAGTTTAATATTCTGAACATTTTAGAATTGAGACCAATAATGTCTAAGCATAATTTTTATTCGATTGATGGTTTCTTAATAATAAAAACCTGAGCAAGGACTATTACAGCGAATGGTAGCATTGAGTCCAATCTTGTTAGTGGATCAGAGCTAAAAGAAATCAATATTATAGAAAATGCAATCGAGTACAAGATCAGAACTAGAATTGTGGGATTTCTATGTAGCGAATAGTAAATTTCTGAAAAAACAAACCCGAGAATAAAAGGAATCATAGCGAGACCAGCTATTCCAAAATCGAGATAGTATGGCCAATAGAATGGATATGTATTGTAACCGCCTATATAGAATTTTGTCTTACTGTAATTAAAATAATCAAATAACAGAAGGCGCGCGGTTGTCGCCTCTGAGATAAAATCAAATGTATGCAAACCATACCTAAAGTTTTCTATATGTGAAAAATATTTGACAAAATTCTCAACATTCATTGAGAGATACATATATGGTATTGTGAATACAGCATAATCTGAGGAAAACTTCATTTTCGAATCGTAGTAAACAATTAATTGGGCTATTTCTGTTGTTCTCAATGACTGAATTAAAATAACGAAACCAGAAAGAACAATAATAAAAAGAATGACAATCTTTGCATTTATTTTTCTTCCTGAATAGTAGAAAACACAAAATCCCATGAGCAGTATTAAAAAAAATCCATATCTCTGTACAAAAAGTATATAGTTCCCAAAGGATATTAAAAAAATAAAACTTAGAACATATTTTTTAGAAGTGTGATCTTTTACAAAAATGAAATACATCATGATTAGAAAAAGAACAACATTAAAACTGCTTGATATATATCTTAATCCATAAACACCAAATATTACTCGAGCTTTGCCAGGGTCAGAAGTAAATATAGGAATGTAGCCCATTATTTGCCATTCTATAGTGAAACTGATAGTACAAATCACAAAGTAGATAATGATAAATCTAAAAAGGTTACGTTCGTTTATGAACGTTTCTCCAAGTTTTTTTTTGATTTCAGAAAGATGGAGGAAAGGTTTGTTTAAGTTAATTGTAAACGAAATGTATGTTCCAAATAAAAATGTAAGAAGCCCAAAAAGTACCATTAACCAGTCAAATGTGGTCCAACTATTTTGTAAGTAGCTAAATTTAAATTCGACTAGTCCAAAAATAAAAGCCCATAACAAACCAAAGAGTCTTGCAGGCGATAGAAAATCAGCATTCTTTCTAAAACCTGTAACAAAAAAGGTAAGAAAGACAAAGAACCATAAAAAGCTTAAAATAGACATTATTTATAGCAGAATTTAATCATTCTATTATTTATCCTTTTTAACTCTTAGTCTTAATGTATTAGTAATATATTCGTAATTAGATGGTGAAATTACTTTTATTTTTTTAACCCCTTCAACAGAAAAGACTACAAGTAATCCGAAAAATGATGATAGGAAAAAAGAAACAATAAAATAAATCGAACCCCTAGGTCTAGACTTTTTTTCAGGAACCCCTGCTCTATCTAAAACTAACACAGATGGTGTGTTTCGTACCTCTTCAACTTTAGCTTGTTCATACAATGGCTGAATAAATTCGAGAATTTTATACTGAATCTCAAGATCTCTATAAATTTTTATATATTTATTGGAAAGACCGGGTGCTTTTTTAAGCGGGATTAATAAATTTACTCCATCTTGTGATGATTCAGAACCGGTAATTATACTATTAATTTTACTTTTTAATTCCTGTACTTCTATTTCTGTTTGACTGATAAGAGGATTACTCTCTCCAAATCGTCTTTTAATCACATTTAATCCTATTTCTTTTTCAGCTAATTTTGTGTAAAGTTCAGACATTATTTTTACCGTTGCTCCTAGTTGTTCAGGAACGGTTATAACACCATATTTTTCTTGAAAATTTTGCATGTCTGTTTCAAGTCGTACAATTTCACTAAGATTATCAAAATATCTTTTTTCAATGAAAATACGATTAGATTTCGCATTGGTTATGCTTAATTCCGTATTTATTTCGTTTAATTTATTTATCATATAATTAGCAATGTCAGCTGCCTTTTTAGGATTTTTATTATAGATGCTCAGGAGTAGATTTCCTTCTTCTTGGATATCAATTTCCAAATTTGATTGAAATGCCTTGAATACATTTTCAGTATAAGCATCCTCTAATTCATAATCTTTACGTATATCAAATCTATTTATAACATCGCCGATTAAAGTACCGCTTTTTAATATTGCGATATACTTGTCAAGTTCAGAGGGACCTGTTAAGGAAGCTAGACCTTTAGATGGGGTGAAACTTTTTACCAAAGAAGAAATTCCGCCCAATGCACTTAGTGCGCTAGATTGTTCCGCAGGTAAAACAGATGTTGACGCTTTATACCATTTAGGAGATAACAAAGCGTAAAGAGTTGCACTACTCGTAATTGTTAAAATAAATAATATTAAAAACCATCTATATTTTACCACGGTTGTAAGAAATTCAATTACAGAGTGACCAATAGTGTAATTAGCTCTATTTTCATCTTTTGTTATATTTTGGTTTTCCATCAACATTTTCTTTTTGTGGAGAATTACTTTTTTTATCATCAAAGTTAATATTTTTAGTTTAGATATGACAATGCCAATTAAATTGGATAAGATTTATAAATTACGTAGTTAAAAGTGTATTCTATTTCAAAAGAATCATCTTTTTAGTTTCAACATATTCGCCAACATGTAATCGATAAAAATAAACTCCATTTGCCAATTGATGACTGCCGACTGTTGACTTGAATTCTGCTTCATAACTTCCTGCTGGTTTGTACTCATTTACTAATGTTGCAACTTCATTTCCTAAAACATCATAAACTTTTAATGTTTGCAAACTACCAACTGGAGACTGCCAACTTATTTTTGTATTTGGGTTAAAAGGATTGGGGTAGTTCTGTGATAAATAAAATTTATCAGGATGCCCCGATTGCTCATCATTAACTGATACAAACTGGCCATATTCAATACCATTTATTTTTGCATATATAATACTAGCTGTATCTATTAAAATAATAACATACGCATCACTATGGATTATTTTAGTGGGCCCCAAATTATTTGCCAAAGATATCCCTGCATTATACCAACCTGTACCCCAATCATAAAATTTATAATTTGTTTCCAAATTAAATACTGTTACAGTATCCTCCTCAATAAACCTAATTGTGCCGAAAAGAGAATTTTCCCAATTTTTAAAAAGCGTTGCATTAAAATTAATAAAAACAGTTTCTATATCTTGGAAAATATCATAAGATAAAATGGAGTTAAGAGTGGAATCATATCTTAAATATATGTACCCCTCAACTAAAGTCCATTCATTAAGTAAAATATGTTTAACTTTCTTATAAGTTAGAATACTATTAGAAAAACTAGTATCCTTTAATACTTCCATATTATCATAGCCGTATGTTGTTATTCCAGAACCACTTTCCCAAGAACTTATTATAAATTGCCAATAATTGCCAACCTCCAAAGGAAAATAGTTTTGCTGAGAAAGAATGATTGAAGAAAGAATAAAAAATAACCCAAGTGCTAAACCTAACTTTTTCATTAATGCTCCTTACATTATTTCATTAAAATCATTTTCTTAGTCACAACATAATCACCAACTTGCAAACAATAGAAATAAATTCCGCTTGATTATTGCGAACCCTTAAATTCTATTTCATAACTTCCGGCTGGTTTGTACTCATTTACTAATGCTACAACTTCATTTCCTAAAACATCAAAGACTTTTAATGTTACATCACAATCAGTTGGCAACTGATAATTAATTACTGTACTTGGATTAAATGGGTTTGGATAATTTTGGGATAATATAAATGTAGATAAAACACTTATATTTTTATCAAATACTGATGTTATTGATGAGTTAGCAATAAAGACTCCATCTCCAAAAGATGCTGCAAAAATATCTCCATCTGTGTCAATGGCTAAATCCATAATAGCATTCTCAGTTAAGCCCGAACTTCTATTACTCCAGTAACTACCATTATTCCCCGAAACATAAACACCTCCAGAATATTCTCTTGCACGAAAAACATAACCTTCATTATTTGTAATCAATTTACGAACAAAAAGCGTTTCATTTTGAACACCAGAGTTTACAGTTTCCCATGTTTGCCCTTCATTAGATGATCGGAAAACTCCAAAACCACCCGCAAAAACATATCCTGAGTCAGTCACAAGTAGAGTAATAATATTAGCATAATTAGGTTGATTAAAATTAGTTTGAATCCAATTTTCTCCATTATTACTTGAGCGAAATATCTTATCAGAATAAGTACTCGTATATAAGATACCAGAACTACCCACTTCAATAGTCAACGCTCCTAACGGGATAGTCCCAAATTCAATGCCATCCGTTTTTACCTCCCAACTTACTCCATTATCTAAAGAGCGATAAATTGCAGAATCACCAAAAGTTGCAACAAAGATGCTGTGGTTTGGGCTAATAACAATATTATTAATACTATCAGCTTGTAATAATAATTTATTCCAAGTCGCGCCATAATCAATCGATTTATATATTCCATCACCGAAAGTACCTAACATAACATCGTTACTATTAGTAATAGCTATACAAGTAAAATTTGTAGTTGGAACATTCAGGTTTGTCCAAGTTTGCCCTTTATCTGTAGATTTATAAACTCCAGCGTCATATGTCGCTGCATAAATATGATCTGAGCTATCAACTTTAATAGCAAATACATAACCAGAGGAACCTGTCCAGTTTGTAGAAGACCAATAATTTATTTGCGAAAATATGCTAATGGTAAGACTCAAAACTAACCCAAAAACTAAAACCAAAAC
>CAVPHW010000032.1:255000-308920 GCA_963704835.1 uncultured Ignavibacteriales bacterium | reverse complement strand
ATGGAATTTCAGTTACCTGATCAGGGTTAAACTTTACAATACCATTTACACCTATCGATTCTATGCCCGTAAAAAAATCTGTACCATCGAATGCTAACCCATTAGAATGTTGAACATTAACAAAGGGTTTTTGACTAGATGAAGTACTGTTTGAAGGATTTACTATAAAAATACCCTCGCGATAGCCGGAACCTGAAGGATCGCCATATCCACCTACAGCCCATAACCATCCGTTATAATAAACCATTCCGTCAATCCAACTAACCATATTTGGTAAGGATTTTAACTCAAGATAATGAGTATATGTAAGTTCACCGGTGGTGGGATTTAATACATAAATTTTAGCGCTTGCTGCCCCCTCATAATCATGTTTGTATAAATAAATTGAAATCCCATTAAAGGCGAGACAAGAACTAAATCCTTCACTAATTTGAGATGGTAGCTGAACTATTTCATTTGGAGCTGCATAATTTTCAGCGAATGGATTTGGATTTTGCGCTGTTCCATTAATTAATGTTAAATCAATTCCTGTCACATCATTACTCCCAGAGATAATAATTGGTGTGAGTCCTTGTCCTGTTCCCCAAAATGCATATGGATCTGTAGGTAGCATAAATTCAGTACTAAATGTCATAACTGATGCAATATAATAAGTACCATCAGCTATTCCGCTTAATATGTAACTTCCTGGTTGATTTAGTGTTGTTATTCCAATAGGATCACCATCAAATTGCATATTATCAAAAGCTGCAACATAAATTGTTTCGGTGAAACTACCGGAATAGGAAACAACCCCAGAAATAGATCCTGCCCATATTTGAAAACAAAAAGCCTGTACCATTAGAAATAATAAAATTTTGGTTTTCATTTTACTTCCTTTTGATTGAGTATTAAATAAGTATTTTGTATAAATCTGTAACTAGCTAAACTTTAATCATTCTCTAATTGGAATAAGAGTGCACAATAGGAAAAAGTTTATGCTAAGTATTACAGAATTTAATATGGAATTGGTAAAAATAATTAGGAAGTTGATTGAAATGGTTGTTAATTGATATCTACACGATAAATGGAACATGAGAAATCTTCAAAATTAGGATATGTAAAAATTAATAAAATATTTATGATAAACAATATCTGTTCATAAGATTATTTTCGTAAAACATTTGAAAAAGTTTAATTAATGACTAGTCGACAATAATACTGTTTTATTAAATGTGGTATAATTCTGTGGTGAAAAAGGGAAGATCACATTTGAGATTTGGGGCAATTTATTTATTGTCAAGAATTCCTTCACCCAATTGCCTCATTTGTCTTTGTATCCATACAGCTCTTCTTTGAGAATATGCGGATGGTGAATTTACCCTGAAACGTTTTGGATTTGGCAATACAGCTGCTAACCTTGATGCATTACCATAGTTAAGTTGATTGGCATTTCTTTTAAAATATTTTTTAGAGGCTGCTTGAACGCCGTAAACATTTTCTCCGAATTCTGCCATATTCAGATAAACTTCTAAAATTCTTTCTTTTGACCAAAATATTTCAAGCAAAAGTGTAAAATAAACTTCAAGTCCCTTCCTAACAAAACTTTTTCCACTCCATAAAAACATATTTTTTGCAGTTTGCTGAGTAATAGTACTTGCTCCTCTAATTCGTTTACTCTTTTTATTTCTATCCAAAGCTTTAGAGATTGACTCAAAATCAAAACCAAAATGATCAAAGAATTTTTGATCTTCAGCTCCTATTACTGCCAGTTTAATGGATTTAGAAATATTATCGTAAGAAACCCAATCATACTCAATTTGAGAAAATTCACCATTAAGCGTATTTGCAACTCTCTTTTGAACCATGAATGATGAGCTTGGTATAGGTAAGAATCTAAAAATTACTACAAGTGCAATACTAGTAATAACTAAGAAAAGAAAAAGAAATAATAATGTTTTCCAGAATTTCTTAAGCATTATTTTTTTTTATTAATTGATTCTGGAATAATAATACTTTCCGAGCTTAGATTAAATGAAAATTACACTCGTTTTATTTCCATATGTAAACTAAAAAAAAACATGCTCATTAATCTGCAAAAAAGAAATTATGAAGTAGAAAAAAATATTGGTGGTCAACTTTATTGTATAGTTCTTCTCAAACTAAATTGCATCAAATAGTTTTACATCTTCAAATATAAAGTTACGGGGATTAAGAGAAACTCCATTATGTCTTATTTCGTAATGTAGATGCGGACCAGTAGAAAGCTTGCCAGAATTACCAGTTTCTGCAATTACGTTACCTCTTTTTACTTGATCTCCTTTTTTAACCTTATATTTTGAAAGGTGACCATAAAGGGTAACATAGCCAAATCCATGTTGTATTTTTACAACTTTTCCATATCCACCAACTTCTCCAACAAAGGAAACAACTCCATCACCCGGCGCGAAAACTTTTTCACCGGTATTAGCCAAAAAATCAAGCCCATAATGCATTTTTCTCTGTTTTAAAATCGGGTGGTAACGGAGTCCAAATCTATCTCCAATAGAAGCTTTAACAGGCTTAAGTGCCGGAATAACTTCAAAGAGTTCTTTATTGGTTGTAAATTTTTCTTCAATTTCTGAAAAACTACTTGTCTCGATTTTAATGCTAGTTTCAATTTTGTTTACATAATTATAAATACTGTTAAAATGTTCTTTTCTCTTTTCAAATGAATCTGTCCAAAAACTTTTGAATTCAGATCCGCCAATTCCAAAAGTTGAATTATCTTCCAATGATGGTAAGTTAACCGCTAACCGAATTGTATTGTTTTCTTTATTTAACTGTTCGAACTTATTTGAAAGCAATTGGTATTTTTCCTTAAGCACAACTAATTCGCTTTTGAGTAAATTTTTCTGCTTGAATTCATCTGAATTAAAAATTTGGTTGAATTTCCCGGAAACTACTTCATTACTGATAATGATTGTAGCAATTATAAAAATAACCAGAATTGAAGTGACGCCAACTACGGCTTTGGGAATAAAATTTTGCACCTGAATAAGCTTTAGTTTTTCCGGTGAGTAGTAATAAAATTTTTTAATCTTCATAATATTATTTTTATTTTCAAATAAGATGTATGATAATCAGTTATCCAATTTTAAACCTGATATATCCCGCTTCCTAATTTCCTTCAAAATACTGGTGTAAGTTTTTGATTCCTTAAACCATTTTTCGGGAGAAGAGCATCTTAAATTATACCTCTTGTTTTTTATTGTTTCAAAAAGTTTTAGATCATAAATAATCGCTTTTTTCTCTCTCTTATCAAGTTTCCTGAGATTTTCTTTATAGAAATAGTTAAATGTTTTCTGCAAAAAGAGATATGAACAAATTAATTGTGTGTTATCAAATTTTGAGAGTTTTTTCTTGTAGTTTTTTACTTCAACTTTATACATAAATCGAATATTTATTTTAAAAGTGAATGTTATTACGCATTATTTGTGCCAATAGACACAAAATACACTATTCAAATAAAAAAGCTGTGATTTAAGACAATTCCCCTACCGAATAAAATATTTGTAACTTGTCAAATGGTGCAACATATTTTGACAATCGCTAGATAAATATCTGTAACTAATTATATTATATAGCCTTATGATTATTTCGCAAGTTTGGTAAAAGCAACCTAAATTGCTTGGTTTGTGTTTTGGAGCAGTTTATGATAAAAGTTCCTCTTCATGTGATTGGTATCATTTCTACGCCTATATATTTCAATTATTTTGTGAGTAGATAAAATGTTTCATAAAGAAACTCTAACTGTTTTAAGAAGCAACAATATTTTGAGACAAATAAGCGAATAAAATGAACGATCACAGTAAAAATAACATTCAAAACTCCAGCAGCATAAACACCAAAAAGGTAGAGAAACAAGTTTTATCCATCTCGTTAGGAAATAAAATATTTTTATCGTTAAAAAGTGGGATTTTTGCGTTTAGTATAGTTTTAATTTTATTATCTATTACAAAGCTTCTTGCCCTTTCCGTTGGCTCAAGTGACAATTTTGTTCTGAATTTAAATGACATAATTTACTCTTTCTGGGCATTTTTAGTAATCTCATTTATAGAAATTGCTGGATATCTAAAAGCCAAATAGCTATTGTCAAAATCTGAATCCTAATCTGTTTTTCCTTCTAAGAAAAAAATAACTTATCTTTACGCATTAATTGTTTCCCAAATCAAAATAAATTATATCTATGGATGAACAAAAAGTAACGGTTGAATTAGCTTTAGAGCATGGACTTACAAAAGATGAATTTGAACAAATTTGTAATAAATTGGGAAGAACTCCTAACTACACAGAACTTGGTATTTTTAGTGTAATGTGGAGCGAACATTGCAGTTACAAAAATTCAATAGCCTTGTTAAAAACTTTACCAAGAGAAGGCGGAAGATTACTTGTTGGCGCAGGTGAAGAAAATGCAGGATTAGTTGATATTGGAGACGGAAAAGCTGTAGTTTTTAAAATTGAGAGTCATAATCATCCTTCAGCAGTGGAACCATATCAAGGAGCGGCAACCGGAGTAGGAGGAATTCTTAGAGATATTTTTACCATGGGTGCCCGTCCAATAGCTGCACTTAATTCTTTACGATTTGGCAAATTAAGCAATCCAAGAACAAAATTTCTCTTTAAAGGAGTGGTAAAAGGTATTGCTGATTACGGCAACTGCTTTGGTGTTCCAACTGTTGGTGGTGAAGTTTATTTTGATGAGGTTTATCAAGGGAATCCCCTGGTAAATGCAATGGCAGTTGGAATTGTTGATGTAGGTAAAACAGCTTCAGCAATTGCAATTGGCGAAAACAATCCAGTTATTATTGTTGGTGCAGCCACCGGACGTGACGGTATACATGGGGCAACTTTTGCCTCCGAAGAAATTAGTGAAAAATCTGAAGCAAAAAGACCATCAGTTCAAGTTGGGGATCCATTTACAGAGAAATTACTTTTAGAAGCTACTTTAGAAATTATTAAAAATGATTTGATAATCGGTATACAAGATATGGGTGCTGCAGGTATTTCTTGTTCATCCGCCGAAATGAGCGAAAAAGGAAATAGTGGAATGATTATCAATCTTGATAAAGTTCCATTACGTGAACAAACTATGACCGCTTATGAAATTATGCTATCTGAAAGTCAGGAGAGAATGCTTGTTGTTGCAAAACAAGGTTGCGAAGGTGAGGTAAAAAAAATATTTGACAAATGGGATTTGAATTGTGAAACAATTGGTCATGTAACTGATAATCCAATTTTAAAATTATCTTACAGAGGAGAAGAAAAGGCAAGTGTTCCACCATTTGAATTAGCTTTAGGCGGCGGAGTACCTGTTTACATAAGAGAAACAAAAAAGCCAGAGTATATTGATGAAGTTCAGAACTATGATTTAAAATCACTTCCCGAACCTAATAATTTGCAAGAGGCTTTTGAAAAAGTTTTTTCCTCCCCAAACATTGCGTCAAAAAAATGGGTTTACCAACAGTATGATTATATGGTTAGAACTAATACTGTTGTTGGTCCTGGTTGTGATTCTGCAGTTGTTAGAATTAAAGATACAACCAAAGCTTTGGTAATGCAGACAGATTGTAATTCAAGATATGTTTATTTAAATCCCAAAATAGGGACACAAATTGCTGTTGCCGAATCTGCAAGAAACATTGTTTGTTCTGGCGGAACACCTCTGGCAATAACCAATTGTTTAAATTATGGAAATCCTTATGATCCTGAAATTTATTGGACATTTAAAGAATCTATAGAAGGAATGGGCAAAGCTTGTCGATTTTTTGATACTCCCGTTACAGGTGGAAATGTCAGTTTTTACAATGAAAGTCCTACGACTACAGTTTACCCAACTCCGGTTATTGGCATGATTGGGTTGATAAATGATTCAAATAAAATAATGACTTCATATTTTAAGAATATTGGCGATAAAATTTACATTTTGGGTGAAGATTTTGAAGAAATAGGCGGAAGTGAATATTTAAGTGTTTTTCATAATTTAGTTACGGGTAATTCTCCTAATATTGATTTGGCAGTTGAGAAGAATCTTCATTCCACATTATTAGGACTGATTGAGAAAGGTTTGATTAACTCAGCGCATGATGTTTCTGAAGGTGGCGTGGTTTCTACTTTAGCTGAATGTTGTATAATCAATGATCCAAAATTAATTGGAGCTGAAGTTACAATACCAATAAAAAGTAGGCGAGACTTTACTTTCTTCTCAGAATCTCAAAGTAGAATAATTATCTCCGTTTCGCCAACAAAAGAGAAAGAATTTATTGAAGCAGTTCAAACAAATAATGTATATTGTCAATTGTTAGGTATTACAAAGGATTTAGGTTTTAAAGTTAATTCTGATATTGATATGGATTTGACAACATTAACTGAACTTTATTTCGAATCTATTCCAAAATTGATGAATGAGTAAATTTAATTTATTAAAACTTATTGGCAACTTTTTTTCTTTTAACCAATACAGAAAAGTTTTAGACTTTTTAAATCACTACATTATTGGATTATTTAAAAGAATAGATGACCACCATATTTTTCTTTCTGGTGGTGGTATTGCGTTTTCATTGATATTGTCAACAATTCCCATTTTACTTTTACTCTTCGCCATACTCGGAAATATTATTGATCCACTTACCATAGAAGCAAATATTTCAAAACTTATGCTTACGGTTATTCCTTACCCTGAATATGCTGAATTAGCCAAAAGTGCAATTATGAGAAGAATGCCTGAATATTTTCAATATAGCAACACTGCTTTTTTTATGGGAGTTATTGGTTTGTTTTTTACTTCAACATGGCTTTTCAGTAGTATGAGAACTATCCTTAATAGAATTTTTGGATGCGAGAAAGAAAAAAGTGCCTTGATAGGTTTAGTTAGGGATTTTGGGATGGTATTATTAATTATTGTAATGATATTGTTATCTACGTTTGTTCTTCCCGGTATTAACATATTAATTAATGCTGCTGAAAATTTGGATTTTCTTATAAGATTTAAGGTTGATGAATTAGTTCATACAATTTTTTCTTTTACCACTATGCTTGTAGTATTATTACTATTTTACGTTTTTTATTCACTCATACCTTACGCAAAACTTGACCGAAAGGCAGTTTTTATTGGAGCAATTTGGGCAACAATTTTATGGGAGTTTGCTAGATTTGTTTTTGGATACTATGTGCACACTTTTTTACAGTCAAACCAATTTTATCAGGCTTTCCTTTTAGCTATTGTGCTTCTTTTATGGCTTTTCTATGCATCTATTTTGTTTATTATTGGCGCTGAAATAACTCAGTTATATATTGAAAGAACTGTACAAAAAATAGAAAATTAGATTAAGCACTTTCAGCTTCTTTTACTGAATTAAATACTTGGAAAACTCTATCTAATCCTGTTGCTGAGAAAATTGGTAACTTATTCTTATTATCATAAATTAAGTAAAACTTCTTATTCATCGTTTTTAACCTTTTTACTCCCGCAACCAAAACTCCAAAGAAAGATGAATCAACAAATTCACAGTTATTTAAATCGACTATAACATTGTTATTCTCTTCAGCAATAACTTTGTCTAAAAATGCTTTGAAGCTTGATGCCTCTCTTAAGGTAGCACGATCAAGTTTAATCTTTACTATCGAAAAGTTTGGTGAAGATAAAATATCTTTTACAAATGAACTTGAAAAGTCTAATTTATCCCTTCCTAACGTACTCCCCTCAAGAATAAATCTATTCTTCAATCTATTTTGAAATGCATCTAATTCTTTATTTCCTTCTTTTTCTTTTAGATCGTGCATAATTTTAACCTTTTATTAATAGTCAAGTTCTTTAAGCTTTTCGGTAATTATTGTTCTATCCTCATTATTTTCAATTGAATCAGTAATAATATGAACTTTACTTTCACCGGTATGATTTCCATATTCATCTAGTTTAAATTCTAGAATATTTGTATCACTCTTAATTAAATATTCCTTCGCATTTCCTTTTAACTGATAGCTCATTTTTACAACTCCATTTTTTACTGGCAATTAGGAGTAGATTGATTCTTAAGTCAGTGATTTAGAACATTATTATTTTTTTTAATTATTCATTATTTGTCATGAAACTTATAAGCATTAATCGGAACTTTTTTATCAAAGTTGAACCTAAATTGTGAGATGCATCACATTTATAATAATTGTTTTCAGTTATTTTGTTTCAGAAGTTGAATATTTTTTAGTTAAGATTTAAAACTATTTTTTTTTAATTATTTTTTATGTATCTTTCATAAAAGGAGATGATATGTCTAATTATATAGAAAACCCACTTACTCACCCAGAATGGGATCCTTCAATGGGAGATTTTTTTAGTAAACGTGTCTTTGAAGAAGACAAACTTTACGAAAAAAAACAGCAAAAGCGAAAGATTTTCATTAGCAGTATGGTGATGGTGCACGTTTTATTACTTTTTACAGTTATGTTTTACTTTTCATAAGCCCATTTTACAAATAGCTTTGTTCAGTTAACGCAAAGAATAACTTCAAAAAAAATAACAAAAGGAAAAGCTTTATTAGTATCTAATTTTATACTATTTTTAAATTTATGTTGGTATAAATAGGAGGTACAATGAAGATAGCTGTTTGTGTCAGCCATGTCCCGGACACAGCGACAAAAGTAAAAATTGGCGATGATGGAAAGTCAATTGATCCAACCGAAGTAACTTACATTTTAAATCCGTATGATGAGATAGCAATAGAAGAAGCTCTCAAAACCAAAGAAAAAATTGGTGGTGAGGTTGTTGCAATTTCTCTCGGAAATGAATCATCCAAAGAAAGTATAAAGAAAGCTCTTGCAATGGGAGTTGATTCTGGTGTGCTTTTAAAAGATTCTGGTTTTAGAGATTCTACCAGTTTAGCAAAAGCTTTGTCCGCAGAAATAAAATCACAAGATGCAAAAATAATTTTTATGGGGAAACAAGCCGTTGATTACGACAATTCAATTACTGGGCAATTAACTGCTGAATTTCTTGGGTATAATTGCGTAAGTGTTGTAGTTAGTCTAGAAATAGATGGTGAGAAAGTAACTGCTGAGCGAGAAATTGAAGGAGGTAAGGAAGTTGTTGAAACATCTTTGCCTATTGTAATAACGACACAGAAAGGACTAAATGAGCCAAGATATGCATCATTGAAAGGTATAATGGCTGCCAAAAAGAAAGTAATTGAAGAAAAAGATGCTATTGCTTCTGAAAACAAGTTAGAAGTTGTTCAAATGAGTAAACCTCAAGGTAAACAAGCAGGCAAAATTCTTGGAAGTGATTCAAGTGTTGTGCCTGAATTAGTCCGTTTATTAAAAGAAGAAGCAAAAGTAATTTAGGAGATTAAAATGTCGAATAAAATTTTAGTAATACTTGAACAAAGAGATGATGTATTTAAGAAAATATCAAATGAGGCATCAAGAGCTGGATCAGATCTAGCAAATAAATTAGGATGCGAGGTTGAAGGTGTTGTTATTGGAAGTGAGTTAAGCAATATTGAGGATATTGGAAACTTTGGTATTGATAAAGTAACATTCCTTAAAAACGCAGCACTTAAAAAATACTCCTCTTCTGCATACGCAAAAGCGTTTGCTGAACATGCAAATTCCGTTGGTGCAAATATTATTTTGATTGGGAACACTGCTATTGGTAAAGATTTGGCTCCTAGAATTTCTGTAAAACTTGATGCAGGAATTGCGATGGATTCTGTTAAATTGGAAATAGTTGGATCAGATATTATTGCAACAAGACCAGTTTATGCTGGTAAAGCATTAATAGATGTAAAAATAAATTCTGAGAAAAAAGTTTTTACACTTCGCCCAAACGTATTTAATCCTGGCGAACCTTCTGGGAACAAAGCTGAAGTGGTTGAGAAAAACATTGAATCTCCCAATCTCTCCACTAAGGTCGTTGAAGTTAAAAAAGCTGAAGGAAAATTAGATGTTTCGGAAGCCTCAATTATTGTTTCAGGCGGTAGAGGATTAAAAGAATCGGCAAATTTTAAATTAGTGGAAGACTTAGCAAATGTTCTTGGTGCCGCAGTTGGAGCTTCAAGAGCTGTTGTTGATGCAGGTTGGAGACCCCATGCTGAACAAGTTGGACAAACCGGTAAAACAGTTTCCCCAAACCTTTACATTGCTTTAGGTATTTCGGGTGCAATTCAACATTTGGCTGGAATGAGATCTTCAAAATATATAGTTGCAATAAATAAAGATGCAGATGCTCCAATATTTCAAATTGCGGATTACGGAATAACAGGTGATGTTTTTGAAATTGTTCCAGCTTTAATTGAAGAGTTGAAAAAGTAAATAAAAGTTATCTAAAAACCTCTGAGGTTTTCTAAACTCGGAGGTTTTACTGAATCAAATATTTAGATACTCTTCCCAAATTTTAAAGAGTTCGAAAGTGGCTTTAACATCTTCGCCACAATAAACGGCAATATCTTTAATCTTTCCGGCTTTGTATAGCTCTTTTAATTCCATACCAGAAATACCCTTTGACTTTGGAGAAGTGATTCCAAATGCATGGCAATAAAAATCCAAATTAAATTTTCTGGTAATTCCATAAAATGTAAACTGATCCAATAGATCAATATGATGAGTAATATTATATCTATTTTGTATTAAGTTTAAAGTAGGTTTTACTCCAAGCATTGCAGAGCGTAACATTAAAAAAGGTATGTCAAAATTTCTACCATTAAAAGTAATTACCTTTTCTGTTTTAGAAATATATTTCCAGAACAGTTCTAGTATTTCAATTTCTTTTCCACTTTTATAACTTATTTCTTTTTCTGTGGCAGTCCATTCATCCACGTTCTCATCATTGTAAAGAACTAGAGTCCTACCTGTCTCAGTATTAAGCATTCCAATTGCTACTATTTTTGCAGTAAATGGATAGAGGCTCAAATATCTTTCTGTCTCTTCTTTTTTCTCTTCCTTAATTTTATCATCATTTTCTTTTTCCGCATATCGTAATAGAAACTCTTGTTGAGACTCGGATAAATTTTCCATTTCAAATCCAACGGTCTCAATATCAAAAATAATTCCCATATCAACCTCATTTTATTAGGTGTTTTTTATGATCTCTACTTTATCTTCAAAATCTTCTATTGCGATGTAAAACTCATTTGGCAATGGTAAACTTTTTTTTGTTGAAAGGTTTATATGTACAAGAACGCCTCCGCCTCTTGCAATTATTTCAGATGTGCTTTGATTTATTATGAGATGTTCAAATGTAAAACTTGAATTACTGATTTTGCTAATTTTTGTTAACACTTCAAGACAATCATCCAGTGTAGCAGGTAAAATATAATCACACTCATTATGTGCCATTATAAAAAAATTATCATCTTCCATTATTTTAAGTTTATAATTTGCTTTTAGATCCTGAAGATACTTTATTCTAGCATCTTCAAAGTAGTTGAAATAAACTGCATTATTACAAACTCCCATAATATCCACTTCATGGAATTTAACAACTTCTAAAATTTTATGTTTAAATTTTGATACGTCCATTCTCTATCCAAAAACTTTACTTAGTATCTCACAAGTCTTTTTTATTTCCCCTGTACTTACATCTAAATGGGTTACTGCTCTTAAGGTGCCAACTTGCCCAACAGAAAGCAGCAATCCATTTTCTTTACATTGATCGAGTGCTTCATCAACACCTTTCTCTAAGGGTTTAAAAATAATAATATTCGTCTCTACATCCCGGTTTATCAATTCAAACTTACCCGATTCAACAATATAATTTGCCAATATTTTTGCTTTTTCATGATCTTCACATAGTCTTGGAATATTATTTTCAAGTGCATATAGTCCGGCAGCAGCTAGAATCCCGACTTGTCTCATACCTCCACCTAAAGCTTTGCGTAATCTAAAAGCATTATTCATAAGTTCCTTTGAGCCGGCAATTAAAGAACCAACCGGTGCGCCTAACCCTTTGGAAAGACAAACGGAAACTGTGTCAAAATATGATGCAAACTTTTTAATTTCAATACCTGATGCCACAGAAGCATTCCACAATCTTGCTCCATCTAAGTGAAATTTAAGATTATACTTTTTTGCTAATGCCTGCATCTTTTCAATTTCATCTAGTTTATAAACTGTTCCGCCAGCTCTGTTGTGAGTGTTCTCAATTTCAATCAGTTTTGTGCGAGGCATATAATATGCACTAGTTGGGCGTATTAGAGGTTCTACTTTTTCTGGTGTTAATATTCCCCTATCACAAGTTAGAGGATACATTTGCAACCCACTTAGAACTGCAGGCGAACCTGATTCATACTGAAATATGTGAGCATCAATATCACAAATTACTTCATCTCCGGGTTGAGTATGGATATTTAGACAAATCTGATTTCCCATTACTCCACTAGGCACAAACAGAGCGGCTTCTTTTCCCAATAAATCCGCAGCATATTCTTGAAGTTTAATTACAGTTGGGTCTTCCTTATAAACGTCATCGCCTACTTCAGCTACGTACATTGCCTTACGCATTGCTTCTGAAGGCTTGGTTACAGTATCACTTCTTAAATCAATCATTTTAAACTTTTATCCTTTAAATTTTCTAACAATAAAATTCATAAATACTAAAACGGAAATAAAAATTGCTATTTTTGGAAACAAAATTGGATTTTCAGTGAAAAATGTTTTTTCGTTTCTCAATTCAACATCTCCAACCAATATTCCTTTTGAAAACATCTCTGTGCTTTCTGTTGTAATTCCAAGTGGATTAATAATGCAACTAATTCCCCCATTTGCAGCTCTTACTAATGATCTTCTATTTTCTACTGCTCGCAACACTTGCATTTCTTTATGCTGATAAGGACCACTTGAATTTCCATACCAGCTATCATTCGTTACAACTGCTATAAATTCTGCACCTTTATTAACAAAGGCTGCTATAAAATCCGGATAAATTGCTTCAATGCAAATAACTCCGCCAACTTTATACTGTTCTTCTGAAATATATGACGTCCCTTCAAAAACTACTGTATCGGTTCCTGTATTCCAACTTGATATTCCGACATTCCATTTAATCCATTTACCTAAAACAGGAAAGGCATCAACAAGAGGAACTTTTTCTCCAAATGGGACTAGTTTTATTTTTCCGTATTGCTCAACCTCTTTGTCGGGACTAAAAAAAAGTATTGAGTTATAACTTGTGTAAAGTATATCGCTGTTCTTTACTGGTTTTGCCTCTGCAGGAGCTTTTGTTGCATCAAAATAAAAATTGGCATGCGGCATTCCAGTAAGAATTGGAACTCTAAATCTATCAACATAATCTTGAATTCGTTTAGCTTCTCTAGAATATTGTTCGGTCATTAAATAAACTGGTAGAGCTGTTTCCGGCCAAATAATTAAATCAACATTTTGTTCTGAAGCCTGATATGATAAATCAAAATAATTATCAATTTGTTCATCTAAGTTCCCCACTTCCCATTTTTTATTTGGATTTAGGTTTGGTTGAATGAGCCCAACTTTTATTTTTGAATTGGTTGGTTCATAGCTATTTATTTTAATTTGACCATAGATTATCGGGGCAAGAAGAAATATCAAAAAAAGTAGAAGGAATTTACAATCACATTTCCCTTTTAGCTCAAAATTAACGAGTAATTTATATGCAAAAATATTTGTGTAAATGATTAGAACAGTTAAACCATAAGAACCAATTACATCAGCAATTTGAATGTAAGAATTTAAGTAGGGCAATCCGTTACTTAAAGAAATCCACGGAAATTTGAAATCTGTGATCGAATAAATGTACTCATAAAAAAGCCAGAACCATGGAAGCAAATAAATGGCAAAATCTTTATTAAAATACTTTTTAGCATAATAATAAAGTGTAGAGGGAATGAGAAAAACAATTGGATTAAAAAACATTAATACAGAGCCGGCAACCATTAAAAATGGATCAGCATCTTTAGTCCAGCTTCCAACCCAATAAAGTGTTGTAAGGTTGAAGAAAAAGATAGTGAAATAAGTGAATCTGTTTATTTCAGCTAATGTATTTCTTTTCTCTAAAACCAATAAATAAGGGACCATTGCTGTAAATATTAAATACGTAAGTGGTATCGGTGGGAAAGAGAGTCCTAGTAGAATGCCAGAAAAAAAACCAAGAATAAGTTCTTTCTTATTAACTTTTTTTTCTTTGTCAGTTTTATATGATCTAAATATATTCTTGACCATTTATCTTTTACGTTTTAAGAAATACCTAACAACAAAAAATAGGGCAATAGCAGAAAAGATTACCATCCCAACATTAGAATAAGTTTTAAGGTAATAATCAATTAACTCAATATTATTACCAAGAGTCATTCCCAAATAAATAATAATAATGTTCCATAAAAAGCCGCTGATAAGAGCTAGTAAGAAAGTTTTAAGAATATTAAGTTCATGCACTCCAGAAAAAAAGCTAATTACAGATCGGATGCCAGGTAAAAATCTATTTACAAAAATTACCCAATATCCATATTTTGCAAACCATCGGTCAGTTTTTTGTAAAGCATCTTGACTAATAAATTTAATTTTTCCAGTTCTTAAAACCCTTTCACTCAGAAAATATCCTATAAAGTACATAAGCATAAAACCTAAAGCACTGCCTAAACTGGTAATAACCAAAATTGGAATGAACTCAATTGAGGTTGTAGCAATCAGTGAGGCTCCAACAACAAGTATAATGTCACTAGGTGAAGGTGGGAATACATTTTCTAAAAATGCAAAGAAAAATAGAAAAATATAAATCCAAGTTGGGTCAAGGGAGCTAATGAAGAAAAGAGCTTGCTCTAGCATTAAACTCCTAAATCTTGAAATAATAAAACTGAAGCAAATGCTTTTACTCCCTCTTCATTCCCAACAAATCCTAGTTTTTCTGAAGTAGTTGCCTTTACAGAGACCTGAGAGATATCTATACTTAGAATATCAGCGATACTTTTTCTAATTGCTATTATATACTCTTTGAGCTTTGGCTTTTCCATCACTACTGTTGAGTCAATATTTCCAACAACAAACATTTTTTCCTTTATCAAATTGTTTACTTTTCTTAGAAGAATTTTACTATCAATATTTTTATAGGCTGGATCATTATCAGGAAAATGTTGCCCAATATCTCCAAGTGCTAAGGCTCCAAGAAAAGCATCACAAATTGCATGAAGTAAAACATCCGCATCTGAATGGCCCAACAAACCTTTCTCTGCCGGAATTTCTACTCCGCCTAGAAATAATTTTCTATCCTTAGCGAAAGCATGTACATCATATCCAAATCCCGTTCTAATATTCATAACTAATGTCTAACCTCAAAACTTGTAAATTCGTTAATTGCTTCACTATATTTGATATTGGATCCTCGAACATCCGAATGCATAGACCCAATTTTAAGTTGTTTGTAAAGATCTTCAATTAAGTGTTGTTCACCTTCCACAATTGTTAAAACAGAACCATTATATTGATTTTTGGTAAACCCGACTAAATTTAATTCAGTAGCTTTTCTTACGACAAAATATCTAAAGCCAACACCTTGAACTAAACCAGTTACAATTATTTCAGCTCTTAGGATCATTTTCTTTGCACAAAATTTTCATAAAGTTCAGAAACCAATAAACCCAGCATAATCAATCCTGCACCTAGGTACCCAAAATTAGTTATTTTTTCACCTAATAAAAAGAAGGCAAATGTTGCAGCAAATATCGGTTCAAAAGAAAAAATAATTCCAGCTTTAGCCGGAGTTACATTTTTTTGGTATTTAGTTTGAAGGGCTGTAGTAATTAAAGTTGCGAATATGGAAGTGTAGAAAATTGCCCAAACTAAATTTGAGGTAAAATTCAATTTTAAAGGCTCCAAATTAGTTTGAGTAAAAACACCCAAAAATAATATTGATAAAACAGCTGTAGTAACTATTTGTAGAAATAAGAGAGTCCAAAAATCATATTTAGAAGTTTCTACATCAAGGTATATAATATAGAGTGCGAAAAACAAGGCGCAGACTATAGTCAGACCTTCCCCAATATTAAAATTTTTTCCTAAATCATTCAACAAGCCAAGAATTGAATTACCTCCGCTTGATAAGAATGCAATTCCAATCATCACCATAAAAGCTCCAATTACTACACCCTTTGTTGGAACTCTTTTCTCAATAATTATTTGAAGTATTGGAATCATGATGACGGCAGTCCCAGTCAAAAAACCGGAAATAGTGGCTGAAGTATATTTTAATCCAACGGTTTGAGTAGCAAATCCCATGAACAATAATACCCCAAGTAAAACTCCCGCACGAACATTTTGTTTGGTGAATGATTTATTCCGCATAAATGGCAGCAAAATTAAAGCAGCAATTAAAAACCGGATTGCAATAAATGCCATCGAAGAAACATCATTGAGAGCTTCCTTAACAATTACAAAAGTGGCTCCCCAGAGTAATGTTACCAGTATTAAAATTGCTTCTGACTTATATTTTGAATTTGAAGATATCAAGTTGTTTTAATGCTTGTTAATATATAACATTTTGAACCAAGTGTTTTGTAGGATGAGAAATGTGTAAGTCACTCCATTAACTAATTTGTATAACCAAAACTTTTAAGTGCACTATTGTCTTTTCGCCAATTCTCACTTACTTTAACTCGTAATTCTAAATAGATTTCTCTCATTAGAAATTCCTCTATAGATTTTCTTGCCGCATTTCCCAGTTTCTTAATTGCCGCCCCTTTTTTTCCAAGAATAATCGGTTTTTGGGAATCGCGTTCAACAACAATTACAGCAGATATATAATCCTTACCTCTTTCTCTTTCAATAAACTGTTCAATATAAACTTCAACACTATATGGGATTTCATCGTGAAATATTTCTAATATTTTTTCTCTTATTTTTTCTGAAACGAAAAATTTCTCCGATTCATCAGTTAGTTGATCTTCCGGAAAAAATTTTGGGTGAACTGGTAAGTATTCTAAAATAGCACTGAGTAATGTATCAATATTAAAATTTTCTAAAGCTGAAATTGGAATCACTTTTTCAAACAGCTCATTTTGATCGAATATCGTAATGGCATTATTAATCGTTTGCGGATTTGATAAGTCCATTTTATTAATTACTAATATTTTTTTCTGTTTTTTATTCGATATAATCTTTTTGAAGTTTTCTTTATCAAATATTTTTGTTTCTTTTTCTAAATCTTTGGCAGCAATCATAAAAACCAGAATATCTGCGTCTTTTACGGATGATTCAACATATTCTATTAATTTTTCCTGAAGTAGATACTTTGGCTCTAATATACCGGGCGTGTCTAAAAATACTATTTGATAATCTTTATTATCTAGAATTCCCAGAACTCTTTTTCTAGTTGTTTGAGGTTTGTCTGTAACAATAGATAAGTTTTCACCAACTAACCTATTAGTAAGTGTAGATTTTCCAACATTAGGTTTACCAACAATTGTCACAAATCCGGCTTTGATTTCCATAACTCACTTTTATTTTGAGTTATAAAGATAAGGAAAAATCTTAGAGAATTATTAAGTATGCAGAGCAATATAGATTTGATTAAAAATGCTTAATTCTATCTTTGAACTCTTTAAATGAGTTTAATGTAAAATAGAAACTTAGTAGAATAATAAACCCGGTAATTCCCGAAATAGTTCGAAAAAGTTCTGATGTTAAAAACGAATAAAGTGTTGTAATTACAGGACTAGTGTAATTTTGTACAAGATCAGTTACAGATGGTGCTTCCTGAATAAATTGAAGGTCTTGAGCAAAAAAGAAAAACATAAATAAAACCGCTGTTAAAATAAGCATCAAAGAAGCAACAATACCTCTGAAGAAATAGTTTTTTTGATACTTACTACTAAGCTTGGATGCTAGCCTATTCATAATTTTTTCAGTTATTCCCAATGGTGCAGAAAAAACCGGCAATTCATAAAGACTTTGGTGGACATATTTTTGTGTCGATAATTTAATATTAAATTCCGAGTCTGTCTTAATTAACTCATTCACATTCTGTAATTCAGGTAATTCTAATTCGTTATCTAAATATTTATTTATAAGTTCGTCATAATTATTCTTCATAGCAGTTCCTCTTGGTAATTATGTTGAATCAGTAAATCTCTTAATAAATTTCTTGATCTATGTAATAAAACTTTACAATTAACAAGTGATAGATCTAGAACTTCACTAATTTCTTTTAGTGATAAGTTATCCAAATAGAATAAAATTAATACAAGTGAATTTCTAATCGGCAATTTCTCCACCATTTTAATTAAATATTCTTTTTTATTTTCGGTGGTTGAATATACTTTATTATCTTCATCTTTTAGAGTATGCATATCATCAATTGAGCTCATTTCCATTTCTATTTTTCTTTTTTTTGCAACAATAATTGTCAACCCAGTATTATATACTATTTTATAAAACCAAGTCGAAAATTGAGCATCACGACGAAATGTATTTAATGAATTATATGCTTTGATAAAACTATCTTGCAAAGCTTCCTCAGCATCCATGTTATTCTTGAGAATGTTAACTAGTAAAGAAAAAGCTTTGTTCTTATACCTATCAATAATCAGGGTATAGTCGTTTTCATTTCCTTTAAGAACAGAATCAATTATTTCGATATCAGAGAGTTTTTTCATCTTACATTTTTAGACTAAAATAATAAGTAAAGGTTACAAAAAATAATTTACAAAACTGTGTAACCTTTTGTAGTGCAATCTTAGTCCAAAGAAGTGAGAACAAAAATTGTTATTGCAGAAATTAAGTTTAAGGAGAATTATTATGTACCAAAATCAATTAATGGCTGAAGCAATTATGGGACCTATAACTGGAATACTTATTACACTAATTATTGGTTTAGTTATTGTTTCTTATATATACTTTAGAGCAAGAGAACGACAAATGATGATAGAAAAAGGATTAACTCCGGAACAAATTTCCGAGCTCTTTAAATCAAAGAGAAATCCTTATACTTGGCTAAAATTAGGGATTATCACAGTTGGTGCTGGATTAGGTGTTGGGTTAGGAGTTATGGCAGATAGTGCTCATCTGAATGAGGGTTTAATCCCACTTTCTATAATCACATTAACAGGATTGGGGTTTGTAGCGGCTTTCTTTATTTCTCGTAAGTTTGAAAAAGAAGATGAAAAAAGCAGTATAAACTAAAATTGAGTTGATCTTATTTGGTCATGCCGGTTTCCAATTTTTAGGAATACCGGCATCTAAATTTGAATTTTTATAGATTCCGGTATTTTGCAAACAACCGCAAAAACTGGAATGACAGTTTGGCTTAAACCATCTCTTTATCTTCTAACCAGCGTTGAGAATCTAAAGCAGCCATGCAACCAGTCCCGGCAGCAGTAACTGCTTGTCGGTAAGTTTTATCAGCAACATCACCCGCGGCAAAAACACCTTCAATATTTGTATAAGTTGAACCTGACTTAACTTTTAGATAGCCAGTTTCATCCATATCTAATTGTCCTTTAAACAATTTTGTATTGGGTTGATGACCAATTGCTATGAATATTCCATCTGTTTTAATTTTTTCCGTACTTCCATCTAAAGTATTTTCCAACAAAGCACCTGTAACTTTTTTAATCCCCATGTTCTCTTCGCCCAATACTTCTTTAACGGTTTTATTCAGTGCAAAAGATATTTTAGGGTTTTTCTTCGCTCTATCAAGCATAATTTGCGAAGCTCTAAATCCTTCTCTTCTATGCACAATAACAACTTCTGAAGCGAAGTTTGTTAAATAAATTGCTTCTTCCAATGCTGTATCTCCACCACCTACAACTAAAACTTTTAACCCTTTATAGAAAAATCCATCGCAAGTAGCACAAGCCGAAACTCCATAACCCATATATTTTGTTTCACTTTCAATTCGTAATAATTTTGCGCTTGCACCAGTCGATATGATGACTGTATCTGCGGTTATTTCTTTATCGTCAGCTTTCAATTTAAACGGTTTTTGAGAAAAATCTACTTCTGTAATTTCTTTGAATTCACATTTAGCTCCAAATTTGCAAGCTTGCTTGCGCATAATATCCATAAGTTCTGGACCTTGAATTCCATCTTCAAATCCAGGATAGTTTTCAACTTCAGTGGTAATTGTTAACTGCCCACCAGGTTGCATACCTTCATAAATTACCGGACTTAGATTAGCGCGCGCTGAATAAATTGCAGCAGTTAATCCTGCAGGACCGGAACCAATAATTACGACTTTGTGATGATTTTCTGACATAATTTTACTCCAATTACTTTTTAATACTCAATTCAATTATGAATTAGATTCAATTTTTAAAAAATAGGTTCAATAGTTATTTTGTAAAAAGGCTGCATTCCTTTTAAGTCCTTTTAATTTAGTTCTTAAAATCGGACTCTCTTAAAAACTAGCTTTAAATTGATTATTATCCATTTTTTCTATTTCAGATAAAGAAATATTTTTGTTTTCGACTTTCTTAAAATCAACTACTGGTGTTTGCTTGGCAAATTTTATATTCCAAGGACATACATCCTGGCATATGTCACAACCAAAAATCCAGTTCTCAAATTTACCAATAAATCCATCTGGAATATTATTTTTGTTCTCAATAGTCAAATACGAGATACATTTATTAGCATCAACAACATAATCTTCAACAATTGCATCTGTTGGGCAGGCGTCAATACATGCTGTACAACTTCCACAAAAATCACCAATTGGTTTATTGTAATTTTCAAATGATTGATTCGTAAAAATATTTGCGATAAAAAACCAACTGCCAATCTCCTTGTTGATAATATTGCTATGTTTTCCCTGCCAACCTAATCCAGCTTTAACCGCCCAAACTTTATCCATAACCGGACCGGTATCTACATAGCTTTTTGCTTCAAAATTTGGTTCATTTTTTTTTATAAAGTCTATAAGTAAATCTAATTTTTCCCAAATAATTAAATGATAGTCTTTTCCCCAAGCATACCTTGATACTTTCCCACTCTCAGCAGCTTCCTCAAATTTTTCATCGATAAAATAATTCATACCTAATGATATTACGCTTTTGCAGTTTTCTAGAATTTGATTTACATCATTCCGTTTATCAATATTCCTTTCCATGTAATTCATTCCAGATTGATAGCCTTTCTTTAACCAACTTTCAAGATGTTCTACATCTTCATTTAATATTTGAGATTCCGTAAAACCAACCAAACTAAATCCTAGTTGCTCAGCTTTCGTTATGATTTTTTCTTTCAACATATTTATTATTTGAGAATGTTTTTTAATAATTATAGAGGATTTCTGCATCCAAAAACTGGATCACAAAACAAAATGGTTTAACGAGAAATAAATATTACCAATCTATTTTTTTATCTTCAACCTTTACATAAATCTTATCTTCTATAATTAGGGTTTCATAAGAGGTAAGCCCTCTGCTACCGCTGGTTAAGTTACCGTTCTCTAGATTAAAAGTCCATCCATGCAAAGGACAAACAACACAATTGTCTTCAACAAATCCTTCATAAATACTGGCGGCTTTCTGATGTGTACAAATATTACTTACCGCAAATATTTTTTCATCAACTTTAAATAATGCTATATCAACATCATTGATATAAAATCTTTTTCCGACAGAATCTTTCAAGTCAGAAATATAGCAAGCAAAGGTAAAATCATCTTTTTCATTAATCATTTTAATTCTGTAAATCCTTCTTTATAAGAATATCCTTTTTCTGTCTTTTGGACTGTTGCACATACGTTTATATGATCATGTTCAAAAATAAGTTTCCAATTTCCCTTGACCGCAAGATTAAGATATTTTTGTTTTTCTTTAACTGTTTCTAATGGCTGAATATCATATCCCATTACATAAGGGACGGGAATATGGTACATTGTTGGAATTAAGTCCCCACAAAATAGAAATGTGTTAGAAGAATCTGAAATTTTCACCATTTGTTGAGCAATTGTGTGACCATTTATTGGTAAAAGTTGTATTTCTTCATCAAAATCATAATCTCCATCAATGAAATTTAAAACTCCAGTTTCAAATAAAGGCATAAATGTATGCGGAATAAAACTCCCTTTATCTCTGTCGGATGGATTGATTGCCCATTCAAAGTGCTTTTTTTGAATATAATATTTTGCATTTGGAAAAGTTGGGATAAATGTTCCATTTTCAAATTTTGTTGATCCTCCAGTATGATCAAAGTGTAAATGGGTTAAAATTACATCAGTTATATCGCTTGGGTTAAGTCCATTTTTTTCCAATGAACTCATTAAATCATTTTCATTTTGATTAACAGAATAAATTGAATTAAATTTTTCATCCCAATTGTTCCCAAGACCGCTATCAACAAGGATATTTTTAGTATCCGATTTAAGTAATAAACATCTTGCCCCAAGAGTTATTCTGTTTTTTTCATCCGAAGTATTTGTCTTATGCCAAAGTGGTTTTGGAATTATTCCAAACATTGCTCCACCATCTAAAGCGAATGTGCCGGTTTCTAAAACACTTATATTGTATTTTCCAATTTTCATAATATTATGTTTGTTTATATTATGTTAACGTATTTCAATAACATTTTTAAAAATAAAAAACCGCATAAGAAAATCTTACACGGTTTTTAATATAAATAAAATAAAAAAACTTATCTATTTTCTACTTCGTCAAGATAGTCTTTTCTTTTTAACAAAGTTTCTTCATCTTCTTCATGTTTTGGATCTGGAACGCAGCAATCAACTGGACAAACAGCAGCGCATTGTGGTTCATCATGGAAACCTTTACATTCAGTACATTTATCTGGAACAATGTAGAAAAATTCATCGGAATAAAAGCCATCTGCTCCAGAAGGTGATGCGTCACCGTCACTATATGTGTTACCGGCTAAACTCCATTCATTTCCGCCTTCGTAAATTGCTGTATTTGGGCATTCTGGTTCGCAAGCGCCACAATTGATACATTCGTCAGTTATCATTATTGCCATAACTATTCTCCTAATAATGTTTTGTTAGTTGTTAATTCTATTGTTGGAATTTTTTTTGTTATCTCTTTTTTAATAAGATTATCTAATAAAAATGTTAATTGCTTAATGAATTTATCCAAATTTAGACCATAATAAAAAGGTAAATATTTATTCAATTTGGAAATACCTTTAGTTAATTGACTCTTAGCACCCTTAAAATTCCCGCATATTAAATGATAGCAGCCAACTGATACTTGGACCATCCCTTGAAAGAATGCTTTTTCATTTCTTTCTGCTTCCATCCAAATATCTTCAAAAAAATCATGAGCAGAAAAAAAATCAGAATCATTAAATAAATGAACACCATTCGTAATATCAAACATATAACACCCAAAAGTAAGAAATCGGAAATCTAATATCAAGATAATAAAGTATTATTTAGCATTACCAACTTCCGCTAGCTCCACCACCTCCAAATGAACCACCACCTCCGCTAAATCCACCAAAACTTCCACCACTCGAACTACCAAATCCACCACTTCTTCCACCCAAACCGCCGCCATAATATATAAATCCACCACCCTTGCCACCTTTTTTCCTATTCTTGAAAAGAATATAAATGAAGAAAATTGCAAAAATAATAATTCCAATAGGGATTTTCTCTTCTTCATCGCTATTTTGATTCCCAGAATACTCACCTCTTGTGGCAGCAATTATTCCATTCAATCCGGCAAGAGTGCCTTCGTAATATTGATTTCTCTTAAAATATGGAGTAACTTCATTTCTAATTATGGAACTTGCTAATGCATCTGGAAGTGCACCCTCTAAACCATATCCAACTTCAATCCTCATTTTTCTATCTTCTTTAGCCACATAAAATAGTACCCCATTATTATTTTCTTTGGTTCCAATTTTATTTGCTTCAGCAGTTTCTTGGGTAAACATTTCAATTGGGTATCCATCCAAAGTGCTGTTCATAAAAAAAACAATTTGATTGGATGTTGAATCATCAAATATTTTCAAAGAACTATCCAAATAATTAATCTGATCATTGGATAAAGTTTTGGTGTAATCAACAGCATAACTATTAAATTTAGGAATTTCCGGTTGAGCAACTAGCAGAGTAAACCCAAGAAAAAATAAAATATATTTAAGAAAAGAAAGCCTCAACTAAAACTCAACCTTTGGTGCTTGCTCAGATCCAGCAACGGATTTAAAATATTGCTTCTGAACAAATCCGGTAAAACTGGCAATTATACTTCCTGGGAATTGTCTAATAGTTGTATTATAAGACTGAACAACTTCGTTAAACTTTTTTCTCTCAACTGAAATTCTATTTTCGGTTCCTTCTAATTGTGCCTGAAGCTGAGAAAAGTTTTCATTTGCCTTTAATTGAGGGTAATTTTCAACAGTAACTAAAAGTCTAGAGAGAGCACTACTTAATCCATCTTGTGCTGATTGAAATTGTGCAAATGCATTTGGGTCACTTAACATTTCAGGGGACATATTGATTTGACTAACCTTAGATCTAGCTTCGGTAACAGCAGTATAAGTTTCTTTTTCAAAATTAGCAACACCTTTAACTGTGTTTACTAAATTGGGAATTAAATCGGCTCGTCTTTGATACTGATTTTCAACTTGACTCCAACTTTGGGTAACATTTTCATCTAACCCAACTAAATTATTATAAATTCCAGTACCCCACATTATTGCACCAATCACAACTACGGCAACAACAATAAAAATTCCAATACCTTTACTCATTTATTCCTCCTTGAATATTCTATTAATTTGTTAAACTTCTAACAGGGGCAGGAATCCTGCCACCTCTTCCAACAAAATTATCACATGATAATTTTCTGACATCCATAATAGGTGCCCTTCCTAGCAAACCACCATAATCAATATAATCTCCTACCTTTTTACCATAAGCAGGAATTAGCCTTGCAGAAGTAGTTTTGTCGTTAATTATACCAATTGCGCATTCATCTGCAATAATACCGGCAATTGTTGAAGCCGGTGTATCACCTGGAATTGCAATCATATCTAAACCTACAGAACAAACCGCAGTCATTGCTTCTAATTTTTCAATTGAAAGATTTCCTTTTTCTACAGCTTCTATCATAGCCTGATCCTCACTAACAGGAATAAAAGCTCCGCTCATTCCACCAACGGAAGAACTAGCCATTAAACCGGCTTTTTTCACTGCATCATTTAACATGGCTAAAGCAGCAGTTGTTCCTGGCGCGCCAACATCTTCAACACCCATAGCTTTTAAAATATCACCGATACTATCACCGGGTGCTGGTGTTGGAGCAAGAGAAATATCTACAATCCCAAACGGAATGCCATGCTTAATGGCAACTTCTCTTCCCATTAATTCACCGGCTCTTGTCATTTTAAAGACAGTTTTCTTAATAACTTCAGAAAGTTGCTGGAGATCAATTTTACCAGCATTTTTAATTGCATCAAGAACAACTCCAGGACCGCTAATTCCAACATTTAGCACAACTTCTGGTTCGCTAATACCATGAAAAGCTCCTGCAACAAATGGATTATCTTCTGGAACATTACAAAAAACCACTAATTTTGCACAACCAATTGAATCTCTATCTTTTGTATTTTCAGCTGTTTTCTTAATTACATCTGCCATCATTAGAACAGCATCCATGTTGATACCGGCTTTTGTTGACGCTACATTGATACTAGAGACGACCCTCTGCGTTTCTGAAAGCGCTATTGGTATAGATTTAATAAACTCACGTTCTCCGTTTGTCATTCCTTTCTGAACCAAGGCCGAATATCCGGCAATGTAATCAATGCCTATTTCCTCTGCAGCTTTATCTAATATTTTTGCAATCTCAACAAATTGCTCGGCGTTAAAAGAATCAAAGGGAATTGAAACCGGGGTTATTGAGACTCTTTTATTTGCAATAGAAACACCGTATTTCCGTTCAATTTCATTGGCGTATTTTACATGATTTTTACCATACTTTAATACTTTATCATAAATTTTTCTTTTTGTAATTTCTAAATTTCTATCAGCACAATCTCTCAAACTGATTCCAAGAGTAACTGTACGAATATCAAAATGCTCTATTTCAGTCATTTTTATTGTTTCAAGAATTTCTTCAAAATCATATTGCATTTACTAACATCTCCTTAATTATTATACTCTGTGCATGAATCTAAATAAATCCTCATGCTGAAGATAAATTTTAATTTTTAATTCATCGGCTATTTTATTTAAATCATTTTGCAAATCGGAAATATCATTTGGTGAATTTGAAATATCCAAAATAATTATCATGGTATAAAAATCACCCATCAGTTTTTGACTTAAATCAGTTATATCACAATTTGCATCGCTAAGAGCTTTTGTTACACCAGCAATAATTCCAGGATGGTTTAAGCCAAATGAAGTAAGGATAACTCTTTCTGTTGATCTAATCTCTTCATTGGTTGGATTTACAAACATCGCTTCTCCAACAGCTTTAGACACAAATTCTTTAACTAATTCTGGAGTAGCTTTATCACCCAAATCTTTAATGGCCTGTAAGGTCAACTTACGGATTTCATTTTCATTTAATGCCACAATTAATACCCTTTAAATAATTTTATTAAATATAAATTTAGACTTTTTTAAAGTAATTCTTTCTGCAATTCTCTAGCAATAACCAATTTTTGAATTTCTGAAGTTCCTTCGTAAATTTCAGTTACTTTTGAATCTCTCAAAAATCTCTCAACATGATATTCTCTTACATATCCGTAACCGCCATGAATTTGAATTGCTTCTAGCGAATTATTAACAGCTACTTTAGAGGCAAATAATTTTGCCATGGAAGCCTCTTTAATATATGGTTTTTTAGCATCCCGTAAAGCTGCTGCTTGCAGAGTAAGCAATTTTGCAGCTTCTAAATCTGTTGCCATTTCAGAAAGTTTAAATTGTATTGCCTGATGATTAAAAATTTCTGTTCCAAAAGCTTTTCGTTCATTGGCATATTTAAAGGCTTTTTCAAATGCACCTTGAGCAATTCCAACAGCCTGTGCAGCAATACCATATCTTCCACCATTTAAAGTATCCATGGCGAAATTAAATCCTTTTCCTACTTCACCAATAATATTTTTCTCAGGGATTTTACAATTAGTAAAAGTTAATGAACAGGTATCAGAACTTCTTATGCCCAATTTATCCTCTTTTACACCATGATCAAATCCTGGTGTGCCTTTTTCCACTATAAATGCTGTAATGCCTTTGTGTCTTTTTTCTTTATCAGTTTGAGCAATTACAATAAAGTAGTCGGCAGATTGCCCATTGGTAATCCAATTTTTAATTCCATTTAGTACCCAATAATCTCCATCTTTGTAAGCATTGGTTTGCTGATGTGTAGCATCACTTCCGGCTTCAGGTTCAGAAAGTGCAAAGGCTCCTAATTTTTCACCTCTTGCCAATGGTTTTAGATATTGCTCCTTGATGTAATCTGAACCCCATTTTTCTATTCCAGTAGTAACCAAAGAATTGTTAACTGACATTATTACTGAAACTGCTGCATCAACTTTTGCTATTTCAATCATTGCAAGCACATAAGAAACTGTATCCATTCCAGTGCCATCATACTTAGGTGAAATCATCATACCCATAAATCCAAGTTCACCAAGTTTCTTAACTATCTCGGCTGGATATTTAGCTTCAATGTCCCTTTCAATAACGGTTGGAGCTATTTCTGCTTCTGCAAAATCCCGAGCTGTTTGTTGAATCATCAACTGCTCTTCGTTAAATTCAAAATTCATAAGTTCTCCTAAAAAAATTATAGTTTATAGGATTATTTCATCTTAATTAATAATTCAAACTATGCAATCAAATTCGAAAATTCAATTAAATAATTTTCCTTTTTGCCCTTGAGTTTGAGCAGATACACCAAAATTAATACTTACTCTTTCTTATATTTGTTTTCATGAAAAACGAAAATAAATTAATAAATCTTAAAAATTTCAATCTTTTGGAAATTCAAAATTACGTAAAAGAATTGGGCGAATCCGCATTTAGAGGAAAACAAATCTTTAACTGGATTTATGATAACCATGTTGATGATTTTGATAGTATGATTAATATCCCAATAGCACTAAGAACTAAGTTAAAAGAAGTAGCTGAATTAAATGCTTTAACATTAGTTACTTCTCAAGGATCTTCATCTACAAAAACTAATAAATATCTTTTTGAAACTGTAGATGGAAAAAAAATTGAATCCGTTGTAATTCCCGAAAGCCATAGACGGACATTATGTATTTCAACTCAGGTTGGTTGTCCACTTGATTGCAAATTTTGTGCTACTGGTTTAATGGGTTATACTCGCAATTTAACAACCGCAGAAATTCTAGATCAGTATTTATTAACTTCAAAAGAAGTCACCCCGGATGTAATTACAAATATTGTTTTTATGGGAATGGGTGAACCCCTTTTAAATTATGCGGCAACTGAGAAATCTTTAAGAATCCTACTCCATGATTTGGGAAATAAAATTGGTAGAACTAGAATTACTGTTTCCACAGCCGGAATACCTAATAAAATTATTGAGCTTGCAAATAGTGGTCTAAGAGTAAAACTCGCATTATCTCTTCATTCATGCTTTAATGAAATTAGAAATAAAATTATGCCCATAAATTTAAAATACAATATTGAAGAAAACATAGAGGCTTTAAAATATTATGCTAAAACAACTAAAACTAAAATTATGTTTGAATACACAATGCTTAAAGGAATAAATGATAGAGATGAAGATTTAGCCGCATTGAAAAAACTATGCTCACAACTCCCATCTAAAATAAATATTATCCCTTTTAATAGTATTGCTCACATGGTTAATGGTGGGTTTTCAGCTGAACTCGAACCAACTCCTTTAGATCAAGTTAGTAATTTTGCCGATCAATTAATGAGCAAGGATATTTTTGTAATGCTAAGGAATACTCAAGGAGATGATATTGCAGCAGCTTGCGGTCAATTGGCAATAAAAAATAATTAAATATGAAAAAACTTTCGCATTCTGAGATTTCAGAAAATAGAGCAACTTTGGATACCATTGATGAAGTCCAAAAACTTCCTGTAGTTGTAATATTAAATTCTATCAGGAGTAGTTATAATGTTGGATCAATATTTAGGACTTCTGATGGAGCGATGATTGAGAAGCTCTATTTATGCGGTTATACACCTCACCCTCCTAAAAAAGAAGTCCTTAAAACAGCACTTGGCGCCCAAGAAAGTGTTGAATGGGAATTTATTGAAGACCCGAGTACAGTTGTTAAAAAGTACAAAAACAAGGGATATACAATTTGCGCGCTTGAACAAACTGACTCCAATATTTCTTATTCCGAAATTAAAAAATGCAATTTACCTTTATGTTTAATTGTGGGCAATGAAATAAGTGGTGTGAGCCAAGAACTTATCAATTTGTGTGATATTACCTTAGAAATACCGCAATTTGGAATAAAGCAGTCTTTAAATGTTGCTGTTGCATATGGGATTGCGATTTTTGAGTTAAGAAAGATATTTCAGAAATAATTGTTATATTCATAGTACTTGTAAACATTAAATCTTGCAGAATGCAAAAAGAAAGCAATAATAACATACCTAAAAAAGATCACTTTAAATTAAGGGGATTAGAAACTACAAGGCTAGATACCTTTATTGATGCTGCTTTTGCTTTTGCAACCACAATGCTGGTAATATCTGTCGGTAATATTCCAAATAATTTTTCGGAATTAATTTTAGCATTTAAAACCATTCCATCATTTTTAGCCAGCTTTGCTTCAGTGGTATTTATTTGGCTTGGCCATAGAAAATGGAGCCGACGATATGGAATTGAAAATAATTTTACAATTATAATTAGTTTGGGATTGGTTTTTGTTCTTATGATTTATATTTATCCACTAAGGCTAGTTTTCTCTGCACTTTTTTCTTGGATCAGCGGAGGTTTTTTCCAATCTGAATTTATTATTGCAAGCTATTCTGATCTATCTAGTTTGTTTATTTTTTACGGTTTGGGATTTGCAGCAATTTCATCATTATTAGGAATATTATTCTTGTACGCTTATAAAAAACATGAATTTTTACATTTGGATGCAATTGAAAAAGTACTTACTAATTATGATTATATTAGCTGGTTTGTTATGGGTGCAACTGCGCTTTTATCTGCAATATTTGCTAGCATCATGCCTCTCAAAATTGGAATATTTGCGGGTTTCTTCTATATCCTTTTACCAGTATTAATGCCCACAGTTTCTATTCATTTTGATAAAAAAGTTAAGACATTATTAAATGATAATTCAGAGGAAATAAATTAATGCTAGTTAAAAATATTAGCGATATCAGAAAAGAAAAAATTAACGTTGGAAAAGATACTTTTAAGCAGGTTTTAATTTCTCCAAGTGAAGCCCCAAATTTTGCGATGAGGAAATTTACAATTAAACCAGCTGGTTTTATGCCACTTCACAATAATTCAGTTGAACATGAACAATACATCTTAAATGGAAAAGCTGAGGTTCAAATTGGGGATAAGGTGGTTATAGTACAAAAAGATGATATTGTTTTTATTCCCGCAAAAGTATTTCATTCTTACAAAAATATTGGTGATGATAATTTTGAATTCTTATGTTTGGTCCCAAATTATGAAGATACCATTACAATTAAAGAATAACTGTTATTTTAAATTGGAGTAATAATCTTCTCCGTTATCCTTTGTATGAATTGCTAGAATATTTGCTCTTACTAAATTGATTAATGTCCTTGCCGCTCTTCTTGAAGATATGTTAGCCAACTTACTAAGTTGATTTGCAGTAAGAAAATCATTTTCATCTAGATACTTAAAAACTATTCTTTCATTTTTACTAATTGTATAATTCACTAATCTTTTATCAGAAGTTCTTGTTTGTAAAAGCTTGATCATCTCCTTACTTGCAAGAATGCTTTTATCATTGACTCTAATGTATACTTGTGCAGTATTTATATTTAAAATTGATTGATAATCTTTAATTCTGTGTGGTTTATTTTCGGATTCTGGAATTTCGACGCAAACTATTTCCTTACCTTCCATCTCAATATAGCTGATACTTATGGTGATTTCAGGTTCACAATAATTCTTAATAGTTTCTTTTATTAATTCTGTCTCACTTTTTTCACTTTGAACTCCATAAATCGATCCATCATCAGCAACACCGAATATTATCGTTCCTCCACTTGTATTTGCAAATGCAATGATTTCTTTAGCAATTTTGTAATGATCTGAAAAACGTTGCTTAAACTCAATGGTAAGAGATTCACCTTTTTCTAAAAGGTCAATTAATTTTTTGCGGTTCATTGCTATTTAAGAGTGTATCAACTTTAGGTAGTACACCATTATTTTGTTTTATTGTATCAATTAATTCAGCATCATTTTGCAGTGAATCAATTATACTTACTTCATTTTTTGGAGAATCAGCTTCCTGAACATTTTTACTTTTAATTACTTTACTATCTTCAATCAACTTGTTATTTGCTTTATCAATAGAATCTCTAACAACAGCAAGTCTTGTCTTTTCTTGTTTATGCCCTGTTAATTTAATTAAAATAGATTTAGCATAATCAGTAGTTCTGTACTTTGTGTTCAGGGTATCATAAATTGAAGCTGCTGAATCCGGCATATTTAAATCATTTTCTAAGATATAACCAATTGTATAAAGTGCTTTTGATGCATAAATTGAATTTGGATGTTTTTTATAAATATCAAATAATTCGGGAATTGCCATTTTATACTTTGAATCATAGTACAACTGTTCTGCCCTAGAATAATCATCCTCTACAGGGTCCTTATTAAAATCATAAATTGGTTTCCCAATGTGCTTAGCAGCTTCATTCCTAATAGGATTGAATGGAAACTTTTCATAAACTGTTGTAAACATACTATCCGCTTTTGTTGTATCATTTTTTACAAGATAATAATTGCCTAATGCAAAGTATGTTTGGGCTTGGTTTGGATTTTCTTCTTGCTCTGATAGTGACATTTCATAATAATTTTTTGCAGAATCCGGATAGTTAAATTCCGTAAAAAATAAATTAGCCAATTCAAAATAGTATCTGCTGTTTAATGCTTGAACTGAATCAACTCCAATTGTTGGTCTGATAGGTTTTAATAATTTATTTTCAACTTTTTGTACAGATCTTTGCTCCGATCTAACATTTTGGGTTGGTTCGGATGCTTTTTGAATTGAATCCAACCTGGCTTGTTCGGCATACTCAAGAGAATCTTGAATAAAACTCTCATTATTTGTTATATAATCATACGTCTTTGCAAGCTTTTGAATTTCTTTGTGCAAGTTTAAATATTTGTCCAATAATAGGGATCTATTTCTAGCCTTTTCTTTATATTCTAAATTTGTAGAGGAAGTCATTGCTTTTTTATACAACGTCAATGAACTATCATAATCTTGAAAGTGCATTTCAAGAATTTCTGCACTAAAATAATTGGCAATACCACTAGATTCTGATTTGGGATAATTTAGATCTATTTCAACAAATTGATCGAATGCATCTTCATATTCACCTCTTTCATAATCGATTTTCGCTAGTTCTAATTCGATTTTATGCCAACTATCAGAATATTTGTCTTTCTCCTTCAAACTTAAAAATTGTGAATAGCTATCATCAATTTCACCCATTTCCTTTTTCAATTTAGCCAGTTCAAAATAACTATTAAATTCAATATTTGGTGTTGGGGAGTATTCTAAGACTTGAGTGAACGATGATTCAGCATCACTAAAGCTCTTAATTAGCATATTTACTAAACCTAATTCATACCAAACTTCAGCTCTTAATTCATCTGAAATATCACTTTCAACAAATAGATGAATTTCTTTTGTTGCAACTTCGTAACTCTTTTCATGAAGTAAATATCCAATCCTAACTTTAAACACACTTGTCAATATTTCAGTTTCATCTTCTTCAATTGCAATTTCTTGCACTTCATCTAATTTTGCCAAACCTTGATCAAATTCCCTAAGCTGCATATGGGTTTTAGCAATCCATAATTTATTTTCTAATGCTAAATTACTCTCTGGAAAAGCTTCAAGTTCGATAAATTTTCTTAAAGCACGAGAATAATTTTGTTGATAATAGAAACACTTTCCGGTCATCAAAAGAGCGTCTTCAACATAATCAGATTCATTATAATATTGCATTATCGAAGATGTTTTTTCAATTACTTCATCCAAACTCTTACTTAAATTTGTTGGTATTTTTTTTTCTTCAAAAAAGAAAAGGTTCTCTTGACTACTGATTATTTTTTCTTCAGTTTCCAAAAATATTTTGTTTGCATTGTAATAAGTATTAAAATAAGTTTTGAAGTTTGCCCAGAACCCACAACCAGTATTAAGTGATAAACTTATCACAAATAGAATAGCTACAGATACATATTTCTTAAGTTTAGTATAATTCATAATGATAATTAGGTACCATGACAATTTTTATATTTCTTACCACTTCCGCAATGGCAAGGATCATTTCTACCAATTTTTATATCTGCCTTAATTGGTTGTTGTTTCCCTCTGTTTTTACTTTCTCTCCCAGTTTCAGAATTTTGAAGTCCTAAATTATCAGCACTATCTTTTATTGTCTGCATTCTCTGTTGCTTTGCTCTTTTGGCTTGCATATCACTTGGTTCTTGAGGAAAAAATTTATAGCAGAACGAAACTATTTCATTTCTGATCTCACCAATTAAGTTCACAAATAAATGGAATGCTTCTGATTTATATTCAATTAGCGGATCTTTCTGTCCGTAAGCCCTTAAACCAATTCCCTCTTTTAGATCATCCATCTCTCTAAGATGCTCTTTCCACTTATCATCGATTACGCTAAGAACTGCATAACGTTCTAATCTTGCCATTAATTCAGAACTTATCCTTTCTTCTTTTCTAGCATAAAAATCTTTTGCTTCTTTTAATATCTTGGTTTTTAATCCATCCTTCCCTTTTTCTTCAAATTCTTCGGGTTGAAATTTCACATCAATTAAAAGGTGCTGCAATAAATCGGCTTTAAGATTTTCACCATCCGCATTATCATAATACTTATCAATTGTTTCATCCAAATAATCATCAAGCAAATCAAAAATTTCTGTTTTTAATCTTTCGCCTTCTAAAGCACGGCGCCTTCTTGTATAAATTACTTCTCTCTGCTGATTCATTACATCATCATACTCAAGAAGTCTTTTTCTTATAGCAAAATTATTTTCTTCAACTTTTTTCTGGGCGCGCTCCACTGATTTTGTAATCATCGGGTGTGTTAAAGCTTCACCTTCTTCAAATCCAATTTTGCTCATTATGTTTGTAACTCTATCGCTGCTGAACAACCGCATTAAATCATCTTCCAGAGAAATATAAAACTTAGTCACCCCAGGATCACCTTGTCGACCAGATCTACCTCTTAACTGTCTATCAATTCTTCTCGATTCATGTCTCTCAGTACCTAAAATAAATAATCCACCTTTTTCAATTACACCTTCACCTAATTTAATATCAGTACCACGACCAGCCATATTTGTTGCTATTGTAATTGCACCTGGTTGACCTGCATGGGCAACAATTTCAGCTTCACTTTTATGTTGTTTTGCGTTTAACACATTATGTGGAATACCTTGCCTCTTTAACATTCTACTTATAGTTTCAGAAAGTTCAACGCTAGTTGTACCTACTAGAACTGGAACCCTATTATCTTTTAGTTCCTTTATTTTTTCAATAACAGCATTTAACTTTTCTCGCTTTGTTCTATAAATAAAATCATCCTGATCATCTCTTGCAATTGGCTTATTGGTTGGCACTACAACTACTTCCAATTTATAAATTTCGAAAAATTCGCCTTCCTCAGTTTCAGCAGTACCAGTCATACCGGCCAATTTGTTGTACAATCGAAAATAATTTTGAAGAGTAATTGTTGCTAATGTTTGTGTATCTCGTTCAACCTTTACATTTTCTTTTGCTTCAATTGCTTGATGCAGACCATCAGAATATCTTCTTCCGGGCAGTACACGTCCAGTAAACTCATCAACAATTGCAATTTTTCCTTCTTCGGTAATTACATATTCATCATCTTTTTCGAAAAGTGTATAAGCTTTTAATAAGTGATTTATTGTATGAATTCTATCCCTTCGTTCGCTATATACATGATAGAGTTCATCTTTCTTTTTTAATTTTAGTTCTTCAGTTAAATGAAGAATCATTATCAAGTTTACTTATTTCTGTTCCTAAATCCGGTAAACAAAATATTCCTTCCCTTCTGATGAACCTATTGCTAAGCTCTTCTCTTACCTTTATCAGTTAAGTTAATCGAATTATGTTTTTCATCAATTGCATAATATAATTCCTCATCAATCTCAGGCATTCTCTTTTCTTTTTCTCTAAGAAATTCCAATTCGGTAACTGACATTAATTTCTTGTTTTCTGGTTCGCTAAGAATTTTTGCTAATTTTTTATTTTTGGGAAAACCACGATATGAACGCAATAAAGCAATTCCAGCTTTATCCTTATCCTTACTTTTATCTTGTTCTGTGCCAGTTGGTAAATTATTCTCAGCTTCTTGAACAAGTGATGCAACTAAACTTGATTGTTTCCTAAATAGTCTTTCAACTTTAGGTTTCATTTCATCAAATTTATGTTCAGAACTTCCGACCGGACCGGAAATAATTAATGGTGTTCTCGCTTCATCAATTAATACAGAATCAACCTCATCCACAATTGCATAGTTGTGATCCTCTTTGAACTTTATGTTCTTTGGCAATTGCCATATTATCACGCAAATAATCAAAACCAAACTCATTATTTGTTCCATAGGTTATATCACATTCATAAATGGATTTCTCTGAATTCATTATCCATTGTATTTAAAATACAACCAACTGTTAATCCATGAAATTTAAAAATTTCACCAATCCACTCGCTATCACGTTTTGCCAAATAATCGTTGACAGTAACAACGTGAACACCTCTACCTGTTAAAGCATTCAGATAAATGGGTAATGTAGCAACCAACGTTTTACCTTCACCTGTTGCCATTTCAGCAATTTTACCTTGGTGAAGTACAACACCGCCAAAAGCTGAACATCATAAGGAATCATATTCCAAACAATTTTAGATCCAGCTGCATCCCAAGATTTGCCCATTAATTTTACGCAAGTTGCTTTTACTACAGCAAATGCTTCAGGTAGGATTTGAGTTAGAATTTCATCGTACTTATTATCAAGATCATCATTTAAGGAATCCAATTCATCATGAGCATCTTCCATGTCTCCTTCAAAATTATCTGCTTTTAGTGATTCCCTAATCTCTGATATTTTATTTCTTAGTTCTGAGGTCTCATCTGTTATCTTAGCTTTAAACTCTGCTGTCTTTTCGATAAGTTGCTGTTCACTAAAATCTTTTATTTTTTCGTATTCAGATTTAATTTGATCTACAATAGGCCACAAATCTTTTAAAGCACGTGTGTTTCTATCACCGAAAACCTTTTTTATAAACCCAGTTAACATTCAATTACTCCAATTTTTAACAATTTTAAAGGTAAATAAAGGCTTTCTGAAATGCAATTTTAACTACTTTTATAAACATATTACGAATTACAAATTTTACTTAAATAATAATTTTTATTTTATATAAGTTTAGAAAAGCAAGTATAGATTGAAAGTCAAAAATTTATACTCTTTAATGTTTCATAAGATTTGTTTCTCATTTAATTGACTAGTTATATGCTTAAAATAAATTCGAATATAAAAATCAAGAAAGACGATTTAGTAATTACATTCATAAGAGCTTCTGGACCAGGTGGTCAAAATGTAAATAAGGTTTCAACTGCTGTTCAATTAAGGTATGATGTTAAGAAGTCGGAAGATTTACCTGAGAACGTAAAACTTAAACTAGTTAAAATTGCCGGAAGAAGAATGACGAATCAAGGTGTTTTGTTAATTGAAGCGAAACGTTTTAGAACACAAGAGAAAAATCGGCAAGATGCAATTGAGAGATTAGTCAATCTAATTAAAGAAGCAACAAAAAAAAATAAAAAAAGAATTAAAACAGCTCCGTCAATAGCTTCAAAATTGAAAAATGCTGAGAAGAAAAAAAGCAAATCTTTGCTGAAAAAACAAAGAGTAAAAATTGTTCAAGAAAATTAAAATTTGAGAATGGAGAGAGTTTTGCAAAAAGATAGTATTGGATTATTTAACAAGAAGATGAAAGATGAAAATTTACCAAAAATAGTTTTAGAAACTTTTCACTACTATTACAATAAATTAATAAATGGAGAAACTGGAATTGTACATGAAAGTTCAATTCTTCCCATTGAACAATTACCGAAGTATGAAGATCTAAATAATGAGAATGCAGAGATTGGACGTTCTGTTTTAAGTAAAAGTGTTATCATAAAATTAAATGGCGGTTTAGGAACAAGCATGGGATTGAGTGAAGCCAAATCCCTTCTAAAAGTTAAAAATGGACTAACATTTCTAGATATCATTGCAAAGCAGGCAATTTATTCAAAGATTCCACTAGTTTCGATGAATAGTTTTAGTACTCAAGAAAAATCATTAGAATTATTGAGCAGTTACCCTGAATTAAAAAGTACAATTCCGTTAGATTTTTTACAACATAAAATTCCAAAGATTAGCGCCGAAACTTTTGAACCAGTTAAGTTTGACCAAAATGAAGTTCTTGAATGGTGTCCGCCAGGCCATGGAGATATTTATACTGCTATAGTAACTAGCGGAATGTTGGATATTCTCCTCAAAGCAAATATTGAATACGCTTTTATATCCAATGCAGATAATCTTGGGGCTGCAATGGATTTAGGAATTTTAGGATATTTTTCAAAGAATAACTTCCCATTTTTGATGGAAGTTGCTTCCAGGACAGAATCTGACAAAAAAGGTGGTCATTTAGCAAAATTAAACAACGGTCAGTTAATATTGAGAGAATCTGCACAATGTTCAAAGAGTGATGAGAATGAATTTCAAAATATTAGCAAGCACAAATATTTTAACACAAACAATATTTGGGTTAACCTTGAAGCACTTAAAAAGATATTGATTGAGAACAATAATATTTTAGGTTTGCCTATGATTGTAAACAAAAAAACTGTCGACCCTAGAAATTCAAAATCTGAAAAAGTATTCCAACTTGAGACAGCAATGGGCTCAGCTATTTCTGTATTTAATGGATCAACTGCTTTAGCCGTTCCGCGGGAAAGATTTGCTCCAGTAAAAACTACTGAAGATTTGCTAGCAGTAAGATCGGACAATTATATTTTAACCGAGGATTTTAAGGTAATAGTTAATCCTAACAGAAAATTAAACCCATTAAAAGTTGAACTAGATAATAAATATTATAAACTCGTTGATGATTTGGACGAGAGAATACCCTATCCATTATCTCTTGTAGAATGTGAAGAATTAAAGGTTCATGGTGATTTTAATTTTGGGAAAAATGTTATTCTAAAGGGGAAAATTTCTTTGGATAATACCTCTGAAAATCCAATAAATATTGAAAACAACAAAGTTTTTGAAATTGATACGAAATAGTAAGGTATGTTTTAGAATAAGTAATTTTTAATTTTGTATTGCAACTGGCATAATTATATGTAAGAATTAAAATCTTTGTGAAAAATTCATTACAAGAGTAGGCGGAAGATTCATACTCTGGTTTAATCCAAAGTTAACATTCCAGCTAACTTCATTAATTTCTCGCTTGTTATAAGCTGATACAGCTTTAACTGCAAAAATTGAACTGACAATTCTATTTAATATCAATGCTCCAGCCGCAAACCGAACATTGTTTATTGCAGTTTCACTAGAAGACCATAAAGCTTTATATTCTTTTCTTTGAACAGAACTATCCCAATACCATGAATGAGTTTCTGTATTATAAACTGCTTTAAAATCTCTATTTAATTCACGCTCGGTGTTGAACTCATCAATACTTTCATAAAGACTAATATTGGCAAAATAATCAGCATCTTTTCCATTTAAGTCAACGCCACCATAAGCTTTAGCATAATTGCGATAATCATTTTCTTTATTATTTCCGTAAACTGTAAAACCAGCAAACACACCCCACAGAAGTCCATCAGCAACAGTAAAATATTGACCTGTGGAATAATTATCTGCGTAAAGTTCACCCATTCCTGGTAATAAAAAAGAGTATAAAATAGCTAAACCAGGACTTTTCTTTTCAAAAGTAGGATTAGGAAGCAGTTCTAATTTAGAGTCTAATTCTAAATTAATACCGCTTTTTAGATTCAATAATTGATGATTATTTTGAGCTAAATTAATAGTCGCAAACGTAAAAACAATTAATAACAAAAGAGATTTTTTCATAAGGGAATTTCTACCGTTTTTGATTCATTTAAGAATTTTTCAACTGAACAAACATTATCAATAACATTATTAATTTTAACTAATTTGAAACTATTTGCCAAGTCAGTTTGGAATGGATATTTTACTCTTACATAATTAGATGAAAAACCATAAACATGTGAGTTCTTTTTCGTTTCTTCAAACAACACTTGAAAATCTTTACCAACCATTTTTTGGTAAAAGTCATTTTTCTTTTTCTCACTTAAAATTCTAAGCATACTGCTTCTTATTTTTTTTCTCTCTAACGCTTACTTTTTCGCCCATATTAATTGCTTTTGTATCTGGTCTTTCTGAATAAGTAAACACATGTAAATAAGAAGCTGAAAGTTCATTTAAGAAATTATAAGTATCAAGAAAATCTTCTTCTGTTTCACCTGGAAATCCAATAATAACATCAATTCCAATTCCCACATCAGAAATTTTATTTACAACTTTTTCAATAACTTTTTTATAATCAGCAGTATTATATCTTCGCTGCATTAATTTTAAAATTTTATTACTTCCACTTTGAAGTGGAATATGAAAATGATTGCAAATTTTAGGATTATCAGCAGTCAACTCAATTATTTCATCTGTAAGTAAATTTGGTTCAATTGAACTAATTCTAATTCTAAAATCACCTTCAACTGCAACTAGTTTTTTTAAAAGTTCATAAAAACTAGAATCACCATTTTTCCCATAATCCCCAACATTTACACCGGTTAAAATTATTTCTTTATAGCCTTTATTTACTAAATCTTTAAATTGACTTACTACTTTATCATTTGCTAGACTTCTGCTTGCACCTCTAGCCAACGGAATTGTACAAAAAGTACATTTATAATCACATCCATCCTGAATTTTAAAATAGGCTCTTGTTCTATCATCTGCAGAAGTAGAATGTGCAGAATTAAAATCATCTACTTCTTCAATTGGCTTCACATAAATGCATGAGAGATCTTCTTTTTCAAAATCATTTAATCAAATCAAAAATTCTAAACTTTTCACTACTCCCCAAAACAGCATCAACACCCTCAATTTTTGCAATTTCATCTGCCCGAAGTTGTGCGTAACAACCTGTAACAATAACGTAAGCATTTGGGTTTTGTCTTAATGCACGCCGCACAATTTGTCTGCAATCCTTCTCAGCATTTTCTGTAACCGTACAAGTATTAATTACATATACATCTGATTTTTCTTCAAAGTCAACAACGGTAAACCCATTTTGAATAAATTCATTCCCAATTGTTGAAGTTTCTGAAAAATTTAATTTACAGCCTAATGTATACAATGAAACTTTTTTCTTCATAAAAAATGATTTTACTTTTGTGATGCCAGAAAATTGATAATAATAAATTTATTAATAAAAAAAGGCTGATATTATTCAATAAAAACAATAACAGCCTTTAAAAATATACTATTTATTTACTTTCTTCAGATTCAGCTTTTTCATCATCAGCCTTTACTTCTGGAGTGATTTCAGCTTTTTTCTTTGGTTCAGGTTTTTTTTCATCTTCCTTTACCTCTGGAATAACTTCTTCTTTTTTCTTTGGTTCAACTTTTTCAGGAATTGATACTTCACCTGAATCATCAAATCCTTCAAAAAGTGAAGAATCAAATTTGCCTGAGTCAGCATTTTTAATTTCATCAACAGAAACTTTTTCTAGTTTTTGCTGAGAAATATAGGCTGCAATTTCTTCATCTGTTTTATCTTTCATAGAAGCAATAACACTTAAAACTATTTTTTTATTCTCTTTATCAAATTCAACTATTTTTGCGGTTAACATAGTATCTATAGGATATGAAAGAGATAAATTTTTAATTTTAGCTGGAGAAAGTTGTGAAGCCGGAATAAAGCCATCAACACCTAAAGCTAATTCAGTGATAATGCCTTTTTCAATAATTCTTACAACTTTTACAGATTCTTCTTTTCCAACATGATAAACAGTTTCAAAATTATCCCAAGGATTATCAGATACTTGTTTGTGACCAAGAGAAATTTTTCTATCATCAGTATCAATACCTAAAACAATTATATCAAGTTTTTCACCTTTTTTAACAATTTCTCCGGGGTGACGAACTTTTTTAGTCCATGATAAATCAGAGATATGCACTAAACCATCAATGCCAGGTTCTAGTTCAACGAATACGCCAAAATTGGTCAAGTTTCTTGCAGTTCCAGTATGTTTTGATCCGACTGGATATTTTTTCAATAATTCTTGCCAAGGATCTGGAGTAAGTTGTTTCATACCAAGTGAAATTTTCTTTTCACTTTTGTCTAAACTTAGAATTACTGCATCAATTGTTTGACCCATTGAAACATGCTGTGAAGGATGACTTATGTGTTGTGTCCAGCTCATTTCTGAAATGTGAATCAAACCTTCAATTCCCTTTTCAATTTCAATAAATGCACCGTAATCTGTTAGAGATACAACTCTACCGGCAACTTGATCGCCAATTTTGTAGTTCTCATTAATTTTTTCCCATGGATGTGGTTGAAGTTGTTTTAAGCTCAATGAAATTCTCTTTCGTTCCATATCAAAATCTGTAACAACAACTTTAATTTTTTCATCAAGTTTAACAATTTCACTTGGGTGGTTAATTCTTCCCCAACTTAAATCAGTTATGTGAACTAATCCATCCACACCACCTAAATCTATAAACACACCAAAATCAGTAATAGCTTTAACAATACCTTCAAGGATTTGACCTTTATCTAATCCTTCAAGAATTTCTTTTCTTTGATCAGAAATAGTTTCTTCAATTAATGCTTTGTGAGAAACAACAACATTTTCTGTAGCATTATTTATTTTAACAATTTTGAAATCCATAGTTTGACCAACAAACGCATCAAAGTCTCTTACAGGTCTAATATCAATTTGTGACCCTGGTAAGAAAGACTTCAATACCCATAATGTCAACAACCATTCCACCTTTAATTCTTTTAAGAATTTTACCGGTAAGTACAGTTTCGTTTTCAAAAGCATCAATAATTTGAGCCCAAACCTTAAGGAAATCAGCACGTTTTTTACTTAGTAAAAGATTACCATCTTCGTCTTCTACACTTTCAATTACAACGTCAACGTCAATTCCAAGTTTAAGTTCTTCAGTTGCAGTAAAATCATTACGTGATATTGTACCATCTGATTTGAAACCTACGTCAAGTACAACGTTGTCACTTGTAATTCCAACAACTCTTCCTTTAATAATTTGTCCCTCTTTAAGATCATGAAATGATTGATCATAAAGATTGGCTAATGTTTGAAGTTCTTCGGGTGAATATTCATCGGCATTCATAAATTTGCTCGATTCGAAAACAACTTTTCCCTTTTTTACTTCTTCTTTTTTTTCTTCTACTTGCTCTGGCATTTAATCTCCAAGTTTACTAATCTGTGTTTCTCTCATTCGCCATCATAAAAAAAGCGAACACAGTGATTTTTAGTTGAACATATATTATTGGATGGCTATTTATCTATTTTTTAATTTCTTTAACTCGCTTAACAATGCTTTCAATTTCCTGTTCTACAGTTAAATTTGTTGTATCTAATTCTATTGCATCAACAGCTTTTTTTAATGGACTAGTTTCTCTATTACTATCAATCATATCTCTATTTAAAATGCTGCTCTCAACTTCTTCTAGAGGTAAATCCATTCCTTTTTGTTGAAACTCTAGATGTCTTCTTTTTGCTCTTTCTTTAGCTTCAGCAGTTAAAAATATTTTTAAATCTGCGTTTGGGAAAACAACAGTTGTAGTATCTCTACCTTCTACAATTAAATTTTTATTTTCGCCTAACTTCCTCTGAAGTTTTACTAGTTCAGTCCGAACTTCCTTAATCTTACTTATGTCACTCACTTTGGCATTAACATATGGAGTTCTAATTTTATCAGTTACGTCAACTCCATCAATAAATACACTAGTTAATCCATTTTTGTAATCAAGATCCAGGTTAATTTTTCTGGTAGCCTCAATTACAGCATTTTCATCATTTTCAATATTATTTTCCAAAGCAAAATAGGTTATTGCCCTATACATCGCTCCAGTATCTACATAAAGATAACCCAATTTATCCGCAAGAATTTTTGCTACCGAACTTTTTCCGCTCGCAGCCGGACCATCAATGGCAATAATTATGAATTTTTGCATAGTTAGTAAAGTTACATAAAATATTGAATTATATCAAAAATAATTTACTCTAATTTGTTATATTATAACATCTTATAAAACTAAAAAGGATTTATTATGAATCTAATAAGTTGGATAATAGTTGGTGGATTGGCAGGGTGGTTATCTACTAAAATTATTGCTCCAAAAAAGAAAAAGGGCTGTTTTGCAAATATTATCATAGGGATTATTGGAGCCTTTATTGGAGGTTATATCGCTTCAATTTTTGGTGAAGAAGGAGTAACCGGATTTAACCTATATAGCGTTATTATAGCAACACTTGGAGCTGTTGTTCTAATTTGGGTGGCAAAAAAGGTAAGTGCTTAAGCCTTACACACTCACTATTGATTTATTATATCCAACATACTTTTATGCACTTTCCCATTTGTTGCTAAAAAATTACTTGAAAAAATACTGATGGGATTGCCATTATAATCAGTGGTTTTCCCACCAGCTTCTTCAACTAATAGTAAACCGGCACAAACATCCCAAGGATTTAATTTTGCTTCCCAGAATCCATCAAAAACTCCATTAGCAACATAGCAAAAATCAATTGCTGCAGATCCAAGTCTTCTTACTCCTCTTGAATGAACAATAAATGATGAAAAATATTTTATGGCATCCAGATAATCATCTTTAATTCCATAAGGAAATCCAGTAACTAACAAGCTTTTTTCTAATTCAGTATTCTTGCTAACAGAAACTATCTTTCCATTCTCAAATGTTCCAGATCCTTTTTCTGCTGAAAAAATGACATCTCTCATAACATCATATATAACTCCATATATGGTTTCACCATTTTTTTGAACACCAATAGAAACCGAAAAAAGAGGTAACCCATGAGCAAAATTTGTAGTTCCATCCAGTGGATCAATTACCCATGTATAATCTGAGCTTCCTTTTGCATTACCTGTTTCTTCAGCAATAACAGAATGGGTTGGGTAATCTTTTTTAATAAAATCTAATATTATTTTTTCAGAATTTTTATCAATATTCGTAACCAAATTAGATGAGTCCGTTTTAAATTCAATTGAAATATTTTTACCAAACCCTTCTTTTATAATCTCACCTGCTTCTTTTGCGATTTCAATAATTTTTAATAGCATAATATCCCTTTTGAAAAGATTGAATGATCTTCAATATTTTGGTACTTTATTAAGTTGATTTTTAAAACTATTCATAAAGAAGATAAATGACAAAAAGAAAAAAAATAGAAGAGCCAACTCTCCTTCAAGATATTCCTAAATTATTACCCGTATTACCTTTAAGAGATAACATAATTTTTCCTTATATGATATTTCCTGTATTGGTTGGGAGAGAACAATCAATTAAAGCTGCTAATTATTCACTTGAAAATTCTAAGTACATATTTTTATCTGCACAAAAAAAAGCAAATTTAGAAGATCCTAACATTGAAGACATCTTTGAGGAAGGAACCATCGCTAAAATAATACAAATTCTAAAACTGCCTAATGGTCTAATGAAAATTTTGGTTGATGGAATTGTTCAAGGGAAAATTAAAAAGTTTACTAAAAGAAAAGAATTTTTTGAGGCCGAAGTAGAAGTTATTATTCCGGAAAAAATTGACCCACAAGAATTGGACGCACTTGTTAGACAGTTAGGTGCACAATTTAAAGACTATGTAAAGAATAATAGAAATATACCGGCTGAAGCCATTACAGCTTACGAAAACATTGATGAACCTGATAGAAAATTATTTTATGTAGCTGCAAATATTAATCAGTCAATTCAAATTAAGCAATCTATTCTGAAAAAATCTTCTCTTAGAGATCAAATTTATGATGTGATCAAATTGTTAAATTCGGAAGTAGATATCCTTAAAGTTGAAAAGGAAATTGAGTCAAAGGTACAAGAGAACATCACTAAAACTCAGAGAAAATTTATTATCCAAGAGCAAATCAGAATTTTGCAAGATGAACTCGGGAAAGAAGAAGATGAAATATCACCGGAATTTAGGAAGATTAAAGAAAAGCTGACTAAAGCAAAAATGCCTAAAGATGCAAAGGCTAAGGCAACAGAAGAATTTGATAAATTGAAAAAAACTCCGTCAAGTTCACCTGAGTTTACTGTTATAAGAAACTATCTTGACTGGCTGACTGATGTTCCTTGGAGCAAACGAACAAAGGATATTCTTAATATTGTTAATGTAAGAAAGATTCTTGATGAGGACCATTACGGTTTAGAAAAGCCAAAAGAACGTATTGTTGAACACATTGCCGTTCTTAATCTTGTAAAAGAAATGAAAGGTCAGATCTTATGTTTTGTTGGTCCTCCAGGAGTTGGTAAAACCTCCTTAGGGAAATCAATTGCAAGAGCACTTGGAAGAAACTTTGTTAGAATTAGCTTAGGCGGTGTGAGAGACGAGGCTGAAATTAGAGGTCATAGGAGAACTTATATTGGCGCACTTCCTGGAAAAATTATTCAATCAATGAAAAAAGCCGGTAGTGTTAATCCGGTTATTTTACTTGATGAGATTGATAAAATGAGCATGGATTTTAGAGGAGATCCTTCTTCAGCAATGCTTGAAGTTTTGGATCCAGAGCAGAATAATACTTTTTCTGATCACTATTTAGATGTTGATTATGATCTTTCACAAGTGATGTTTATTACAACAGCAAATATTAGATATAATATTCCTCTTCCTTTACAGGATAGAATGGAAATTATTGAGTTGCCAGGTTATTTGGAATTCGAAAAGATAGAAATAGCAAAAAAACACATTATACCGAAGCAACTTGTAGCTCATGGGCTGGATAAATTAGGTGTTGAATTAGAGAAAGACTCTATTCATAAAATTATTGTTGAGTACACAAGAGAGGCTGGTGTTAGAAATTTGGAAAGAGAAATAGCCTCGGTTTTTAGAAAAACCGCAAAAGATATTGTGTTAAATAAATCTAAACTAAAAGTTAAAACTAAGTCAAACTCATTTTTCAGAATTACCCCATCAAGAGTAGAAAATTTTCTTGGAGTTGCAAGATTTAAAACTCAAGAAAACCTTAGAAATCCAAAGATAGGAAGTGTTACTGGATTAGCGTGGACAAGTGTTGGTGGTGAAATTTTAAATGTAGATGTTACAGTAATGAGCGGAACCGGAAAATTGACACTTACCGGTCAGCTTGGTGATGTAATGAAAGAATCAGCCCAGGCTGCATTAAGTTATTTAAGATCAAATGCAAAAGAATTGGGATTACCTTTAAACTTTCATAAGGGTAAAGAAATTCATATACATTTACCAGAAGGAGCTATTCCAAAAGATGGACCTTCTGCAGGAATAACAATGGCATTGGCAATGTACTCTGCAATAAGTAAAAAACCAGCAAGTGGAGATGTTGCCATGACTGGTGAAATTACTTTGCGCGGAAATGTTCTCCCAATTGGAGGATTGAATGAAAAACTGTTAGCTGCCAAAAGAAATGGAATATCAACTGTAATTATTCCTAATGGAAACGCAAAGGATTTGACTGAAATTAAGGATGCAGTAAAGGAAGGATTGAAAATAATTTCGGTTGAAGATATAAAAGAAGCATTACCGATTGTATTTGGCAAAAATAAAAAGCCAAGAGTAACAAAAAGAAAGAGTGCAACTTAATGGGTATTATTGTTAATAGATTAGAGAACGGTACTAGTACTGAAGAAGTATATAGTTTATTATTCAAACAAATTGATGGACTGTTAAACCCAGAAGATCCAATAATTACAAATCTTTCAAATATTGGTGCAGCATTAAAACAAACATTTGGAAAAATAAGTTGGGTTGGCTTTTATATCACAAAAGATAACCTATTATATCTTGGTCCATTTCAAGGGAAGGTTGCATGTACTAAAATTCAATTTGGAAAAGGTGTTTGTGGAACTTCTGCTGCCACAAAGCAGACTATCATTGTACCAAATGTTCATGAATTTCCAGGACATATTGCTTGTGATGTTGAATCAAATTCAGAAATAGTAGTACCCATCATTTTTGAGAATGAAGTTTATGCAGTGTTAGATTTAGATAGTACTGAATTTTCTGCTTTCAATGAGATTGATAAACTTTGGTTAGAAAAGATTTGTAACTTAATTTCTGAAAAACTTAAATTAAAAATTAACTCGCTAAATTAAATTATGAGCTTTATTGTAACAGCTAGAAAATGGCGTCCTCAATTATTTGAAGAAGTTGTTGGGCAGCAACATATTACTACAACTTTAAAAAATGCTATTGTAAACAATAGGATTGGTCACGCATATATATTTGCTGGTCCACGAGGAGTTGGAAAAACTACTACTGCTAGAATATTAGCGAAAAGGCTAAATTGTAAAACTCCAAATGGCGGTGAACCTTGCAATAAATGTAACGCTTGTGATACTTTCCTTAAATCTCAGTCATTGGATATTATAGAAATTGATGGTGCTTCGAATAGAAGAATTGATGAAATAAGAACTTTAAGAGAATCAGTAAAATACGCTCCTACTAGTGGAGAGTATAAGGTTTATATTATCGATGAAGTACACATGCTTACTACAGAATCTTTTAATGCCTTACTTAAAACTTTAGAAGAACCTCCAGAACATACTATATTTATTTTTGCAACAACAGATATCCATAAAGTTCCTTTAACAATTATTTCAAGATGCCAAAGATTTGATTTTAGAAGAATTGAATTGAATGAAACAAAGACTTTATTAAAAAAAATTGCTGTGGCCGAAAAAATTAAAATTGATGATGAATCGCTGACAATTATAGCCAAAAAGGCAGATGGTGCACTTAGAGATGCTGAAAGTATTTTCGATCAGGTAGTTTCTTTTTGTGGAAATTCAATTGATGTTAGTGTTCTTAAGCAAATGCTTAATCTTATTGATGAAGATGTTTACTTCAAAATTACACAGGCAATTTTAGATAAAGATTTTAAAATCGCATTTCAAACATCAGAAAGTATTTTTGCTAACGGTTGGAATTTTATTGATTTTATTAATGAATTGGTTGAACATTTTAGAAATATCTTATCAATATCTGTATCCGGAACTTCTGATTATATTGAAGGATCAGAAGTAAATAAAGAAAAGTGTGTCTCATTTGCAAAAAACTTTTCAGAAGGAGATTTACTTAGAATTTTATCTTTTCTTACTCAAACCCAAAATGAATTAAAGATAGCACAAAATCAGCGATTAAAGGTAGAAATTTCTCTTGCTAAATTAATTGGTCTGGAAAAGTCATCTACTATTTCTGAATTATTATCTAAATTAGATTCTAAAGATATTATCGAAGAAAAAAAAAGTCTAGTTATAAACAATTAGAAGCTGAAGCCTCACCAACTGAAGAAAAACCAATCCCTGCAAGTACTATTCAGGAGAATAAACAAACCCAGAGTGTATCAAAAAATACAATACCACCTAAGGTTTCCGTAAATAATTCTCCTGTAAGTTTTAGTAATATAAAAGATAATTGGAGTTCATTTAAAAGCTTAATAACAGCTGAAAGATTTACATTAGGACCACTCCTTGATCATACAGCCCCTCTGAAAATTGAAAATAATGTTCTATCTATTGAAACAACTGAAAAGGGAGATGTAATTATTCTTAACAAATCATTAGATTTATTAACAAAGAAATTTAATGGGTTTTTCTCCACTAACGTTTCACTAGATTTTCTATTTGGAGCTGGTGCCCCTTCTAGTTTAGGAAATTTAATGCAAACTGAGCAAAGTGATTCAGAAAATGATGAATTACTAAATAGTCCACTAATTGCTTCCGTAATTAAAGAATTAGGTGGTAGAGAAATTAAATGATTGTTACTAATTTTGAGTAAGCTAACCTTATTTATCCATTTTTTTTAGTAAAAGCATTTTATGGAAAAAAAAAGACATCCAATTTGGTTTTATTTAGTTTTAATCATTCTCCCATTTCTACTTATTTTACTCCTGGAATTAGGCCTACAACTTTTTAATTATGGAAAAGATTTAACTCAGTGGGTAGAGGTTACCAAAGATAAACTAATTTTAAATCCGGAAATTAGTGCAAAGTATTTTACAAATTTAAGTGATTATCCTGCCTCAAATGGTGATTCTTTTGATAAAAATAAAAAATCCAATTCTTTTAGAGTCTTCATTCTGGGTGGAAGTACTGCTGCAGGTTTTCCCTATTCACCGAATGGAGGGTTTTCTAAATACCTACAAAATCGTTTAATACTAAATTATCCAAAAAATAAGATCGAGGTAGTAAATTTAGGGATTACTGCAGTTAATACATATACAATTTTAGATTTATTACCTGGTGTTATTGAACAAAAACCTGATTTAGTAATTATTTATAGTGGACATAATGAATTTTATGGTGCTCTCGGCGTAGGCTCAAGTCAATCAATTGGAAAATCTCCTTTTGTGATTAATACTTACCTTTATCTTTCCAATTTTAAAATTTTTCAGCTCGTTAAAAATATAACACAATCAATTGTTTCGATTTTTCAAAATACCATTCCGAAGACTCCTAATAAAACTTTAATGGCAAGAATGGCTTCGGAGCAGATTATTAATATGAATTCTGAAATCTTCAATGCAGGGATTGATCAATTTGAAAATAATTTATCCGAAATTGTTTCAATTTGCAAAAAAGAGAATATACCAATATTACTAAGTACTCTAGTAAGTAACTTAAAAGATCAGAAACCATTTATTAACACCACTTTTGAAGGACATAGTGCCGATGAGTATTTCTTAAATGGGGAAAATGAACTAAATAAAAATAATTTTGACTTATCTAATGTTTTATTCAAAAAAGCAAAAGATTTAGATGGGTTAAGGTTTAGAGCACCTGAAGAATTTAATCTAATAATTAAGAAAATCTCTGTGACTAATAATCTAAGTTATTGTGATGTAGAAAATGAATTTAGTCTTGAATCACCGAACAAAATAGTTGGTTCCAATTTGATTATTGACCATTTACATCCAAATTTAGATGGTTATTTTTTAATGGGAAAAATATTTTATGGATGCGTTGAAAAATTAAATTTACTCCCTCAAGAAGATAAAAATAGTATAAATTCTATAAGCCAGGAGAGCATGATTAGATCCGGATTTGCTTTCTCAAAACTCGATTCAATTGCTTCAGAGGTAAGAATATTTAACTTATTAAACGATTGGCCTTTTAATTTGGGTCATAATAAAAGTAATATTGAGAGTTTACGAAAAAAAGGGGAAATAGAGGCTCTTGGATATAGTATAGTAATGGATAATTTAAATTGGAGAATAGCACATCAAGAAGCTTATCGCTGGTATTATGAGCAAAATGATTTCGCTAATTTTTCAACTGAAATATTCGTTTTACTTTCACAATATCCATATAAAATTGAACTATATAATTTTGCGGCAGAGCAGTTGCTAAATAAAAGTCAATTTGAATATGCTAAAATATTTTTATTAAAAAAACGTTCCCTTCTTCCAGATTCATTCTCGTCAAAATGGCTTGGAAATATTAGCTTGCTAGAAAAGAATTATAATGGCGCAGTTAATTACCTTTTGGAAAGTATAAACTTAGATCCGAATGATCCACAGACATATTACAATCTTTCACTTACGTATAGTAGAATGGGAAAATATAAAGAAGCGCTAAAAAGTGTTAATGAATGTTTGGCTATAAGTCCCAATTACTCGAAAGCCAAAAAACTATACTATCAATTGATTAAGAAAAGTATTTAAAATAAAAAACCCTCGATAAACGAGGGTCTAAAAATAAATCTGGCGGCTACCTACTCTCCCACACTTAAAAATGCAGTACCATCGGCGTATAAGGTCTTAACTACTCTGTTCGGAATGGGAAGAGGTGTTTCCCCTTAGCTATAGCTACCAGAAAATATTAAAAATAATAAAGACTGAATGAGATATCTACAAAATACCCTCTTTTAACAAATTTATATGATTAAGCCTCACGACCAATTAGTACTGCTCAGCTAAATACATTACTGCACTTACACTTGCAGCCTATCAACCTTGTAATCTCCAAGGAGTCTTTAGTGCCATTAAATGGCAAGGGATACCTTATCTTGAAGTATGCTTCGCACTTAGATGCTTTCAGCGCTTATCATTTCCGAACGTAGCTACCCAACCATGCCACTGGCGTGACAATTGGTACACTAGAGGTTCGTTCACTTCGGTCCTCTCGTACTAGAAGCGACTCTTCTCAAGTATCCTGCGCCCGCAGAGGATAGGGACCGAACTGTCTCACGACGTTCTGAACCCAGCTCACGTACCGCTTTAATTGGCGAACAGCCAAACCCTTGGGACCTTCTTCAGCCCCAGGATGCGATGAGCCGACATCGAGGTGCCAAACTTTGCCGTCGATATGAACTCTTGGGCAAAATCAGCCTGTTATCCCCGGAGTACCTTTTATCCTTTGAGCGACGGCACTTCCATACGCTACCGCCGGATCACTAAGTCCTACTTTCGTATCTGCTCGACCTGTATGTCTCGCAGTTAAGCTCCCTTATGCCTTTACACTCGTCGCACGATTACCGACCGTGCTGAGGGAACCATTGAGAGCCTCCGTTACATTTTGGGAGGCGACCGCCCCAGTCAAACTACCCGCCTAGCAATGTCCTAAACCCTGATTCAAGGGTTGTAGTTAGAATCCAAATAAACCAAGGGTGGTATTTCACCGTTGACTCCACCGCAACTAGCGTCACAGCTTCAAAGTCTCCCACCTATCCTACACATGACCTATTCGAACACAATACTAGGGTGCAGTAAAGGTTCACGGGGTCTTTCCGTCCATCTGCGGGTAACCGGCGTCTTCACCGGTACCACAATTTCACCGAGCTCGTGGTTGAGACAGTGCCCAAATCGTTGCACCATTCGTGCAGGTCGGAACTTACCCGACAAGGAATTTCGCTACCTTAGGACCGTTATAGTTACGGCCGCCGTTTACTGGGGCTTCGATTCAAAGCTTCGCCCGAAAGCTAACCTCTCCTCTTAACCTTCCAGCACCGGGCAGGTGTCAGTCCCTATACTTCGTCTTGATTGACTTCGCAGAGACATGTGTTTTTGTTAAACAGTCGCTTGGGCCTTTTCACTGCGGCCTCTTTCGGCTCCATCAGAAATAATTTCACCTAATCGAGGCACTCCTTCTCCCGAAGTTACGGAGTTAATTTGCCGAGTTCCTTAACCACGACTCACTCGAGCGCCTTAGAATACTCATCCCGTCTACCTGTGTCGGTTTGCGGTACGGACTGATTAAACTCTCCTGTACGAAGCTTTTCTCGGTAGCATGATTACGATCAGTTTATGAGCTAGGCTCTCCCGTTCGTGCCTCGGTGTTAAGAAAATGCGGATTTGCCTACACTTTCCACCTACACACTTAGACCACCTAATCCAACAGGTGGCTGACCTTCACTTCTACGTCCCTCCTTACAGTCAAACAAGTTCAACCAGGTACAGGAATATTATCCTGTTTACCATCACCTACGCCTTGCGGCCTCGGCTTAGGACCCGACTAACCCTGAGATGATTAACATTGCTCAGGAAACCTTAGACTTTCGGCGTGCAGATTTTTCATCTGCATTATCGTTACTTATGCCAACATTTGCTTTTCTATACGCTCCAGCAAACCTCGCAGTTCACCTTCAATGCATATAGAATGTTCCTCTACCATTCCGATAAATCGGAATCCACAACTTCGGTAAGTAGTTTAGTCCCGAGTATTGTCGGCGCTGGGTCGCTTGACTAGTGAGCTATTACGCACTCTTTAAATGAATGGCTGCTTCTAAGCCAACATCCTAGTTGTCTAAGCAACCCAACATCCTTTATCTGTTAACTACTATTTGGGGACCTTAGTTGGTGGTCTGGGTTGTTCCCCTCTCGGCAACACGGCTTATCCCACATCGCCTGACTCCCGAAAAACATATGAACGGTATTCGGAGTTTGTCTGGGTTTGGTACCGTTGTGACAGCCCTAGCCCAATCAGTGCTCTACCTCCGTCATACTTTTAATCGAGGCTAGCCCTAAAGCTATTTCGAGGAATACGAGCTATCTCCGAGTTTGATTGGCCTTTCACCCCTACCCTCATCTCATCCAAGCGGTTTTCAACCCACACTGGTTCGGACCTCCATGAGGTTTTACCCTCACTTCATCCTGGACAAGGGTAGATCACACGGTTTCGCGTCTACCGCATGTTACTAAATCGCCCATTTCAGACTTGCTTTCGCTACGGCTACGTTCCTTAAGAACTTAACCTTGCAACATACGAGTAACTCGTTGGCTCATTATCCAAAAGGCACGCTGTCATCCCGCAAGCGGGACTCCAACTGCTTGTAAGCGCACGGTTTCAGGTACTATTTCACCCTCCTGTTAGGAGTACTTTTCACCTTTCCCTCACGGTACTTATTCACTATCGGTCACAAGTGTGTATTTAGCCTTACCAGATGGTTCTGGTAGATTCCCACAAAATTCCACTC
>CAVPHW010000032.1:0-252500 GCA_963704835.1 uncultured Ignavibacteriales bacterium | reverse complement strand
TGTTTCAAATACAGACTTCTAAAATACCTGTTTCGGTTTTGTAAGTCAAGTATTTTTTTTAACTTTCTATCAAAATTTTTTCCTCATCAAATTTTCATTTTTATGAGGGCTTCAAATGTAATATTAATTTTAGATCTATGCAATGTTTAAAAGCCTTTTTCTATTTATTTGTTATGTTTATATCATTTTTTTCTCATGTCTACATAAATTAGATAAGAAAAGAATACTATTCTTTTGAAATATTAAAGAGTTTTAGGTCATTATTTTTTTCATTGCTTTTATTATTAATTATTCTCAAATTGCATTAAAATTTTGGAGTTACTATATAAACAACGGCTACTATTAATCTTTTAACAAATTACGCGAGGTTAGCCGTGTTTTTCAATTCAAGCAACAATCCCCTTTCTGAATTTATCAGTGATGAAACTTTCACAACTCTTACTAGTAAAGGTTTAATCAATGAGAAGTCGCTAAGAGATTATCAAATTAGAAAAAAATTCAAAGACCTGAGACAAAACAATGTAAGCGCAAGTGAATCTATTGAATATTTGAGAGAAGAACATCCTTACTTACAATTTGATACTATTAGAAAAATAGTGTACGATATTAAATAAGAAGGTCTTGACTAATATTTTAAGTTAGTATATATTGCAGTTCCTTACTCTAAAGATATATTGATCTAATGGTTGGGTTTAGCCCAGTGTTTCCCCCAACGCTGGGCTTTAATTATTATAATAAGGATTATATTATGGCAAAAGTAAAAGGGAAACTTAAATCTGAAAAGGGAATCATTCAATCGCCCTTTAAAAATTATTGGAATAAAACAAACTATGTATTGTTCTTTGGAGGAATATTTGTGTTATTATTAGGGTTTTTCCTTATGTCCAAAGGCCCATGGGATAATGTCCTTTCTTTAACATATTCCCCAATTGTTTTATTAGTTGCTTACATTGTGATATTTCCACTTTCTATCTTATATAAAAAACGGAATACTTCAAGCGATGTTTCTAGCAAGAGTTAATGGTAACGTAGTTTCTACCCAAAAGAATATTCACCTTAAAGGTCATAAACTTCTATTAGTAAGAAAAATTGATCTTGAAGGAAAATTTATGGGAATTAAAGATGAAATTGCTTTAGATCTAATTGATTCTGGGATTGGAGACATTGTTCTTGTGGTTAAAGAAGGTGCTGCAGTTGAACAAATTCTTGGTCATAGTAATTCACCTGTAAATACTATGATAGTTGCCATCGTCGATGATTTAGACATTAAAGAATAACCGTAATCTGTTTTGAACGAAAAATTAGAAACATTTACCAAACTTAGACTTCTTCTTGATGTGGAAGGAGTTGGTCCAGGAAAACTTTTCAACCTTATTTCAAAATTCAATTCATTAGATAATCTAATTAATGCAAATTATTCATCTCTTCTAAATGTTGAGGGAATATCCCAAAACCTCGCAAATAGAATCCTTCAAAAGATTGATGGCTTTGAAGACTTTTCAAAAATTGCTGAAAAAGAGTTGGACAATCTTTTTAAATTAAATGCAAATTGGATTTCATTTTGGTCTCCTAATTATCCTAAACTACTAAAAAATATTTTTGCACCGCCAATCATCTTATATTATAAAGGTTCTTTGATAAAAGATGATTCTAATTGTGTATCAATTGTTGGAACAAGAGCCCCCTCTCAATATGGAAAAAATATTGCTCAGAGATTTGCATCGGAATTGGCAAGCAATAATATAGCTGTAGTAAGTGGTATGGCAAGAGGAATTGATTCATCAGCTCATTGGGGCGCACTTAAAGGGAATGGTAAAACTTATGCTATAATTGGTTCGGGATTGGATGTGATTTATCCTGCAGAAAATAGAAAATTATATGATAGGATAGTTGAAAGTGGTGCCGTAATTTCTGAATATGTACTTGGGACAAAACCGGATGCACAAAATTTTCCCAAAAGGAATAGAATTATAAGTGGAATGTCTTTAGGAACTTTAGTTGTCGAAACTAAAGTAAGCGGTGGAGCTTTACAAACTGCTAGTTTTGCACTTGAACAAAATAGAGAGGTTTTTGCAATTCCAGGAAATCTTGGAGTAATCCAAAGTGAAGGCACTAATATTTTGATTCAAAAAGGTGAAGCCAAACTAGTGAGAAATTGTGATGACATACTTGATGAATTAAAACTAAAAATCTTACCGGCAATTGGTAAAAATATTGCGAAACCTGCCGAAGACTTAAATATGTTTGAACAAAAAATTTATAATACTCTTTCTGCAGAACCAAAACATATTGACCTAATTTCAAAAGAATCTAATATAAATTCTTCTGATTGTCTTGTTCATTTGCTTACTTTGGAATTTAGTAACTATGTTAAACAGCTTCCAGGGAAATCATTTATTAAAATTTAATTCTAATATTTTTTTAATTTCTTCCACAAAAATATCAATCTCTCTTTCAGCTTTTTCTCTTGTCCATTTTCACTAGGGAAATAATATTGAGTTCCCTTTAATCTCTCAGGAAAGTAGTTTTCTTCAACAAAGTGATTATCAAAATCATGTGCATATTTATAGTTTTTACCATAATCTAAACTTTTCATCAAATTTGTTGGTGCATTTCTTAAATGTAACGGAACCGGTTCATTATTTCCTTTTCTTACTTCTTCATAGGCTTTAAGAATTGCGGAGTAAGCTGCATTACTTTTCGGTTGTGCAGCTAAATAGGTTGCACATTGTGCAAGAATAATTCTCGCTTCCGGCATACCAATATTTTCAATTGCTTTGAATGTAGCTTCTGCAATAACCAACGCATTTGGAGATGCATTCCCAATATCTTCCGAAGCTAAAATCAACATTCTTCTAGCAATAAATTTAGGATCTTCACCCCCTTCAAGCATCCTTACCATCCAATAAAGAGCTGCATCGGGATCACTACCTCTCAAACTTTTAATAAATGCTGAAATAATATTATAGTGTTCTTCACCATTTTTATCATAATTAATTCTTTTTTGTTGAAGAACATTATCAATATTTTTTTGGTTGATAAAAACCCGATTGGAATTTAACTGCTGATTAAATACTGATTCAAGTATGTTTAATAGAGTTCTCGCATCTCCACCACTTACATAGATTAAATAATCTCTTTCTATCTCTTCAATCTTAAACGTTTTCAAAAATTCATCTTCGGTAACCGCATAATCTAAAATTTCTATTAGATCTTCTTTAGTTAATTCTTCTAAAACATAAACTCTTGCTCGGGATCTTAATGCCGGAATTACTTCAAAAGAAGGGTTCTCGGTAGTTGCACCAATTAATGTTAAAAGACCAGATTCAACAGCTGAAAGTAAAGCATCTTGTTGACCTTTATTAAATCTGTGAATCTCATCGATGAACAATATTGTACGTTTATTAAAATTATCTTTATTGATTTTTGCAAGCGCAATAACCTCTCGAACCTCTTTAACCCCTGCAGATACAGCATTCATTTGGTGGAACTCTGAAAGTGTTGTCTCAGATATTATTCTGGCAATGGTTGTCTTTCCGGTACCTGGTGGTCCCCATAAAATAAATGAACTTAAGGAATCATTTTCAATCATTAAACTAATAGGTTTACCCGGACCAACTATTTTTTTTTGTCCTCTAAATTCAGCAAGAGTTCTTGGTCTAATTCTTTCGGCAAGTGGAATCTGTGGGATTTGTCTTTTAGTGTTATTCACTTTAGTGAATCATTTTTATCAATAAATTTAAACGCTTTCTCATTCTTTTTCTTCATCAAGAATTTTTCACGAGCGACTTTTTCTAGTTCCTTCTCGCTATTTTTTAGTGAATTAATTTTCTTATTCATTTTCTCAATCTCTTCTTTTGAGCTTTCGACCTTTCTCTCAATTGTGTTTATTTCACTTTTGAGTTCAAAATATTTCAAGAGACCGTATTTATTAAAGAATAAAAACAGTATTAAAAAAATTAAAATTACAAAATACAGCCAAGTAATCAATCGATCTTTTTTATTGCTTACTTTTTTCATAATGCAGACTGAATAATAATATCTACAAGTTCTTCAAAACTTATTCCTGTTGCTTTTGCCATTTTGGGTAATAAACTATGGGATGTCATTCCGGGCAAAGTGTTTACTTCGAAGCAATATGGCTTGCCTTCTTCTGTAACTCTAAAATCAACTCTGCTGTAGTCTTTACATCCAAGTGAGTCAAATGCCAAGAAAGCTTGCTTTTGAAGCTCCTGTTCTACCGCTTTATCTAGAGAAGCCGGAACAATATATTCACACATGCCATCTGTATATTTACATTCATAATCATAGAGTTCATGCTTTGGAATAATCTCAAGAATTGGCAATTCAACATCTTTTACAATACCAACAGCTAATTCCTTCCCAACTATATATTCTTCTAATAAAATACCAATAGAAAATTGTGACGCTAATTTTATACATTCTTCCAACTCATCAGGAGCATTACACTTTGATAAGCCAATCGTAGAACCTTGATCATTGGGTTTTACTATGCATGGATATTTAATTGAATCTAAAATTTGAGTATTTAATTCTGCCAGATTAACATACCTATCCGTCTCAATCCACTTTGGGGTTGAAACTCCAAAATGATTAAATATTATTTTAGATTTTGCTTTATCCATTGAAAGAGAACTTCCCAAAACCCCAGAGCCAGTATATTTAGTTCCTTTCAATTCTAAAAGTGATTGAATTATTCCATCTTCTCCCCATTTACCATGAAGTGCAAGAAGCGCTAAATCAACCTCATTAAATAAAGGAGAATTGATTGATGATATTATATTTTCATTTGAAAGTATGCCATATTCACAATCATTAAAAAAATCTTCTATTTTTGTTGGTTGATTAAGACCATACCCTGGATCAACCAATCTAACTTTATAACCTAGAGTTTTAACTGCTTCGTACATTGCTTTTCCTGACTCTTTTGAAACTGCTCTTTCAGGAGAAGTTCCGCCAACAAGAATTGCAATAGATATGTCATTTCTATTCATATAAGTAAATTTTTATAATTATTGAAAAATTAATTTATCAGTTTTGAAATAATATTATTTAGACTGCTGTTTTGTAAATCCGTTTTAAAATTTCTACCAAAGTTAGTATTTGTAAATTTGGGATTACCTGCCCTTGCTCTTAATCTCTCTTCAATAATTTCTGTAAAGTTTTGTAGATGTTTATTATTAGAAGAACTATTGGAATTAATTCCAAAAGCCTGTTCAGAAATACCACGAAGTTTTTTTACTTGCTCGGAAGATAAAGCAGTTTCCCCACCTAGAATTCTAGTTAAAATAAGAATTTTAGCAGAATGTTCAATTTTTTCCAAATTATAAAATGCGTTGGAAATATCCCGTCCAAAAGAAACTGCCCCGTGGTTTTGCAGAAGCATTACCCAACTATCTTTAATGTAAGGCTTCATACTATTTGGCAATTCTTCTGTTGAGGGAGTTCCATACTTACAAAGTGGAACCGGTCCAATTGTTAAAACTACTTCAGGGAAAATAGGTTTAGTCAAATCCATATTAGCAGTTGCGATTGCAGTAGAATAAATTGGATGGCAATGCACAACAGCATTGATATCATGTCTTTCATTATAAGCCAAAAGATGTATTTTAATTTCGGAGGAGGGCTGACCGAAACCTTCTAATTTATTACCTTCCAAATCAGTAATTACAATATCATCTTCCTTCACTTCGCCTTTGTTAATTCCTGATCTTGTGATTGCAATTAATTTATCAGATAGCCTTATTGAGAGATTTCCATCAGTGGCTGAAACAAATCCTTTTTCGTAAACTTTATGGCAATACTTTACAAGTTCTTCTATGGAAGACATTTGCTTTCCAATTTTTCCATTATCTGCATGTTAATTAATCCATCAGAACCTGTAACACTCGGTTGGGTATTAGAAAGAATTGCTTTTTGTAAAGCTCTTAACGCATGAAGAAGTTTATTCGCTCGTTTCCTAAATGCCCTTCTTGCTTCGCCAGCTAACTCAATAGAGAGTTTTCCTGCTTTCTTTTTACGACCTATAATATTTTCAATACTTAAAGACCCATTTGAACCGACTATATCTATTTTATTAAATGCTTGTTTAGAATTATAAGATACATTCAAAAATCCATAACCACCTTTTTCATATTTTACTACGGCTGCAGCAAAATCATCAACTTCACTTTTATAAACTACATTATCAATAAATCCTGTTATATCATTAACTTCTCCACCAAAAAAACGCAATAAATCAATCATATGAGTGCCTAAATCTCTAAAAGCACCTCCGCCACTTTGTTTAAGATCAAATCTAAAATTATCATCCGGTTCATAATCTATATTAAATGAAGTTGAGACGGAAACAATGGAGCCAATCATTCCCTTCTCAATAATTTCTTTAACTTTAACACAGAGCGGATGAAAACGGTGGACATAATTGACTGATAGAAAAACATTATTCTCTTTACAAACATCTACCATTTCTTGAGCTTCTTTTGAGGTAAGGGCCAGAGGCTTTTCACACAGTATATGTTTCTTCGCCTTGGCTGCCTTTACAACCTGCCAATGGTGATCCAAATTTGCACTTCCAACATAAAGAATATCAAAATCATTTTTTAAAAACTCTTCAAAATTATCATGATAGTTCTTTGCAAAAAATTTATTTGCTATTTCTTTCGATCTGTTTAAATCTGAACTATAAATTGATACTAAAGAGTTTTTCTTTAATTGAAGTAAAGTTGGAATAAATGTAGTTTCAGAAAACTTGCCACAACCTGCAATACCCCATTTAAGTTTTTTATTTAATCCTAAAGATGCATTCAATTTATTATTTCCTGCTATTTTCATATAGAATTAAAGTCCTATTTTTTTCATTAATATTTTTATTGGCTCAGTATTTTGCATAACATAAAAATGTATTGCTGGTACTTTTGCATTTATTAATTCTTCAACTTGTTTAAATGCCCATTCAATTCCAATTTGTGAAACATGTTCGGGTTTAGCAGAATTAATTTCATCTGCAAGCGTGCTTGGTATATCAACATAAAAATTGGAAGGTAAACTGTTTAACTGTTTTTTTGACGTAATAATTTTAAGACCTGGAATTATTGGGACACTAATCCCACTTTTTCTGCACATTTCCAGATAATTAAAATAACTTTGGTTCTCATAAAACATTTGAGTTACAATATAATCTGCACCTGAATCTATTTTTTTCTTTGTGTAGTTTATATCTGTTTGAAGATTGGGAGCTTCAAAATGTTTTTCGGGATAACCACTGATTCCTATTCCAAATTTCATGGGTTCAGCATCAAGCAAAGATTCTTCTAAGTACTTCCCTTTATTTAAGTCAGAAATTTGTTTAACCAAGTCTGAAGCATAATTATTTGTACTTCTTCCAAATTTTACAGGTTTGCTAAAGCCACTTTCATCGCCTCTTATTGCTAGAACGTTTTCTATTCCTAAATAATGAAGCTCAATTAAAAAATCTTCTGTTTCTTCTTTTGTAAAACCTTGACAAATTACATGAGGAACAGTATCAACATTATATTTATTCTGAATTAACGCGCAGATTCCAAGTGTACCGGGCCTCTTTCTCTTAATTTTCATTCTAAAATCACCGGTAGAAGTTTCTTCATACAAAACTTCCGCAGCATGACTTGTTATATCAATAAATGGCGGATTATATTTTACAAGATCTTCAAGTGCATGCAATAAATTTTTAATATTTCCGCCTCGCTTGGGTGGAATTATTTCAAAACTGATTAGTGTTTCTGTTGCTTTATCAAGATGTTCGATTACTTTCATTATTTACCTTTTATGGTCTACTAAATTATAAAATTATTCTATAACAAAATTTAATTACTTATTGGGATTAGCTTCAATTTCTGGAAGCCAGAACTCTTTACAAAATTTTCATTCGTATTAATACTAATATTGTCTCCTTTTAACCACATTTTTGTCATATCGCTATAGTGTTTGCTGTAAAAGTGACCCGATTGACCCGATGGTAAGATTATTTCGAATTTCTCACGTTCTGCGAAATCGTAGATAAATCTCATTGAAGGACCTAATTTATTTTCATATGGTTTAGTAAATGAATATTCAGTATTAAAAACTGTTGTTCCGTCACCTCCAATTTCGAACGGACCAACATCAAGTATCATATCCAAGATTTTATACTTACCATGAAAAAAATGTTTAAAAGTAACTTGATGCAGTTTTCCCCATTGCCAATTTTCAATATTGCCAAATCTTTTTTCTAAACGATCTACAGCTTGAATAAAACTTTTTGAAATAATCTCATCTCTTGTTTCAATTTTATTTTGTAGAAATGTCATCAAACCAAATTGAATTATTTTCATTCAGCATTTTTCTTACGACTCTGTACGAAATATTGGCTACAAAAATATATTCATTAAAAAGTTCTTCGCCCATTTCGTCTTTAAATATATTCTTTAAAAGTTCTTGATAAAAAACCGAATAAATTGTTGGAACTTGACTATATGGAGTGAATACAAAATCCCAATTTCTAAGAATTCTGTTAGCATCATTAACATTTTTATTTTCCGAAGAATGATTTTTTAACACGTTTAGAATAAATGGAGTAATATCTTTTGCATAGTGGGAAAAGAAATCAATCTGGTATTTTTTGAAATCCTCTTTACTGTGTTTTTTCTTTGATTCTAACAGTTCCGTAATTCTTGTAATTCTTGAGTCAGGTTCCCAAACATTAGTAATATGATACGGGAAACTCTTAATAGTCTTGTTGTTCGCAGAAGCAATAAATCCACTTGGTGGATTAAAAAGTTGAGGATTTTCATTAAAATCGACAAAACTTGTCCAATCATTTGTAGTGGATGTTCCATCATAAACGAAAGAAGTGCTATTAGATTTTCTTTTAGGAAGTTTAACACCTGCCTTATATCCAATATTCCCTTCAACATCAGCATAAACAAAATTTTGACCAGGTGCATCAAAATTCTTCAATCCGTTTCTAAATTCATCCCAATTAGTTGCTGAATTAACTAAGGCAAATGCATTATTTTCATTGCTTGCCTCAAGGGCTGTCCATCTCATACTAATATCAACATTGCTTTGTTCAACATTTGGGAACATTTTATTGTAGGGATGAATATCTGAAATTATTGGTCCACGATGATTTTTTCTTATTTGAAAAACCACATCTACCGAATCTTTTACCATGATAGTATCGTCAACAGTAATTAAATCCTTCCATTCTCCATCGAGCAAGTATTTAGTTTTTGTAGAATCCAATTTTTCAATATAAAAATCTGCATCGTCAGCCATAACATTAGTTAAAACCCAAGAAATATTTTGATTTTTACCAATTACAACTGCTGGGATTCCAGGTAAGGTTACACCTTCAACATTTACTTCTGGTGATCTTAATACGGCAATATACCATTTGCCAGGTGCAGTAAAGCTTAAATGAGGATCGTTAGCAATTATTGGTTTTCCAGAGGTTGATCGATTTCCATTTACGACCCAGTTATTTGAACCAATGTGAGTTCCGACTGAACCGATTAAATTTCTAAAATCTCTATCAACCTTAATTAAATCAAGAGGAACATTAGCATATTTCTCCATTCCTTCCGGAATTATAGTCGGGCCATTCTCATCAAACTCAGGCATTATCCCTCTAACTTTTTCAACACCCAACTTTTGGATTAAATGTGTGAATGCAATATCACTCCACCAGCTAATATTTAATTCCCACGCCATCAGTTTTGCAATCAACATTGAGTGCTCAGGTTCCCACAAATACGGTTTATAACCAAGAATGTCAAATTCAATTGTAAACTTTTCGGAGTTATTTTTTATGAATTCATTGACTCCATTTGTATAGGAAACTAGAATACTTTTCGTATTTGGTTCCAAATAACTAAAGTGTTCCTTAACAATTTTATAAAGTTGCAAAGTCCTGAACATTTTATCAAAAGGAATGGCTTTGCTTCCTATTATTTCACTCAATCTACCTTCGCCAGCTCTTCTGCTTAAATCCATTTGAAATAATCTTTCTTGGGCGTGAAGATAGCCTAAGGCAAAATACATATCATTCTTATTCTCGGCATAAACATACGGTATTGCATAATTATCTCTGTAAATAGAAATATCATTACTAACAAAATTGACTTCCTTAATCCCCGAATATTCAGGCAAAGTTCTATCGAGCATATAAAATGAGCCAGCAATAAATACACTTAGCACAATTATAAACGATAAGAATACACCAATTATTATTTTTACCCAACTATTCATTTTCAAAGATTAAAATTATTTATGTAAATTAAATCACAAATTAAGAAGATTTGTAATAATATATAAAAATAAAAAGGTGTTTGATGCTTTGGCTTGAAATTATTATTGCAATTTTATTGTTAATAGCAGTGATTTTGCAAATTCTAAATTACATTAAATCTAGTAAACAAAATCTTGTTGAAACTGAGAGTAAAATATTACAGAAAGTTGAATTAATAAGCGAAAACTTAGAAGATAATATTGGAGATGAGTTTAAAAAGAATCGCGAAGAAACTATGCAAAATTCCAAATTAGTTAGAGAGGAGGTTGGTAACTCTGTTAAACTTCTTGGAGACCAACTTTCTAATAGAATCAAAGATATTTCCGATAGGCAAAAGGATCAATTAGAATTAGTCGAAAGTAGATTAAAAAGTTTAACTCAATCAAATGAGGATAAATCTGATAAGCTAAAAGAGATGGTATCCAAACAGCTTACGGAATTACAAGATAAAAATGAAAAAAAATTAGAAGAAATGAGAGTTACTGTTGATGAAAAACTTCACTCAACTTTGGAAAAAAGATTGGGCGAATCTTTTAAACTTGTTAGCGATAGATTAGAACAAGTTCACAAAGGACTAGGTGAAATGCAGACTTTAGCGGTTGGTGTTGGCGATTTAAAAAAGGTACTAACCAATGTAAAAGACAGAGGAACATGGGGTGAAATTCAACTTGGGAATTTAATTGAGCAAATTTTAACCAAAGAACAGTATGAAAAAAATGTTAAGACTAAAGAAGGTAGCAATGCCTTAGTTGAATTTGCAATAAAACTTCCCGGTAAAAATGATATGAAGGAAGATATTGTTTGGCTGCCAATTGATGCTAAATTTCCGCTGGAAGATTATCAAAGACTTACAGACTCAAGAGAAAAAGGTGACTTAGTTTTAATAGATGAAAGTATAAAAAAACTTGAACGTGGGATAAAAGATGCCGCAAGAGATATTTCTAGTAAATATTTAGATCCACCAAGAACAACGGACTTTGCATTTATGTTCTTACCAATAGAAAGTCTTTATGCAGAAGTTCTTAGTATTCCCGGACTTTCAGATACAATTCAACGTGAATATAAGGTTACAATTGCTGGACCAACCAATTTTGTTGCTGTCTTAAATAGCTTGCAGATGGGTTTTAAAACTTTAGTAATTGAAAAAAGATCCAGCGAAGTATGGAAATTATTGAGTGTTGTTAAAACAGAATTTTCAAAATTTGGGGATATTTTAGAGAACACACAGAAAAAACTTGATCTTGCCAGTAAATCAATAGGAGATGCCTCCCGAAAAACGAGAACGATTGAAAGAAGGCTAAAAGAAGTTCATGAGTTACCAACGGATGAAAATCAAATTGAATTGTTAGAGGAATAAAGATTATTGGTTACTAAAGTATGCTCGACAAAACTCTAATAACGCCGTAAACAAATAATGCTGTTGAAACTATTTTAAATCTACTTCTTTTTTTTATTAACGATTTTTCATCATCAATATCCGAATTTTGATACTTTACAAGAAACCTGCTAAAAAAGAAACCAAAAATACCAAATCCGGTAAATATCAATCCTGGTATTAACTTAGAATCCATATCAATTTATTCCACAAAGCACATTTTATTCAGTTTGTTCAAATTCTCAACTTGCCCTATTGCAATTAGCTTATCCTCTGTTTCTATAATAACCGTAGATTGAGGATTATAAACAAATTTTCCTTCTGCCCTATCAATAGCAATTATAATAATATTAAGATCACGCCTTATTGGAGACTCAGCAAGTGTTTGACCAATTAATGGGGAACCTTTGCAAACAACAATCTGCTCCAAACTTATGTCTATTCCTCTTTTTTTCGCTACACCTTCAATAAAATCAGTAACTCCAGGTCTTAAGAGCAATTGAACCATTCTATTTCCACCAAGTTCATAGGGTTTTACAACTCTATCAGCGCCCGCTTTTTTTAGTTTACCTTCGGTGCCTTCATCAATAGCTCTTGCAACAATAAACAAGTTCTCATTCAATTCTCTTGCAGAAAGTACTGTAAAAACATTTTCAGCATCCGTAGATAAAACTGCTACAAGTCCCTTTGCTCTTTGTACACCCGCCTTGATTAGAGCATCATCATCAGTAGCATCACCATTTACAAAAACAAAACCAAGATCTTGTAGTTTAACAACATTATGCGGTTCATTTTCAACAACCACAAACTTTAACTCGTGTTCTAATAAGTGTTCAGCGATTTGTGCACCCATTCTGCCAAAACCACAAACTATGTAATGGTCGTTAATTCCCGCCAGCTTTCTCTGCATTTTTCTTCTCCTAATAATTTGCGATTCTACTAATAACTGAAGACCTCGACCACCTGCATAGGCTAAAGACAGAACTCCACCTATTATCAAGAAAGTAGTAAACAACATCCCTGTTCTTGACAAAGGATATAATTCTTTATACCCCGTTGTAGAAATAGTAATAATAGTCATATAAAATGCATCGAAGAAAGACCACCCTTCAATTAGCATATAACCAATAGTTCCAATAAATATTATAATAAATATAAAACCAAAACTAGCTTGAAGTTTCTTATATATATGTAGATCCATTTTTATACGAGATGTTATTTGATTCTGAAATATATTCAATTTTTATATTTATATACTCCACTCATCTGAAAAAGAATTTACTTTACCGATCTATTTTAACCATTTACCGATAAATTATTTTCAAACAACATTATTGTTAATACATTTGCATTAGAATTTTGAATTTGTGGAGGGACAAATGGAAACAAAAAATAACAATACAGCCAGATTAACAGCCGGAGTGATACTAATTGTTTTAGGCGGTTTATTTCTGCTTGATAACTATGGAATAATATATTTTAGTTTACCGGATTTCTTATTCCATTGGGAATACATTCTGATCGCAATTGGTATATATATTTTAACCACATCACAAAATAAAACTGCTGGCATAATCCTAGTTGGTATTGGTGTTTTTAATCTTTTCCCCGGTTTCTGGCCACTAATTTTAGTTGGTTTAGGGATTTATATAATTCTAAGAAGAAATTCCTCAAAGTATACTTTACAGAATTTAAATCTAAATAATACGGAAGGACCAGAAAATAAGAAAAATGAGAATTTTAATTTAAATGATAGCATTGATGACGTTTCAATATTTGGTGGTGGTACTAAAAGGGTTTCATCAAATAATTTTACTGGAGGAAAACTAACCGCTATTTTTGGTGGTTCAGATATCCACTTGGAAAATTGCCTGCTAGCTAAAGGGCAAAATATGCTTGATTTGTTCTGTATGTTTGGCGGATATACAATTTATGTTCCTCAAGATTGGAATGTAGTAATTGATATTGTTCCAATATTTGGTGGATTTTCAGACAAACGAATTAAAGACCCAAACAGAGTTTATGAAGACGATAAAGTTCTAATAATAAAGGGTTTGGTACTTTTTGGGGGCGGTGAAGTTAAGTTTTAATCTTTAGCATCACTTAAATTTAGTGTATAGTACAATTTATTTTATTTTTTGAGGTAATAATGGCGCAAAATACAAATAACTCAAACGGAAGAATTTTTATTGGAGCAATCTTAATAATACTTGGCTCGCTTTTATTTTTGCGTAATTTTCAACTAGAATTGTTCAATATCCATCTATTCTCTTGGCCATTATTTCCATTGTTAATTGGGATTGTAATTCTGGTTAATCATAAAGATTCATTTATGGGTTTAGCTTTTATTGTAATTGGTGTTATTGGACTCGCTTCAAAATATCTTGATATCTCAATTAAATCTGTATTTATTGAATACTGGCCATTCTTACTGATTATATTGGGAATCTATACTATTTTTAAACATTCAACTGGAGGAAAGGATAGCGAATCTGAAATTGTTGAAGTAGAAGATTATTATATTGATTTGTTTTCACTTTTTGGAACGAAAAATAGAATAATTAAAGCTAATAGATTTTTAGGCGGAAAGGTTTCTTCTGTTTTTGGTGAAGCAAATGTTGATTTAAGAAATTGCAAATTAGGAGAAGGAACTAGAGAACTTGACACTTTAACACTCTTTGGTTCTACTGAAATTCATATTCCACATAATTGGAATGTAATTATCAATACCACAACTGTTTTTGGCGGTTTTGATGATTTAAGAGGAAGCACAAATTTAACAGAAAGAAATGAAAACACCCTAATAATAAAGGGACTTGTACTTTTTGGTGGTGGTGAAATTAAAGCATAAAAAATAAAAAACTATGATTAATCCGTTTGTCAAAAATGTAAAAAGCTTTTCAGTTTATCTTATTATATGGATATTCATCTTTCTTCTGCACACAAGCATATTGAAATTTGTAATGGAATTACCTCTATCAATCGGTTTAACTGATAGCATTATTTTCAACTTCATTTTTTTCGCTTTGGGCTTAAGTCTTTGGTACCCTACCAAGTTTATTTCTTTTGAAAGTTTTTCTGTACTAAAAATTATAACCAATCACATCACAGCCGCATTCTTTACAGCCGGATTTTGGGTTTTTGTCAGTTATTGGATTGCAAAACAAGTCTTAGCCGATAATATTGATTATTTGAATTTTCTCACTCTATCTTTAGTCTGGAGATTTTTTATTGGAATGTTTTTTTACTTCATAATAGTGGCTTTAAACTATATTATAATCTACTATAGTAATTTTCAAGAAAAAGTCTTAAAGGAAGCGGAGTTAAAATCCTTGGTAAAAGAAGCCGAATTAAAAAGTTTAAAATATCAAATCAACCCACATTTTATTTTCAATTCGTTAAATTCAATAAGTGCATTAACTTTATCTGAACCAGATCTAGCAAGAAAAATGACAATTGACTTGTCTTCATTTTTACGTAAAACCTTAAGTATAAATGAGAAGCAAAAAAGTAAACTCTGTGATGAATTAAAAAATGCAAAGTTATATTTAGATATTGAAAAAATTAGGTTTGGAGATAAATTTACATACTCTGAAGAAATTGGAAATGAATGCTTGGATTTAGAAGTTCCCAATATGATTTTGCAGCCCATTTTCGAAAATGCAATTAAACACGGAGTTTATGAAAGTGTAGAAACTGTTAATATAAATTTTAAATGTGAAGAATTGTTAGATTATATGAAAATAACAATTCAAAATAATTATGATGTTGAATCTGTTCCTCATAAAGGTGAGGGAATTGGTATGAACAACATTCAAAGTCGACTAAGAATGATTTACAACCAGGATAATCTTTTAAAGTTTTCTAAAAATGATGGGATATTTATAGTTACAATTTTTATCCCTTTGGAGGCGAACAAAGCATGAGTAAAAAATTTGATGTATTAATTGTTGATGATGAAAAACTTGCCCGAGACATAGTAAAAAAATACCTTCAGCAAAATGCAAAAATAAACCTTTTGGGTGAATGTACAAATGGATTTGAAGGTATAAAAAGTATAAATGAATTGAAACCGGAAATAATTTTTCTGGATATTCAAATGCCTAAAATAAACGGTTTTGAAATGCTTGAATTACTTGACCATAAACCAGAAATTATATTTACAACTGCTTTTGATCAATATGCAATAAAAGCTTTTGAAGTTAATGCAACTGACTATTTACTAAAACCGTTTTCTCTAGAAAGATTTAATGAAGCACTTAATAAAGCAATTGAAAAAGTTCAGCAAAATGAAAATGATAGTTCCAATTATGAAAAATTGATCTCTTCAATAAATGATACGAAAGAATCTTTAGATAGAATTGTGGTTAAGACTAATCAAAAAATTTTAATAATTCCCATTGAAAAAGTTACTTTCTTAGAAGCCCAAGATGATTATGTGATGATTCACTCCGAATTGGGAAAACATTTGAAGAAACAAACAATGAAATATTACGAAGAATATTTAGATGGCGCTGAATTTATTAGAGTTCATAGATCTTATATTGTTAACATAAATGAAGTGAAACAAGTTGAGCTCTTTGAAAAGGAATCCTACAAAATAAAAATGAAGAACGGGGAACTGATCCCAGTGAGCAGAAGTGGTTATAATAACATAAAGGAATTGCTTAAATAATTTTATTTTGAGGCTCCAACTTGCAAAACTTCTTTCGTCAATTCATTTTGCACAAAAGCAATTACACTCAATTGATCTTTTTCCCATCTTGGGTTCAAAAGTTTATACTCAGCAAACTTTGCTCTGCCCAATTTTGTAATTCCAGAAAGAGAAATTCCTTTATAATCCGGTATCATTCCTCTTAAAATATAATTAAATTCTTTTTGTCCATTTGTTCCAGGCGGAGTTTCATAATTAATATTTTTCTCGATCAAAGCAATTCTCAAAACTAAATTACTAAAATCAATCCCATCCAAATCATAAACATCTATGAATACATCAATCGTAATTCCATCTCCTTGAATTAGGCTATCAATCACCGTTATTTCTAATTTCGTCTCACTTTTTAATTGCTCATCAACAAAGGAATCAAAAGAATGAATTTTTGTTCCGTCAATTGCAAAAGATGGAATATATAAAATATTGTAGTAAGCCATTCTTTGGTTCACATCTTCCCTTACTTCTAAATTCATCGGGTCATTTGGGTTTGGATAAAATGTTGGATAATTTATTATGAATAGTTTTTGAGGATATTTATCAATTAACCATTGAAATATTTCATTAGTTGAATTACAAGAATCACAACCTGAATTAGTGAAAGCTTCCAGCAAAACTATTTTATCTAGATTATTATTAACAAGGATAAAATTCTCAACAATAGTTTCATCCTTTCTGATTGATATTTCTCTTTCCTCAGAAAAGTAGCCATTTTTTCTTACTTTAATTAGATGTTTGACTGCAAGTAATTCCAAAGTATCAGTCGAATACTTCTTAGTAAATTCACCATCAACAAAAATTTCACCATTCTCTACATTTGAAAGTATAATAATTTTTCCATAGCCGGTTTCTGTAACGACAGGGTTTTCTGTTTTGCATGAATAGAATGTTAATATTGAAATTATTATTAGAATTGATAATTGTTTTTTCATAACGCACTAAAACTAAGTGTATGCTGCTAAATTAGCAAAATCATTAATTCGACATATAAGTTTGTCAACTATACAATCGAAATACAGACTATCTGTTTAGGGAATAATACAATTTTGAAAAATTCAAAAAACTGGATTAGTTGCTAAACACACAAAGAGTAATTATATTTTGGTATTAAATGCATTGGAGATTCAATGGAGTTAGATAAAGACATTCGCTCAACCCAAGAAGTTAGAGATTTAGTTGCAAAAGCAAAAGCCTCACAATTAGAGTATAAACATTTCAATCAAACTCAAGTTGATAAGATTGTTAAAGCAATGGCAGATGCCGGATTTGAAGCAAGTGAAAAACTTGCTAAAATGGCACATCAAGAAACTGGGTTTGGTAAATGGGAAGATAAAGTTATAAAAAACCAATTTGGGTCTCGTGCTGTTTACGAATCTATAAAAAGTCTCAAAACTGTAGGCGTAATTGATGTTAAAGAAAATGGTAAAATTGTTAACATAGCCGAACCAATGGGTGTTGTTGCCGCCCTTATTCCATCAACAAATCCGACTTCAACTGCATTTTTTAAAGCCTTAATTTCACTAAAAACTAGAAATTCAATAGTTGCAAGTCCACACCCCAAAGCAGTAATGTGTACATCAGAAGCATTAAAAATTATGAGTGATGCAGCAGTTTCTGCAGGTGCACCTAAAGATTTAATTCAATGCATGACGCTACCAACTCTTGAAGGAACTGAAGCTTTAATGAAACATAAAGATGTTGCGGTAATTTTGGCAACTGGTAGCACTCCGATGGTAAAAGCGGCATACAGTGCCGGAACTCCAGCTTATGGAGTTGGTTCAGGTAATGTTCCTTCTTTTATTGAACGGTCTGCAAATTATGAAAAGGCTGTTTTGGATATTATTAGTGGAACCACTTTTGATAACGGAACTCTTTGTTCATCGGAACAAGCAATGATTGTCGATAGACCAATTGTTGAAAAAACTAAAAAGTTTGCTGAGGCTAATGGCGGATATTTTGTATGTAGTGAAGAAAAAATAAAATTAGAAAAAGCTGTTCTTAAAGATGGTAGAATAAATCCCGAAATAGTTGGAAAATCTGCACAATTTATTGCTAAGTATGCTGGATTTTCTGTTCCAGATTCAGTTAAAGTATTGTTGGCCGAATGTAAAAGAGTTGGAAAGGATGAACCTCTCTCAGTAGAAAAACTTTCACCAATTTTGGCATTTTATACTGTTGATGGTTGGCTCGATGGTTGCCATAAGTGTATTGAATTGCTAAACTTTGGCGGAATTGGTCATACAATGTCAATTCACTCCAATGACCAAGATATTATTATGAAATTCGCGATGGAAAAACCCGCATTTAGAATAGTTGTAAATTCTCCTTCTTCTCTTGGCGCTGTTGGTTATACTACTGCACTAAATCCTTCAATGACTTTGGGAGTAGGAACTTGGGGTGGCTCAATAATTTCTGAAAACGTTACCGCAAAACATTTAATGAATATTAAAACTCTCGCTTTTGAAACCAACCCAATAAATAAAGGTAATTCCGTTAATTCTTTGGGAAGCGGTCAAGTTGGTAATATTTTTGGCTCAAGTGGAAGTTTTATAAATCAAATTGAAGAAAGACTTAGAGCAAGGGCTGGCAATCCCGTTGTAAATAGCTTTAACAAAAAAAAGGAATTTACAGTTAGCTCAGAGCAAAATAAAAAGGAGAATAAAACTTTAGGTGCCGGAATTAGTGAAGCTGAAGTTCAAAAAATTATTAAGGACTTTAGTTCGTAATATATTTGCCAAGCGCTAATAAAGCGCTTGGCAAATTAACAATCATTTCAATAAAATCATCTTGTTTGTTTTTAGAAAATCTCCAACTGCTAGTTGATAATAATAAACACCACTAGGAAAATTTGTCCCATCAAATTTAACTTCGTAATTTCCAGGGGTTTTATTTTCATTAACCAAAACATTAACCTCATTTCCGAGAATATCATAAACTTTTAGTGTCACAAGGTTATTGTCATTTTGAGGAGCTATAGACGAATAATCTTGTGGATTCTTTGCTTCGCTAAGAATAACAGATGAAAAAGGGATTGAATAACTTATAGTTGTACTTGGGTTAAATGGATTTGGATAATTTTGATATAGTTTAAAGTTATCAAGAACGCTATTTTCTTGTTCTTCAACTTTCGTTATAACATTTCCATTGTTTTTTGTATACAAAATTCTCATATCACCATTTTCACTTAATAACCTTCCATTATTTTCATCTACAAATACTATATCCCTTCCTTTAAGTGTGTCATTTGGAGAAGATTCTAATGTCCACGTCCTCCCAGTATCAGAGCTAAAGAATAAACCATAGTAATCCGTAAACCAAACTTTATTGGGATTATTAGGTATAAATTCAAAATCAGCCCCTCTACCAATTGAAGGCATTGCAAATGATTCCCATGTTTCACCACCATTAAATGTTCTATAAATAATTCCCATATTTGAATTTAGATCAAGATCATAAGCAATGCCAAGATTTTCATTATAGAATTTGAGAACTTGAATAGCTCCAAACTCACCTTTGAAATTAGTTTCTGTCCAATTGACTCCTCCATCAATCGTTTTATAAATTTTGTCATAGACTAGCTGAGTACTAGCAGAAAAATAACCCACTGAAGCAGAAGGGAAATCTATCATCCTCCAAATATTACCTGAAGCTCCTATCAGAGAAGAATTCACTGACTCCCAAGTACTTCCACCATTACTAGTAGTTAATATCACTGCTGGATCATTTGCAAAATCAATGGCATCACCTATTGCAATACCATTATTAGGGTCGAACATTTTAATAAAGTTTATAAATTTGGTTTTACCATTATCTGAAAATTGGGTCTCCCATGATGTTCCCCCATTAGAAGTAACTAAAATCCGTCCTCCATTTTCTGAAGCAGTTGAAATCCAAATATGATCTTTGTCAATCATTGATACATCAATTGCTATTTCACCCCATTCTACAAATGGGGTTACATTCTCTACTTCCATATTTCCATAATTTACCTTGAACAAACCTGCTGGCGAGTCGGCTAAGCTAGTTGAGAGAATTGAACAATTTTCATCACATGCATCAATTGACCAGGCCACTTCCCATTTTTCAAATAAACTATCTGGAAGCGGAAACCACTGGGCAAAAGCATTATATTGAATCATTAAAAACATAATAACTGATATTTGAATTGCTCTTTTCATCATATACCTCTCTGTTTAATAATAAAACTCTTTTTACACTCGTTTTTTCACCATTAGTAATGGTTATAGTAATAAACTCCACTCGGAAAGTTTGTTCTATCAAATTGAATATTATATTTACCGGGAACTTTATATTCATTTACCAAATTTGCTATTTCTTCGCCTAAGGAATTGTAAACTACCATGAAAACATCTGATGGTTTGAAAAATTTATAAGTGATTTGAGTAGTTGGATTAAATAGATCGGGGTAATTATTCGGCCCTGATGATGTATCGATACTTTCTGTTTGATAACTATACCTTTTATAGTGAGCATAAAGAGAAAATATTGAATGATAATTTTTCTTCATCAGTTTATACTTATTTGAATATTACTAATTACAAATTAAAGTAAAAAAAAAAATGATCGATGTCAAGACATTAATATCGAACTATAAGACTTATAATTCATTTATTAAAAACAATGATTCAGATACTTTCAGAGTGTTAGATTTAACCTGAGAGAGCCCTTGCAAGGCCGAATGTTCACTATCTTTTTATTAGGTGGAGGATATATTTTTTTTAAAAACGACTTTGTGATGCCGGTATGATAACGATATTAGCACCAACAGCCATTGGGGATTCTAGCTATACTTCAATAAAACTATATTACTCATACCTTTCTAGTTTAAATTTTTCTCCAAGATAAAGTTTTTTAACTTCTTCATCTTCTGCTAAATCTTGTGCTTTCCCATCTTTAAATATTTTACCTTCTATAAGGATGTAAGCTCTATCAACAATACTTAAAGTTTCGTGAACATTATGATCTGTAATTAGTATTCCAATACCTTTGTTTTTAAGGTTTGCAACAATATTCATAATATCTTCAACTGCAATCGGATCAACTCCGGCAAAAGGTTCGTCTAATAAAATAAAATCGGGATCAGTAGCTAAAGCACGAGCTATTTCTGTTCTTCTTCTTTCACCGCCACTTAACTGAAAGCCCTTACTCTTTCTGATATGTGAAATTGTTAACTCTTCTAACAACTTCTCTTGTTTTTCAATACGTTCATTTTTGGTTAAGTTGAGCATTTCTAGAACTGCCATAATATTATCTTCAACACTTAATGTTCTAAAAACAGACGCTTCTTGCGGCAAATAACCAATGCCCATTTTTGCTCTTTTATACATTGGTTGTTCAGTAATATTATCTTTGTTTAAAAATACATTTCCAGAATTTGGTTTTACCATACCAACAATCATATAAAAGGTAGTTGTTTTACCAGCACCATTTGGTCCAAGCAATCCAACAACTTCCCCTTGAGATACATGAACCGAGACTTTGTTTACAACAGTTCTCTTTTTATAAATCTTAACTAGGTTTTCACTTTTAAGCGTTGATATTTCTGACATACTTATTCTAAATTTTGTTTTAAAGACATTAATTTAAATTTATTTTTATCGGGTTTTTCTTTATAAACCACAAATGAGGGCAAAGTGAATTCTTTTTCGTTCCCTTTAACCAAATTTTCAGGATGATATTCACTTTCGGGATTTCCATACATTTTTACATCTGTCACTTTACTTTCGCTAAACAGTATTTTTATTTGGTCAGCACTTGATTTTAGAAGCCCATTCGCTTCTTCTTCCTCATATAAGTAATAGATACTAAGCACTTTACCATTTACAATTGTTTCGCTCATGCTTCCTTCTGAGAAATTCAATATTGTACTATCACCAGACATTTGATTAAATCTAAAGCTATAAAGTGAATCCTCGGAAATCAGAATTGAATTAGTATATATTTCCACACTTTTGATTTTGTTGCTATCTAATTTAATATAAATTGTATCACCTGTAACTTGAGTGTTCTCATACCATAAGATTGGGGTCTTCTTATCCTTCTGTTTAATTATTGTAATTTGGTCTACTTCCTGATCATAAATAGTAAAATCATTATTAGAGAAAAAATCCCCTCTTATAACTCTAACAGAATCTGTAGCGATTAATTTAGACTTATCTAGTTTATTTGCTTCCATATATTTTGATTGAATAAATAATGTATCAAATGTTCCATTGCTTAGTTCTTCAATTTGTGTTAGAAATGGATTACCATATATTTTTGAAACTCCATTTTCTTTATCATCAAATAGTTCTTCCCCGCTAATACTAACATTATTCTCGGAATTTTTAATAACAACATTTTTAAATCCTTTGGTAAGTTGGGTTTTTCTAAAATGAATTAAACTATCAGCCAAAATAACAGAAAGTGAATCGAATGCACTAACCTTACCAACAGCAATAACTTTTTCTTCTTCTTTGAAGTAATCTAATTTAATGGATTTTAAAGTTTTCACAGAATCATAAAATATTACATTTCCAAAAAACTGGGCGATTTTTGTATTTAGATCATATCTGCCATGATCAGCTGTAAGATTTAGTGATTTGTTCTTTAGATAAACGGTAGTGTCTGAAACAGTTAGTTTTTGATTTCCGTAATAATTCCCCTTTTCTGTTTTTATTACAATACTATCTTGCACAAGAATTACATTACCAATTAATTGAGCCGAATTATTGCTTATAGATTGGATCGCCTTGTTGCAAGTTATTCTTACATCATCCTGAGTAATAATTACATTCCCAATAATTTCACGAATGCTTTCATTATTAACAATTTTCCCCTTCAGGCTATCCCCAATAATTGTCAACTTATTACTTTTAGTCTGGGCTAGAATAAAACAGCTGAATACAATTGTGTTTAATAAAATTATTTTTCTAATCATTCCTCATCCAGCGATGTAACGTAGGTAATATCAAATATTGTATAGTTTCTTAAATTCTGGTCAGATTCAAATCCATAACCTTCCATAACTTCTTTGTCACTTACAATTTTTACAAATTTATCTGTTACAATTTTCTTGGTCTTATTTTTCCAAGTTAACTCATCTGTTGTAAGTATAACACCGCTATCACTTTTGGCAATAACATTATCAATTGCAAACATATCTTGGGTAATATCGTCTATTCTACCTCTTTTCGATGTTAGCGACGAAGTCTTTTTTTCTTGTTCATCATAGAATTCAATATGAACACCTTCCAGATATTTTTCATTTTTATTTCCAAGAACTTTGATCACATCAGAATAAAGTATTGCCTTTAATTTGCCGTCCTCAGTAAAAGTTATTGTTGCATCCTTACTTTCTTGGTCAGGAATATCTTCACTATTTATAGAATTATCAGTCTGAGGTTTAATTTTTGCTTCTTTACATGAAAAAAGTAAGGAAAACATTAGAAGACAAATGATGTAAAAATATTTGCTCATCTTCGTTGCAAGCCTAATTTAACCAAATCATGCAAATGAACAAGTCCAATTGGTTTTGATAAACTATCTACGGCAACAAGAGAAGTTATATTGTAATTTTCCATTTGCTGAAGAGCAAATGATGCCAATAAACTTGCATTAATAGTTTTTGGTTTCTTCGTCATAATATCTTTTGCTCTCAACTCATTAAGATCAAGAGACTGCTCCAACTGCCTTCTTAAATCTCCATCAGTTACAATGCCAACCAATTGATTCTCTTTATTTACGACACAAGTTGCACCAAGTCTTTTTTTTGTCATTTGTAAAATTGTATCTTTAATCGAAGCGTCTTGATTTACTAAGGGGAAATCATCCTCCTTGTACATAATTTCTGATATTTTTAGTGATAATCTTTTTCCCAAACTTCCTGCTGGATGGAGCATTGCAAAATCTTCTTCTGTAAATCCACGCAACTCTAAAACTGCAATTGCTAATGCATCTCCCATGACTAGTGCAGCTGTAGTTGATGAAGTTGGAGCAAGATCATAAGGGCATGCCTCTTCTTTTACACTTGAATCAATTACTACATCACATTCTTTAGCTAGTGAAGAATTTATTAATCCTAAAAATCCAATAATTTTAATATCCATTCTTTTAAGCATTAGAACTAAATTTCTTAATTCTTCTGTTGCACCACTCTTAGATAATACAATTGCTACATCACCTTTACGAACCATTCCCAAATCGCCGTGAAGAGCATCAGTAGGATGTAAATAAAAAGCAGCCGTTCCAGTGGAATTTAACGTTGCGACAATTTTTCTGGCAATCAATCCAGATTTTCCCATTCCGGTTAAAACAACTCTACCTGAAGAACTATAAATGAGACGAACAGCTTCCACAAATTTTCCATTTATTCTCGAGCTAAGCTCTTGTATTGCACCAAGCTCAATCTCAATAACTTTCTTCCCTTTTTCTAAAATAATATTATCAGTCATTTAGTACCCTTTAACAACTTTATCTATTTTAATAACTCGTTCTAATAGAGATTCCAATTTATCAATATGTAGTTGACTTCCGGAATCACTAAGCGCATTTTTTGGGTCTGGATGAACTTCTAAAAACAGTGCATCAATTCCAACCGCTGCGGCTGCTTTGCTCAAGTGGTTCAATAAATTTTGGTTCGCCACCGGTAATATTGGAGCTGCTCGGCATCTGAACTGAATGAGTTGCATCCATAACCAACTGGATAACCAAATTCCTTCATCGTCACCAATCCTCTCATATCTACTACAAGATTATGATAACCGAATGTTGTCCCTCTCTCGGTAAGCCAAATATTTTTATTTCCTGTACTTTCAATTTTTTCAATTGCATGTTTCATATCTTCAGGAGCCAGGAATTGTCCCTTTTTCACATTTACAATTTTTCCACTTTTTCCGGCTTCTATGAGCAAATCAGTTTGTCTGCATAAAAAGGCAGGAATTTGTAAAACATCTGCAATTGTAGAAACAATCGGAACATCATTCGTACTATGAATATCAGTAAGAATTGGAACACTCAAACTTTGCTTTTATCTCATTAAGGATCTGTAGCGATTCCTCAAAATCTAATCCTGTAAATGAATTTAAACTCGTCCTGTTTGCTTTTTTAAAACTCGCCTTAAAAATAAAGGGAATATTCAATTTGCTCGTAACCTCAATAATTCGTTCGGCAGTTAAAAATGTTACTTCCCGATTTTCAATGACACATGGACCTGCAATTAAAACCAGAGGTGAATTATTTCCAATTACTATTTCACTAATTTTTGCCATAAACAAAACTCTTATTCAAAAAGGTTTTCAGTTTTATCAATTTTCTTTTTAGTTTTATTAAACCTTATATATGCCAAATCAGTTACTTCTCTTCCACGTGGTGTTCTCTGAATAAATCCTTGCTGAATTAAAAATGGTTCATAAACTTCTTCTATTGTTCCAGGATCTTCATTAACCGAAACAGCCAATGTATTTAATCCAACCGGGCCGCCTTTAAACTTTTCAATGATAGTTAAAATTATTGCTTTATCCATTTCATCAAGACCGTAATCATCAACTTCTAATGCATTTAAAGCTTTCTTGGCAATTTCCAAATTGATGGTATCAAGATTTTCAAAATCAGCAAAATCTCTGGTTCGTCTTAGCAAACGGTTTGCAATTCTCGGTGTTCCTCTCGATCTTTTTGCGATTTCTTCCGCTGCCTTTTCATCAATTAACACGTTTAATATTTTTGCAGACCGTTTGATAATATTGGTAAGCAAATCACTTTCATAATAATCAAGTCTCGATTTTATTCCAAATCTATCACGCAAAGGAGCAGTTAAAAGTCCGGCTCTAGTGGTTGCACCAACAAGTGTATATTTGGGTAACTTTATTTGAACAGTTCTTGCACTCGGTCCACTATCAATCATTATATCTATTTTGTAATCTTCCATTGCGGAGTACAAATATTCCTCAACAACTGAGCTAAGTCTATGAATTTCATCTATAAATAGAACAGAGTTTTCTTCAAGGTTTGTTAACAAGCCTGCTAAATCACCAGGTTTTTCCAGAACTGGTCCCGATGTGGTTTTTAATTTGACACCCATTTCATTTGCAATAATATTTGCTAATGTTGTTTTGCCCAATCCTGGAGGACCCGTCAACAAAACATGGTCAAGGCTTTCATCTCTTTTTAGAGCAGCACCTATAAATACTTTCAAATTGTCAGTAATCTTTTTTTGACCTGTAAAATCAGAAAAAGATTTCGGTCGTATAGTCTGTTCAAAATTTTTCTCTTCTTCAGTAACAATTGGATTTGTATTTTCGGAATCTCTCATTATCAGTTCTTAGGTTTTATTAAGTATGAATTTGCGGTTAAATAAATAATTGTATTTTTCGGTAAAAATAACAATTCCAACCATTAGACTAACCATTATTATTGCAGCTGCAATGGTCTCCCAACCATTTAAACTTTTACCCCAAAATCTGTCTAGACCAGGGAACCATGCACAGCCATATAAAATCACCAAATGAATTACGTAAAGCATTAATGTTTTTTTTCCCGTATCCTTTATAATTTTGGGAATTGAATTAAACTTTCGGACTATAAATGCCATCAACCCATTCAACAAAATTACATATCCAATTCTTAGTAATATTTTACCGTTCATATTTAACCAAAAATTGATTTCTGCATCTAAAATTCCTTTTAAAGAATATAACAGAAAAGAAATAGAAAGAAGTATTCCGCCAATACTTAAAAGTGAAAAAGAAAATCTTTTTTTAAAGTATACACCTTCATTATTTTGTAAATAATTACCAAGTAATGCACCTGATAAAACATATATTAGCCAAGGGAAAAGAGGAAAGAATGATCCGTTTTTTACAGACAAATAGGCAGAAATATATCTTGGAAGATAATTATTCCATTCAACTTTATCAATTACTGGACTAATAAGAAACAATAGAATGATGGATAGTGAAAGTATAGAATTAAGGTCTAAATACATTCTTTTTGCTAGAAAAACTGCCAATATAATTGATAACAACCCAAAGCCAATTAAGTGCAGTGCATCAACCGTGAAGAAAACATTCCATTGATATTGCGTTACATTAGAAAAGTCAAAAATACTGTAGGTTGGATATCTCAATAGGTAACCAATAAAAATAAGTGTTAGTGCTCTTTTAACTCCTTTTTTGATGCGTGGATTTGATAAAAATTCAAATTCCTCTGCTTTTAACAAGTATGTAAAGATTAATCCCGCAGTAAACATAAAAATAGGAGCTGTAAAACCGCGCAACGTAAACCAAAATGAGTAAGCAAGTGAATCCATAGTACGATATTCAATTGCCAATAATGTATCAATTGTGTGCCCTTGAATCATCATAATTACGGCAAAAGCGCGCATCAAATCTATATAAACTATTCTTTTATTTGTAGTTATACTCATAATGTATAAAAATTGAATAAGTTGTAAAGATAATCAAAAACTGATGATTATAAAATAGTTGAAGTAGTAATGTGAGCAAGGGAATTGAATTGACAAATATCTAAATAAGTTTATTAAAATTTTTAAATGATTGGAGTTCAATTTAATTCTAATGAAAATAGACAAATGATAATTGCACGTTATAATATATCTAACTTTATTTTTTTAAACTAAACTTCTTGGGTGCTCTTTTACCCAATTTTCAAGGAAGGAAACAACTTCTATTGTTGAAGCGCCCGGAGTAAATAATTCCCCGACACCCATTTCTTTTAATATTTTCAAATCTTCTTCTGGAATAATTCCACCACCAAAAAGTAATACATCATCCATATCATTTTTTTTCATTTCTTCTAAAATTTTAGGAAAAACCGTCATGTGCGCGCCGGATAAAATACTAATTCCAATTGCATCTACATCCTCTTGAACTGCCGCACTTACTATCATTTCTGGTGTTTGCCTTAATCCCAAATAAATAACTTCCATTCCACCATCTCTTAAAGCGGCCGCAATTACTTTTGCACCACGATCATGACCGTCCAATCCGGATTTTGCAATTAAAACTCTTATTTTTTTATTCATTTTAGCCCTTGATTTACAAACTGCCTTAAACTAAATAATTTTTCTTTTTTGAAAAAGCGCCAAACAACCCTCCGGTGTGAAGGAAAATCACTTTGCTTTTTTTATTCTCAACTAAAAATTTTTCATTGTAAGCATAAAACGCTTTTCCAGTGTAAGTTGGGTCAAGCAATATACCAGTTTCCTTAAAAAACATCTTTATTATATTGATTTTTTTCGGAGCTATATTTTTATATCCTTCTTCAGAAAAACTATCAAATATTTCTAAATTATTATAATTTGGTTTTATTTTTAAGTTAAACTCTTTGATGCATTTTTCAGCCAATTTAACAATTATTTCTTTAATAACTTCTTTTTTATCAATAACACTAACACAGAATAACTTAAAATCCAAACCTAACAAAGCTTGCCCTATAATCATTCCGGCTGCTGTGCCGCCACTTCCCGTGGCAGAAAGAATTCCGTTTATCCTTGTTAAATCTATCTGAATTGAAAGTTCTTTAATAAAGTTGATATATCCCCAAATTCCTAAAGGGGAAGACCCACCAGAAGGGATTATATAAGATTTTAGATTCTTCTTTTGAAGAAATTTTTGCTCTTCCAGCATTAATTCATTTACAGAATAATACTCTGTTTTACTGAGAAATTTAATCTCAGCACCAGTTAAATTATCTAAAAATAAATTGCCATCTGGTTTTTGATTTTGATTTCCCCATAAAAATAATTTTGATTTCAAACCAATTGAAGCCGCCGCAATGCACGTAGCTCTTGCATGATTAGATTGATCACCACCACTGGTAAAAACATAATCAACTTTTTGTTTTTTTGCTACATAGAGTAAATACTCTAATTTTCTAACCTTATTTCCGGAAAGTTCTACACCAGTAAAATCATCTCTTTTTACAAAAAATTCAGAATTGTTAAATTTAACTTTTACCAATGGTGTTGGAATATTTGCCAGATTTAATTTTTTTGGAAATTCCATTTTATAAATTCTCTAATTGTCTATTGTAGAATAATCTCGCCAACTCTAAATCATCTTGCGTATCAACCGAGATACTTTCATGTTCAGTTACAACAATTTTAATTCTCATCTGGTTTTCAAGCATTCTCAGCTGTTCAAGCTTTTCATATTTTTCTAAATCTGTTTGCTTCAAATTTGTAAACTCAAGAAGCTTTTCTTTTCTATAAACATAAAGTCCAATGTGTTTATAAATTTCAGCAGATCTTAATTTTTGTTTATCAGAAATCAGATCTCGAACATATGGAATTGGTGCACGAGAAAAGTAGAGTGCATAATTATTATAATCAAAAACCACTTTAGGGATATTTGGCGAATTGTATTCTTCAACAGTTGTTATTCTTTTTGCTAAAGTAGAAACGGCAACAGTTCGGTCAAAAAGCAGCGGCTCAATAGCTTCATCAATCATTTTACCTGGAATAAAAGGTTCATCACCTTGAATATTAACAATAATTTCAGCAGTGAATAATTTCTTGGCGACATAAGCAATTCTATCAGATCCGGTTTCTAAATCCTTTGGTGTCATTTCCACTTGAGCACCGAAACTTTTAGCAATATCGTAGACTCTTTCATCATCTACAGCAATAACAACATCAGAAATTAATTTTGATTTTTTTGCACTTTCGTAGGTATGTTGCAACATTGTTTTTCCGCCAATGTCTTTAAGTGGTTTTCCACTTAGTCTTGTAGAAGCAAATCTTGCCGGAATAATTCCTACAATCATTTTATTTACTTTGGTTAATTACTTTAGGGACTTTAAAATGTTCGGAAGTACTATCAGGTGCATTTTTAAGAGCATCTTCTCTCTTGGTTGATTCTTGTAGAACATCTTCTCTAAATACATTTGTATTCTCAATGGGATGGGAAAGTGGTTCAACATTCTGGGTGTCTAATTCATTAAGTTTTTCCATATATCCCAGAATGCTATTCATTTCATTTGTATAGTTTGCTAATTCTTCGTCATTAAATTCTAGTCTAGCCAATTTAGCGATTTTTTGTACATCTTCTTTTTTTACAGACATAATTTTACACTTAAATTTGAAGAGAATTTATGAAGCTAACTCTTTTCTTAACTGATGGATGGCTATAAAAGAACCACTCAACAAATGGATGAGGTTCTTTATCGCCAAGATTCTGTTCTGTTAATTTATCTAAAGTATTAATAAATATTTCTTTTTTATTTGTGGATCTTACTGCATACTCATCAGCTTCATATTCATATTTTCTTGATAATAAATTGGTCAAAGGAGTTTGAATTATTCCAATTATCATTCCCCACAAAGATAAAATTGGGAGAGCTGCAATTTTTGATATTTCGTTAAATCCGAACCAACCAATTGAATTTGAATATAATACTGAGATTAAATATAAAGTTATAAAACTAGATATTGTTCCGATAGCTATATTTTTAATAATGTGCTTATGCTTATAATGCCCAAGCTCGTGTGCAATTACAGATTCAATTTCATCATTGGTAAATTCACTAATTAAAGTATCGCCTAATAAAATTTTTTTTGTCTTTCCCAAACCAGTAAAAGCTGCATTTGCTTTTTTTGTATTCTTACTCATGTTAAATTGAAATATATTTTCCACTTTAAGGTTTACATTTTGAGAAAGTCTAAAAATTCGTTCTCTTAAATCTTCATTTTCAATTGGTGTAACCTTATAGAAAAGTGGCAATATAACAATCGGGACTATCTTTGCTAAAATTACGGATACAAAAAATAAAAATATGGCAAATGGAAGCCACCACAATTCGTTGTATGTAAGTAAGACATAATAAAATAGCAATAACATTGGAATACCAATTGCAAGTCCAACTATACTCGCTTTGAGCCCTTCCCAAAGCCAAGCAATAAAAGTTTGATTTGATAATTGAAATTTATGTTCAAGGTAAAAATCTGAATAAAAGTTTAGAGGAAAAAAAAGTGTGGAAAAACCAACTCCACTTAATAAAACATAAAAAGTTAGAATCAAATATTGATTAGAAGTGTAGTCCTTCAAATAATTTTCTAGCGTTAAACTTAAATTGGAAGCGACAAATAAGAGTATAACAATAAATGTTAGAACGGACTTAGATATACCAAGTGCAAGTTTAATATTATTGTATTTTTTAGAGTTCATTTTTTTTAATATCTACCGTTTATAATCAATAGAAAATCATTCTACAGTTTCTCTTAAGAATGTTAGATTAACTGCACTTAATGTTCTACATTTCCTTTTCTGCTGTTAATTTTCTTTCCTTCTCAAAAACTCCATTCAGCAGCGTTTCGTTAGTAAAATAAACAATTCCATCTTCCTTGTGCGGTTCACCATAAACACAATGCACAGATTTTAATCCGCCCAAGTATTTTCTAGCATCACAAATGTAAACTAAATCACCAACTTTAGCCTTCATGCTATTCATATCAGAAAAAGAGAAATTGACTATGTCATCTTCACCATCTTTTAATTTCCAGTCAACCTTAATAATTTTTCCTTCTTCATAATTTATAGGGCTACCTTTAAATAATTCTTTAGCCTTTTCAACAGACCAAACTGTTAAACCATCTGTTTGTTCTTCCGGTTTGTAATCAATAAAATAATGGGAAACTAATGCTGTACTAAACATCATAATAAAAACTAAGAAAAACTGTATAGCTAAAGGAGTAAAATCAAAAAGAACCACTGAGAAAATTACTATAGATAAAATTAAAAGAAAATAAATAATTGATTTTCCGTTTTCTCTAGATTTTAGAATTTTAGTTTTTTGATCTAACCAATTTGTTGCCAAAGTGATTGTGACACCAACTGTAAGACAAACCAAAGTGTTGTAAAAAGCTCTTATGTATGAATAAGGATGATTTGCATCCATTGGAATTCCATGATCGAACGGAGAAATAACACTTGGATCGTGAAGACCTATAATCATAAGAGCAACTCCGCTAACAAAAGTGGCTATAACTGCAGAAGGTGTAAACTTCTTCCAAAAGAGTCCTAAAAATATTGCTACAACTAAAGGAGGTGTTAGTGTAGAGTGGAAATATCCATGTGCTTCATAAACTGTTGGGAAGCTCTTAAATGCTAGCACAGAAACTACTCCAAGGATAGTTATTACAACTGAGGAATATCTTGCCGCAGCTAATTCATTCTTATCCGTTTGTCTTTCGGATTGTAGTTTAGTTTTAAAGAATTTTTTAACCGGACGATGAACATCATTAATGTAAATGGCTGCGGTGGCATTAATCAAAGTATCAACGGTAGACATTAATGCTGCAGTTAAAGCTGCCATTATAAATCCAAAAACACCTGGTAATGCAACAATATTTGCAACAACAACAAAAATTTGATCCGGCGAAGTGTTTGGTGGCACTAAGTCGGGATTTACAATTGAAAGAGCCTTCCCTATCCACCCAGCATTACCAACAACAATTGCAGAAAGTGGAAGCATAAATAAAATATTAAAAGTCGCGGCTTTTCTACCTTCATCAACGCTTCTGGTAGCCATAAAACGCATAATTAAGCCCATGTTCATGAACAAAAAGCCAATTGAACCTGCGACTCCATCTTGCCAAAAAATACCAACAAAATTAAAACTAGAGGGTTCATTAAACTTAGCTAATGGCATTTTCCATTCAGCTGGCAATATATTCCAGAAAACATCAAACCCGCCAACATATGAAACTCCCAAAAAGAAAAGTAAAAATCCGGCAAATAGAAGAATAAATCCTTGCAACAAATCAGTAAAAATTACTGCAGTCTGCCCACCAAATGTTATATAGATACCAGTAACAACTGCAATAACTATAATTACGCCCATTAATGTTATTTGAAAATGCATTCCCATAAGACTGAAGCTTTCGGGCAAGAGCGGTAATGCAGCTTTACCTAAAGTAAGAAATCCAATCCCAATGTATCCAATCATGTAAAACAGAAGTAAAACCGTTGCCAAAAACCTAGCTGAAGGACTAAATCTTTTTTCAAAATACTCAGGGATCGATCGAATTTTTGTATAAACAATAATCGGCAGCCATCCAAACATGAACAGAGGCAGAAAAAACCAATCGTTTATGTAGGTCATGGTAGATGAAAAGCCATGCTCAAATCCTTTTGCAGAATATTTTACAAAACTGTGGCTTCCAACCCCAGTTGCAACAATTGAGAAAGCAATTAGCCACCAAGCAAATCTTCTTCCTCCAAAAAAGAAATCTTTTGTACTTCTATTATATCTTCCAAAATAAGTGCCGAACAGCATTATTACTAGAAAATAGACTAGCATAACAACCCAGTCTAATGAAGTTCCAATATTATGAAATGTCTGATGAATATTCTGTGCTTGAGTTTCCATGCATTTACCAATAAAGTGCTAAAAGTGTAAAAATTAAATGAATTGCAACAAAATAGAAAAAACCTAAAATGAGTACTTTATTCCAAAACTTATGACGTTTCCTCTTTAAGATTTAATGCCCCACTCTTTCTGACTATTATCATTCCAACAAGAAAGAAAATTCCTCCAACAACGTATAAGTAAATAAAAGGAAGCCATGTATCAAAAAAAGAAGGCATTTGTAACCTCGTAAAATTTATAAGATAAAAAGAAATTAAAGTTAACCAAGGCTCAATTTACTTGCAAATTTTTTTATAACTAGTCTTCAATAATTCAGTTTTAAATTTTATTGTGGTAAATAACTGATTTGACTGACATTAATTAAAACGTTGCTTTTATATCAATGTGTTTCTAACTTTATTAGTTAAATATTTTTCAATATATGAAATAAAGGAGTAGCAAAATATGGGAATGATGGCGAGGATGAGAAGTTTAGCCCCTTGGTTCATTATTGGCGTTGGAGGGCTTTTTGTTTTATTTATGGTTTTCTCTGATGCAAAAGTTACTGATATAGTTACCAACCAGAGTAATAATGTTGGTTCTATAAATGGAATCGATATTACGTATCAAGAGTTTTCTAATTTAGTTGAACAATATAGGAAAGACCAAGTTCAAAGAGCCGGACAAGATATTCCAGAAGAACAAATGGATGCTTTTAGAGATCAAATCTGGGAAAATTTAGTTTCTCAAAAATTGGTTGAAGAGAAAATAAAGGAATTTGGAATTACTGTTACTGATCAAGAAATACTTGAACTTTTGCAAGGACCAAATCCTCCGGATGTAATAAAACAGTATTTTGTTGATTCAACCGGAAATTTTAACAGACAAGCCTATGATCAAGCTATTTATGATCCACAAAATAAACAAGCAATGCTTCAAACTGAAACTATGGTTAGGCAACAGCTAATTCAACAAAAATTGGGAAGTTTTCTTAATGCTTCTGTTATTGTTAGCGACGCTGATGTGAAAAGAGCCTATATTGATCAAAATGTTAAAATGTCTGCTGAATATGCTTTGGTAGAAGCAAATTTATTAAAAGATGAAGATGTGGTTGTTACTGATTCAGATGTGCAAAATTATTATGATGACAATGCTGAAGAATTTAAGGTTGAAGCTCAACGTCAGTTAAAATATGTGTTATATAGTACTGCACCCAACAAAAATGATTCACTTAGTATAAGTAACAATTTAAGTGCAATTGTTAAAAAAATAAAGGATGATACTTCCTCTTTTCAATCTTATGTAGAAATATATTCTGAAAAACCTTATTCACTTGATACTGTCTCATTAAGTTTGCTTCCAGGCGAGGCTGGCAACATTATTGCAGAATCTTCAAAAGGAAGTTTAATCGGACCAGTTGAGTCAACTGAAGGATATGTTGTTTATAAATTACGAGATGTTATTAGTAGTAAAGAAACTATGGTTAAAGCTGCACACATATTGGTTAGACTTGGTGATAATGAAGTTGCTGCAAAAACCAAAATTGATGAAATTTATGCTCAATTAAAGAGCGGTGCTGATTTTACAAAATTAGCTATTGAAAAATCCGAAGATGGTAGTGCGCAAAATGGTGGAGATTTAGGCTGGTTCGGAAAAGGTCAAATGGTTAAAGAATTTGAAGATGCTTCTTTTAATGGAAAAATCGGTGAAATTCAAAAACCAGTCAAAACCCAATTCGGTTATCACATAATTAAAGTATTAAATAAAAGTGATAAGAAATATGTTGTGGAAAAAATAGTTAATGAAATTAAAGCCTCTGCAACAACTGTAGATAAAGCATATGACAATGCAAATGATTTCTCGTATATCGCAAATAAAAATGATTTCCTTTCCGAAGCTGAGCTTATGGAACGTGAAGTAAAAGAAACTCCTCCATTTACTGAAGAAGCTAAAGTAATTCCAGGTTTGGGAGCAAATATTGCCTTATTAAAATTTGCATTTGATAGTGATCTGAACGATGTTAGTTCAGCTTTTAAAGTTGCTGCTGGTTATGTTGTTGCAACAGTTTCAAAGATTACTAATGCTGGTAAAAAACCATTTGAGGAAGTAAAAGAGACAATAAAACCAAAAGTACTGCGAGAAAAGAAATTGGAAAAGGCAAAATCATTTGCCAACGAAATTAAGAGTAAATTAGGCGGTGCATCAAATTTTGCAACTGCACCTCAAATTTATTCAAATGTAAAAGTTGCCGAAGCGTTAGACTTTACAGCAAGCGGTAACATTCCAGGCATAGGACGTGATTTGGCTTTCTCTCAAGCCGCATTAGATGCACCATTGAATAAAATATTTGGACCAATAAAATCTACAAGAGGTTATTATTTGTTAAAAGTAACCCAACGTAGTGCAGTTGATTCTACGATGTATTCAATTCAAAAAAATTCTATTAGAGACAATTTGTTAACTCAAAAGAAAAATAAAGTCTTTTCAGAATGGATTGAAGCACTAAAAAAAGATTCTGATATTGTTGATGAAAGATATTTATTTTATAGATAAGAAGTAAATACGCATAATTTATTATTAAATGGCATCTTTTTGATGCCATTTTTTTTTGAATATTAGCCCATAGTCTAATCCCCTTGTAATTATATTTTTTAATAACTCACCTTAATTAGGGGAAACAATTACCTCTGGGTTTTCCCACTAAATTTTTCTCTTTTTAGTTTTTCTTTTTTTACATATTATCACATACAATATGAATAGAATATTTCAAATACTATTTTTTCTCCTAACTCTTGTTACATCCTTATTTGCACAATATAACGGGAAGGATCTTTCATTTACACTCGGTTATAATTATACAACCTCCTCAAAAATATTTCTAAATCCTAATGCCCCAGATATTTTTGATCAAAATCAATTTATTGAAATTGGGGATTTCCAGAATTTTTCTGCTGAATTAAGATACCGGCTAAATGAATCAGTTATATTTGGATTGAGTGCAGAGTATTTGAAAAATACAAAGAAAGGACGGCACCTTTCATCACCAATATTTATTGTTGAGGATGGTCTTGAAGTCTATCCAGTTGAATTATCAATTTATTATTTCCTCCCCTTTTCAACTGAAAATTTCAAGTTTTTTATGGGTGGAGGTTTTGGTTTATATTTAGGTAAAAGGATTAGAAGTTTTGGAGACAATTATTTCGTTAATGTTGATAATGAAGTAGGATATGGAATTCAAGTAAGTACTGGTATGGATTATATTGTGTTAGATAATATTTCAATCAAGGGAGAAATACGTTTTAGAGATCCGGATTTTAAGACTACAAATCGCTACAATAATAAAACTGTAACATATGAGGGACGCTCATACACAGTTAACACCAACGAAACAACTTCAAGAATTAATATTGATGGCATCACATTTCGCATAGGGGCTTCATTTCAGTTTTCCATTTTTTAATAATCACTTGTCTTTATTTACTTCCATTTCTTTATATTTAGATAATTAATAATTATTTGGATATGATAGAAAAAATATATTTAACCGGATTTATGACAAGCGGGAAAAGTACTCTTGGTCGAATTCTTGCGAATGTCCTTGGTTGGAATTTCTATGATCTTGATGTTGAAATATGCAAAGATGAAAATAAAACTGTAACTGAAATTTTTGAATTAAAAGGCGAAAAGTATTTTAGAGAGATCGAAAGTATTAAATTAAAAGACTTATCGTTTCATAAAAATGTTATCATTTCTTTGGGTGGGGGAACTTTAATTAGCGATGAAAATGTTAACTTTATAAAACAGAATGGATATTTAGTTTATTTAAAGGTAACTCCAGAAATTATTTATTCAAGAATTAAAAAGAAAACGGATAGACCATTATTCAAGGAATTTGTACTTGAGGAAAATTCAAAAGAAGACTTTATGAAAAAAATAAATAATATGCTTTTAGAAAGAGAACCATATTACTACAAAGCCAATTTAGTATTTGATGTTGATAATTCACCGATAGGTCAAACAGTAGATAAATTTGCAAAAGTATTAAATAGAGTTATTATTGAAAAAAATAAAAATTAATATCCCCAACAATGGTTACACAGTATATTTAGGGAACAATACTTTTTCTCAACTTCCTAATATACTCGAAAAAGAAAATTTTTTAGATAATTATTTATTAGTTATTGATAAAAATGTTTCTGAATTATATAAGAAGCAAATTACTGGACTTTTTTCAAAGTCTAAGAAAAATATCGTAAAAGTAATAATTAATTCATCTGAAAAGAATAAATCATATGGTTCCGTCCAACTTATTCATTCTGCATTAATTGATAATAATTTTGGTAGGGATTCAATTATTATTGCAATTGGTGGTGGAATAATTGGAGATATTGCTGGATTTGCAGCTTCTACTTTTATGCGAGGAATTAAGTATGTCCAAATTCCAACAACATTGCTTGCCTCGGTTGATAGCTCAGTTGGCGGCAAAACTGGAATTAATTTTAATGACACAAAAAATATTATTGGTTCGTTTTATCAACCACAGTTTGTTCTTATTGATCCCGAGTTTTTTAATACTTTACCTGAAGAAGAAAAATTATGCGGTCTTGGAGAAATAATTAAATACTCTTTCTTAATAAATGAGAAGTATTATTCCCTAGTTAAGAATAATTATCGTAAAATTCTAAATTGTGAAAGTGCAATTGTTTCAAAAGTGATTTCAGAATCTATTAAATTTAAAGGTGATGTTGTTACCCGAGATGAAAAAGAAGTCGGTGTTCGTAAGATATTAAATCTAGGTCATACTTTTGCGCATGCTTTAGAAGTTCAACAAGAACATAAATTAAAACACGGACAAGCCGTAATTGTTGGTATTACTTGTGCTCTTTACCTTTCAAAAGAATTAAATCTTGTATCTGACGTAGAGTTTAAGGAATATATTGAATTTCTTAACGAGTTTTCACCTCACATAAAACTTAGAAAAGTAGACACAGATATGGTTTTAAATATTATGCAAAGAGATAAAAAAAATAGAAACAACGAAATTAAACTAGTGCTATTAAGTAGCGTTGGTGTAATAGTAACAGATTTAGCTGCTAACAGAAATTTAATTAAACAATCTTTATCTCAAGGTATTTCCCACTTCTAAATTATGAGCAAATTACACCTTACTTTACTTCTGACCTTCTTAAGTTTTAACATAATTATCTCACAAGTTCCTAGAGAAACACGAGCTGTTTGGATTACAACAAATTTCAAACTTGATTGGCCTCCAAATTCCTTTGATGAGACAGTTCAAAAAACTAAACTCCGTGAAATTTTTATTAACCTTAAAAACAAACATTTTAACACCGTTTATTTTCAGGTAAGAAGTAACGGAACTGTGATGTACAAATCTGAAATAGAACCTTTTTCTCCATATTTCACTGGTACAGTTGACCTTCCTCCATCTTATGATCCACTTCAACTTGCATTAGATCTTGGCAAAGAATTTAATATAGAAGTTCATGCTTGGATAAATATGGTAAGATGTTTTTCTGGTTCAGATGAAAGGATTTTACTGAACTCAAAACATGTTAGAAATAAACATTCTGATTGGACTGTAAGAGTTATGTCAGAAAATGGAACCTTAGCATATTGGTTAAATCCAGGAATTTCTCAAGTTCAGGATTATCTTGCTGATCTTATGGTTGAACTTACTTCAAAGTATGATGTAGACGGTATTCAATTGGATTTTTTCAGATACCCTGATAAGAATTTTGATGATCAAAAATATTTTAAAAGTAATGGCTTAAATGTTTCTTTAAATGATTGGCGAAGAAATAATTTAACAACTATCCTCAGAAAATTTAAGGAAAAAGCAAATCCTTTAAATCCATATTTAAAGGTTGGCGTTACCCCAATTGGAATAAGAAATAACCTGCCTGGTGCAAGTGGTTGGGAAGGATATTCTTCTGTATTCCAAGATACTGAACGATGGTTAAAAGAGGAACTTGTTGATTATTTAGTTCCCCAAATTTATTGGAATTTTAATAAGAACCCCAAGTTTGATGTACTTGCAAAAGATTGGGTTGAAAAGTCCCACAATAAAAATATAATCTTAGGGCTTGCGGCATATAAACCGGAAGTGAAAACTGAATTAAAAGAAATGATTGAATTTGGGCGATCAATTGGATCAGCGGGAATTTCTTTCTTTAGGTACGAAAATATTGCTGGATTGGACGATAACTATTTTAATGATATCGCATTCCCAACAAATATGCCATGGAAAGTTTCCAATAGTAAATATCAACCAGAAGATTTTTTATGTACTTTTGAGGAATTATCATCGGATGAAGTAGTCCTCAACTGGGATAATAATCATGCAATTAAAAATCCTAACCAAATATGGTATTACGTTTTATTCGATAATACAAATAAGAAATCGATTGCGAAAATTATTTCTCTTGATAAACGGAGTGCTAAACTTAAATTTGCAAATCCTTCAAAACTAGCTTACAATTATAATTTAGGAAAAATTGATAGACTTTGGAATGAGGTTAATCTATCAAACCCAATTTGGGTAAAAGTGCCTTTCCTAAATGAACTAAAAAAATCTTCTTTTGTTTCAACACGACCTGTTTTATTTAGGCAAAATTCCTCGGTTGGATATTTGGCAATATATTCTGATTCGGTTCAAAAAGTTACTCTTGAAATTATCAGCAAAGAGAACTTGATTAAACAAAAATTAACTGATTTGGTAATTGGACAAAATATTTTAGAGATTAGAGAAAATTTGAAATTGCTCAGTTCTATAAGAATAACTTTTGAAAATGATGGCAAAATTGAGGAGTTAAATTTTCACTAAATAAAAGTGTTCTCTTCTTATTTAAAACTTATTATCAATTTAGAAATTCTTTAAGGTATTTTCCAGTAACTGATTTTTCATTTTTTACAATTTCTTCAGGTGTACCAACTGCTATTATTTCGCCACCCCTTGTCCCAGCATCAGGTCCTAAATCTATTATATAATCCGCGCATTTTATTACATCTAAATTGTGTTCTATAATTATTACGGAATTTTTATTTTCTACTAAAACATTAAAACAATTTAAAAGCTTCTTAATATCGTCAAAATGTAGTCCGGTCGTAGGTTCATCAAAAATAAATAAGGTGTGTTTGTTTTTTCTCTGAGAGATTAGATGTTTGGCTAACTTTATTCTTTGAGCTTCACCCCCAGATAATGTATTTGATGGCTGGCCTAAATGAATATATCCCAATCCAACATCTTGTAACACGTTCAAATAATTTAAAATTCTATCGTTACCCTTAAAAAAATCAATGGCTTCATCCGCTGTAAAATTAAGTACATCAACAATATTCTTCCCTTTATATGTAATTTCTCTCAGTTCTTTTTTAAATCTCGTACCTTTACAATCATCACACTCCAAATACAAATCGGCTAAAAATTGCATTTCTATTTTTACAAATCCATCACCTTTGCAGGTCTCACATCTTCCACCATCAACATTAAAAGAAAAATATCCCGGCTTATAACCTCTTAACCTTGCCTGAGGTGTTGATGCAAAAATATCTCTAATTATTTCGTATCCCTTCACATAACTAATTGGATTTGATCTTGGTGATTTTCCAATTGGCGATTGGTCAACAATTTCTATTTCTTCGATTGACATTATCCCTTCAATCGACTTATACTTTCCGATATTTGCTGGTGCTTTGCCCAACATTTTAGCAATTCCACCATAAACAATATTATGAACTAAAGTTGACTTTCCGGATCCACTTACACCAGTAATAGCAACAAATTTTCTAAGTGGAATTTCAACGGTGATATTCTTTAAATTGTTTTCATTTGCCCCAATTATTTTAACTTTTGGTGCGACTTCCATGTTCCTAGTTGAAGGAATAGGAATTTTTATCTTTCCGGATAAATACTGTCCCGTTAAAGAATTACTGTTTTTGATTATTTCTAAGTATGTCCCTTGGGCAACAATTTCGCCCCCTTTAACACCAGCTTTTGGACCAATATCAAATATATAATCTGCTTCTTTCATCATTTCGCCATCATGCTCAACAACCAAAACTGAGTTGCCAATATCCCTTAATGACTTTAAAATATTTATCAACTTACCATTATCTCTTGGGTGCAATCCAATTGTTGGTTCATCAAGCACATAGAGAGTTCCAATAAGGGCAGAACCAAGCGAAGTTGCTAAATTTATTCTCTGTGTTTCACCACCGGAAAGTGTACTGCTCAAACGGTCGAGAGTAAGATATCCTAATCCAACATTATTTAAAAAACTTAAACGTTTCTTTATTTCTTTAAGAATACTATTTGCAATTTGTCCTTCATAATCAGTCAATTCAAGCTCTTGAAAATATACATTTAGTTTTTCAATTGGCATTTTTACCAGATCAAAAATCGAGTGGAATTTAATTTTTACTTGTAATGCCTCACGCCTTAATCTAGCACCATTACAAGATGTACAAGTTGTATAACCTCTGTACTTGCTTAATAATATTCGGATATGCATTTGGTAAGTTTTTTGTTCCAATTTTTTAAAAAACGGATCTACTCCAATAAACTTATCAAACCCATTCATAACTTTGTTTAATTCTAAAGCACTTAATTGTCTGAAAGGAATATTTATTGGAATTTTATTTTCCTTGGCAAGTCTAATTAAATCTCTTAAATGTTTACTAAACTTTGGCGTTCTCCAAGGTGCAATTGCTCCTTCGATTAAGGTTAAGTCCGGGTTAGGAATAACTTTTTCCATATCATAACCAACAGTTTTACCAAATCCTTGGCAAAAAGAACATGCCCCAAACGGATTGTTAAACGAAAAAAATCTTGGCTCAGGCTCAGCATATTTTATTCCACAACACTCATATATATTATTGAATTGTGTTATTCGATTTGTTTCAACATTAATGAGAGCTATTCTTCCTTCTCCTTCTTTTAGACATATTTCAATCGAATCAGCAAAAAGTTCTCTTATACTATTCTTTTTAATTTTTAATCTTTCAATTACAACAAAAATATCATTCTTACTTTTGGGTAGTTTTTCTGAAGTGTTTAAGTCAATTAAATTCTTCTTTGAATAAATTCTGTAAAATCCCTTCTTTTTCAAAAGTGATAATTCCTCGGCAACATTCCTTCCTTCATGTTCGTGAATTGGAAACCCCATATAAAATTTTGCAGCTTCTTCTTGCTCCTCCATCCATTTAGTAATACTGGAGACACTATCCTTCTTAACAATGTTGCCACATTCGAAACAGTAAGTTATTCCTATTCGAGCAAATAATAATCGAAGGTAATCGAAAAGTTCCGTTGAAGTTCCTACTGTAGATCTGGGGTTACGAGTTCCATTTTTTTGTTCTATTGCTACGGCGGGTGAAATTCCATGAATAAAATCAAGATCTGGTTTATTCATTCTTTCTAAAAACTGCCTGGCATAGGAAGATAAGCTTTCAACAAATCTTCTTTGACCTTCTGCATAAATTGTATCGAACACTAATGATGATTTCCCGCTGCCGCTTACTCCGGTAAAAACCACCAATTTATTTTTCTCAATTTCGAGATCAATATTTTTTAGATTATGCTCTCTGGCACCTTTGATAATAAGTTTTTTTATACCAATCTTGGTTGTGTTTTCGGACATTGAAATAGCTGTTTAAAAATTATAAGTTAATAAAATAGTGATTTTAAAACTGAATATTCCAGTAAATAATACTCAAAATATTCTGGTGATTATACAAAGAAATGTGATTAACTATTGCCTAGAAGATATTTTTTTCTCTAACTCTTCTAATTCTTTAAGTTTAATATCAAGTTTTTTGTTATGCTCTTCAAGCATGATAAGTTTGTCATCTATTTTGTTTTCATACTCTGATTTTGACCAGTAGCCTCTTTGCTCAAAATAATTTTTGAAGAGCCAATTATGTTTTAGTGCTTCCATGTTTTCAGCGAAAGCTTCCGTTCCCATTTTGGCTTCACTAGTGGTTTTCGTTAAATTAGCCACAATTACTTTAATTGAATCATATACGCTTTTATCTGAAATAAGGGCTCCCAAAGCTCCTTCACCTTTTTCAATATTTCCCACCAAATTTCTTATATCAATAGCTGCGCTATCAACATTAATTATAATATCTTCTACAGTTGTTCCAAGCCCAATAATGAATCCACTCATCTGTTCTAAACGACCAACCATTTTCTTTAAAGATTCATCTGCAGATTGAACAATCTGAACGGTTTCTAAATAGAGATTTTCATCATTAACAAGTCTGCCAAAAGTCCCCTCTCCTTTATTTACTTTCCCTAATACCTCAGAGAAGCCTTTTGTTAATTCTTTCATATATACCATTATGCTTTGAGTCTCAGAAATTATTTGAGACATATTTACCGGAGCATTAGAAAGAATTACACCACCATCCTGAATTGTTGCATTTTCTTTTGATCCTGGAGTAATTATAACAATTTTACTTCCAATAATTCCTTCGGTTTCAATTGCCGCTTCACTATCAAGCCTAATAAATTGTTTAACATCTTCATTAATTCTTAAGGTTACTTGAACTCTATACTGATTTAAATCCATTAGTTTTATATCGCTTACACTGCCTACATTTAAACCATTTAGTCTTACTGATGCACCAGTTCTAAGACCTTCAACATTGTCAAAAAAAGCTTTAACATTAATATTTTGGCTAAAAAGAGCATCTTTACTGCCGACCAAAAATACCGCAACAACGAGCAATACAGTTCCTAGAAAAATAAATATCCCTAATTTTGCTCCCTCTAAATGCTTAAACATTTTTTCCCCTACTCAATTATTTGGTGACTAAAAAAATTCTTAAGAAATTTATCATCAGAACCGTGTAAATCTTCAATCTTTCCTTGATAGGCAATTTTGCTGTCTTTAAGAAATATTGTTCTATCGGAAATAATATGTGCACAATTAAGATCATGCGTTACAATTATTGAAGTCATTTTCAATTTATGCTGAAGATTTAGAATTAACTCACTTATTTCTTTAGAAGAAATTGGATCCAACCCGGTCGTTGGTTCATCATAAAACATAATATCAGGATCTGTTATTATTGATCTTGCAAGTCCAATCCTCTTTTTCATTCCACCGGAAAGTTCAGATGGCATTTTATCTATTGATTCCACGAGTGATACTAATTCAAGAGTATTAACAATTTTTTCATATGCATCTTTATCAGAAATCGTTTTGTTTCTTTGCAAAGCAAATTGCAGATTCTCTTTAACGGTCATAGAATCATAAAGAGCCGCACCTTGAAATAGAAAACTTGTACGTTTTCTTACTTTATTTAATTCTTTTGAAGAAAGACTTGTTACTTCTTGGTCATAAATAAATATTTTTCCTGAATCCGGAGTTAAAAGACCAATAATGCATTTAAGGAGAACAGATTTCCCGGTTCCACTTCTACCAAACACTACTAGATTTTCACTTTTTTCAACGTTCAGTGATATATCATCTAAGACAACTTTATCGCCAAACTTTTTACTCAAATTTTCTATTTTAATAATATTTACATTGGCCATATTAACAACGATATTTTTACTAAAACAGTATCAATTAAAAGAATTAGAAGCGAAGCCAATACGACTGCCGTAGTTGAAGCTTTGCCAACACCTTCAGTTCCACCTTCAGCAATGTAGCCTTTATAACTACCAACCAATCCAACAATGTAACCAAAAACAAAAGTTTTAGAAATATTGGGAATTAAATCACCAAACTCTATAATTTTTACAACAGCATTTTTATAGTATTCAAAATTCATACCCTGAGAAATAGTCAGAGCAACATAACCACCCAGTATTGAAAGAAATATTACATACATTGTTAAAATCGGTAAAATTAGTGTTGTTGCAATAACTCTTGTAACTACCAAATACTTAAATGGATTAATAGCAGAAACTTCCATTGCATCAATCTGTTCTGTAACTCTCATCGAACCAAGTTCGGCGCCGATTCCTGAACTTACTCTTCCGGCAAAAATAAGAGCGGTTATAACCGGTGCCAATTCTCTAACAATGGAGAGCGCAGTAGCGCCTGGTAAATAGTCGGAAGCTCCAAACCTTATAAATACTGGTTCGCTCTGCATAACCAAAACCAATCCAATAACAAAGCCTGTTATGCTAACAATAGGGAAAGTCTTAACACCCAATTCATACATGTGCTTTTTAATTTCTGGGATTTCCAGTGGAGGCACAAAGGCTTGCTTCATAATCTCCCAATTAAAAATAGAAAGGCTGGTAATTGTAGAAAAGAAATTATAGAGCAATTCTTTAAAATTTAGATTTCTTTTATTAATATGTTCTGGAAGCTTCATTAAAAAAAATTTTCTTTAATTGAACTAATAAACTAAAATAATAATTTATATAAATATACTAAAAAGCATTTTCAATGTGATTTATTTCAGGAGGAAGATTTTTTTTTAGTAATATTGCTACAACGTCAATTCTGCAATCTATATCCGAAATATTTTTTTCTACCAAGTACGCTTCAGCTATTTTTCGGATTTGTCTCTGCTTACTTTTGGTCACCGCCAATTCTGGTCTACCATATTCCAAATTCTTTCTTGTTTTTACCTCAATAAAAATTAGAATATTCTTATTTTTTGCGATAATATCTATCTCACCATGACCATAGCGATAATTTCTTTCAATAATTTCATATTTTTCATTACGAAGAAAATCTATAGCAATATCTTCTCCGCGATCGCCGAGTTCTTTTTTGTTTTTTTCCATAGCCGACTATAGTAATTTTTCTTGTTGATCAGACGACAGTATTCTACTTAAAAAAGTCATTCTGTGTAATTCAGAATAACCATATTTTTTAATTGCCTCAATATGCGCCTTTGTTCCATAACCTTTATTTTTCTCCCAAGAATATTGAGGATTTTTAAGAGCCGCTTTTTTCATTATACTATCTCTCTTAACCTTTGCCAAAATTGAAGCTGCTGCAATTGAGAAAGACTTTGCATCACCTTTAACAATGGTTTTAGTTGGAATTTCTGACCTAAATGATTTATTTCCATCAATTATAATTAAATCAGGTATAAGACTTAATTTGCTCGCGGCCATTTTCATAGCTTTTAATGTTGCTTGAAGAATATTAATTTCATCAATAACTTTCTCACTAACAATCCCATAACCATAACTGATGGCTTTTTCTTTTATTGCTTTATCTAAATAATCTCTTTGTTTTTCACTTAACTGCTTAGAATCATTAATCCCTGGAATGAATGAATCTTTCTCAAAAATTACAGCGGCCGCAACTACCGAACCGGCCAATGGTCCTCTTCCAGATTCATCAATTCCAGCTAGTATAAATTCACTAGAGGTAAAAAATGATAGATCAAATATTTTATTTTTATCCACTTTAACCAAAATAAATGGCAATCAAACCAAAAATCATTGTTAGCTTTAGTAAGAAACTTATCCTAGAATAATTAATCTTTTTTTTGACTATAATTTCCTTCAGAATTAACACCAATATAATATCTACCGAAAATAAAACCATAATTAGATAATCAATACTAAAAATTTTAGTAAAAATTGGGTAAACTGTAGCCATTATTAAAACCAAAATAAGAAATACTAAAAGATTATGTGCTGCATTTATTCCATATTTAGTGGGAAAGGTAAAAACACCATTCATTAAATCGCCATTTATGTCTTCAACATCTTTCACAATTTCTCTAATAAAGTTTACCAATAATGCGAAAATTGCCGGAATAACTGCTCCTTCCCAATTATTAACTGCGACGCCTCCATAAATAAAAGCTAAACCAGTGCATACTGCTATAGCGGCATTGCCTAAAAGAGGAACCCCCTTTAATAAATAAGAATAAACCAAGAGAATAATGATCGTGCCAAAGACGATAAAAAAAGAAATCCAAGAGATATAAATTGCTATCAAAAAACCCGCTAGGGTAAGGGCAGAATAAAGAGAAAGGGCAAAACTTGGAGACATTTGTTTAGATGGTAAAGGTCTGTCAGGGCGATTTACTAAGTCAATTTCATAATCAAAATAGTCATTTAATACATTCCCGGATGCTGCTATAATACTTGCTGAAATTGCAGATAATATTACTGCTTGCGATAAACTAAAAACATCCGAACAAATTATTGATGCAACTATTACAACTAAAAATGTAATTAAAATATTTATTGGTCTTGTGATCTTAATTATTGCAAGAATATTTGGCATCTTAAAATTCATTGACCAACCCAAAATGTAATAAACCATTTAACAATGAATTGCCTTGGGTAAACGCATAACTGACTTTCATAATTCCAAGTGCAGTATCTAGACTTATTCCAAAACCATACCCATTTAAATATTTTTCCTGCTTTGTGCTAATTTCGTTCGAATTATTATTCAACAAATAATAACCAAAATCAAAAAAAGTAAACAAGTAACTTCTTTGGGCAAGTAAAAATCTATATTCCAAATTAGACCAAATAATGCGGTTTCCTAGAAATGAATTTTCCCTATAACCTCTCAGCGAATTAGTCCCTCCAAATTGGTAATAATCACTTATATCAAAATAATCACCATTTATTTCTTTTGCTTGAATTTCAACAGACATTACCTGATTATCAAAATATGAGTAATAACCGCCTATCATTAATTCATAATTATGATAGTTAATATTACCCTTAAAACTGGGATTAGCACTACCACTTATTTCTTTTTGTCGATATTTATAGGTTGAACCAAAAATAATTCCATCAGTTGGAAAATAATTATCATCTCTATAATCAACTTTTAATTGTAAACCCGTGTTTAGAGATGTGGAACTTAATACTGTGTTTTGTATGTTTTCGTTTAAAGAAGGAATTGTAGCTTCTGTTTCTAGAAGTAATGAGGCACTAATATTTTCATTAGCTAAAAATTCTAGTCCAGTACCAAAAGTTCTCTTCACATAAGTACTATCTTGTTTTCTTTGAAAAAATTCAAACGTTAAGTTAAATGGATAATCAAATAACCATGGTTCCAAATACTTCAAACTCAATTCCTGAGTGGCACTGCTTTCTTGCTGCCATTTTACTGACGCACCTCTGCCTGTACCAAATAAGTTTCTCAATGTAATATTTACAAATCCGGTGAAATAACCATCTTCATTATCATTTCGTGAAGGTACATACCCAAGAATTCCATCAAATGAATTAGTGTTTCTTTCCTTTATTTTAATATTTAAAACTCCATTGTTATCATTATCAACAAAATATTGTGGAGACTGAACGGGTTCAAAAAATCTTAGCTTATTCAGCAATATCGGAATTCTATTTATTTTCTCTTGCGAATAAATTTCACCTTTTTTTAATCTAAGTTGGTTAATAATAACTTTTTCATCAGTTTTTGTATTCCCTTCAATTAGAACTTTATCAATTTTCTGCAATTCTTCACTCGTAATTGAGATGAAAATATCGACTACATTATTTTTATTACTATCAACTTCAAATAGAATAGATTCAATTTTAACACCCGTGAATGGATAACCACTATTTTCATAAAAGGAAAGAATGTTTTTAATTTCTAACTCCAACAATTCGGGTTTAAAATAAGTCCCTACTAATTTTTGAAAATAATGCTCATAGATCAATGGATCTAAGTCACCATTTCGTTTTACTTCAATAGTTCTAAAAAAGGTCGGTTCATTATTTGTTTTTTCTTGAGGGAAGATTGATTGAAGGGAAATAAAAATAATTATTATAAAGCTTTTATATTGTTGGGGAATCATTAATTAACTTTATTTTTTTTCCAATTTCGTCTATGGAAACCTTTGAAGTAAATGACATTGCCTTTTCATAATCAACCTTACAAACATCCCAACTAGAAGCATTTGCAGCACCTAACGCAGAAGCCAACTTAACAAAATCGTTAAATACTAAAGACTTCTCTAATCCATAAATAATACCTGAAACAAACGCATCACCACTTCCTGTTGGGTTTACTTCTTTAATAACCGGATTATTTATTTTATAATGGAAATCCGATTTAGAAGCATAAGTTGAACTTGCACCATCAGTTAAAAATGATAATTTAACTCCATTATTATAAAAATTGTTTAATGTGTGCATTATATTTTCTTCAGAATCGAGCGCAATATTTAAAGAATTCTCAATTTCATTTATGTTATTATGAAGCACTGTTGGTCCTAATTTTATTAGTGTACTTAGCTTTTCACCATAAGTATCAAGAATTGAAATTTTATCATGTTTAGTACAAATTTCTATTCCTTTCTTAAATATAGCTGCACTTTCCAAATTAGGTAGACTTCCGGCAAAAACCACTGTAGAGGAATTGACAATTGCTTTTTCTAACCTATCAACAAAATTATTTATTTCTTCAGAAGAAGGTTCATGATTTACACCAAAGTAGGTTGTAAGTTTTTCGTTTTTATCATCATAAACTAATGTGGCTTCTCTTGTTTCTGATTTAGTAGAAACAGCACTAAAATTTATATTTTCACTTTCTAATATTGATCTTAAACGTTTACCATTTGAACCACCCAAGAATATTAGTGCCTGGTTTTGAATTCCAAATTGGTTCAATTGTCGGCTTATATTAATTCCCTTTCCTCCTGCGGAATAGGATTCATTATACGCACGATTATTCCATTTTTCTATTTCTTTAAAAAATAGATTTCTCTCAAGAAGCGGATTTATTGTGACAGTTAATACCATTGATAATTATGGTCTATATCTAAACCAATCTCCATAAGCTGGATTTTCTAATCTATAATCACCAAAATTAGTTTGGTCAATAAAAAGAAAACTCCTATTAATTACATAGTATTCCCATACTTCATATGGTTTTGAATCAATTTCATAAGGTCTTCTAATTACTTGATCCGGTGGACCCAATGTAATGTAAACCATTCCCATATCACTTCGCCAGCCCTTAAAATAACCATCAAAATTATTATTTGCGTATTCAACTCTTCTATAATATTCGTTCAAAGTTTCATTCTCAATTGTATTTGGTGAAGGATCTATTCTTTTCCAAAATTTTTGATAGTTCTCCAACTTTTCTTCATAACTAGCACCATCCTTTAATTCATTTAGCTCTGTTGATGATGCGATAAATTGCATTTGAAGAATTGCTTCATCTAAATCTCTAATAATTGCAGGAAATCCAAATATCTTTGATGAAAATTTCTTTCCAATTCCCTTAATCATTTTATCATTTACATCTTTCACCTTAACATCTAATTGATAATCACCAAGTGCAATTTTAATATTTTCCAAACTTTCATGTATTTCATTACGACCCTTTGTTACATCTATCTTTTTGTCTTTTATATAAAATGCTTCACCTTCTTTTCCCTTAATTACGTAAGACACATTTAGAGTTGTATCTGTGTTAAAATAAAGTTCATAAAAGAAAGATAGCATTGTATCGTTTGAAGTTACAAGGTTTGCAATATTAGGAATAATTTTTAACCCTTCTTGGGTTTCAATAAATTCAGAAACCAAAATTATATCGCTTAAATCCAATTCTTTTGAAAATTCTCTTAAGTGAATTTTTTGATCAAAGGCATAATTCTTTTTTGATTCCAAGTCTTCAACTTTACACACAAATTTATAATCACCCGGTTCAAGAGTAAACGATTTATAGCTTACATTATAGCTGTTTGTTGATGCTGTCTGATTGAAATTTTGAGTGTTTACTTTTTCATTCCACAATTTTTCAAGAATTAATTTATCATCTTCTTGCTCGTATAATGAAACTGTGACCGCATATCTTGCAGAGTAGCCGGCAGTAGTTTTTAAGAATTGGATATTTGAATATGGTATTTTAACAAAAACATCAATCTTAGATTTATTTGAATCTTGGCTTGCATAACTTGCAATATCTATAAAAAATCTTGGAAGTAAACCACTTGTATCACCTCTTTTAGAATATTCCACTTGTGCAAAAACTGAAGAAATAAAAAGCACAAAAAATAATAAAGTTCTCATCATTGTTCCTCTTTGGTTAAACTATTTTTCCATACAAATCATAATCATTACAATCCACAATTTCAATGAAATAAAATTCACCCAATTTTAACATTTTATCATTCGATTTTATCAATACCTCACCATCAACTTCAGGTGCATCCCACTCCGTTCTACCAATAAAATATTCACCTTCTATATCATCTATAATAACTTTGGTTGTTTTACCAATCATTGTTTTATTTCTAGAATGAGAAATTTCCCTCTGAATTTCCATTAACTCTGTTCTTCTCTTTTCCTTCACCTTTGAAGAAACGGGATCACCCAAAATATAACTAGGAGTGTTTTCTTCAACTGAATAATCAAAAACACCTATTTTTTCAAACTGAATTTCTTGAATAAAATCTTTTAATTCCTTAAAATCACTAACTGTTTCATTTGGGTAACCAATAATAAATGTAGTTCTAAGAGCTAAATTTGGGATTCTATCTTTTAACTTTCTTAATAAATTAACTGTGGTTTTCTTGGTTATTCCTCTTCTCATGGATTTGAGAACAGAGTCTGAAATATGCTGTAGTGGAATATCTATATAATTACATATTTTGGAATTTTCGGCAATTTCTTCAATTAAATCCTCCGGGAAATGTGAAGGATAAGCATATAAAAGTCTAATCCATTCAATGCCATCAATTTTGGAAATTTTATTGAGCAACTTTGCCAGAACTCGTTCACCATAAATATCTTTTCCATAATCAGTGGTATCCTGTCCAATAATTATTAATTCTTTTACTCCTTTTCCAGAAAGGTTTTTTACTTCTGTTAAAAGTTCTTCCATTGGCTTTGATTTATGAAGACCACGCATTAAAGGAATTGCGCAAAAAGAGCAAGGATTGTCACATCCTTCAGATATTTTTAGATACGCAAAATGCTTCGGAGTTGTTAGTTCACGTTCACCTAAAAGTTCTTTTCTTAGAACTCCGCCAAATTCATTAACAATTCCCTCGTAGTTTTCAGTGCCAAAGTAAACATCAACATCTGGAATTTCTTTTTTAAGATCTTCCATAAATCTTTCTGATAGGCAACCAGCTACCACAACTTTCTTAATTTTACCTTGCTTCTTTAACTCAACAGCATGAAGAATTGTGTTTATTGACTCTTCCTTTGCTGCATCGATAAATCCGCAAGTATTTATTATAATGTTTTCTGTTTCTTCCGAATTGTTGGTTAGTTCAAAATTGTTTGCAATAAGTTGCGCGGAAAGACGTTCTGAATCCACCACATTTTTTGAACAGCCAAGAGTTATTATTTCAATTTTATTTTTATTTTTTATCATGAACGATTAATAATAATTTAACACGAATTAATAATTTCCTCAATTCTAATTTGAGGTAATTTTTATTTTGACAAAACCATCTTTTTGCTGGATACCTTGTTATTAATACTTAGCGAATAGTAATAAACCCCGGAAGCCAAATTTGAAGCATTAAAATCTACTTGATATGTGCCAGGCAATTTATTTTCCTTCAGTAGGGTTCTCACTTCATTACCCAAAATATCATAAATTTTTATAGTTACATTTTTACTGGAACTCTTTCTAGCGATATTAAATTTAATGGTTGTTGAAGGATTAAATGGGTTAGGATAATTTTGAAATAATTCAAAATCTTTTATCACACCTACCTTAGGATCAGAACTAACCAAAGAAGTTCTTGGGTAGTAATATAAACTTGCAGGGAAATCAAAAGTATTTCCATTATAACTTACTTTTTCTTCGCTTAAAGTATAGTATCCGTTATCATCATAGGGTTTCCAGCAAATTGCTTCGCATTGCAATTCATCTAATGAATTCTTAAAAGGTAAAATTTGCGGAGAAGTTGCATTCAATGCTTCAGCAATAGAAATCTTAGAATCTCTATACCAATAATAAATATTGGAATAAGACTTAATAATTATCTCGGTACCTGATGAAGAGATATCGCCAGCAACTATGTAATTAAATGGTTTATCATTCTCGGGGTCATTAGAGAGTGTAAGCTCAGTAGAAATTTCTGCTTGAATATTATTTACAGTCGACTGAGGATAAGGAAGTTTATAAACTCTAATCTTTGAATCTCTTTTGCTAATAATATAGAGATCTTTACTTAATGGATCAATCATTAATGTTTCAGCATCTCTTGAACCATCAGGATAATAAAACGAAATTTTTGAACTTCCTGTAATAGTTTCGCTAACAGAATTCTGATTTAAATTTACAATTGGTTCTTCAATTCTATAAACATACTTAAAAGTATACTGTGCATCATTGTCTCCAATATCGCCAATGTATAAGTATGTTTTCGATTCATCTGGGCCAGGACCTATTGCTATATCTTCCCAATCACGATTTGGTGCTCCTCCTAATGTATATTCACCTAAATGATTACCATTAGTATCAAGGGCAAATATTTTATTCTCATTTCCCGAATCATTGTGAGTCCACAGAACTCCTTTGTTTTTAGAACTAGCAACCAGTCCTGAAGCCTCAGTAATTTCATCATTTTTCACTAAACCCATAGTTTTTCTCTCTCCAAATGTTGGAGAATCATTTAGGGTGAAGTTAAAAATTATTAACAAAATCGAAAGAACAAAAAGAATTTTATTCATTTATTACTAATTACCACTCTTATAATATTGCATTGCTTTAGGAATAAGTTTTTTTAGATCGTTGATTCTGGTTTCATCCGATGGATGTGTGCTTAAAAATTCCGGTGGTGCGCTACCATTTTTTTGAGCAGCCATTCTTTTCCAAAATTCGACAGCTTCATTTGGATTATATCCAGCCATTGCCATAAAAATTAATCCTAGATGATCAGATTCACTTTCATGCAGTCTACTAAAGGGGAGCATAACTCCCACTTGAGAACCTATTCCAAAGGCAGTCATTGCCAGTTGTTGAGTTAATGCCGGTTCATTTTGTAATGCAACTTGTAGACCCATTCCGCCCAACTGAACTAATAAACCCTGACTCATTCTTTCGCCACCATGCTCTGCAACTGCATGTGCAATTTCATGCCCCATTACAGTGGCAATTCCATTTTCATCTTTACAGATCGGAAGAATCCCAGTATAAAAAACAACTTTACCACCAGGCATACACCAAGCATTTACATCATTACTTTCTACTAAATTAAATTCCCAGTTGTAACCTTTAAGTCTATGAGACATTTTATTATCTGCAAAATATTGTTCTACCGCTTTTTGTATTTTTAGCCCGGTAGATTTAATTAGTGCAGATTGTTTTGCATCTTTGCTTACCGCGTTAGTTTTAAGAAATTCATCATATTGCTGAAAACTCATAGCCATCATTTCAGAATCTGGAATAATATTTAATTGATTTCTGCCGGTTAATGGTACAGTACTGCATGAATTTGTAAAAAGTGAAACTGCCATTAGCAGTAATAACAAAAATCTACTTTTCATCTTTACCTCGTATAATATTGTTTAATAAAATTTTTTATTGTTCCCAACCAATCATCTCACCGTTTTTGAAAAAGTATGTTATTTCTCCATAAAACCATTGTGTGAAAAGACCCCAATTTTCTTTATTCTTTTCGATTTTATCCGGCTTGCCCCAACTATCTTCTAACATTTTCTCTGTCATTCCTTTCCAGATTTGCCCCTTAGCTATCCGAGCACCATTTTCTTTACCATATTTAGAGATTAATAGTTTTATTCTAGAAGATGTAATATTCTCTTCTAACTTTACCAACTCATTTTTCAAACTATCTATTTCTGAAATAAGATTTTTCTTTTCTAACAATAGTTCTGATTTGAGGATTGTTAAACTATCAACCAGGATATTAAATCTATCTGGCGAAATCTTCTTTTCCGATTGAGCAAAATTTACAATACTAAAAAGTAGAACAAACAAAAATACAACCTTATTCATTTGACCAATGTTATAATTTAAAAATATTAGAAATTAAAACTCAATAAATAAATACATGTATAAATAAACAGAAGGTGCTGCAAATAGAAGAGAATCAAATCTATCAAACACTCCACCGTGCCCAGGAATAATATTAGATGAATCTTTTACTCCAGCATCTCTTTTGATTAAACTCTCAACCAAATCACCTAATTGACCAATTGTCCCAACAATTATTCCTATAACAATTGCGTCAGTTAAACTGATTACGTCTAAAACAATTGCTTTGGCTGCAATCATTGTAAAAATAGCAAAAACAAATCCGGCAATTGCACCTTCCCAGCTTTTGTTAGGACTAACTCTTGGAAATAATTTGTGTTTACCAAAAGCAGTTCCAAGAAAAAATGCTGCTGAATCACAAACCCAAATTGCAACTATAATAGAGATTATTAAATAACCACCTTCAGAATATAACATCTCTGAACTATTAAAGAACTCTCTTATAGATAACACAGAAGAAGAGAATAACCCTAAATAAATAATTCCCAAAAATGTTGCACCGGAGTTCATAATGGCTGATGATTTATTCCTGAACAATTCTGTAAGCAACACCAGAATCGAAATACCGATTATAATTATTTTGAAATCTGTAAAATCGAAATATGTGTTAGTAATTATTACTGCAACAGAAAAAAGTCCAAAATAAAAATTAGGGTGAATACCTTTTTTCTTTACTAACTCGGTAAATTCCCAAAAGGATATTAACGCTATTCCAAGAGTAAAAACCAAGAATGGTATTTTACCATAATAAAACGCTGCAATAATTAAAGGTATAGCAATTATTGAAACAATTATTCTAGTTGTAGTATTTCCTAATGCCATAGAATGATATTCTTATTTGTTAATATCACTAATAATGCTTTTAGCATCATCAATATCTTCATTTTTTACAAGTAGTTTGATTACTGACAAATCGCCAAAAGATGGGAAATTTTTATCCGCTTGCGAAAGGATAATTGTCTCAATATCCGCACCTTCTAAATTTGCTTTAATCATTTCAGCTTCATACATCGCATCTGTAGAGAATACAATTGTCCAATCATCATAATTAATTAAATTAAGCTCAAAATCTTCTTTTGGAATCAACTCAACATCACAATCTGAACAAACTTTTATACCATCAACAAATTCAACTTCACACTTTGGACAAATCATTTTGCACCTCATTGTTTTTGTGTTTAAAGTTTTTCCATAAAAAGAAGATAAAGCCAAGAAACAAAACAAGCAACAAAATAAATGAAATTATATGAGAATTTATTGATTCAATATCTACAAAATTTGACTGCATTAATTCAGATTCGCCAAATATAAAAAAAGCCAAAATTGCAATAAAATTATTCAAGAAATGCAAAATCACCGGTATTACAATAGAATTACTCAAGTAAACCGAGAACCCCAAATACATGCCAAGTAAAATTAACGGTATTAATCCATATGGATTAAAATGATAAATACCAAAAAAGAAACTAGTAAGAAAGATTGAAGTAAATGCTGATAACTTAAACTCAAAACTTTTTTGGATAAAACCCCTAAAGAAAAATTCCTCGCAAATGGCTGGAGTTATGGAAACGGTAATCACAATTAATACCATTTCAAATATATTATTTGGAGTAAGCAGCTGCAGATATGATTCTTCCACATATTTATCCAATTGATCTAAAAATGACTTAATGCCACTGACAAACAGACTATCTTTAGAAAGCTCTGAAATGAAAAAATTTTGAATGTGTAAAAAATCTTGTAATAATGGTATTAGAATTATTAATCCAACAATAAACAATCCAATTTCTTTTAATGAGGGAATTTTTAGTCTGATGATGGAAGTTACATCTACAAAAACCAATTTGCTAAATAATATTGCGGGAAATAGAATAAACAGTATCTGGCTTCCGATTGTAAGCAACCGCATCAAATTCATATCTGCATTATTCAGATCGAACCCAAAAATACTTAAAGCTAAAAGTCCGCCACCAAATTGAAAAATTAAAAAAACTGCTATTAATCCTAAAATTGCCGCCTTGGTCGGAGACATTGTTGGTACAATCAAAAATTTATCTTTAGTTTGTTCTTTGGGGTCCATATCAGTATTTTTCATAAGCCTAAGATATGTAAAAGCAAATAAGTATTCTACTGTTAAAAGTATGATTAGGGTATGAAAAACTAATTTTTGAATAAATACGCGAGAATAAATTGATAAACCCAATAATCAAAAAACTGAATTGGAAATCCCAAGAAGAAGTTGTTGTGCTAAACTCTCCCGAATCATTTAAACCAATTCTTTCTGAATGGAGTAGTTTTATCACAATAAAAAATAATCTCAAGAATATTAAAAAAATTAACTTTATTTTAATCTTTGTTACAAAGAAATCAGAAATTAATTCTACAATTATAAAAATTAATAAGTTGTTTGAGGACGATGTTGTACTTTGGTTTGCTTATCCAAAAGGGAGTTCAAAAAAGTATAAATGTGATTTTAATAGGGATTCCGGATGGAATAAATTAGGTGAATTTGGCTTTGAAGGTGTAAGACAAATCGCTATTGATGAAGATTGGTCAGCTTTAAGATTTAGAAAAACTGAATTTATTAGTAATATGATTAGAAGGAAAAGTATGGCTATGACAAGTGAAGGGAAAAAGAAAACAACCGGGAAATGAGTAATTCCTTGATTTAAGAAATAATTTGGACTAAAAGAGTATGATATCAAATCAACAATATAAATATCCAATCGGCAAATTTAGTAAACCGAAAATGATAACGTCAGAAACTATTAATAATTGGATATCAATAATCGAAGATTTTCCGACCAATCTCAGTAAAGAAATATTCGGATTATCCGAAAAAGAATTATTGTACAAATACAGGCAAAATGGTTGGAATATTAAACAAATTGTTCACCATTGCGCTGATAGTCATATGAATAGCTTCATTCGATTTAAACTAGCACTTACTGAAGAAAATCCTACGATAAAACCTTACTTTGAAGACAAATGGGCTGAACTTCCTGATAGTAGTATTTCTCCAATTAATCTTTCCCTTAAAATTTTAGAAGGATTGCATTCAAGATGGACCATACTACTAAAAAGCCTGAATGATCAACAGTTAAATTTTACTTTTTATCATCCCGAAAATAAAAATGAAATAAAACTAAGTGAAAATATTGGAATATACGCATGGCATTGTAATCACCATTTAGAACATATTAAACTTGCCAAAAAATTTAAGACTAAATTTATTATGATTACCTAGCTTATTCCTTTACTAACTCTTTTTTACAAGTGATGTCATTTTTTTAGAAATGCCTTCGTACTTTGTTAATTCAGCATCAATAGATCCAATTAATATTTTTGATTTTACCTTGACTGGCATTTTTACGGCATCATTAGTCAACCAAACAATAATGCTTCCTTCACTCTTGAATAAACCGCCTTCAACTACCATTGGTTCAATCATAATACAATCAAAGGTTCCGGCATCAACAGTTATAGTTTCCCTACCTCTATAAACTACATCAAGCGGATAAACTTTATCCTTATAAAAGTTTTCTAAATGAAAGCTTTCTCCAACTTTAAGATTACTGTAATCAAATGTTCTGGCTAAATAGAAAGCAGAAACAATATCGTTAACATTATCCGGGATGTCATATGTGTCTTTTGAAGTCTTAGCTTTATTTCTCCTTTGATCAAAAAAAGCAGAAAAATCTCTAGAGTAACTTCCCTCGCGTATATGTTGTTCAAATCTCCAAGGGAACAATCCTTCTTTATCAAGATAGGTTTCATATCTGTCTCTTACCTTAAAAAAAGGATCGAAACTGGAAACTGAATTTACATTAAAAGTGATATGGTAAGTATTACGCTTTGCAATTGTCTTAATTTTAGGAATTTCCATAACTGCAACTCCTGCAGTTACAAAGCCATATTTAACATCAAATGTTAGTTTTTCTCCAACAGAAAAAGCATTGTTTTCTAATTTTCTAAATTCTTTATTCTGCCCTTTTATACTTGTTAGAGATAATACCAGCATTACAAAAAAGGCGAGATACTTGTTTGTCATTTTTACTCCGTATATACAAAATGTTAATAATAATACAATCCGTTTCACATTTAAGTTTCAAGAGAGGATATGTAATTTGGATAATTATTTTCGAATAAATAGATAATATTTTGAATGTAAAATAAATTTTTAGCTGTTCTATCATTTTTTTGAAATAAATGGATTATCCTTTATGTAGAATCTCCAAGGTAGATCAACTGATTTTTTGATTCCAATTCTTTTAGTTGTTATAAATTGAGAATCTTTTAAGTTTGGTGAATCAATCAAGTAAATATTACCTTTTGTTAAATCAGTACCATATTGTTCTCTGTTTATGCTAAAGGCTTGGCAGATTTTAGCGGGTCCATTTAATAAATTAATTTTTTCTTTTTCGGTAAAAACTGTTTTATTAAATCTTCTTTCAGAAAAAATATGCTCACCTAAAATTGGTTCCATTGCTCTTAGTAATATTGCAGTTCCCTCATCTTTCTTTCCGGTTACAACATTCGCGCAAAAATGCATTCCATAGTTAAAATATACGTACAAGTAACCTCCTTCTTCAAACATAATTTTATTCCGCTCTGTTTTGCCATTAAAAGTATGAGAAGCTTCATCAACTTTTCCATCATACGCTTCAACTTCAACTATTTTTGCAGATAGGTTTTGGTTTATTCTTTTATCCTGAAAAACAAAAATCTTGCCTAATAACTCTTTTGCTACAATAAGAACATCTCGAGTGTAAAAATTTTTTTCTAATTTCTTGATCATAATATTTGGGGAAGCTATTTATGTATTAAAAGAGATTTGTAATTCAAATAAAATCATTCAGAAACAAAAGTAAATGGATTTTAGCGGAGGATTAATCTTTCCAAATAAAATCAAATAGCATATATCCGGCTGTCAGCATTATTACATCATAACATACAAGAACAGCCAATTCTACGAAGGATTTAGAAACTAAGTCTCCATCCATAGCAAATTTTGTTAATTCCATTAAAGTCAAAATAAGAGGCAGCAAAATTGGGAATGACAGTACAGGGTACAATGTTCCTTTTGTATTGGCTTTGGAAATTATTGCAGCAATTAATGTTGATGACACAGCAATTCCAATGCTTCCTAAAAGCAATGACAAAAAGAACAAAGATAGATTAAGAATAACAAATGATTCGAATAATAAATAATATAAAAACACAATGGAAATGTTCATTATAAAAACTAGTACCAGATTAAATAATAGTTTCCCAAAATAAATTGTAGAAGGAGCTGCAATCAATTGAAGCGTAAGTGTTGTTCCTCTTTCTTCTTCTGAAACAAATGTACGCGAAAGACCAGACATTGCAGAAAAGAAAATCACAACCCAAAATAAACCGCCGGTTAGATGAATGCTTATTTTTTCTTGCCCAATTGAAAAAAGAATTACACTTATTGTAACAAGAATAAACATTGCTAAAGCATTAATAGCATAGCGCGTTCTTAATTCTGATTCCCAATCTTTTTTAAATACTGCAATGAATGTCATTAACCTAAAACTCCAATATTTACAAAAACCTCCATGGTTTTATAAACCTTGGAGGTTTGAAGATACTTTTCAGTTCTTAAAATTTTCTATCTCTAAAATATCTTTACACAATACAAGATCGCTTTCTTCATTTGAAGCAACAATAACCAAATTTTCTTTCCCCTCGTTTTCAATTATTTCATAAACTTTATCTTTTCCGGCAATATCTAAATTTGATGTGGGTTCATCAAAAAACAATACTTTGGGAGAGTGCATAAGAGCAAAAATAAATTTCATTCTCTGCTTCATTCCGGATGAATAACCTTTAAGCAAATCGTTTTTTCGTGAATATAAATCAAATTCATTTAATAAAAATTTCGCTCGTTCCTCATCATATTTAATTCCTCTTATTTTTGCAAAATGATAAATATTTTCCTCAGCATTAAATTCATCATAGAGTACTAAATAAGGAGATACAAATCCTAAGTAATTGTGTAACTTTTCCGGGATAATTGTCTTGTTGGAATTGGTGTGAATTACTTTTCCACTTGTCGGTGATATTAAGCCAGCCGCAATCTTAATTAATGTCGATTTTCCAGAACCATTTCTACCGGAAAAACCATAAATATTTCCACTGTCTAACTTTGTATTGATGTTTTTAAAAATTAATCTTCGGCCAAATAATTTGGTAACATCTTGGAAAGAAATGGAGTAGTTGGTCATATAATATATTTTTAAAAGGTTAACTTTTGATAATACTTATGTATAAAATTGACTTTAGTTGAAAACAACAAATTTTCCTTTTTTAATTTTATCATCAGCCTTAGTTACAAAAATATAAACTCCGCTAGAAGCACGCTCACCGTTGTTTTTTAAACCGTCCCATGTTACAACAACGTTTTCAGAAAGTAAAATATTTTTAAACCCAGAATATACCAGATTCATATCTGAAGAATAAATATTTAATTCAGCACTACCCGATTCATCTTTGTAAGTTGGAATAAAAATTATTGAGTTGTTTGTAAAATCAAATGGTTGCGGATATGCACTACTAATTTCTGATAAAGAATTATTACCACCAGTAAGTTCATTGTTGTAAATATAACTACTATTGATATACTCAATTGAAGAGCCGGAAAGTTTTGAAAAATAAAATTCATTTATTGCAGTTGATCCAGTAAAAGAATAATTAGAAATTGTAAAATCTAAATTAGTTGCATTTCCATTAATTGTTGCAGCATAAATATCAGAATTACTTAAAACCGCTGAAAGTGTATCAGTACCAGAGTTTTTATTTTCGGTAAACATTAAATAATTAACAGTGGTTGGTTCGCAAGAGATGGTAAAAGTTTTTTCAACACTATTTATTTGAGATGTTATTGTTGGTTTTACTAATGGATAGAATTTAGCTTCCTCAAAATATTTATTTTGTTTAGCTCGGTATTTAGTAAAGTATAACCAAGTCCCAAAATTATTAAACTCTCTGGAAAATGAATATCCGTATTCATTAATTGCTTTAGCAATTGCAATTATTGCTCTATCTTGAACGAGATTTTCCCAGCTCCTTTTAATAATTTTATCCCCAATATTTGGAGTTGCACCAGCGAACCGCTCTCTTAAGAAAATATTCCATACAGCCAAATTATAACCCGAATTATCTTGAAATTTTTTACTGGGTTGATTAAAAAAGGAGGACATATAAGCATAATAATCGTTAACCTCGTCAAAAACAAATTCTTCAAGTGCAGTAGAAGTAAGTTCGTAATAGAATGAATCGGCAGTTCTATAAATATAATTGCCTATTTGAATTGCATGGTGAAACTCGTGAGCTGCTGTAACTTTCGCTGCATTTATTCCATAAGTATTATAGCCTTCATTCTTCGTAAAACTATTATCAATTTCTATATAACTTAAATACTTATCACCACCAATATTGTCTTCTGGGGTTGTAGTTCCATATAATCCTCCACTTAGATGTCGAATATAAATGTCATATTTATTGTCTCCACCTAAAACACCATCACTTGGAGGTGGCGGATAGCCAAGAAGAGATACTTCGTAACTATAGGCTGAGTCAAAGGCAACTGCTAATTCATTCACATCATAAAGCGGAGCATTATAACCACTTGTATCATAATGAATTCTAAAAATACCTGAGGGAGAGATAATACTAGTTTGCAATGATGGACGAGAAAGTATTTCTTCTATTGATTGGCGTTGATCATAACTGAATTCATCAATATGTTGCCTAACTGTTGCCCTTAATCCAAATTCACATTTATTCCTTCCATCATTCTCTATTTGAATTTGTGAGATTGAGCTAGGTTTAGAACTGCGATTCATTAACTCATTATACAGAGAGTCTAAATTTTGGGCATATGAAATATTTACTAAAATTAATAAGCTAAACAGTTTTTCCATGATTATATTTTTTTGAATTTTATACAATTATCGGATGTTGTGTAAACTAAATAAAGCTTACCAGCAAAATTTTCAACAAAGTAATCTTGTATTCTTTCTGTTTTTAAATTATTTAATAATCTACAGGTTTTCTTAGCAAAATCTAACACATATTTTTGAACACTATTTTCTTTTTTAACAAATAAAAATTGCTCTCTGTTTTTATTCGTATAAAACCAAAAATTATCACTATCAATTTTTGTGTCACTAAGTAACTTAGATTTAATTTTCATTTGCATTTTTTTCTTACCATCAAAAACAATTATTTCTTCTTTATCATTTTGATGAAATATGGACAAAACTGTTGCAGCCATATTTTTTCTTTTCTTGTCAATAATAACTGAACTAATATGATCTTTTTCACTTAAAAATGAACTAAATAGTGTTAGTTTATTTTCACCTTTAGTATAAATTAATTGCGAGAGAAAATCATTTATCTGCCAATAGTAATATTCGTTTGAACTATTTAACATGACTGTTGTAATTGAGGTATCAATCAAAATTGCTTTACTTGGTTTATATTGCGCGCTATCAGCATTAAATTTTTGAAAGAATAATTTATCCTTATTCTTTTGCAATGTTATCAAACTATTGGAAGAATCGATTAAAAGTTGTTCAACTGGATTTGAACTGTATATATAATTTTGATTCAAAGTAAGTTTAGCATTTTTATCTAACGATCGAACCTCAATTAACCTTGTTTTTAATTTATATCCAACAAGAAGATCGAACTTTGATGACCACGTAAAATCTGAAATTGGATTTGAAAATCTTTCTTTAGTGAACTGATCGAATTTTCCTTTTGAATTCTTTGTTAAAATACTAACTGTGTTAACTTTTTGATCCCCAAATATAATTCTGTCTTCTTTTTTAAAGTCAGACTTTTGATAAAATATTTTATTTGGATTTCCTCCAACTGAAAAGCAGAATGAACTGCCCCAACTATTTTTTGAGTTTATTATTTTTATTAAACCGTTTTTACTAAGAAGAATTAATCCGTTTGTGTTTTTATTTCTAAGATACCTTATATCGCTGATTCCATCAAAATCATAACTTAAAGAATTAAACAAATTGTTCTGGTTAAATTCCAGAACAACTTTACCTTCAACTTTATTTAGAAGGGCAATATCAGAAAATTTATTTCTATTAAAATCTTCAATTTCAAAACTCTCGGGATTAAAATTATAATTTAATTTTATACTTGAGGTGTATGAAAAAACTGAATCCCCCATTAGAATTTCTAATCCGCCCTCCTTAGCAACCGCTAAATCAACGAACTCATCACTATCATAAAATATTCTTTTTATCGAGTTAAGTGGTTCATTAAACTCAATTTCTCTACCTTCAACCAATTCGTTATTTGAAAAATTTTCAATAAACTTTAGGGAATTATTCATTACATCTATTGCTATTAAATCATCTGAGCCATCTTGATTAAAATCAACTTGGGCTATTTCTTTAAATACATTTTGCTCTAAACGTGTAGTTGCTTTTAATCTATAACCACTATTTTCTAGGATTGCGATTCCATTAAAATTTGGACCATGTATTAAGGCTTTGTTTTTATAATCTTTGTTTAAATCGATAATATCAATAGTTGAGGGGTATGAATCAAACTCAATTTTGCTTAATAATTGTAGAGAATATTTATTGGTAAAGGATACAATTCCGGCCAATCTTTTATTGCGCGAAACAAATATATAATAATTTATTCCTTTGGAATTAGTTGTTAACCACTTAAAGTCATCAATGGGAAATAAAAAGAATTTTTTAACAGGCGAGGCAAATGTGGAATCGGATAATCCTCTATGAAGAACAAAGCTTTTTGTTTGATCACCAAAGAGAATTAAGTCATCAATGCTGTCATTATTGTAATCAATAAAAGTAAATTTTGTATAGCCGGAAAAAGTATTAATAATTTCAGAAACCCCAAAATTATTTAAATACGTCTGAGAGGAAAAAATACTATTAAGGAATAATAATATAAAAATTGATTTAATTATTAATTGTTCTAGCCGCAAGTCTATCTTGTCTTCTTTTAAGAGCTTCGTTATATCTTCGCTTTTCATCTTCCGATTCCGGAATTATCTCGAATGTTTTTATAGGTTTCCCGTTCTTATCAACACCAACAAATGTAAGATAGGCAGAGTTTGTGTGCAAATTTTTTCTTGAAATATAGTTTTCTGCTTTTACTTTTACCCCAACCTCAACAGAAGTATTAAATGCCCTGTTCACTGATGCTATTAGAGTAACAACATCACCAAGTTTAATTGGCTGGTGAAAATCAATCTTATCAACAGAAGCCGTAACACATACTTTTTCTGAATGCTTACTGGCAGCTAAAGCAGCACAGATATCAATCCAATGCATTAGTTGACCACCTAACAAATTACCAAGCTGGTTAGTATGCTGAGGTAATACCAGTTCAGTCATTGTTACAATTGATTCACTAACAAATTTCTTAGATGTCATTTGGTCTATTCTCTAACTCAACACTTAGGTCTTGTAATTCCTTAATTTTGGAATCACCAGGATATTTTTTAATATATTCAGCAATATTTCGTAATGCTTCATCATCTCTATTTTTTAACACTAAAAGATCAATAAGCTTATAATGAGCAAGTGGAGCATAATTAGAATCAAAATAAGTGTTTTTTATGTTTTCATAATACTGAATTGCTGCATTGTAATATTCCATCCTTTCATAAATTCTGGCACTATTAAATTCCTTTTCAGCATATTTGGCATATAGCTCACTAATTTTTTTCTCAGCTTCTTCAACTTTAGGATGCGTTGGGAAAAACTCAATAAATGCTTGAAACTCTTCTATTGATTTTTTTGTATAGCTCTGCTCAAGCTGATAATTTGGTGATAACTGGTAGTACGATTCAGCCAGCATAAACTGCGCATCTTGGACAAAATCACTAGCCGGTATATCTCTTATTAGCTTACTAAACTCATATGCAGAAAGTATATATTGCTCTCTTTTAAAATATGTAAGTGCAATAAAATATTGTGCATCATCATTTATAGCGCTACCTCTATACTGAAGTAATATGGATTGGAATTCTCGAATAGCTTCCTCATAATCTTCATCAAGCATAAGTTTTTTTGCATAGTCTAAATGTTGCTCTCCTGTTAAAGTTGTTGTATCTAGCGAAGAAGAACAATTCCATATAAATATTACAGAAATCAAAATAATTATGTGTTTTTTCATATAAATAATAAACCCTTTTCTAAAAATTCAAAAGTAAGCATGTAAGCTAAATAAATTGCAGGTTGAGCAATTGAAAGTTACTTGCTTCTTATATTAAAAAATAAATATACAGCAATTGCTGCTGTACCAACTGCCAAAGTCGGTTCTAACATACTAGAGAAAAAAGGTTCCTCTGGCAATTCTGGAGAAGTAAATGAATAGGCAATATTTTGCAAATTATTTATCTCACTCAAGACGACAATATCCTTATTACTATACCCGAAATTTTTTATATTATTAAAATAGTTTAAATTTTGAATAAAATATGAACCATTAATATTGACATTTCTTTCAACAAGATATTCACCAAACATTCCATCTCTGAACACTTCGCCATATTCTATGTGAATATTTTTAATTGAATAATTCAAAATGTTTTTCAGTGAATCAGTTGATTCTAACAAAACTATTCCTTTGTCTTGCAGTTGTTTAATTACGGAATTACTAAAAACCTTATAATCATCAGGTGAATTAAATTGAAAAATAAACTGTTTATTTTCTAATTGTAGGGAATCAATTAAATCATTAACTGAAACACTAACCAATGAATCAACAATTTCTAAATTAGTTTTGGTTTGCGCTAAAACAAAAGTGTTCAAACATAAAAGAATTGCAAACAGTTTATACTTATATTTATACATATTTTAGCGATAATTCAATAATGTAAATAATTTAATTAAGTAAAATACCCAATTCTAATTCAAAAATAAACGACCATTTGTTCTTTAAGATTAATTTCTGTTGCAATTTTCTTTAAACACTTTGAAAAAATCTTAGTTCCTATATATTTATGGTATATTTCTAAATAATAGGTCAAAAAAGAATAGCTTATTGCCTTTCAAATTAATTATCTTTAAAATCTATTTATAAATTTGAAGAGTTTATGAAAATATATATTGTTTTAATATTTATTATTGTTTTTAGTGCAACCGCACAAGGTCAGGAAACTTTCAATTTCTTGAAATTGGATCAAAGTCCACGTGCAGCTGCTTTAGCTGGAAGTTTTGTATCAAACACAGATGATCCTAACGTAATTTTTTATAATCCAGCCGGAATTAGTTATTTAACTCAGTCCCCGATTTCTTTTTCTTACGTAAATCATTTACTTGATATTAATTCTGCCGCTCTTTCTTACTCCCAAGAGATTAATGGAATTGGTAGATTTGGAGCTGGAATACAATATATTAATTATGGCAGTTTTGAAAAAACAACTATTGATGGAATTAAAACTGGTGAGTTTGGAGCTGGTGAATTTGCAGCACTGATTGGCTACTCCAATTCCTTAGATAAAAGTTTCTACTATGGTGTTAACATTAAATTTATTTATTCTGGTATTGAATCCAGATCATCTATTGCATTGGCAACAGATATAGGATTACATTATTCTATTCCCGAAGAAAGATGGAACTTTGGCTTTTCTGTTTTAAATTTGGGTGCTCAACTAACTCAATATTATTCTTTTGAAGAAAAACTTCCTTTAGATGTAAGGTTGGGATTCTCAAAAACACTTCAACATGTACCTTTTACCTTTTTTGCCTCATTCAACAAACTTAACGGAAGTTATGAAAGTTTTGGAGAAAGATTACAGCAGTTTACATTTGGCGGAGAATTTAAGTTAAGCAAGGTTGTTAGGCTAAGGCTAGGATACGATAACGAAAAACGTAAAGAACTAAAAATTGGTGGAACTGCAGGACTCGCAGGAATCAGTTTAGGTTTGGGTGTTTTCATTTCTAATTATGATTTTGATTACTCATTTTCTTCAATGGGTTCAATTGGTGCATTACACAGAATTGGAATCTCCACACAATTGTAGCACATTAATGAATTATAATACCTTATCTCTTCTATCAAAATTGAAAAATTCTCAAAATTAGTTCTCAGTTTTAGGATTTTTGTAGGTACACTTCTTTTTTTAATTAAAATTTAGCATTATTTATTGGCAAGAAAGTTGACATCAACCAATGTCAACTTTTTAACCTATATGTAAAATGAGTACAGATTTTAACGAACCAATTTATACAATTAGCAACGCAGCAAAAATTCTAAATACTTCAGTCCATACCTTAAGAATGTATGAACGAGAGGGATTATTAATTCCTTTCAGAAAAAAGAGCAATCAACGATTGTTCTCTAACAAAGACCTTGATCGAGTCCGATGCATTCAAAAAACGATAAATGAAGATAAAATAAATATTGAAGGAATTAGACGGTTCCTTTCTCTCCTGCCTTGTTGGACAATTATTAAATGTTCCGATAAAGACAGAGAGATATGTGAATATTATTCTAGCTATACTAAACCTTGTTGGATGTTAAATCATAAAAATACTATTTGCAATAATAAAGATTGTAGAGAATGTGAGGTGTATCAAAGTTTTGGAGATTGTGCGTCCATAAAAGAAAAGCTAAAATTATTATTAATCTAATTATCAAAGGAGAATTATGAGGACTAAATTGTTTTTGTTTGTTTTGTTGTTAGTGTCAGCCAGTTATGGCAGTGATCATGGTATTTATATGTTAACGAACAAAGCTGTTAAAGGGAATATTGAAGAAATTCAGAAGGCAATTATTAATGCTGCAAGTGGTTATGGTTTTAATGTGTTAAATTCCCATAAAAGTACTGTTCCAGATTATGTAAAAAAGGAAACTTCAGAACATTGTGGTTATAAGGCACATCTAATTGTGTTAGGTTCTGATAATTATACCAAAATGCTAACGTCCTACGGTTCAAAATATCTTGTAGCAAGTTTTTTAAGAATAGGGATTTACGAATCGCCTGAAGGTATAAATGTTTCTATAACTGATCCTGAGACCATTAATAGAATAGTTTTTAATGATTTGTATGAGAATAATAAGGAAAGCATTTATAATGATGTTATCAAAAAGACAGTAACCTATAAAAATAATCTAATTAAGATGTTGCACAGCTCAGTTGGTGGAGAAAAAGTTCAAACTATTATGGAACCGATTAGAGATGATGAAGATTTAGCAGAATCTTCCAGAGATATGTTTATGATGGTCGGTCGTTTAACATTATTTAACGATGAAGATCAATTTCCAGTTATTTATTCAACAACAAATAGTGAAGGTTTTGCAGGGTTAGAGAAATTAAAAAACGAATTTACTGAAAACCTAAAATCATTTAAACCAACTAAAGATGATGTTGCCTATAGATGGTTTCCAAGCCCAAATGATTTAAAATGGACTATTATTTCTGAAAATGTATCCCCTAAGAAAGATGCCATACTATTAGGAATTACTCGACCAAGAACCGAAGCTGTTTCTTTTCATATTGCAGGAAAATCTCGTGAAAATAAAGAAAATCAGTGCCCAGGAATTGATCATGTTTCCTCATATCCAATTGAAATTCTTTTAATTCAGGAAGAAAACAAAATAAATGTTTATACGCAAAGAGAAATGCACAGAATGGATATGTATTTTTGGGATGCTGGAATGGCCGCATTTATGGACCACATGAGTATGCCAGGGATTTTAGACGAATCTATCAAAAGAGCTTTACTGGGTAAAAAGTTCACAGAAGAATAAAATACCTTATTATATTAAATAAAATTTATATTATATTTATACACAACAACCAATCATAATGGAGGAAAAATGAAAAAAGTCACTAATCTGACTTTAAGTGTTCTGCTTGTTTTAGGCTTTTCAACAAGTATCATAGCAAACGGATTAAGCTTAAATAGTGTAGGAACGAGAGCACTAGGTATGGGTGGAGCATTTGTTGCCCTATCTAATGATGCTACAGCTATTTATTGGAACCCTGCTGGTTTAGCTGGACAAGAATCTTCAGTTCTAGCTTACTTTACAGGAATTATGCCTATTGGTACATATCAATTCGCTCCTGCAGGTATAGATGCTAAAATGGAATCAAAATTATATCCAACTGGTGGATTAATAGGAAATTACAAAAGTGGAAAATTAGCATTTGCTTTAGGTGTTTATGTTCCTGCTGGACTTGGAGCTTCTTGGAATTTAGAAGAGTTTGGTGTTCCAGCATCGATGGCAGCTGATTTGGAATTGATGTCCCAAATTGGAGCAATTGTAATTTCACCAGCTGTTGCTTATGAAGTAAATGATAAATTTTCAATAGGTTTGGCCTTAAATGTTACATATGCTATGTTTGATATGAAACAACATGCTAGCGGTGCTGCATTGGGCTTAGGAATTTATCAATTCGAAGAGTCATCAACTGGAATTGGTGTTGGTGCAACTTTAGGACTAAAATACAAATTTAGCGAACAATTAGCAGCTGGTGCTACTGTACGTTTGGCTTCCAAAGTACCAATGAGCGGAACAGCTATGAATCCCTTATTCCCAGCTTTGCCTACTATCCCAGGTATAGTTCAACCAGGACCTGGCGAAAGTGATTTTGATAGAGACGTTACCTGGCCAATGTGGATTGCCGGTGGTGTAGCTTTTAAACCAAACAAATGTCTAACAATTACTGTTGATGCTCAATATAGCCAATGGTCTGAGTTAGATAAATTAGTTGCAACATATGGCGACCCTTATTGGCAAGCGGCTATGTCTGCTCAAGGTCAAGATGAGTTTCATCTTAATTGGGAAGACAGAGTGCAAGTTCGTTTAGGTGGTGAGTACATGATTTCTCCAAATACAGCTATTAGATTAGGATATTATTATGATCCAGCTCCAGCTCCAGACGAAACTTTAAACGTATTATTCCCTTCTTCAACTAATCATGTTGTAACTGCAGGTTGTGGTTATACATTTGGAAAGTATACAATTGAAGCTGCAGCAGAATATTTATATGGTGCTGATAGAACAGTTATTCCTACAGTCAATGCGGATGCTCCTGGAACTCATCATTTAGATGTATTTGCTTTCAGTCTTGGTTTTGGAATGGCTCTTTAATTTTAATAATATTATAGTAGTTCATTTTTAGAAGAAGCCGGCTTATAGCCGGTTTCTTTATTTATTCAACCTTTTTAAACTCTCTTTTGCTTTTTGATGCGAATTATTATAATCTCTTAATTTTAAAAGTTCTTTATTTATTTTAATCGCATTAGTATTATCCCCTAATTGTTCATCTATTCTTGCAATGTACAATAGAGCACTAATTAAAAAACCAGATTCTTCATCTTTATCTTTATCAACAATTCTTGAATTTTGTTCGCTTATTATAAAATTCTTTCTAGCTGCATCAATTTCATTATTTGTCATCTGATTAACAGCAACATAATAACTTGCTTCTCGCAGCAACTCTTTATTGTATCCAAGAAATCCTGCCTTACTCTTATTCATAATAATCTGAAATATTTCGCGAGCTTTGGCATAATTATTTTGCTTAATGTAAATCCTTCCAACATATTTCGCAAAGATTGGGTTATCAGGAAAAGTTTTATGTAAATCATACGCATAAATAAAGGCTTTGTCAAAATCCTCTTCAAATTGAAAGTATGAGGTCATTAAAAAGAATTTAGATTCAATTGAAGCATATTTTGCCTTTTCAGAAGCCTGAGCCAGCTGTTCCAATCCTTTTTTCTTATCACCACTTGGGAAAAACACCATTGCCGGTTTAATAAATGGATACTTTTCGGGAATAGCCTCGGCGTAATAATTATAAATTCCAAACCCTAATTTTACATCTTCATTTTTAGGATCAATCTTATATGCTTCATAGACAAGAGGAAGTGCTTCTTTACCATCTAAGGCTGCATCAAACCAAGATTTGCGAACCGAATACAATCTTCCTCTAAATCCCAAAGAACCACCTTTGAAGAATACTGCATCAATATTTTTTTCATTTTCATCAATCAGATCATCACAAAAATCAATAACATCCTCTAACTTATCCTCAAACAAATCATCAAACTCTTCATTATCAATATCAAGCATAATTTTCCACCAAACAATCATTGCATCAAAAAATTTACCAGCAGGATGTTTTGGGTACTTTAACTGCAATTGCTTAAAAGTTTTTTCTGCTTCATCAAATTTTATACTGTAAATTTGATTTGTCCCGGCAGATATTAATGAGTCAAATTTTGAAATTTGTGCAGAAGTTTCTCTCCCCCAAAAAGCAGAGAGAATAATTAGTAATAATAATTGTTTTTTCATTCTTACTTTTTCATTGTTAATAGATTTTTTATCTTTGACTAGAATTTAAATAAATTGTTCCCCTAATAAAATAGCGAATAAAATGAATATTCAAATTTTTGGCACTAAAAAATGTAATGATACCAAGAAAGCCCAAAGGTTTTTTAAAGAACGTGGAATTTCAATTCATTTTAGAGACCTTACGGAAAAAGGACTTAGCTCCGGTGAATTTGAAAATATTTCTAGATCAATAAAGATTGAGGATTTGATAGATACTGAATCTAAACAGTATAAAAAAAGGGGTCTTCAATTTATGGTTTTTAATATCACTGAGGAATTATTCGAAGATCCATTACTGATTAAAACTCCGATTGTAAGAAATGGAAAAGAAGCTACAGTTGGGTATAATTCTGAAGTTTGGAAACATTGGGAATAGATTTTTTTTCTTAATCATAATCTTACTCTTGTAATATGCTCTGTAAATAAATGTTAAAAAGTTAAGGGTATGAAGAATTTAATAGATTAGAGCATGTATGTGGAAGGCATTAAAAGCGAGATTAAGATTATGATTAAGTGTAAGAGTAAGAAATAGAATTGAGAAAATAGGACTTTTCAGATAATCCCACGTAATTTAAATTCTTCAACTAAATTATCATAACCAATAAATTGAATGGCATCCCAGCCTATATTTTTTGCGCCATTTGCATATTCAAGAACATCATCAATAAATATATGCGTTTCACTATTTTCTTTAGTAAACTTTTCTACTGCACGATATATTTTTTCTTCAGGTTTTATTGCTCCAACTTCATGTGAAAGTATAAGCTTATCAAAATGGTTTAGAAACTTATATTTTTCCCACCCGTATTTTTTATGGATATGATTTGTATTGGAAAGTAAAACCAGTTTGTATTTGCTTTTTAATATCGGGAGAAGATCGATGACGTTCTCATTAAGTATGAAAATATTTGAAAATATTTCACAGAACTCCTCAGAACTTACTTTGTGATCTAACCAATCTAAGTTCTTAGCTATAAATTCTTCGTCAGTTAATTTCCCACTCTCGTAATTTCTATGAACTTCATAAATATCTAAATACCTTTTATAATAAACATCGCCTAATCCTGGTTGAATTGAATTATATTTTTTGACCCAAATATTATGGTCAAAAGGAATAAGAACATTCCCGAGATCAAAAACAATTGTGGTATATTTTCTAGTATTCATAATTTATCAAAATATTTGTGATGACTAAAGGACTTGGAAATTCTGTATTATAATAATTGCGCAGACATTAACGTCTGCGCATTTTTAGAATATTTTTTATAATTATTTAGTTTCTGGATTCCACTTTTATTAGAATTCCAAAAACATACTTAGCTCAGCTTATTTTACTTCAAACATTGAATCTGGCAAACCAGTATTAACTTTAATAGAAGTAACCTCCAAAACAATACTTTGAGGCCCCATAGTTTGTGCAAGCTTAAAAGGATATTTAACCCCCTCAACTTCTTTGTAATCACTTAGATCAATAGTTTGTGTAAATGAGCCTTGTGGAGTTGATACTGTATTTACTTCCCGAATTTTTAACCCCGTCTCTTTTGAATAATATTGGCTTGATTTAGTACCTGATGGAATTGTAGTGGTTATTTTATAAGCATCATTTCCATCAATAGTTTCAATACCATTTAATTCTAATTTTACATTGTTTTTTGCATAATCGAGGTATATGTGCATATTTGATTGATATTTTAATTCTTCAAGTTTATCTCCCTCAATGTATTGAACTTGACCCATTCCGTCAACTTTCCCTTTTTCACCATCAAAAACAGTTGTTTGCTTGCCAACAGAAAAATCAAGTTCTTGAAATAATTTATTCGGTATTTTTTGGGACATAGTTAGTTTCATGTCCATTCCCTGAACAGCTCCTTTCGACTCCATCGTTTTATCAGTTACAGCACTAATATTTTTTCTACCGCCAATTGCTTCAATATATTTTTCAATAATTGTTTCTGCAGTAATACCTTCTTCAACTTTTTTCATATTAGGATCGTACTCAATCCCATAAATATCATAATATTGTATTTTTCCGCTTACACTAAACTTCTTTAAATTTCCGGCAACTTCATCTGCATTACCAACAACTACAACATGGGCATTATTCGGTTTTAGATATTTTTTTGCCATTTCTTGAATATCATCGGCAGTAACGTTACTTAGGTTTTTTAAATAATTTTTATAATAATCTTTTGGAAGTTTACTCATTTCAATATTGAGTGCAAAACGAGCTATAGTTTGCGGACTTTCTAAAGATCTTGAGAAACTGCCATTAAGAAAATTCTTAATTCTGTCAAGTTCAACATCCGAAACTTTTTCATTTCTTAATCGTTTCATCTCATTAAATATTTCTGTAATTGCACTATCTGTAACCGCATTTCTAACTGTTGCTGATGCTGTAAAACTCCCCACTAACTTATCAGAACTTAGAGAACTTCCTGCTCCATATGTATAGCCATTCTTTTCTCTTAAGTTTTGATTTAATCGGGCTGAAAAAGTGCCGCCCAAAAGAGTATTCATCACCGATGCTTTTATTAGATCTTCACTGTTCTTTTTAAGATCAACCGGATAAGCTACTGAAACAACTGATTGAACAGAAGCTGATCTATTAAACAAGCCTACCTTTGTCACTAATGGCGCACTTGGCGATTTGTATTCAATTGGTTTAACATCTTTCTTTTCCCATTTTGCTAAATATTTGGTTACTAATTTTTTAGCTTCATCAACATTTATATCACCAACCAAGGCCAACAATCCTATGTTTGGTCTAAAATATTCTTTGTAGTAATTTTTGCAAAGTTCAAGATTAATTGCATCAACTGTTTGTTCGGTCATCAATTCACCATAAGGATGATCTGATCCGTATGTTAAGATTTTTCTTAAATTTCCGGCAATTGCATCTGGTTCATCTTTTGCAGCTGCTAGCCCGGAGAGTGATTGTTTTTTAAGTTTATCTAATTCTTCTTGGTTAAAGTTAGAATTCAGCAAAACATCTGAAAAAATATTCATCAATTTATCAAAGTGCTTTGTTAGTGATGAACCTGAAATGCTTGAGCTGGAAGTATTTAGATTTGCACCAATAAAATCAATTTCTTCATCAATTTGGGTTTTAGTCCTAGAAGTTGTTCCTCTTCTTAATAATTGACCTGCAAATTCAATATAGCCAACATTACTAGTTTCCAGAATAGGATCACGATCCAAAATTAAACTAAAAGTAACTGTTGGTAATTTGCGATTTTCGATTACAAAAACTTTAAGACCATTATCCAAAGTGAATGATTGATAATCACCCAATTTAATCTCTGGTGCCGGACCTGGTTTTGGCTGTAAGCTTCTATCAACTTGAGCAAACAAATTAACCGTTACCAAAAGTAAAAGCACTACTATTGTTTTAAATTTCATTTTTAAATTCTCCAATTCATATTATAATTTTTACTTCTGTTCTGATTTTGGTAAATAATAGAGAACAACCCTATTGTCTTTAGTTAAATATTTTTGAGCAACTTTTTGAATATCATCAATTGTAACTTTCATGTAATTATCAATCTCAGAGTTTATTAAATCAGTATTACCCATCAAAACATTATAGGTTGCTAAATTATTAGCAATACCAGCAACTGTAGAATTACCACTTACAAAATCGTTTTCAATTTGATTTTTTAGTTTTTGAAATTCATTCTCGCTGATTTTTTCTTCTTTTGCCTTGTCCAACTCTTCTTGCATAGCACTTTCAAGATCAACAGCCGAGACACCCATATTGCTGATTCCATAGGTTAAGAATAATCCCGAGTCTTCTAAGAAAACGGAAAAGCTCCAACATTAACTGCTTTTTGTTTTTGATCAACAACTGCCTTCTGCAACCGTGAACTTTCACCTGAAGCTAAAAGTGTAGTTAACATTTCTAAAGAATAATAATCCTCAGTTCCCATTGCTGGAATTCTATATGCGTGAAGAACAAGAGGCAATTGAATATTGTCATAAACTGGTATCTCTAATTTCCGCGGTTAACGGAGGTTCAATAACTTCTGGTCTTGGTATTTTTTTCCCGCCTTTTGGAATATCTGCAAAATATTTATTGACTAAACTTTTGGCATTATCAATATTAATATCTCCAGTAATTACTAAAGAAGCATTTTCCGGCACATAAAAAGTTTTATAAAAATCTCTAAATTCATCAATTGTTGCTTCATCAATATATTGAGCTGAACCAATTGGCAGCCAAGTATAAGGATGTACTTTAAATGCTCTTTTGAAAGTTTCTTCAATCACTGTACCATAGGGTTGGTTTTCATAGCGTTGCTTCTTTTCTTCTTTAACAACTTTTCTTTGCGTCTCAACTCCAGTTGTATCAATTTTTGCATGAAGCAATCTTTCTGATTCAATCCACAAGCCAAGTTCTAATTGATTTGAAGGAAGAATTTCATAATAGTAGGTTCTGTCTTGGGAGGTGTTGGCGTTATTTGTTCCACCGGCACTTTCCATAATTTTATCAAATTGTCCTCTTGGAATATTTGCCGAACCCTCAAACATTAAGTGCTCAAAGAAGTGAGCAAAACCCGTTCTTACCGGATCTTCATTTTTTGATCCTACATGATACATAATTGAAACGGCAACTATTGGAGTTGTGTTATCTTGATGTAAAATAACGTGCAATCCATTATCCAAATCATATTCAGTAAAATCAATTCTTCTAGCTTGTGAAAATAATAAGCCAGAGAATACCAAAAACAATACTGCAATTTTAGTTTTCATCTTTCTCCTACATGTTATTATAAGTTAAATACTATTTTCTTTAACAAAAGTTACACAATCTATTGAACAAAAAAAAAGGAAGAATGTATCTTCCTTAATTATTAAATAATTGCCCATTCAAAATCTAATTTCAAGAAACAATTTTTGTCATTAAATTAGTTCAATAAACTGTAACAGTAAAAACCCTCAGATGTTTGATAAATTTAATTTGGCTTTACAATTTTGCCCATAAATAAAATACTGCCAGAATTACTTTCTCTAATTATATAAATAAATGGTCTATCCATTCTCATAACAAAACCACCACCAATGGAAGTAGCCCCAAACTCTACACTCGTAACAGCAGCGGCTTCCGTCCCTTCTTCATCCACTTTTACATAGGTTTTATGTTCTACATTACTAATAAAAACACCACCTGGTTTGTATAGATTAGTAAAATCCGCATTCTCTGAAAAGGATATTTCCATTCCAAGTGCCTTGAGTACATCATTCAAATTGTATTTATATTCTAACTCAAATTTTGGTAATTGAATGGTTCCCTGTGATTCCGTAAAACTATTTATCCATAAATTCCAATTCTCCTTATTGAGCTGCTCTAGAATAACATCTTCAGTTTTATCCCAATTAGGCAAAAAAATCGTCATACTAAAATCTCCACTTCCATATCGTAAATCAACAGCTTGGAAATTGGAATTGCTGAAATATCTAAATTTATCGTTTGTTTGAACCATCATCTCACAATTAACTTTTTTACCATTTGACAAAGTAAATAAATCGTCTATTGTCTCACTTTTCTTAAATTCATATTGCCAAGTTCCTTTGAAGTAAATTGCATTAATCAAATACATTATTGCTTCGTCCGGAATTTTTTCCAAAATACTTTTTATTTTCCCATTAGTGCTTTTATCTACCCAACTATTAATTGTTTTGACAGAATTTTGATCACTAAAATTTAAGCCTTCTACTTCTGCATTAAAATACGTTTTATTTAGGTCTATGAACTGTTTTTCAAAAGTGATAGTGTTCTTGTACCAAATAGAGTTTGCTATTTGAAATTGCACCTTTGGATCAATTTGGGTGAGCAGTTCAATCAGACTTTTATATGCTTCGTTAATTTCTTGACTGCTTAGGGACGATAATTCAAGAGTAGATTGCATGGCAGTATATGTTTCACCAGCTGCACCATTTAGTGCCATTCCAAGAGCCATAGAAATACTCAGCGGCGAAATGAAGATATTTTTATCACCTTCGAATTCATTGATTTTTCTAAAAAGATTAAGTCCAAATTCTTCTGAAGAAGAAACAACATTTTTCTCAATTTGCGTCAACTCACGGACTTCTTTTGGTTCAACTATTGTTTCTGAACAGGAAACAAAAAAGCTTAGAAAAAAAACTAAAGTTAGAAGGGAATATTTTTTTAGCATCTCACACCTCAAAAATATTAATTTATATCATGTGTAATGTAGATTAAATGTCTGTTCGAGTCAATGTAAATATTGAGTAGTAATTTAAACCTCCGAGGTTTTCCACCAGAAAGGCAGGTGGATAAGTTAAAACCTCGTAGGTTTGTGAATAGTTGAATTCTGAGTTCTGTATTCTGTCTTTGAAACTATCTTAATTTTTCAAGAAAGTAACTAAGCAATTCTTTTTTATTCAGACGTATCTGGTCCATAGAATCTCTATCTCTTACAGTAACAGTACCATCTTCAATTGATTGAGTATCTACAGTTACACAGAAAGGTGTTCCGGCTTCATCTTGCCTCCTGTATCTTCTGCCAACAGCACCTTTATTATCATAGAAAACTTTCATGAATGGGCGTAAATCATTCTCAATTTCTCTTGCTACTTCAGGCATTCCATCTTTATTAACTAAAGGTAAAATAGCAACTTTAATAGGTGCTAGTTTAGGATGAAATTTAAGAACAACTCTAGTTTCACCATTTACTTCTTCTTCATTGTATGCATCAACCAAAAAAGCCATAAATGATCTTGATGCTCCGGCAGATGTTTCAATTACAAATGGAATATATTTTTCTTTAATTTCATCATCAAAATATTTTAGTGATTTAGTTGAAAATTTCTCGTGCTGAGAGAGATCAAAATCAGTTCTATTATGAATTCCTTCAATTTCGCCCCAACCAAATGGAAATTCATACTCAATATCAGTCGCTTCTTTCGCATAATGAGCAAGTTTGTCTTTCGGGTGATCATGGTATCTTAATTTTTCCGCACTCATTCCTAGATTTTTATACCACTCAATTCTAGTTGCTTTCCAATAGTCAAAGTGTTGCTTGTCTTCGGATGGTTTAACGAAATACTGCATTTCCATCTGTTCAAATTCACGTGTACGGAATAAGAAATTTTTAGTGTTTATTTCATTACGGAAAGCTTTTCCAATTTGCGCAATTCCAAAAGGAGGTTTTTGTCTGCTAGCACTTTGCACATTAAGAAAATTTACAAAAATACCTTGAGCTGTTTCTGGTCTAAGATAGATTGCATTTTCTAGTTTTTCAACTGGACCAAGAAACGTTTTAAACATTAAATTAAAACTACGCGGAGGTGTAAACGAACCGGCAGTTCCGCAATTAGGGCAATTTAAATTGGCTAAGAAATCCTCACCAATTTTTTCCAAGATTCTCTCAAATATTTCTTCCATTTCAACATGGTTTTTATAAATATCTTCAAGGGTTTTTTGTTTATCTGCATTTTCCTTAATTGTTTCTTTTAATGCTTCAAGAGCCTTTTGTTTCTTCTTTTCAGGAATTAATTCACCAAGCGTGTCCATTCTAAATCTTGAATTACACTGCTTGCAATCAATCATTGGATCAGTAAAATTTTCAACGTGTCCGGAAGCTTCCCAAACTTTTGGGTGCATTAATATTGATGCGTCAAGTCCTTCAACGTCTTCGCGGTAAGTCATTGCTTTCCACCATTCAGCTTTAATATTATTTAGAAGTTCAACTCCCAATGGACCGTAATCCCAACAACCGTTTAATCCACCGTAAATTTCACTTGATTGAAATACAAATCCCTTTCTTTTGGAAAGTGACACTATTTTTTCAATTACATCATTTCTATTATTCTGTGCGATAATTAACCTCAATAAATTATTAAGACGTGCAAATATAATATATTTTGTGATTTTTATTTTAATTGAATATTTTCTGATCTAAATACATCAAGAAAGGAATAAAAATGAAAAGAGTAACTTCTTTAGGCGGAATCTTTTTTAAATGTAAAAATCCAGATGAAATGAAAGATTGGTATTCAAAACATCTTGGACTGCAGACAGATTCATACGGTACTAGCTTTGAATGGCGCCATGCAGATGAAGAAACTAAAAAAGGGTTTACAGTTTGGAGTCCATTTAAAGAAGATACAAAATACATGGAGCCTTCTAAAAAAGAATTTATGATCAATTACCGAGTTGAAAATTTAGAATGGTTAATTTGTGAGTTAAAAAAAGAAGGTGTTACAGTTGTTGATGAAATTGAATCTTTTGAATATGGAAAGTTTGTTCACATTATGGATCCGGAAAATAATAAAATTGAACTTTGGGAAGCTATTGATAGTGAATATGATAAGATATGTGAAGTAAGGACGAAATAATTGTTCTGAAATTGAGCACAAAAGTCGCAAATTAGTTGATTAAATTCGTAGGAGTTTAGCAATAAAAAGAAGGCCCACTGTTTTTGTGGGCTTTTTAATTAAAGTCTAGAAATTAGTAAAATTATTTCATCAACAACATCTTTTTGGTTGATGAAAAATTACCTGACTGCAACGTATAAAAATAAACACCACTTGTAAACTGAGATGCATCAAACTTTACTTCATAAGTGCCGGGGCTTTTTACTTCGTTTACAAGGGTTGCTACTTCCCTTCCCAGCATATCATATATTTTTAATTGCACATTCCTCAGGCTAAAGCCTAAGGCTACATTTGCTTGCCCGGCGAGGTGGGGAATTGCATATTGAATTGTGGTGGTTGGGTTAAATGGATTTGGGTAGTTTTGCTCCAAAGCAAATTCATTTGGAATTGTTTCAGTTGTGTTATTCAACTCATCTACCTTGGTAACAACCTCAGAAATATTGCTAAACCAGTTTTGAAATGAACTATCATTTGGAATTTCTAGTTGAGTATTATCAAAATTGAAGAATGCCAAATTGGATAAATTAACCATAGATAATGGCATTTGCCCAGAGAAACTGTTTTTGCCCAAATTAAGAGTATCTAATGAACTAAGATTGCCTATTTCTTCTGGTAAATTTCCAGATAATTGGTTAACTCCAACATCAAGTTTTGTTAATTTGTTAAGCTTACCAATTTCTGCGGGAAGCACACCAGTGTAATGGTTATTGCCAATATTTAGTACTTTTAAATTTTTAAAATCACCAATCCAATTCGGCAGATCATTAATTTCTGATGATTTAGAAAGATTATTATTTCCACTTCCAAAATTGTTATTGTCAGCTTCTATATGCACTAAAGTCTCGCCCTGAGCAAAATTATTATTTTGGTCTACATAAAAATAGTCGCCCCACAAAATATTTTTAGGATCTGTAAGATTATTGTTGGAACAGCCAAAATACCCGAGATTAGAAAACCCTTTATTAACTGGTGGAAGATCGCCAAATAATTTATTATAGCTAAGATTTAGTTCTTCAAGTTTTGTTAAATTACCAATATTAGGAGGGATTTTACCAGATAGCTGATTATTGTTTAGATATAATGATTTAAGATTAGTAAGGTTGGTAATGGTTTCTGGAATTTCAAAAGTTGTGCTATCAATATTAGTTGATTTTAATAAATATGTACCAGATGTATCTGTAATCCCCAATTGGTTATTAGAAAGATCTAACGTATCCAATTTTGTTAAATTCCCAATTTCTGCTGGAATACCGCCGGAAAATTTGTTCCCACTAAAATTAAGATACCTAAGGTTTGTATAAGCTCCAATATAAGCAGAAATTACACCTGGTGAATTATTGTTGCTTAAGTTAAGATACTCAAGACTATTTACTGCTGTTGTTTTAGACAGACTCGCCCGGGTAGGATTAACAACTGTGGTTCCACCACCGAGAGCTATTCTATTATTATCTGAGGATGCTGCAATAACAATACCTGCAGCAGCACCTCCAAAAATAAGTGCCCAGATTAACCAACTTCCATCACTTATTTCATCATCATCATCCTCGGCTCCATTTGTTTTCTTTAAAGGCTTGAATGTAAAAAGACCATTTTTACCAATATCTATGTGGGTCATTGATCCTAAAGTTCTAAGATCAATATTTTGGTTTGCCTTAGCTGTAGTTGAATCATTATGATCCCAATTCTTACCAACCTGAAGTATGGTTCTTATCTCTGTTTTTGTTGGTAAATGACCAATTAAACTATTATTCCTCAAATTTACTTTTTTAACTCTGCCATTAGCTTCTATGCCTGCCCATGAAGATACCGGACCATTGAGCCAGTTTGCATTATTATTCCAATTTGAACCATCAGTATTATTAAACAGTTGCACAAGAACTAAGGAGTCTGCCAGCATTCCGGGGTCTTGGTGGTTTACGGTTACTGATCTACCATAGAGTGTAAGGTTTGGAACAAGTGTATTTGTAACTTCCCAATTATACATTCCCTTTGTAGTAACATTTAATATTGAGTTCGTTTCTTCAGTTAATACAATTCCATCTTTGTACCATTTGAAGATACTCTGTGAACCACCTGAATTTGCATCTAACAAAAGTGGATCTTTAAAAATATAGAGAATGTTCGCTCCATTTGAATCAAGATCCATGGATAGTTCAGCAGTCGTATCTTGAGTTACGCCTATACTATCTTGCGGTGAATAACTTGTAAGAATGCTTATATTTGGTTCTAGATCACCAAACTCAAGGTTGTTGTTCTCAACCGAGAAAACTGATAGATATGGAACTCCTGACAGATCTGGTAAATTAGAGAATTTGTTATTCTGCAGCTCAAGTACGATAAGAGTCGGCCATTGGGCAAGGTTTGACGGTACTCCTCCAGTAAATTGGTTATTACTAAAACTCAAATTAACTATTTGGGTTAGCAATCCAATTTCGCTTGGCAGGTTTCCACTGAGATAGTTATCCGATAAAATCAAATCTGTGAGTTCTATTAAATTTCCAAAACTTGCAGGCACAGACCCAATAAGCTGATTATTTTGTAGGAATAACGTGCGGAGATTGATCAGTTGTCCAATTTCGGTGGGAATATTTCCGGTAAGTTTGTTATTATCTAATTCTAGAGAATTTAAGTTGGTTAATTGTCCAATTTCTTTAGGAATTGAGCCGGAAAGTTGATTATTGTATAGATAAAGATTAGTCATATTGAATAATTGTCCAATCTCTTTAGGAATAGATCCAGAAAGTTGGTTATCGCTTAACCACAACAATGTTAAATTAGTCAAATTTCCAATGGTTATAGGGATGTTGCCCGTCAAGTTATTATACTCAAGAATAATAGTTTTTAAACTTGTTAAGTTTCCTATTTCGGGAGGGAGCGAGCCAACAAGATTATTGTTGTACTGATTCAAATAATCCACTCGACCATCTGTAACATTAACACCACGCCAGGTTGAAACCGGTCCATTGAGCCAGTTTGTATTATTTGTCCAATTAGGTCCGCCTGTTGTGTTATAAAATGCTACAAGTGCCAAAGAGTCTTGAGTTGTTACTTGTGCTTCTGTTTTTTGTGAGATGGAAAATAGAGTTGTAATAATAATAAGTAATATAAGTTTTTTCATAAGGCTCCTATTTAATTACAACTTGATTGTAATGAAAAAATTTAAATGACGTAAATCAAATAAATTATTAATATAAAGCTGTATGAACATTAATAAGATAAGTGCTCTGAGTATAGAGAATAAATAACATCGTTCCTAATTAATTAAATATGGATAAAAGGAGTTAATAGACTGTTTTGTAGAGAGTTATAGAGAATTTTTACAAAAACTTTTCTGGCAAATGAAATAAAAATTCGAGTTTCTTAAAAGAGTTAAGAAAAAAAAGATTCACAAATAGTATTTAATTTAAAGAGAATGCAAACCGTTCAAATCAATTATAAATTACAGCTGAAAGATAGCCAACAACTTCGGTTTCATCACCACTTATATCACTTGAATCACTATGGGCAACAACATGAGATTTTTTATAACCTTTACTCTGCAAGGTTTTCATTAAAGTTACAATTCCAGCACCTCCGCAAGCTTCGCATTTTTTATTATCCAAATCCTTTTGTAATTCATCATAGTCATATTTATTTATGTGCTCAACTATTCGGGAATCCAATATATCAGCTTCATATTTGGAATAGAAATGAGACAGATCAGAACTAGCAATGAGCAAGGTTTTATCATCAATTGAATTGGCTAGAACTTCAGATAGCTCGTCAACAAATTGTTTTCTCTGATCTCCTATCACAATTGGGATTAATTCAAAATCTGATAAAACAATCTGCAAAAATGGCAGTTGAACTTCCAATGCGTGCTCGGCTTTGTGTCCTTCATCTCCATCAAAGATCATTTCACTTTTAGAAATTATCTTTTCCCTAAGCTTTTTATTGACTGATATTTCACCCAACGGAGTTTTATAGGCATCACCGTTAAAGATAGTTATTCCAGGAAAATATTCTCTATGACTTGGTGAAATAACAATTACATTTTCAAACTGCTTCCCAATTATTGTTTTATAAGCTGCTGCCGCAGTTTTACCTGAATAAACATAACCTGCATGAGGTACAATTATTCCACCTACATTCTTATAAACGGTTTCCAAGTTTATTTCGTCAAGATAATTTTTAATTAGTTTTTCCAGCTCAATTTTTGATGAAGGATAAAACATTCCAGCAACTTGGGGTTCTCTTATAATCTTCATAGATTATCTTTTTCCTTCTCAGAAAAAACATTTGCCGTAAACGCTTTCAATCTAAGTTTATGCTTCTTCCAATAATCTTCAGAAAGTCCGGCTTTTTTGCATATTGCAGATAAAAATTGATCTCTGCTTAAATTATGTTCAATCGGTACTTGAGGTAATAGCAACCCTTTTCTACCAGATTCCTCAAGAATCAATCCATGTATACCAAGTTGGATATCCTCATAATTCTCTAAAGGGAAAGCTTCTGATAGAACTGAAATTTCTAATTTGATTTTATCAAACTCTTCCTCAAGTAATGGGGAAAAACGGGGATCGTGGAAAGCTGCCTGAAATGCCGCATCCATCACAGTTTTACTTAATTCATCATCAGATTGCACATACCCAATGCAACCGCGTAGCTTATTGTTAATTGTGATTGTAACAAATGCTCCAGATTTTGATTTTAGAAATGGGTATTCATCATTTGAAGCGAAGGTCTTTTCGTCTGGTTTGAATGCAGATTCAATTGAAAAATGTGCAAGAGCAAGTAAATGCTGTTTTTCCTGGGAAGATAATTCCATTATTTCCCCTAAAATAGTTAAACAATTTTATATGATACTAATTCTACTTTATTTTTTAGAATAATCAAATTGTTTTTATAGCAGAAAAATGAGTCGGGTGCAAATGAATTTAAGTTTCTGTTCAATACATCCAACATTAACTTTTTCTTTTTTTCAATATTGTAAACTGCAAACATATTATCAAGCAAATTATTTTTTGACGTAGCGTAATAGTTAAATAAACAGAAGATCACCATAAACAAGTTTTTCAATGTTTTTTGCCTCTTTATTTTTGCTCGTTTCTTTTAAAATAATTTCAGAAACCGTTTCACTTTCAAGTCCAGTTAGTGATTCTGGATATAAATAATCCGAATAATCAATTGAGTTTATTTGCTGAAGAATAGAATTCACTTTTGCAGGATCATTGCCAATGCTTTCAATAATCTCACCTGTCAAATAATCAAGAACAAAAACATCTTTCCCTTCAAACTTTCTTCTGAAAGCATAAATTTTATCATCCAAAACTGTTAAAAAGGAATAATTTTTATTCTTCCATAATATTTTATTTTCATTTAAATCATAAACAATAATTTGTTTATGTTCAGGCATATCCGGCTTTGCATAATGATGAAAAATGATTTTATCCTTATAAATTGCTTCAACACCAATCCAATATTTTTCTTCCAGTTGAAGATTCTTGAATATAAATTTTCCGGTTAGCAAATCAATTGTGTGATAAAAAACTTCTTTTTTCTCTATATGTCGAGTTTCAATTAATATTTTATCAGAATCACTAATTAGTAATCGCCAAATTTGATTTTTATCTGTAAATGAAAATGTTTTTTTTAGTTTCATAATTCTTTCAGTTGCTCAGATTGTGAACAATCTGAGTTACAGTTTATCTTTAAAAATGTTCTATCAAATTTCTTAACTGTCATCACGAGTGTAACGAAGTGATCTCTTGGTAAAAAGATGCTTGGCTACAAGTCCCATGCAAAGACAAAATTTATTTAATTATTTAAAGTTTTTCAAACTTAGCTGTAAAATGTCTAAGCATCGGAGCTTCATAAGCAATTTTATAACCCTTCAGTTTTTCTTTATTTTGGTAAACATCAATTACAACTTCAGCAACATAATCAATATGGCTTTGGGTGTAAACTCTTCTTGGAATTGCTAACCTAACTAACTCCATTGGTGGTGAAACAATTTTTCCTTCTTTATCATATTTACCAAACATTACACTGCCAATTTCAACTGATCTAATTCCGCCCTCTAAATAAAGTTCACACATAACCGATTGACCTGGAAATTCATAAGCTGGTACATGCGGCAAAAATCTTTTTGCATCTATATATATTGCATGTCCACCTGGCGGTTCAATAATTGGAACTCCGGCGGCAACTATTTTCTCACCCAAATATTCCGTACTTCTAATTCGATATTCAAGATAATGCTCATCAACAACTTCTTCTAATCCAATTGCCACAGCTTCTAAATCTCTACCAGCCAATCCACCATAGGTTGGGAATCCTTCGGTAACAATTAATAAATTTCGACATTGAGTTGCTAATTCTTCATTATTAAGAGAAAGAAATCCTCCAATATTTACAAGCGCATCTTTTTTTGCACTCATTGTTGCACCATCCGCATAAGAAAACATTTCTTGGCAAATTTCTAGAACAGATTTCTTCTCAAAACCCTTTTCTCGTTTTTTAATGAAATATGCATTTTCTGCAAATCTGCAAGCATCCAGAAAAAGAGGCAAATTATATTTATCACAAACTGCTCTTACGTCCTTAATATTCTGCATTGAAACAGGCTGACCGCCGCCAGAATTATTTGTAATCGTAATCATAACTAATGGAATGTTTTCTGTTCCGATTTTATTAATAAAAGCTTCCAGTTTTTCAACATCCATATTCCCTTTAAAATCTGCTCTTACTTCCGGCTGTTTCCCAATTTCATTTAGCAAATCAACGGCTTCGGCACCTGAAAATTCAACATTCGCTCTAGTAGTATCAAAATGTGTATTATTTGGAATGTACTTCCCTGTTCCACCAACAATGGAGAATAATATTTTTTCTGCTGCTCTTCCCTGATGTGTAGGAATAATAAAACTATGTCCTGTTATTTTATTAACAGCCGCTTCAAATTTGAAATAACTTTTAGAACCTGCGTAGGATTCATCCCCTTCCATAATTCCAGCCCATTGAGAGGAACTCATTGCAGAAGTTCCACTGTCAGTCAAAAGATCAATTAAAACATCATCAGCATTAATTAAGAAGGAGTTGTAACCAGCTTTTTCTAAAATTTTAATACGCTCTTCTTTTGTTGTAAATCTTATTGGTTCAACAGATTTTATTCTGAAAGGTTCAATAATAGTTTTCATTAATTCTCCACTTTTAATGACACTAACTTATACTTTTGAGTTTTCATAGGCAAGACATCATAATCAATACTTAATTTTTATTGGGATAATAGTCTCTTTTTTTTTATTTTATTGCCTTAAATCAACATAATTCCTACTAAAACTTAAATTAAGGAATAAGCTAATGGAAGAACAAAATAACCTAGAAGAAGTAGTTAAAGAAGATGTAGAGAATGAAGAAATTGGTTTAACAGATAAGATTGTTAATGTCTATACAGAACCTACAAGTTTGTTTAAAAAATTATCTTTTATTCCACCTAAAACTATGGATTGGTTTCTACCTGTTTTCTTGCAATGATCTATTGTAGTTCTTCTCTAATTTTTTACAATGAGCAATCCAGAAATTAAATCTGATATTGTTGAAAAGCAAATGGTGACAATTAGAGAAAAACTTTCAAGAGATGGTTGACAAAGGTCAAATGACACAATCACAAGCTGATGAACAATTGGATAGAATTACTGAACAGATGGAAGGAGCGGAAGCGGTCAATTAATCATTTCTTCAGTCGGCATAATCATCATTACTTTTCTTATCCTTTTTTATTATTGCTCGGAGTTTATTTGCTTGTTAGTTAAATTTGGTTTAAAAGGAGATGGTGATTATAAAACTGCAATGGTAGAGTTATGGTTTACCTCATTACATAATTGTTATTCAAATTATCGTAATGATGCTTTCCGCTATTGCAATGGGTAAAATGTTTATGGATACTAGCATTGGCAGTTTCATGGGAATTGAAAAAGAAGGATTTTTATGGATGGTTTATGCACAAATTGGATCCATTTTCAATATGGTTTTATGCGGTTGTAAGTATTGCATTTGCAAAAATGTTTAAATCTGAGGATACAACAAAATATTATATGGCAATATTTGGACTTTGGTTTGGATTTAGCTTACTTATGCATTGTGCTCAAGCATTCCCATTCTTAAAATGGTTCGGAATGTAATTTTTGTTATTACGTGCCAGGCACTTTTGCTTACCCGCCTCTAGCGGGAAGTGCCTGGCACGTTTCATTTATTTTACTCTAAACACACTTCTTCAAAATTTAAATGTTTCATAAACTCATTTTCATTTGTAACAAAATCGATATAATTTGGTACACTTCCGAATCTTTCTATAATAAATTCTTTATCAAACAACTTCCCGTTTCTAATTCCTGTCCAATCAGGATAATTAGAATATTCCCAATCCTCCATTTTAGTCACTAGCTTTGCTTCAACAGGATTTCTATGAATATATCGCAAAGATGAATTAAATAGTTTTCTTTATCAATTTGAATTGATTGAAATTTACCTTCGAATAAGGTGCCAGCTCCTTTTATACTTCTTATTAACCGCTTTTGTATAATTATTAAAAATTCTTTGAATAAAATTTGAAATTGAAGAATTAGAATCTTGTCTTAAGTAATAAATGGTAATGATTTGGCATAAGACAATAAGCGATGACTGTGATATTATATTCTTCTTTGTATTCCTTTAATTTCTTTAGTAAATAGATATAATTATCATGTTCCCAAAATATATTTTCTTTATTACATCCACGATTATAGATATGATAATAATTCCCTTTTTCGAATATGGTTTTTCTTATTCCCATTGTGTTTTATTTTATATACGTGCCAGGCACTTTTGAAGTGCCTGGCACGTTATGAATCAATCCATATTAAACCTCCAAGGTTTTAAAAACCTTGGAGGTTTTTTAAATTATTTTAAACCACGCTGACTGAAGTCTGCGGCTACATTTTTTAACTTTTTTAAATCACACTCTGCGGATCAATATCAAAATAAATTTTTACATCTCTAAATCTGGATTTTTGATTATAATCAATAAAAGCATTCAGCAAAGCATTCCTCAAAATTTTTCCATTCGGATCTGTTTTTCCTCAAACTTTTTATCAAAATCTGATATCTGTAAATACCTTTGATCTTTAGCAATTATTGCTTCATTCGGCGGCAGAATTAAAAGTCTATCACTAAACTTATTTAGCCTTTTATGAAAATCATTAACAGCTTGTTTAGCTTTTTGCTCATCTTCATTTTTAACTTCAACCAAACCAATTCTTGAAAAAGGAGGATAGTGATTCTGTCGGCGTAATAATATTTCATTTTGATAAAAATCATTGTAATTATTATCTAAAACTTTTTGAAGAACAAAATGTTTATGATTTTGTGTTTGTATCAAGTACTTCCCCTTCTTCTTTGCTTCTGCCGATCTTCCCGCAACTTGAGTCAAGCAATTGAAAAGTTCTTTCATCAGCTCTAAAATCCGGTAACCATAAAGAAGTTTCCGCAGAAACAACTCCGACTAATGTTACATTTGAGAAATCCATTCCCTTTAGAGACTATTTGGGTCCCGACCAAAATATCAATTTCACCTTTTCGGAAACTGTTCAAGATTAAGCCCAGCTTACCTTTTCGGTTAATTGAATCAGAATCAATTCTCTCAATTTTAGCATTTGGAAAATGGTAAGATAATTCATCTTCAACTCTTTGCGTCCCGGTTCCAAAGAATTTAATATTTATTGATCCACAAACTTTACACGCTTTGGGTGCTGCTTTTACTGAACCACAATAATGGCACTTCATAATATTTTTATGAATATGATAAACCATTGAGACAGAACAATCCTGACACATATCAATCGTTCCGCAATCATCACAATAAGCTTGGGTAGCAAATCCCCTTCTATTTTGTAGAATTATAACATTTTCTTTCTTGGTTAATCTTTGGTCAATGGCTTCCAACAAGGTTTTTGAAAACACACCAACCATTCTGTTTTTCTTTTTCTCAAGGATAATATCAACCAATTTTATTTTTGGCAGTTTGGCATTATCAACTCTTTCATCTAATTCTAATAACTCATACTTACCAATTTTGGAATTGTACATGCTTTCAATGGAAGGCGTTGCTGAGCCTAATAAAACGGGTAATCTGTAAACATACCTCTTAAAACAGCAGCATCTCTTGCATTGTATTTGGGAATTAAATCATACTGCTTGTAACTTTGGTCATGTTCTTCATCAACTACAATTAGTCCAATATTTTCTAAAGGAGCAAAAATTGCTGACCTTGCCCCAATTACAATTTTATACTTTCCCTTTATTATTCCACGCCATGAATCATATCTTTCTCCTAAAGACATTCTGCTGTGCATTACTGTTACTGTACTGCCAAAAGTGTTAAAAAATCGAGAATGTAATTTGAGGTGTTAAAGAAATTTCCGGAACTAAAATTAAGACTGTTTTCCCTTTCTTAGAGCAATTGCCTCTTCTGCAAGTTCAATATATACTTGAGTTTTACCCGAACCGGTTATTCCATGCAATAGATAGGTCTTAAACTGCTCTTCATTCTATATCCGCTGAAACTTTCTTTACTATTGCAGATTGTTTATCAGTGAGCTTAAAATTTTGGTGCATCTTCTCGGAATAAGTTTCTGTATAAACTCTTTCTATTTCTTTATCAAAAACTTTAACTATCCCTTTCTTTGCAAGCGAATTTAACGAAGATTGATTTGAGTTGGTTTTCTTTAATAACTCACTTTGCTGAAATTCTTTTTCTTTGTATTTAACAACTCCAAAAGAACAACTATTTGTTTTGAGGATCTTTTTTCAATTTCTTCCGGCATAAGAGCATAAATCTCATCTGTGGTTTTGTTAAGAGCAACAAATTTTACTTTTTTAACTTTTACTTTTGCATCCTCTATTTCATCAAGAATAGTAATAGCACCTTTTTTCTCAAGAGTTTTAAGAACTCGAATAAATGCTTTTTTTCTTACTAATTTTTGAAGATAAGCTAATTTTAAAAGATTCTTTTTCGGAAAGAATTTTCAGCAATTTTGCACGAGTACTTTTACATTTTTTTCTTTAGCAAAAATTGTAAACAAAACTCTTTATCAGAAATAATTGTTTTTTTTAGATTCAACATCTAAGCCGTAAGGAACAGAATTTTTAAGTGCTTCACCCAAAGAACTTAAATAATATTCAGAAATCCATTCATAAAATTTTAACAGACTTTTTACTAAAAATCGGCTGATTATCTAAAACATCACTTATTGGTTTTATTTTCTCTTTAACATCCGTTTTTTCTGAACTCTTAATTACAAATCCGGTTAATGTCCTTTTGCCAAAAGGAGCAACAACTCTCACGCCAACCATAATATTTTCTTCCAATTCTTCCGGAATTGAATATGTAAACGAGTTTCTAAAAGGTAATGGGAATACTACTTCTGCAAACAAAATTTACTCGACTGCCTTTTCTAATAAAGTTAAACTTTTCTTATAAGTATCTAATTGTGCATTAATTCCAAATGGTAATGTAAATTTATTTTCAATATGACCAAAAGAAAGTCCATATATAACAGGAATTTTGAGATCAGAGAAAACATCTCTAAGAACTTGCTGTAATGTTAATGATTTTTCAATTTTGGGATCATTCTCATCAATATCGCACTTTCTAAAAACTCCTAGTGCAACTCCAGAACAATTATCAAATTTACCACTTTGCTTCATTTGAGTTAACATTCTATCAATACGTAGGGCTTTTCATCAATTTCTTCTAAAAAAATAATTTTACCTTTTGTATCAATGTCATATTCTGTTCCTATCATTGAAACAACTATAGAAAGATTTCCACCAACTAATTTCTCTTCCACTATCCCTGCATTTATCAACCAATTGCTCTTCATCCTTGGAAATTTTTCATTTCATAATTATGGGTGGGATTATTAAATATTCTCAAGTGGTTTACTGAGTATTCATTAAAAGTCGATGTTCCAACTGGTCCATGAAAACCAACTAATCCGGTTTTTGAATAAATTGCATACAATAAAGAAGTTATATCGCTGTAACCAATTATTATTTTGGGGTTAGATTTGATCAAATCATAATTAAGTAAAGGCAATAATCTTGCGCAGCCATAACCACCACGGACAGCCATTATTGCATTCACATCTTCATCTTCAAACATATTGTTTAGATCTTCAGCTCGCTCTAAATCTGTTCCTGCCAAATAACCATATTTTTTTAATATTGTATCAGTGTATTTAACCTTGAATCCTAAATCTACTAAATTGGTTTTAGCTTCTTCTAATTGCTCATTTGTTATATAACTCGCGGGAGAAACAAGTCCGATTGTGTCACCCTTTTGTAATCTTTTAGGCTTTAAAGTGACGGAATTTATATTTTGATCAAGATTAGAATCCAATGTCTTGCAACTACTAACAAACAAAATTAAAATAATATAGATAGTGTTTTTTATAGAAAAACTTATTTTCATAGTGCGAAAAATCCTTGCAATATTCTTTAATCAAAATTAAGTTATATAATAAGATTTTAAAATTAAACGGAAAAGGAAAAATGAAAAAATTATTAAGTCTGGCTCTAATTTTACTTTTTGCTTCTGCAATAATGTATGCAAAAGAAACCAAAAAATATGGCGAAAATATTTCCCTAAAAGAAAAAACCAGCATTTCTAAGATACTTGAAAATCCTGAAGTTTTTGTTGGTAAAAAAGTTTTAGTTGAAGGAACCGTTGTTGGTGTTTGTGAAAAAAGAGGCTGCTGGATAAATTTAAGCGGTGAAAAAGAATTTGAATCGATCCGTGTAAAAGTTAACGACGGCGAAATTGTTTTTCCAATGGAAGCAAAAGGACAAAAAGCTTTAGTTGAAGGCGAAGTTTATTCTATGGTTGTTGAAGGTGAAGGATGCGGTGGCGATTGTGCCGGCGAGCATAAAGATGAAGGTAAAGAAGCATGCGAACATGAAAATACGACTAAAAAGGTTTATCAGATTAAAGGTTTAGGCGCTGAAATAAAATAATAAATTAATTTCCTTGTAACTCAGATTGCTCGCAATCTGGGTTAATTTAATTAATTGATCTGGCTCTTCTAATTGATCCAGAGGTTCAAACTTATCTTTTCCCCTGCCCAAATAGAAATTCAATTATTCTTTTTAGAATATTAAATTGGAAATTTATGCAAAACAATGAAATGAAAATAATTTATTGAAATAACGAATAGAAACAATTGAATATTTGGAATATTTTTAGTTTGGCAGAAAACATGGTGAACGTTTGTTCGTGTTAAATTTAAAAACAAGAAACTAAACCTATAAAGCGGGTTCTCTTGTAAACTCTCCAAAGTTTTTAACAAACAAATAGACCCATGGGATTATTTGTTATATTAAATTGCAATAATGAAATAACTTCTTTTTGCAAAAAGTTATTTTTCCTTATTTTTGGGGGTCAAAAAAAGAAACCATTATTTAACAATTTGGATTGAATAAAGAGAACCGCTAAAAAGTAAATTAAAGAACATGAAATATATACTAAACGTAATACCGTTTTGGAGCTTTGTCAATACCAAGTATTATGGAAAAAACACCTTAGTTTTAAGGTGTTTTGCATTATTTTTAATAAAAACTGTGGTGAAGTAAAAAAATGACCCGAAATTTATACGTTTTATTTATTCTAATTTTTTCTTCTTTTTGTAGTTTAAATGCATAAGTTATTGGTAAAATATTTGACGCAAATTACGCGAACAATGAGTTTGGAGCAGTCGTTCGTTTTATTGAAGTTGATAATGACGAGCTAAAAAGTATGTTAGATATTGCCGGTGAATATATTATGCTGAATATTGAGTCCGGAAATTTACGAGCACTTGATAATGATAGAAATAGTGTTCTCGGTTCGGCAGATTCTGATACTGAAGTTTTTTATAAAATGAGTACAAGTCAAGTTTACTTACTGCTTCAAAAAGGAACAAAAATAACTACAAATGTTGAAATGCGACCTAAAACTTTAACTTTGACAAACGGAGATTATACTTTGGAACTGGTTTTGGGTTGCCCTCCAAATTGTAATTAAAACATTATGATTTCAATTATTCATTTGTTTGGTACAGTAATAGCATATTTAGCACAGATAACAATGCTGTTACCTATTTTCTCTGCAATTTATGCCAGAAGGAAGAAATCTACTTTTACTTTAGATTTTAGAATTTTTGAAATATATGTTTATGTTACTTTTTTTTTCCAGATGCTAGCATTAACTCTATCAATGGGTTTTGGTCTACATAATGTATGGCTTTTTAGAATTTACCTGCCGCTTCACACAATTTTATTTTCTTACTACTTATTAAAATGGTCCGGTTTAAAAAAAAACTATATATTAATTCCATTTATCATTGGGTTATTGTCATTTTTGGGAGACTACTTTTGGGGAAATTTAATTTTACCCCAGATTTTATGATATGGACAGATGCAATAGTATTGTTAGTTCTTTCATTTTTTCTTTCATTTAAAATTGACAAAATGAAGATAAAATTATCACCGGGACTTAGCTTTATTCATTTAGGTATTTATCTATATTCACTAATTACTCTTTTAGGAATTTCACCTTCTTCAGATGATTTAAGATTTTTTGGTTTTCTTTTACAATACATTGCAGTTGTTATTTCTAATTATTTCTTTGCTAGGAGTTTTAGATGTCTTTACCCGTAGATTGGCTTGTTTTATTCTTTTTCATAATTCTTATTAGCATTTTTATACTTGTTTTTGAGATACAATCTAAGTTTAAGTGGAGAGATAAGGCATTTAAACTTGAAGATGAAATTCATAAATTGAAGACACAAATTTCTGATCCGCACACCTCTTAAAAGTGAATTAAATATTACATTGGAAGAAATCAAATCGAAGTTAACCCATAAGCAGTTCCAAATATTTTTATATACAGTTGAAGGTTTATCGAGCAAAGAAATCGGTGAAATTTTTGGGACTTCACCTCTAACCATAGATTCGCATATTAGAGAAATTCTTAAAAATCTAAATGTGAACAAACGTTCACAACTAGCCGGTGTTCTTTTTAAGCAGATTAAAAATATTATTGAATAAGAGCTGTTTTTATATAAACCTCCGAGGTTTGACTATTTCGCAAATAATAGAATTTAAAAGTATTTGGAATTAAAAATCAAAATGAAAATTCGTAAACTCATTCGCTTTCTTCACAGAGATGTTGGCTATTTAGCATTTGGATTAACAATTATTTATTCAATCTCCGGTATTGCAGTAAACCATGTTAGTGATTGGAACCCGAATTACAGTATTGTAAAAGACACTTTAGTCATTCCTTCAAATCTCGATTCAACTTTTACAAGCGAGAATTTGGTAAGTGAATTAACCAAGTATTATTCAATCAATGATAGCGTAAAAAGTTCATTTCGATCTAGTCCCAACTCAATTGATATATTTTATCAGAATAAATCTATTTCAGCAAATCTTAAAAGCAGAATTGCGGTTTTGGAAGTTGTTACAAGCAGAACCATAATTAGGGAAACCAATTTTCTACATTTAAATCATCCAAAAAAAATATGGACCTGGGTCGCAGATATTTTTGCGTTAAGTTTAATTTTTCTTGCCGTAACCGGTCTATTTATGATAAAAGGTAAAAAAGGATTTACCGGAAGAGGAAAATGGTTTGCACTTTTAGGTTTCCTAATACCCATTTTATTTTTGCTACTTTATTTTTAGAAGTAATCAGTAAATTGAAACTATATTCCATCAATTTCGTCCAATAGTTTTAGCTTGCCTAAAAATTAAAAATATTATTAACTTTATTTATCTATAACAAAAAAGAGGAACCATGAAGAAACAAAATTTAATTATTGTCTTCTTAATTCTGTTTGTATCAATGATTTCAGCACAAAGTGTTGATAATATTGATATTAAATTCGAAAAATTTGTTCTGGACAATGGACTTACACTTATTGTTCATGAAGACCACAAGGCACCAATTGTTGCAGTTAATGTTTGGTATCATGTCGGTTCAAAAAATGAGAAGTTAGGTAAAACCGGATTTGCTCATCTTTTTGAGCACTTAATGTTTAATGGTAGTGAAAATTTTGATGATGATTATTTTCAAGCATTAGAAAGAGTTGGTGCAACAGATTTAAATGGAACCACAAATCAAGACCGAACAAATTATTTTCAGAATGTTCCAACTTCTGCAGTAGATTTAGCCCTTTGGATGGAATCTGACAGAATGGGACATTTGCTTGGTGCAATTACTCAGGCAAAACTTGATGAACAACGTGGTGTTGTACAAAATGAAAAACGACAAGGTGAAAACCAGCCTTATGCTGTCGCTTATGAAATGATTCAGCACAATACTTATCCTGCAGGTCACCCATATTCTTGGACAGTTATTGGCTCAATGGAAGATTTAAATGCCGCAAGTGTTGAAGATGTGCATGAATGGTTTAAAACCTATTATGGTGCCGCAAATGCAGTTTTAGTTGTTGCAGGTAATATTACCGCTGCAGATGCAAAAGCAAAAGTTGAAAAATATTTTGGTGATATTCCAGCTGGTCCTCCAATCAAAAAACACGATACTTGGATTGCCAAAATGGAAGGATCAAAAAGACAAATTGCACAAGACCGAGTTCCGCAATCAAGAATTTACAAAGTATGGAATATTCCGGAATGGAAAAACGAAGAACTAGTTTCATTGGATCTTGTAAGCGATGTTCTTGCAATGGGAAAAGTTTCACGACTTTACAAAAGACTAGTGTATGATGATCAGATAGCAACAGAAGTAACAGCTAGTTATGATGGCGGTGAAATTAGCAGTCAATTTGTAGTTTCAGCTACTGCAAAACCCGGCGTTGATTTATCAATAGTTGAAAAAGCAATTGATGAAGAATTAGCAAAATTTTTAAAAGATGGTCCAACTCAAAAAGAATTGGATAGAGTTAGGACTCAGCATATTGCCAGCTTTGTAAGAGGTATTGAAAGAATTGGTGGATTTGGCGGAAAATCAGATATTCTAGCTCAAAGTGAAGTTTATGGCGGATCTCCAGATTTTTACAAAACCAAATTAAAATTGGTTGCAAAGGCAACTATTAAAGATTTACAAAAATCGGCAATTAAATGGTTATCTGATGGAGTTAATGTTTTAGAAATTCACCCTTTCCCAAAATATACAGAAAGAATAGTTGGCGCAGATAGATCTAAACTACCGGAAACTTCAACTCCACCTGCTGCAGTGTTTCCTGAAATTCAAAAAGCAACTTTATCAAATGGATTAAAAGTGATGCTTGCTCAACGGACTGCAATTCCGGTTGTTAATTTAAGAATGGTTGTTGATGCTGGTTTTTCCTCTGATCAATTTGCGTTACCCGGTACTGCATCATTAGCACTTTCTATGATGGAGGAAGGAACAATAAATAAGTCTTCTCTACAGATTAGTGAAGAATTAGCAAACTTAGGAGCAACATTAAACACCGGATCAAATCTAGATGTTTCTTTTGTTTCAATGTCTGCATTAAAATCTAATTTAGATAAATCATTAAATCTTTATGCGGATGTACTTCTTAATCCTTCTTTCCCAAATAACGAGTTAGAAAGAATTAAAAAGGAAACAATTGCCGGAATACAAAGAGAGAAATCAACTCCAATCCAAATGGCTCTTAGAGTATTTCCTCAATATATTTACGGTAAAGATCATGCATACGGCTTACCATTTACCGGCTCTGGTTATGAAAGTACAGTAGACAAAATTAGCAAAACCGATTTAGAAAAATTCCACAAAACTTGGATTAGACCAAATAATTCAACCTTGGTTGTTGTTGGCGATATTACAATGGATGAAATTAAATCTAAATTAGAAAATTTATTTGCAAAGTGGGCTAAAGCTGAAACACCAAAGAAGAATATTTCTAATGTTGGATTGAAGGAAAAATCCACTATTTATTTAATGGATAAACCTGGTGCTCAACAATCTATTATTCTAGCAGGACATGCAGCCCCACCAAAAGCTGATAAAGATAATATTGCAATGGAATCTATGAACACAATTCTTGGAGGTTCATTTACATCAAGAATTAATATGAATTTAAGAGAAGACAAACATTGGTCTTATGGATCGAGAAGTATGTTGCTTGGTGCAAGAGGTCAGCGTCCATTTTTAATTTATGCTCTTGTTCAAACTGATAAAACAAAAGAATCTGTTCAAGAAGTTGTTAAAGAATTAAATGGTATTCTTACAGATAAACCTGCGACTGATGACGAACTAAATAAAAACAAGCTAAACGAAACTCTTAGTTTACCTGGTTCTTGGGAAACCGGAAATTCAATTGCCGGATCTTTATCAGAAATGATTCAATACGGCTACCCAGATGATTATTTTTCAACTTATGCTTCTAAAATAGATGGCTTAAGTTTAGATGATATCAACAATGCGGCAAAAAAAGTAATTCAGCCTAATAAAATTGATTGGGTTGTTGTTGGTGATAAAGAGAAAGTTGAAAAAGGTTTAACTGAATTAGGAATGGAAATTAAACTTATTGATGTTGATGGAAATGTGATTGAAAAAGATTTAAAGAAACCTGAAAAAACAGAGACTTCAATAAAATAATTTATTGCTATTTTATTTGCCAGGCACTTCCCACCTAAGGCGGGCAAGTAAAAGTGCCTGGCAAATTTAACCTCTACTTTAAATTCCACTGAATTACAATCGGCTCTCTTTGTAAACCATTAAAAACTAATTTGTAACTTTCATTCAAATCAACTGCATCAAATAGCCTCTTCTCGTTGGTTGAAAAAGGAGAAAACTTAACAACTGCCGTTAAGTAACCATCAAGCTGAAAGTAATCTTCTACAAACAAACCAGTAACTCCCGTAACTCTGCTGAAATCTCCCTTCATATTTTCAAGAAAAAAATAAGAATAACCATCTTCTAAAAATATTGGTTCAAAAGGATCGCTAATATTTTCAAAATATATTTTAAAGGAATAGCCATTTCTTAGACCCGAATCGGTTTCTATTATTTCATTTCTGGTTTCATCAAATGTCAGGTTTGTAAGATCGGTAAAATATTTTTTAAGCAAAACATAGTAATCATTTGGGGCAAGTCTTTTTTCAAGAACTTCTTTTCTTGCAGTTGCTTTTATTACGGTTTTGTTTAAACAAAGAGCTTTAATAAAGACTTTCTGATTAATTGGTGAAGCTTGAAATGGGTTATTTGCTAAATTTTCTGCTGTGTAAAAATCCAAAATCTGGTTACACTCATCAAGAGTCCAGCTAGCTGCATCTTTGGCCAGAATTTTAATTATTTCTTTTTTGTTTACGAAAGTTGTAGTTGAGCAAGAACCAAACAGAAGTGTGACAACTAAAATAACAATTAGACTTTTCATCAAAATAAAATCCATTTTGTATTTAGTAAGAGTAATAAACTTAAATTATTTTATCAAGGCATTTGGTAAGTCGATATATTCGAAAACCAAATAATAATGAACTAAACTAAAAATAAAAACCAACAGCTAGAAATATATTTTCAGAACTTTTTTCAGCATTATATGAACTGATTAAAGACAAATATCTAAACTCAACATTATAATTGTCTAAACAAATCCCAAAACTCAGATTAAAAATTGGTATAACTGCAAGAGACTCCACACCACCAAGAAACAAACTTAGACCATATTGCAAATACGGTTTAGTAACTTTATTAAGCGGTTGATAATATCTAACAGAAATAGAACCAATTGGATTTCCAAAGAAATATTCCACCTCCAAAGGTAATGTAAAATTTTTATTCAAATTATATAGATATGAAAATCTTAACAGTCCAAATTCAAATGATCTCACAGAAACTCCACCTGAAACTAACCATTCTGAATGTGTTTGCGATAAGGAGTCACGAATAGAATTACTATCTGCAGTTTGAGCACAAACATTTAAATTGCTAATTAATACCATTAATAGAATGAAATGTTTCATATTGTTCTCATTTTCAATTTCTAAATAGTATGGTTAAATTTATTTTTATTTCAATATTCAAATTTTATGCTGTTTATCATTTTTTCCCAAATAAAAATTTAAGAGGAATGTGCAATCTATTTGCCCAATCGCTTTCGGTGTGCCGGCTACCTTCTGCTAAATAATTATGAAAATTAAGAGAGCCAATTGACTTATTCTCAAGCAGAGCATCTGTCATTTTATAATAATCATCAATTAATTCTTTCTCTTCACTACCGCAATCAATATATAATTTGTTCTTATCGTTAAAACTTGGTTCAACGTTATTAATCATATTAAATACTTCCCGGTTATCAATCCAAAATGAATTTGACAAACACCCAGCTTTACCAAAAATTTTAGGAAAATTCCAAAATAATTGAAACGCATTTAATCCGCCTAAAGAAGAGCCCATAATTCCAGTGCCAGATGCTTGCAGAATGGTTCTAAATTTTTCATCAATAAAGGGTTTTAATTCTTTAATTAAAAAATTTGCATACTTTTTTCCTCTTTCACAAAAGAAATTGTATTCTTCCAGCCGGTCTTTATTATTATAAACTCCAACAATAATTATTTCTTCAATTTTCTTCTGCTTAATAAGTTCGTGTAGTGTCTCATCAACTTTCCAATCTGTTCCAATAAAGGAAGTATTCGGGTCGAATAAATTTTGACCATCTTGCATATAACAAACCGGGAATCTTCTATTTACAATATGATAAGAAGGAGGAAGCCAGATAATAATATCGCGCTCATTTTTTAAATTGATGCTATAAAACTCATGAAGATATTCAATATCCCCAATAATTTCATCTCTATTGATATTATATTTTAAAGAAGTATTTAACATTTATTAAGTATAAAGCTATTTCTGTCGATAATTATTAGTCAATAACAAGATCCAAAATATAATAATATAAAGTTCTTATATGGTAATGTAAAATTTGGGTTTCTAATTATTATCGTTATTTTAACACCCAAATTAATTCTAAACATTTTTAAATTATGGTAGAAAATATGGAAAATAATAACAATCATTCTCAGATTGAACAACAATTACAAAATTCTCAAGAAGATTTGTGGAGAGTTTTTAGAATTATGTCAGAGTTTGTTGAAGGCTTTGAAACGATGTCTAAGATTAAACCGAGTGTATTAATTTTTGGCTCAGCAAGAACCAAACCGGAAGATAAATATTATAAACTTGCAGAAGAAGTTGCAAAAGAGCTAGTTAAAAAAGGATTTGGAATTACAACCGGAGGCGGACCTGGAATAATGGAAGCCGGAAACAAAGGTGCTCAAGATGCTGGTGGAAGTTCTACCGGAATTAATATTGAGTTACCCCACGAGCAAGGTGCAAATCCATATATTGATGCTGACAAATTGCTGAATTTTAGATATTTCTTTGTAAGAAAATTGATGTTCTTTAAATATGCCCAAGGTTATATTTTAATGCCAGGTGGATTTGGAACAATTGATGAAGGTTTTGAAGTATTAACCCTCATTCAAACAAGTAAGACTACAAAGTTTCCAATTATATTTATGGGTTCGGAATTTTGGAATCCTCTCATTGATTGGGTAAAAGAATATCAGCTTAAACAAGGTTATATCAGTCCGGAAGATCTTAACTTATTTAGTATAACTGATGATGCGAAGGAAGCAGCTCAAATAATTTATAATTTTCATAAAGGTAAAAAACTTACTCCAAATTTTTAGTTTGATGCAATTGAAAAGTTTTAAGAAATGAAACTAATCTTTAGGATCAGGCGATTTTTCAATTTAAATAGAGAATAATTCGGGGATATGTTCATATCGGTTTAAGGCAATTGCAACCGACTCTGAATCTTTACCTAAAAGTTTTGATAATTTGTTTATCTGATACTCTTTCAGCTTTATTCTAGTTAATACTCTATTAACTACTATATTTTCAATACCACTTTTATTCTCAACTGAACTTAACAGTTTTGCCATTTTCTCATTTGGATTTAGAATTGTAAAGTTTTTCCCAAACTTTTTATTTAGGACATCCAGAAACACATTTTTACTATAACCATAATGTGTGCAGCAGAGAACGGCAAAAAGTTCTTCAGTATCAACTAAGTTCAATTTAAGTGAAGCCTCATCAATATATTTATTAATAAGTCCATAAACTTTTTCGCCGGATGGATCAATTTGTATTTCATCCTCCAAGTATTTGCAAACTTGAGTAATTATCCGGTTTGAGCTTATTCCCTTTGACACCAAATTAGCCTGATATTGGTTAGATTTGATTGTTGTTTCAGTTCCTAGAAGAAGGATCTTACTTCGCTCAGAATTCTTAATACTCTCTAATATCAATTCAACACCTAAATCAATAATTCCGAATACGGGAATACTACTAGATTTTGATAATTCTGTTTGTGGATAGAGAGCAGATAGCGTATTACAAGCAATTAATATTAAATCCGGATTATACGAAAGCATTCCAGTTAGAGCAGAATTAAATATTCCAATTTTTTCAGAGAAATCTGAAACTTCGTTATAACCAAATCCATCTCCGGCAAAGGAATTGAAATAGATCAGTTCAATTTTTTTATCATTTTTTCTTTCTCTCAGTTCCCTATCCAGTTTAGCTTGAACAGAAAGACCACCCAAACCAGAATCGGTGATAATGATTTTAAGGTGGTCCTTTTTTAATATGTCAGAAATACTATTCATAAAAAGATAGTGGTTAGGATTTCATCCTTTTGCCTTTTTCCTCATGGATAAAAATCCAACTTACTACTTTGCCAATATTTATTTTTTCAAAATTGTTCCAGTATTTCTTGGTTCTTACATGCATAGAGCTTGTATCATCAGCAGGAATTGTATTAGCTTCTTCCATTAATGCTTTAATCCTGTTTTGCCAGTTTTTAATATTGGAAGTTCTTAAATCAACCCAACCATCACTTGCCCATAAATTAATTTTTTCATCATTTATTTCTAATATACTCTCACCTCTAAATGGTGGAATTTTCATTTCATTTCCACGTAGAAGTGATTTTCCATCCGGCATTAAAATTGGGATTCCGATTGAAATTATTTCACTCCTAATTTTTTCATTATTTAAAACCATTTGGTAAACATCTTCAGTCAGTTTTTGTGTCTCTGTACTTACAACCTTGTGCATGTTCCCAACAACCAATTTTATTAAGTTAAGTTCATGCAATAGTTTTGATAATCTTGGAGGTCCCAATAGTTCAAACGCAACACTATTAATATTATGGAGTTCTTCCAGTTCTTCCAATTTTTCAACTGCGGTGTGTTGCAAATATCCTGCTCTGTAAGTTGGTTCAAGAGTTGCGTTATCAAGAGCATTAATTATATCGTGACCAGTATTTCCGCCTTTAATTTCATAAATTACGTCTTCAGCAATTTCTTCAGGAGTAACATATTCCATCTGTCCTTGAGCCGAAATTGTTTCAAATTCTCCTCTTGAAAATGTTCCATTTTCCCCGGTATCAATAAAGACTGATTTTAAATTTTCACCAGTTGTTTTAATTGGAGTAGCAAGGTTTATAGAAAGTTCACTTTCTAACTGTATCATGTTATCTAAAGATGAATCAACAAGTTCAATCGGCTTCCCTCTTTTCATTATTTCATCAAAAGCAATTCTTTTCCAGGCAATAGCACCTGTGGGTTTAATCTCTTTTGTAATTGTTCCTCCAGGTGTTCTTCCCATTAAGAACAACAAAAGAGTATGCGCGCCAGCAACGGATGATTTGCTCAACAAAACTCGTGAAGGTCTCTCTTCACTATGAGTATAAGGAATATTCAATCCCATGCCACCCGTTCCACTTGTACCAACTTTTAAATAAATTTCTGTTTTAGATTCCACCATTGAGTTATATAAAATCTGGATATGTCTGATTAACTGTGGAATATAAACCGTACACAAAAGTTTTTCAGTCTCTTCAACTATCGCTTCTCTTGTGGTGTTACTATTAATAACCTTCATAATTTTATGATATGTAGAATAGATATCCTGATATGCAATTCCGGTTGCAGAGTTTATACTATCAATAACAATTTCTGGTTTGTATTTGGTTATTAACTTATAAATAGAAGATTCATGTAAAACTTCAGGAGTCATTTCTTCCATTGTGTCTTTCATTAAAACTTTTCTTCTAATCGGATCATTCAAAATTTCAAATCGATCAGTATCTTTAAATTCATTCCTCACAAAAATATTTCCCCACCAAGGTATAAAATAATCATCCTCTAAGTGCGGGAATTCTTTTTTAAGTTGAACCACATGCGATTTGGCTTCAGACTCTTTTAGCGATGTTACAATAATTCTTTTAGGTTTTTCTGCAACTAATTTTCTAGTTACGGCGTTTCCAACTAAACCCCATGCACCAAGAACAAGTACGGTTTTGTTTTGAATATCCATATTTTCCTCAAAATTTATAAAAATCCTTTACTCTAAATTAGCTGAATGAGATAACCATTGCAAGATGTTTATATCCAATTAATATTTGCTCAAAAATAGTTTAGATTGTAAATGCTCGCTACCTTTGTTAAATTTGGAATTATTATTAAAAATCTTGTGAGAAGCTAAAATAAATGAAGATATGTGAAGTCTTAAAACCAGAAAATGTAATCCCACAGCTTAAAGGACTTACTAAAAACGAAATTATAGATGAATTAATTGATTTATTTAAAGATGATCCTCGTGTTTTGGATATTGATGCGATAAGGCATGAAGTATTAGAACGAGAAAAAATTATGTCCACAGGTGTTGGTCACGGTTTTGGAATTCCACATTGTAAAACAAATAAGGTAACCGGAATTTTAGCAGCATTTGCAAAGACACAAAAACCGATTGATTTTCAATCATTAGATGGTGAACCGGTAAATTTAATATTTCTGTTAATTGGTAAAGACAATCTCGTGGTTCCACACATAAAACTTTTAAGCAGAATATCTCTATTAATGAATAAGGGTTTAGTTAGAGAAAAATTACTTGTCGCAAATACAGCTTCAGAGATTTACAAAATCTTTGAAGATGAAGAAAAAAACATTTCAAATTAATATACTTTTCTAAAGTTATGATTAAAGCTATTCAAGGTACCAAAGACATTCTTCCAGAAGAAATGCAATATTGGAATCATTTAACCAATGTTGTTTTAAAACAAATGGAAATCTTTAACTATAAGGAAATTAGAACTCCAATTTTTGAGCTGACTGAACTTTTTTCTCGTGGAATTGGTGATAGCACTGATATTGTTGGAAAAGAAATGTATTCTTTTTTGGATAGAAGTGAGAACAATGTAACTCTTAAACCAGAAATGACTGCCTCTGTTGTTAGAGCATTTATTGAACACTCACTAGGCAAACAATCCAATTTAAATAAGCTGTTTTATATTTCACCAATGTTTAGGCAGGAAAGACCGCAAGCCGGAAGATTAAGACAATTTCATCAATTTGGAATTGAAGCAATTGGAAGCCATAATCCCGTATTAGATGCTGAAATAATTCAAATTGCTTATTCTATTTTAAATCAATTAGGATTAAAGCACATTGAAGTGAATATTAATTCTCTAGGCGTTGCAGAAGAGCGTAACAATTTTACCGAAGCTTTACGGAAATTTATTTCTGATAAAAAAAGTGAACTATCTGAAGATAGCAAAAAGCGTTTGGATACAAATGTCCTCAGAATTTTAGATAGTAAAGATAACAACGATCAAAAATTACTGCAAGGTGCTCCGGTTATAAAGGATTTTCTAGGAAAAGATAGCTTGGATCATTTTAATACTGTAAAAGAGTTACTAACAACAAGTAAAATTCCATTTAAAGAAAACCCCAAATTAGTCAGAGGATTAGACTATTACACTCACACAACTTTTGAAATTTTAAGTTCTAAAGTTGGATCTCAAAGTGCACTTGTTGGTGGCGGAAGATACAATCTTTTGATTGAACAACTTGGAGGGACATCAACTCCTGCAGTTGGCTTTGCTGCCGGAATTGAAAGAATTTTAATTGCCTGTAAATCTGAAGAATCCTTCATTCCGGCAAAAGAAGAAATAGATATATATTTGATTCGACTTGATAACGATTTGGAATTAAAAATATACGAACTTGCTACTTTTTTTAGAAGCAACTATTCAAAAGTTGAGTTCGATTATCTTTCCAGAAGTGTAAAAGCTCAAATGAGAGAAGCAAATAAACTAAATGCCAAATTTGTTTTATTTGTTGGTGGAGAAGAATATTCAAAGGGTGAAGTTCAGCTAAAAAATATGAGCTCAGGTGAGCAACAAACTGTAAATTTAGAAGACCCTCATCAAATCATAAAGATAGTGGGTAACTCAGATTGATTCCACCACGGTGGATTAAAGCAATCTGAGCAGCAAAGCTAAATAATATATTAATTGAACTGTGTTATCTCCAATCCCCATTATGGGGAAAGAAATCTTTGTTGTAAGATTTTTCTCTAATACCATCGCAGTGTTTTAATAGCGAAATTTATTAGAATAACAAAATTGAAAATAATTGTAATAATTTGTGTGAACATCTATGCAGAAAATTTTTGGAAGAAAACCTGTTATTGAGGCATTAAAGGGAAACTCAGAAATTGACCAAATATACATTCAGTTTGGGTTACACGGTTCTATAGTTGACGATATAAAACATTTGGCAAAAAAGAAAAATGTAAAAGTAACCCAACTTTCTACACAAAAATTTAACCAACTCTCAGAAGACGCAAATACACAAGGAATCATTGCATTAAAAAGTTCCTTTACCTATTCAGAAATTGACTCAATTTTGATTGAAGCTGAAAAAGAAAAATATCCGCTACTTCTTCTCTTGGACTCAATTCAAGATCCGCATAATCTCGGTGCAATAATTAGAACTGCAGAATGTGCTGGAGTTAATGGAATAATAACAACTTTTAGAAACAGCGCTTCAGTAAATAATACCGTCGAAAAAACTTCTGCAGGAGCTGTAAGTCATATTAAAATCGCACGCGCAAATAACTTAGTTCAGATAATTGAAATACTTAAACATAGTGGGTATTGGATTATTGGTTCTAAACTTGGTAATTCTCAAAATTACTCAACTATAGATTATAAACAACCAATTGCCCTAGTTGTCGGTAATGAAGAAAAAGGCATCAGACCTCTTATTGCTGATAAATGTGATTTTTTGGCTGAAATTCCTATGAAAGGGCAAATTCAAAGTCTTAATGTTTCTGTTGCAACCGGAGTATTACTTTTTGAAGTTTTAAGACAGAGAAACTAATTTAGTATCGTCATAGTATAATTTTGATATTTAAGTTGATTTAATGACTTATTTTCGCTAAATTCCGTCAGTTAAATGACGATAATTGCGCATATGATAAAAAGAAAAATTGAAAATCAGCTTTTAGAGAGTATAAAGCCTGGAAAGGTACTAGTACTATCAGGTGCGAGAAGAGTAGGGAAAACTATACTACTAAAGAAAATTTCAGAAAAATTAAAAAATGATTTTCTTTTCGTAAACGGAGAAGATTTTGCGGTTCAAGAAGCACTTAAAAGAAGAACCATTCAAAATTATCAAAACTTCTTAGGCAATAAAAAAACACTTATTATTGATGAAGCTCAAAAAATTGAAGAGATTGGGTCAATATTAAAATTAATGATAGATTCAATTGAAGATCTTAAAATAATAATCAGTGGCTCCTCTGCCTTTGACATTTCGAACCTTACAGGAGAGCCGTTAACCGGAAGAAAAATAAATTTCACTTTATTTCCAATTTGCGAATCTGAAATAATGGAAACGGAAACAGAGTCTACAAAGAAAAGATAATTTAATTGAGCGACTTATTTATGGAAATTATCCTGAAATAATTAACAAAAAAGATAGAAATGAAAAAAAGGATTATTTAACTGAAATTATAAATTCCTATTTGTTAAAAGATATTTTGATTTATGATAAGATTAAAAATTCTTCTAAAATATTTAATTTGCTTAGATTGATTGCCTTCCAAGTTGGAAATGAGGTTTCTTATCAAGAGTTAGGAAGCCAACTTTCAATGAGTAAAAACACAATTGAGCGTTATTTAGATTTACTCTCAAAAGTTTACGTGCTTCATAAAATTGAGGGATTCAGTAGAAACTTAAGAAAAGAAGTAACAAAACAGCCAAAGTGGTATTTTATTGATAATGGAATAAGAAATGCAATTATTGCAAATTTTTCTCAACTTGAATTTAGAAATGATATTGGTCAACTTTGGGAAAATTACATAATTAGTGAGAGAATTAAATTACAGAATTATAATAGAATAAGAGTTAATAATTTCTTTTGGCGCACTTATGATCAACAAGAAATTGATTGGGTTGAAGAAAAAGAAGGCAAATTATACGCATTTGAGTTAAAATGGAATGCAAAGTCTGCTAAAGTACCTAAAGCTTGGGAAAAGAGTTATAACAATTACGAGTTTAATTTGGTTAATTCATCCAACTATCTGGACTTTGTTACATAAAAAATAAAAATGGGATTTTACTTTTTGAAATATTACGCTCCAGAAATGTTTAAAGTTTATAAATGAAAATAGCTTTAGTTGCTTTTACAGTATTCCTAGTAAATCTCCCTTTCGGGTTTTGGAGATCAAAAGTCCGCAAATTTTCACCAAATTGGTTTCTTGCAATACATCTTCCCATTCCCTGTGTTATTCTGTTGCGCATTTACTCAAATATCGGTTTTGAATTATATACTTATCCTCTACTTGTCGGTTCTTTTTTCCTTGGACAGTTCTTAGGAGGAAAGTTAAACTTAAACAATCCCAAGGAAACATAATCCACCCCAAAATTGAATTTTCATCATTTTCCTTTGATTTCACCATTTTTTAAGAACTATTTTAATCTTGACTTTTTTTGCAAGATTATATACGTTTGAATGATAAACAAAAAAGGTTAAGCAATGAGTGAAGAAATTCGCGAAGATATAAAGATAATTGAAGATCACACAAACACTGAATACAAATGGGGATTTGTCACCGAAATTGAACAAGATGAATTTCCAAAAGGATTAAATGAAGATATAATTCGTCAACTTTCAGCAAAAAAACAAGAACCCGAGTGGATGACCGAATGGCGCTTGAAGGCATATAGACATTGGTTAACAATGGAAGAACCTGATTGGGCAAAAGTTGAATATGAAAAAATTGATTACCAAAATTTGAAATATTATGCCGCTCCAAAGAAAAAACCCGAATTGGAAAGTTTAGACCAAGTTGATCCCGAATTACTAGCAACTTTTAACAAATTGGGAATTCCACTCGAAGAACAAAAAATATTAAGTGGTGTAGCTGTAGATGCTGTTTTCGATTCAGTTTCTGTTGCAACAACCTTTAAAGCCTCGCTAGCAGAAAAAGGAGTTATTTTTTGCTCAATCTCTGAGGCAATACGGGAACATTCTGATTTAGTAAAAAAATATATGGGCTCTGTAGTTCCAACAACTGATAATTATTTTGCAGCTCTTAACTCAGCTGTCTTCAGTGATGGTTCGTTTGTTTATATTCCAAAAGGTGTTCGCTGCCCTATGGAACTTTCAACATATTTTAGAATTAATGCTATGGATACCGGACAATTTGAGCGTACATTAATAATTGCTGAAGATAATAGTTATGTTAGTTATCTTGAAGGTTGTACTGCTCCAATGAGAGATACAAATCAATTACACGCAGCTATTGTTGAACTTGTTGCACATGAAAATGCCGAAATAAAATATTCGACTGTTCAGAATTGGTTCCCTGGTGATAAACAAGGCAAAGGTGGAATTTACAACTTCGTAACTAAACGAGGAATTTGCAAAGGAAATAACTCAAAAATATCATGGACACAAGTTGAAACAGGTTCTGCTATTACTTGGAAATACCCAAGCTGCATTTTACAAGGTGATAATTCCGTTGGTGAATTTTATTCTGTTGCGGTAACAAATAATTATCAGCAAGCAGATACCGGCACAAAGATGATACATCTTGGCAAAAACACCAGAAGCACAATAATTTCCAAAGGAATTTCTGCAGGAAGAAGTAATAATTCTTATAGAGGTTTGGTAAAAATTGGAAAGAGTGCACAAAATGCACGAAACTTTTCACAGTGTGATTCTATGTTAATGGGAGACCAATGCGGTGCGCACACTTTCCCCTATTTAGAAATTGACAATAATACTGCAACTGTTGAACATGAAGCAACAACCTCAAAAGTAGGTGAAGATCAAATATTTTATTTGAATCAACGTGGTATTAGCACAGAAGATGCAGTAAATATGATAGTAAATGGTTTCTGCAAAGAAGTATTTAACGAACTTCCAATGGAATTTGCCGTTGAGGCACAAAAGCTTCTTGCAATCAGCCTTGAAGGAAGTGTTGGTTAAATACAGATATGAGAATCAAGATAAAAGATTTAAGGTAAAGATTTAAGGCAAAATCAAAAAATGTCATTCCCAAAGGTTTCTATCGGGAATCCAGATAAATGAAGAATAACTCGTACTAAGCGTAGTTGAATCATGTTAAAAATTGAAAATAAAGAACAAAGGATAATTAAATGATTAAGATTAAAAACCTACGTGCAAATGTAGAGGGAAACGAAATTCTAAAAGGAATTGATTTAGAAGTTAATGCAGGTGAAATTCATGCAATAATGGGACCAAATGGTTCTGGCAAAAGCACTCTTGCAAATGTTTTGGCCGGTCACGAAGCATATGAAGTAACCGATGGCGAGATTATTTTTGAGGGAACAAATATTGTTGAAATGGCACCTGATGAAAGAGCGAGAGAAGGATTGTTTTTAGCTTTCCAATATCCTATTGAAATTCCAGGTGTTAGTAATTCTGTTTTCCTAAAAACTGCTATAAATGAAATAAGAAAGCATAAAGGTGAAGAAGAAATCTCCGCAAAAGACTTTCTTGTTCTCATTAAAGAAAAAGCGAGAGTTTTGGGCATGGATAGTTCATTAATCAGCCGATCTGTAAATCAAGGTTTCTCAGGTGGAGAAAAGAAAAGAAATGAAATTTTACAACTTTTAACTCTTGATCCAAAACTTGCCGTGCTTGATGAAACTGATTCTGGGCTTGATATTGATGCTTTAAAAATAGTTTCTGAAGGAGTAAATAAATTCAAAAACAGTAACAATGCTGTTATTCTTGTTACTCATTACCAAAGACTGCTTGATTATATTGTTCCAGATTTTGTTCATGTTCTTTATAATGGTAAAATTGTTAAATCCGGCGATAAAAATCTTGCTCTTGAATTAGAAGAACGTGGTTACGATTGGATAATTAAAGAACAACCTGAAGCAGTTCAAGGAGTTTAAATAATGAGGAAAGAAAATAATATTAAGAATTGGTATAAAGAAAATTTTGATGTTTTTGATAAAAAAATGAGTGGCGATTCGTTTGGCAAAATGCGACAAAAAGCAAATTTCGATTTCAGTGCTTCAGAATTTCCAACAAAAAAGGATGAGGAATGGAAATACACAAACATTTCCCCAATTCTAAAACAAGAATTTGTGCCTTCTCCTTTAATTGCAGTTGACGATAACAATTTACAATCGATTGATAAATTCAAAATTCCAAATTTGGATGTTCACCTTTTAGTTTTTATAAATGGAATTTTTGATAAATCATTGTCTGAAATAGGCAATATTAAAAATGGGATAATAATTGATAGTCTTTATAATTTATCTAAAATTAATCCAGGTTTTCTCGATGAATATTTTCCGAGGCATCAAAATGTGAGTAATTCTTTTAATTTATTAAACAATGCATTTACTTATGATGGATTTGTAATCTATGTACCTAAAAATATAATAATTGAAAAACCAATTCATATATTGAATATCGCTTCCAATTCCGTAACGAAGCCTTTAATCCAGCCAAGGAATTTATTGGTTGCTGAAAAATACAGTCAAGCAAACATTATTAGTGAGTATGTTGGAAAACACAATGCAGAATATTTTACTAATATAGTTACAGAAATTTCTGTTGCAGAAAACTCAAATATAAGTTTTTACAAATTGCAGAATGAGTCAAGTAATGCTTATCATATTGACAAAACGGATATTGTCCAAAAAGAATCGAGTGTTTTTAACCATTTTTCATTTTCTTTTGGAAGCAAAATTACTAGAAATGATTTGAACGCAAAATTAAATGGAGAAAACATTGAATCCCATCTTTATGGGTTATACCTTGGGAAAGATGATCAACATATAGATAATCACACGTTTATTGATCATGCAAAACCAAACTGCATGAGTAATGAATTATATAAAGGTATTATGGATGATAAATCTCGTGGTGTATTTTCTGGAAAAATTTTAGTTAACCAAATTGCGCAAAAGACAAACGCTTTTCAATCAAATAAATCTGTGTTGCTTTCTCCAGACGCAAGTGTTGATACTAAACCTCAACTAGAAATTTATGCTGATGATGTAAAATGTTCTCATGGTGCAACAGTTGGCAAACTAGATGAACAAGCTTACTTTTATATTCGCTCACGAGGTGTTTCTTCTGAGGCAGCTAGATCAATGTTGATTAGAGCCTTTGTAGATGATGTTGTTAGTGAAATTAAAATTGACCCATTAAAAGAAAAAATCAACCATACAATATTTGAACATCTAAATAGAGTTGAATTCTAATGAATTTTGATGCTGAACTAAAAACCGGTACTCGTTCAAAGAAAATATTTCGGAAATTTAATGTTGATGAAGTAAGAAATGATTTCCCGATTTTAAAAAGATTTGTTAATGGTAAACCTTTGGTTTACATTGATAATGCCGCAACATCTCAAAAACCCCAAAGTGTAATTGACTCAATAACTAACTACTACACTTTTGAGAACTCCAACATACATCGGGGATTGCACTTCCTAAGTGAACTTGCAACCGAATCTTACGAAGGTGCTAGATTGAAAGTAAAAGAGTTTCTGAACGCAATGAGTGTTTCGGAAATTATCTTTGTCCGTGGCGCAACTGAAGCAATAAACTTAGTTGCCAATTCACTTTGCCGTGCAAATTATTTTCAAGAAGGTGATGAGATTATCATTTCTCATATGGAACATCATTCCAATATTGTTCCCTGGCAACTTCTTTGCGAAAGAAAAAAATTAACGTTAAAAGTCGTTCCCGTTAATGATAAGGGAGAATTTATTTTTGAGGAATACAAAAAACTAATTTCTGACAAAACAAAACTTGTCTCGGTTGTTCATATTTCTAATGCATTAGGCACAATAAACCCGGTAAAAGAAATTGTTAAAAAAGCTCATGAGTTTAACATACCGGTATTATTAGATGGTGCTCAAGCTGTACCACACACTAAAGTTGATGTTCAAGATTTAGATTGCGATTTTTATGTTTTTTCCGGACACAAAGTTTTTGGTCCAACCGGCATTGGTGTTCTTTATGGAAAAACAGAATTTTTAGATAAAATGCCTCCTTTCCAAGGCGGTGGAGATATGATTAGGGAAGTTACTTTTGAAAAAACGACTTATGAAGATGCGCCACAAAAGTTTGAAGCTGGAACACCAAATATAGTTGGAGGAATAGCTCTAGGTGTGGCTATTGATTATTTGTCTTCATTTGATTCTCTTGAGATCAATAATTACGAAAATAATCTTCTGGAATATGCAACCGGAAAGCTTAGTGAAATAAATGGTCTTAAAATTATTGGGACTTCTGATCATAAAGCCTCTGTAATATCTTTTGTTATTGATGGAATTCACCCATATGATATTGGGACAATAATTGATACGGATGGAATTGCTATTAGAACAGGACACCATTGTACTCAGCCACTAATTAAAAGATTTAATTTACCTGCAACAGCAAGGGCATCATTTTCGATGTATAACAAGAAAGAAGAGATTGATACTTTATATAATGCACTTATAAAAGTTGTAAGGATGTTTTCTTAGGAATTTAATATGATTGACAAAGGCTATTTAGAACAAAAAATTATTTCTGTGCTCGAAACAGTTTTCGATCCTGAAATACCAGTTAATATTTATGAACTTGGATTAATTTACAATGTTAAACTTGCTGAAAGTGGCGATGTTGATATTACAATGACTTTAACATCCCCTGCTTGCCCAGTAGCTGAAAGTTTGCCCGGGGAAGTACGACAAAAAGTAAAAAGTGTTGAAGGGATTAATGAAGTTAATATTAATTTAGTATGGGAACCACCGTGGAATAAAGATATGATGAGTGAAGAGGCTAAATTAAATTTAGGTTTTTTATAACAAATAATCAGTAAATGAAAAAGGTAAAATATGTTTGAAATAAATATGCAAGCACCAATGTATGACCCAAGAGCAGTTCAGCCAATGAGAGATGAACTTACCTATGTTGGGTTCCAAGAATTAACAACTCCAGAAAAAGTTGAAGAAGTTCTTTCTGAGCAAGATGACAAAACTACTTTTGTTTTTATAAATTCAGTATGTGGTTGTGCGGCTGGCAGTGCCCGACCTGGGATTTCTTTAGCGCTGCAAGGGAAAATAATTCCAGATAATATTACTACAGTCTTTGCCGGACAAGATAAAGCAGCGGTTGATGTAGTAAGAAGTAAATATCTAGCCAAATTTCCACCTTCATCTCCATCAGCTGCATTATTAAAAAATGGCGAAGTATTATTCATGCTTCCTCGTCACCATATTGAGGGAAGAACTCATGAACAAATTGCTGATTCACTTCAACAAGTATTCTCGGAACATTGTTCAAAAGAAGGACCTTCAATCAGTAAGGAAAAGTACGATAAATTAGTTCATGCAAAAATGTGCGGTTCTAAGATTCCTTTAAGTGAAAATTAATTTGCTAAAGTTTTTGATAAGTCGGAATACTCTGGCTTATCATAAAACTTTGTTATTACAGCCTTTGTTAAGGTAAAGTATAAATTATTAAAATATTATTTAAATGAAGTTTACTGCCCAAGAAGAATATGGTTTAAGATGTTTAGTTCGATTAGGTTATGCTCATCGAAAAGGGATTGGTTTAACTATACCTGATATAAGCATGAATGAGAATATTACTGAAAATAACATTGCAAAAACACTTAGAATACTTAGACTTGGCGGTTTTTTAGAAAGTGAACGAGGAAGAATAGGCGGTTATACTTTAACAAGAGAACCTTCGGAAATTAATATTGGTGAAGTAATGAATGTTCTTGGAGGGAAGTTTTTTGAATCCACTTATTGCGAAAACCATTTCTCAGATATTGCAATTTGTACTCATTCTCCCGATTGTTCTATTAGGTCATTTTGGCAAATAATCCAAATTTCTATTGACCAGGTTATGAATAATCTTACTTTGAAAGATCTGATGGGGAGTGAAAAGATTTTTTTCGAAGAAACTACAAAAAAAATTGACCTCTTAGAAAAAGATTAGGACTGCTTCACATTTATTGATGTGCTGCATTCATCCACTAAATATGCAATTGATTGATAAGTAATCCCACTATGATTTGAAAGACCAATTTCACATGTTTTACTCGAAGAATACCCATTAACACAATTATGCTCTTTAACGTATTTATCCAAATTTTTTAGGGCTGATTCATTCAGTTCAGGAAATGTAAAACCACGATCTCCAGCAAATCCGCAACAATTTAATTCATCTGGAATAAAAACTTTGGTGCTGCATTTTTTTGAAATTGCAATCAGTTTATCAGTTAAATCTAATTTACTTGCACTACAAGTTGAATGTACAGTTATTGATTCCTTTTTAGGTACAATCTTTAATTCGTCAATCAAATAATCATGTATAAATTCAATGGAATCATAAATTTTTAATCTGTTCTCATTTACTTTTACTAGATAATCCTTAATTGTTTTTACACATGGACTAGTATCAAAAACGATTTTGATTTTTCCAAAATTACTTGAGTTAAGTAAATTTTTTGTTAGTTCTTCACTCTTTTGGTCAGCTTCATCAAAAAATCCCTTGCTCGAAAAAGGCATACCGCAGCATAGCGATCCCAAATTTTTAGGATATATTATTTGATATCCTGCTTTATTAAACAATTTTTCCATCACACTTATTTGTTCAATCTTATAAACGCTATTCGGGAGAATTCCCATTGTTCGGCTAACACAACTTGGGAAGTAGACAACAGTTTTTGAAGATTGAGTAATAATTTTGTTTATAGGTTTATATTTATTAGCTCTTGGTAATGTTTTTATAAATACAGGAACTCTATTATTTGAATATTCCCTTAGCTTAAGTGATATCTTTTCCAAAGTAGAATTGCCAATGAAAATTGAAATAAATCGATTTGCATTTAAACCAAATCTAATAATTGACGTAACTAGTGAAAATTTTCTAGCAATTAGTCGTGCAATTGATTTTTTCCGTTCTGTAACTTCAAACCTTCTAAAATTTTTTATCAATTTTCCGGTATCTATATCAACAGGACAACTTAACTCGCAGAGGCCATCTGTTGCACAAGTTTGTTCTCCAAAATATTTGTATTTTTTTTCAAGCTCTTTAAGTTTTCCAGAATTAATATTGGTTTCTGTAAGATTTGAAATTTCGCGCCAAACTGTAATTCGTTGGCGGGGTGTAAGAGTTAAATTTTTAGATGGACAAAAATTTTCACAAAAACCACAGTCAATACACTTATCAATAATCTCATCAACAATATATGTTGGTTTAAGATTCTTAACATGAATCTGATCATCACTATTAATCAACACACCTGGATTTAAAATACCTTGCGGATCAAAAGCATTTTTAATTCTGCACATTAATTCATAGATCTCATCTCCCCATTCATACTTAACAAATGGGGCCATATTTCTTCCAGTTCCATGTTCTGCTTTTAAAGAACCATCATATTTTTTTATTACCAATTTAACAACATCATTCATAAAACTTTTATATCTATCAATCTCTTCTTCTTGATTAAAATCTTGAGAGAAGACAAAATGAATATTTCCTGAAAGTGCGTGTCCCCAAATAATGGTTTCTGCATATCCGTGCTTATCAAATAATGTTTTAAGATCATTTACTGCATCTGCTAAATTTTCAGTCCTAAAGTTTACATCTTCAATAACTACTGTTGTCCCAGATGGTCTTGCTTTACTCACAGAAGGGAATAACCCTTTTCTCACATTCCATAACCTTAAATATTCTTTTTTATCACTTGTGAATTCAATTGGTCGAACGGTTTTTATAGATTTTAAGGAAGAAATAATCTTCTGAATATTTTCACTCAGAGTATCATCATCTTCAGCTGAAGTTTCAACTAACAATGCGGAGGCATCTTTACTTAAAGTTTTTAAATAAACTGGTAATCCATTCTTATTTTCAACAGATTTTAATGAAGCTCTATCCATTAACTCTGCCGCGTCAATTGGCAAATGTTGTAAGGTAGGGATTGCTGAACAAGCTGTTTTGATATCTTCAAAAATAATAAGTGCAGTAGCTTTCTTGGGATAACAAACAATAGTCTTTAGTGTAATTTCTGAAATAAATCCCAGCGTGCCTTCAGAACCAATCATTAGATGTTTAATTATTTCTATTGGATCTCTAAACTCTACAAATGAATTTATGCCATAACCTGTGGTATTCTTAATTTTGTATTTTTGATTGATTTTATCTGTTAATATCTGACTTTTATCAATATCCCAAGCGATGGTCAATAATTCTACAACTATGTCTCTATTTTCCTCAATAAAATTTCCACGATGTTCTTCATTAGAGGTATCGAGTATTTCCCCATTTGCAAATACAATCCTCATATTTAAAACAGTATTATAGGAATTAAATTTTACACCGCTTGTCATACCGCTTGCATTATTAGCAGCAATACCACAAACTGTAGCCGCATTTATCGAGGCGGGATCTGGTCCTATCTTTCTATTAAATTTCCCCAATTCAAAATTTGCTTTACCGCCTAATGTAGATGGCTGTAAAGTAATTTGAGATTTGTCATCAGAGATAACAAATTTATTCCATGATCTATCTGCAACAAGCAATACTGAATCAGAAATTGATTGTCCGGAAAGACTAGTGCCAGATGCTCTAAAAGTTAAGGGGATTTCAAATTTTTTACAGAGTTTAATTACATTAGATACTTCTTCTTCTGATTTAACTTTTACTACAATTTTGGGTGTTAATTTGTAAAAGCTTGCATCTGTTCCATATGCTAAATTATTCAGTTCGTCAGGGAATAACCTTTCTGAAGGAATGATGTTTTCTAAGTGATGGAATAAATCAGAATAATTCTTATCAAGCATTTTATAATACTAGATCAATTTGAATGAAATATTGAAGTTGGATAAATTATCCAAAGACTATTTTACAGCACAAGCTTTTTCTACTTCGGCAATTGTCTTAGGAATTGATTTCCCTAAAACTCTGTATCCACTCTTAGTAACAAGCACATCGTCTTCAATTCTAATCCCACCAAAATTTTTGTAGCTTTCAACTTTTGAGTAGTTTATAAACTCGGAATGTTTGTTTTCCTTTTTCCATTGATCTATTAAAGCTGGAATGAAATAACATCCTGGTTCAACAGTTACAACAAATCCTGGTTCAAGTTCTTTTGCCAGCCTAAGATATGCCAACCCAAATTGATTACTTCTCTTTATATCATCATTATAACCAATAAAATTTTCGCCAAGGTTTTCCATATCATGAACATCTAATCCCATCATGTGACCTAATCCATGAGGAAAAAACAATGCATGTGCTCCTTTTTTTACAGCTTCTTTTGGGTCACCTTTCATGATGCCAACCTTAACTAATCCTTCGACAATAACTCTTGCTGATTCAAGGTGAATATCCTTAAACTTTACACCTGGTTTAATCATCTCAATTGCTTTTAATTGAGAATCTAAAACAATATTATAAATTGATTTTTGCTTCTCTGTAAATTTTCCGCTTACGGGAATTGTTCTAGTAATATCACTCGCATATCCCATCATTGTTTCAGCTCCGGAATCAAGAACCGCAAGCTGTCCTTTCTTCATTACATTTTCATGAGAATGATTATGTAAAATTTGACCTTCTACAGAAAAAATAATTGGAAATGAAACTCCGTTGCCATTTGATAGTGCAATTCCTTCTATTTCTCCGTAAACTTCTCTTTCAGTTCTGCCAGCTTTTATTGATCTCATTGCCGCTTTGTTCATTAAATAACTTGTATTTAATGCCTTTTCAATTTCAGCAATTTCTTCGTTAGTTTTATTCGATCTCTGTTTAACAACCGATTTTATTAACTTATTTGAAGCATTTTGATTAACATCCTTTGCTTTTATATCCAACAAATTTTCAAGTAGTAGTATATTATCAAACCTGTACTGAGGTAAAAAATGAACCTTAGTTCCTTTCTTTAATTGCTTGGTTAAATATTTGTCAATTTTTAAAAATGATTTTATCGTAGTTACACCAACATTTTTGGCTTTATCTTCCAGTTTACCATCAAATCCCATCCAGACAATATCATCCAAGCTTCTATCATCACCAAAAATAATTTCTTGATTGTTCTCAACGTCAATAGCCGCCGCCATATTTGGTTCATTAATTCCCCAATAATATAAAAAGCTGCTATCTTGTCTAAAATGATATGTATTACCAGCATAATTCATCGCCATTTCATTGTTGCCAAGAAATAATAAAATTCCCTTTTTAAAATTTTTTTTCAGTTCGTTTCTTCTTGTGGTATAAGTCGATGAATTAAACATGATTGCTCCATTATTTTATATCTAAAAATAAAAAAAATTAATCTAAATAATATTAGCTAATTCTTAACACTGATTGTTGTTTTTTTTTAAATCATTTAATTATATTAAGTTTTAAATAACTTAAAGGAAGCATTTTGAAAAAACTAAAAATACTTTTTTTATTTCCATTTCTGCTCTTGATGCTAAGCTGTTCATGTAAAACTAAAAATTATGATGAAGTTTCCAATTCAAAAACGAATACTAAAGATGTTTTTTATGAAGGAAAAATTACTGTTGTGGGAAATGAACCTTTTTCTAAATTGGGATTGATGGTAAATGACTCAACTATTTACATCCTTGAGTGTGATAAAGAGACTGAAGATTCACTACTTAAAAACCAAGGTAAATTTTACAAAATATTTTTTGATCAGAGTAAAGCAGCCACTAAGAGTATGACCTTAGTTGTAATAAAAACAGAAAAAAATAATAATTAAAAAATAATTCTAGGAAAAAGCATGTTGAAATTTATTAAAACATTTATGTTAGCAATTTTTATTTTCACGATATCTAATGCCCAAAATGTAATAATTGAAAAAGTTAATGACAGCAATAACGAACAATCTTATAAAATTGATGCCAGACCATTTCTTGAAGAACAAGAGAAAGCGGTAACAAAATTCTTAAATGAGAACCCCAATTATTTTGAGGATTTAAAGCTGCAGAAAAAAGCTGCGTGGAATTTTACAGTTGGATCAACAAAAAGCTGGTACGCTTATAATTTTACAACAGAAGGCTTTTATTCTGCTCCTGCAACTTGTAGGGCAGTTGGAACTAATTGTTATGTATTTGTAGAAGATGCAATTTGGGGAACTGGTGTTAACCAAGCTAATGTTGATGCTATTCAGTTAGCTTTTGATAATTCCACTCCAGCAAACCCAAACAAAGGTGTTTACCAAACTGTTGTTGAAACTTTCGGTGCTCCACCTGATGTTGATAGTGATCCAAAAATTATTATTTTTATTCTTGATATCAGAGATGGTTACGCTGGTTCTGGGGGATATATTCTCGGTTATTTTCATTCGGTAAATCAAATTAACATGGCAAACAGTAATTTGGCTGAGATATATTATTTGGATGCAAATCCTTCTGATTTAAGTACACCTGCTGGATTAGATAACGTAATGAGCACCACTGCACATGAATTTCAACATATGGTTCATTTTAATTATCATGATGGAACAACAGCAAAACCTTCCCAAGTTACATTCTTAAATGAAGGATGTTCTTTAGCGGCTGAAGTTGTATGCGGCTACTCAATTTATGGACAAAGTTTATTTAATAACGAATTCAATCACTATTTATTTGATTGGCGAAGTGGCGATGAGGTTCTATCAGATTATTCAAGAGCTGCAAGATATGTGACCTATTTATATGAACAATTTGGCACTGAATTTCTTGGAAAACTTGTTAGAAGCACAAAAACCGAAGTTCCAAGCATTAATGATGCGCTGGCAAAATTATCTACACCAACTACTTTAAGATTTCCGCAAACTTTAGAAAATTGGTTTGTTGCAAATACTCTCAATAATAAAACTGTAAATCCAGCATGGGGTTACACTACTCCCGGAGTAAACACTGTTTCAGAAATGAATCAGGCAAACCCTAATGTGGTTTCTGACACAATTACAATTGAAAGAGCAGCTTCAGATTATATTCAATTTTCAGGAGGAAATAATCTATCAATAAAATTTGATGATCTTGGAACTGGAAAACTAAAATTTAAGGCAATCAAATATAAGGTCAATAATGAAGTTGAAGTTGACATATTGAATCCAAATACTCAATATTTGTATAGCGATTATGGGACGGTCTATAAAACTATTTCTTTTGCAATCTCTAACATAAACGCATATGAGACTTATGATTATGCTTATACAGCAACAGGAGAAGCAAATATTGTAACTTTAGCTTACGATCTAAATGAACCAACTGGTGTATTACCTTTATTACATAATGATACTGTTTGTGTCTTTTTTGATGGTGTTCTAGGAGCTAAATTGGATTCAATAAAAGTGGCTCTTAGACAAGCTGGTTCTGTTAAGGGAAGTATTTACGAATATACTGGAACAACAAGACCCTCACCGCTTGGGAAAGTAATTTACCCAAATCTAACTGTTACCTCCAATATTGCTGAGCGACCTGTATACAATACCGAAACCCAAAGTTATCCAATTCCTTTTCCAAATTGGATTACAGTTGATTTAACTTCTGCCAATTTAGATGCGAGTAAATCATTTGTTGCTGCATTCGTTGTAGAGAATACATATCCTGAATTCAATAGGATAATGATAACTGAACAACCAGCTGGTAACATACATAGTTATACTTATTTTACACCTACTTCAAGTGAGACTCCAGATTGGTACTATATTTCTAGTTCCGAAACGACAGTTTATGCATATTTAATTAGAGCATATGTGAGTTTTGGTGTTACGGGTGTAGAAGATCAAGTTATTGAACTTTTACCAAAAGAATTTACAGTAGATCAAAACTATCCAAACCCTTTTAATCCTTCCACTACAATGGATTTTTCAATTCCAAGTAATGAATTGGTAAAATTAGATATTTACAACAGTTTGGGTCAGTTGGTTAAAAGCCTAATTAATAAAGAGATGGCTGCGGGAAAATATTCTGTGAATTTTGATGGTCAAAATCTTTCTTCTGGAATTTACTATTATAAATTATCGGCTGGTGATTTTGTGACCACTAAAAAAATGATTTTAATGAAGTAGTATTATTTTTGCTTGGCACTTAATAAGTGCCAGGCAAATTTGCTATTCAAAAGGTTGGTCAAAAAAGTCAAGTATTAAACTAAGCTTATTAAACCTCCGAGGTTTTTAATAGAAGATTTATTTTTTAAATAATTTTTGAAATTCCCTCTTTTCTCTGTTCTTCCAAGCACCTTTGTGATAAGCATATCCTGCAACTAACGGCATTGCAATTGTTGCTTCTGAATAAACCATTTGCTCATAAGTTGTTTCTACCTTACCCCATGAGCTAGCTTCTTTAAGAGTTGAACCGGATAATGCTCCATCTCTTTCATCAGCAACAGTAATTTGAATAGCATATTTGTGCATTGGTGAATCTTCTTGTAATATGTCAGCTGCAACAACAATATCTTGAGTAAAATTCTTTGGCACTCCACCACCAATCATAAAAATACCTGTTTCTGCTGTATTCATTTTAATTTGGGTTAACTCTAAGAAGTCTTTCCCAGAATCAAAAGAAACATGTTTTTCAGGATTTTTATGCTGATGAACAACAATTCCAAATCCAGCAGAACAATCAGAGAAAGCAGGAACAAAAATTGGGACATTCTTTTTATAAGCCGCATAAATTACACTATCATCAACTTTTGGTCCACCATTGTTCTCTAAGTACTTTCCGAATTCCCAAAGTAATTCACGTGATGAATATGGTCTTGGTTCTAAACTGTTGAAAATTTTCTCAGTTGTGTCATCACAAATTCTTAATTCTTCTTCATCTATATATGTATCATAAATTCTATCAATCTGTAATTCTCTTAATTGATTGTCATCACTAAAAGGAGTTCCGATATAGTGTTTAAATCCTAAAGCTTCAAAAAAATCTTGATCTACCATAATTGCACCGGTAGAAACAATAGCATCAATCATATTATTATTTATTAAATCAAAAACTACTTTTTTAAGTCCTGCACTAAACAAACTTCCGGCAAGAGTTAAAATAACAGAGCAGTTTTTATCTTCAAGCATCATGTTATAAATCCTAGCCGCTCTGTTTAAATCTCTTGCAGAAAAAGCCATTCTTTCCATCGAATCAACAAGTTTGATCACATTATGCTCTTTAATGTCTATATGTTGGATCGTATCCTTTAAAAAATCTTTTTTGTTTTGCATTAATTATCTCCTCAATTAGTAAAACACAAAGATAAATTATTTTTAACTTTTATAAAATCTAAAACTCTAATTGTAAATCCGATTTAGATTGTTGAATAAAATAATTATATTGGACTAATCTTGTTAAAAGAATACTTAAGAATATATAGGAGGAACCATGTTAATAAAAAAGTTAGTGTTTATACTTCTTATTGCTTTTAGTTTTAATATTTCTCAAGCTCAAGATAATTTTGAAGGAAAGGTTAAATTCAAGATCTCTGGAGACGAAGACAAAGCTATGACAATGGATTATTTTTTAAAAGATGGTAATTTCAGGATGGAAATGGGAGAGCAAGCTGAGGGAACCGTCTTTATTTATAAAGAAGAAAATTCCTACATTTTAATGCCTTCAGAAAAAATGTATATGGATTTGAACAATTCATTATTCTCTAAACTCGCTGATATGATGGGAAAGAATAAAGAAGATGATAGTAAAAAGGTTAAAGAAATAAATTTTGAAAATTTCAAAACCGGCAAAACTAAAAGTATCCTAGGTTACGAATGTTTCCAATGGATTATGAAAGATGAAGAACGAAGATGAGTATGAATACGAAACTGAAGCTTGGATTACGAGCGAGCTTGGTAACTTTATGATGATGAATAACCCAATGGGTGAGGGGTTTTCTCCGAGCTGGAGTAAGTCGATAAAAGATAAGGGATTTTTTCCACTTTTAGTAATTACAAGAGATTCGGATGGTGAAGAGAATTCGAGATTTGAGGCTTTAGAAGTTGATAAAAAATCAATCAGTGATGATTTATTCAAAATTCCATCTGGTTATAGTGAAATGAAAATTCCTGGTATGTAAAATTGAATCATACCTTTTTATATAATCCCACTCACAAAGTGGGATTATTGCTTAAATTTATAATGAATTCCAAAAAAATCTTTTTATTATTTTTATTATTACTTTTTTTTGTCTCGTGTTCACAAACTTCAAAAAATGTAAATTCTGAAGAAAGCAACGCTCACCTGATTGATGAGGTTGACCCGTTAGTAATTCCGCTTGAGGGTGATATTTCTAAAAGAACTTCAGAAATTTCAGGTTTATGTTGGTATAATGATTTTTTACTTCTACTGCCACAGTATCCAACTGTTTTTTCTAATAATGAAAATGGTGCTTTTTATTTCATCAAAAAAAGCAGAATACTTGAATATTTGTCAGGTGAAAACACTTCTCCCCTTCTAGCTGATCATTTTATGATTAATTTAAAAGGCTTTGAAGATCTATTTAACAAGGGTTCTGGGTTTGAATCAGTAACTATTATTAATGATGATATTTTTTTTACAATTGAAAATATGAAAGATAGAAATACTAATTCCTATATCATTGCAGGAAAAATTGATTCAAATAATTTTTCAATTGAACTGGACAGAACTAAGCTTAGACTTGTAAAATCTGATGTACAAATATTTAACATGAGTTGTGAGACAATTGTAGCATTTAACGAAAAGCTAATTCCAATTTATGAAGCCAATGGAAAAAATGTAAATCCCAACCCAAAAAGTTCTGTGTTTAGTAGAAATTTGGATTTAATCAATGAAATTGTTTTACCTAATATTGAATATAGAATAACGGACGCAACAGTTACTGACAGTCTGGGTTATTTTTGGGCCATCAATTACTTTTATCCTGGTGAGGAAAAAAAATTAAAACCAGCTTTTGACAGCATTGCGGAAAAATATGGCATCGGGAAATCACACTTAAATACAAAAGTGGTAGAAAGATTGTTAAAATTTAAAGTGATAAACGATACAATTCAACTTGCTGAAAAAAGCCCAGTCTATCTAAAATTAGATGGAAATGATAGCAGAAATTGGGAAGGAATAGCAAAATTAGATAATTTGGGGTTTCTACTTGCAACAGATACTTTCCCAGAAACCATTTTAGCATTCATTAAATACGATTTTAATGAAGAAAGTAAATAATAAATTAATAATTCAAATTCTTGACATTTCTTAAGGATTCAGATATATTTATAAGCTCTAAAAAAAATCTCTTTAAACGGAGGAAATAGTTGAAACAAGAAAAATTAACACGTTTTATTAAAACAGAAGACGCAGACAGAAAATGGCATGTAATTGATGCTAATGATCTTGTTTTGGGAAGGCTGGCTGCAAAAGTTGCATCAATAATCCGTGGAAAACACAAACCGATATTTACACCTAATATGGATACTGGGGATTTTGTAATTGTTTTAAATGCCGAAAAGGTAAAATTGTTGGGTAAAAGAGAGACAATGAAAACTTATTTTACTCACTCAACATATCCTGGTGGTGATAAAGTTAAAACATTAGCAGAAATAAGGGCAAAAAAACCAGAATATATAATTTCTGAAGCTGTAAAAGGAATGCTTCCTAAAAATAAATTAGGAAAACAATTAATAAAAAAATTAAAAGTTTATGCTGGTTCTGAACACCCACATTCTGCTCAAAAGCCCGAAGCTTTAAGTTTATAAAATAATAGGATTTTTAAATGGTTGATAAAATTTTTGTAGGAAGAAGAAAAAATGCTGTTGCCAGAGTAATTTTAAGAAATGGCTCAGGTAAAATTTCAGTTAACAAACGTGAATTTGAAAATTTCTTCCCTATTGCTGATAACAGAGATGATGTAATTACCCCATTTAAGTATACAGAAACTTTAGGCAAATATGATGTGATTGCTACTGCCAAAGGTGGCGGTGTGCGTGGTCAAGCAGTTGCTATTAGGTTAGGAATTGCAAGAGCATTGGTTGATATTAACCCTGAGTTAAGAGCATTGTTAAAACCAGAAGGTTTATTAACTAGAGATCCAAGAATGGTTGAACGTAAAAAACCAGGTAGACCAAAAGCTAGAAAGAAATTTCAATTTTCTAAAAGATAATTTATTCATAGGATTATTTAAAATAATCCTTTTTTTAAAACAACATTCATATTCTCCGATTTACCGCCTGTGTCCTACCAAAAATAGGGATCTAAGGTAAAGTTGAAGAGGATAGAAGATTAAACAGGAGTTATAATGGCAAAGCTAGAACTTACCAAACTTATTGAAGCAGGTGCTCACTTCGGTCACCTTACACGTCGTTGGAATCCAAAAATGCGTCCATATATTTTTATGGAAAAAAATGGCATTCACATCATCGATCTTAAAAAAACCCAAATTGCAATTGAAGAAGCTGCAAACAAAATGAGAGAAATTGTATCTGAAGGTGGTACTGTTCTTTTTGTTGGTACAAAAAAGCAAGCTAGAGGAGTTGTTGCAGAAGAAGCTAAAAGATGCGGACAGAACTGGGTTAGCGAAAGATGGTTAGGTGGAATGCTTACAAATTTTGCTACTATACGCAAAAGTATTGGTAGAATGCAAAAAATTGATAAGATGGAAACTGATGGAACATTTGAAAAAATCACAAAAAAAGAGCAATTGTTCAAATCTAGAGAAAGAGATAAATTAAGAAAAATTTTAGATGGTGTTGAAACAATGAAAAAAATGCCAAACGCAATTTTTGTTGTTGATATTAAAAAAGAAACCATTGTAATAAATGAAGCCTTACGATTAAATATTCCTCTTTTTGCAATTGTTGATACAAATTGTAATCCGGATCCAATTGATTATATTATCCCATCAAATGATGATGCAGTTAGAGCTATTGAAGTAATTACAAAATCAATCTCTGATGCAATTATTGAAGGAAATCAAAAATACAACGAAGTAAGAGCTGAAAAAGTAGCCGAAAAAGAAAAAATAAAAAAACAAGAAGAAGGTGAAAAAAGCGACGACAAAAAAACTTTTAAACCAAAAATCAGAAAAGTTAAGTTTGATGATAAAGGTGAAAAGAAAGATGTTAAAGTAGTGGATAAAAAAGTTGCTGAAACTCCTGCTACTAAAACAACCGAAAGTACAGATACTGCTGAGAATAAAGAATAATATTTAATAAATAAAATTTATAGGATTGATTAATTATGGAAATTACTGCACAACTGGTTAAAGAGTTAAGAGACAAAACCGGTGCTGGAATGATGGACTGCAAAAAGGCGCTAATTGAAGCAAATGGTGAATTTGAAAAAGCTATTGAAGTTCTTAGAAAAAAAGGTGCTTCCGTTGCTGCTAAAAGAGCAGAAAGAACTGCCAGTGAAGGTATTGTTCTTACCAAACTGTTAAACGATAATGCAAAAGCCATTATGGTAGAAATTAATTGTGAAACAGACTTTGTTGCAAAAAGTGATGATTTTATCGCCTTTGCCAACTTTGTTTTGGATACTGTAGTTGCTAAAGAACCTAAAAATGTTGAAGAATTATTAACACTATCACATGATGGCAAATTAGTTCAAGAAGAACTTTCTTCAATTACTGGAAAAATTGGTGAAAAAATTGAAGTTTCAAGATTTAAAATAGAAAATGCAGTTGATGGTGTGGTTGTTGATTATATTCACCATGGTTCTAAGCTTGGTGTTTTAGTTAGAATTGATAATGTAGTTGCAGATGGAAAAGCTGAAATTGAAGCATACGCAAAAGACTTTGCTATGCAAGTTGCTGCTATGAGACCAACTTATACTAATAGAACAGAAATTTCTGAAGAAGTTTTAAGTAAAGAAAAAGAAATCTATAAAGAAATTTCCAGGAAAGAAGGAAAGCCTGAACAAATTCTTGATAAGATTGCTGAAGGAAAATTAAATAAGTTTTTCCAAGAAACCTGTTTAGTTGAACAAGCATCCATTAAGGATAATTCAAAATCAGTAGGAGATATTTTGAAGGATTATAATAAAAAGTATAATTCGGAATCTGTAGTAAAGCTATTTCACCGATTTCACCTTAGTGATGAAAACAAATAAAAATTTTTATAAAGGTCTTATTTTTTTAAGGCCTTTTTTTTTATATTGAGGTTATATGAAACAAAAAATGAAATACAAAAGAATATTGTTAAAACTAAGTGGCGAATCATTAATGGGCTCTCCTGGTAACAATATTGACCCAAAAATTTTAGTATTTTTCGCTCAAGAAGTAAAAAAAGTACAAGATTTTGGCGTTGAAGTTGGGATTGTAATTGGTGGTGGAAATATTTACCGCGGCCTTAATGCAAATGAACAAGGTATTGATAGAGTTACTGGTGACCAAATGGGAATGTTGGCTACTGTAATTAATGCTCTCGCTTTACAAAATGCTTTTGAAAACAATGGAATGTACACCAGATTAATGACTTCCATAAGAATGGACGAAATGGCTGAACCGTACATAAGAAGAAGAGCAATCCGACATTTAGAAAAAGGAAGGGTTGTTATTTTTGGAGCAGGTACAGGTCATCCTTATTTTAGCACAGATACTGCAGCATCTCTTAGAGCTGTTGAGATAGAAGCAGATATAATTTTAAAAGGTACTAGAGTTGATGGAGTTTTTGATTCAGATCCAGAGAAAAATCCAAAAGCGAAAATGTTCAGCGAAATTTCTTACCTTGATGTTATGAAAAAAAATCTGAGAGTAATGGATTTAACAGCAATTAGTTTATGTCAAGAAAATGATTTACCAATTGCTGTTTTTAACATGAATAAAAAAAATAATTTACTAAAAATTGTTTCGGGTCAAAAACTTGGGACACAAGTAAATAGTAATAATTAGAAATTATTTAAGAACTTTTACGAGGTCAATTATGAATAATCAAATTATTAAAGATGCCAAACAGAGAATGGACAAATCAATTGAAGCTTTTAGAAGTGAAATTGCTAAAATTAGAACTGGGAAAGCTACAACTGCGTTACTTGATGGCATTAAGGTCAATTATTATGGAACTCCTACCTTGCTAAATCAAATGGCAAATGTTTCGGTTTTAGATGCACATACTCTTTCAATTACTCCTTGGGATAGAAGCATTATTAATGATATTGATAAAGCAATTTTAACTGCTGACCTAGGCTTAAATCCGGTTAGTGATGGCACAAATATTAAAGTTCCAATTCCTGCTCTAAATGAAGAAAGAAGAAAGAATTTAATGAAATTAGTGAGGAAATTTGGCGAGGATGCAAAAATTGCAGTTAGAAACGTCAGAAGAGATGCAAATGATCATTTAAGAAAAGCAGAAAAAGACAAAGAATTATCTGAAGACTTAAGACATGATGCGGAACAAAATGTACAAAAATTTACCGATGAGCATGTAAAAAGAATTGATGAGATTATTAAACACAAAGAAGATGAAATAATGGAAGTTTAGTTATCAAAATCTCAATAGATGTTCAAAAGGCTATATTTTTATAGCCTTTTTTATTTTAAAAATTAATCTTAAACCCTAAATTCCACAAGAAAATATCTAGCTTTACCTTTTCGGTATATTTTGTACTTAAATAGGTCTCATCACAATTTGGTTTATCATATGTGATTTGAGGTGAATTAAATTGATATTTTACTCCGAATAGAAAACTAACAGACTTATCCGGTAAAACTACTGCTGCAAAATTAAAATTTGTGTAAAGATTGGTAAAATCTTCAAAACGATAAGTCTCTTCACAACTGCTAGGCATATTATAGAAAGTTCTAATATAATCCGAACCATACTTTCCAATTTCAAATCCAAGAAATGGTTTAACTTTAGTAGAACCGTTTAAAAAAAACAAAGGATAAAATTTAAATTGAAATCCATACTTTAATGATGATTCTTCCGGTTTTGTTGGAGGTGGATATTTTATAAATGTTGGGGAAAGTTCTGCATTAATAACCGAAATTGCTAACCCTAAGCTTAAAGTATTTTCTAAAACTTCATAATCATTTTCGAAAGTAAAAGTTGAAGCTGATTCATAATTAGTGCTAGAAATTAAATGGGAATACGTTAGACTTAAAGAATAAGATTGGGCAATTAAATTAATTACACTGAATAGAAAAATCAGAATAAAAGTATACATTTTCATAATCTTATTCGGATTAACTCCATATCAAACAGTTTAGAATGCTGAATTAAGTGTTGATGTGTGTTAAAACTATTGATAATCTCTGAAGTTGGTCTCTCTTTTGGGCAATCAGAAATGAATGTCGAATAAATCATAGCGCTAAAAGTTGGAAGTATTAAAGCAAGAAGGACACTATTGGATGAAGAATTAGATTGATCAAAAGTAATAATTGCAATACTAAGACCAACCACTCCACCCAAAGCTGAATAACCTAATGTTCCCCAAAAAGATAGTTCTTTATTCTCAAATTGTGAAATTGAATAGACGCCTACAGCCGAACCAACAACATAAAATATCATAGCAGAGATTGCAAATCCTTGTTGGTTGTTACTTCCGCTTGCATCTCTTAAATAAATTGGAAGAGAAGCTAACCCAATTCCCAATCCATATCCTGCAACAGTTTGCCCAAGTAAATTTAATTTTGAATAATGATTTGTTGATTCACTTCTTTGAAAGGATAAATCTAATTGAGAATAGTACTCTACAATGTTTGATTCTAATTGTCGCTTATCAAAAGGTAAAGTTGCAATCTGATCCTGAGCATTAAATTTTGACACAAATAAAACAAAAAGGATTTGTAAAATTAGTCTCATTGTAAAACCTCAAACTAAAACTCATTCATATCAAAATTATCTTTTTTTTGTTTAATGTAAAAATATATAATTAAATATTATTCTATTTAGTTTTATCAACAATCTTTAAGAGAATTTTATTCCTCATAATTTTCATATTACTCTTTATTATATTTGTTAATTAAATCAAATTTAATTTTCGGCTTTTTGTAAATGATTAGAAACATTATTTATATAATAGGTTCTATGCTCTTTTTTTTTGCCGGAATTGTAGTTTATGGAATTATTTTAAACCTTAGGGAAAAATCACTAGATGAATCCTTAATTGAAAAAAATATTACCAAATTAGGAACTATTTCAATTTTGGTTGATAGAAGAAATTATAAGCTGGATCTTTTTAGTGACTCGATAAAAGTAAAATCATATCACGTTGTTTTTGGAAGAAATGCAAATTCATTTAAAAAAATAAAAAATGATTTTATAACTCCTACGGGTGAATATAAAATTTGCAGAATTGATTCAAATAATGTGTATTATAAAAAAATGTTTCTCAACTATCCTAATGTTAGCGACGCTTCGGAAGCTCTAAGGAATAAAGTTATAAATCTAAATGAGTTTTTATCCATTTCTGAAAGCTTATCAAAAAGTGGCGTGCCATACGAGAAAAGTGCTTTAGGTGCAGATATTGGCATTCATGGGATTGGAGAGTATAATATTATTTTTAAAAACTTACCTTTTGTTTTTAATTGGACTAACGGCTCAATAGCTTTGAGCAATGAGAATGTTGATGAACTATTGTCTATTATCTCAATTGGTACAAATGTTACAATAAAAAATAATTAAATGAATAAATACAAAATTTTACTACATATTTTCTTCTTTTTCATTTCTTCTATTGGGTATTCCCAACTTCAAATTGAGAACAAAATAGAATTAGTTAGTATAGATTTTGTTGGGAACAATTATTTCCCAAGTTCCGAACTTGAAAATATAATAACAGCCAAATCATCCCCAAATTGGTTCTCAAAAATCTGGAATAGTATTACCGGTTCTGGAAATAGTACGAATTATTTCGATTCTCTAAGCATCCAGAGCGAAATAAACCTACTAAAGAACTATTATTTTTCTAATGGTTTTTTCAGAACAAAGATACAGGCAACTTTTAATCTTGAAAAACCCGGATTAAACAAAGCAAGTTTAGTTTTTAATATAGTTGAAAACCAACCTACTAAATTTAACAATATACTCCTTACTGGAATTGAAAATATTCCTCCGGCTTTTACTTCCAGAATAAACTCAATGATCAAAATTGATAGTACCGTTCAGTATTCAGATCAAAAAGTTGAAGAAACCACCTACATGGTTCTAGGATATTTACAAGATAACGGTTATATGTTTGCCCAAACAGATCAACCTATTGTTGAAATTGATACGGTTTATGAAAATTCAGTGAATGTCCAGTTAAATTTTAATCTTGGGAAAAGATATAAAATCCGTAATGTAACTGTAGAAAAAAATGGGCCCGGGAAAGACTTAGTGAGTAATAGTCTTATAGAAGAAGTTGTAAATATTATACCGGAGAAATATTATAGTTATCACGAATTGAAAATGGCACAAATTAGATTGTACAGAACAAATTTATTCTCTTCTGCCATTATTACCGGGGACCGATCAGATACATTAGGCAATTATGTGCCAATTAGAATTATCACTGAAGTGGGATTATTAAATGAACTATCACCTGAAATTATTGCCATTAATGATATGACCGAAAGTAATTCATTTAAATTGGGACTTGGACTAAGTTGGACCAACAAAAATTTTTTAGGAGACGCACGGAAACTAACTATTGGTAGTTCTGTTGCTGCAGAAAATATTGGCGAATTTATAAAGAATGCAAATTTTTCAAATGATAATATTTATGGATTTGCAGATGTTAGAGCGAGCATAGAACAGCCTTTTCTCTTTGGCAAACCAATAAACACAAAATTTGAAACTTTTTATACGCTTGAAAAAAAACGGAATGAATGGAATGCAAGTATTTATGGAACTAAACTTAATTTTAATTTTGAATTACCTAAATATAATTACCTCACTGCCCTCTCTACTTATTTTACATGGCAAAGCGCTCAATATGTTTTTTCAGAAGCTTATTTACATGCCCGCTTAGATTCCTCTTTATCAACCTTAACAACGAATAGTAAAAATATTGTTCTTGGTGTTCAACTTTTTGCTAATAAAACAAATGATCAAACTTTTCCTACAAGCGGGTATTCCATCTCCATTTTAGCTGAAGATGGAAATTCCTTTCCATATTTAATAAGCAAAATCTTGGATTATAATTTTAATAATTCGGCCTATTACAAAATTGTCTTAACCTCTACTTACTATTTTTCATTTTTATCTGATCTTTTTGATTCTTTTGGAGCCAAATTTAAAATTGGGAATATCCACACTTATTATGGAAATGCGTTAAATATTCCTTTTAACCAACGACTTACAGCTGGCGGAAGCAACTCCATAAGAGGATGGAGAGCTAATGACTTACCTTTGATAAAATCAATAAAACTTACTGATAATCCTACACAAGCTGAAATTGAGAATGCAGCAAGAAAAATTACTCCCGGTGGTTTTTTCCTTCTGGAAGGATCTATTGAAGCGCGCCAACATATTACTGAAAAAATTGTGGGAGCATTGTTTATGGATTATGGTAATGTTTGGAATAGTTATTCAGAAATAAAGATTAACAAAATTGCAATTGCATCAGGTTTTGGATTAAGATACTACTCAGAATATGCAGCTATTAGATTTGATTTTGGTTTTAAGGTTTATGATCCTTCAAATAGCAATAGTTTTTACCAAAGAAAGTTATTTGATATTATGTCTTTCCAATTAGGAATTGGTGAAGCATTCTAGATTATTTACTATAAAGTAACATATTTTTGAATAACATCAATTATTTGAGTAAATTAGGAGTCATACTTTTTTAGGATTATTTAATGATTATTAGCATGACCGGCTTTGGAGCCGATACTTTTTCAAATGATCTTTTTACTCTCGAAACTGAAATTAAAAGCTTAAATAGCCGATTTTTGGATCTTTCAATAAGACTGCCAAAAGAATTAAGTAAGTATGAGTTTTTAATTAGAGATCTTATTAAAAGTAAAATTGGGCGTGGAAAAGTTACTGTTTCTCTTAACTTAACACTTAACCCGTTAAATAACTCAATAAATTCAATTGATTTAGATGCCTTGAAAAAAACTGCTGAACTATTAAAGGAGATAAATAGTCACGTTGAAAATAATTCCCCTATTGGCATTAATGAATTATTAAATCTAAAAGAGTATTTTTTAACTCATAACCAAAATCGTTTTGAGTTAGATGAAGAAATAATTATAAATTCAACAAATTCTGCATTGAATAATTTTATTGAAATGAAAAAAGCTGAAGGTGTTGAACTTGAAAAAGATCTTGAATTCAGAATAAATAGCATTGTGAATTCTCTTTCGCTTATTGAAAATAATGCAAGAACTTCTGTTTTAGATTATTTTGAAAAATTTAAAGAACGAGCCAAGAAGCTTTCGGATGATTATATAGATGACAAAGACCGATTTATTCAAGAGATTGCAATACTTAGTGAAAAACATGATATAACAGAAGAATGTATTAGGTTAAGAAGCCATATAAAGATTTTCAGCGAGACAATGGAAAATAACCCGGATGCAGGCAGAAAGTTAAATTTTATCAGCCAGGAAATGAATAGAGAAGTTAATACGATAAATAGTAAATCTATATCTTTAGAAATCTCTCATACTGGAATTGGTATGAAAGAAGAATTAGAAAAGATTAGAGAACAAATTCAAAATATTGAGTAGAGTTTGGAAGAAAGAAAAGGAAAATTATTCGTATTTTCGGCTCCGAGTGGAACTGGTAAAACCACATTAATTAAAAATGTTTTAAACACTTTTAAAGAACTTTCATTTTCAATTTCAGCAACAACTAGAGGAAAGCGGCAATCAGAAAAAGAAGGAATAGATTATTTTTTCCTGGATGTAGAGTCGTTCAAAAAAAAAATTGAAGCAGATGAATTTATAGAGTGGGGTAAATTTTTTGGTTATTACTACGGAACACTTAAAAGTTTCGTTTTTGATAGAATCAATAATGGTGTTTCAGTTGTTTTAGAAGTTGATGTTAAAGGTGCTGTAAATATTAAAAATGCTTACCCAGATTCTGTTCTAATTTTTATTTCACCACCAAGTATTGAAGAACTTAAAAATAGACTTCTTAATAGAAAAACTGAATCTGATGCTGATTTTTTGAAGAGAATAGAAAGAGCCGAAATGGAATTAAATTATAAAGATAAATTCGATTATAATGTTTATAATTTTCAGTTAGAAGAAGCAAAAAAAGAAATAAATAAAATCATTGAAATAGAATTATTAAAGAGGTAAAAAATGGGAATAGTACCAGTAGATTTAAGAAAGCTAAAAGCAAAAGCTGCTAATTTATATGAAGCAGTAATTGTATCCGGGTTAGAAGCTAGAAAACAACATGAAGAAAATAAAACCGAATTCAACAATCTTATCAGTACATTTTCGACAAGTACAGATGATGATTTTGATGAAAGAGAAAATCTTGAACAAGAAAAAATTTCTGTTGAATTTGAAAAAAGAGACAAATCACACGTTACTGCTCTTAAAAAAATGCTTGGCAATGATATTGATTATAGATATAAATCAGACGAAGATTTATAAATAACATTTATCTCAAAAAGGAAGTCTCTCGCGGCTTCCTTTTTTTATCTCTTCAAAGATATTTTTCTTTAATTTTTATATTGTTTATATTTATTTCAAATTTCCAGCATCGTTAATGAAAACCAAAGAATTACTTATAGAAGCCATAAAAGATCAAAAAAATATTTTTGGCGATAACTTATATGAAAATCTAGATTTTAATACCATTAGTAACTCAATAAAAGAAAGCAAAATTGTAAAGGAAAGTACAGAGCAATATATGCCAAATAGTTCATTATTTGAAAATTTTGCCCAATGTAGCACTTTAGAAAGTTTATATGATTCCATCCACAAATGCCAAAAATGTGTTTTAGGAAAAACTAGAACAAATTTTGTCTTTGGAACGGGCAATCCAAATTCTGATGTAATGATTATTGGAGAAGCTCCTGGTGCGGAAGAGGATAAGCAAGGAGTTCCTTTTGTTGGAAGAGCCGGCAAACTATTAACCGATATTTTGAAAGCAATAAATTTTGATAGAGAAGATGTATATATTGCTAATATATTGAAGTGTAGACCACCGAACAACAGAAACCCTCTACCGGCTGAAATGACTGAATGCACTCCATATTTATTCAAACAGATTGATCTAGTGAAGCCAAAAGCTATACTTTTGTTAGGTCTGATAGCTGCAGGAAGTTTGCTCAACTCTAAGCTAAGTTTAACTAAACTAAGAGGAATAATCCATGAAGTTAATGGAACGAAAGCGATAGTAACATATCATCCGGCAGCTTTGTTAAGAAACCCAAATTGGAAAAGAGGATGCTGGGAGGATGTACAACAATTTAGAAAACTAGTTGATAGTATAAAGAAATAATGAATATGGATGGAACAAACCAAAATACTGGTATTAAACAACCACCTGCAGCCGTTGAAGTAGAACGGGCTGTATTAGGTGCGATGATGCTTGAGAAGGAGGCAGTTGATAAAGTCGCTGCATCTCTTCAATCTGAATGTTTTTACGATAAAAGAAATCAGATTATTTATGAAGCAATGATTTCGTTATATGAAGCAAATGAACCGATAGATTCAGTATCTCTTTACGAAGAATTAAAAAAGAATAACAAAATAGATGGTTCGGGTGGACCGGCTTATATTAGTAAACTTGCCCAAGATATTTCTTCCGCAGCAAATGTTGAATACCATAGCAGAGTAATTTTAGAGAAGTGGATCCTAAGGAAACTCATTAGTTCTTCAATGGAAATAGCAACCAATGCATATAGTGGAACTGAAGATGTATTTGATTTACTGGACGCGGCTGAATCAAAGATTTTTGAAATTACTGAAGCAGGATTAAAAGAATCTTATAAATCAATGGATAGGGCTGTTAGAGAGGCTATTGAGCATATTGAGGCCATACATTCAAAAAACATTTCTTCTTTTTCTGTTCCAACCGGATTTTTTGGTTTAGATGAACTTCTTGGTGGTTTTCAAAAATCGGATCTAATAATAGTTGCCGCAAGACCCTCAATGGGAAAAACTGCATTTGCCTTATCTGCAGCAAGAAATGCGGCTGTTGATAATAATGTACCTATTGCAATATTTAGTCTGGAAATGGCAACTATTCAGCTAGCAACCAGACTAATTTGTGCTGAAGCCAGAATTAATGCCCACAGTGTTCGTACCGGAAAATTTAAGGCTGAAGATGGTCCCAGAATTAGCAGAACAGCTCATAAATTATCTCAAGCACCGATTTATATTGATGATACTCCGGGTCAAACCGTATTGGAAATCAGAGCAAAATCAAGAAGATTAAAAGCTGAAAAGAACATCGGATTAATCATAATAGATTACCTTCAGTTAATGTCTTCAAGTGGAAGAATGGATAGTAGAGAAAGAGAAATTTCTACGATTTCACGTTCATTAAAAGGATTAGCAAAAGAGCTAAACGTTCCAGTGATCGCATTATCCCAGCTGAACAGAGCTGTTGAAACTAGAACTGATAAAAGACCTCAACTTTCTGATTTACGTGAGTCTGGTTCTATTGAACAGGATGCAGATGTTGTAATATTTTTAAACAGACCGGAATACTATGGTATTACGCAATTCTCAGATGGAGAATCTACAGAAGGGATTGCAGAAATTATTGTTGGTAAGCAACGTAACGGTCCCACTGGCGATACAAGACTTAAGTTTATTAAAGATTTTGCAAGATTTGAAAATTTGGATATGTTTCACTCAAGATTTGAAGAACAAGTATCATCAATAAATGAAGATGAGGATTTACCTATATGAGAAAGTTAAAATTTGTAGCATTTTTTATTTTCATTAATTCATTAGTTAGTGCTCAAGCAATTTATTCCGATAAGGATGTAGAAATTTGCAATAGTAAATTTGAGTTTGCAGTTTCACAAAAATTATCTGAGTTACCGATAAATGATGTGCTTACTGAAATTGGGAAAACCTTTTTAGGATTAGATTATGAAGCTGCAACTCTAGAAAAAGGCGATACTGAACAATTGGTAATTCATTTAACTGGTTTGGACTGTTATACTTTTTTTGAAAGCTCACTCGTTTTTTCAAGATGCATAAAAAAAGGGGATGCAAATTTTGAAACTTATCAAAAAGAACTTACCAATATTAGATATAGAAACGGAGTCATTGATCAGTATCCTTCGAGACTACATTATGCTTCAGATTGGCTTATTGATAATGAAAAGCGTGGTAATGTGAAAGATGTTACAAAAGAGATTGGTGGAGTTGAATATAAGAAAAAAATAGATTTCATGAGCACCCATATAAATAGTTATAAACAATTAAAGAACAACCCTTCATTTGTAGAAGCAATTATTGCAACTGAAAATGAAATGAATAGTAGAACATATTATTATGTCCCTCAAAATGATATTGAATGTATTGAGGAAAATATTCATAACGGTGACATAATTTTAATTACTGCTAGTGCAAAAGGTTTAGATATTTCTCACACCGGTATGGCTATTATGATGGAAGACGGACGTATTCATTTTATGCATGCACCAATTGCCGGTAAAAAACTTGAGATAACTGAGAAACCACTCGCAGATTATATAAAATCTCATGACAGACATACCGGAATTATGGTTGCAAGATTGTTAGAACCCTAGATTTTTTTTAGGTCAAGATTAGACTTTTAAGGGTGTTGATATTTTCCAAATCTTCTAATTGCTCCTTACCTTTTGGCGTCTCAAGGATTTTAGGAATATGAATAAGCTTTGGATCATTCATTATATTTCTAAATCCCTCAACTCCAATAAAACCATTGCCGATATGTTCATGGCGGTCAACTTTACTTCCTAATTCTTTCTTACTGTCATTCATGTGGAAACATTTTAACTTTTCTAGTCCAATTATTTTGTTAAAGTCTTGCATGGTTTTATAGTAAGTCTCTGGGGTTCTAAAATCATAACCGGCTGCAAATAAATGAGCTGTATCGATACAAACACTCAATCTTTCCTTATCTTCAACAAACTCAATAATCTTAGCTATATGTTCAAATTTATACCCAAGTGTAGTTCCTTGTCCGGCTGTTAATTCAAGCATACTGCTAACGTTATAATTTTTTGTTTTTTCGTTGGCTATATTTAATGATTCCGCAATAACTTTAATCCCATCATCTTCACCTCTGCCGGTATGTGCACCGGGGTGAAAATTTAAAAATTCAATATCTAACTGTTCGCATCTTGTTAGTTCATCAATAAATGCTTTTCTGGATTTCTCTAATAACTCAGCATCCGACGCACAAAGATTTATAAGGTAGGAATCATGCACAACAACAAATTTAATGCTTGAGCTTTTCATCTTTTCTTTGAAGCTTATAATCTCTTCATTATCTAAAGGATTAGATTTCCACCTATTATTGTTCTTAGTAAATATTTGAATGGCTGAAAAACCCAGTTTCTCTGCTCTTTCAATCGCTTTTGAAACGCCGCCAGAAATTGAAGTATGTGCTCCAAGTAATTGATTCATAATTTATCCTATTTTAATATCGACTTTAATCCTTAAAATTCGCAAATTTAAAATACCATTTTATCCACAAATAATATTTCGTTATGAATAAACTATTTGAATTGACAAAAAAAGAAAAGAAAAATGTAATTGGGATAATGTCGGGAACTTCACTAGACGGCGTTGATGTTGCATTAGTTGAAATAGAAGGCAACAGTACTTTTACGAAAATTGCTCTAGTTGGCTTTAAGGAGTATCCATTTCCAAAGGGACTTAAAAACACACTCTTGAAAAACTCAGTAAAAGAAACCAGCAATATTGAAGATATATCTCAGTTAAATTTCTTATTACCAAATATATATTTTGATGCTATTAAGACATTATGTGATGAAATTGCTTTTCCTATTGCAAATATTGATCTTATTGGTACACATGGTCAAACAATTCACCATCTACCAAAAAAACAAAACTATTTTGATTATAACATAGCCTCCACATTTCAGATTGGTGATCCAGCAGTTCTTGCTAAACTTTCCGGTATTATAACAGTTGGCGATTTTAGAACCGGTGATATTGCGCTAGGCGGAGAAGGTGCTCCTTTAATTCCATATTTTGATTATTTATTATTTCATTCCCATCAAATAAATAGAGCTTTGCTTAATATTGGGGGAATATCAAATTTTACAATACTTAATAAAGAAAAGGGACTGAAAGATGTTCTTGCTTTTGATACTGGTCCAGGAAACATGTTGATAGATTTATTAACCAAAAAATTATTTGACAGTGAATTTGATAAAGATGGAGAAATTGCAAGATCTGGAAAATTAAATAAAGATTTGTTTGATGCCTTGGTGAAACAAGACAATTTCATAGAAAGAATTCCACCTAAATCAACCGGAAGAGAAAATTATGGCGATAACTTTTTAATCGAAATATCAAAAGAATTTGATAGCGTACCTCCAAAAGATTGGTTGCATACAATTACAAAATTTACTTCCTACGGTATATTCAGAAATTATGATAAATTTGTAAAGGAAGAAACTAAAATTGATGAGTTAATTGTTAGTGGTGGTGGAGCAAAAAACAAATTTTTATATGAATGCCTAAGCAAAGATTTCGGTGACAATATTACAATTAAAGTTATTGATGAAATAGGAATATCTTCTGATGCGAAAGAAGCCATTTGTTTTGCAGTATTTGCTAACGAGACTATTTCAGGAAACCCAACAAATATTCCACGAACAACTGGAGCTTCCAGAGCAACAATTTTAGGAAAAATTTGTTTACCGTAAATAGAAAACTATTTTAGCTTGTCCCTTAAAATATCATTGACTATTTGCGGATTTGCTTTGCCCTTTGTTTCCTTCATTACTTGACCGACAAAAAATCCAATTACTTTTTCCTTCCCAGACTTAAACTCTTCAATTTGTGCCGGATTGTTATTAATAACATTATCGATTGCAGATTCAATTTCTGATGTATCAGTTATTTGAAGCAGATTCTTCTCTTCCACAATAATTTTCGGATCTTTGTCCTCTTCTACCATAATTGGGAAAATATCTTTTGCAATTTTACTGCTAATTTTATTAGAAGAAATTAGATTTATTAGTTTTCCCAAATTTTTAGGAGAAACCGGAAATTGATCGAATGTAATTTTATGCTCATTTATCGTTTTTAACACATCACCCATAACCCAATTACTTGCAATTTTGGCATTATTAGTTTCTTCAAGCACTTGTTCAAAATAATCTGCCATTTGTTTTTCAGATGTCAAGACTTCAGCATCATATTCAGGTAGCGATAATAAATTTATAAATCTTTCTTTTCTTATTTGAGGTAGCTCCGGCATTGTTTTATATATTTCCTCTTTCCACAAACTTGAAACAACAATTGGCATTAAATCCGGATCTGGGAAATATCTATAGTCATGTGCTTCTTCTTTACCCCGCATTGAAGTTGCTTTATTTTGATCAGCATTCCACAATAAAGTTTGCTGAATAACTTCTCCTCCATCTTCAACTAAACTAATCTGTCTATCTATTTCATAATTAATTGCACTTTGTACATTTTTAAAAGAATTCATATTCTTTACTTCTGTTCTTGTCCCCAATTCCTTTGCCCCTTTGGGCCGAATTGAAATATTAGCATCACACCTAAGAGAACCTTCTTCCATATTACCATCACAAATACCCAGGTATGTAATTATCTGTTTCAAGCTGGATAAATATTGATATGCCTCTTCACCGCTGCTTAAATCGGGTTCACTTACAATTTCAATTAATGGAACACCACACCTATTAACATCGACCAATGTATCAAAACCTTGATCGTGAATGGATTTACCGGCATCTTCTTCCATGTGTATTCTTTTAATTCTGATTTTTTTTTCACCAGCAGTATTTATGTTAATATATCCATTTTCACAAATAGGTAATTCAAATTGAGAAATTTGGTAGCCTTTAGGTAGATCAGGGTAAAAATAATTTTTCCTTTCAAAAGTAGACTTTTCATTTATTGTACAATCAGTAGCCAATCCCATTAATACTGTATATTCAACAACTTTTTTGTTTAGGACTGGCAATACTCCAGGATGTCCTAAACACACAGGGCAAACATTTGTATTTGCAAGATTTCCAAATTTTGTAGAGCAGTTACAAAATATCTTTGTATCAGTTAACAATTGTGCATGAACTTCTAAACCAATTACAGCTTCAAATTCCAATTTTAATTCCCAATTATTTTTTACGTAAATATAATTATTAAACCAATGTGAAATTTTATTTTCCAACATATTTTGATAATATTATGTAATTAATATTAATCTAGAGGTAATAATTGAAATTAGATGTATTAGTGTTTGCCGCTCACCCGGATGATGCTGAATTATCGATGGGTGGAACAATTGCAATACTTACAGATACCGGAGTAAAAGTTGGAATAATAGATTTAACTCAAGGAGAATTGGGAACACGTGGTACCAAAACTACAAGAAAAAAAGAAGCCCAAAATGCAGACAAAGTTTTAAATATTAACATTAGAGAAAATTTAGCAATTTCAGATGGTAATATAACTGTTAATAAAGAGAACACACTTAAGGTTATTAAAGCAATAAGAAAATATCAACCCAAGATTATATTTGCTCCTTATTTTAACGACAGACATCCCGATCATATTGAAGCAAGCAATCTTGTTAAAAGAGCGATGTTTTTTTCTGGTCTTGCTAAAATTAAAACCTCAATTAACTCCAAATCTCAAAAAGCATTTAGACCACAAAAATTATTTTACTTTATGCAGACTTATGAATTTCAACCTTCATTTGTTGTTGATATATCTGAAACATTTTCAACCAAAATGGAAGCTGTAAGAGCATATAGAACTCAGTTTTATATAGAAGGAGCAAACTTAAGTGCCCCACAAACATTTATTAGCGATCCTAAATTTATTGAATTTCTGGAAGCACGAGCAAAATTATTTGGATTTAAAATTGGCAAAAAGTATGGAGAAGCATTTTATTGTGAAGAGTTAATTGAATTGGATTTATTAAACTTTTTAGGGTAGAAAATGAAATTAGGTTTAATTGGAACCGGTTTAATGGGCAATCCCATTGCAAAAAAACTGATTGATGCGAATTTTAGTTTGGAGGTTTTTAATAGAACTAAAAGTAAAACAGAAGATTTGAAAAACTTAGGAATAAAAGTTCATTCTGATATAAGTGCCCTAGTGGTAAATACAGATGCTATTATTTTAATGCTATCTAATTATGATGCAATTGATGAAGTATTATTTAATAGTAATATTGGAATGTTAGATGGAAAAACAATTATACAAATGAGTACAATCGCTCCTTCAGAAAGTATTGAATTGAGTTCAAGAATATCAAAATTGCGTGGTGTGTATATAGAAGCTCCTGTACTAGGAAGCATTAATCAAATATTTGAAGGTAATTTAATTGTTCTGGTTGGTTCAGACATAAAACTTTTTACAAAATGGAAGAAGTTGTTCGGAGCTTTCAGTAATAAAGTTATTCATATTGGAAAGGTTGGAGAAGCGTCTGCAATGAAATTAGCACTTAACCAATTAATCATTTCTGAGACCACAGCTTTTTCAATGAGCCTGGGTTATGTTAGAGAGAATAATTTAGATGTCGATATTTTTATGGATATTTTAAGAAACAGCGCTTTATATGCTCCAAATTTTGATAAAAAACTTTCTAATATGCTAAATAGATCATTTGACAATGCGAATTTTCCGGTTAAACATTTGCTTAAAGACCTGGATTTAATGCTAAGTGAATTTGGCGAAAAGAAAATAAATACCGATTCATTAAAAGCCATTAGGAAAATACTTGTACATTCAATTCAAATTGGGAATTCAGAAAAAGATTATTCTGCATTATATAATTCTGTGCATGTTCAAACAAATGAATCTTAACTTTATTTTCTGCATCATAATAAATAAAGGAGAAAATTATGAGTTATTATTTTTCTAAAATAGTTAGTACTAGTTTTGATGATACTCTTAAAAAAGTTGAAGAGGAATTAAAGAAAGAAAGTTTTGGTGTTTTAACTGAAATTGATGTTCAGCAAACACTAAAGAAAAAATTAGATGTCGATTTTCGCAAGTACAAAATACTTGGGGCTTGCAACCCACCATTTGCTCATAAAGCACTGACAGCGGAAGATAAAATTGGAGTTCTACTACCATGTAATGTTATTGTGCAAGAATTAGACGACAAGAGCGTTGATGTTGCAATCGTAAACCCAATAGATTCAATGCAGTCTGTTAAAAATGAATCGCTAGCAGAAATTGCCATTGAAGTAACTGAAAAACTTAAAAGAGTTTTAGCTAATATTTAATTTAAAAATTCTCGTATTATTTTATCTAGTTGATCAAACTCAATTAAGAAAGCATCATGCCCGTGTATTGAATCTATCTCAGCATACTCTGATCCTGGAATTTGTCTAGCTATTTCTTTTTGTTCCTCAACTGGATATAATATGTCTGAATTGATGCCAATACATTTAGTTTTTGATTTAATTTTCGCAAGTGCTTTGGAAGTTCCCCCCCGGTTTTTACCGACATCATGTAAGTCCATTGCTTTGCTTAAATACAAATAAGTATTGGCATCAAATCTTTTAGTTAATTTTTCTCCTTGGTAATTCAAGTAACTTTCAATCTCAAATATATTTTTTACATTTGATTTTTTATTTAGACTTCTATTAAATTTTTCACTAAATGAGTTATAACTTCTGTAACTAATCATTGCTATTTTTCTCGCGAGACTTATTCCTCGCTCCGGTTGATTTTTATAATTTCCATTATCCCATTCCGCATCATTCTTAATAGCATTTCGTGATGCTTCATTTAAACCAATAGCCCAAGCAGAATGAGCAGCTGAAGTTGCGATGGGCATAATTTTTTCAATCATATTTGGATACATTATTGCCCATTCTAATACTTGCATTCCTCCAAGAGAACCACCAACTGCAAATTTTATTTTACTAATACCTAGAGAACTAAGTAATTCTTTTTGGACTTTTACCATATCTCTAACAGTTATTTCTGGGAACTTCATTCGATACAATTTTTTTATTTCGGGGTTATTGCTCGCTGGACCAGAAGTTCCGTAGCAGCTACCCAAAACATTTGGACAAATAACAAAATATTGATTTGTGTCGATTGCTTTCCCCTTCCCAATCAACGGTGCCCACCAACCCTCTTTATTATTAAACATTTTGTTGTATCGGTGCAATCGCTCATTGAACTTTGAATTTTCAATTTCCTCTCTTGTGATTTTTCCAGAAATATGTGCATTTCCGGTGAGAGCGTGATTAACCAGAACCACATTATCCATGTTCGCGTTTAACTTTCCGATTGATTGATACGCAACTGTTACCGTATCCAAAGTTTCACCATTCTCAAGATGTAGTGGATTATTTTTCGAAAACAAAGTTTCAAATTTGGTTTTCACTTTCATACCCTCTCCGCATCAGATATAATCATAGAAAATTTATTGAAAAAATCATTTCCCATTTAAAGCCTGTTCAAAATCATTTATAATGTCATCTATATGTTCTATCCCCACTGATACTCTAATACCTTCTGGTAAAACACCAGATGACTTTTGCTCATCTTCGCTTAACTGTTGATGTGTTGTTGATGCCGGATGAATAACTAAAGTTTTTGCATCTCCAACATTCGCCACCAAACTAGCCAACTTAACTCTGTTGATAAATTTCTTTCCAGCTTCAAGTCCACCTTTAATTCCAAATGATAACATAGAACCATAAAAACCAGAACGCAAATACTTTTTCGCATTAGTATGAGAAGGATAATCTTTCAATCCAGGATACCAAACCCAATCAATCGATTTATGATTTTTCAACCAATTAGCAAGCGTTAATGCATTTGAATTGTGTCTTTCCATTCTTAGCGATAATGTTTCCAAACCTTGCAAAAATAGAAACGAATTAAACGGGCTAACACATGGACCGTAATCTCTTAATCCTTCAACACGTGCTCTTATAATAAATGCGATATTCCCAAACTGAGAACCTTTACCAAAAACTTCATTAAAATTTAATCCGTGATAACCGGCAGAAGGTTCCGTAAATACGGGAAATTTTCCATTCCCCCAATCAAAATTACCGGAATCAACAATTACTCCGCCGATCGAAGTTCCATGACCACCAATCCATTTTGTGGCTGATTGAACAACAATATCTGCACCATGTTCAATTGGTCTAACTAAGTAACCAGCTGCACCAAAAGTATTATCAACAATAAGTGGAATGCCATTATTATGAGCAACTTCTGCTATTTTTTCAAAATCTGGGATGTTTAATCTCGGGTTCCCAATCGACTCAATATAAATAGCTTTAGTTTTTTCGTTAATTTGTTTTTCAAAATCTGCAGGTTGATCACCATCAACAAATTTAACTTTTATTCCAACTCTTGGCAGAGTTACCTTAAACAAATTATATGTGCCTCCATAAAGAAAACTGGTCGAAACAATATTATCACCTGCTTCCGCCAGATTGGTGATAGCTAAATGTTCTGCAGCCTGCCCCGATGCAGTTGCGAGAGCAGCAACTCCTCCTTCTAAGGCAGCAACTCTTTTCTCAAAAACATCAGTTGTTGGATTCATAATTCTAGTATAAATATTACCGAATTGCTTTAATGCAAATAAATCGGCCGCATGTTCAGAATCATCAAAAGAAAACGAGGTAGTTTGATAAATTGGAACTGCTCTAGAGTTTGTTGCTGAATCTGGTTCTTGTCCCGCATGTAATTGTAATGTTTCATATTTATATGTACTCACTTAGAACTCCTTTTATTATGATGTATTTGTTTAAACAAAAAAACCTCCAGTGGAAAGATTCCAAAGGAGGTTTAATAAATTCCAATATTATCTTCCCCTAATAATTAGGGCAGGATTTGGCACCTTTCATAATTGACGGTTGCCAAGGCTTCACAGGGCCTGTTCCCTCTGCCTTTCTTGATAATTCAAATTTCTAAAAGAACAACAAAACTTTGATGAGAGAGAAGATATAAAAATAATTTACATGGTGCAAGATTATTTTAAGCTAATAGTATTTCTTTAAACTCTGTAAAATCATTTGAAACTTTTAAAGTGCTTCCTACTTTATCCAAACAATTTGATAATCTCTCGGGAATTTTAGGTGCAAATGTAAAATGATTTATAAAGACATCTAAAAATTTTGCTGGATGTGCCGTTTCTAAAACAACCCCTAAACAATTACTATCGAAATCTTTTTGATAATCTTCCAAAGCTAAATAACCAACTGCTCCATGCGGATCAATAATGTAATTAAAACTATTATACGTTTCTTCAATCTTGTGAACTGTTTCTAAATCGGAATAACTCTTTGAAAAAATTATATCCGCAATTTGTGAATGGTCATCCCCATACAATACTCGTATTCTGTCCAAATTACTTGGATCGCCAACATCCATAGCATTAGAAAGTGTAATCTCCGAAGAACGTGGTTCAAACTTTCCATTCTTAATATATTTTGTAAAAACATCATTTGAATTTGTAGCCGCAATAAATTTAGAAATGGGTAACCCCATTTTTTTTGCAAAAAGTCCTGCAGTTAAATTTCCTAAATTGCCGCTGGGAATTGAATAAACTACTTGTTGACTATCTTTAATTGACAATTGCTTAAAACTCTCAAAATAATAAAATGATTGTGGAATTAGTCTGCCAATGTTAATGGAGTTTGCTGAACTTAGATTAATTTTTGTTTTTAATTCCTTATCCACAAATGCTGATTTAACCAATCTCTGACAATCGTCAAAAGTACCTTCTACTTCAAAAGCTTTAATATTATTGCCTAGAGTTGTAATCTGCTTTTCCTGTATTTTGCTAATTTTTCCACTTGGAAATAAAACAACTACATTTATTCCATCTACATTCAAGAATCCATTAGCAACAGCACTACCAGTATCACCTGAAGTTGCAACTAATATAGTTATTTCCTTATTATGATCTTTTAAGAACAACTCCATAGTTCTAGCCATAAATCTTGCACCAAAATCTTTAAACGCTAAAGTTGGTCCATGAAATAATTCTAGTATAGAAATACTGCCTGAAAGTTTAATAACTGGAGCTTTGAAAGAGATTGATGACTCAATAATACTATTAAGATCATCAGGGGAAATTTCATCTTCTACAAAATTCTTGGTTATTTCAAAAGCAATTTCATGAAAACTTAAATTCTTTAGATTACCAATAAATGGGTCTGAAAATCGCAAAATAGTCTCTGGTAGAAAAAGACCTTTATCATCAGCTAAACCTTGAAGAAGTGCTTCGCGGAAACTTACTCTGTTATTTATATTGTTTGTGCTGTAATAGTTCATGATTTTAAGTAATAATCTTTGGTCCTAATGGATTTATTTTCGATATGTATAAAGTAGATTTTATTCCGGCTTGATTTACTATTCTTTTCATGGATGTCCCAATCTTTTTTGCGTCTTCTAGAGTTTTGGCAAAGGCAAATATTGAGGGACCGGAACCAGAAATTGAACATCCGTAAGCCCCATTTTTTAAAGCAGCATTTTTAATATCATAAAAATTGGGAATAAGTTTAGCTCTTGCTGGTTCTGAAATTTCGTCTTCAATTGCTTTACCAATCATTTCAATATCGTCCTCGTAAAGTCCGGAAACTAGGGTACCAATATTTCCAAAATGTTTCCTAGCTTTTGAAAGTGGGATTTCCTTCTTAATCAATTTGCGAGCTTTTTTAGTTTCTATAACTATATGTGGAAATAAAACAGTACAATATAAATTTGGGATAGGCAATTTCACAATATCAAGAGGATTATAATCACGAATTAATACAATTCCCCCCAAAATACATGGTGCAACATTATCAGCGTGAATAGCCCCACTTGCAATTGATTCACCCTTAATTGCAAAATCGAGAATTTGCTTTTCAGAAAAATAATCACCCAACAATTTATTCATCCCATAAACTGCTGCCACAGAACTTGCTGCGCTTGAACCCAAGCCACTTCCGATTGGCATTTTCTTTCTAATTTCTACATCAACACCAATTGACTTATCTGGATAATGCTTTAGCATTTCTAAAATTCCAACTGTTGCAGTATTCTTTTTTATTTCATAAGGAAGAACTCCACCATCTCCAGTTATCTTTTTTATTCTTACTTTAACATCTTTTCTTAGGCTTAAAACAACAATATCACCTGGCTGGTCAATAGCAAAACCAATGGTATCAAAACCGCAACCAACATTTGAAACTGTTGCCGGAGCAAATATTTTAATTTTATTAATCATTTAATATTCCGTCAAGATATCCTTGTGCTTTCATTAATTCAGCAACTAATAATGTCCCACCAGCAGCACCTCTTACAGTGTTGTGAGAAAGCACTGTAAATTTATAATCAAATATTTCACAATCCCTTAATCGCCCAACTGATACTGCCATACCATTTTCCAAATTCCTATTCAATCTTGGTTGGGGTAAATGATCTTCTTCAAAATAATGAATTGGTTTTTGGGGAGCTGAAGGTAAATCTAAAATTTGTGGTAATGATTTAAACTCTTTCCATGCTTCTATAATCTCATTTTTGCTAGGTTTCTTCTTAAACTTGATTTGAACATTTTCAGTATGACCATCAATAACCGAAACTCTATTGCATTGAGCACTCGTTTTAATTTCAGTCATTACTATTTTTCCATCAGATAGTTTACCTAAAATTTTCTTAGGTTCACTTTCCAATTTTTCTTCTTCACCACTAATAAAGGGAATAACATTATCCAAAATATCTAAACTTGGCACTCCAGGATAACCTCCGCCTGAAATTGCCTGCATAGTAACAACATTCATTGCTTCAATTCCAAAGGCATCAAGTAATGGTTTAATTGCTAAAACCAAACCAATAGTCGAGCAATTCGGATTTGTAATAATGGCACCTTTTTTATTTTTAATTAATTCAAGATGGTCGGGATTAACTTCTGGAATTAACAATGGCACGTCTGAATCAAATCGATGGTTTTTTGAATTTGAAATTACAAAGTAACCATTGTTTGCAAATTGAGTTTCAATTTCACCGGCAAAAGATGAATCCAACGCACTAAAAACTAGTCTTGATTTCAAATTTGGTTTACATGGTTTAAGTTCCATATTGCCAATTTCTGGATTAAGGAGACTTGCCATTATCCACTTTGTTGCATCTTTATATTTCTTTCCCGTAGATCTTTCAGATGCTCCGAGCTCAGCAATTTCAAACCAAGGGTGATTGATCAACAATTCAATAAATTTTTGACCGACACTTCCGGTAGCTCCTAAAATGGCAACTGGTATTTTTTTCATAATTAACCTAGATAATTTGTAATTCTTAAAATATCGGCAAAAATACCAGAAGCAGTAAACTCAGCCCCAGCTCCTCTTCCTCTAATTATTAAAGGTTGTGTAGAATAATTTTGGCTGGTAATTGCAACAATATTATCATTCCCTTTAAGGCTATAAAATGGATGAGTAAGCCCAACTTCTTCAAGTTTAACAGTAGCTTTGCCATTTTCATATTTAGCAATGTATCTTAAAACATTATTACTTTTTGCTGCTTCATTTTTTTTCTCATCATAAAGCATGTCATTTTTTTCAAGAATATCTAAAAACTTATCTATTGTAACTGCCTTCCTTGCTTTTAACGGGACTAAATTTTCAACATCAATATCTTTTAGTTCAAGATCAACTCCTATTTCTCGGATCAAAATTAACAGCTTTCTGGCAACATCTAAACCATTAAGATCATCTCTTGGATCAGGTTCAGTATATCCATTTAATTTAGCAGTTTTTACGATTTCAGAGAATTTAGCTTTTCCAACAAAAGAATTGAACAAATAACTTAAAGTTCCGGAAAGAACACCTTCTATTTTAATAATTTTTTCACCGCTGTTCACAAGATCTTTAATTGTGGAAATAATTGGTAAACCAGCCCCAACATTTGTACTATACAAAAATTTTACATTTTTTCTTTGTGAAACCAATCTTAATTTTTTGTAAAAGTTTAAATCTTTTGTGTTTGCAATTTTATTCGGTGTAGTTATGGAAATATTGGATTTTAATATTTTTTCATAATGTGGAACTAAAGATTCATTAGCAGTACAATCAACACATATTGAATTAGCCAAATTTAATTTTTGCATTTCAGAAACAAATTTTTCCGTTTCTGATTTTAACTTTGATTTTTCCAAAAACTGACTTCCATCAGATATATCAATCCCACTAAGGTCAAAAAGCATTTTTTTACTGTTTGCAACACCTATAACTCTGATTTCAATTGATCTTTCATTTTTAAGAAAATCTTTTTTATCATGAATATATTTTAGCAATGCCTTCCCAACCAAACCAGTCCCGACTAAGAAAATATTATAAACCTTTCTTTCTGCTAAGAACAAAGAATCATGCAGAACGTTTAATGCTTTAGATAAATCATCATACTTAATCACAAATGAAATATTTAATTCTGAAGAACCTTGAGCGATTGCGATAATATTAACACCATTTTTACCTAAAGCATCAAATACTTTCCCGGAAATACCTGGAGTATGCCTCATATCTTCACCAACAACTGCAACAATTGAAAGATTTTTTTCAGCAGTTATTTCTCTAATTTGACCGTCAAATATTTCAAGTCTTAATTCCTTTTCAATTGCTTTTTTTGCTTTGGTACCGTCTTGAGGGAGAACAGCAATACAAATACTTAACCCTGAAGAGCCCTGAGTTAGAAGTAATGACTTTACTTTCTCCTCAGCCAAAGAATCAAATATTCTGGATGTAACTCCTTCGTTTCCAAATAACCCGCTTCCACTAATTCTAAGCAATGTAATATTATCAACAGAAGAAATTCCTTTTGCACTAAATTTAACTTTAGATTGTTTTTCTAAAATTATTGTCCCTTTGAAACTAGGATTAAAAGTGTTTCGTATTCTTATCTTAATATTCTTATCAAATGCCGGCTGCATTGTTGGTGGGTAGATTACTTTTGCACCAAAGTGTGACATTTCCATTGCTTCTTGATAAGTAACTGCTTTAAGTGGAATAGCTTCTTTAACTTTTCTTGGGTCGGCAGTTAGAATTCCATCAACATCAGTCCATATTTCAATTTCTTCTGCATTCAAAGCTGACCCAATTATAGAAGCTGTAAAATCTGAGCCGCCTCTTCCAAGAGTTGTGATTTCATTTTCTAAATCAGAAGCAATAAATCCGGTAATAATTTGCATGGTTGAATGCTTTTTAAAAAAATCAACAATATTCGCGTTTGTTAAATCGTAATTAACATGAGCATTGCCAAAATTATTATCCGTTTTTATAAGACTTGTAGCATTAAGATATTCACAATTAATATTTTTACTTTTTAAAGCTTCAGAAATAATATATGCAGAAAGCCTTTCTCCATAACTTAAAATATTATCCAAAATCCTTGGAGTTAATTCTCTTAGTAAATATATTCCCTTAAGTATATCATTTAACTCTTCAAAATGCTCTGTGATATTCTTAAGTGCAACACTCTTTTTACCGTGAGTTACTAAGACCTCAAAAATCTCTAAATGTTTTAGACGCAAATTTTGAAAATTTGCTAAAAAAGAATCATCTCTTCTAAGAGCTTTATCGCTCAATTCTATTAGTTGATCTGTAACTCCACCAAAAGCAGAAAATACAACTCCAACTTTTACTTTGTTTGAATGATATTCCTCAATAATATTAATTACCCGAGAAATTCTTTCTGCATTTCCTACAGATGAACCACCAAATTTTAAGATTTTCATTTTGATTAATAATTTTTCTGATACAATTTGATATAATATAAATTAAGTTAGTTAAGAACAATGATTTATTTGAACTTTTACTAATTCTGGCGTATAACCATAAAACTCCATGTATAATTATTTAAAATCACTAGAAAAGTGATTTAAATAAAAGGAATCATAATTCAATATTTGAAGTAAATTCAATCATTTTTGCTATATTACTAAATTGTAATAAATTTTTATTTTGAAAAAATATTTATGAAACTTATTGTCAAAATATTTGTAAAAACAATCAATTATTAAAATTATAGAGGAATTCTATTTTGGAGATTACAGAACTGAACGAAAAAATTAGAAAAGAAAGTGAATTTGTTGATGTCTTACTTTCTGAGATCGGCAAAGTAATTGTTGGTCAAAAAGATATGGTTGACCGCTTAGTAATTGGACTTCTTGGGAATGGACATATTTTACTTGAAGGTGTTCCCGGATTGGCTAAAACTCTTGCCATAAATACTCTTGCCAATTGCATGGATGCAAAATTTCAAAGAATACAATTTACTCCCGATCTACTTCCGGCAGATTTAATTGGTACTATGATTTATAATCAAAAAGAGGGAAATTTTTCTATAAAAAAAGGTCCTATTTTTTCAAACTTTATTCTCGCTGATGAGATAAATAGAGCTCCCGCAAAAGTTCAAAGTGCATTATTAGAAGCAATGCAAGAACGCCAAGTTACAATTGGACAAAATACATTTAAATTAGCCGAACCATTTTTGGTTCTAGCTACACAAAATCCAATTGAGCAAGAAGGAACTTATCCATTACCTGAAGCTCAAGTAGATCGATTTATGCTAAAAGTTAAAATTACTTATCCAACACGCGAAGAGGAGATGAGAATTCTACATAGAAATGTTGGATCAAAACCCGAAAGTGTTAAACCCGTTGTTACAGTTGATAATATTTTAAAAGCAAGAAACCTAATACATGATATTTATGTTGATGAAAAAATTGAAAAATATATACTTGATATTGTGTTTGCTACAAGAAAACCTGGCGACTATGGGTTGTCTAATCTTACCGATTTAATTAACTATGGTGCTTCACCAAGAGCAACAATTAACTTAGCTTTAGCTGCGAGAGCAAATGCCTTTTTAAAGAGAAGAGGATATGTAGTTCCGGAAGATGTTAGGTCAATCTGCATGGACGTTTTAAGGCATAGAATTGCTGTAACTTATGAAGCTGAAGCTGAAGAAATTACTTCGGAAAATATTATTGAAGATATTTTGAATAAAGTTGAAGTACCGTAATAGATTATGTTAACAAAAGAAATTCTAAAACAGGTACGCCAAATAGAAATCAAAACCAGAGGTGTAGTAAATGATGTTTTCTCAGGAGAGTATCATTCCGTCTTTAAAGGAAGAGGAATGGAATTTTCTGAAGTTAGAGAATATCAAATTGGGGATGATATTAGAACTATTGATTGGAACGTAAGTGCGAGGTTTGGACATCCTTTTGTAAAAATATTTGAAGAAGAACGAGAGCTTACAGTTATGCTTTTGGTAGATCTTAGTGGCTCTTTAGTATTTGGAAGTGTTGAGAAAACCAAGCAAAGAATTGCCGCTGAATTAACCGCAATATTAGCATTTTCAGCTATGAAGAATAGCGATAAAGTCGGATTAATTTTGTTCACTGACCAAATTGAAAAATTTGTTCCGCCTAAAAAAGGAAGAAGTCATATATTAAGAATTGTTAGAGAAATCCTTTCTTTTGAGCCTCAAGGAAATAGAACTAATATTAAGGCCGCACTGGAATACTTCAATCATTCAGTGAAAAAGAAAAGCATAGCTTTTTTAATTTCCGATTTTATTGATTCCGATTATGAAAAAATATTGAAGATTATTAGTAAAAAACACGATCTTATCAATATCATGTTAGAAGATCCTAGAGAAAAAGAAATGTTAAAAACAGGATTAGTAAAATTCAAAGATGCGGAGACTGGAGAGATAAGATATTTAGATACTAGTAGTAAAATTGTTCAGGATCACTTCACAAAGAAAATGCAAGAAAAAAGAGATATTCAAAATAACCTTTTCTTAAAAAGTAGAGTTGATACAATCAATATTGATACATCGACATCCTACGTGAGACCTTTGATTGACTTTTTTAAATTACGCGAGAAAAGATGGTAAAGATTTTAAGAATTTTGATTATCCATTTCTCACTATTCACATTCAGTATTTTTGCTCAAAGCATTAATGTTTCTGCAAGTACAGATACATCAGATTATTTGGTTGGTGATTATATAAATTTTAGCATTCTAGTTGAACATAGCGATGGCATCAGAATAGCTCCTCCAACATTAACCGATAAACTTGCTCCATTAGAAGTAATAAAAGTTCTGCCCGCTACATTTGATGAGGATAATAAAAACATTCAGCAATTCAATTATATTCTTTCAGGGTATGATTCGTCTAGAGTTGTAATCCCAGCGATTCAAGTAACTTATTTTGTTGGGAATAATTCTGAACCTTTAACTGCTAATTCAAATGAAGTTACAATTTTTATTCACACTCTTGAGGTGAACCAAGCTGAAGATATAAAGGATATTAAAGAACCAATTAGAATTCCTTTCCCTTGGTTTTTTTGGTTAATCATATTTGCATCATTGCTGCTATTGTCCCTAATCGGATATTATCTATATAAAAAGTTCAAAAAGCCTACTGGTGAAGAAAGAAAAACTATAAAGGCGCCACCTTTGCCATTTCATATTATTATTCTTCAAAAATTGGATGCACTTAAAGAAAAAAAATTATGGCAGCAAGGTGATATAAAGGGTTATCATTCTGAAATTACAGAGATAATTAGAAAATATTTTGAAGGTAGATATCAATTTAACTCATTAGAGATGACAACTGCACAAACAGTTGCTATCTTAAATAGAGTTATGGATAACCAAAAAATGATAGATACGACTCAAGGATTTTTAGAAAATGCTGATATGGTTAAATTTGCTAAATTTATTCCTCTATCTTCGGTAAACGAAGAAATGATGAACCAAGCCTATGAAATTGTTCAGAAAACAAAACAAGAAGAAGAATTTGTGGTAGGAGTAAGCCGTGTTCAATAATATCACATTTGCTTTTCCATATGTACTCTACTTTCTTCTTCTAATTCCTTTAATCATGTTTTGGTATTGGAAGCAAAATAGAAAAAGATCTGCAGCAATTACTTATTCTAACCTTGAAATATTTCGTGGACTTAATAAGACCTTGCGAGAAAGACTTAGACATTTACCAATGATTTTAAGACTTATAGCACTTTCTCTTTTGATTATTGCCCTTTCTAGACCACAATCATTTTCTTCCGGTGAAAATGTTTATACCGAAGGAATAGATGTTGCAATGCTTTTAGATATCTCTGGCAGTATGCTCGCAGAGGATTTTAAACCAAATAGATTAGAAGCTGCAAAAAATGTGATTGATGAATTTGTCGCCGGCAGAACTACAGACAAGATTGGATTAGTAGTATTTGCTAGTGAAAGTTTTACACAATGTCCACTTACAATTGATTATCCCGTTTTAAGAGGATTATTAAAAGAAATAAAAAGTGGAATTATTGAAGATGGTACTGCCATTGGAACTGCTATTGCAAATGGTGTAAATCGTTTAAAAGATAGTAAAGCCAAAAGCAAAGTCATAATTCTTTTAACAGATGGAGTTAATAATAGCGGTGAGATTGATCCGATTACTGCAGCTCAAATTGCTAAAAAATTTGGGATAAGAGTTTATACTGTTGGAGTTGGAACAATGGGAGAAGCTCCCTATCCTTTTCAGACACCCTTTGGAAAACGATACCAGATGGTACCGGTTGAAATAGATGAAAAAGTGTTGAATGAAGTTGCGAAAATTACTGATGGAAATTATTATAGAGCAACTGACAATAAAAAGTTGGAAGAAATTTATAAAATAATTGATACTTTAGAAAAGACTCGTGTTGAAATAACAAGTTATAGAAAAGCTAAAGAGTTGTTTTATGGATGGTTAGCAGCCGGATTGTTTTTTATTTTGTTAGAACTAGTTTTATCAAAAACCTATTTAAGAAAATTACCTTAGAAATATATGGTTAAGTTTGCACATAGTGAATATCTGTATGGATTGTACTTAATCCCAATTCTTATCGCATTAATTTGGTATGCAACAAGAAATCAAAATTTATTATTAGAAAAATTTGCAAATATAAAATTGCACAAAGTTTTATTCCCAAGAAGAAGTGCGATAAAAACTATTGTTAAGAATGGATTAATAATATTATCAATTGTACTATTAATTTTTGCTGTAGCAAATCCGCAGGTTGGTTCTAAAATTGAAGAAGTTAAGCAGGTTGGAATAGATGTTTATATTCTGCTCGATGTCTCGCTAAGCATGAAGGCTGAGGATATAAAACCTAGCCGTTTAGAAAAAGCGAAACATGAGATTTCTAAATTAATACAGAAGTTACAAGGTGATAGAATTGGATTAATTATTTTTTCGGGACAGGCATTTATCCAATTTCCATTAACCACTGATTATTCGGCTGCAAATTTATTCCTTTCTGCTGTTTCTGTTAAATCTGTACCTCAACCTGGAACTGCAATTGGACCCGCAATTAAGCTTGCTTTAAATTCATTTAAGAAAGATGAAGAAACTCAAAAAGCGATTGTAATAATTACTGATGGTGAAGATCACGAAGGCGACTTAGATAATATTCTTGAGGAATCAAATAATTTAGGAGTAAAAATCTATTCAATTGGTTTGGGTTCTCCACAAGGAGTTCCTATTCCAATGTACAATGATGGTGGAACTCAGATCGGCTACAAGAAAGATAGAAGTGGGAATGTTGTTTTAACCAAACTTGACGAAAAAACACTTCAACAAATCACAAGTAAAGGAAACGGTCAATACTACCGTGGTTCCAATACAGATGATGAGTTGGAGATGATTTATAATGATCTAGCAAGTTTAGAAGGTTCCGAATTTGGAGCAACGAAAATCACAGAATATGAAGATAGATATTATTACTTTTTAATACCGGCTCTTTTAATTTTGTTGTTGGAAATTATTATTAAGGAACAGAAATCTAAATTTTTTGAAAAATTTGAAAGTGAAGAAGATGTTTAAGATAAATTTCAATCATATAATATTTTTATTGCTTGTTTGTTTTTTCTCTACACAATTTGCACAATCAACAAGAGGTTTAATTAATGATGGCGTTGATTCTTACGAAGAGAATAAATTTGCTGAATCAGAAGTGAATTTTAAAAAAGCAATTGAAGCTGATATTGAGAGTTTTGAATCAAAATTTAACCATGGAGATGCAATTTATAAGCAAGGTAGGTTTGAGGAAGCTATAGAAGAATTCAAAAATTCTTTCCCTCTTGCAGAAACTGATGAACTAAAGGGGAAAATTTTTCACAATATTGGAAACTCCTTATTAAAAGCTCAAAAATTGAAAGAAAGTATTGGTGCATATCGAGAAGCATTAAAGTTAAATCCAAATGATATGGAAACTAAGTACAATCTTTCTTATGCCATAAAGCAGATGCAAAATCAGCAGAACCAAGATAATCAGGATCAAGATCAAGATCAGAACAAAGATCAAAATAAAGAAGACGAAAATAAAGAGCAGCAGAAGGATCAGCAAAAAGAAGATCAGAAAGATCAATCTAAAGAACAACAAAATGAACAACAACAACCTGAGCCAAAAGATGAAATTTCTAAAGATGAAGCCCAAAGAATACTTGATGCATTAAAAAATAATGAAGCTGAACTACAGAAAAAAATGAGAGAGCAGAAAACTAAAAAATCCAATGTAGAAAAAGATTGGTAAAAGTATTATGGATAAACTAAAAATTACTTTGTTCACCTTATTGCTTTTAGCCGCGAATTTATTTGCACAAGAATTTAATGTCTCTGCTGATAAATCAACCGTAGCACAAAATGAACGATTTCAAATCTATTTCACCTTTCAGAATGGCGATATAAATAAGATAAGTAATTTTAAGCCCCCTACTTTTAGTGGTTTAAAGGTTTTAAGCGGACCAAATGAATCGAGAAGTATGCAAATTATTAATGGTCAAGTTTCTGGTTCACTTACTTATTCATTTGTTGTTGTTGCAGAAGAAGTTGGAACTGCAAATATTGGAAGTGCTTCATTAACTTACATTACAAAAAATCTAACTAGCGCTCCAACTACCATTAGCATTGTTAAGGGAACTTCAACTCAACAGCAAGTTGATAAAAATTTGGGTATTAGCCAAGATGAGCTTAATAAAAGTGTTTTTATTAGAGCAATCCCAAATAAATCTAGAATTATACAAGGCGAGCAACTAACTGTTACTTACAAATTATATACAAAACTCAATATTTCTTCTCCTCAAATTTCTAAGCTACCTACATTCAATGGATTTTGGTCAGAAGATTTAGAAACAGCTCAGAACATTCAATTCGGCACTGAAATGTATGATGGAGAACGTTTCCGAGCTGCTACAATTAAAAGAGTTGCCTTGTTTCCGACTAAGAGTGGAGATCTAACATTAACTCCGTTCGAATTAAAGGTTCCTGTAATTGTTAAATCAAAACGTGGAAGAAACGATATTTTTGATGATTTTTTTAACGATTCATTTTTCGGAAGGTCAGAAACAATTGAACATCTAGCTAAATCAAATAGAGTAAATATCAAAGTCGATCCTTTGCCTAGCAGCAATGTGCCAAGTTCATTTTCTGGTTCTGTTGGAAATTTTGAGTTTGATGTTGAACTTGATAAAAGTAGTGTAGAATTAAACGAGGCAATTACAGTTAAAACCAAAATTTCTGGAACTGGAAATATTGCTCTTGTAAAACTTCCTGAAATTAGTTTTCCAATTGGATTTGAAAAATATGAACCAAAGACAAATGAAAAGATTAATAGAGGAAATGTTATTTCCGGTAGAAAAGATATTGAGTTTTTAATTGTTCCTAGAATTCCTGGGATAAAAGAAATTCCTCCTCTTGAATTCACTTATTACGATTTGAACAAAAGAGATTATGTTACTTTAAAATCGAAATCATTTTCAATAGACATTAAGCAAGGCTCAGGTCAAAACGCTCAAAGCGTTTCTGGTTATTCAAAGGAAGATGTAAAACTGCTAAACGAAGATATTAGATTCATTAAAACAAATAATTCTAGCTTTATTAAAAGAGAAGAAATTGGTAAAATTACCGTTCTATTTTGGGTTGGTTTAATATTACCGTTAGGAATTTTATTGATGTTGATTATTTTTAACAGTAAACAAAATAAATTGGCGAAAAACTTATCCCTACTTAAATTTCAAAAAGCTTCAAAGGTTGCAAAACAGAGATTAAAAGATGCATCAAAAGCACAAGAAAGAAATGAGCTTAGTGGTTATTATAATAGTCTTTCTGCAGCTCTGTTTAATTTTCTTGGAGATAAATTAGGTATTCAGCAAGCTGAATTCACTTTAGATAGAGCTATTGAAAAATTAAAAACTTATAATCTCGATGAAAACTTTATTAAAAATCTGACACAAATTTCAGAAAAATGTGAATTCGCTAGATTTTCACCGAGTGCCGTTGGTAACGATAATAATGGTATTATCTACAAAAATATAGAAGAAATTATTGATACTTTAGAATCTTCAATAAAAAGTAAGAAATAACTATATGAATATTAAAATATTATACTTTCTGATTTTACTGTTTGCTTTCTCAACTATACAGGCACAGACTTTAGACGAAATAATGAAAGAGGGAAATGATTATTATCAATCTAACCAATATGAAGAAGCAATAAGTTCCTATGAAGCAATTTTGAAACAAGGTTATTTAAGCGGCGATTTATATTATAATTTGGGGAACTCATATTTTCGTACTGACCGACTTGGGAAAGCAATACTATACTTTGAAAAGGCATTAAAACTTTCTCCCTCTAATGACGATGCAGTGCATAATTTACAAATTGCAAATTCAAGAACTGTTGATAAAATTCAAGAAATCCCACCTTTATTTTTTGTTAAATGGTGGAATATTTTACTTTCCTCTTTTAACTCAATAGGCTGGCAGCTAATTATTTTTATTTTCTACTTCTTGTTACTTGTTTGTGTTGGTATATATTTTCTTATAAGAAATGCTCAAGTTCAAAAATTTGCCTTTATTTTTGGTACACTTAATGCTTTTGCTTTTATACTTGCCTCAATTTTATTTATCTCCAGCTTAACCAGTGAGCTCTCAAGTAAAAAGGGAATACTACTACAAACTATTATCTCAGCTAAAATTTCTCCCGATATGCAGAGTAATGATGCATTTGTAATCCATGAAGGAATTAAATTTGAAATTGAAGATAAAGTTGCAAGCTGGGTTAAAATAAAGCTAGCCGATGGAAAAGTTGGTTGGTTGCCTAATACAAGTTTTGAGGAAATCTAAAAAAAGGATCTTTTTCCAGAAGAAAAAAGATCCTTTGTAACCGTTCACTTAAAAAGCAAATACTAATTTAGTTCTTCAACATATTAAGAAGCTTTTTGTAAATCTTTTACTAACCAATTTCTTGATTGTAAATAATATTTTTTAATCACTGTTTCATCAAATTCTAATGCCCAAATTACATCCGGATTTACCTGAGAAATAATTTCTTCATCAGAATTTTGAAATTTTAGTCTATGATAATAAATTTCACCATCAGAAGATCTATATAAGTTATGGTTTAATTTATTACTGCCTCTGTTATCAACTGTCCAATCAAATTTTTCTGCTTGGTAAATCATTTTAACTCCTTCTGTATGCATTAAATATTTGTTCTGTTAAGCCAACTTTAATGCCAATTCAAAAAGTTCTAATTTGATTCAAAAACAAATTCTGCGGCTATTAACTCTGTTCTAAATTGAAAAATCATTTTGAATTGTATCATTTTGATTCACAGATATTTGTTAGTTTTCGTTATTTAGTATTATTATACTACAGATTTGTGAACCAAAAAAAAATCTAAACGTCAAAAGTGCAAAAATTGAACTCTTTTTATATGAAAAGAATTTTACTAAGCTTCCTACTTCTAAATTCACTTCTGTCTGCTGAAGGCGATGATAAACTAAAACATCTAAACCTGTTAAGAACTAATGATCCAATTATAATAGATGGACTGATTGATGATGTTTGGAATACAGCGGATTCGGTTTCGGATTTTGAACAATTTCAACCTTTTCATGGTGTTTCACCACTGAGAAAAACAATTGCCAAGGTTCTTACCCAGAAAATGCTTTATACTGCTTAATTATTTCTTATGATGAAATTGAAAACATCCAAAATTATACAGGTAAATTAGATGATTTTGGTGGTGATGTTGTTTCTTTTATGATTGATACTTTTGGTGACAAAAGAACAGCATATAAATTTGCTGTTTCAGCTGGTGGTGTTAGAAGCGACTGTAGATTATTAGATGACGCAAGAAACAGAGATTATAATTGGGATGGAATTTGGTTTGCTGATTCTAAAATCTATTATTGGGGATTTGTTGTTGAAATGGAAATTCCCTACAAATCAATTCAATATGATAAATCGTTAAATCTCATGGGGATTAGATTTTGACCGTTGGCGACCAATTGATTCGGAAGATATATATTGGTGCAGTTATGAGGAAAATGAAGGACAAAGAATTTCAAAATTTGGTTAGCTTATTGTTTGACGATTTCAAACCTTCAGTAAAAGGTCTAAATTTAGAAATTTATCCAGTTGGAATTAGGAAAAGCAACTTATCTTGGAAATAACAAATATGAAACTGATCCTGATGCAGGAATAGATATTTTTTATAATCCTTCTCAAGAATTAACTTTTCAACTTACAGCTAATCCGGATTTTGCTCAAATTGAAGCTGATCCATTTGATTTTAATATTTCTAGATATGAATCATATTTTTCTGAAAAAAGACCATTTTTTACAGAAGGAAACGAGGTCTTTTCCCCTTCCGGAAAACAACGAAATTCAGGATTTTATCGTCCACTTGAATTATTCTATTCGAGAAGAATTGGAAAATTATTGCCTGATGGAACTGAAGTTCCCTTACAAGTTGGAACAGAGGTTTTGGAAGACTAAATGATTTGGAATATGGCGGTTTTTTTGCTTTAACTGGTGAAACAAATTATAAAGAAGATGGTGAGAAATCTTACGAACCAACAGCAATATTTGGTTCAGCAAGAGTAAACAAAACAAATACTGGATAATTCTTCCATAGGACTACTTATTTGTTGGGAAACATACTCAAGGGAATGATTACGGAGTTTTAGACATTGATGGTGCCTTAAGAGGATCAAATTGGCAATTAGCTTACCAAGTTGCAAGATCATTTAAAAATAATGAGGGTGATTATGCATTCTCAGCCGGATTTACACAATTCAATGATAACTTGGATAAATCTGATGAGAGGTAGATATATTGGTAATAAATTTGATATTGATCAAATCGGTTATGTTCCTTGGCGAGGAACTTTGAATGCGGTCGGCATTAACTGGACCGCGTTGGCAATTTGATGAGGGATCAGTAAGAGCATATTACTTTATTTTGGTGGATATTTAAATTGGGAAAAGAGCGATAATTTTACTGATTATGGTGGAGTTTTAGGATATAATATGAATTTTAGAAATAATTGGGGTTTTGAAATAAATCTAGATGCCGGAAAATCAAAAGATGAAGGAATATTAACTATTCTTCATATAATGCAAATTTTAGTTCATGGTTTAGTACATCACCTAAGTGGAGTGGAAACTTTATATGGCGGATACTCAAAAACTTACAATTTTTCAAGAGAATATCTAGCTTTTTATTCTTGGGGTGGTGCATAATAAATTGGAATGCCATTTAAGTATTCTTAAGTTTTGGATACTTCAATTGATCTTTTTGTTGAAGGAAATCCCAATAATGAAATTGAAGATATAACGTATAATGCAAGACCATATTTTTCATTAACGCCAATAAATGATTTAAATATTAAAATGTATGTAGATAATGTTTTTGTAAAATCGACAGATAAATTAGAGCAAGTAATTTTGGGCTTTTTGTTTGCTTATAATTTTTCACCAAAAAGCTGGATATATTTTGCCATAAATGAAGTTCAAGACCGCAGTGACCGATATGATGAAAATGATATGCTATTACCTAGAAAAATGCATGTCAAAAATAGGGCTGGAGTATTTAAAGTGAAATATCTCTATTATTTTTAATTTGCTGCGAATATTGGAAATTCATTTGAATTATACATCAATTAAAAATACTCTTTGTCAAATTTCGTAGCATTAAACCATAATTTCATTTATTTTTACATATCTAAATTTAGATTAAACAAATCGCACTCTAGCCGTTGTCTAATCCTTATATTTATCTAAATAACCAGTATTTATAAATCACTTTAAAATTATTGAGAACTTAATGCGCAAATTTCTAATACTTATTACAATTCTGATTTCATTTTCTTACATAAATGCACAGAGAACTTTAACTAATTCAATAACCGGTAAAGTGCTTGATAAAAGTGCAAAAGTTCCGTTAGAATATTCGAACATTATTCTTTTTAGAGTAAGCGATAGCACCCAAGTAAATGGAACTATTACAAATAAAGAAGGTGTTTTTAATATTTCCCCAATCCGCCCGGATAATTACTACCTAAAAATTAGTTTTATTGGATATGAATTCACCACTATTAACGACATAAATATTACTCCTAAAACCAACCTTGATTTAGGTGAGATTTTGTTATCACCGGAAATATTCGATACAGATGACATAGTTGTGAGCGGAGAAAGAGCAGCTGTATCTTACGAAATTGATAAAAAGGTTATTAATGTTAGTGAACAGCTTACTTCACTTTCCGGAACTGCTGTTGACGTTTTAGAAAACGTTCCTTCTGTTACCGTTGATATTGAGGGGAATGTTAGCCTTAGAGGAAGTTCAAATTTTACAGTGTTAGTTGATGGCAAACCATCAATTTTAGAAGGAAGTGAAGCCTTACAAAATATTCCCGCCAGTTTAATAGAAAATATTGAAATTATTACCAACCCTTCTGCAAAATATAACCCAGAAGGCACAGCTGGAATTATTAATGTTTTAACGAAGGAATCTGATCTTACAGGAATGAGTGGCATTGTTAATCTAAATGGCGGAAACGGTGAAAGATATGGTGGAGATGGAATATTTGATTTGAAGAACTCGTTGATAAATTTTAATCTGGGCGTGGATTATAACAACAGAAGAATGGAGATGGAAAGTGAAACAAACAATTGGATTTTATTCAATCAGCAAAAAAACTTCAACTCTTCTTTAGGCAGTTCTAATAGAGGTGGCAAATCTTACGGAATAAAAAGTGCTGTTACTTTTAATTTTTCAAAAAATGATGCTCTAACTTTAAATGGAAGATATGGTTACCGGGAAGGATTGAGTAACTCAAATCTTGCTTATTCAAAGTGGACAGATGTAAGTTCTTTCATTGATAAATTTTCGACAATGAATGATAGATCAAGATCAGGTGGTTACTTTGGCGGAGGGTTGAATTACTTTCATAATTTTTCTGATAAAGATCATGTAGTATCTTTAGATTTTATCTATCAACATAGAAATTCTGATGAATATACTTTGTTTAAACAATTTGATATTACAAATGTAATTGTTGAGGGACAAGAGCAAACTGAAGCAGGTCCATCAAACTCTTTTGATTTAAAACTGGATTATACTTATCCAATAACTGCTGATTCTAAATTTGAAGCCGGCTATAAAGGTGAATTTAATAGTGCTGATGACGTTTCTCAGTATTTCATTTATGACACAAATACTACTGAATTTGAGTTGCAAGAACTGTTCAGCAAAAACATTGAGTACAATAATAATATACACGCTCTCTATTCAATGTATTCAAATCAAATAGATAATTTAGGGATTCAATTTGGTGTTAGAGCTGAATCCACCGATAGAGTAATAGAATTGCAAAGAACTGCTGAATCTTTCTCAATCAATCAATGGGATTATTTCCCCTCTTTACATTTCTCATTTAAATTGGATCAAAGTAATCAGTTTATGACGAGCTATACAAGAAGAATTGACCGCCCTCGTGGTTGGGAGTTAGAACCATTTGTTACTTGGATGGATCCGTATAATGTTAGGAAAGGAAACCCAGCTTTAGAACCGGAATATATTGATTCTTACGAGCTTGGTTACCAGAGATTGTTTAATAAAAGTATTTTTTCTGCTGAACTTTATTATAGAGTTAATAACAATAAGGTCGAACGTGTGGAATCGGTTTATGGAGAAAATATCACTCTTCACTCCGTTGATAACGTTGGAAAAGATTATACTTTTGGTAGTGAACTTATGTTAAATTTTGATCCGGTTACTTTTTGGAATGTTAACCTAATGGGCAATTTATATAATTATAAAATTGTTGGTGAACTTAATGGATTGAGTTTTGACAGAGGAAGTTTTAACTGGGATACAAGATTTAACAATAGTTTTAACCTTTCTACCGCAGCACAAATTCAGGTAAATTTATTTTATAATAGTCCAACTGTTTCTGCACAAGGCACACGTGAAGGATATGTGATGACAAATATTGCTTTAAGATATTTATTTTTCAACAAACAATTTGCACTTACTTTGCAGGCTAGGGATGTATTTGGAACTGCAAAAAGAGAATTTACATCCGAGTCAATTGATTTTTACAGATACAGCAATTTTACTCCCTGAATCTCCAATGGTAAGTTTAAACCTACGTTTCAACATAAATAATTACAAGCAGGGAGAAAGACCAAATAGAGATTCTGGAGGAGATATGGAAGGCGGAGATGATTTTTAATCATCTCCTTGTGCTTCACTTTTAATACTAATTTGGTTGAGGTTTTATTTAGAAGATAATTTCACATTGATGGAAAATTTTAATTGTTTCATCATTTCTTGCCTATCGCCCATATTATTTCTATTTGCTCCTCCACGCATTCCTTTCCCTCGGCTGCTGGAAGGCTGTCCATCTGACATTCCCATACTACTTCTATCACCTTGTTCCGGTTTTACAAACTCACCAGATTCAAATCCAACTTTAATTGTCTCAGTTGGCAAAGCATCTGTATAAACGGTACTAATTTTATTATTGGAAAGCGGAACCTTCAATTCATAAACAAATTGATGCAATTCATAACCAATTTTTACTTCCAATCCGGTATTATTTTCTAAAGGGTAAGCATTCAGCGGGAAATTATCTTCATTTACAATTAAAAGTTCATTTTGCTCAATTCTGAATTTTTCTATCCTCTTTTCAATATTTTCACCGGATTTGTTTGATTGCTTATTATCCTGTAAAACCTTTTCTCCCACCTCCTGTCGTCCTCTTCTAATAGGATACTGTATTCCAATCGTTTTCCCATCACTATCTTGAGGATCAAGCCAAACGGTAAAACCTGTTCTCATTATTTTAAGAATTTTACTTTCATCCGAAGTAGCCAAACAGAAATAAATATTGTTCGCATCATTTGAGATTCCTATTGCAACTTGTTCATCTTCAAAATATTTTAGTTTTTCACCCCACTCTTTTCGGCTTCCATCTATTGTGATGTCCATATCCTTCCAAGAACTGTGCATCTCCGGTTCTGAGCAATTGTAAAGAGTAAATACTATCAGACTACTTAAAATAATTTTTATGAAATTTTTCATTGGTTTTTGTCCCCTTGTGAGTTAAATGAATTATAGATTAGACATAACTCATCCAATTCTAGTTTAACTCAATTTTTAAGATTTAACCTATCCTTGATCTTTGCTATTGTAAGAGGAGCAGAACCTTCGTAATGATTATTCACATTTAGAAATACATCAATATTCTTACTAAGTAAAGTCTTAATCATCTCCACAATTAGATTTAATTCAGAGTCTTTGGGTTCAACTATTGAATTCCACTGTTCCTTTGTTTTCTCTTCTATTCCTTTTCTATCATAACCGTGAAGGCGAATAACAACTTTATCATTCAAATGATTAGATGCATTTTTATATACATCAGTAATCTGCGGCATATAGTAACCTTGAAGAAAAACCAAAGAAATATCATGAGCTTTTAAAAATTCCAAAAACGGTTCTTGTAAATAATTCGGATTTCTAATTTCAATTCCATAATTAAACTCTCGATTGAGATTATAAAAAAATGGTTCTAATTTTGAGATGAATTCTGAAAGCGAGTTCATTTTCTGTTTATTCAAATATTCAAACTGAAACATCAACATTCCTACATTATCTTTCATATAGTCAATAGAATTGAGAAAAGAATACATTAAATCATTTGAAAGAAAAAATGGGTTTGCTTCTTTCTTTTTGTAGGGATGTGTTAGTGTAAGACTATTAGGCAATTTAATTGTAAATAAGAAATCTTTGGGGACAGATTCGATATACTCTCTTACAATATTTGGTTTGGGTAAAACTGCTTTGGAATTATGAAGCGACCAAAACCACTGATCAATTTCAACAGAATTGTAACTTTTGCTATATTCTTCAAGGTAATTAAAATCGCCAAACTCGGGATAAACAATTCCCTTCCATGATTCATACTTCCAGCTACATGTACCAATTCTTAAATTGCTCATTCTAAAATGGATTTTGTAATTATTACACTTGTGTGAATATATAAATTTTATACGAAGTTTGAGAAGCTAATTTTTTGGATAAAAAAAAGACGGTGCAGTTAACACCGTCTTTAAAGATTTATACTTTTTCTACAATTAAAGCAGAAGCTTCTCCACCGCCGATACATAATGAAGCTAGTCCATATTTTGAGTTTCTTTTTTGCATTTCATGAAGAAGAGTTGTAAGAATTCTTGCACCGCTTGCTCCAATAGGATGTCCTAAAGCAACTGCGCCGCCATTTACATTTACTTTGTTTGGGTCCAAACCTAATTCTTTATTTACGGTAAGTGATACAACAGCAAAATGCTTCATTGATTTCAAATAAATCAATATCATCTTTATTCATTTTTGCTTTTGCTAAGAACTTTATTAATTGAATCAATAGGAGCGGTTGTAAACCATTTAGGATCTTTTGCTGCAGAAGCTTGCTCAATAATTTTTGCAATTGGTTTTAATCCCAATGAATCTGCTTTTTCTTTTGTCATCAATAAAACTGCGGAAGCACCATCATTAATTGAAGAAGCATTTGCAGCTGTAACTGTTGCATCTTTTTGAAAAACTGATCTGAGCGATTTTAATTTTTCAAAATTTACATTGCTTGGTTCTTCATCATTTGAAACAACTGTAACACTTCCCTTTTTTCCAGGGACTTCAACTGGTATAATTTCACTTTCAAACTTTTTTTCTTCCATCGCTTTCAGAGCACGTTTATAACTTTCAATTGCAAAATCATCTTGTGCTTCTCTGGTAATATTATATTCTGAGGCGCAAAGCTCTGCAAAATTTCCCATATGAGTATTATCATAAGCGTCCATTAGTCCATCATCAAGCATTCCATCTACCATTTTTTGATCGCCCATTTTATATCCTGCACGAACATTTTTAACGTAAAATGGTATTTGTGACATGTTTTCCATTCCACCGGCAATTACAACTTCTGCATCACCCAACATAATTGCTTGTGCACCCAACATAACCGACTTAAGTCCGGAACCGCAAACCTTATTTATGGTCATACATTGCACTGATCTGTCTAATCCAGCACCCAAAGTGGCTTGTCGAGCAGGAGCTTGTCCTTCTCCGGCTTGAATTACATTTCCCATTATCACTTCATCAACAGAGTCATTAGGAAGCTTATTTCTGTCAATCAATCCTTTGATTACAATACTGCCTAATTTTGTTGCCGGAATTGAACTTAGTGACCCCATAAAAGACCCAATTGGAGTTCTAACTGCATCAATAATATAAACTTCTTTAATCTCTTTCATTGTTTCTCCTTTCCATTTCCAGACTAATTATTCATAAAGTTAATAATTTTTTCATTAGCTATTTCAGCTTTTTCAAAAGGCAACATATGTCCGCACTTTGGAATTAACAATAATTCACTTTGTGGTATTTCACTTTGTGCAAAATTAGCAATATCTTTTGTAAAACCACCATGCAAATATGGATTTGGAATTAAAGCATCATTCTCGCCAAAAAGGATTAATGTTTTGTGCTGGATATCCTTTAACTTTTTAAGTACTGGTTCATCAATCATACCCGTAACATTTCTAGTAACTGCATAGCAATAATCATCAAAGTCAGTAGCACCTTTAACTTGGATTCTATCAGTGACAAAAAAACTTGCATCTTTTGGAGTCTCATAAAAATTTGAACGCAAATTCATGTCAATATTTCTAGTAGGTGTATCCTTTATTAAATCTGTTGTGAATGCCGCCTTCATCCAATCTCCTTCTCCCTCAGTAAATTTTTCAAATCCTGCAGAAGAGATTAAAACTAAGCGATCTACTTTTTCAGGATATTGTAAAGAGGTTACTAAAGATATTTGCCCACCCATCGAATGACCAACAAATGTTGCTTTCTTAATTTTCAAAGCATCCAAAAACTCTGTGAAAACTTGAGCATTCCAAGACATTGAATAAGCATAGTATCCTTTATCAGATTTCCCATAACCTGGTAGATCAACTGCAATAACTCTAAACTCTTTGGAAAGTGCAGGAATATTCTTCATCCAACTTTTTGCACTTGTACCTAGTCCATGAATTAACAATAATACTTTTTCTGATTTACCTTCATCTACATAAGCGATATTTATATTACGAACTTTCTGATACTTAACATCAAATGTATAATCGATATCCTTAAATTCTTTTGGACGGCAAATTATAATAATCTGAAGTTGCACAACTATTTAGCATAATCATAGCAATTATTAATAATAAATAAAATATTTTTTTCATTTTAACCTCCTAGAACATAATCCATTTAAGTGAAGCAAACAGTACCCATGGGTTTTTGGGTTTTTCATTTACATTACCATTAACAACTTTGGAATTATAAAAATCACCCAAAGATAAATGTGCTGCGTGAAGTTCTAAATCCATGTATACTTTTAATTTGTAAAGGAGGTTAAGATTTAATTCTGTTCCTATAAGATTTCCACCACCCGATGGAGTAACAGGCGAAGCACCAATTCCGAATGCGGATTTAATTTTAAACTTATTAGGTATTATATCATACGAAGCAGAGAATGAACCAGCCATCAATCCATAACCAATATTCTGTATATCGATTACTGCTCCCGTAAATCTGTTTACAACATTTCCGTGTGGAAGTAAGATGTATAAGCCATGACTGAAAAAAACTGCTCCAGGGGAAGTCCAGTTATTACCGGTAAGTACACCGCTATATTTTCCATCCGAAATGTTATTATCATCACCGGTAGTAAATATTCCATCAACAGCAACATAATCATTACTATTCTTGCCATACTTGTAAGCTAACCTAAGATTTCCAGCCATTCCCATAACATCAACTGATTGAGTGGCAGTTTTAGCAACACCGAAATTTGCTATAGCAAAACCAGTATAACCAAATCTCCCTTGCCTAAGAGTTGGATCGCCATGAAAATGAGTACCTAACCAAACTATATCAGCTTTGTAGGGTTCGTTTCCGAAATTAAAATTGAACACACCATTATAATTACTTAAACCTGAATTAAGCCCTTGACCAAGAATTGAAACACCACCTTCTCCATTACCTCTGTCTCTTAAATAGTAGGCGGTTATTCCAGCTGAATTAACAATATCAAAATCATATTCAAAATCAGCTTCAAACAAAGAAACATCATCATTTTGGTCAACATTATTTTCATAAAGCTGATATGCTCCAAATTTAAATCTATGATCATTCAGTAAATAATGACCAGCAATACCACTAGCATCCGAACCAAAAATTGCTAGTCGGTAACCAGTGTGAACTAAATCATCAGTTAGAGTGTAAGAGGGAACTCTAATGTTATCAAAAATCCTTGTTAAGCCTGCATTAATAAATAGATTTTTTTGAGGACGAAATTCAATAAACAAATTTTGGGTTTGCATATTTACAAAATCGGCACCAAATGCACCGCCAAAATTTCCACCAGCTCCATAATTTCCATCACCCCAAGTCCAATCAAGCTCAAAGGACATTCTCATTGTTGCCCAGCCATCAAACAAGCGAGGCGTATAAGCAATAATTGGAATAAACCTTTGCTCGGTATACCGAGAATCATTCCCCGTTTTGGTAGTATTTCCACCAAACAATCTTCCGACTATTTGCCCTTTTAAAAATTCATTTGTTGGATAAGTATTCGATATTTCTGAACGCATAAAATAATATCCAATAAACTTAAGTTCATTCTTGTCTTCCCAAACTTTTTCTTCTTCAAAATCTTTTATTGTTTGGGAAAATAATTGTGATGAAAAGAGTATGGATATGAATAGAAAAGTGATTAATCTTTTCATTGATAAACTCACATAAATTATTAATATAAAATATGGAGAAGCAATAAGCTTCTCCAATTTGTTTAATTTACTCTGATGTAATTCTGAATATTTAAAGTGCCCAATGCAGCATCAGACCCAAATCCTGAAGTTGGTGTTCTTGGAACTGCTCCTATATTTGGGGTAGTTTGAACAGCCTCTAACTTCAACATATCAGGTGTTCCTGATGTTACTTGAACAATACCATCTTGCTCAAATGCAGTATAGTTAATTTTGATACTATGAACACTTCCAGTAGCAGATTCAGTAACTGTATAAACTCCGCCCAATGTTGACCAAGCACCATTAATTACATGTGATTTTAATACAACAGTATTATCTGCATTTAATGTAACTCTTACGCTATCATATTTAAACAAAGAGACAAGAATAGGTGCTACATTTGTTCCAGCACTTAACCAAGTGCCAACCCATGGTTTTACATCATCTTCCGGATTAGTTCCACTGTCATCATCGCTGCAAGCAGCAAATGAAATTGATAATAATACTATCAGTAAATAAATTAGTTTTTTCATTTTATTCTCCTTTTATGTGGTTTAATTTCCCCATTTTATTACGTTAGCTGCCCAGGCATAACCTATACCAGCGGCAACCATTGCAATTACGGTTTTGTTTTTTATTTTATTTTGTTCTAAAGCTAAATGCAAAGATATTATTTGGTCTATCTGACCTACATGCCCTATATTACTTAAGTAAATTGATTGATCTTCTGTTAAATTTAATTGTTCCAGCATAACCTTATACATTGATTTCTTAAAATGAAGAACTGCCAAAATATCCCAGTTCACTTTTATTAATGTTGCTTTTTTCGAATGCCTTCTCAATGCAATGCATCCAATTATCCATTGATACATCATTTAGCCTGTTCTTCATATGCTCTGGATTAAACATAGTTAACGATTTATATGCTATATCAATATTATCATTTGTAATTGGATTTATTGTTCCGCCATATTTTACCCCTACATCCCTTGCCAAACTTCCATCAGTAATGATGTGAGAGCCCAAGAGCAAATTCTTGTTATAGTTCTTCCTAAGAATAATAGCACCGCCACCAGTTCCAAGATTAAACATCATTGACATATTATTATCTGTATAATCAACAAAGTCTCCGTTTCTATATCCACCTGCAATAAGAACGGTATTAATGTTTTCATCTGCAGTCATCATATCTTTAGCTATTTTCATAGCAGATATTGTTGTACAGCAACGCTGCTGAACATCAATAGCCCAAGCCTTTTTAGCCCCAATCTTTTCTTGAAGATATATCCCAGAAGTAGTTAATGGATACTCCTTCCATTCTTCACCAATATTTAAAATTAAATCTATCTCAAGTGGATTTACTACCTGTTCTTTTCAGCACATCTTCAGAAGCCCAAACTCCCATTTCTTGGGTTCCATCTTGCTCACCCGGAATTGTTTTTTCAATAATCCCTAATTTCGATTTTACAGCTTCAGCTTCCCAAACACCATTTGTTCTTTCCGCAATTTCTTCTGCAGTAATTTTCGTTACAGGCAGATAAATTCCTGTTCCAACAATTCCTATGTTTGGCAGTTCAGTCATTTCTTGTTTTGGGCCTTAAGTTTTTTTCTATCAATCTTACCTGAATCATTCATTGGTAAAGTTTCCATAAATTCTATGTGCTTTGGAATTTTATACTTAGCCAATTTTTCCAAACAATAACCATGTACCTTTTCTTCATTCAGCTGAGAATCTCCCAACCTAATAATAAATGCTTTCCCAACTTCTCCCCATTTTTCATCAGCTACTCCAATAATTGCAATATCATTAATTTCTGGATGCTGTCTCAGTAAGTGTTCAACTTCGGCTGGATAAACATTTTCCCCTCCTGAGATATACATATTTTTAATTCTATCAACTACATAATAAAAACCATCCTCATCGCGTTTTATAATATCCCCAGTATAAAACCAACCTTCTTTTATTGCATCAGCAGTTGCTTTTTCATTTCTCCAATAACCAGGTGTTACATTAGGACCTTTAAGCAAAAATTCTCCTATCCCTTCTCCAAGTATTTCATTCCCTTTATCATCTATTATTTGTGTGTCAACATAGAAATTAGGCGTGCCGATTGAACCAAGCTTTCTCATTGAATCTTCATGATTAAGTGAGGTTACGTTTGGACCAACCTCAGTTAAACCGTAGCCTTGTCTAATTGGAACACCTTTGTTGTGCCAAGTCTTTATTAAATCTAAAGGAAGTGCTTCGCCTCCAACAATAATATAGCGCAGTTTTTCCATTTTAGCTTTACTAAATTTTTCGGAGTTTGCCATCATCTTCACCATCGTTGGCACAGCCCACCAAAGTGTTATTCCCTCTTTGTCCATAGTTTCAAGTTCAATATCAGCATCAAATTTTTTCATTATTATTGTAAACGCACCATGATGGATAAATGGAGTAAATAAAACATTCCAACTTCCGGTGTGAAATGGAGGTGCGCAACTTATTGATTTATCATCCGAAGTAATATTTAATCTAAGTTCCGTATTTATACTATTCCAGAACAACATTTTATGTGTATAGATTGCCCCTTTGGGAAAAGCAGTTGTTCCCGATGTATATAAAATAAATATTGCATCATTCTCACTAAATTCCGCTGACTCATTTTTTGAAATTTCTTCTTCAATCAAATATTCTGATAATTTTTCGCTTATCTCATTTAACTTTATAACTTTTGGAACCTCTCCAATTGTGAATTTTGAGTTTATTTTATCTTCATATTTTTCTTCAAATATTAATAGATCAGGTTGACAGTCACTAATAATATACTCTAATTCTCTTTGAGCAAGTCTGTAATTTAAGGGAATAAGTGTGATGCCAATCTTCTGGGCTACTCCAAACAAAACAACATATTCAATACAATTTTCGGCTAACACCGCAACTCTATTTGATTTGGTAAGACCAAGTTGGTTTACCAGATAATTAGCTAATTTGTTAGACAAGTGGTTCATTTGTAAATACGAAAAATTTCTACTTGTTTCATACTCATAAATTGCAAGTTTATTCGGTGTATACAGAGCCCATTTACCAAACCAATCAAAATTGTTCATCTATTTTGATCTCTTATTAATATTGTGAATTATCAGTCCAACAATAGTTGAAACAACTATTGCTGTCGCTGCTGCTATAGCAGGATTTCGGATTGTCCCAACTAAATACTTTGTAAAAAATCCAAACTCAAATCCGTATTCAGATACAAGGAAAGGAAAGAAATAATAAACTGAAAAATGTACAACTATTGCAACAATTGATGCTGATAGAGGTGCTATCAATTTAACATCCTTTAAAAATATTCCAAATAATATTGGGATAAATGCAGCAGAGAAAAACGCATAAACCCCGTTTTGGGCAAGGAGTCCAACACTCAATTTCGGATTTATCAATTGATCATAAGAAATTATTCCAGCAACAACGGCAAGAACTGCTATTGCTACTCTGTTCACTATTACTAAACCTCTATCTGTTTTTATATTTTTCCCAAACAATGGTTTTATAATATCGGATGTTATACTCGAAGAAACCGATTGAATTAGACCTTCCAAAGTTGACATACCGGCCGATATTAATCCAAGTACTACTAATAATCCTATACCTACGGAAAGTGTTCCATCTGCGAAAGTTTTAACGACAAATGCTGGAATAATGCCATCATTTTTGAGCAGAACACCATCAACCATTAGATTTGGAAAAGTTAATCGTGCATAGAATCCAGCAAAAACAACTAAGAAAAAAAGAACTTCAACAACTACACTTACAATTAAGAACTTATTTACATCTTTTTCGTTTTTAAGCAATAGGGATTTTGTAATAATGTGCGGTTGGCAAACAACAGCAATTCCAATAATAAATTGGCAAAAAATTATTTCAAAAAAATCTCTGAATAGGGGGGAATTTGAATTGGTTAATGTTGTTAAATTAGGATCAATAAAATACAATTTATCAAAAAATGAATTTAACCCATCGCTAAAATGTTGATAACCGGAAGTTAAAAGAATTATTGCAACCACAATCATTATCATTGCTTGAACCGTGTTTGTATATACCATTGAGTTTGCGCCACCAAACATCATATAACCGAAAACAAAAACAATGATCCCAACAAGAATATAGATTTCATTTATATTTAGGGATTTAGAAAGTACCTTGGTGAGAGCCACAATTATCAATACAATAAACGTGATTAGTAGTAATGACAAAAATGCCATAAATATTGAATACCCTTTGCTGTTGTATCTTTTTCCAATCCATTGAGCGAGTGTTAGAGCCTTAATTGATTGTCCGTACTTTTGAAAGCTTTTCGTTAAAACAACCAAAGAGATTATTGACCCAATTGGGAAAACAATTCCAAATGAAATGAAACCAGCCAAACCATAGTTTGCAATAAATCCAGGATTAATAACAAAAGTTGCAGCGCTAGTCATTGAAGCTGCAAGAGATAATGCTACAAAAGAGGGTGAAAAATTAATATTACCTACTGCATAATCAGATAGGCTTTTTGTTTTCAATGCTCCTTTAATTACAAAAAATAGAATTACAGAAGCATAAACTAATATCAGTAACCAGGTTCCTAAAACTTGTGCTTCACTAGCCATTTTTTCTCTTTATAAATATCAAAATTAATATCTAAAAATTGCGCCTGCAACTGAAAAACCACCACCTGAACCAACCATGACAATTATATCGCCTCTTTCAATCTTGTTTTGATCAAAAGCATCAACAAATGAAATTGGAATGCACGCTGATCCCGTATAACCATAATAGTGCATACTTGTTTGTGCCTTTTCTCTAGGAAGATTTAACATATCCATTGTATCCCAAATACTATTAATGTTAATTTGAGTAAATAGAAAAAGTTTTACATCTTCTAATTTAATTGATGCCTTTACTACCATTTCATTTATAATACTCGACCATGTTTGTGGATTTAGTTCTGGTGGAAATTTTTTAACAATTGCTAATAACTGTTTCTTTTCTTCTAATACTTTTTCATTTATTGGAGTTTTAGTTCCACCTGCGTAAATGCCCATATAATCATGATATTCACCTTTGGTAATCAGCTTACTTGCCAAATATCCTCGATTACTTTCTTCACTTGATTTTAGAATTATACATCCAGCGCCATCTGCAAAAAGGTTAACGGTTTTTTTGTCCATTATATTCAAATATTTGCTCATTCCATAAGCACCAATAACCATAACTGTGTTGTAACTCGTATCAGCAATAATATATTTAGATGCCGTGTCAAGAGCAGTTACAAAACCAGCACATGCTGTATTAATATCAAAAGTAGCGGAGTTTTTTAATCTTAATTTATATTGAACTTTTGATGCAGTTGAAGGAGAAATATATTCTGGTGTATCTGTTGCAATTATTAGAAGGTCAACTTCTTCAGGAAGAATATTACCATTTTTCATTGCTGATCTACCTGCTTCAAATGCTAAATCTGCGGTTGATTGATTTTCTTCACACCATCTTCTTTCATAAATTTTTACGTGCGTTTCCAACCAATTGCTTACATTTTCACCAAGCAACTCATCAAAATATTCATTCTTTATAATTCTTTCCGGCACATACATTCCGGAAGAATGGATTACGGCATTCCGCATTAGAAAATTCCTATGTAATTATTCCACCATCTACACTTAATGTTGCACCATTAATAAAAGAAGCTTCTTCGCTGGCAAAAAATAAATAAGCATTTGCAATGTCTTCAGGCTTTCCAAGTCTTCCTAGTGGAGTTTTTTCTTCCATCATTTTAATAACATTTTCAGGCATAAGTTTAACCATTTCCGTGGCAATAAATCCCGGAGCTATTGCGTTTACATTGATTCCTTTTCTACCCAACTCTCTCGCCCAAACCTTTGTCATTCCAATAACTCCAGATTTGGTAGCGACATAGTTTGTTTGTCCAAAATTTCCGTATAAGCCAACAACAGATGACGCATTAACAATTTTGCCACTTCCCTTTTCTAGCATAACAGATGAAACTAATTGTGTACAATTAAAAACACCTGTTAAATTCACATCAATAACTTGTTGCCATAATTCAGGAGTCATTTTTTTAAGAGTTGCATCTCTAGTAATGCCCGCATTATTTATTAGTATGTCAATCGTTCCAAATGCTAACAAAACTGCTTCAACATTTTTCTTAACATCTTCGTAATCTGCGACATTCACTTTGAAAAACTCAGCACTAAATCCTTTAGATTTCAATTCATCACAAAATTCATTTCCTTTTTCTTGATCGATATCCCAAATAGCTACGGAAGCACCTTCTTCAACAAATTTTTGAGTGGTTGCTCTTCCAATTCCCTGCGCACCTCCAGTAATAATAGCAATCTTGTTTTCAAGTCTCTTCATAATATTCCCTCTTAGATTTGCAACGTTTGAAAATTTTCAAACGTTAATTGCAAAAAAAGTTTAATGTTTTTATATATTTTTTTCTTTCATCTGCCATTCATCAAGAAAATTCTTGTAGTGCTTATCCATCATACTGTAAAAATCATACATATCTTTAAGACGTGATTTAAGAATTTCTGCATCTTCAATTTTTCGGTTTTCTAGTTCTGATTGAAAATGATCTGCAATTTTTAAATTCTTTCTAATTAATTCAATATTATTTCTGAATGCGTTTTCAAAAACTTCAGGTTCAATTTCGTAAAAGTCTTTTCTACTAGTTGGCTGCCATACTCTTCTGATTAAATGTTTGTCTCTTAACCTTCTAGTTATTTGGCTTATAGGTCCTTTGCTTCTATTTAACAGTTTTGATATTTCTTCTAGAGAGATGGGTTTCGTAGTATAAATGAGTAGCGCAACAACATGCCCCATTAGTTTGCTTAGCCCAAATGCTTGGTAAGCATGACCAAAATTCATAATAAATTCTTCTTTGAGTTTATCTTTTTCAGTCATTTTAATGTTTTGGTATATTTGGAAAATTTGAAACGATAAAAATATACGTAGTTTTAGATTATTTGTCAATCCAAATTATTATTTAAAAATTAGCAATCATTTTAGTTGTTGATTAAGTAAAAGAGCGCAATGCAGAAGTTTGAATCAATTCCATTTATTTCAAGTTTTGAGCAACAACCTTTATCTGAAAGCTTTTATAACGTTACTTTCAATAGTTTCGCAATACTTATCATCCAAAACGAAAAAAGTTATCTCAAACTGCCAAATTTTTTCGGAATCGTCAATCAAATTGATAATTGGTTCCTTTTTAATATTGACACCTGCAGTTAATAAAATGATCTCTCGTATTTTATCAGTGGTTTTCACTAATGAATCTTGCCTTTCAATTGAAAAGCTAAACTTTCCTTTTTTGGTTTTATCATCAAGAAAAGATTTATGATGTACTGAGCCCAATATTTTACTAAAGGGAATTTTAACTATCTCACCATTATTCTTATTAATAGTTAGATGCAGGTAATTTATTTCTGTGATGTTACCTTTTATTTTTCCTAATCTGAAAAACTGACCTTTCTGATAAGAATCGCTTAGTTTTAAAATAATCCCGGCAATAAAATCTTTTACGAGGAACCAACCAATCCAAAGTGAGAATATTGCAAATATTGTAATTGTAAAAATGGAGTAATACTCACTTCCGCCAAAAATCATTTTAAGTGACCAACCTCCAAAAAATAACCATGAACCGGTCTCTAAAATTGTAAAGTACTTTTTATGATTTTTACCAAACTTATATGTCATCACATTGTATCGGATAAACTTAAGTAAGAAAAAAAGCACCAATCCCAGTAGAATGATTATAACTACTAACAATTCGGATAAATCAAAATTTAATATATCTTTCATAACAGATCCATATCGGCTAGTTTTTTGCAAATCAAATTATGGACATACGGATTAATTTGAAAATTATTTTTACTATTCTCGACCACTAAGCCACTTCGTTTTAAATACTCAATTTTATGAGTTACATTTTTATCGTCCAATTCCAAAATTCTACTCAACTGGTTTAAATTTAATTGTTTATGTAATACAAATTGCTGAAGCAACAAAAACCACTCTGGTTTTAGATTTTCTAGAAAATATGCTTTAACAATTTCGGGTTTTTTAATAGTTACATTATTTGAGCTTACTTTATGAATATTGCTTATCCAACTTTGAAGAGCTAACCCAATATTTCCCTTTGAGCTATCAAAATAATTGTTGAACAATTTTGCCAATTTTAAATTTGATAATTGATCTTCCATTTGGCCATCGAGCACAAATTTAAAACCACTGGATTTATGTCTTAACAAAATTGCTTCTTGAATTTCTTTTGCATCAAAAGGTCTGCATTTTATAACACCAATAAATACATTCTCAATAGATGAGAGCCTGTTAATAAATTGAAATGAACTTTCGCCGGAATTAACAATAAAGAAACATCTATCACTAAATCTTTCAATTAGATTAATAATTCTATCGACTACATCAAATCCACTCTGACTTCTTTCCCACCATAACTCTATATCATTGATAATAACGACACAACCTTTTGGTAAAGAGCTGATAATATATTCCGGAGTTCCATCTCGTTTTAAACTGAATGCTAGAAGTCTATCAAACTCTTCAATACTTGTACTGCCGGATTCTGGGGCATTAAGTTGAAATGTTTTTTTATTATCAAAATATTTACCCGCAACCATATTTGAAAGTGTAGATTTACCAGAATTTGGTTCACCTAAAATCAACAGTCCGCCTTTATAACCTCTTTTATAATTTTCAATAACTTCAGCGGCGTATTTTATCTCATTTTCTCTTTCAATTAAAAATTCTTTGCCTCTAAAATGCTTCCCTAAAAACAATTGCTTATAATAAAGAGGAAGTGCATTTATCACATCTAATCTTGGTGTAAGTTTATTTACGGCATTTAATATTTTACTTGTTTCTGTCTGATAATACGTTGCTTGCTCACCAATTTTCTTAGCAAATAATAATCCCTCACTCCTTTGATAAATCAATTCAACAAATCTGCTTTTTATCATATCACCAAGCCCAGCAAATTTTTCTCGGAAACCGACAATTATTTCTCGCCCTTCTTTTGCTCGGACCGTCTGCTTAAATTCCCCGATCGAACGAGAAATTAAATAAGGATTTAGTTTATCAAAAGTAGAATCAATAAACTTATTATGATTCTCTGTAAGGTTATTTTTCAGTTTAGAAATATTGTTAATTTCTTGCTGGATTCTTTGAACACTTTGTTTAATTATGTCCTTTAACAACTCGCCTTCTTGTTCTAACGATTCGTTTTGCTGAGATAAATTATGTTTAGTAAATCTTACAACGTCTTGAGTAATATCCTTGGTTTTTTCCAATTGGTCAGCAACTTCAAACAATTCGTTTTGAATTGGAGTAATTAATTCTGTTTCAATTATAAAATCTAGATATCTGCGCAAATTTATTTCAATTGTGGAAATTTCCTCAAACTGGTTTTCCTCCAAATTCTGGAAAGACTCTTCACTCATAATCTCAAAACTTTCCGGAGTTGATTCAACAGCTTTAGCAAAATCTTTCATTAATGCATCAACTACCTCATTAGATTTTATTGATGCTTCTGGAAGTGAACGGTTCGTAAATAACTCCAAGTTTTTAGATTGAACTCCACTAAGTGAACTTTTTATTTCTTCAAGCGGATTCTGATAATTATTATCAATAAAAATTGAAGTTTCCAATAATGATTTGTCTAAAATCTTTTCTATTCTGTTTTGGAAACTTTTAAGGTATAAATCTTGGATGAAAAAATTTATTATTAAAGTTTGATTTCTTTCCCAACCAGAAGGAATATCGGCTAAACTTACTTTATCAAGTTTATGCTTACGAATTCCGCTTTTTTTACCCCTAATTATTTTATTAACTTTTTCACTTTGAACTTCATCCGAAAAGTTTTGCAGAAAATCCTGAAGATCATTTTTTTGCTTAATTATAATATTCCGATTATTGATTTGATATTCTGAAACAAGCAATTTAAATTTTTGAATAATTTTTGTTCTTTCAATCTCTAAGTCATCTAAATCAATTTTACCTTTTTCAAAATTATTCTCAAGTTTTAACAGAGAATCATTAATAGAATTATTAAGTTTTTGAAGCTCCGAAACTAACTGATAACTTCTAATTGTAAGACTATTAAGCAGAGCGAAAGTTAAATCCTTATCTAAATACGATAATGAATTTTCGAATAGCTCTTTAATTTTTACTTTTATCTTTAACTCTGATTTTATTAAACCAAATTCTTCAAGTTTTTTAATTAATTTATTATTACTGCTTTGCTTTACTCTTTCGTTATCCTTAACATAAATCAATTGTTCTTGAAGCTCATCTTTTGCAGTATCTAAATTACTTTGATAGAATTGTATTCCAAAAGAAAGAAAATCATTCTGTTCTGGTAAATATTTACTTTTAAATTCTTCAACAATACTTCTAGAACTATGAAGGTAGGTGCTTATAACTTTTGAAGCAGTCTTTTTACTTTTTTGAATTTGAGAGCCAGAATAATTATTCTCTAATTCCGTGAAACTTCTCTCAAAGAGCGAATAAAAGCTTTCAACCAACTCATTATTCCTGGCAATAATTTTTGAGAGATAATCATCTTTTAGTGAATTAAAAGCAATCTCAACTTTTTCCGAAACTTTACCAACTGCTTCGGATAAAATTTCATTTCCCGGCAACACCAATGAGTTTATAATTTTCTCCGAGGTTAAATCTTCAAATTTTTCCTCAGCAGCTTTTTTATTTTCAATCCCAATATAAAGTGGATTAAAAAAAGTTGAAGCATGTATAAGTACAACGGTATTAAGGGGTTCAATAATTTTTTCTGTGCTAGCAATTATGTCACCTTCTTTTTGAACCAACGGAAGTCCAAGAATAACTAAATCAGAATCTTTAGATTCAAGTTTAATAATTTCATTAAAAGGTTTGTTATCAATAGAATTATTTATCACTTTTACAGAAGCTGAAATGCGCTGATCATCTAAGATTTGAGTTATATTTTTATAAACTCTATTGTGAATAGAGGTATCATTCGTGATTATAAATATTCTTGCAGTGGCTTCACTCCAATCTTCATCTAATTGAAGGAACTTAATTAAAGTCAATGCTAATGTTGCGTTATTGCCGCTCCCTCGCCACCATAAATCAATTGTTTTCTTTTGACCAAATCCCTTTTCTCTGTGATAATCGAGAATAAAAACATTATAATCTAACTTTTGGTAGCTTCTAATTAATTTAGAAAATCCCAATGGATCTTTTGTTTCTCTTCCCCATCCGAACATAACAGAATTCGGCTCTATCCCAGAAAATCCGTATACTTTGGTAATTGTCTCCATACCTTCATAAACATTATTAACTTCCATTTGCCTAGTAAAAATTCCATCAAACTCATTTTTCTCAGTCTTAATTTCAGTTTTATTAATCTTAATTAAATGAGAGGAAGTTTTATCTTCAATGAGATTAAAATTAGAAAGAATTCCACGTTTTTTTACCAGCCAACCGCCAAACTTAATTAGGTGTGGACGCGCTGAAGTTCCTCCGCTAAAAAGAATAATATTTGGTCGCCAATTTCTTTGATGTTTAACTGTTCTATTTAATTTGTTTAAGCCATAACGCAGAACGGATGACCAAACACCTTCCCAAGTATCTCCCGATTCAAGTGTTAGTTCCTTGTTCTTTAAATAGACGAATATGCTCCCCATAATTATAGTTGCGCCAATTAAAGCAACAACATCTAATTCAAGCATTAAAATAAAACTAACAGCAGCCCCAATTATGCTTACCCAGACTGGAATTTTAAAGGATGGTCTAAAATCTGTACTAGCTAACTTTTCAATGGTACTGCTTAAATTTAGGAAACCGTAGGTGGTAATAAAAAACATTGAAACCACGCGAGCAATTAAATTCAGCTCACCAATTAAGATTCCGGCTTCAGCAATAGCAAAGGTCAATAATAGTGCATTTCTCGGTTCGTTTGTTGGGCCAAATCCCTTTGCAAATATTTTAGGAGTAATTCTATCACTTGAAGTTGCTTGTAATATTCTTGGAGCTCCCAAAATACTTCCAATTGCAGAAGAAATAGTTGCTCCCCAAACACCCGCTACCAATAATGGTGGGAAAAAAGACATTTCAAGAAGGATATTTGGATTATTTATAAGTTGTTCTGAATCAACATTAAAAGCAAAAAACGTAGCTAAAGCAATGTAAACTACTAGTCCAAGAATTATGGCACCAATAGTACCGAGAGGAATTGATTTTTTTGGATCGGCCAAATCTCCTGACATTGAAACGCCCGCCTCAAATCCGGTTACTGCTGGGAAAAATATGGCAAATAGCAAAATAATTGGAGCTGCATTTTCAATTGGATTTAATAAAGGAGCAACCGGTTGAAAATCATGATTTCCAAAAATTATTGTTATTAAGGATAAAAATATTGCAGCCATAATAAAATACTGCGTTTTAATTGCTAATGATGTGCTTATAAAAGTTAATGTAGCAACTGAAACCAGAGCAATAGTTCCTGCTATTCTAATAGTATCCTTATTTATTGGAAATCCCCAAAATCCTAAAAAGCTTTCTGAAAAACCGATGAGGTATAAACTAACACTTAACGAGAGTCCAAAGAAAAGGGCTATTCCTAAAGTTCCGCCAATTGGCAAACCCAAGCTACGGGAGATAATAAAATAAGTTCCCCCGGCTTTTACCTTTTTATCTGTGGCAATAGAAGAAACACTTAATCCGGTTGTAACAGAAATTATGTGGGCAACTAAAATAATACCAACCGTTAGATAAAGACCAGATTGACCAACAATCCATGGTAATCTCATGTACATAATTACACCAAGGATTGTTAAAATTGATGGAGTAAAAACTCCGCCAAATGTTCCAAACTTTTTTAATTTTGACATACGCTTTTATGATTTTGATTAATTTTTTGATTTATGAATATTTGAAAAAAAACTAAAACACTTTGAAACAAATATATCACCTGCCTCAATGTAAGTTCCATTATCATATTGTAATAATATAATACAATTTAAAATTATTAGATAGCAAGAGTAATTAAATATTTGAAAAATATATTTTGAGTTATAATAAAAATTATATTTTTCTTAATATATTTAAAGAATAAATACTGAAATAGAACTTAAACTGTTTATCAAAATATGAATATTTTTAAGATTGAAGAACAGCGATTACAGTTAAACGAAAACCTCCTGGTTGAAAAATCATCAATCGGCTCACTAATTCTAATAAATTCTTTTTTTGATCAAATTCTAAAAACAAAAGATGAAATCGTTTATGAATCTTTTTTAACAGAATTTAGCTCCGTTTACATACAACACTTACAAAATTTTAATTCCTTAGGAATGCCTCCGGAATTTGTCAACAAAATAATTGAAAACGCAAGGATAATATTAGAATCTGATTTAATTCCAAATGAAAATGACAAAATTACTGAGGAGATCCGCAGGCTTTCCAAAGAAAAATTAAAAATCAACTCACTACTTCAGGGTGATAATAATTATAATATAGAGGATATTACTTTTCCAGTTAATGTTTATTCCAGTAATTTTAAGGGAGTTTACGGACAAATTGAGAACGTTTCAATTAAGATCCATTACAACAAATTTTTAACTAAAAACAAATTCTTGGTTGTTCCATCCAGCCAAGAAATAGATGAAAGGTTACAAGAACAAATTAACACATCATGGGAGCTTGCGTTAAAATATTTATCAAAACACCACAAATCAGTAAAACAGTTTCATGAAGTAATAATTGTATTTGAACATAAATATGCAAGCTACGAAGGCAATTCTTTAGGCCTAGCTTTAACTCTTGGGTTCATTCATGAACTGTTCAATTTTTATAATACTCACGTTTCCTTAAAAATAAATAAAAATCTAACATTTACTGGTGGAGTTGAGAAAAATGGTTCTGTTACGCCAATTGGACCAGAAATAATTGCCACTAAAATAAAAACCGTTTTTTACTCACCAATTAGCTTATTTGCAATTCCGGATTCTGATTATGATTCGGCGACAGACTCTTTAAACAAACTGAAAGAAACATTCCCAGAAAGAAAACTAAAACTAATAAGAATTAGTGAATTTGAAGATCTGTTAAACAATAGACAAATTGTAGATATTAAAAAAGTTACCACATATAAAAGAACAGACAAATTAGTAAGAAACAATAAAGTAACCGTGCTCTTATCCGCAATACTTATCGCTCTTGTTGGCTTCTTATCTTTTGTTAATTTTGATAATAACCCACATGAGTTTAAATTAGTTGGTGAGACAATAAATATTTTAAACAAACATGGTAAAGTACTTTGGTCTAAACAGTTTGGTAGAATATTATACGATGAAGCAATAATTGTAAAATATTATTGTAGAATATATGATGTTGATGATGATGGAATAAATGAAGTATTATTAACCCATGAAGTATTAACTATTCAGGATATTGAGAATCAAGGAAGAATTGCTTGTTTCGATTTTGCGGGCAAGCTAATTTGGAAATATAAATTTAGAGATTCCGTTGCAACTGAAAGAGAAATTTATAAGGATGAGCATCTTTCTAGATTAATTGACATTAAAAAAGTAAATAGTAAAACAATACTATTTGCCGCTTCATCACATTTTTTTTTCCCATCAGCTGTTTACAAATTGGACGCCAAAACGGGTAAGAGAATTGAAGGAACTTTATGGAGCCAAGGACATTTTGGCTTTGGTGAAATTGAAGATTATAATAATGATGGAGAGTTGGAGATTTTTATTGGCGGAATAAACAATGGGTTAGAATCAGCGTTTGCATTACTTATTAATTTATCAGATTTGAATGGTCAAACTCCAAGCACCAATAATTATTTATTTAAAGATATTCCAATGGCAAAGATGACGAAATTTTTATTATTTGAAAAAACCGATATTTGCGAATATTTTAAAAATAGATTTAATGGAACTAGTTCAACATTTTACCAAAAAGAAAAGTTTACTTATAATGTTGGTGTGAACGAATATCACCCTGATATTGATATTGCTGTCTATTATGCATTTAACAATAGTTTTGATTCAGCTTGGACGCTTATTGGTGATGCTTTTCAGTTTAATAGAGATAGTCTAATAATAAAAGGAGAATTAAATCCACCTTTTACCAATGACAAATTGTACAATGATTTATTAGTAAGCAAAATAACTGAATGGGATGGTGAAAAGTTTGTTCGTTTTATGAAACCAAAACAATAAATAGATTTAATGTGAATTTACCACTTAAGTTAATAAAGCGATTGTCATTCCGGAATTCTGCCTTAGCAGAATGTCCGGAATCATTATAATATCATTCATTTCTTAATTATTATTTACATCTCCTTTTCAGCAGTAACAATTTTGCCATTCACAAACTGACCTTGATCAATATGTTCTTGAGATATATATACAATTCCATCTTCATTATGCGGTTCTCCAAATGTAGAGTGAACTGATTTTAATCCACCAAATATTTTTCTTGCATCACATAAATAAATTAGATCACCTTTTTCAGCGGCTAACTTTACCATGTCATTTTTAGAGAAAAACATTAGATCTTCTGTTGATTCTTTTAATTTCCAATTAACTTTAATTAATTCGCCATCACGATCATTTACCTTGCTTCCTTTAAACGTTTCTTTTGCCTTTGCAAGACCCCAAATTGTTAAACCTTCAGTATGTGTTTCTTCTGAATATTTAGAATAATAATTTGATGAGATTACAATAAATACTAATAGAACAACTGTAAGGAATAGCAATATCGGTAAGGAAAAAAGATTGAATATTATCACCATAAATATACCACCGGCAAAAAATGTCATTCCGGACATAATTGCACTATGATTTGGTTTCTTTTTGATATATTCCACTATACTTCTTTGCTGGTCTCGTGTTACAGTTGTAAGAACTCCAACTAATACACAAACAAACAAATTATATAATGCCCCAATATAGGTGTAAGGATGTTTTGGATCGAACAAAGTACCGTGATCAAAAATTTGTATAAGAGGACGAGGATAGTACATTCCTAGAACCATGAGAGCAACACCAACCACAAAAGTTGCAATAACAGATGCATTTGTAAATTTTTTCCAGAAAACTCCAAGAAAAATTGCAACCACCAGATGGTGGAGTTAAAGTTGAATGAAAATAACCATGAGCTTCATATACAGTTGGAAAAGCACTAAATGGAATAACTGCTAATACACCAATAATTGTAAAAAATGCCGTCGCAATTCTTGCAGCTCCCAATTCTTGTTTATCTTCTTCTTTCAGTGAAAGAACTTTTTTGTTTAGCCATTTTTTTGCCGGACGGTGAACATCATTAATATAAACTGCGGCAGTTGCATTTAAAAGAGTATCAACAGTTGACATTAATGCTGCTGTCAATGCTGCCATAACAAATCCAAATACTCCAGGAAGAGCAATTACATTAGCAACTACAACAAATATTGCGTCAGGATTTGTATCAGGTGGAATTACATCAGGATTAACAATAGAAATTGCTTTAGCAATCCAACCAGCATTACCAACAACAATTGCTGAAAGAGGAAGCATAAATAGAATATTAAACGTAGCTGCTTTACGACCTTCATCCACACTTTTTGTGGCCATAAAGCGCATAACCAAACCCATGTTCATGAAAAGAAACCCAACTGAACCGGCAATGCCATCTTGCCAGAATATTCCCACAAAATTAAAACCTGGGGGATCATTAAAATCTGCTAAAGGTAGTTTAAAACTTGCGGGGAGTAAATCCCAAAAAATCCCAAAGCCTCCAACGTAATCTATTCCTAGAAAGAAAACTAACATACCAGCAAAGATCAATACAAACCCTTGCGCTAAATCTGTAAAAATAACTGCGGTTTGTCCACCATAAGTAATGTAAACCCCAACAATAACGGCAATTACAATTACTAAACCCATTAAAGTTACATCAAAATGAATACCTAACATGGTGAATTCATTTGGCAATAATGGCAAAATTGCCTTCCCCATTGTTAAAAATCCAATGCCAACATAACCTATCATATACATTAAAAGTAGAATTGTAGCTAAAAACCTAGTAACCGGTGAGAACCTTTTTTCAAAATATTCAGGAATGGACCTTATTTTAGTATAAATTATTATGGGCAGCCATCCAAATATGAAGAAAGGGACAAAAAACCAATCATTCATATATGTCATAGTAGAAGATAGGCCGGCTTCAAATCCTTTTGCTGAATATTTAATAAAACTATGGCTTCCAACACCGGTTGCAACAATACTCATTGCAATTAACCACCATGCAAACCGTCTGCCGCCAAAAAAGAAATCAGTTGTAGTTCTATTGTATTTGCTGAAAAATGAGCCAAATGCCATAATAGCAATAAAATATACTATTATTACAATCCAATCTGTAGCTGTTCCTAAACTGTGATGAACTTCCATATTTTATCTTAATTAATTTTAAAAAAGTTGAATTATTGTTATAGATATAAAGCTGTCAATATCAATGCAGCATGGATTGCCATAAAATAAAAGAAGCCGAAAATTGTAACTCTCCACCAATATCTGTGTCTTTTCTTTTCCAAGTTTATTGCTTTAGATTTTCTTACAATTATCAATCCACTTAAAAAGAATATTCCGCCAACAACATATAGGTAAATAAAGGGGAGCCATGTTTGAGAGAATGTGAGCATATTATTTCCAAAAAAATATGATGTAAATATAGAGTAATTCCCCAATCACTTCCTACAAGAATTAAATATTTTAGCAAAATTGACCAGCTAATAAGTGCAAATTTACATGTGATATAGATCACTAAACTTTAAACTTAAAGCACCGAAAATACCCTCAAAGAAAAAACATTTTACAAAACAAACGGGAGCATCAAAATGAAAAAAGTAGCAATTTTAATTTTAACATCACTATTCTTTATGGTTGGTTGTCAAGATGATAACTCAATTTTAGAACCATCAAATGAAGTTGCGGGTAACCTTAATAAAGGTAGAGTAATATTGGGGAGTGGATCAAGCAGTTCAGATGTTAGTTATAATGATGCAAGCAAGACTTTAACAATTGTTTCTAAGAATTTTACTGTTGATGGTGCAAAAGGTGGTCGAATTAATAGTTTCAGAAACTTCTTTTGTTAATGGTAAGCTAATTTCTATGAATGCTAAGTTAACTATTCCTCAAAACGCATATAAAGGAAAATTAACATTCGATATGATATTTGATTTTGCTAATTATTCTGTACAACTATATCCAACACCATTTACTTTTGTTAAACCGGTTATTTTAGATCTTAGTTTTGTTGGAGTTGATTTTAGCACCTTAGATGCATCAAACCTAAATTTCAACTATTTAGATGGAGAAAAAGAATCACTAAAATATACAAATTCATATGTAAACGAAAAATTTGGAATCTTAAGTATATTTGGTGCAGAAATTCCTCACTTCTCTAGATATGGATGGACTAGAACAAAATAAATAAAACTTAAAAATAGAATTCATGAAACCCGCTCTCAATTTTGAAAGCGGGTTTTTTGTTTTAAACAAAAGTCACTCCAAATTATTTTCATTGTATTGTGGACTCTTTGTTTCACCCTTGCACCAGACAAGCACCCACACGTAATGAGGATGTTTTGCATATTTGTTTTACATAAAACCTCCGAGGTTTGGAAAAGATAAACCAAAAACCTCGGAGGTTTATGGTTCTAAGTGTTACATTCTAATTCAAGTAAATGCTCAATAAATGGGTAAACAAATTCAATTGAGGAAAGTATTTCTCACTCAATTTATAGTAGAAATTATTATATGAATGATATTTCAAAAGGAATATCAGTGTTTTATTCTAATCGGTCGATGAATTTGAGTTTAAAGAAATGACTAAATGTTTTAGATAGGTTTTACTAAATAAGCTTTATTTATGCAACAGCCTTAATTTGAATTGGGAAGCTAATTGTAAATGTTGATCCTTTCCCTTGTTCACTTTCTACTGTTATTATTCCACCCAATAGATCAACAAATTTCTTTGTAATGGAGAGACCCAAACCACTTCCTTGGAAATCTTTTGTAAAACCTTCGCTAAGCTGCTTAAACTCATCAAAAATAAGAGGAAGATCTTTTTGTTTCATTCCAACGCCAGTATCAGAAACTTTGATAATTAATCGCGGATTATTTTCGTTGTAATCAACATTAGAAACAATTCTTACTTCGCCATTTTTAGTAAACTTTAATGCATTATTTACTAAATTATCTAAGATAACATTTAACATTCCGGGATCAGTATTTTGAACAAATCTGTCTGAATGAAGATCTAATACAAGTTTCAAGTTTTTCTTTTCTGCCAAACCTTTAAATGCACCATAAGTTTCTTTTAACTGCTTAATAACATCAATTTCCTTTATATCAATTTCATATTTATCCGATTCGATTCTTGCTAAATCTAAAACAAGGCTAAGTGTTGTTAACAATCTATTTCCGGTTCTGTTTATACCTTCAGCCATTTCCTTTGCATCTTCATCTTCAACTATAGAGGTTAATAAATCTGAGTAACCCAAAATACCCACAAGCGGAGTTCTTAACTCATGACTCATATTTGCAAGGAAAATTGATTTGGCATTATTTGCAATTTCCGCTCTTTCAACGGCTTTTAAAAGGGCTTGTTCTGTTTGTTGGTGATCAAAAATCTCACTTTCAAGTTTTTTAGTTCTATCTTTTACTAAATCTTCAAGGTTGTTTTTATGCTTGGTTAGTTCGGTCTCATTAATTCTTAAGCTGTTTTCAACTTCTTGCCTAATTACAATGTTTTTTTGCAATAAAACGTTATCTTTTTGCTTTTTTCTAAAGAAATAAAATATAAGTCCGGCAATGAACATTATTAATAATGAAAAAATGGTTATTGCAGTTTTAAGCATTGCTTCATATTCTTTGTCTTGATTGAGAATAGTTATTTCTTTCTCTTTGTTTTCAAGTTCTTGTTTAATTTCTAAACTTGCAGTTAGCTTAAGGTTTTCTTTCGCTTGAATGGAGTCTTGTAAAATGTTAGCTTCTGAATAGCTTTCTAAGGCATTTTTGTAGTTCCCGGAATACTTGTAAGCATTAGAAAGTATAATTAAATAATCTTTTTGGTCTTCAAGAGCACCATTAGATGCAAATTCAGCAATTGATAATTTTAAGTGTTTAATAGCTTTTTCTAAAAAAACTCCTCCCTCGTTAGATACCAATTTTAATTTAGTGTCTTTCTCCATTTTTAGATAAAGCTCTCCAAGATTTCCGTGCTGATGAGCTATACCATAATTATCCCCCAACTTAATAGCTAGCTCTAGGGATTCTTCAAATGACTTGATTGCCCCATCATAATCCAAGAGATTAGATTGTGGTATTCCGATATTCCCTAAAACAATAGAATAATTAAACTCATCATTAATACTTTTAAATTCACGGAGAGCTTCTTTATAGTAACTTATTGCCTTTGTGTACTCTTTTAGTTCAACAAAAGTTAAACCAAGATTGTTAAGCTGAATGGCAACTTTGCCTACATTTTTAGTTTCCCTTGCAATTTGTAAGGCGGTTTCAAAGTATTTTATTGCATTATCATGTTGCTTAAAATTGCTTAGAACTACCCCGATATAACCGTATGAATTTAGAATGCCATCTTGATCTTCAAGCTTTCTATAAATTTCAAGCGCACTATCAAAATGATTGAAAGATTTTGAAAAATCTGAAAGATTAAAATATGCTATTCCAATTGCACTTTCTGTTTTTGCAATATTTGATGCGTCATTTAGTTCATTAAATATTTTTAAAGCAAATTTATGCTGTATTAATGCTTCTTCAAATAGTCCTTTGTTTCTTAGCGCCTCACCCTTGATATTTAAGGCTTTAGCCTTCCTTATTTTCCAATTATTTTTGTTTGAAATTTTAATTGCAGAATCAGCAAAAACAATACTTTTATCCATGTCTGAAGGTGCAAGATGCCAAGCAATGGTATTCAGTAAAGTAATTTTAGTAGAGTCATTTTTTGCATTTTTAAGTGCAATAGTTAAACTATCTAAAACTTCATCCACTGTTTTTGGTACTGTAATATTTGATGTGCTGTTTGACTGGGCAACATTTATAAGATTACTTGTAAAGTAAATAAACATAAATATTGAGCTGAACGAAACCGTTCTTAAGAAATGAAAATATGTTGATTTTTTGACCAATATTCTAATAATAATATTTTGTAAGTAATCACCAAGTGTATTATCGTAAATAATGATTTCTTATTAATAGCTTATTACTAATAAAATTTATTATTAAAGGATATTTTGCCTCATTAACCAAAGCAAAATACTCCTCAGATTGAGTATTTATTTTTTTGCATTTTTAACGATGATAGTTTGATAGAGTTTAAGAAAGTATTATTGTTGAATTTTGCCATTTATATTTGCAAATGTATAATTTTTCTCCTTTTTTAATGATTAAATTCTATTTATGTTTTCTGCACAATTTATTTTTGGTTTGAGTAGTTTTGATAAAAACGCTAAACATATTGATTTCTCAAAGTAAAATTTCAGTAGGGATAAATTATACTTTACTCCTGCTTTATTTTACATCTCCATTTGTTAAAGCACCGGTAAATGAATCAACGTTAAATAATACGGAATTTGTAAAAACCGTTTTAGTTGAAGATTTCACTATTGTTTCTAAGAAGAATCGAACTGTAAATAAAGATAATCTTAAAGAAAACGAACAAAAAAATTTACAGATAGGGTTTAACGAAATTTCATTGTTGAACCAGCTGCCTTTTTGTAATTTTTTAACCATTAGCTCTGATATAAAGAATACAAGCAAATTTATTGCTAATACATCACCCAGAAGTCCGCCCTCAATAGTTTCCTAAATACATTTTCAAAAGAATTTCCATTTAAATTTTTAGCAAATTTTTCTAGATTTAGAAAAAATAATTCATTTTTTATAAAAATTATATTCAACTATTTGAGGCATAAAATGCAAGAAAAAAACAATATCCCAGAAAAAATTACAGGTAAACAAGCATCTTTAGAAATATTAAAACTTACTTCACCTTTTATTTTGCTTGTTGTACTTTACTTTTTATTTTTCTCATAAAGTTTATTCTTTAAACTAAAACTGTGCGAAGTAATTCTGTTTACAAATAGCCAAACAAGATTACTTCGCCAGTTAATTATTTAGCTATCCTCTCTTCAATTTCACCCACTATAAAAATACTCTTGACTATTATTAACTAAAATAATATTATCTTTTTAAGTATTCTGGATTCACGTTTTAACGAGAACAAAAACGATTTAAACATTTTATTTTGTAAAATTAGTTTATTTTTCAGAGACTGAACTATTGGCTAATATTTTTATAATAGTTTTTTTTATTTTAAAAAAACTTAGCAAGTGTTACTTTCCCATAAAATATGAGTCAAATACTATATAGCAAATAAATGATCTAGTTTTTTAGTGTTCAATTATTTCCCTTAGAAAAATTGTTTGGAATTCATAAAGATCATAATTACAATTACTTTAACAAATATTCTAAAATGTTTAGAATTATGTAATATAAATATTCACATAAAAAAGGCTATAATAACATGTTGTCCCTTTTAAAAAATAAGATCACTATTTTATTAGTGCTGTTAACTTTGTTATCTGCTATCGGCTGTAATGAAGTGGTTGCCCCTGAAGATTCCTTACCACCAATTACACCGCCAAACTTTACACTTCTCGGTGGTGGCGACGGTCAAGCAAGGTTTAGATGGACCAAGGTAACCGAACCAGATTTTAAATACTACAGACTTTATAGATCTGTCAATTTAGATTCTTTCAGGGTTCATATTGAAACTGTTCAAAACGAATATCTTGACCGGTTTTTAAATTATGAATCAACATACTATTATTATCTTGTTTCTGTTGACAATGCAATGAATGAAAGTAAACCAACTTCTATTATTGATGTGCAACCATTAAATATTTCTGCTCCACAACCTCCTTCCTTTTTGATAGTTAACGGTTTGAACAGTCCAGTTGAAAGTAGAAAACATTTAAATTTAAGCTGGTTGCCACCTGATGTTGGTGACCTGAATTTCTTTAAAATTTATAGAGGAACAGATCCTAATTTTGTTGTTAACTCTTTGTCACTTATAGACTCAAGCAATGTTGGCAATTACTTTGATAATTTTACACAAACCAATACTAGATACTACTATAAGGTTACTGCCGTTGATTTTGGCAGGAAAGAAAGCTTACCAAGTTTTGTTGGAAGCGATCTAATTCTTAGTAATCCTAGTCTTATCACTCCTTCTGACTTTAGTAATTTTACTACACCATACAAGTTCCAATGGAGTAAAGTTGATAGTGCTGTTTCTTATACAGTCTTTGTTGGTAATTCACCATTTTCGGATGTAATCTGGAAATCGCAAAAAATCAAAATAAATGAAGTTGGATATACCGGACCAAAATTAAGTTCATCAAAAGTTTATTATTGGTGGGTAGGTGCATATAGTCGAGAAAAAATTGAAATTGACAATGGAAATCAAATAGATGCACAAATTAATTCTTATAGTTTAGTAAGTCGTTTCTTTAGCGAATAAAATCTTTTATCGAAGAGGAGTATAATTTTAGTCATGAAAAACATTTTAATTCTTTTAATAGCCGTTTTTGTGTTTTCTACAGTTGAAGCACAAACAGTAAATGTTGTTCTTAAAAATAGTAAGGTTGTAGTTGGTGAAGTAGTCCAAGAAGAGCCTGAACATCTAGTAATAGTTAATGACATGGGTCAGATACGCATAAATAGACAAAATATTGAAAGCATATCCTATGATCAGTTTGCTAAACTTGAATCCTCAGCAAAGAATTTGGAGGGTGGTAATGTTAATTTTAACAAATCAAATTCAGATAAAAATGATATTGTTCTAAATGATCTTGTATTAGTTTATTTGAAGAATGGTGATATTATTTCAGGTACACTTTTAGCAAAAAGTTTAGATGTTATATTGGTCAAAACTGAAGCTGGTAGTTTAACAATACCTAAGAAACAACTTCAAAAAATAGAATATCTTTCAGGAGAATTTTCAGAGCGCGGCGAAGTTGTAATAGCCCGTTTATTGAACGGAAATAGATTTGAAGGAAATATCTATTATGAGGATTTTAAAAATTTAATTATAGATACTAAAGTTGGTAGGTTGACAATCGACAAAGCAAATTTACGAGCAATTGAATACACTGGTGAAAAAGGTAAGGGAGACGACACACTAAAAGAATATGCAATAAAAGAAGACGTTTTAAAAAATACTCAGGAAGCAAAAGCTGAAAAATATATTCCTTCTGTTAAAGAACAACCTTTTGTTGAACCCCGATTGGATATTTTATCGCTAGGTTACGCACCAACCTTTGGGGCTGATTACAGCACAGGTTTAGGTTTGGGTTACAGTAGTAAATTTCTAATCTCACATATGGATGGATTTTATATTAGTGCTTTTGGTGGATTAAATTTGAATTACTTTTCATTGAACAGCGACGCTTTCACAAATGAACCATTTCCGGTTTCAGCTAGTGGCGGTAGTATTTTTAACTACCGTAAGTGCAGGTGCTTCATTTACACTATTTCAACAAACTGCCTCTACTTATGAGTTTTATATTGCTCCTCAATTGGAAGCAAACTTAGTATATAGAAGTTTAACAAAGGATTTCCCATCATATCCATCATTCAATTCAAAAATTTCGGAAACTAAATTTGTATTTGGTATTGGCAATAGAATTGGTTTTGATTATCTTATACGAAGATATGAAATTTGGTGTTTCCTATGACTCTCATTTCCTTTTTGGAGATGAAGATTATAACATGATTTCTTTAAATTTCACTAAAAAATTATTCTAAAATTATGAAGTTATTCACTTTCGTTTTCATCATAATAAGCAGTATAAGTTTATTCGGTCAAACTGAAATTAGCAGACTTTCAGAATTACAAAGAATATATTTTATTGCAGAAACAAATAGTTTAACATCAAACTTTGTTAATCCAGCTGCATTGAGTATTAACCAGAATGATGATGGTTTTTTATTTGGTTACGATTTTTTTGAGACCAAAAATCAAGGAAACTCAATGGCTTCACTAAGCATGGGCAACCTTGGTTTTGTTTATCAAGATATTTACAATCTACAAAACTTAAGATTGACGAGTTATGCACTAAATATTTCTGTTGGTGGAGAATTGCTTTCATTCGGAACATCTAATAAAGTTATAAATGTAAAATATGGAGCGGAAGAGAAATCTCATTTTGCAATTGATGCCGGTCTTATTTTTCAACCCCTTTCTTTTATTAGTATTGGACTTTTAGCAAGCAATATAAATAAGGTTGAGATTGATAGCCTCCAATATCAAAAGGGCTATTCAATTGGCGCAAGAATTTCAATTGTAGAAAATTTATTTGATATTTTTGCACAGACAGACTTTAAAGAAAGAAAAGAACTAAATACAAATGTAACTGCTAGTGCCGGTTTCTCTTTGCAACCAATAAGCTTTTTAGAATTAAGAACTTGGGTAATGGGAACAAAAGATTTGATTGATGAAGGTATTGCAAGTGCGATATTTAAGTTAGACGGTGGTTTTATGCTTTCGGCTTCTGCACATTTTAATAGTGATAAAGAAAGAACTAGGTATAATGCAATGTTAGCAATTCCATTGCAAACTATAAGTTTCTAATTTATTGTGAGTTTAGTTTTTCAAGTTCTTCCCATCTATTAAAAAGTTTTTTCACATGATCTTTTGCAGCTGCAAGCTCTGCAGTTAATTCATTAGTAGTGGTTGCATATTTTTCATAGAATTCATCCGAAGAAAATATTCCCTCGATTCTTTCTACTTCTTTTTCGGCGGTTATAATATCTTCCTCAATAGTTTCAAGCTCTTTCTTCTCTTTCCATGATAGTTTTTTAACTTTTACTTTTTCTCTTGTATCTTCTTTAATGTTTTTTTGAGTCACATTTTTATCTTTTATTCTAGATTTCTTCTTCTCAAGATAATACTCATAATTACCTTCACTAAAGTATATTTGCCCACTGCCCTCAAAGGCTAAAATTCCGTTGCAAACTCTATTCAAAAAATATCTATCATGACTTACAACCACAACACAACCATCAAATGCAACTAATGCTTCTTCCAGAATTCGCAATGTAGGTAAATCTAAATCATTTGTTGGTTCATCCAACATTAAAAAATTACCACCGTTTTTAAGAATACGAGCAAGTGTTAACCGGCTTTTTTCACCACCGGAAAGTCTGCCAACAAAGGTATTAATTCTATCATCTGTGAAAAGAAATCGTTTTAGATAAGACCAAATCGTTAATTGATGATTACCAAATTTAATAAAGTTATTACCCTCTCCAATTGCCTCAATTACAGTATCTTTATCATTCAATAACAATCTCGATTGATCAACATAGTTAAACTCAGTTTTCTCACCAACAACGATATCGCCTGTACTTGGTTTTAATTCACTCAACAAAATTTTAAGTAATGTGGTTTTGCCTACTCCGTTTTTCCCAACAATCCCTAATCTTCTGCCTGGAGTAAAAATAAAATCCAATCCACCAAATAATTTTTTACCGCCTAGATCAATCCCAACGTTTTTAAGTTCAAGAATAATATTACCCAATTTTTCGGAAGGTGGAATTACCATGTCCACATCAAGTTCCACTTCATTATTCTTCTGTGATGCAACTTCATAATAATTATCTAACCGACTTTTGGCTTTTGTACGTCTTGCTCTTGGACCTCTGACAACCCATTCCAACTCACGCTTTAAAAAGCTTTGACGCTTCCTCTCCTCAACTTCTGTAATTGCTTGTCTTTCAGCTTTATTCAAAAGGTAATCTGTATAATTTCCTCTGTGAGAAATAAATTCCCCTTGCGAAAGTTCAACAATTCTATTAGCAATTCTATCTAAGAAGTATCTGTCGTGTGTGACAAAAATACACGTCCCTTTATAGGTCGAGAGAAAATTTTCAATCCATTCAATTGACTCAGTATCTAAATGGTTTGTCGGCTCATCAAGTATCAACAAATCGGGCTGTGCAATTAATGAACGGCATAGAGCTACTCTTCTTTGTTCTCCTCCAGATAAAGTATTAATGTCTCTATCTGGTTCGGGTGCGTTTAATGATTGAAGTAATTTGTGAATTTTATTTTCTAAGTTCCATCCATCAAGAAATTGTATCTTTTCTTCTAGCAATATTCTTTTGGGTGAATCATAAAGAAGTTTTTGGTAAGCGTCAATAATATTTACAATACTTTCAGCACCAGCAAGCACATTTTCATAAACAGTCTTTGTTGGATCCAAAGTAAATTCTTGGGTTAAAAATCCAACAACTAGTTCTTTTTTCTTTGCCACGTTTCCAGAATCAGGTTGCATTAGATCGGAAATAATTTTAAGAAAGGTAGATTTACCCAGCACCATTTCTACCGACCAAACCAATTCGATCGCCTTCATGAATACTCAATGATGCATTTTTAAGTATAATTTGCTCACCAAAATGAACATCCAATTCCATGGCAGTTAATATTACGGGAGTTACAGTATTTTCCATTAATTCTAAATTGTTTTTATTGTTGTTAATATAAATAATTATGATTTGAAAAAAGGCTGGTCAAATTATTATTGTTATTTACAAATGAATGCGTAATACTTATTGCGTTTATTGAACTTCACAAACAATCCAAGCTTATTGAAAATTTATTGCTTGTTGAAAGATATAGATTAATATAATTTGCTTTTTATTCTCTCTTTTCAATCCGAAGCATTTTCTTTCTTTTGACCGGAATTGTTTCATTTGAAAAGTAAACAGAAATTTTTTCTGGACTAAACTCTAAATTCCTAAAATAAAATCTCACAAACCAATCACCTATGAAATTTCTAACCTCTTTCCTTGCAATTTCTCTAATGAGCGGTATTTTATCAGATGCACTATATTTCAGTTTTTCACTTAGCTCCAACCTCAATTTTTCTTTTACTTCATCTTCGTCTCTTAAAAAACTAGATTCTTTTTCATTGATTTCCATACCTGAGACATCCACCGCCGGAGTACCAATTTCTAATGCTGGAGCAATAACAACAATACTTGTATCTATTTCTTCCCATCTAAATTCCCATTGCTTTTTTAGGTCAATAAAGAAAGTGTATTCTACTGGTGCCTGCAGTTCAACAACAACATCAGGCAGTGAAATTAAATTCCAAAGAATACTCTGTGAATCTTTTTTGGAGAATCTATCAATAGATTCAATAGAAGCAACTTGAAGTCGATTTGTCCCCTCAAGTTTTGTAATATACGAACGGAAATCATTTACAACTTTACCAGAATTAAAATTCTCAGAAATCTCAGAAAAGTTTTGGCTGAATACATTCAGCAAATAAATTAAAAGGTAAATCAATGCTATAAAAAAAATAACAATCACAATTATTTTTGCTATTATAGCTGTAAAGAACCTTCCTAAAATTCCATGATTGGCATTGTTTCCATTAGATTTGCTTTGCCTTTGCGACATTATGAATCCGAATATAAATTAGACTAAACTTGCAATCTCTGTTAAATATAGCGTGTAAATATATATAATATTTTTAAAATGCTCTTTATCTTTTATTATTTATGTTTGTTAAACTTTTCAGATGAGACTAGACTTTGGGGGAATGTTTTGTATGATAGCAATAGAATCAATTTTATAGACTTTTTTGAATTACATACTCTTGGAGTGAGACTGTTCTGGAACCACAAACCAGCTAACAAAATAATATTTAGAATCTCTATATTATTGCCTGATCCAGATCGCCACCAAAAAAATGAAGTTTATCAGTATTCAAATACAGATCCATTTTTGACATTGGTTTTATTTCATGGTCGGATATTACTCTTGCTGTAAATTGAATTTCATCCATTTGAAAATATATAAATGTGTCATTTCCCATCGGCTCAACAACTTCTATCTCAACGCTAATTTTTGAATGACTATCAACATTCGATATTCTTTAGATGAAAATTTTCGGGTCTGATACCTAGAGTAATTTTTTTGTTAATAAATGCTTCAAGGATAGACTCATGTTTTTCAGGTAATTTTATTGTGAACTGTTTTTTATCAGAGATAAAATTAAAACCATTTCCCTTCTCAATTTTTCCATTTATAAAATTCATAGCCGGACTTCCGATGAAAGAAGCAACAAATTTATTGTTGGGGTTATTATAAAGATCAATCGGTTTATCAATTTGTTGAATAATTCCGTCTTTCATCACCACTATTCTGTCTCCCATTGTCATTGCCTCAACTTGATCATGAGTAACATAAATCATCGTAGCTTCAAGTTTAAGATGAAGTTTTGATATTTCGGTCCGCATTTGAACTCTGAGTTTTGCATCAAGATTACTCAGTGGTTCATCAAATAAAAACACTTTTGGCTTTCTTACAATTGCTCTACCCAAAGCAACGCGCTGCCGTTGTCCACCAGAAAGAGCTTTTGGTTTTCTATTTAGCAAATCATTCAAGCCCAATATTTTTGATGCTTCTTCTACTCTCTGTTTAATTTCGCTTTTACTAAATTTTCTAATCTTTAATCCGAATGCCATATTCTCAAAAACTGTCATGTGAGGATAAAGTGCATAATTCTGGAAAACCATGGCAATATCTCTATCTTTCGGTGAAACTTCGTTCACTAATTTTCCATCAATAAAAATTTCGCCATCCGTTATTTCCTCAAGTCCAGCGATCATTCTAAGGGTTGTAGATTTTCCACAACCTGATGGACCAACAAGAACAACAAATTCTTTATCGTTAATTTTTAGATTAACATCATCAACTACTTTAGTTGTGTCACTATAAATTTTTGATATATTTTTAAGTTCTACTTCAGCCATGTTCAATCCTTTATTAATTCACTTTAACTTTATTATTTGTTATAATCGGGATCCATATCAGGAGTTCTAATTCCAGCCACTTCGTTAGCCATAAGAATAAAAACATTCCATGCTAATCCTCTAGAAGAGGTCCACCAGCTATCTGTAGTTCTCCATTTTGTTGGAATAAATTCTTTACTGAATGGCCATTTGGGGTTAAGATATATTTCTGCCCAAATTCTGTTTTCCATTAATATATTTGCTTTTTCCCATCCATGTTTTAACCCAACAACATAAGCACAATATTCTGATCTAAACCAACTTCCACCGTTATAGTAAAATCCGTCCCTTTTACCATCAGCGTAATTATTTACTCCAAATTCTTCAAAAGGCTGATAATCCACTGAGAGGTATGAATATTTTTGTTCATCATTTGTCAACCTTACACAAATAGGCGCGGTAGTTCCATATTCTGGGTGAGGAGAATCATCAACTTTATTCAAAATCGGCATCTGATCAAGATGATTAATTACCATTTCATCAGTTAGCAAAGCTCTGTTAAATAACCATAAGGAGAAAAATTCTGGCTCCAAGTCAGTAAATGTAATTACATCAGGATAATTCCTGTCGAATAGTAAATGTTTCCTTTCTACATCATAAAAATTTTTATACTCTGCTTCTGCCTTTTGTATATATTCTTCAGAAATATCAAATCCTAGCTCTTTTATAGTTCTTAAGGCAATTGCTAACATTCCCTGATTAACGCCAAGTCTGTCTGTTTTAGGATTAAAATCTACAATATCTACCTGACTTAATGAGAAATGTGATTTACATATTCCGTCTCGGTCTGCATCAAATTCATTCAACACATAATCAACAGCTTTTTTAATTCTATCGTGTGGAAGTTTTACATCGAATCGTCGCTGATTCAGCATAGCCCAAATTAACCACTGGATTGTTGCTTCATTATCTTTAGCTTCAGTCGAACCCATAAGTGGCGTAACAATAGTCCCAATTGCCCCCTTTGGAGTTTGAGTATTCCCCCATTGCTCCCAAATGGAAAGATTCAATTCTTTATTGTAGGTAGCTACAATCGAAAAAAATGTATCACGGTTATACATATCTGGAGCATAATTCATATTAGGAACATTGAATGGAGTAAAATCCTCAGTATCTGTAATCCAGGTCAGCATATTTAAATTAGCGTACAACATTTTTTCAATTAGCGTCCCCTTAAAATTTTTCCCTTCTGCTAAACGCGCTTGAGAGGAGATCATAAATTGCTGATGTGATTCCCAAGGTTCAATAAATATGTACGTAGTTTTCTCCACTTTTTTACCAATCGGGAGAATATTGTATGCTTCCTTATGTGGTTGATGTTCTACAATCGTTAAATCTTTAATTTCAAGTTTACATTCTTTCCCCAACTGAGTGCCTATAAACATAGCTACAGAATCTTTTTCTATGTAAGGAACTAATATGCTTCCCTTAAATGTGGTCCATTCATTTTCGGCAGTTGTAAAATTATCAATGTATTTTACACCATGTTCAAGTTCAATAGTCTTTTTTCCATTTTTGACTCTGAAAAGTTTTAGCGCGACGCCTGAATTACCTTTAGCTAAAAATGATATTGAGTATAATTTCTGATCGCTCAAAGGAGCAATAAATTCAATTCCCGCTCTTCCACCTGGGTGACTATTTATTTCAATTAGATTATTATCAATTTGTATCTCTGCATTACCTTCCTTCTTAAAATCACGGCTAATTTTTAATTCTGTTTCAGAACCAGCGTCGAGATTATATAGCTCACCGAATGTTTGCTTTACATAATTAATATTGTCGACTCTTTCAGATGATGTTGCAACTGAGAATAAATTAACATCCGGCAATCTACGCATACCTACAAATCCACCACCCCGCAGCACTCTACGCCGTGTATTTCTTGTAAACTGATTTTTATATCCAGCATCAGTTAGAAATCCAACTAAAGTATTTTCTTTGGTAACGAACCCTGCAGCAGGAAATATTTCATGTACAAATCCTCCAGGGAAATTATCGTATTCAAATGTTACGTAACGCTCTGGTTTTTCGGCAGGTTTGGAGGTTACGTGCAATATGTAATAAATATTAGGCATATTTGGTTGAAATAACTCAACGCTCTTTTTAATTACATTTTCATTAACTATTTGATATTTAACTTGAACAGATAAATTTACCTCAAACTCTTTAATGTAAGATTCTCTAGTTAAAACGATTTGTTTTTCATCACCAGTCCAATCATGTCCGGTCCATTTTGGCAAATTTGCCACTATGCTCCTATCAAGGTTGTACATTTCAATTGAAAATTCTTCACTGTTTTTAACTAGTAATTTGTCATCATCATAAATTGCAACACAAAAGCCTTGAATAGTATCTCCTTCTACTTTTAGTTTAAGGTTCTGACCATGTGCGTTCATTCCCATTAAACTTAGCATAAGTGATAAATACATCGGTCTAAATAAATTTATCATTTTATTACACATACTTAATATCTTTTTAAATAAGAATTTATATTTAATTAATTAGTGTGCTCTATTGAAGCAAAATTATCTTTTTAGTATCCACCAAGCTATTTGCTTTTAGTCTCACAAAATAAATCCCCGATACCAATCGATTTCCATTTGAGTCTTTTGAATCCCAAGTAACATTATAATTCCCAGGAGTTTGGGCTTCTTTAACAAGTGTTTTTACTCTTCGTCCAAGTAAATCATAAATAACCAAGCTAATTTCAGAATTACCTTTAACATCATAACTTATTTGTGTTTGTCCATTAAAAGGATTAGGATAATTTTGATAAAGTTTAGTGGAATTAGGGATTGTTATGTTATTTCCATTTTCAACATCAGTTGAAAAATCATAAAGTTCATTGATCTCATCGAGTGATATGGCATAGTCAAATATTCTTATATCATCCAGAATCCCCTTGAAATTATAATTATTATCTCCTGGTACGGTTTGGGCTATTGTTAAATCTATATCTGTTGTAAGTAGATCTCCCGACCAATATTTAAATGCATCCAACTGGTTATTGATGAATATCTCCATTTCATTGCCGGAAAAAATAGTTGTAATATTATATAAGGTGCTTGTTTTTAATTTTAATTCAGAATCCAGATCAGTAATGCCTGCTTCTGTCTTAATTGTCCATCGGAGACGATTGTTGCCAATAGAAACCTTCCATCTTCTTTCCCAATTACCATGTGAAATAACATATTGCTCTCTTTCAAGAAATGAATTAATATTCATCCAAAAATTTAGACTGATAGCTTTCTTAAAATTAATATTGATACTATTAGTTACCCTCACATTATCATTAATTCCATCAAAACTTAAAGCGCTGGAGCCATTTCCGAATCGATCAGCTATTAATGAAGCTCCTGATAAAACTCCATTATTGCCATTTCCACTTTCATCATTTGTATTGCCGTTAAAGGGATAAAAACATATCAGATTTCCTGATTGCTGAATTGACAGATCTCTCACAGAAATAGAAATACTATCCCGAGTTTCTCCTCCTTTCCCATCATTCACTTTACAGGACACATAATAATTGCCAGACTCCGCTGGTGCCGTCCAAATAACGGATTTACCGATTCCCTCAATGTTTCCTGACACACTTTTCCATTCATAAACAAGTTCATCACTATCACTATCTATTGCGTTACATGAAATTCCTGATTTTGCCTTAAGATCTATCTTTCTTGGGTCAGCAATAAAATTAAGTATCTGAGGACTTTCATTAAAAGCTTCTACAACTTTTACCATTGCTTCCGAAGAGACAAGCCCACCATTATTATCAGACACAATAATGCTTATTTTATATTCACCTTTTATGTCAGGCAATATCCATCTAACATTCCGTCCTTCACCAATTATAGTTCCCTCACTACTACTCCAGACGTAATTTAGAATATCATTGTCATTATCAACAGCTGTGCAGTACACAATAACACTATCACCTTTTAATACTGTTGTCTTTTCGGGTACTAATGCCTTAATTCTTGGGAGAATATTTGACAAACTATTTCCTGAGTTATAATCAACAACAATTCCATTTACTAAAAACCTATTTAGAATAAATTCTCCTGTCATTCCGGAAGGTGTTAACACTACAACAATTGAGTTTTTTGCGGGTATGGATAATTGAACTTTACCACTCACATTTGTTTTAAGAAAACTATTTGAGATAATCTCATAAACATCAAAACTACTTGCGCCTAAATCTGTTTCTATTACTTTATCTTCTGAAAATGGATTGTATAAAAGATAAGTTGGATAACTTCCCTTACTGAAATAATCTGTTTTAGTTATATCTAATCTTAAAATTCCTGGAATATTTGTTGTATCAATAATTCCTCCAAAAATCCCAACATGTGATGAGCCATATAGAGCTAAATTTGTAGCTCCCCAACCTCCATCAATAGCATCCCCTGTTGCATATGGACTTGAGCCAAAGGCAGACTGGCGCATAGCCTCATGTCCAATATATGAATTAGGATCAAATTGGTGTGACCATTCTTCGCTATCTTGTTTGTTATCCGGTAAATAATCTGTGTAGAATAACCTTGTAGCGTTTGCTGCGTTAAGTATCCATTTACCAATAACATTAGCGAATCTTTCATCATATCTGACTATTGGTACCAAAGCGGAAGCGTGTTCAAACGTATTCATTAGAAAAGGATAATCATTCGAGCCATTTACTTCACCGATTAATCCGGAAACATCTAATCCACCCCAAGTACCTAAAATAGCACCCCAATTACGGAGTGACCCAACCTCGAAACACCAATTAACCATTTTTTCTAAATTGTAATTAGTTCCCAATTCGGCATTCATTTTGGCGGCTGTATAGGCCCCGTAAGGAAGTTGTAATTCGTATGACGGATTTAGTACTAATCCATTCAAAAATTCCATCGCCCACTCAGCACCTATTCTATATTTTATTTCGCCTGTTTCTTTATATGCATTGTATAAGATCCACGCTATTGCTCCAGCAGCCTCAGGTTCTTTAACACCAGACGTATAAGGCGTCATAGTTGAAAAATCCCATCCTCTGTGATTCATATTTGGTCGTGTCCAAGGAGTTGCTTTTCCACCCATTTTTTCAACGGACGTTAAATACTGATCTGCAACTTTTTTAAATTGGTAATCAAAATCAATAGTATTCGGATATAAATCATATAATTGATAGAAAAATACACTAGGCATTGTTATGTACCACCAGTCATCATAGGTGTCATCAACCGGGTGATTTTTATACACATTTTGTTCTGGTCGGTTATTAAAATATTCCCGACACATCTTAACCCAATTGTATCCATTTTGATTTGATTTATCCACACCAACTAAGGAGGCACCGATAACTGCTGGTAATACATTAATAGCCTCTCCCGATGATGGTGATTTTGTTCCAACAACAGTATGCAGACCGAAACTAAGATCCCCTGGATAATTCACAGTATTATTTCTAAAAAAAATAAGTGGCAAGTAAGTACCAGTTTTAGTCTGATCAAAGACTAATGAGTCATAGCCAAGGGTTACCGATTTCCAATCTCTCATTAAATATGGCTGAGGGAAATCCGGCATTATACTAATACGGTTGATGTTAATTTGCTGTGCAATGCTTCCTGATGCAAAAATCAAACAAAGAAAAATAATCTTAATCATTTTGCAAAATATCCAGGTTAAGTGATAAAAACTTTTATTCTAAATAATTATTTAATGAGAATATTTTAATATCCTCGATTTTTACATCTGGAGAATTAGCGCTTAATATATCCACAATGATTTCTTCACCAGTTATTATATTAAAACCTCTTGCTGAAAACTCAACTCCTGGGGCATATAAATCAACGAAATAAACAGGTTTATCGCTTACAACTGAAATTCGTTTTGTTCCATTTTCAATATTTATTTTTAAAGATAATTCAGCTTTTGCTAAATTGTAATATTTCCACGGAAGTGTTTTATAGTAATTAGAATTGATTAACTCAGTAGATCCATTATAGAGTTTTGCGAACACAATAGTTTTGTCATTAATAATTTCGGATGATTCAAATGTCTCTACTTTAAGTTGGCTCTTCTCATTTAGTGTAACATCTTTTGAAAATTCCTTTATTATCTTGCCTGAAGATGTATTAATGAAGAAGATTTTATAACTACCAATAAATTTATCTTTACTCTGATTCTGAACATACAACTCGACAGAATTATTATTTTTTAAAAAATATGCAATTTGTGGAGTAAAAGTATTCTTAACAAAATGGTATGACATTTTTGTTAGTGAATCAGAATCAATTAGCGACCAACTAGTAACTGGCCACACATCATTTAACTGCCAAATAATGCTTCCGTTTGTTCTGCCGTTTGTTCTCCAGTGTTCTAAACAAGTTTTTAAGGCAAATGCTTGATTGAGTTGGGTTAAATAAATAAAATCTTCCCAGTTAGTTTCAACAGGCAAATGTGAGGATAGAAATTTAAATAATCTTTCTGGGCCTTCAACTTGTTTATTATGAAATTCAAAAATTGGATCTTGAGCTTTTCTGTTTTTGACCGGAATATATTTATTAAAAGTATCTATATTCGCTGGTCCTTGAAATCCAAATTCAGTTACAAATAGACTATCATCTTTTTTTACTTCTGTATAGTCTTTCCAAAAACTCCAGATATCCCAATGATGTGTATTTCCGCTTTTTGTAGAATTTGGGTCTTCATCATTTCCAAAAGGAGAAGACTGCCAATAATTTGCACTGGGATCAATTTCTTCAAGAATATTAGGAATAATTGAATTATAAATTTTATATCCAGGTAATTCCTTAACAGGAGTTATTTGATCCTGATACCAGCCCCATTCATTCTCATTATTTCCACACCAAATTGCAATTGAGGGATGATGTTGTAATCTGTAAATATTTTGAGAAACTTCTTCTTTAATATTTTCGATAATTTCTTCATGCTCTGGGTATGCTCCACAAGCAAACATAAAATCCTGCCAGACAAGTAAACCAAGTTTATCACAAATTTCATAAAATATATCGCTTTCATAAATACCGCCACCCCAAACTCTAATCATGTTCATGTTGGCGTTTTTGGCTTTTGTTAATAAATCCAAATACTTTTCATCTGTGACTCTTGGTAAAAATGAATCTGCTGGAATCCAATCTGCCCCTTTACAAAATACTTCTTTACCATTTATCTTAAACAAATATTCAGGCTCGCTGTTTGTCTCTAGTATCAAATCAATTGTTCTTATCCCAACAGTCTTTGTTTTTATATCATAAATTATATTTTCATAGTTAGAAAGTACAACTGTTAGATTGTATAGTTCTTGCTCCCCTTCCCCATTAGGATACCAAAGTTTGGGATTTGGAACGGTTAATCGGATCGTACTTTTTTTAGTCTTAACTGTAATCTGTTTTTCTTTAGTTTCATCGTTATTGACTAAGTTTTACTGTAGAAAGTAATTCATCATTCGTTCTATTTTCTACATTAATACTAATCTCAATTTCTGCAGAATTTTCACTAATAGATAAAGTCTTAAATGTAATGTTTTCAATCTCTGCTTTTGCTTTTTTAATTAAATAAACATCTTTCCATATTCCGGATGTTGTTAGAACTGGACCCCAATCCCAACCAAATGAATATTGTGCTTTTCTTATATAAACTCTACTCGATTTTAAGGCAACTGGAAGTTTAGAATATTTACTTTCCTCTTCTTCACTATATTTATTTGGTGATTCAAATTTTACTTTTAAAACGTTTTTTCCATTATTCAAAAAATTAGAAACATCGTACTTGTATTGCACAAACATATTGTTTGCTTTTCCAATTATATTATCATTCAAGTAAATATCTGCAATCGTATCTAATCCATCAAAAATGATTTGATAATCTTCATCTTCAATTTTATCAAAAGTAAATTCCTTAGAATAAATCCAATCACAATTGGCAATCCAGTTTGCTTTAGTTTCGTTATCAGAATAAAATGGATCTTCGATAATTTTATTATCTAATAGATCTGTGTGTATTGTACCGGGAACTTTAGCTTTATACCATTTCTCTTGTTCTATGTTTAATTTATGTCCAACGAAGTTTGTATTTGCTAATTTGAATTCCCAATCATTATTGAGTTTTATTTTTTCCATAAGTAGTCTTTATCCGATTTTAAAAGTGGTTTTTGGAATATATGTTATTCTGCAGTATTGATCCAATTCGCCGGATGCTACTATATAATTATCCCCAAATGATTGAATGCCTGATGTAAATACTACATCTTCAACAAATTTTTCTTCCAAAGTATTTGATGTTAGTTCTGCGTTTGATTCAAGAATGGGTTTGTCAATTTCAATGTGCTCAATAATAGAAGGATTACTTTTGTTAAGTAATGCCCAGAAAGTTCTATAAATGCCTACACTCCCTTTTTCTTCAACTCCATGGAATAATATAAGCCAACCATTATCAGTTAATACAGGAGGACTACCTCCACCTATTTTTACATCAATCTTTGAATTTTCACACAATTGAATGAGTACTTTATCAAATGGTCGCCAATGTAAGAGATCAGGAGAAGAACTTAATTGTATTGCTGGACCAGGTAATTTTTTACAATCTTGATGAGGGTAAAAAGTAATGATCTCCCTAACGGTCGTGTTAATGCATAGTATTTATTATTAATCTTTTGCGGGAAAAATAACCATGTCCTTATTTTGATGATCCAAGATCATTCCCAAGTTTTCATAGTTCAGTCCATCCTTAGAAGTGTAAAGTACGGTTGAATGACGTTCAGAACTTACTGCGCATACAGTCATAAAATACTTATCATCAATTTTCGTAATTCGAGGGTCTTCAATTCCAAACTCTTGATAAGAAGAACTAGGTTCAATAATCTTATCATAATGAATTTTCACAATTAATAAGCCATCTTCGGATAGCTCAACCGGTAAGAGCCAAGAAAATGAAGTTAATGCATAAACTTTTGAATGCTTATAGAAGGTAGCTAAGAACTTTCTAGGATCTGTTGTATCAAACTTTGATACGGGATAGGATTCAATTCTGTACTCATTATTAACCCATCTAATTATTTTTAGCTGCTCATTATCAATCTGATTTACAAGAGCTTCCGCCACTCTGATAATCATAATCAAATTGCCATTATCTAATCTTTCCAACCCTGGATTGAATGCTCCAAGTACGAATGTCGGTTCATTAATATTTTTACGCAGAGGTGAATATTTAAGATCCACATTTTTAGGAGAGAATATTATTTTATCAACGGTCATTTTTATTCTAATTTATAGGCATAAAAAGCTGTTTTATTATTCATTATTTTTTGTATTGAAAAAAGTGCTTCAATTGTAGACTCAGCACCAGAATTCATATTAACTTTTTGTTCTGATTCAATACCATCAAAGACAATTCCGGTTTTCTCATCATACATTTTTGTTTTAGCCGGATTGTCACCCAAGAACCATCTTCCAATTTTACCTGCAAGCTCAGCATATTTTTCATCATTTGTTATTTTATAAGCTTCAAGAAGAGCATAAACCATTGGCCTTTTGTTATAAGCTATCTGCGAATATTTATTTTCATCTTCAATAAGAATTGTTTCATTCTCGTTTGATATATTGAAAGAACTTATATAATTATTCATTAGCAGAGTTGGATAAAAATAATCAAGTTCCTTTATTGCTGATTCCAGAATAGCATTATTTTCAAATATTTGATAAGCTTTTAGTAACGCATAAGCCTGACTATTACCGTATGCATGCCAAATATTTTGCCAGCTTAAAAATGCACCATAATATTTATTTTCTTGGTCAACAATTTGCATCTGCATAATTCCATCACATAATAATTTGATGTATGCTAAAATGATTTCATCTTTTGTTTCATTGTAATAATTTACTAGCCCCAATACAAGAACGGATGCTTGATCGGAAGCATACTTATTTGGCAACCATGTAGGAATATCTAATCCATTAAAATTTTCTGTTCTGCTTTCATTCGGAATATCTTTTTTTATTGAGATAATCAAATTTTCTATACTTTTTTTAATTTTTTCGGCTGTAGTGTGATCGGATTCTTTATAGTAAGGATATGATTCGGTCAACGCCCATAAAGCTCTCCAAGACCACCAATTGGGTTCAGCAACACTTGTTTTGAAATCCTTATTTATCGAATAATCGCTCCAAATAAAATTATAGAAGTAACCATTTTCAGCCTGAAGATATATTAAAAATTCTAGCAGCTTCTTATTTTTACTCAAACTTTGAGCATCATTAGTGAAATTATAATTCTCCAAGTAAAATATTGCGGCTCTAGCTGCATCATCAACACATGCGGCACCTTCATCTTCGTCATCAATATAAGCATAGCTTGGGTAATTACTATATATATGTATAATTGCCATCTCTTTACTATCAAAAGTGATTTCTTCATAAAGGTAATCCAAGTGAGATGTATTAACACTAGATATTGAATCTTTACTTTCACTACAAGAAATAACACTTGCTAGAAGAATGGTAAATAGAATTATTATGCGACTAAATTTCATAATTAATACCTCTAACTACATAATGATAAAAGATAATCAATAGAAGTTTCTGCTAAACAAATATTGGTATCAGCACCGGAATAATAGATTTTAACATCTCCATTTTTCTCGATAATCCATCCATTACTGAATACCACATTACCAACATCACCAATTCGTTCATAATTTTCTGAAGGTGCTAAAATTGGTTCTTTACTTTTTCCCTTAACAATCCAAGGCTTTTTCAAATCCAACAAAACAACACCAAGCTTATATATTGATGAAATTTCAAAACCTCTAACACCATGATACAGCATCAGCCATCCATATTTAGTTTTAATTGGATTACTTGAAGCACCTATTTTATTTGCTTCCCAAGTACCTTGTTCCGGCTGCATCACAACTTTATAACCCTCCCCAATGAATTAGATCGGGACTTTTACTAATCCAAACATCTCTATTCTTTTCAGCTGAAGGACGATCAACCTTCCAATAAATATCCGTCAATTTTTTCTGGAAATAGTGCACAGTCTTTATTTGAAGGCTCTGATATTGGTCCGTGAATTTTAAACTTTTTGAAATCTTCTGTTTCAGCAAGTATAACCAATGGCATATATTTTGAATAGCCAGTATATGTTATAAAATATCTATTCTCTATTTGAGTGATTCGGGGATCTTCTATTCCCCAATTAACATACTCATAACAATTTTTATGATCTTCAGGTGAGAGCACTGGTTTCTTGGAAACCTTGAATTCATAACCATCTTTACTAATCGCTAAAGCAAAGGAAGATCTGCCATTCGGCATTTCAACTCTGCATAATAAAATATATTCATCTTTATACTTAACAGCTCCTGCATTAAAAATACTATTTACTTTAAACGGAACATCTTTATTTGTTAAAATGGGATTATTTAAATATCTCTCAGTATTCATCAATATTACCTTTTATTTACAAGAATAATTATTAAGTTTTAGTTAATTTTTTGAGTAATTCACTTACTTTTACTTTTGCAATACTACTAGCTTGATCAGACATAGCATACGGAATAATAAGTTCATCCCCATGAATTGCTCCACCGCAACTATAAAGTACATTTGGTACATATCCCTCCCTTTCGTTTTCATTTGGAGAAAGCAAAGGTTCTTCTAAACGGCCAATAACTTTTGATGGGTCATCTTTATCTAATAAAAAAGCGCCAATTGAATATTCACGCATTGCACCAACACCATGGCTCAATACCAACCAGCCGGCTTCAGTTTCTATCGGAGAACCACAATTACCAAGTTGGATAAACTCCCATGGATAAGTTGGTTTGAGAATTATTTGTTTAGTATACCAGAAATGGAGATTCTCAGAGTACATTAAAAATATATTCTCATTATCTTGACGGGAGATCATTGCGTAAAGTCCATTAATTTTTCTTGGGAAAAGTGCCATCCCTTTATTCTTTACTTCGGGACCATTTAATGTGCTTATTTTAAAATTTAAAAAATCCCTTGTCTCAAGCAGTTGTGGGAAAATGACTTTGCCATCATATGCCGTATAAGTTGCATAATAAGTTCTTTGTCCATTTTCATCAATAAATTCAACAAAACGAGCATCCTCAATACCATTAATTTCTGAAGGTGAATGAGGAAATATTACTCTTTCAGAAAGTCTTTGGTCAGAATTATATTGAATTTCATAATTTGAGAGAGCCAACGATAAAATCGCCTTTGAGGTCAGCTCATTTTCAGCACCTTTATTTCTAAAGGATCGAATCAATATATTTATATTACTATACAGATCATTAAAAGTGAAATTTTCATCCAGACTTTCGATAACTTTTTGAGCAAAATCACTTAACAAATCAAGTTCAAATAACTTTTTTTCAAATAGAGCTTTTTCAAAATTCTGAATAGAAATATTTTCAGAGGTGGTTACGTATCTGCTAGGAATATCAATATTAATATTATTTTCCTTATCAATAACTCCTGATCTGAAAGTTATTGATGAAATATGCCCCTCTCCTGTAGCGCGCAAGCTTAAAATAAAACGGCGACTTCCCTCCGGTAGATCTGATTGATTAGGATGCCATATCATTGAAGGATTAAAGAGAGCAGCAGATTCTAGCGAATATTCTTGTGTGAAGTATGCACCAATTAATAACTTTCTATCTTTGCTAAGTTCTTTATCCGTTAGCAAATAATTTTTCATTTGCTCAAATCTTTTTAAATAAAATTTACGAAGTCTTTGATGGCGTTCTTCAAATTCCGTAATAACCTGATGAAGTTCGCTTTTAACTTCATCCTCTGAAAGGGTTAGAATTCTTCCAATAATTCTCATTATTCTTTCCTCAGACACAATAATAAAAGGTCTGTAAAGAACTCTCTTATAGTCAGGTTTAATTACAACGCTAGTTCTAATTGCTTTCATATTTATCCACTATTTGTTTTTCAATTATATTTTCAAGATGTTCAAGGCCTTTGAGTCTTTCAAAAGACCGGAAAGAATTTTCCATAATGTGCATTTCAACTAAAGATAGTAAAAAGGCAAGTGTCGATTCGCCACCCTGGTTTTGATTTATTCTATCAACATGAAGTGCATCATGACACCCGCCTGTTTTTGTGTCATAAAGTATAATTCCAAGATCGTTTCTACCCAGAAACCATTCGAAAATCATTCTTGCTGATTCCATCCAAAATTTATCATCGGTGGCTCTTGTAGCTTCTAAACAAGCCGATAACATTGAATAAGCTTCAATAGGTTGCTGATCAAATTTTGCTCTGTTTCCACCTTTTAAATAAAATCCATTCGAACCTATTGGTCTAAAATTACCATGTTCTGTAGTTTGTATTTTTAAAAGCCACCTTAATGATTTCAATCCAATGTCAAATGCTTTTTCATTATCAGTCCATTGCCCACTTACAATTAAAGCACGAGGAATTACTGCATTATCATAAGATAAAATTTCTTCAAACCAAAACCATTTATCCTCGGCGACAGAATCATAAAGTTTGGTCAATCGGTGGGTAAGCTTATCTCTTACCTGATTTGCAATTGTGTCACCGCTCATTCTTTTGAAATATTCATTTATCCCTAACAAAGAAAAAGCCCATGCACGAGGTGAATTTAGAGTTACTGCTGAATTAATAACCTGGTTAAATAATTGTGTTCCCCACATATGATAATTAGGATATTTGGATCTGCCAGCACAAGTCCCCAAAGCCCAAATGGATCTACCTTGGCAATCATCAGAACCCGCATCTTCAAACCATTTTCTATCATAGCTCATAAAATTTCTAAAATGTTTAGTCTTTTTATCAAAAGCATAGTTAACAAAGGCAGAATAACGGCTAGATAGATTCTGAATTAGTTCATTATCTGGATATGTTTCCTCGAGTAAAACAGTTAGTATAAGAGCTCGTGCATTATCATCTGTACAATAACCTTCACTATAATTTGGAATTGACCCAATCGCATGATGAAATAAACCTGTTGAATCTGTCATTCTTATTAAATGATTTAATCTAATATGGGGAAGTTCTTCTCTTTTTTCTTCAAGAGTTTTTACGGCAAATATTCGAGGATATTTTTCATTTTTTGGAAGCCTCGCTTTTTTAAAAGAAGCCATATAATATTTAGCTGTTTCACTCCAAATCATTTTACGACCAAGCAAGTAAGCTTTTTTTCTCATTGCATGGCGGTGTTTCTCATCTTTTAACAAACCAACTATTTCCGTTGAAATGGCTTTTGAATCTGCGAAAGGAACTAAAACTCCCCTTCCCTCTGCTAATAGCTCTTCTGCATGCCAGTAAGGTGTTGAAATAACTGCTTTCCCGCAACCGAAAGCATAAGCAAGTGTTCCGGAAGTTATTTGTGCTTTATTTATATATGGGGTAATATATATATCACACATTCCAATAAAGGCTTTTAGTTCTTCTATTTCAACAAATCTGTTGTAAAATATTACATTCTTTTTAATTCCAAGATCAGCTGAGATCCGCTCAAGATTCATTCTATAAATTTCTCCATGCTCCTTCACAAGATTTGGATGAGTTGCTCCAAGTATTACATATACAACATTCGGAAATTCTTTTAGAACATCGGGCATTGCCCTTAATACATTTTCGATTCCCTTTTGTGGAGATAGTAGCCCAAAAGTTAAGATTACTTGTTTGCCTTCAACTCCAAATTGGTCTTTATAAAAATTAGGGTCAACAAAAGACATGTCTGGAATTCCATGAGGAATAACATCAATTTTTCCAATAGGTGCTTTGTAGATTTCTGTAAGAAAAGATTTGCCTTTATCCGTCATCGAAACTATACGGGCAGAAAGTTTTATAAGTTCTGACATAACTAAGAATTGACTAGGATTCGGCTTTTCCAGTATTGTATGAAATGTAGTTACAACTGGAACATGCAAATCTCTTAAAAGTGCGAGAATATGACTTCCGGAATTACCACCATAAATACCAAATTCATGCTGAAGTGAAACTACTTCCGTATTGTTGAAATTAATGAAATCTGCAGCTCTTTGATAGGAAGCAAGTTCTTGTTCCTCTATTTCAAATTTTACTTCTTTGGGATAATTATACCCTTCTTTTATATCATTAACCGAAATTACAAAGCAATTCGCTTGTGTATATTGAGCAACAATACTTGTAAATATATCGGATGTAAAAGTTGCAATACCACACTTTCTGGGTAAATAATCGCCTATAAAAGCAATTTTACTGGTGATATCTTTTTTAATCATTTAATTTCTCATTAAAATATTATTTCTGTCTTTACTATATATAATTAGAATCTTAACCACTAATAAAATTATTATATTAATAAACAATTTTTCTATTCTTTAATTCCAGTGGAAGCCATACTTTGAATGAAATACTTTTGGAAAAATAAATATGCAATCATAATTGGTAAAGCAAGAAGAATTGCTGACGCAAGCTTAACACCTAATTGAGAGTCAGCTCTTCCCCCAACAGCAAATAAAGTAACAAGCTGCGGCATGGTCATTAAACTTTCATCTCTAATAACAATTAGCGGCCATAAAACTTCATTCCATGAAGCCATAAATGTAATTATACCAATTGTTACAATAGCTGGTAATGCGTTTGGCCAAAGTATTGTAAATAATATTCTAAATTCACCGCAGCCATCAATTCGTGCGGCATCTAATAAATCAGTTGGTATACTTTTGAAATATTGCCTGAACATAATTATTGCTAGTGAGTTCATAAGATATGGTGCGATTAATGCAGCATAAGTATCAACCCAGCCAAACTTAACCATTAGAATGTATTGAGGTATTAATGTAATTTGAAAAGGAAGTGTCATAGTAAATATGATTATGTAGAATATTAATTCTCTCCCTTTAAATTCCAATTTAGAAAGAGCATAACCAACCATTGAGCCAAATACTAGCACTCCTAAAGTCACAATGGTTGAAACTAAAATACTATTAAGCAGTGCCCTTCCGATAGGAATTTTTGAAAACATTTGCGTATAACTATCTAGTGTAAACGTATTTGGGAACAACACCAAATTACCTATTTCGCTTTCAGGAGCAAGAGATGCACTTATCATCCAAATAAAAGGATAAATAAATGAGAGTGCGGCAAACAATAGGACGATATAAAATATTAATTTTCTCATAATGTTATTTTTCCCTCTCAATAAATTTTTTCTGAATAACTATTACGAGTAATATTATTAGAGCAAAAAACAATCCTAACGTTGATGCATATCCCATGTGATAATAGAAAAACCCTTGCTTATAGATATATAGAACAGCTGAAAGAGTACTGTTAAGTGGACCTCCCCCTGTCATTATGTAAGGTTCAATAAATAATGAAAAACCACCAATTGTTGATAAAATAATTACCATGAACATAGTTGGTTTTATCATAGGTAGCGTGATATATGAGAACTGCTGAAATCTGTTTGCTCCTTCTAAATCGGCAGCTTCATAATAATGAGGTGGCACAGTTTGTAAACCAACGAGGAATAATATGACATATAATCCAACATTTTTCCAAGTAGCCATTACGGCTATAGATGCCATTGCAATATCTGGGTCAACAAGCCAACCAATTTTTCCTAAACCTATTGTTGTAAATATTCTATTTAGTAAACCCGTATCAAAAGCAAACATTTGTTGCCAAAGCATTGTTACAACAACACCAGAAACAACCACTGGCATAAAAAAGGCTGCCCTGAAAAACCCTCTCATAAAAATTTTTTGATTTAATATTTCAGCGAGAATTAATGCCACAATTATTTGCAGAGGTATATGAATAATTAGGAAAACAAAAGTATTCATCATTGATTTAAAAAATAAAGCATCGTTAAATAGACGGATGTAATTATCAAATCCGCTAAACTTCATTGGTGAAATTATATTCCATTTATGAAAAGTTAAAACAATTGAAAAAATAACAGGGAACGTTACAAATACTAGAAAGTGTAATATGTACGGCGATACAAAAAGATAAGGTATTATTTTTTTAGTTTTCATAAAATTCAATATCAACTATAAATTCAATAAATTAACCGCAAAAGCTGCGTCTTTTATTGCTTCTTCAGGTGATTTAGTACCAAAAATTACACATGCTTCATATTCTTGTGAGATAATATCAAAAACTTCCTTTAGAACTGATGAAGCATCTGTTCCCTTTACATATTGGGCTTGTTCAGCAAATATCTTAAGTTTAGGATATTTTTCAAAATAGGTTACAAATAGTGAATCAGTAAGAAGGTCTTTTCTTCTTGGGTATTGAGATGTAAGTTTAAGTAAAAGAAAATCATTTGTTTTACTGGTAAGAAACTTTGCAAACTGAAATGCTAAATTAGGTTTACTGCAAGTATTAAATATTACAATATTCTTTGGGTCTCCATAAGTATAAATTGGTCCTTTGTAATCATCAGGAACCGGCATATGCTGAAATCCATACTCAAAACCCTTCGGCTTATATTTCTCTGCATGAGAAATTTCCCAAGGACCAGTAAAACGTGTTGCAATTGTACCAGACAAAAATGGATCTTGTCTTGAAGTTAAACGTTCTTGTGGGAAATATTTTTTTTGATATAATTCTCTCAGGAATGTAAATACTTTGATGGCATATTCATTTTCAAAATCTGCTTTATTATTTTTAAGTAATGTTTTACCCCCAGATGCAGCCAAATACAATGGATAAAAATCAAAAAATCTTTGCCACCAAGTTACTAGTACTTCTGAATAACCAAACCATTGATCGATGTATCCATCATTGTCTTTATCAACTTTAAATTTATCAGCTGCCGAAAAAAAGTCAGCATAGCTTGATGGTGGCTGACTTAAACCAAGATTCTTAATATGGTTTTTATTATAAATCATCATAATAGGATTGATTTTCCATGGAATTTGATAAATTCTATTATCAAGAGACGTATTCTCAATCATTACCGCTGTATCGCATCTATTATATATAAATTCATTAAATCCATCTAATGTGTCTAAAGCTACTAAGGAACCAGACTCTGCATATATCTCAACATCCCCCTGCCACATATTTGAATAAATATCAGGAGTTGTACCTCCTACAACAGCAGCTAAAATAATTTCTTCGCTCGATTGTCCTTCTGGTACAGGCTGGTATTTAACTTTGGTTTCAGGATGTTTTTCATTCCACTTTTTAACAACCAATTGGGCAAACTCAATTTCGTGAGTATTATTTGAACTCCAATATAATAGTTCGAATTCCTTTTTCTTATCATGAGAAGAACAACTTGAAAATAGCAAAAACAGAAGAGCAAATAATATTATACTTAATTTTGTCATCATATTATTGCCAATTCTCCCAATCGGGATCTATTGATGGATAAGGTGGTCTTGGTATTAGACCTCCCTTTTTTATTGCATAAAAATCAATAGCTTTTCTATCATCTTCTGAGGAAACGATTAATTTATTTAATACACCTTTATTTATTTCTATTTTATATTTTTTTTTCAGTTCAAGAACTTTGTGCAATAATTTCTTTGTAAGTTCTTTATTTATCATATCTGCATTTGAGTTTTCACGTTCATTTAACCTACTTATTTCACTATTTTCCAACGTCACAGAATTTGAATATTCATTTCTCAAAGCTGAATATGATATTTTATCTTTCCACCACATACTCTGCTGTTTCACCCATTCATTTTCAAAATAATTGTTCTCTTCTGCAGTTCTCGTAAGTAATTTATCACGAAGCATCAGCCAAACCAGATTCTCCAAGGACTTTGAAAATTCAACCAAATCACTTTTTATAAACTTGATATATAATTGACGATTTTTATACCAAAGCAAAAAATCATCTAAATGATAGTTTTGGGATGCTGATTCAATGAGAACAATACCTGGGTATTTATCGTTTTTTGAGATCCCTAAATTGCTTAGTGATTTTTCTAATTTTTGATCCAGTTCCCATTCATTATATTTTTCACTTGCCAAAATATATTTGCCTAAATATGACCTAAGTATATTGAAAGCATCCCTTTTAATAGTTGGTCTATTTTCAAATAAAATATTATTTACATAACTGTCAGAAAGAGAATCCATTTTACTCTTCGTAAGTGCTTCTTCCGCTTCTTTTATAAGCTTATTCCTTTCTGATTCAGTAGTAACTAAACTCAAAATTTTATTATCAAACCTAACTATATACCATCCTTCCGAAGCATAAATAGGAGTAGAAATATTACCTACATCCAGCGTATCAATTATATTTGCAAGAAAAGGATTTTTTTTATTCAAGTTGAACATAGATATTTTCATTTGCCTCTGATCAGCAAAGACAGTATCATTTATTTGATGGTTAAATAATGAGTCGAATAGTGTTTCATCTTTTAATAAATCAGCATACTCTACTATTGTTTTTTCATCAGGATGTATAAATCCACCTAATCTCTAATTCGATATTCTTTTGATTTACTACCTTGTTTATTTCAAAATCAGAATATTCAACTTTGCTAAGAATAGAATCTTTAAATAACTCTTCTGTTGCTATATCAGATTGAATATCAAAGTACATGATTTTTGTATCATCTTTGTTCATAACTCCGTCTTTGTATCCTTCTAAGGCTAAGAGCTTTTCATTAATCATATAATTCAAATGAATCTCTTTAGAATTTTTTTGTCGTTTTGTAAATACTGGACCAAATTCATAATTATAAAAAAATTCTTCGGCTGTTATTGCAATAGTATCAATTGAAGCGACTACTTCATTTGGACCAACAAATTTTTTATTTAATTCAGAGAATAAGGATTGAGCACTTACTCCATTATAAAAATATAATGGAAGTAACAATATTAGAATAAAATAATTCATAGAGTATTTTGGAAGTTAGAACAAATTTAAAGGCTCATTTAAAACTTAATGCCTAATGAAAAAGAGTGAATATTTTTTAGCCTACCGAAATCTCTATACGAATAATCAAAATTGACCGAAGCAACGCTTAACAACATTTGCGAATTAACACCAATCCCAAAAGACAAGCCTCCTTCTGCTTCTTTCAAAAATAAAGAATTATATCCTCCCCGAATTTTCAAAATCTTCATAAAAGAAAATTCGGTACCAAAATTCATACTTTGGTAATCGTTATTTGGAACTATGGCATCAGCTGCAACAATAAGTTCGTAATTTTCGTAAGAAAAAGCGTAGGTGGAAACACCTATCTGAAATATCAACGGCAAATCCCATTTATCAAGTTCAATGTTTGTTGGTATTCTTTCATTGGAGCCCAATTTATTATCATCCACTCTAATAAAATATCTTGTATCTCTTCCATCTAACTGCAAATCCGATCCGAAATTTGATATCGCAGCTCCGATCGTCATTCCACCTAACAAATCCGTTTTGAAAAGGGTACCTGCATCAATTGCAAATGCACTAGCTTTCATATGCCAAATATTTTGTTCAATATATTTTGCGGTAAACCCAATTGAAAAACGCTCTGTTAATTTTCTTCCATATGTGACACCAATAGCAAGATCAGAAGCTGAAAAATACTCACCAGTACCATCAGGAAGCTCAACAGTTCTTACCAGCATATCATCCATAGATAATGAAGTAAAGCTAAATCCAATTGTGCCAAAATCTCCAAGAGGAATTGCTAAACCGGCATAATCAAAATTCGTTTCCGCAATCCAATCAGTATGTACAATAATTGCTTCATTCCTCTCCAAATTTGCTATTCCACCAGCGTTCCAATATAAAGAAGATGCATCGTTAGCAATACTAACAAAAGCACCCCCCATTCCCAGGGCATTAGCTCCTACCCCAATTTCTAAAAAATCTCCGGAGGTTGTTCCTGTTTTAGAGACATTTTGTGACAGCAAATCAGAACTCAAGAAAAAGATAATTACAACAAATAAAATTTTCGTAAAATAATATTTATACATGGTTTCACCGAATATCTGAATTTTATTCATTTTATTTTTATTATTTAACAATTGCAAATCTTCCAATTTTTTCACCTATCCCCGGAGCATCAACATGAAAAACATAAACTCCATAAGCTATATCCATTGAATCGCGAGAAACTAAATCCCAACTTTCCTGTCCATCTGTAATAGAGCTATTATGAACTATTGTATCAACTAACTTTCCACTAATTGTATAAATTCTGATTGTACATTCATTAGGTAAGTGAGTAAAATAAATCTTCCTTTCTCCTCTACCAACTTCATTTGAAAATTTTTCCCAAGAAGCTGCACCAACATATGGATTAGGAACAACAGCAATTTTATCAAGTTCTGATTTAGCCTTCGATAAATCCATTTTTTGAGCTTTAGTAGTAAACTCATAGAATTCCCCATTTCTAAATGGTTTTTTTATTGCAATTTTATAAACATCTCCAAACTTTGGGTGAATTCTTTTTTCTTCAACAAGTGTTGTATCATTAAAAATGCTAAAAGACCAACTTGCATGAAGGTTTGAATTACTAATAACTCTTTCCCCCACAGAATTGCCAAATATTATAAATATGGCATCTCCATCATTGAATAGAGCATCCTTGTTTACATCTCTAAAAATAAATTGAGCGTGGTCATCGCCATCTGTAATATTTTTCACTATAATATTTGATTGTATTGGTTGACTAAAAGTTGAAGCAGGATATGAAAGATCGCCTTCTCCAGGGTTTGTAATATGAATTTCAAAATCAGCGGGATAAAAAATTCTTCTTCCTAGATATGCGGCTTGATATCTTGGATCAAATCCGACTTGAACTATATAATTACTATTTCCAACCAGCCATTTTGATTTATTAAAATCTACTGTAACTGTTGTGTCATTCTCAATATCAAGTGTAAAGCCATCTAAAACCTGAGTTTGTATTTTGCCACTAACCAGTTTACCATTATTTATCAATGTATCGCTATTAGTAAAATCAATTAAAGAATAAGCAGGACTAGATGTATTCCGATAAATTGAATTTTCATAAAACTCTAACCTATAAGTATGAAAATCTTTCACAGAATCTGGTTGTAGAATTGTTACAGAAACACTTCCGGTGCCAGGTCCGCTTCCCTCAAACGATTGAATTTGAGGTGGCATATATCCAGCTGCCGCAGCACTAGGTGTTACTACAGCTGTGTTAATATCAGTCGTAATTTTGCCTGTGATGTCTTGCTTTAGTATTGTGGTAGTCTCCGAAGGTGGAATCCCCTCAAACGATCCTTCAATATTTATAGTTGTAAATCCTCTATCATATGCTGAAATAGCATAATAATATGTTTGTCCATTCTGCACAGTTGAATCAACAAATGAGTGTTTTAACCCAGTATCATTTCCAAGGTAAAAGAGGGCACCATTAACATCAATTGGATGTAACCCTTTTTGGTTATCAACTAAATCAAATTGAGCAATTGGTTCTCTGTATGTTGGTTTTCCAAAAGCATCTGTAATTATTTTATTTTCAATAAAATTGGGTTCCGTTGATCTATATACCCTATATCCTTCAAAATTTATTCTCTGATAGAATGGGTCAAATGTTTTTTCAGCTCTGTCATCCCAAAAAAGAGTAACTTTTCCATCACCAGGAATAGCAGTAAGTATTGGTTTTTCTGGTGGTTTTGCAAACCTATAGTTTGCATTATAGATTTGTTGAACTGTTTTCTTTCTTCTAAATAAATCATTTTGGTTTATACCGAATATCAACGACATTGAAAATCGTTCTGTTTCCCCTGTCTCTTCAATCTTACCCGTCTCCGATGAATATTTATTTCTGCCATTCATGCTGAAAAGTGAACAAGAAAAATAATTTGCCAAGTTTACACCAACAATCGACTCACCATGAGGAGTAGGTAGTCCTGTGAGCACTGTCCAATTTTCTTCATCATTATCTAATTCATATTTATGAACAGGATAAATTTTAAATCCTGTTAATCCAAGCTGATCTGATTCATCTTTATCAAGAATACCAAAATTTGGTTCACCTTGGTCAGGTTTACCGTTGCCTTCAGTGTCGTCCGAATCTGCACCTTCATAACCTTCATCGAAGGGTCCTAATCCATCAGATCCAACATCATCATTAAGGGATTCATCTTCGTCCCATTCGCTATTTTCATTTAAGTCTTCAAAGGATTTCCAATTAGCATTTTCATCGGCATCCCAATGAGGCCGCCATGAATAGCCATAAAATTCTTTAAATTTAGTTGTATCCCTAAGTACATTTAAAATGTAAGGATCTTGTTCTGGGCTATTTAAGAACAATTTAGCTTCATTATCTCTTCTTTCATCTGTCGGACCATCAGAATCGTTGTCCTTTCTATCATCTGGAACTCCTGGACTTTCTAAAAATGCGTATCCAGCTAATCCAACCGGACTCCAATTCCCTGGACTACCAAATGGAACTACAGACCATGCATAAGACATATCTAACAATTCATTGTAATCACCTGCGTTATTCGAAGAATTGTCATGTCCGCCTATTCCCCAATCAACATACTGGGCAAATAACGTTTTTTCATAATCATAATCACCCATATTAGTTATTTCATAAAACCAAAAAATTGCATCTTCGGCTAAAACTTGAGACCATTGAAAACCTCTAGCTCTTACCTGCATTCCCAATCCGCCCCTATCCGGATCTTCACTATCAGGAGTAAAATTGTTCCTTAATAGGTATTCTCTATCTTCGTGATCATCAAAAACAAAGTAAGTTTCAACATCTGCATTAAATACTCCTTTCCCAAAAAAACCATTCCAAGCGCCATCCCAATCAGATGGTCTATCAGGCCAAGAAAGAGGCCATGTAGCTTTGTCATCACTTCTTGCAGGTGAGGAACCGAATTTAGCCGCATAATCTGGTAATGGCCACCATCCATATGTTACGCCGGTTGATTGATCAAATCTAGTAAATTCATAATAATTACTTTCAAGAGGATGAATTAATTTTCCTGAAGGATCTTTTGCTTCAGCTTGAACTATTATAGCAATTCCATCAACATATGTATGATTAGTACCTTTAGGCCAAACACCACTTCTGCTTGGTTCATTTTCCCAGTCAGCAATTTCTCCAAAATTATAATAAACGGTTGCAGCAAGATTCCCATCCATAAAACCTTTTCTTGTTTGGTTATGGTCCCCCTTATTTTTATCAACTAACCTTTGAGCAAAAACTTCATTATCTGTTATCACAGTTATTGATAAAATGAGAATGAAAAAAATCCAACAATTTTTTATCCTATTTACATTTTCTTGCATCATTTCAAATCTCTTTATAATGTTATTGAAGCACCAAGAATGACCTGCCTTGGAGCAGAATAAAAATCGGGTCTTGTAAAATATTCTTGCAAAGTATTAACTCCTCTTGGTGGTTGCTGATTTCTTGTCAATTCAAGAGTATATCCGGCTCTACCGGTATCTCCAAATATTTCTAATTCATTTTCAGTATCAAGAAGGTTAAATATTTTTACGAACACAGAAATTTTGTTTGTGCCTAGTTCGAAGTATTTTGTTAAATAAAAATCGACATTATAATATGTTGGTCTGTTGTCACTATTCTCCAAACCAGTTCTCTGATTCTGTAACGAAGGTGTATATGGTAATCCTGACCCCAGTCTGCCAATCAAACTAGCAATATAGTCACCTGGAATGCCGGCAGTAAAAGTACAATTTAATGAATGAGTCCTATCCCAATTTAAAGGGACTAACTGCTTATTAATAGAAATAGGAGGATTTGCTTGAACTTTGTTAAACGCATCATTAGGATCAGAAGCATTTCCTTTCGCAACTTGATAAGTATAATCAACAGTTGCACCAAAACCATCAATGAATCTTTTTTCAAATGATAGGGTCATTCCTTTTACTGCACCATAATCTTTATTAATTAGCTTGCTGAACTTTCTAAATTCATTTTTAATATAGATTTCAGTACTTAATAAATTTCTGATATCTTTATAATAACCAGTCACCTTTACACCAATGCCGTTCATTATCTCCTGTTGCAATCCAATCTCATACATAACAGTTTGCTGTGGTTTCAAATCTGCATTCCCAATTGTGTTCCCAATATTCTCAGGGAAATCGCCGGTCAATGGTATTCTGAAATTGGGATTCCTATATAAATTTTCAAAAGGTGGTATTTGAAAAAAATGACCATAAGAGATATGAATTGCACCTTTATCAGTTATTGGATAGGATAATCCTACTCGTGGACTAATCTGGTATTTTGCTTCTGCCTTCTTTAATAAAGAATCTGGAAACGGAGGTTGAAGTTCATCCAGTAAATTAATTTTATTAGGATTTTTTAAATAAGTACCATCTGGTTCAAAATAGTCAAACCTAATTCCAGCATTTACAATTAAATAATCTAACTCGATTTTGTCTTGGATATAATATGCAAATTGAAATGGATTAGAATTATAAGTGTTATTATTGAAAGCTCCAGATTGTGGAAGTAATGGTTTATAACCAGAAGATGCATCTATTACTATTTGGAAATCCTCGTAATTTAATGCGTGGCTCTGAAATTCAATCCCGGTTTTGATTTGGTTAGTATTATTAATCTGCCAGGTAAAATCTGATTTTCCGGTTATAGAAGTAGTTGTATGGTTGAAGTGCCAATTTTCAGTTCCAGCAGTTAAAAATGCACTTCCACTTACAGCTTGTTTCAATTGAGGATCCACGTATCTTCCATCAAGAGGGTTCTCAAAAACATACTGATTATATTCTGTGCGAATAGCAGAACCAGTAAAATCAATAAATGCTGAATTATTAAGTACCAATGTATAACTAGCTATCCCCAATAAACTATTTTGGTATTTTAAATAATCTCCATCTGGATTAAGTTTGTAAGAATGATTATAGTCACGATACTTTTGATTCTGGTACATTCCAGTAAATACAATTCCTTTTCCACCTCCAACATTTACAGCCAATTTTCCCTGTAGAGATAATTTTTCATTAAACCTCATGGGTACATATATTCCATCACCAGTTGAACCTATATGCCAATCATTTGGGTCATTAGCAGAAAAATTTGATGAATCCGATGGATTAAAAATTCTTTTTCCATATATAAAGCCATCATCATAATTGTATCTGCCCGAGATAAAAAATTTGAATAATTTTTCTAATCCAGGTATTGGACCACTAAAACTACCTTGGATGTTGTAGACATCTGCAGGATTAATTTTATCAATATTTTCAAAAGTATTTTTATGGGAACTTATGTAATCCCCCGAATACGCAGATACTTGTCCTTCATAATTTTCGCCGGCAATTTTAGTAACTTGGTTAACTACACCAGAAAGTGCTTCACCATACTCAGCGTTAAAAGTACCTGTTAAAACCTGCAATTCTTCAATACTATTTATTTCAGCTGATAAAGATGATTGACCGGAGAAAGCATCATTAACGGGAACTCCATCTATTAAATATTTAACCTCATTACTTCTTCCACCTCTAAAGTGACCATCAACTACCCCGGCTTGAAGGTTTACAACTGCTGATACATCTTCTAAAGGCAGCATTGAAATTTGTTCACCACTTATTTTTGCTTCGGTTGAGGTTAAATCGTTTTGTACAATTGGCTTTATAGCTGAAATTACAACTTCCCCAATCTCAATCGATTCTTCGCTTAATGTAAAATCAATACTTGTAGTTTGATCAACCGAAACTCTGACATTTTTAATAGTTATTGGAGAGAAACCAATACTAGAAGCCCTTACTTCATAGGTGCCAGGTGGAATATTAATTATATAATAATTTCCATCAAGGTCAGCTGCAGCCCCATAATTAGTACCTACAATTAATACGTTTGCGCCGAGTATTGACTCACCTGTTTTTTTATCTATAATTTTTCCAGCTATCTTTCCAGTTGTTCCAGAAAAAATAGTGGTAGAGGACATTATTAACATAAAACTAATTAATAATAACGATTTGAATTTTCTTCTAAAAGTGAACACTAGATTCACCTACATTAATTAAAAAATATTATTAATATTTGTTACACTGATTAAAGCTAACTCAATAATTGTTACATGTACTTCAAATCTTATGTTTTTTCTTTTTAACTCTAATAGATATTTTTTTCTTACTTTACCGATGGGCACTCAAGTTGAGCACCCATCGACAAAATTCATCTAATGATTCTATTTTACTATTTCATAAGAATCATTTTCTTTGCTTGACTAAATTCACCAGCTTTTATCATATAGATGTATGTTCCACTTGATACTTTTGATCCATAATTATTTTCTCCATTCCACTGAACACTATTAATTCCAGCTTTTTGTTCAGTTTGTACAAGAGATTTAACCTCACGACCAAGCAAATCAAATATCTTAACACTTACATAAGAAGCTTGTGGCAAAGCATAACTAATTAAAGTTGACGGATTAAATGGATTTGGATAATTTTGGAATAAACTATAGTCAACTGGTAAAAATTGATCTTTAACAGCGGTTACATCATTGGCTATTTTTATTTCTAATGCATCCATGTAAACTGTACCCTTAAATCTTCCCAATGGATGTAGTCTTACATCTATTGATTTTGAATTTGCTGCTACCGGTACATCTACATAAAACTGTGTCCAGTCAAATGATGTTACTTTTGGGAACACTAATGGTATGTCACTTGCCCATACATCATTAAATCCTTCATTTCCACCCAATGAGTTATGGAATATCGGGGTTATCGCTATACTCCATTGATCGCCTACTACGTCTACTGAATCTGGTGATAAATTCTCTCCTTTTATCCACACACTTATTCTTAATATATCTCCAACTTTTACATCACTCAACATTGTTATATCTTGCAATCCACCTTTGTTTAATGGTGATGTTCCTCCGCTATTTAGAGCATAGAATTTAGTTCCAATAAATGCATCATGGGTGCCTTCTAACATATCAAACTTTAATGAATATTTTCCATGATAGGCCGCTTCATCTGTTATTCTTGTTCTTCCATATCCATCTGATATTACTCCATCTGCTCTTGGCAACCAATATATCCAGCCCTCTGGTACGCCTAAGGTCTCATTCCATATACCACCTGCCCAGTCTGTTCTGCCATTTAACATAAACTCATCTGCCCATACTGTGCCTACTGCATCTTTTCCTCCAATAAATCTTATCTTCGTGGTATATGAATCTTCTGGTAATATCAACGATCCTACTTCATTTGTTACTTCTACCCAACCTGTACTATTGGCTACACTTTGGTCTATTGGTAGTTTTACTTCACCTATCAATCCACCTGCTTGATTCTCAAATGTAAAGCTTATATACCATTTCTCATCTTCTGTTGTTGGATTTGTATTTAATCCTTCTGTCTTTACCCAACCGCCTATCTTTATATCTACATCTTTATTATGTACCGGACTCCAGATGTCACACATATTATCCGATTCCCACATTGCTGCTTCTGTTGTTGCTGTTTTCGTAATCTTCAACGACTTGCCTAAGGTTATAAACTGATCACTTGCCCAGCTTAATGTTGCGCCGCCTGGCTCTGAACTCTTATTCCAATAAGATGGCTTTTCTTGCTCAAAACTGCCAATTTCACTTAATTTTGGTATATCAAGTTTTTCAACTGTTAATGCATCCATGTAAACTGTACCCTTAAATCTTCCCAATGGATGTAATCTTACATCTATTGATTTTGAATTCGCTGCTACCGGTACATCTACATAAAACTGTGTCCAGTCAAATGATGTTACTTTTGGGAACACTAATGGTATGTCACTTGCCCATACATCATTAAATCCTTCATTTCCACCCAATGAGTTATGGAATATCGGGGTTATCGCTATACTCCATTGATCGCCTACTACGTCTACTGAATCTGGTGATAAATTCTCTCCCTTTATCCACACACTTATTCTTAATATATCTCCAACTTTTACATCACTCAACATTGTTATATCTTGCAATCCACCTTTGTTTAATGGTGATGTTCCTCCGCTATTTAGAGCATAGAATTTAGTTCCAATAAATGCCATCATGGGTGCCTTCTAACATATCAAACTTTAATGAATATTTTCCATGATAGGCCGCTTCATCTGTTATTCTTGTTCTTCCATATCCATCTGATATTACTCCATCTGCTCTTGGCAACCAATATATCCAGCCCTCTGGTACGCCTAAGGTCTCATTCCATATACCACCTGCCCAATCTGTTCTGCCATTTAACATAAACTCATCTGCCCATACTGTGCCTACTGCATCTTTTCCTCCAATAAATCTTATCTTCGTGGTATATGAATCTTCCGGTAATATCAACGATCCTACTTCATTTGTTACTTCTACCCAACCTGTACTATTGGCTACACTTTGGTCTATTGGTAGTTTTACTTCACCTATCAATCCACCTGCTTGATTCTCAAATGTAAAGCTTATATACCATTTCTCATCTTCTGTTGTTGGATTTGTATTTAATCCTTCTGTCTTTACCCAACCGCCTATCTTTATATCTACATCTTTATTATGTACCGGACTCCAGATGTCACACATATTATCCGATTCCCACATTGCTGCTTCTGTTGTTGCTGTTTTCGTAATCTTCAACGACTTGCCTAAGGTTATAAACTGATCACTTGCCCAGCTTAATGTTGCGCCGCCTGGCTCTGAACTCTTATTCCAATAGGATGGCTTTTCTTGCTCAAAACTGCCAATTTCACTTAATTTTGGTATATCAAGTTTTTCAACTGTTAATGCATCCATGTAAACTGTACCCTTAAATCTTCCCAATGGATGTAATCTTACATCCAATGATTTTGAGTTTGCTGCTACCGGTACATCTACATAAAACTGTGTCCAGTCAAATGATGTTACTTTTGGGAACACTAATGGTATATCACTTGCCCATACATCATTAAATCCTTCATTTCCACCCAATGAGTTATGGAATATCGGCGTTATCGCTATACTCCATTGATCTCCTACTACGTCTACTGAATCTGGTGATAAATTCTCTCCCTTTATCCACACACTTATTCTTATAATATCTCCAGGAACCACTTCATTAAGTTTAATGAATCTAGTTCCAATAAAACCATCATGGGTGCCTTCTAACATATCAAACTTTAATGAATATTTTCCATGATATGCCGCTTCATCTGTTATTCTTGTTCTTCCATATCCATCTGATATTACTCCATCTGCTCTTGGCAACCAATATATCCAGCCCTCTGGTACGCCTAAGGTCTCATTCCATATACCACCTGCCCAGTCTGTTCTGCCATTTAACATAAACTCATCTGCCCATACTGTGCCTACTGCATCTTTTCCTCCAATAAATCTTATCTTTGTGGTATATGAATCTTCTGGTAATATCAAAGATCCTACTTCATTTGTTACTTCTACCCAACCTGTACTATTGGCTACACTTTGGTCTATTGGTAGTTTTACTTCACCTATCAATCCACCTGCTTGATTCTCAAATGTAAAGCTTATATACCATTTCTCATCTTCTGTTGTTGGATTTGTATTTAATCCTTCTGTCTTTACCCAGCCACCTATCTTTATATCTACATCTTTATTATGTACCGGACTCCAGATGTCACACATATTATCCGATTCCCACATTGCTGCTTCTGTTGTTGCTGTTTTCGTAATCTTCAACGACTTGCCTAAGGTTATAAACTGATCACTTGCCCAACTTAATGTTGCGCCGCCTGGCTCTGAACTCTTATTCCAATAGGATGGTCTCTCTTGTTCGAAACTGCCAATATAATTGATACCACTTTGAGCAATTAATGGAACACTTGAAATAAACAAAATGATGGACCAAAGCGATATCCACCACTTATTTGAAGTTTTAAATCTGGTCATTTTGCCTCCTTGATATTGTGTATTATTTAATATTTAACTTAAATCACGATAATTATTTGTTAAATATTCTTATAGTTATGTGCAATTGTTAAAAGCTCTTCTATTGATAATGAAGCCATATCTAAAACTATATTTGATTTGGCTACGCAATATTTTAAATTAAATAATAGTCCATTAGAAATTTGATTTTTATCATTTCCTTCCATTCATCATTGTCGTAGAACTTCTTGCAATAAGTTCAACTGGAACTAAAATTTTATTTGATGTTGTTTTATTTTTAATGCAATTAATCATTACCCTTAATGCTTCGGCCCCCAAATCAATTTTAGGAACTCTTATAGTAGTTAGAGGGGGCTCCAATAACAAATCTGCCTCTACATCATCAAAACCAATTATAGAAACATCTTCTGGGATTCTATAATTATTGTCTTTTAAATAGTGCATCACTCCTATTGCCATTGCATCATTGCATGCAAAGACAGAAGTAATATTTTTATTATTTTCAAAAAGCATTCTGGCAGACTCATAACCATTCTGCCTATCTGGGTATTTTGCATCAAGCTTAATAAACTTATTATTCACCTGAATATTTGCTTTTTCTAAGGCTTGTTTGTAACCATTAAATCGTTCATAAATACTGGGGTGTTCAATATCCCCACCAATAAAACCAATATTTTTATGTCCTAGATCAATTAAATGATTTGTGGCAATAATTCCACCTTGTACATTATCAATAAGAACTAATGGGCAACAATCTGTGGGCGTGGCATAATCAACAAAAACTAGCGGAATATTTAATGCACAAATTCTATCAATCAAATTTTGAGGAACTTTACCAGCTATTATTATACCGTCGATATTTTTATCACGAATAAATTTAGGCATTTGACTTTTTTCATTAAAATCGGATTTAACAGTTGTCAAAAGAACGTAATAGTCTCCATCTCGAGCTTCGAATTCCGTTCCTAAAAATATCCGAGTATAAAAAGGTTCTGTTCGTAGGAAATGGTCGTCTGTTAAAATAAATCCTATGTTGCCTGTTGTTTTAGAAACCAATCCCCTGGCAGAACGCGATGGGAAATAATCTAAAGATTTAATTGCTTTTAGAACTTTCTTCTTTGTTGGTGTGGAAATTCTTGAATGGCCATGCAGAACAAGGGAAACTGTTGCGGTGGATACACCAGCTTTTTCAGCGACATCTTTGATTGTAGCCGTCACAATATTCCTCGGTTAATCGTTTAACTGATTTAAACATAATACTTTCTAAAAGGTTTGTCAAGGCATATTTAATTAAAGATTTTATTTTTGATAATTATTTTTATATACAATTTAACGCTTGAACTTTTCAGCAGTATTACTCTATATTGTTATGCACAAAGCAGTTATACGTTTTAGGGTTTAATATACCATCTACTCTTTTATAGCCACAACTTAATAATTATTTAATATGACAAATTTACTTTTTTTCTGATAGCAGTTAAGCGTTTAACTATATCAATATAATTAATGATTTTTTTCTTATCGATAGAAACCGGGGGTTTAATATAATTGGATTGGAAATGGGTCTGAAATATAACCGAGAAAATTTCCTTCTGGGGTATAATTATGAAAGGCCATTATCAAATCTTTATCGCCACAGTGCTCAACTATTTTCCCACTATATAGAGATCCATGCACATCTCCAAATAGAAATTCTTCTTTTAGAAGTCGGTAAGGACCGAATGGATTATCTGAAACTAAAGAATGGCTTCCAGTTACTATCTTAATTCCACTCCTCTGTTTTCTATTTAAAGAAGTTGTTTCCACAGAAGTGCTAAACACTATATAATAGGAATTGTTTTTTTTAATTAATTGTGGAACTTCAAGTTGACCAAATTCACCAGGTTTTGTAATTGGAGCTTTTACTTTCCAATCAATTAGATTTGAAGATTCTGCACAAGCTATTACGCCGCGTGCATCAGCTGGACCGTAGTTTACCCTAGCAGTTATTAAGGAATAAAACTTATTATTATAAGAAAAAACGTATGGGTCTCGCCACGCATGATCGTGCCAGGATATAAGATCAAGCAATTCATACCATTTTTTATCAGCTTTAATTATTGGATTATGAGCATGTTTATTCCAGGAGATCAGGTCATTAGAAGTGGCCAAACCTATCCGCTGAATAAGTCCTTTTTCTAAATGATTTACGCCGGTATAAAACATATACCACACTTTATTACTCTGAATTATACTTCCTGTCCAAGTTGCTAAATCATCCCAGCTTCCTGGCAACCCGGGTTGTAGTGCATCATTTAATATTTTCCAATTGATCAAATCAGAGGAAACCGCGTGTCCTATTGTTGCATTATGATGTCTTTTTGTTTCATCAATTAGAGATTTTGGAGCTTGAAGATAGAAGATGTGATGAATATTATTTTCCTTTGCAAACCAAAAATCCCAAATCCACTTATCTTTAATTTTTAACATAAAATAATTTATAAATTATTTTGTTGTAAAAGCCATATAAAATTTCAATCATGTTGATGAACAACCAAAGGCAGAAAATGCATGACTATTATACAATCAGCTTACTTATTATATTAACCGTTTTGTTCAGCAAAAGATGAGAGCGTCCTACCAGATGAAGGTAAGTAAGAGGTTTCAACTGTAGTAATGAGAGCAATGATCTCTTTATCCTAAGAATAAAAACTAATTAAGCTAAAGTCATTTTAAATTAGAAAAAAATTTTTGTGTTAATTACATTATAAATTATGTTGTCTTTTATTAGAACTTTAGAGCATCGGAGTATCGACCATGCCGTTATACGATATGAATGTAAATTAAAATCTATTAAATTGCTATGAATCGCTTATTCACAAATATTTTACAAATCATCATTTTAAGTTATTCTTTAGTGGATAAAAAGTTAGTGATGAATTATTTAGAAAAATTGTAATTTGGGCATCGGTTTATCGCCATACCGATAAATGGCTAAGTGAAAGATAGAGAAATTTAAGGACCGCCTATGAAAAGAAGCACCATATTTTTTCAAGTAGTTATCGTGCTCATCGGCATCGGTGCTATTGTCCTTTTGCTTTGGGAACCTCACTTAGAGGGCAGGAATGCACATTCCACCCTTTTTGAGATTTACTTCAATGATCCATTTCTTGCGTATGTCTATATAGCGTCCATTCCGTTTTTCGTGGCACTCTATCAAGCAGTCAAAGTGTTGGGATATTTCAGACATAATAAGGTATACTCAAAAGCGACCGTAAAAGCTCTACGGACTATAAAATATTGTGCAATATCCATCATTTGTTTCGTTGCAGTAGGAGTAATTATCATTATGTTGGACAGTAGTGATGATCCTGCTGGCGGAGTTTTTATGGGCATACTCATAACCTTTGGCTCGGTCGTGATCGCCACCGTAGCATTCAAGTTTGAACGGATTTTGCAAAATGCTGTTGATATAAAATCCGAGATGGATTTATCAGTATGACGTGAACAGCATGGCACTCTAAATACACCATATAACGAGCGTCCAAAACGGGATGCTGTAGTCGATCGTGGTATTTATAGATTAACATTATCTTGATAAGATGTATAGAAGCAATTAAATAACATAATAAGTTATCATATTTGTAGCGGGACCTAGTGTCATCCGCTTAAAAGCAAACGTAGTTTTATGCCTGAAAAATAGGAGGGAAATTGAAATATTTCAAAATTATATTACGTTCTCTTCTTTTATTATCTTTCACAAATTGTTCTGAAGAAAATCCAATCGAGAGTAATTCAAATAAATATATTGGTAATTGGATTTGGCAAAAAACTGTTGGCGGAATATTTCCAAGAGTTATTACACCAGAAAGTGGAGTGACCATAAAAATTGGTTTTAACAATAATGATAAATATGAATTATATTGGAATGATACACTAAAAGTAAAATCAGAATACGTTATTGAAGAAAGAGAAGATGATTGGGACATAATCACATTTTCAAATATGGAAACCTATTATTATTATTCTGATGATAAACTCAATTATGGAGAAATTACTTCTGATACGTTACTAATTTGGGATGGAGAAATTGACGGCTTTTTTAGTACATATTATAAACAAAAATAAAGCAATATAAACACCAGATGATCCGGTTGTTATCAGTTGGGGCTTAGTTTGGCGTGAATTTGTAACAAGTTGGTTTTAAGTTCTTATAATTTGGACTCTGGACACAAGGTTCGTTTATTTGTTACAGAAAAGGGTGATACAAAGCAGCTCCATAATGTTGATCCAGCATTAATTCCACTTTGGGAAATTATTGAATAAAGGGGAATTCAAAAACAGGATAAGAGTTCAATTTGCTAATACGAAATAAGCAACCGGAACAAAATTATTACATTAATATAATCATGCTATAGTGCTAGATTATAATTTATTAAATACAAGTAAATTGAAAAAAAAAAGAGAATTTGAAAATGCTAATCCAGATGATGATGATTTATTGAGGATTGGGGTTGAAAAAGGCATTGTAAAAAAAGATATAATTGTATTTGGGCGAACATGTGTGATATTCTTGAAATTTTGACAAATACAGATTTAATAGAGAAGTTTAATACCACAATAAAAAACTTGGAACACAATTTAAATATTGAATAATTATTAAAAGAATATTATTTAAGTGCACATAACTAACCTATTTAGCCAACCGCTGTTCACTTTTGCAGAGATTTGTGAAAGTTTATCTTGAAGTTTTTGTATGAAATTGAGTTTAAATGTAGTGTGATCCGTTCTGAATAACAGGATATATATATATACGACCAGTGGACAATGCTTGCTCCGTAAATTAAGTATAGTTTGCATAAATCTTGTTGTGAACGAGTTGATGTAGGGTTGTAGTTTTTAGGTAACGACGTTATACCATCTGCTTCAGTTATCCTATTTCTCAATAGCTAATAAAATATATCTAACTTTTTTATTTTTGGGTGATTTTGAGTTGAGAATGTGTTGATTAAAATTTAAGAATTACTATATTTAAAATATCAATTCACAACTAAAATAAACGTTCTTGTTTACTTTTTAAGTAAACAATTTGGAGTTCTAAAGGTGATACCAATTTGACAACTATTTTAGAATACAATGGGAAATGCGTTTAAACTGAAAAAGCCTCATAAGTGCAATACCTATAAGGCTTTAACGTTGTGAGCGCGGGTGGTCTCGAACCACCGACCCTCTGCTTAAAAGGCTAGCCAGGGGTGTCAAATATTGCGTTTTTGAGCTGTTTTCAAAGGATTAGTGACCTATTTAACCCCTCTTTTGGTGGCTTACTACTTCAGGAACTACTTCAATAAGTTAATAATATTTAAATTTATAGTTTCATAGTATTTTTCAATATAGATATCAGACCTTCCTTAAGTCCTTTTTTCCATAAATCCCAATCATGCCCACCATCATAAATCCTTAGTTCAGCGGGATATTTTAATTTTTTATGATATTCACTGTAAAGTAGATTAACCTGCCAATCTATGTTAAACTCTATCCCTTCTGGATGATTCCAGTCATCATCTCCTGCAACAATGAAAAGATTTATCGGATTGTTCTTACACATTTCGGAGTTTAGTAAATCAGGATAATTTTTCATCTTCCATGTTTCATTCTCAAATGGTACACCAAAAGATCCTGACTCTATAGCACTTGAACCTTCAGGCGGAAAATCATTATAAATGGCTGGACTCAGTAGAATAGCAGCAGAAAATTCATTGGGATATACCAATGCATACCTTAATGCACCATAACCTCCCATAGAAAAACCGGCTAAAAATGTAGATGATCTAGATTTATCAACTTTGAAGTTTTTTTCAATATAGGGTTTTAATTCTTTAAAAAAAGCCGTTTCAAAATTCTCTTTCCCATCAACCCACCAACTTGTGCCAGTTGAAGGCGAAACTGCAATTATTGATGGAATTAAACATTCCTTAATAAGAGAGTCTATTAAATTGATACCTTCATTCCAGTCATTTTCATTACCATTACTTCCATGGAGTAAATAGATTATTAACAAAGAATCTTGTATTTCATAGTTCGGTGGCAAATAGATATTATAATTCCACTCTCTACCTAATGATTCTGAATAAATTGATTTCGTAATAATATTCTGAGAAAACAAACTTGAGCATAAAATAAGCAATGTAATTGTAATATTTTTAGAAGAGTTCACAATATGTTTAACCTTATTACTCAAATTTGTCCCCACTTTCTTTGTCGAAAAAATATAACTTCTTAGTATTCAGAGTGAATCTTTGATTCTGATTGAGTTGAGGTATTTCATTTGTATTCGTCCTCGATACCCACGTTTTACTATCAATTTTAAAATAAACGAATATTTCGTTACCCATAGGTTCAACTAATTCGACGTTTGAATTAAACTCTATCGTATAGTTTTCATTTTTATTTATACCAATATCTTCAGGTCTTATTCCCAGAACAATTTCCTTATCAGAAAATCCATTTTTAACTTGTCCATGAGGAATAGTAAAACTGAAACTTTTACCCGAACTTGTAAATTTCATATCTTTGGAAATTATTCCATCGATAAAATTCATTGAAGGAGAACCGATAAAACTTGCAACAAATAAATTCTTTAGGATGATTATAAAGCTTTAATGGCGTATCAATTTGCTGTATTATACCATTATCCATAACCACAATTCTATCACCCATCGTCATTGCTTCAACTTGATCATGCGTTACATAAACAATAGTTGCTTCTAATGAGTGATGCAATTTAGATATTTCAGTACGCATCTGAACCCTAAGTTTTGCATCCAGATTAGATAATGGCTCATCAAATAAAAACACTTTTGGTTCTCTTACTATTGCTCTACCTAGAGCAACTCTTTGTCTTTGACCCCCGGAAAGTTCTTTTGGCTTTCTAGATAAATATTCATTTAATCCTAAAATTTGGGCAGCTTTATTAACTCTTTCTTTTATTTCTTCTTTTGGATATTTTCTTAATTTTAAACCAAAAGCCATATTATCAAAAACAGACATGTGAGGGTAAAGTGCATAATTTTGAAAAACCATTGAAATGTCTCTATCTTTTGGAGATATCTCATTTACTAATTTTTCATCTATATAAAGTTCTCCTTCCGTTATATCTTCAAGCCCAGCAATCATTCTTAAAGTTGTTGATTTTCCACAACCTGATGGTCCAACCAAAACAACAAATTCTTTATCCTTAATTTCAATATTAACATCTTTAACCACATAATCGCGGTCATACTTTTTATAAATATTTTTCAGTGTAACATTTGCCATAAATATTTTTCTATGCTTTTATAAATGAAGTTAACTTTTTCGAGATTTCATAAATATCCAATCCTTTAGTAAAGGGAAGACAAGTGCCAGTTGGGTATCTTGCTTTTTCTTTCCACTTATCTGGAATTTTATCAGCTCCATTTAGTCGCACCAGAAATTGCTCCTACTATTGCAGCAATTGTATCCGCATCCCTTCCAAAATTACCTCCATAAATAACTCCTCTTTTAAAGTCTCCATTTGTCATTTTAAGAACTGCAAATGCTGAAGTAACTGCTTCAGGAACAACGGCCTTATAAGTACTCCATAGTGCCTGATGTAAATGGCATCCAAATATCCTCAAGAGTTTTATGCTCTTTAATAATATTGAAAGCAGTATCCATAGAATGCTTAAACCAAGTATCTCAGGAATAACATCAAAGCTGCCTTAATAATTTCATCAATATCATCACTAACCATTGCAACAGCAATCGAAGCGGCAACAGCTTGGGCACCCCATATACCCTCACTCCAATGGCTTAAACACGATTCTATTTCAGCCAATTTAACAGCTTTCTGCTGGATTACCGGCTGCAAATGATTCCAATTGGAGTAATTCTCATTGCAGCTCCATCACTCATATAATAAGCATTGTACTTACCCGATAAAGGAGGCATAATTCCTTTCTTAATATTATTCATACCTTCTTTCTCACTGGCTCCACCTCTATTAAGTTCACCTAAAGGGGCAACATATTTTTTCCATGATCTTACAACATTTTCAATTGTAATTTCACCTTCTTGTCAATTATTGTCTGTGCAGTTAAAAAGCAAAATCAGTATCATCAGTACTCCAAGCATCTTGATCTGAAAAATCAGTAGTAATACCATAATTAAAATGATTCTCGGTGTCCTAGATGCATCTCCAAATGAATCACCAATTGCATGTCCGATTAACGCACCGTAAGCTTTATCTAATATGCTTTCGTCATTTTTCATATATAAATTATCTCTCCAAATTTATTTTAGTAATTATTGCCGTTCTTTTAGCAAGATCATCTATTTTCGAATGATCAAATCCTTTCATACTGCTTCTAATATTGTTATTTAATGGTTTTATCCATTTCACAGGGAGACTCGATGCCCCTATTAAAGTACCAATAATAGATCCAACGGTTGCTCCATTACTATCCGTATCCCAACCAGCCATAACAGTTGAACAAATAGCATTTTCAAAATCCTTTCCCCAGTAAAGAAATACTGCAACTATCAAAGAAATATTATTTAGTACGTGCACCCAATGAAGGTGGTTTAATTTTTCATAAAGTAAGTTTACAACTTTTTCCCAGTTATTTTCTTTACCCACAACCTCAACAACAAAATTTATACTTTTCGAAACTTCACAATCTTCTGGAATAAATTTTAATGAACGGTTTATTAATTCCATCTCATCATCAATTATAAATGATAATGAAATCAAAACGGAAATAAACACCTCGCCCCAAACACCATTGGAGACATGAGTAAAACGCGCATCATTATAAGCCCTTATTGCTGCAAGTTTAGGATCACCCGCTGATATCCAACCCCAAAGATCTGCTCTTATTAAAGCACCTATCCACTCACGATATGGATTTTGTTTTATTCCTGATTGATCAACATCATTATTTATTAACAAATTTTTATATGCAACTCTTTCTGCGGTAAAGGTTGACATAACTGGAATATTTTCTAGCCACATTTTTGCAATATTCTCAGTAGTAATAATTCCTTGATATTGTTCTGCAATTTTTAAGTTTATCATAGGATAGTTTAAATCGTCATCTTCTGTCATGCATACTAAATTCTCTAAAAGACTTTCTTTCCCTGAGTGTTTATTCCACGGATATTTTTCTTTTACCTCAATGGGCACATTTTGTCCAGAAATATAATACTTCAACGGATATTGACCAGAACTTTCAAGGATTTCCTTTATGACCTGTCGACTATATTTTTCAATTGGTTTACCCAACAAACATCCAGAGCTCCTTCCCAACCAACCGCCTAAGATTTTATCAAATAACTTTTCTTTTGCTACTTCATTTTTATAATTAACATTTTCTTGATCAACGAGTTTATCAATAAATTCTCTATCAGTTGTTGCTTTTTTCGAAATATAATTATCATTTTCTGCTTCAACTTCATCATACATTGTCATCATAAAGTCTGTAGTTTCTGAAGAAGATAATTCCTTATAATTCAGTTTATTCCAGTCTTCTTGAATTCTAGATACATCTAAACCCTCTAACTTTAGTTGACGTATTTCATATTCAATTATATCTCTATGGTTTATCCAACTTAATCTGCAAATCAATCTCCTATTTAACAACTGACGTTTTAATAAATTTTTCAACAAGTTCTAAGTAATTCAAATCTTTTAAGCTTGGAATACATAAACCATTTAAATACTCAATAGAATTTCTCCACTGAGGTGATAAAATATTGGTTGAACATTTAGCTCCGAGCAGAGCACCCATCAATGGAGTTACACTATCTGCAGCCTTAGTAATTGAGTTTGCAGTGAGAATTAACTCACTAAAATTATCATCAAAATATTTAAGTAATGCTATAATAATTGCCAAATTAATTGGAGACCCATTCCCATAGTTATAAGAATGATCAACTAATTTATTGTTTAAAAGAGGTACTAAATCAAACAAAGATTCTGATTTTAAAAATAGATCAAGTGAACGCTTAACTAGAGAATCAATCCATTTGGAATTAAATATTTTTTCCGATATGGCATCAATATATGCTTCATATCCCTCTCCATTTAAACAATGAAACATTATTTCAGCATATATTTGTGTTGTCTCTAATCCTTCTAAAGAATTAGTGATTGAGGCATCTTCAGAAACAAATTATATTATTTTATCTAAGTCACTATAATTAGCAAGTATAACTGGTATGCTTCTAATCATTGCTGAATCATCAAAATAATGCGGGTTATCTCTGCCAGATATTGGAGGAATTTTTCCCTTTCGTATATTATGCAATGCACCTACTAATACTTATACTTCCTCTTATCTCCGATCTCGGGTACTTAGTTTTATCCATTCATCCTTTACAAAATTTCAAAATCATAATCTCCATCATCAGAGATAATATTGCGCATATTAAATACTCCCATTCAGTATCATCAGTAGGAGAAAAATCAAAATTATCTGAGTGCTGATTTAACGAAAATGGTAAACTCGTTTTTATGATATTATTATTATCTTGATCTAAATCAATCTCTCTTCTAAGTCTTCTTGTCCAGAAGGGATAACCAAAACTTCTATTGAATACAGAGTTCCAATTGATCGCATCTCCAATCGCAAGTCCGTATAAAGAATTTCTTACCCTACTTGCCAATTCAGTTTTGTTCATTTTCATTCCTCAACTGAATTAGCTTTTCAACACAATCTTCAATTTTTATAGATGAAACGGCTTTAATACAAGTACCCTTTACTTCAAATATTTTATCAGTCCACTTAGTTGGAATTTTATCAAATCCATTCAGCGCACCAGAAATTGCTCCTGCAATTGCGGCAATTGTATCGGTATCTCTTCCAACATTAACTCCACCAATTACTGATTGAGTGAATTCACCTTTAGAAAAAGCTAATACTCCAAAACTCAAAGCGACTGCTTCTGGTGCTAAATCCGACCAATAGTAATAATCACAAACGATTTCTTTGTTAAGATTTATCAAACAATCATCAAGATTCTCTGATTCAAATCCAATTTTAATAGCTGATTTTATTGATCTATAAGTCCAGCTATCATTATCAATATTATCCAAGACTATATTAAATATTTGCTCTATATCATTAAATTCAAAAGCAGCTGATATTGCAGTTGCAACAGCAATTCCCCCCACTATACCTTCACCAGAATGAGTTACAGATCCATCAGCCAACGTGAGCTTCTTAGCTAATTCGATATTTCCCGCAGATACTATTCCAAATGGAACTACTCTCATCGCAAGTCCATCACTCCAACTATGTTGGTGAAAACCTGAATTTGGCGGTAGCAAATTGTTCCTTATGTTTTCAACTGTCATAAGTTCGCTGAAACCTGCTCCTTTAAGTGGAATTTGAATAGAAGATATTTGCTCTTTCCATTCATAATGAAAATCCTTACTTGAGATATTTAAACCATATTTATGCAATAGAAATGTATTGAAAACAGCAAACTCAGTATCATCACTACCTGCAGGTGAATCTGTTAAAAAATCCGTAATTAATCCCCACTTACTTTTAATTTGCAGATAAGTTTTTCCTTCTGATTCAACTCCTAGAGCATCACCAATTGCAAGACCGTAAAAAGCACCTAATGACTTATCCTTGTATATATCTTCTCCTATTTTACCCATCGTTTGTACCTGCTAAAAACATATTCACTCTCTTCTTCCATTCTGAGTTTAAATTCTTCTGATGTCATTCTATTAGAGAAATACTCTTGAAATAATGGATTTGCAACTCTAGATTTCCACTCCGCATAACCAGGCAAAGTTAACCATTTACCAACAATCAAATTATCTGTAATATAAGTACAAACATCCCAACCATATTGATTAGTTTGAAAATCCTCACTTTTTAATAATGAGATTCTACTTGGTGACATCCAATCACTTTTAGCAAGTTTAGCCATATTGTCTTTTGATAGAAAATATTCAATGAATTCAGCAGCAATTTTTTTCTTCCTTGATTTTGCAGGTATGCTCAATGTTTGTGAATTTGCAGCTTGATGTTGATTCTGTTCTTTAATTGGAACAAGAACATCCCCACTCAAAATCAGATGAAGAATTTTCAACAAGTTGTTGTCTTGCCCAAGTACCAATACCAATAAGCATACTATATTTTTCATTAATAAAAGAAGGAATAGTACTAGCACCTGATTGTGAAACTGAAGTAGGTGAAATCGACTTATCCTCATAAATTATTTCTTTGATCATATTCAGGAAATGCATGTCAATGGAATCTACTTTTACAATACTGCTATTACTACCTATTAAATTTTCGAAAAACTCTGCCCCATAGCCAATTCCCAAATTTAACAGAATATTTGAGGCATTTCTCTAAACCAATAGATGCTCCATAGCGTTCAGGAAACCCATCATTATCCTATCCACCGTAAGGGCTAGTGCAGCCTTTCTTAACTTTTCCCAATCCCAAGGTTCTTCTATAGTAGGTGGAATTATACCTAGTTCATTAAAGTGTTTTTTGTTGTAGATAATAACCATAGATTCTAATAAAAAGGGAGCGCCAGAAATTAGTCCGTTACTCATTCTAACAGAATTCCATGCTGTTGGAAGTAATATCTCCTTTAAACTGTGGACTTAATAAAGAATCTAAATCGGCTAAGTTATCTCTGATGGCAAAATCAATAATGGTAGACGATTCGTAATGAAATACATCCGGTACATCACCAGTTTCAAAAGATGTAATTAAAAAATCATGAATGGAACTCCAATTTGACTGAACATATTCAACTTGATTGTCTTTATTTAAGTTATTCCAATCTTCTACTATCTCTCTTATGAGTTGCTAAAGTCTGCTCTTGCCAAGCCAAACTTACAAATATGATTTTATCACTAGTTTTTTTATTTGAACAACCGGTTATAAAAAACAGTGCTGAACCAATAAGAATCAAATTGATAATTATAGTTTTAACGCTATTCACTCTTTAACAGCTCCTGACACTAATCCTGAACGTAAACCATTTTTGCATTATTGAAAATATTATTAATGATGGTATAGTAGCAATAATACTTGCTGCTGCTAATGGTCCAGTTCTAGCTTGTCCTTCCATTCCAGTATATCTTGCCAAATCAACTGGAAGTGTAATTAAATCCTGACTTTTCATTAAAACCAAGGCAAAGAAAAATTCATTCCATGCGGTTATAAATGCAAATAATGCTGAAGCTGCAATTCCAGGCAGTAATAGAGGCATTATAACTTTAAATATAATTTGTTTCTTTGTTGCTCCATCAATTAGGGCAGCTTCTTCAAGTTCAAATGGTATTGATCTAACATAACCTTGCATCATCCATAATACAAATGGTAAAGTCCAAACAATATAAACTATACTTAGTCCAATAAGTGAATCAGTAAGTCCCAAGTTTCTTAAAATTATATAAAGTGGAACCATAATTAAAATAACAGGAAATATTTGTGAAACTAAAATCCATGCAAAAATCCCTTTATTAAGATATGTTTTATACCTAACCAAAGAATATGAAGCAGGGATAGAAATTAGTACTACGCCAATAGCAGAAATAATTCCAACTTTAACACTATTATACATACTGTTAATTATGTTTTGTTCAAAAAATACTGAGTTATAGTTATTAAGTGTAGGATCAACAGGAATTAGATTAGGTATTCCTGAATATATTTCAATCGAAGATTTAAACGATAATGAAAGAACCCATAATAATGGGAACGATAGAAATATTAGGTATAATAATAATAATGCGTTTTTTGATACGCTAAAGAATATCTTTTTCACACTTATACTAATCTTTGTTTGAATTGATTTCTTAAATAGAAATATAAAGCGATTGATATAGCAATAACTACCACGTTACCAATTGCAGCAGCATATCCCACATTGCCATATCTAAAGGCTTCTTCATAAGCTGCCAACATTGGTAATCTTGTTATTCCTCCAGGTCCACCTTGAGTTAAAACCCAGACTAATCCAAAAGTGTTAAAATTCCAAATAAACGATAACGATATAACTGCTGTCAATACTGGTTTTAAACTAGGTAATGTTATATATCTAAACTCTTGCCATGCATTTGCACCATCTAATTGTGCAGCTTCATATAAATTCTTAGACATTGTTTGGAGACCAGCAAGCAAGAAAATTGCTGCTTTTGGCATTTCACCCCAAACACCAACCAAAATAATCGCTGGAATTGCCCAATCGAATGAGTTTAACCAATTTATCGGTTGATCTATAAAACCAATATCTAAAAGTAAATAATTAAACACTCCGGAGTCAACATCATACATTAGTCTCCACATTATTCCACGAATTATTGGAGGCATAGCCCAGGGAATTAAAATAATTATACGTGATAATTTTGTCAGTCTCAGTTTTGAATTTAATAAGATTGCAAGCCCTAAACCTAAAGATATTTGAAGAAAAGTGACTACAAAAGTCCAAAGAAAACCAACTTGAAATGATTTCCAAAAATATCTGTCTTCAGCCATCAATATATAGTTATCAAATCCATTGAATCCAATTGGGGAACCTAACTTATAATCTGTAAACCCCAAATAAATTCCTCTTAACAATGGGAAAACAGAAAGGATAATAACTGGGATTAAAACTGGAATCAATAATTTTAATTGATGGTAATCAAGTGAACTATTTGTTTTATTATTTATCAAATATCTTCCCATAAAAAGAAAGCGGAACTATATATAGTTCCGCCTTATTAATTAATTGCAATCAACACTATTTTAACAATGTCATTTTTTTAACCGAAACAAATCCATTGGTTGAAAGTCTATAAAAATAAATGCCTGATGATAAACTTATACCATCAAAGTCTATTTCATAATTTCCAGCCTTTTGCAACCCATCAAGTAAAACGGCAACTTTCTGACCCAAAATATTCGTTACTTCTAAAGTAATTTCCGATGCCTTCAATAATTGGAAAGAAATTTTAGTAGCTGGATTAAATGGATTTGGATAATTTTGGAATAATCTAAAATTATTAACAACCAAATCAGAAGAACCATCAACTGATGTAACTAAATCATTTTTATAAATTGAAATACCTGCTGATCTTTCAGCGACATAAATCACTCCATTATTTACAGCTTATACCTCTTGAAGAATATTTACCTTTGTAATAACCAACTTCAGTCGGATTATTTTTATCGGTGATATCAAATACTTTTATTCCATCACCTTCCGAAACTGTATATGCAAAATTATTTTCTACAACTACAGTTCCATCCCACTCACCACCTTTATAAACAGAACTGATAAGAGCTGGAGCATTTAAATCTGATAAGTCAAATATACGCAATGAATCAAAATCAGATACATAAGCATAATTTCCATCAATAGTTAGACCAGCTGTACCAGTCGTCATTTCATAAGATTCACCCATCGCGATTGGACTCATAGGATTAGAAATATCATAAAACTTAAGTCCATCCCATTTAGATATAACTAGCTATATTGCCATTTGCAGCAACACCTTCTCCATAAAACTCACTACTTGAAGCAACCCAAACTGGAGAAGCAGCATTAGTAACATCAATTACAACCAATCCACTATCACTACCCGCAACATATACATAATTACCATTTATAGTAATTCCTCTTGCTCTAGGTGTTTCAATGCTATCAACTTCAACAGGACTACTTGGATTAGTTACATCAATTACTCGAACTCCAGCATCTCTAGCAGCCACATATGCATATCCATCCTTAACTACAACCCCACGAGAATCACCACGCAAAGTGATCTCTCCCAGTAATGCAGGGCGAGGATGGATTTGAAACATTAATTATTCTCATTCCAGATGTACCGTAAGCAACATATGCTTTCCCATTATCATAAAACACATTAAATGCAGAACCAGATGCAGGAGGTATTATTGTGGCTTGATGTAAGACACTTGGTGCCGTTGGATTAGTAATATCAATACAATGCAATCCGAAATTTCTATCAGCAACAAAAACTTTACCTACTCCAACAGAAATGTTTACAGCTCTGTCCATTACAGCAATTCCAGCAACAATTTGTGGGATTACTCGGTGTACTTATATTAACAACTTTCATTGAGTCACCATTTGATACAAAAGCATAATTACCATCAAAAACAACTTTAGTAGTTCTATATCCAGTTGCAGCGTATCCTATTTGAGTTGGATTAGCTGGATTACTAACATCAACTACATAGATACCATATGAATAATCACTTATGTAAGCATAACTACCAGAGACTGAAACATTTTGTGTCCAATCATCAACGCCAAAACTAGTTAACCAAACTGGTGATAAAGGGTTAGAAATATTAAAAATATCTAAATTACCTCCAGTACCAACATATACATAATCTCCGCTAACACTAATACCTTGACTATATCCAATAGTGTCAACCTTTGCCACTTGAACAGGAGATGCTGGATTCGAAATATCAACGATTATTAATCCATCGTCACCACCAGCTAAATATGCATAATTTTGTTTAGTTGCAACTGAACGAACTCTATTGTTAAAAGCTATTGAACCTGTAATTAATGTTGAAGTAGGATTTTGAGTATTAACTATCACCAATTCATTTCCAGCGACTACATAGGCATAAATACCTGATTTTACAATCTCATCGATTGCTGCATTTAACGGTGTAGATGAGAGATTGACAGGATTACTTCCATCCGAATAATCTGCAATTTTAAGTATATTGCCTACTCCATAATAAGTTAAATTCCCCAAAGAAAATACTGCGACATTCTGCCCTTCTCCTGCACCCCAATTGGCAAGATTGGTTACATTTGAACTAGTTTGTGCAAATATTTTGGCATTAAATGTAAATATTAAAGCCAAAAAAATAAATTGCCATTGTCTATACTTTTTCATTCTTCACTCCTTTTGTTTTGGTTAGTGATTTATCGTTATGGTTATTTAAAAAGGTTTTAGTTTCGTTTAAAGTTGGTGCTGAGTTTTGAGATCCTTTTCTAGTGACTGAAATTGCTGCTGCCGCTGAAGCATATCTTACTGATTCTAAACACTATATCCATCAGCAATAAATGATACTAAGACACCATTAAATATATCTCCTGCTGCAGTTGTATCAATTGCCTGAACACAGAATGACGAAATAAAATCAACTGCATGTTTGGTCCCAAGATATACACCATTTTTTCCATCTGTAATAATTACGGTATCTACCCCTTTACCTAATAAAACTTGAGTTGCTAATTTTGCATCAGCCTGAGATTCTAATTTTAATTCCTGTCATAGTCTCAGCCTCATGAATATTGGGAGTGATAATTGTAACATATTTAAACAATTCATCGTCTATTGAACAGGCGGTGCAGGATTTAGAACAACTAATAATATTATTTTCGAAAGCAATTTTTGCTGCTTCTTTTACTGTTTCCAGAGGAATTTCTAATTGAATTAATACTGCTTTCGAACATTTAATTATATCTGCGCATAACTTAATATCAAAACATTGAGGTCTGCGTTTGCACCTGAAGCAACTGCAATACTATTTTCACCAAAATCGTCAACAAATATGAGAGCTAAACCGGTTGCTTTATTACCAATTTGTTTAATAT
>CAVPHW010000031.1:0-11246 GCA_963704835.1 uncultured Ignavibacteriales bacterium | reverse complement strand
CAACGGACAATCGATTAAATATGATTCCAAGTATATTTACAGTACAAGAGAGAAAGGACAATTTGTAGATTATGAAGCTGTTAAAAAAGTACCGTTCAGAATTTATGTTAATAATATTGGACAAGTTACCAAGGTAGATAAAATTGAAAAAATTATGAATAACATTTTGTCTATTCAGCAGGTGCCGGATACTTTATCTATAGCAACAAAAGAGAAAATGAAAATGAGTATTGCTAATGGAACTTTAATGCCGCTTACTCAACAAATGTTTAAGGTGCTTTCTGAAGATGAAGTTGGTGTTAATTCGACTTGGGAACTTAAGTTTAACACACCTTTGGCAGTTTTTAATGTTGATAATACCGCAATATTTAAAGTAAAAGATTTTTCTTTTGATAATGATACTGTTGCAAACATTAGTTCAAACTTGCTTATGGATGTTTCCGGGAAAAATATAGTAAATGAAAATAATATCACTTACACATTTAGCAAGCCAATTTTAGATGGGAAAGGTGTTGTAAAATTTAATAATTCCAAAGGTTTGGTTCAATTTTCTGAATCTACTACTAACTTAGAAATGTCTATGTTAATGGAAGGATATGATGCAAAGAACCAGAAAAAAACGAACAGTAAAAAAGATTTTTCTAAAAACACTAATACCGTAAAGTTGTTGGAATAAGTAAAAATTGTTTTGAAACTTCTAGGATTTCACAGAGTTCAGTACCATTTTTTTGCACTAAACTGATTAAAATCCTACTAAAGATTATTACTAAATTTAATACTAATATTATCAGTCAATTATCCATATTGTTTTTATTTGCGAGATCCATCTTTCTTTATGAAAAGGTTTAATTTTATTCTGCTATATTTTAGTATTGTCTTATTTGTTTCCCCTATACAGGCAATCTTTCCGCAAGCAAAAGGAACATTACGGGGTACAATCACCGATTCAAAAACTGGGGAAGCTTTATTGTATGCAAATGTTCTTATTAAAGAGTTGCAGCATGGAGCTTCGACAAACGATAATGGATATTTTATTTTTACTTCCCTGCCCGCAAATCAAACCTACACACTTGTTGGCAGTTATGTTGGGTATGAAGAAAAAGAAATTAGAGTTTTAGTTTCAGCAAATCGAGTTACAGAATTAAATATTGCATTAAATCCTTCAAGTTATGAATTGCAGACTGTAGAAAAAGTTGGACATAAACAAATGGAAACTAACGCGACTGATGTTGGTCTGCGAGTAATTACCATGAAAGAGTTAGAATCTATGCCGCAAGGTGTTGAAACTGATTTATTCAGATCATTGCAATATGTTCCCGGTGTTAAGACAACTGGAGATATTTCTTCTAGATATTATGTAAGAGGCGGTTCAGCTGATCAAAATTTAATATTATTGAATGGTGCTCCAGTTTATAATCCTTTTCATGCTTTAGGAATTTTTAGCATTTTCGATCCTGAAATTGTGAATAGCATGGAACTTTACAAAGGCGGTTTCCCTGCTGAGTATGGTGGAAAGGTTTCTTCCGTACTCAATATAATTACTAAAGATGGCAATAAGAACCAATTTAGTGCAACTGGTTCATTAAGTTTATTAACTGGTAAGGTTTTGGTTGAAGGTCCAATTCCATTTGGCTCATATATAATCTCCGGTCGTAAGACATATTCCAACAGTATTTTCAAAAAATTTCTAAATGATCAAGATGTGCCTTTAGATTTTTATGACTTCTCTTTTAAAGTAAACTATTCAAACCCTCAAATAGGCGAAGGAACGAAAATTGTTCTTCATGGATTTTCCAGCCAAGATAGAATCATTAGAGAAAGTGAGTTTTCAGAAGACTACTTATGGCAAAATAATTTGTTCGGAATTAAATGGTCTCAAATTGCAAATAATAGTCCGGTCTTTTGGGATATTGCGATTGCATTAAGTACTTATCAAGGAGAGATAATCCCTAAATTAAGTAACGTAAGACCGCTTATAAATGATGTTCGAGATGTATCCTTTAGCAGTAATTTTAATTATGTGTTAGATAGCAGAGATGAGGTAATTTTAGGATTTGATATTAAAGATATAAGTACCGCATTGCAGTTGGAAAATAATAGAGGGGCTGTTTCTAATATATCAACAAAAGGGAGTCAGATAGCAACATATTTAAAATATAAATTTTTGCGTTTTGACAACCTTGGAATCGACATTGGTGCAAGATTAAATTTAGCCCAACTTGCAAAAAAAGGTGGTAGTGTTTTAGATCCACGAGTAAATATTACTTATAGTTTTATTCCGCAAATTTCAATTAAAGCAGCTTATGGATTTTACCAGCAAGATTTAATCACTCTTACAAAGGAAGACCAGATTTTAACATTATTCGAACCCTGGTTAATAACACCCGATTACTTAGGACCTACTAAATCAACCCATTATATAGGTGGAATAACATTTAGATTTATTGAAAACCTTACACTAAAATTTGAAGGTTATTATAAAAATACTGAAAATCTTCCGGTGGTAAATGAGGATAAAATTTTTAATACTGATAGAGATTTCATCTCTGCAGATGGCGAATCTTACGGTTGGGAAACTTTTATTGGTTATAATAATGAATTAGTAAATTTTACAGCTTCATACACAAATGCATGGTCTTATAAAACAGTTGGTGAATGGAGATATTACCCCAAATACGATATTCGACATAGTTTTAATGTTGGACTAGGAATTAATATTGGTAAAGGATGGCTATTTTCTGGAATGTGGATTTATAATTCAGGCTTGCCATTTACCCAGCTTACCGGTTATTATGATAAATATTACGTAAAAGATATTTATTTTGATGAAGACTATTTTGATTCAACCGAACCATACACATTGTTAGCTGATAAGAATTTAGCACGTCTTCCTGAATACCATAGATTAGATTTAACTTTATCAAAAAAACTTTCCATTTCCTCAATTAATTTGATGCTTAATTTTAGTATTCTAAATGTTTATGATAGAAAAAATATTCTTTATTTCAACAGAGAAACCGGTGAGCGAGTTAATATGCTTCCATTTTTACCTACTGCTACTTTGAAGGTAGAATTATGAAAACAATTTTTAAGTACATAGTCTTATTTGTTTTTTTCTTTGCTTTATTAAGCTGCGAAGATGATTTAAATCCTTTCACAGAAGGTGAAGAGATTTTTATTCTAAATTGCGTATTAAAGAATGATAGAAGCTTGCAGACAGCTTATTTATCAAAGAACTACTTTCTTGAAAATTTTGACCCAAACTCAAATACAGATGACCATTCAATTGGAGATGCTTATATAAGAATATTTTACAAAGATTCAGTTAAAATTTTTGCTGATTCTTTAGTTCAGCAATCTAGTTCCAATCAACAAAAATCATTAATCCAGTATTTTAATCATAATTTTCTAACTCAACCAAATACCGAGTATGAATTAGAAGCAGTATTAAGTGATGGAAGAAAATTAAGAGCTTTTACGAAAACTCCCCAGCCCGTTTCATTTGCTTATACAAGTGACGATCTCATTCCTCCTCCGAATAGAAACCATGTTAAAGTTTATTGGTCATCTGATGAAAATCAGCTATATACAGCTGCTAGATTTAAATTTATATATTTCAAAAATGAAGATGGTGAACAAGTTAGATATGAAAAAGAAGTACCAAGAGATTATGCACTTGTTGATGATATCTATGTCCCCTATTACCCAGAACCATCATATGCTAAAACAATTAGTGTTGAGATGCAGGCTTTTGATCGTGCACTTTATGAAATTTCTGAAGGTGATCCTAATAAGGAAAACTATACAATACTTGCATTTATCCTCGAACTTTTAGTTTATGATAAAAATCTCACAACATATTATGCTTCTAAAAACGAACTTGGTGAGGGTTTCTCAATTACAGTAAATGAAAATGATTATTCAAATATTATTGGTGGAAGGGGAATTTTTGGTTCTTTCATTAAACAAAGATATGCAATAAAATTTAGTCATTCATACATTCATAAATTCGGTTATATTCCTGGATTAACTGAGAATTTTGATGAATAAGAAAATAATTATTGGTGGAATAGTAATAATTTTAATTTGCATGTTCGTATCATGTGATAGAGAAATCTCCATTAGCCAACCTCAAGTTTATGAGATTGGAAAATCATCTTTCTATATTTCTACACATCCTCCTGGCGCAGCTATTTATGCTGATGGTAAGAATACTGGTTTATATACTCCCGATACCATTAATTGGTTAGCACCTGGAGATCATAAATTTATTTTAAAATTAGATCCTTTTTTAGATTATACCTTTTATGGTTTTACAACTGATGATCAAATAAATTCGACTAATTATGATTTTTATTCTGATTCAAGAAATTTTGGCTCTCTTTCCTTCACTTCCAAACCAAATGGATGTACAATTTATTTGAATGACGAATTACTAAGTTCAAAAACTCCGTTCATATTGCATAATTTAATTCCAGCATATTATAAAGTAAAGTATTCATTCCCGGATCATAGATCAGATAGTCTTTCTGTTTTTGTTTACGCTGGTGAAGGTAATTATGTTAATATGACTCTTGCCGATACGTCAATTTGGGTTACATATAACACTCAAAACTCATTTATGCCTGATAACACAATCAATGATATATTTGTTGATGACGACAATACAATATGGGTTGGAACGTGGCACAATGGAATTGTTGTTAAGAGAAATGGCAAATGGGAATATATTAATACTACTAATTCAAATTTACCAGGGAATATAATACACAAAATTAAAAAAGATAAATTCAATAATATTTGGGTGGCAACATATTCCGGGTTAGCAAAAATTACTAATAATATTGTCTCTGGTTACACAACTATAAATTCTGGATTATCTAATAATTATATTTCCGATCTGGATTTTGATCAAGATGGAAATATTTGGATTGGTACTCAAAATGGTTTAGTTAAATATGATGGCAATTCAAAATGGGTTGTATATAAAACAACTAATTCTTCCATTCCTGCAAATTTTATTACAAGTGTGACGGTTGATAAATCTAATACTGTTTGGATTGGCACAAATGCTTTTAGTACAATTAAATTTGATAAGCAAAATACTTGGACAACCTTCCAATCGGATAAAAGTCCAATTGGTGACGCAGTTACGGATCTAATTGTGGATGGTGAGAATAATCTTTGGGTTGGACTGGCAACAAGTCTAAGAGATGGTAAATTTGGTGGTATCTATTCAATGGAAATGGATAGTTTGGTAGAAGTTAATTTTGGAATAGTTAATAAACATATAAATAGTTTTTATTTGGATAACGATAATACAATATGGATTGGGTCTAGATCTGGATTAATTGCCGCAAAGTCTAAGTATGATTATAAAGTATTTGTTGCCGGCATTAATGGTTTACCAATAAACGATATTTTATCAACAAGCAAAGATAAAGAAGGTAACCTTTGGATTGGCACTAATGGACGAGGTTTGGTTAAATATAAAATGTGGAAAGAGAACTAGCTAAATAAACTTTCTTATTTAGCTTTTTCAACCACAATTTTTGATCCTTCTTCACTTTTTACAACTATTTTAGAACCTTTGACTATATACTCACCAGATGTAACAACATCAACACGGTTTTCTTCTATTATTGCGGTACCGCTTGGTCGCAGATCGGTAAGAGCTTTCCCCTTTTTACCAACTAAATCTTTCAATTTAACATCAGAAGTATAGCCCGATTGTTCATCAATATTTTTTTTGAGAACTAATTTGTTCCAAACCTCAGATTTAGGGAGAAATTTAAGAAGGAGAATAATTACTATTATCCCCAATATAAACGCACCAGCTAATTGTATTGTTGCCATTGATATCATATCCCAATCTACTAAAGGAAAATCAGAAATTAAACCTAGGAATAAACTTCCTACCATTAAAACTATACCTACTGCACCAAAAATTCCAAATCCAGGAATTACAAATATTTCAACTAATAATAACACCACACCAATAATGAAAATAACTATTTCAATAACTGATGCTAATTCTAATAAGTATCCAGTTCCAAAAAATAAAGCTAAAGCAATTACAGCAGCAGTTCCAGGCAAACCCCAACCGGGAGTTTTAATTTCTGTAAATAATCCAACCAAAGCAATCATCATTAAAATTGAAGTAATAACGGGGTTATTCAAAAACCTAATGAAATCCTCAGCCCAATTACTTTTTGAGTTAATTAACTCCGCATCATTTAGATCCAACAATTCCAACAACGACTGAATATCACTAACTATGGAATCTGCCATTCCGTATTTTACTGCTTCTTCAGAAGTAAGTGTAATTAACTGAGTACTATCAACCAAACCTTCTACAACTACTCTTTCATCAACCATACCTTCTGCAATGTCAGTTCTTCTCCCCATTCTTTCTGCAGTTGCTCGCATTTCTGCACGCATATATGATTGAGCTTTCTCAGAAACTTTTTCTCCCGCTTGATCGACAACAGTAGTTGCACCCATTGAAGCACCAGGAACCATATATATTTTTTCGCATGAAAGTGAAATTAAGGCTCCGGCAGAGATTGCACGTTTATCAATAAATGCAACAGTTTTTACTGAGCTATTTATTATAACATCTTTAATTTGGGTTGCCGCATCAACTCTTCCGCCAAACGTATTAATCTTAAAAACTATTACAGAGGCAGAATCTTTTTCAGCTTCTTCAATAATTCTCTTTACATAAGGAGCTAAGCCTAAATCAATCATTCCATCAATTTCTGCAACATAAACCTTATTCTGAGAGAATTGACTTACGCTTAACCCAAACAACCATAGGAGAATAAAAAATGATTTCTTCATGGCATATTCTCCAATTTATTTTTTTTCACAAAACCTTTCATCGATAAAATTAATCTGAAAACTATTCTTTATTGGAAACAACTGTACCAATAGCTGTTCTTTCCATCTTAATTTTTATATTGTTGCCAACATCAACTAAAACTGTTGTATCATCTAATCCAGCAACTGAACCATGGATTCCACTTGCTGTTATTATTTTGTCACCTTTTTTAACACTTTCTAAAAGAGCTGTTCTTTCTTTCGCTTTTTTCTGCTGTGGTCTAATAATCATAAAGTAAAAAATTGCAAAGATAGCACCAAACATAATAAGAGTGCTAACCATACTTCCACCATCGCCACCTTGAGGTGCCATTGCCAATAACATTTCCATTATTCCTCCAAATTAGAATTTATTTTATACGATAATTTACTAATAATTTTTTCTTTCCACTCAATAAAAGATCCATCAATTATTTTTTCTCTTGCAGTATTTGTTAAGTTAAGATAAAAAGTTAGGTTGTGAATTGAAGCCAACTCAAGTGCGAGTATTTCCCTTGAAGCAAATAAATGCCTTAAATATGCTTTTGTAAAATTCTGACAAGTATAACAATGTACAATTTTGATCCAGAGAAGTAAAATCATTTTTATAAGATGCGTTTTTCATATTAACAATACCTTCACTAGTAAAAAGATATGCATTCCGAGCATTTCTAGTCGGCATCACACAATCAAACATATCAACTCCACGCTCAATTGCTTCCAAAATATTTTCAGGTCTGCCCACACCCATTAAATATCTGGGTTTATTTTCCGGTAAAATATCAGTTGTAAAGTTAACCATTTCATACATTTCTTCTGCTGGTTCTCCAACAGCAAGTCCGCCAATTGCATAACCATCAAAATCTAATTTTACTAAATCTAATGCAGATTTTTCTCTTAAATCTTTATAAACGCTTCCTTGAACGATTCCAAACAAATATTGCTTGTGATCATATTTGGGACTAGAATTATCAAACGCTTCTTTATTAAGAATTGCCCAATCCGAAGTTAGTTGTGTTGATTTAACTGCATAATCATATTCACAAGGATAAGGTGTACATTCGTCAAGAACCATCATAATATCCGAACCGATTGTACGTTCAATATCAATTACAATTTCTGGTGAGAAAAAATGTTTAGAGCCATCTAAATGTGACTTAAACTCAACCCCATTTTCTTTAATTTTTCTCAAGTTCAGCCAAACTATAAATCTGGAACCCGCCACTATCTGTTAGAATTGCATTATCCCAATTCATAAATTTATGCAAGTCCACCGGCAGATTCAATAATTTCCATTCCAGGTCGCAAATAAAGATGGTATGTATTTCCTAAAATAATGGGTGCTTTAATTTCATCTTTCAGTATTCTCTGAGAAACTGCTTTCACAGTTCCTTGTGTTCCAACAGGCATAAATCGAGGAGTTTCAACTATTCCGTGATCTGTTTCAAAATAACCCGCGCGGGCTTTGCAGTTTTTATCTTCAGCAACTAAAGTGAAATTCATAATATCCATAAAAATAAAAGGGAAAGATACTGTTACCTAATACAATTATCAATCAAAAGGTTAATTCTGAGAGTACTAGAATGGAATTTCGAAAGATATAAGCTGAGAAGGATATTGGTAAGTTTAGCAACTAGTAGCGCGTACGGGATTCGAACCCGTGATCTCCGCCTTGAGAGGGCGGCGTCCTGAGCCAACTAGACGAACGCGCCAGTTTTTAATTATGAATAATAAAGATATTTTGGTTAATTAAGTATTCTTTTTTCAAAAGACGTTCGACTAAATAATACCAAAATCATTACATTTATTTCAGAGACATCTGAAAATTTTAATTTTTGCCATACTGAACTTGTTTCAGTATCTCAAAAACTTAGATTTTGAAATAAATTCAAAATGACAGAACAGTTTTCTTAATTGTTATTTCTATTTTTCAGAGTTCTCTTTATAATTTATTCAATCTCAATATATTTTCAATTTTATGAATTCTTTACCTTTAAGCTGGTCGACTAATTTTAACAAAGAACATTTCAATTTAATAGAAAAGAAAAAAATCTGTTGGATTAGTCACGCAAGCATTCAAAATGAGAATAATTTAACAGAAACAATTGCCAAAATTAATAAAGATGTTAATACAGATCTAATTATACGAGGTTGCGATAATTTAATAAAAGAGTACTTGGCGAAAAGCGGTTTTTATTCCCTTAAAATTGGAATTGAAGCTGTTTTAGATACTAATCATAATTGCTTCAAAAAAAAGTCCCTAAAAAATTTAGTGAATAGAGGCTTAAAAAAAGGTTGGATTGAAAAAATACCTTACTCTAAAGAGAACAGTGCTCTGTTAAGGGAATTTGTCTCCAGTTCAGTTCACGGAAAGGAACCACAATTAAAAAATTTATTTCTTACAGACTTCATGATTGATCAAACTCTTTATGTGTTAAGAAATAATAATGAATGGCTTGGGGCTGTTTTAGTTTCAGAAAATTCAAAAAACAAACTTCACACAGAGCTAATCTTAAGAACCCATAACTCCCCGGTAGGCACCATGGAGGCAATTATTCACCAAATTTATTCTGACGCCCGCAAAAGAAATATACAATTCTTAAGTCTAGGCGAAGTCCCTTTTGCAGGACCTTTTAATATTAATAAAGATGGAGTTACTTCTACCTTAATTTCATTATTGGGTCGGAGTTTAAATTTTGCTTATAATTATAGAGGGCTAAAAAACTTTAAGGCAAAGTTTAATCCAAACTGGGAACCGGTTTATATTTGTACTTCAAATAAAATTAAGTTTAGGTATTTGATTTTTATGGTTATTCGCTCAAATTTTCATAAACTAGTTCTCTTTAATCTATTTTATAAATTAAAAAATACTTCTATATTTACTTTTTTATTAAAGAGAAAAAAATTGCCCCTTACAACTTGACTTTAATAAGACCTAGTTGTAATTTTTACCCCATAAAATAAAGGTTTTATGTTAACTGAATTCGGTAAAATTTTAGTCTTTTTAATTTTGGCTGGTGTGTTTGTAGGAATCGCAATTTTTGTTTCCTCACTTATTCGTCCAAAACGACCTTCATATGAAAAGAATCTTATTTATGAATGTGGAGAAAACCCAGAAGGTTCACCTTGGGTTAAATTTAATATTCGTTTTTACGTTGTTGCCCTAATCTTCTTAATTTTTGATGTTGAAATTGTTCTGCTATTCCCTTGGGCTTTAACTTATAAAGAATTTGGGGTAATTGGTTTTGCTATTGGTGCAATATTTTTACTTGTTCTATTTTTAGGTATGGCATACGAGTGGCGTAAAGGTGATTTGGAATGGGCAAGACCAAAAATTGAACAACTTGATCTTAAAAAAATTATTGAGAAAAAAATTAAAAACAATTCTTCTGTTGAAGTAGAAAGATAAAATATGGGATTATTAGATCAAGAATTTAGCGACAGCAATATTGTAATTGCAAAATCTGAAGATTTGCTGAATTGGGCTCGTCTTTCATCCATTTGGCAGTTAAGTTTTGGGTTAGCCTGTTGTGCAATTGAAATGATGGCAACTTCTGCCTCTCATTACGATTTTGATAGATTTGGTGTAATTCCAAGACCTTCGCCTCGACAAGCTGATGTTATTCTTATTTCTGGAACTGTAACTCTTAAAATGGCAACCAGAATTAAAAGATTATATGAGCAAATGCCCGATCCAAAATATATTATTTCTATGGGAAGTTGTGCAAATTGCGGCGGTCCTTATTGGGAACATGGTTATCATGTGCTTAAAGGGTATAGATAGAGTTATTCCTGTTGATGTTTATGTACCTGGCTGTCCTCCAAGACCTGAAGCATTATTAGAAGGATTGCTAAAGCTTCAAGAAAAAATTAGAAATGAAAGTCTGAGAAGAACTGCATGAAATCAGAAGAAATTTTAGAATTATTACAAAATAAATTCCCGGATTTATCATTTTCCTATGAAGCTGATATTCCTGTTGATTCTTTTATTGTAGTCCCTCCCCTTTCCTTACCAGAGATTTGTACTTTTTTAAGAGATGATGAAAAATTGCAATTTGATAATTTGATGAACCTTTCTGGCGTGGATGATAATAACGCGACTAAAGTTAAAGATGAAGAAGGTAATGAAAAATTAGAAGGTAGAACATTAAGCGTTTATTATCATATTGAATCGATGCAATTAAATCATAAGGTGAATCTCAAAGTTTCTGTTCCAATTGAGAAACCTGAAGTTGAATCCGTTGAACCAATTTGGAAATGTGCGGATTGGCATGAAAGAGAAGCTTTTGATATGTATGGTTTAATTTTCTTAAACCACCCAAATCTTATTAGAATATTAATGCCTTACGATTGGGAAGATGGAAGTTATCCATTAAGAAAAGATT
>CAVPHW010000030.1:0-35876 GCA_963704835.1 uncultured Ignavibacteriales bacterium | reverse complement strand
GTCTCTCACGACTGGCCAATGCGCCCACACTGCTTCTTCATGGTTCCTTAAAAATCGCTTCTGCGGTCTAAATCTTGATGTATGACTTCTCGCCCATATTATCTTTAATATCATAAAGTGCATTCCAATCTTTATCCATGATTGCTTCATTAACTTTCTCATTTTCTTCAATTCGCGAATTTTTCTCCTCTTCTCGTTTATCTGTCTTTTCTGAGCGGCCAGCTGGAAAAAATCACAGACTATGAAATTAATGAGAAAGTCAGGATTTATTTTAAATTGCGACATTTTAAGGTAACCGAGTGTAGCTTTCATATTAGCTCCCCTCAAACTTAATCATTTAATTTTCAGGTGCTCAAGAAAGGAAAATATATAATCTATGATTATTTTCTATCCACTTTTTCTCCTGATTTTAATCACGAATATTAAAATGAATGGCTTAGTTAGGTCTTAGAAATAAAATTCACATGAATATTTTGGAGTTTTTACAAATGCACGATTATTGAAATTTCAATTCATGAATTTTATTTGAATATTTTTGCAAACTAAATTATTAGTACTTTTGAAATATATGTTGCTAATGAGCTTATTCGATTAAGGTAATTTCCATCTTATGAAATTTCGATTATTCTTATTAATTCGGCCAGACTTATTGACATCCTAACGACACGCAAATTATCAGTTTGAGTCATCGAGGTATTTATAAAATGGACAATTTCCCTCAAATTCTTATCTTTTTTAAGGTATAACATTTGAATACTGTAAATGTGTGGATGAATTAAATTAAAATGAATTTATTAAATTTATGAATATTAAGAAAATTTTTATATTTAAAAATTTAATTCTCTATTTCTTGCTAATAAAAATAATAATATGAACTTGGGCTCTTTAGTCTAATTATCGGTTTATTCGAAATGAAATTGTAAGTCAGCAAAATATAATATTTAGTCTTTCTTTAGTCGGAAGTTATACATTTGCTGATAAACTTATGGGATAAGGACATTTTATTTTGGAGATAAATGTGACCGAGGCGGCGAAGCTATGAATCACCAAGTAATTAATTTTATTTTTACAAAATTTTTAATGGAAATAATTAAAGAGCGAATAATGAAAATTAAGTATCTATTAACCATGTTGAATATATTAGTTCTGCTTTCCCCTCTTGCTGCCCAGCAAGACGTACAGATAGGTACTCTTAAAAATGATCCGCGAACAGCGACAGGCTTTTTTGATTTTTCAGATCCGATGGGAATCAACATTAAGGTACAAATTTGGGGATATGTAAAATATCCAGGATATTACATCGTCCCGGCTCGAACTGCGCTCAATGATTTACTTTCCTTCGCTGGAGGACCCACTGAAGACGCACTTCTTGAGGATGTTAGAGTGATAAGAACCAATTCGGATTCTTCTACGACAGTAATGAGATTTAATTATGAGGATTTACTCTGGTCGGATATTTTGGAGCACCAAAAGAAATTTCCTCGCTTAATAGCAGGTGATATGCTGCTTGTACCTGGAGAGCCACGTTACTTTTTTCGTGAGGAGGTAAGCTTTTATGTTTCCATTACAACGGCGCTTGCTTCTATTATGGCATTAATTTTAAGTATTACAAAATAGGGGTTTATAATGCGAATTGTTGAAAATAACTTCATGTTGGGGGAATTGAAAGACAAAACCTTAAAAGATTATATAAATCTGATTCGAAATAATCTAAGTATATTCTTAATAGTACTTACTTTAAGTGTTTTATTAGCAACAGTATATTCCCTAATCAAACCAGATATATTCGTCTCCTCCACTTCTTTAAAAATTTCTAAATTAGGAGGAAATATTCTGCAAACTTCACCATTTGCTGAGTTCACTGACTATGGAATGGACAGATTCATAAACAATGAGATTGAAATTTTACTAAGTTCTGATCTGCGTTATTTAATAGCCGACGCATTGATAGATTCACTTAACCAATCCTCGTCAAAAGAAGATTTTAAATTGCTATACACATCGCAATTAGGTGAAAATAATAAAAAACTTATTAGTATTCATGAAATGACAATCCTACTTAAGGATGTTGTTAGTATCGAACAAAAAAAGGCACTAGATATTATAGATATTTCGGCTGAATCTCCTTCTGCCATCGAAGCGGCTATGATTGCTTCTGTTTATAGTAAAATCTATAGAAATTATAACCTCGAGATTAATCGTGATCAATTGAGTTACGTACGAGACTTCTTTGAGAGACAAAGTATCGAAAAAAAAATCCAGTTGAAAGAAGCTGAAGATACACTTAAAATTTTCCAGGAAAAGGGTAGAATAATTGCTTTGGATGAACAAGCACAGGCGCTAATTCAACAACTATCTCAATTTGAGTCACAGATGAATGCCGCAAAAATCGAACTAATTGCAAATGAAGATGTTCTTAAAAAATATAGAGAAGAGCTAGCTAAGCAAGATCCTAAACTAGCGGATTATCTTGAAAGTGTCACTTCCGAAACCTACATAACTGCACTACAAAACCAAATTGCTCAAATACAGTTGGGTAAAGACCTCGCGCAAGTGCAATTAGAAGGTGGTATTGATATTAGTGAAAAGATAAAAGAATATGACAATAAAATAACCGATCTAAAGCAAAAATTGGACGAAAAAATAAAAATATTAAAAAATGGAATTTTTGCTAGTAGCCCTGAAGAAGTTCGAGCTATTTCACAAAAAATTATTGAAACAGAGGTAAAAAATCAATCTTTAAGAAGTATGGCTGGAAGCTTGGGGCATGTAGTTCAAAAATATGAATACAGATTCAATAGGCTGCCAAGAACTAAAATTGAACTTGCTCGATTTCAAAGGACTCGTGAATCAGCAGAGAAACTATTTACATTAATAGAGCAAAAGTACCAGGAAGCTATGATAAATGAACAATCTCAGCCTGGGAATGTGTTGATAATAGATAGCGCTCGGGTGCCTTCAATTCCATCAAAACCAAATAGGTTATTAATAGTTTTAGTTGGATTACTTTCTGGATTTGGACTTGGAATGACATTAATTATTATTAAGGATAATTTTGATGAGACAATCAAGACTCCTGAGGAAGTTGAGAGAGAAGATGCTAACGTGATTGCATGGATTCCTAAAATTGCAATGTTAAATGGAAAAAGTAAGCATGGAGCAGAGTTTATTTTTGAAAATGATCCAGATTCTCTCGCTAGCGAATCATTTAGAGCATTAAGAACTCGGGTTCAATTTTCGAAAACAGAAAAAAGTGAATTGAATACCATATTAATCACCTCTCCCGCTCCTGGCGATGGAAAAACAACTATAGCAATGAATTTAGCAGCAAGTTTTGCACAAAGTAATAAAAGAACTCTGTTAATCGATGCTGACTTAAGAAAACCAAGATTGCATTTGATATTTAGTAAAAATCAACAACCAGGTTTAGTAGATTATCTCATGGGTGATGCATATTTTAATGAGGTCGTCTCTAGTACAAATACAAAAAATTTACACCTTATAGTATCTGGTAAAGTTGCTTCAAATCCTTCTGAAATTTTAGATTCTCCACAAATGGAGGTACTCTTAGTAAAGGCCAAAAAGGAATACGATTACGTGATTATCGATGCTCCTCCAATAGTAGCTGTTACAGATGCCGAAATACTTGCTAGTAAGGTAGATGGATCACTCCTTGTAATTACTTCCAATAAAACTGAAAAAAAATTATTCGATCTCGGAATAAATTTGTTAAAAAATCAATCAACGTATTTAATTGGTATAGTATTAAATAATGTTAGCAACAAAATTGGTTACGGTAGTTATTATAAATATTCTTATTCTAATGATGACAAGAAAAAGCGCCATAATATTGTTAATTAAATAATTAATTTCAGTTTGTTTGATTTTATAGCTTGGTCACTATAAATTATGTTTCTGTTGGAACATTAAATCGAATAATCAATTAGGTCAACTAAATATAATTTTACTATAAAAGGTATTTAAGATTTTTACTAATTCATGCGTTTAAATTGCTATTCTTGAAGGGTAAAAAGATTACTGTCTATACTGTGAATTTTTTACCATGATAACATTGAAATATATATTTTATTTCTACAATTGCTGACATTCGAAAACACAAAATCTAGGTGACAATTTTTTAAATAACCGGTATTTAGAATCATCCGTTGCTTGACAAAAGTTGCAGTCATCTACTCTCATCAGATCATCATTCGAATCATAAATTATTTCTGGTTGTAATAATGGATTTGACGGCACCCGTTATCTTCTATAAAAGCAATAACTAGTATTTAATTAAACGTAATCGTCTATAAAATAGTGACATAATTCATGAAAACAATTAGATAAACACTTGAACTATTTTCTAAATCAATGAATATATATTTTTATAAATTAGGGTATGTTTTACAATGAAAGCTGTTATTCTCGCTGGTGGTTTGGGCACAAGATTGAAACCATTTACAGAAATAATCCCAAAACCTCTTCTACCGATCGGCGAAAAATCTGTACTTGAAATTCAGATAGAAAGTTTAAAGAAAAAGTGGATTTAATGAAATATTTTTAGCCACAAATTATAAATCTGATTATATTGAAAATTTTTTTGGGGATGGAACAAGGTATGGAGTCAAGTTATACGTAAGCAAAGAAGATATACCACTCGGTACAGCCGGGCCACTTCTTCTGTTAAAAGAGCAGTTGACTGAACCATTCATTGTAATGAACGGAGACATATTAAGTCTAATCAATTTTTCTAATCTATACGATTTTGCTATTCAACAAAACTCACTATTAACACTAGCCATTAAAAAGGAAATTACACCTTACGATTTTGGTAACATTTTCTTCGAAGGTAATAGAGTTACTGGAATTCAGGAAAAACAAGACATAGTGATGTACATTTTAGCTGGAATATATGTCATGAAGCCAAAAATTTTCAAATTCTTCCCTGAAAACGAGTATTTTGGAATGGATACACTAATATTAAACATGATTGCCAAGAATGAGGATGTCACAAAATATGATTTAAAAGAATATTGGTTAGATATTGGAAGATTAGATGATTTTGAGAAAGCTCAAGAAATATATAAAAACCATTTCGAGAATGGAACTTGATGAAAAAAATATTAGTAACAGGCGCAGCCGGATATATAGGTTCAATTTTAACAAGACAGTTGCTCCAGAAAAATTATTATGTAAAGGGGATGGATATTCTCAATTTTGGTGGAGAATCATTAATTGAAATATTCAATCACCCCAATTTTGAATTTTATCATGGGGACGTAAGAAAATTATCCGACGTTCAAAGAGCGTGTGACAGCATTGATAGCGTTATCCATTTAGCTGCAATTGTTGGCGACCCAGCATGTGCCAAACAACCACAAATTGCCAAAGAAACTAACTGGGAAGCTTCAAAACTAATATTTGATTATTGTAATCAGAATTCGGTAGTGGAAAGATTCATTTTTGCGTCTACATGCAGTAATTATGGGAAAATGGAGGGTAATGGATTTTTGAATGAGACTTCACCTTTAAACCCAATATCATTATATGCTGAATTAAAAGTAAAATTTGAAAATTACTTGTTGCACTCTAAAACCAGGAATGATTTCTTGCCAAGTGCACTAAGATTTTCTACGGTATACGGCATATCACCACGCCCTAGATTTGATCTCACTGTAAATGAGTTTATGAAAGAAGTTGCGTTAGGTAAAGAACTGGTAATTTTCGGGGAACAATTCTGGAGACCCTATTGCCATGTTAATGATTTAGCCAGAGCTTGTATTCATGTGTTGGAATCTGACCAAAAAATGATCAACCATAACGTTTTTAACGTTGGTGATACTAATGAAAATTATCAAAAGAGAATGATTGCCGAAAAAATAATCGAAATAGTTCCGACAGCGAAAATCAAGTTTGTCCATAGAAATGAAGATCCAAGGGACTATCGAGTTGATTTTTCCAAAATAAAAAGAGATTTAAGATTTTCAATTACTAAAACAGTATCAGACGGGCTGATAGAAATTCACGAAATTGTTAGTAATAATATAATTACAGATACTGATTCATTTAAATATCGAAATATCTAAGAACACGATGAATTTTAGAATACCTTTGTTCGATTTAAATTTTAATGATGCTGAGGAAAAAGCCGTAGTTGCAACTCTTCGCTCCAAATGGATTTCAACTGGACCCAAAACAAGTGAATTTGAGAATAAATTTTCTTCGTTGTTTAACGTAAAACATTCAGTTGCTCTTTCAAACTGCACCGTCGCTTTACATCTTGCCATGAAAATTTGTGGTATAAAAGAAGGTGATGAAGTAATTTGCCCTTCTCTAACTTTTGTTGCCACTGTAAATGCAATTCGATACGTTGGTGCTATCCCTGTTTTCGCGGATATAATAAGTCGACAAAACTTGACTATTAACCCAGCTGATATTGAATGCATGATTAATTCCAAAACAGCTGCAATTGTAGTAATGCATTATGGTGGATTTGCCTGTGACATGGATCAAATTTTATTATTAGCAAAAAAATATAATTTAAAGGTTATAGAGGATGCCTGTCATGCTCCTCTGTCTTTGTATCAGAACAAGAAACTCGGGACACTTGGAGATATAGGTTGCTTCAGTTTTTTTTCTAACAAAAACATAAGTACAGGTGAAGGGGGTATGCTTGTTACAAATCGGACCGAATATTTTGAAAGAGCTAAACTGCTACGATCGCATGGAATGACTTCTCTTGCATATGAGCGCTCTAAAGGGCATGCCAGTACTTACGACGTAGTTGATTTGGGATACAATTATAGGATGGATGATATAAGAGCAACACTGGGAATAGTACAATTGGATAAATTATTAAATGATTTATATAAGCGGGAATATTTGCGAAAAATTTATATTGAAGAGCTTTGTGATCTTGAAGATATTTTAATTCCCTTTAAAGATTATAAGGAATTTTCGTCCAATTATATTTTTACAATCGTTTTAAAGAATTCTACTGAAGAAAATAGAGAGCGAATTAGAAATGGACTTTCTGATTTCGGGATTCAAACCAGTGTGCATTATCCTGCTGTTCATAAATTTTCGATCTATAAAAACTACTTAAGATTTTTACCAAATACAGAATACGTAAGTGATAATTTGATTACCTTACCCATGTACTCCAATTTATCCACCGAATCAATTAAATTTATAGTAGCCTCGTTAAAGAGAATAATAAAATGTTAAGCAATTTGATAGGTTATTAAAAATTAAATCATCTTCAATTCTGCGGAAAAGTTAGTTCAGATTCTAAATATTAATAAAAAAGATTATCGAAAATGAAAGTCCTAATACTCTGTGGCGGACAAGGAACACGGTTGAGAGAAGAAACAGAATACAAACCTAAACCAATGGTTGAAATTGGCGGTAAGCCGATCCTCTGGCATATAATGAAATTGTATTCGTACTTCGGATATAATGAATTTATACTTGCACTAGGTTATAAAGGAGATGTAATTAGAGATTATTTTTTAAATTACTACAAATACAACTCTGATTTTACAGTTGATCTGGGTAATAATGGAAATATTGAGATTCAGAACAACTTTAATAAGGATGATTGGAAGGTAACACTTGTAGAAACTGGAGATGACACTATGACGGGGTATAGAGTAAAATTAGCCGGTAAATATATTAATGAAGATCGCTTCATGCTTACTTATGGTGATGCTGTCGCAAATGTAAATATTAGAAAACTCGTTAATTTTCATATTAATATGAATACGATTGGAACAGTAACAGGCGTATATCCTCCTTCCCGATTTGGTGACTTAGTTACAAAGGATGATTTTATTACAAACTTTAAGCAGAAGTTAAAAGAAACTGAAAATAATGAGCCTATCAACGGTGGGTTTTTTGTTTTCAAAAGAGAATTTCTAAGCAAGATTTCGGATGATCCTAAAATAGATATAGAAGGAATTCCGCTACAATATTTGGTTGAACAAAAACAATTAAGTGTATATCGTCACAATGATTTTTGGCAATGTATGGATACCTTCAGGGATTACCAGTATTTAAACAAACTGTGGGAGGAGAATCCTATTTGGAAAATTTGGGATTGAGAACTTAAGTGAAGAAAATAATCGTTACAGGATATAACGGATACATTGGTGCCCATTTAACTAAATTACTTTCAGAAAATGGCTACGATGTTGTTGGAATTGATACCAATTATTTTGATAAAGATTGTGAATTTTTTCCTTATAATCATTTGGGAAGTGAAATTAATAAAGATGTGCGGCTAATAAATGAAAAAGATATAAGAGGTGCTTATGCAATTTGTCATTTAGCGGCTTTATCAAATGATCCTATGGGAGCATTGGATGAAAACTTAACTTTTAATATTAATCATAAAGCTTCTGTACGATTGGCAGAGTTAGCCAAAAAATGCCGAGTCGAAAAATTTATTTATTCTTCCTCTTGTAGTTTATATGGTATTACTGATGGAGATCTTGCACTAAATGAAACTGCGGACTTTAGTCCGGTTACAGCTTATGCAAAATCTAAAGTTTATTCCGAAAGAGATATTCTTCCGTTAAAAGATGAATTTTTCAGCGTGACTTTTCTTAGAAACGCAACAGCTTATGGAATTTCACCAAAACTAAGATTAGACCTCGTCGTAAATAATTTAATTGGCTGGGCACTTACAACAAAAGAAATAAAGATAATGAGCGATGGAAACCCATGGCGTCCTTTAATCCATGCAGAGGACATTGCAAGAGCTTTCATAGCAGTTGTTGAGGCACCAAAAGAAAAAGTAAACGGACAATCATTCAATACGGGACAAAATGAAGAAAATTATAGAGTGAAAGACATAGCTGAAATGATAGGAAAAATTGTTCCTGATTGCAAAATAGTCATTACAGGTGAGCATGGCAGCGATTCAAGATCTTACAAAGTTAATTTTAGTAAAATTAAAAATACTTTACCCAACTTTAAACCTGCATGGAATTTAGAGCAAGGGATCATGCAGATTTTTAATAGTTATGTTGAATTAGGTATTGATGATAAAAAATTTAGTGGACGTTATTTTACCAGACTTAAACAATTGACTTATCTATTAGATACTGGAAAACTCAACAACGAACTTTATTGGATATAGAGTACTTTTTGAAATGATTTATCTAATATATTTTTAATTATATATGAAATTTGTAGAAAAAAAATTAAAAGGCGTTTTTGAAATAACTCTTCAGCCACGTGCAGATGATCGCGGCTTTTTTATGCGAACCTTTGATAATAAAATATTTGAGGAATCAGGCTTAAAATTTAATTGGGTGCAGGAAAACCATTCACGGACTATAAATAAAGGCACAATTCGTGGATTACATTTTCAATTACCTCCCTTTTCCGAAACAAAAATTATCCGATGCATTAGAGGAAAGATTTTGGATGTATTCATTGATGTGAGGAAAAATTCAGAGACATTTGGTAAATGGGATTCCATCGAACTATCTGAAGATAACTTGAAAATGGCTTTAATACCGCGAGGATTTGCACATGGTATTTATACGATAACAGATAATTGTGAGGTAACCTATAAGGTTGATAATTACTACTCCCCCAACCATGAAGTTGGTTTATTATGGAATGATCCTCAATTAAAAATTAACTGGCCTTCAAAAAATCCTATCCTTTCAGAAAAAGATAAACAGAATCTAACTATGAAAGAGTTTACTAGTAAATATAATTCAGTAGAAGTTTAACAATATGAATATCAGATTATTCAAACCATCACTAGGACAAGAAGAACTCGATTCTGTCAAGAATGCTTTCGAAAGATCATGGATAGGTTTAGGACCAAAAGTTAATGAGTTCGAAGAGGCATGGAAAAACATTATTGGGTGTAAAGCAGCGCTAGGACTTAATTCAGCAACTGCTGCATTGCATTTAGCATTACGTGTATTTGGTTTTCCAAAAGGTAAAAAAGTGCTTGTTCCCACCATGACTTTCTCTGCTACTGCATCTGCAATTCTATACAATGACCTTATACCTGTGTTTGTCGATTCTGATCCAATTACGCTTGGAATTAGTCTGGAAGACTTAGATAAAAAATATGATAAGGATTGTGTTGCTGTAATGCCCGTTCACTATTGCGGTCATCCAGTACCTATGGAAAAACTTTTACCTTGGGCGAGAGAAACGGAACTTAAAAGTAATTGAGGATTGTGCTCATACTACAGGTCCAATGTACAAGGGAAAACCGCTTGGTACTTGGGGTGATATAGGTTGTTTTTCTTTTGAAGAAAAGAAATTAATGACTACTGGTGATGGTGGAATGATGATCACTAACCAGCCAAAATTATTTAAAGATGTGAAAGCCATGCGCTGGGTTGGTATAGACAAAGATAATTGGAAAACAGCACAAAAATATACAAAACTAAATAGGGATGCTACCACTGGTTTTATGAAATAAATATCCTTGGCTATAAATATAATATGAATGATCTAGCCGCTTCTATTGGATTGGCACAGCTTAAGAAGCTACCATCAATGAATAAAAGACGATGCGAAATCATTAGAAAATACATAAACGGAATAAAGAATTTAAAAACCTTGAAACCTTTATTACCTTATGAACCTGAAAACTATGTATATCAAATGTTTGGTGTTCGGACTGATAAGAAAAATGAATTAATTCTACATTTAAAATCAAAAGGTATAGCTACAGGCTGCCATTATACTCCACTTTCTGTGCAGCCGTTATTTAAACACTATGCTAAAGATTGTACTGTTGCCGAGCGAGAATATTACAAGATGATTACACTTCCATTGCATGCTGATTTAACCGATGAAGAAGTTAATTATATAATTAATGCTTTAAGAGAATTTGTTGGATAAGCCGATAATTATTAATATTATTTGGTATTAAACTATGGGATTGGGAATTTCTAAAAAGCTAAACGAATTTCTTAGATGGAAAAATGTGTTTGAATTTTACATTAGAAGAAGAATCCTTGGTTTCGAAAATGCTAATACTATTTTAAGAAGAATTGACAAGAATTCAATTATTTCCATTTTAAAAGCAAATGGAGCGGTGATAGGTAAAGATACTGACATAGAAACGCCGCTATTATTTCATAATTGTATTGATTACAAAAATTTAATAATTGGAAACAATTGCCATATTGGGAAAAATTGTTTTTTCGATTTAAGAGAAATGGTTACAATAGAAAATAATGTTGTTATTTCCATGCAAACGACAATATTAACTCATCAGGATTTCACGAAATCTAGACTTAGTAGATTATATCCATCAAAATCTAAAGCAGTATTTATTAAAAATGATTCATATGTAGGTGCGAATTCGATAATTCTAATGGGTGTAACTTTATCAGAAGGGAGTTTCGTTGCTGCTGGTAGTGTTGTGGTCAAAGATGTAGAACCATTTAAGATGGTTGGCGGTGTACCGGCAAAATTCATTAAGAGGTTAGAATTTGAAAGTAATTAGAGATTATAGCGATCATTTTTTATTACTAGTACTCTTAATAGTTTCAATTTTTCTTGTGTATTTTTTTCCGACACAGATAAAGAACTATATATTCTTATTATTTCCAGTCTTATTTTATTATTCAAATAAAAATTATTTTTGGATTGCTTTCCTACTAATATTGATCGAACAGCCAGGTGGCTTATTCTTTGGAGGTGAAAGAGAAGCTGTAAATAGACTACCATTATTTACATTGAGCGGTAATTTTTCAATCTCATTCGAACAGATCATGATAATAACTGCTCTATTAAAAGCATTGAAAATCAGGAAAAATTTTACTCCACTTCTAAAAAATCAATTCTATCTTTTTTTACTACTTTTATTTTCACTAGTCATTATTTCAATTGTAATTGGGTTCACGTTCAGCGATTTCAAATTACTAATTCGATACTTCATCAATCTTTCCTTATTTTATTCCGTCTATTTTTTAATCAGGAATGAAGAGGATTGGATAAGGTTTTTCCGTGTGCTCTTCCCATTTGCAATATATGCACTTGCATTGCAGGGTTATTCCTTATTCCATGGATATCAGGTAGTCAATTTGTTGGACAAGTCCATTTTGGCGACTCAGGGAATATTAAATTATGGTGATCAAGCTGTTCTATCTAGACCGATTGAAATGATCCATATATCATTTATAAGTTTTTTTGGCGCACTATATTTTATTCTAATTCCTAATAACAATTTTAGTAAAAGCTATTTAGTACTAATTAATAGCGCTTCTTTCCTATCCATATTCATTACAGCAACTAGATCATGGTTTATTGCCTTATTGGTAACTTATATATTTGTTATTCTTTGGGCACCAGGAATGATAAAGAAAATGAAATTAAAATATGGTCTAGCTCTGGCTCTTGTATTCATATTGTTTTCATCAATCAATATTTTTGAGACACAATTTAATGAAGCATTTAATAGAATTGAGACTATTAAATACCTTGCACAAGGCGATATTAGCGCTGGTAAAACATTAAAAAGATTTGATGTTAGAGGTCCCGCTGTTATAAATGCGTTTAAAAATAGCTCTCTTATGTTCGGCTCAGGATTTAGTGAACAATATATGAAAAATAGAGATCAACATGTTGGGTATCATAATTTTCTACTCAATTCAGGTATTTTTGGTGCTACAATTTTGATTTTCTTTATCTTTGAATATTTTTTCAGATATTTTGGAATTTATAAGAATTTAAATCGGAGAAATATTTATAAACCAGCACTAATCATTTTCCCTCTTTGGTTTGCGGCAATACTCATATTAAATAGCAGTACTCAGTTTATAGGTTACGATGTTGAGCTAAATAGATTATTTGTAGTCATAGCATTACTCTTTTTTGGAAACACAATTGTTGAAAAGGCGACAACAATAGATAAGATTTTCGGTGGGAAACTTAATAATAATGTAATTGAGACTTCCAAACTCCGTAGCAATAAACCTGGAAGAGTATTTCTAAACAAACCAAATTTTAAATAACCATTAGTAAAATCAATATTTACTTTGCTTAAACAAAAATTTATAATTGATTTTGGAGCCAAACTTGCTTCATACTTTATTACTGCCATTACAGGAATATTAGTTGCAAGATTGGCAGGACCAAAAATTATTGGAACAATCGCCTATGCAACCGCGTATGTTACTACTTTTTCCTTTATTACAGGAATTTTTGGATCAGCACATATTAAATTAGTTTCCGAGGGTCAGAATGAGGAAAATTGTAATAAAACCTACTTGGTTCTTATGTTCTTTGCCATGCTTTTATTCTTCACTATAGTTTCAATATTTTTTATAATTCAAAAACATCTTTTTGATTATAAATTCGAGTTACATGAAACTGAAATTGTTATACTGTTAACATTATTTGCATTTCTTGTAAACTTAATATTTATGATCAACGAGACATTTTATATTGCTAAAATCAAGCAAGTAAGATCAAATCTACCTGCCTTATTCAGAAATATTATATATAATATTCTTAGAATTATAGTTGTTGTATTGGGAATGGGCGCAATTGCTTTGGCATCCGTTAATTTAATTTCAGCTATCGTATTATTGCCCTTAGCTGTATATTTTATAAAGCAATTAAAATTTGGCAATTTGAATAAAGATTTGCTGAAAAAATATTTAATGATGAGTTTGCCCTTGTTATCTATGGAAATTACGACGATTGTAATGATTTACTCAGATAAGCTGATACTCGAATATTATTCCACCATTCAACAGGTTGGTTATTATTCCGCTGCCTTTAGTATTGGCGGTATGCTACTACTATTTGGTAATACAGCTGGAACATTATTTTTTCCTCTTTTTTCAAAATTTATAAACCAAAATAATTTCGAAGCTATTCGCTCGATAATACAAATTTTTGAAAGATTTATTTTTGTTTTTTTGTTCCCAACTATCATGCTTTTAACATTATATGCATATCCAGTTATTATCTTTTTATTAGGAAAACAATATGAGCCATCAGTTACTTTGTTTTCTATACTAGTATTTTCCTCCTTTTTTATAATTTGGTCTATGCCGTACGGTAATGTTTTGACAGGCATGGGATTATTCTGGTTGACATCAATGATAAATTTTTTCAAATTTATTTTATTCGTTTTAGTGATGATAATTTTAATTTCGCCCTCCATTTTAAATTTAGGTGCAATGGCTTTAGCTATAACAGCATTAGTAACTAATATTTTCATGTTTTTGATGTACTACTATTTTACCTTTAAAAAAACAAAGATTTTTCTATTTAGAAGCATATTGCGGTATATCATTTTTTGGTTTGTACTAAGCCCGATATTTTATATAATATACAACGAGTATTTGTATTCATTGTCTGTTCCCGTTCAACTTTTGCTTCTAATTCCACTGACCTTTGTACTGATTTATAAACTATATTTTTTATTCGGTTTAGTAAATAAGAATGACATAACCATTCTGAAACAATCAATCAATCTTAACTCTGCGTCTTTATATATTCGAAATGAATTCAAGGGTAATCCTTATCAAGATCCCCCCGATACCTTTTGAGCAATAATTTTTAATTAGCTCAGCTTTTTTTTGACTATAGATGTTTTGATTGTAATATCTTATTAAAGTTATTCAGAAAAAACAACTCCAATTATAACATGCCATCAGTAACTATTTCCTTTGATTGTGAAAGTTCAGCTCAAAGTAAAACCCCAAATTTTAGGGCAAAACTCAAAGGTCGCATTTACGAATTAACTAACTACTTAAAACTTACTAATAAAAGCTTAGCTGGAGGATTTGGTCGAGGATATGATACCCGAATTGGTATCGAATTAATTCTTAGATTATTTAATCAATACGATATTAAAGCAACTTGGTTTTGCACTGGGCATGTTTTGTTAAAAGAAAATAGGAATAAGAATGCTTATAGAATAAATCAAATATTACCATATGCTACAGAAGGAGGAGGATTTACAGGTGCAACTACTTGGAGAAGAACCTTCAATACTTTTTACCATGAACCGTACAGCGATTATAAAAACCATCCGTTTTACTACTTAGGAGATCTAACCGAAAAAATGAAAAATGCTGGACATGATATTCAATGTCATACATTTTCCCATCCATATATATCAATGGAAAACATAGAAAATATAATGCTAGATTTAAATGATTGGCAAGAGAGTGCAAGGACGGAACTTCAGAAAAAAGCTAATATTTTTGCCTTCCCTTTTCTAGGCGATTATCATCTAGTGGAAAAGGCATCATCGATGAAAATTATACCAAATTACAAAAAATCAGGTATTGAATATTCGACAACTTATTTACCTATTGATGTACTTAGAATCTTCAAGAAAAATGGATTTGTACTTTTTACTCGATGCGGTAGCTTACAGAATGAGGAGATATTCCACGGATTTAAAAAATATAGAAATTCGGATATCTACTTTATGAAAGACAAACCAATTTTATCTTTTAAATCCAGCGACTCGTTTGAGAATTTTCTAAATGAAATAATTGACAAAGATGCAAATGTAGATCTTTGGCTTCATCCAAATGATATAGTAGAAAAGCATTCGTTCGAAAAATTTGAAGCATTTGTGAAAGTATTAATAAATTTCCGAAAAAACCATAAAATTCATTTATGCACACTATCTGAACAGTGGAACAATTTCAAGTACAATAAATAATCAAAAAAAACATATTATATGGATGGACTTAATATAGATCAACTAAAGGATATTCCATGGAATAATAAATATGTTTCTGGTCCAAATGTTCCTGAGGAACCAATTCTTGACGAAATTTCAGAATAAATTAATTGTCAGTATTTAAAGAGAACCAGTAAATATGGATTATTTTATATTTGGTTGGAAGTTATTAGATCGATTAATAATGCTAAAAGATTAAAGATCTTAGATGCTGCGTGCGGTAGAAGTCAAATTTGCCAGGTTTTAAATTATTATGGACATGATGCGATAGGGATAGATATCAATAATTATTTTTCCGCGGATAAAAGTATTAAGTTCATCCAATCAGACTTAAACACCAGTTTCCCATTTACCAATAACTCATTTGACATAGTAATTAACTCCACAGCTTTGCACTATTTAAAATCAAGCGAACACTTTTTTAAAGAAACAAAAAGAGTGCTAAAGCATGGGGGCAAAATAATATTCTCCAGGCCTAATATTTCTAGTTTAGCAAACCGGTATAATTTCATTAAAACAGGTAAAATAATTGAATTTTCTAGTGCTCTACTCGAAAGAAAAAATTTTCCTTATCCTGACTACATTTTTGAACTACTGCAATACTTAGGTTTTTCAGTAGAATCAATTATGGGTAATTATCCAGTATTTAGTACCAAAATGAAGCTTTTTGATATGGTCTTCGGTAAATTTATTTTTAACACGTCTGATCCGATTATAAAATTTTCAAATTCTCTCATTATCTCAGCTAAAATAAACCAGAGGAATTAATTTGTTTAGTATCAAATATTTTGTGCAGAATTTACAATAATAAACTGACACCAAATGAAAATATATTTATTAAAGCAATCCTTCAATGATTTCAGATAGATATAAAATAATTCATGTGATTAACCATGCACCTGCCTATGAGGAATACTCAAATAAAAAAAGACCTGCAGTGTATTGGGATACATCTAAAGGAAGTTGGGTGGGCATTTGGGGATATGATTGGTCCAACCTTCTTGCAATAGAATGTTTAAAGATTAGCAACCAGTTTGACCATGAAGTATGGCAGCCTGATCCGAGGGCTGAAAAAATATACAGTCACTCTTATGATAATGGACTAATACATAGGTTGTTTCCCTCATTTCGTATTGGACGGGATCAATACTCTTCTCAAGATATAGTTGATTTTATCAAAAAAAATCACAAATCAGATAACAGAATGATTTTTATTTTAAGCTTTCCACACTTTTTAGGAATTAATCGAGAAATTATAGATGTAGGCAAGAGTTTTAGATTTTTAGTAACCTTTCACGGAGAGATACTATTACCAATCAATTTCTTTTTCAAATTTCAAAAAAATATTTTAAAGAAATATTTTTATGCAAAACAACATTACACGGCAAAAAGATATTTTGGCCAAATTGATTATGTAACATATATGAATGATAATAACCTAAATGTATTAAAAAAGCATTATTATAAAGGACCATTACAAAAATTAACTATGGGAATTGATACGAACCAGTATAAACCACTTGATAGGCTTGAGTGTCGAAGAAATTTATCATTGCCTCCTGAAAAAATAATTTTATTGACGGTAGGTAGGTTAAATAGTCTAAAACAAGTTGATAAGACTATTCAAGTGTTGAAAAAAATACATCACGATTTCCTTTATTTAATAATAGGTCATGGAACACGTGATTATGAAAATTACTTAAATAATTTATCTAAAGATTTAATCAAAAAGGATAAAGTTAAATTTATTGGATTTGTAGACGAAGCTCTTTTACCCTGTTATTTTAATGCTGCTAATTTGTTCATACAAACCTCCAGAAGTGAAGGATCTTCAATCGCGGTTACTGAAGCAATGGCTTGTGGACTACCAATTTTTTGTACTGATGTCGGTGGCACTGCTGAATTGTTGAAGTCATACAACAAAGGATTAATCGTCGGCATCAAAAAATATAACGATTGGCGGTTAAAACTTAATAAATACTTTAGCGGGAAGAATATAGAGAGTTTGGATGTTGCCATAGTCAGGAATCATTATAACTGGACAAATGTGGGACATAAATTTATTGATATTTTTAGGACAATTATAAATGAGTGATTATAGCGAACCTTTGGTTCTCATTCTAATACTTTCTTATAATGGTAAAAAACTTCTTGACGAAAGTATCTCCTCTTATTTAGGTAATGATTACCCCAATTTTAGAATTGTAGTAATAGATAACGGTTCATCCGATGGCTCGAAAGAATTTATCGAAAACAATTATCCAAATGTTTTTGTATTACGATCTGACAATAATTTGGGATACTCAGGTGGCTTTAATTTTGGATTGGATTATGCTTTTACAAAGCAAAATGCTGATTATGTGCTTATTACGAATAATGATATTAAAGCCGACAAGAAAGTAGTTAGCGAATTAGTAAAAGTTGCTAAGACTGATTTAAAGATTGGATTCGTAACAGGAAAAGTATACTATTATGACACACCCGACACACTACAATCTGTAGGTAAATATGGAGATAAGATCAAATGGAATGGTGAGCATATTGGTAACAAAGAGATTGATCTAGGGCAATATGATGAAATTAAAGAAAGAATTTTTGTGGATGATATATACATGCTGGTAAGTAAGGAATTGTATAGGGATATAGGCGGTTATGACACAACATTTCGATTTCAAGCAGAAGAATATGATTGGCAAGCCAGAGCAAAAAAAAGAGGATTTAAGATCTACTATACTCACTTTGCAAAATTATGGCATAAAGAAAGTATGACAATAGGTAAGAACTCTGCATTCAAAGCCTACTACGATGCACGGAATCCTATGTTAGTAATATTAAAACATAAGCCGGCTGATTTTTTTCGGAGTTTTTTCTGGCAACATGTTAAACGGACTATCTTACGCAATTCATTAGTATCTCTAAAACAAACAAGAGTAGCAGTCTTCTTTGCTTTGTGGAGAGGGTTTTGCAGTGGACTTGTTTGGGGTTTTAAAAACGATAAATTTTCGATAAAACATTTTATTAAATGCGTGAAATGAAAGTTACTATTGTTAGCTTCGGTCATGCTGATTCCGTTTTGCCTTTATTTAAGCATCTGAAGTTAAAACAGTTAAACATTAAACTGATTTTTTGTTTTGCACTTGACAGAATGTCCGAAAGTGTGTTAGATTTTTCAGATAAAGCTATTCATACCGGCTTCCTTGCTGAGCAAGAGAACGCAGATATATTACCTCTAGAAATTAAGAAGTATTTAGGGAATAATTACTCACAGGTGAAATTCTTTTTTTATTATAATCAAAAATTACTCTCACTGAAAAATCTCAGTCTGTCTTTAAAGTTAGCACAAGAATTAAGAAACGATGATATTATACACTTCAATGGTATAAATGGTGTGTTGCCACAATTATTATTTTTTTTACGGAAAAAGAAATTGGTTTTCACAATACACGATTTACGTTCACACACTGGGGAAAGAACTAAACATAATTTCTTGGAAATTATGAATAACTATATAATAAACTGTAAGCATAAAGTTATAATGCAAAACCGCAATGAGTACCAATATTTAATTAATCGATATCCAACTGACACCGATAAATTTAATTTCATTCCTTTCGGAATTTTAGACATTTATAGAGAATTTAATGGTGGTTCTCATTCTAGTATTTCCTCTGATTTATTATTCTTCGGCAGGATTTCCCAATACAAGGGTATTGAATATCTCATCGATGCAATTAAATATCTTGGCAAACAGGGAAGAGAAATCAAGACGATTATAGCCGGATCCGGGCATATATATTTCACCGCTAAGGATTTAATGGCTCTAAACATCAAAATTATTAACAAGCATATTTCAAATTCAGAATTAGTCACTTTGATAAAGGGTACAAAAGTAATAATATGCCCATATACTGATGCGACGCAAAGTGGAGTGATTATGACAGCATTTGCCTTTAATAAACCGGTTATTGCAACAAATGTTGGGGGTTTTAGGGATGTCATAGAGAATGGTCATAACGGAATACTAATTCCTCCAAAAGACAGTAAGAGTTTAGCTGATACTATATCAATATTACTGTTTGATGAAATCATTTTCAATAATTTGAGTTTAAATATTGCTCATTTTGAAAATCATAAAAGTGATTTTGCCTGGGATAACATCGCAAATAAATTAATTGAGCTTTATTCAAATTAGGGTTGAAAATAATATAAGAATATTTCCTTCTTATTGAATATTTTCCCTCATGTGGACATGACTTGAAATAAATTTTCTAAAAATGATTTCTCTCAACATTGTTGAATGGAAGAGAATAATATCATCATGCGTTTGAAATTAGATCATTATTAAGTTCATCACTTATCAATAAATTATGTAATTAATCGGAATGAATATCTTAATAATCACCCGCTCTTTAGGATTAGGAGGGGCTGAAAAACAAGCAATTATTGATGCAAACCTTTTGACTGAGCAAAGTAATAATGTAAGCATTGCCTTCCATCTTGATGGTGTTTTAAGTCAACTCTTAAATAAGAATGTCAGAAAGATTAAACTATTCACATCCAACCAATTAATTGTACAAATTCAGTTAATATTCGTTTTATTAAAAACCCGTTTTAATGTAATTCATGCACACATGTTTTGGGCTGAAAAAGTTATTGCAATTCCTGGGTTTCTGCTTGGTCAGAGAATAATTTTTAATGAGCATGGATTGGGACTTTGGCGAAAATGGTATCAGAGAAAATCATTGTTGATAGCATCATATTTTGCCCATACAGTAATTTGTTCTTGCAAACTAAACGAGAGAATTAGAAATGAAAGAGAAAAAATCCCCGTTTCGAAATTAATTACTGTTCACAATTCTATCGCATCTATTGCAAAATATCCTAAAGCTAAAAGAGATGTGTTTACAATAGGTTATGCAGGTCGATTCCACCCTGTTAAACGCTTACACACTTTTATTGAATTGGCAAATTATTGTAAAGCAAATCATCTTAAAGTTTCATTTTTACTTGTTGGATCAGGAGAGGAATTAGAAGAACTAATAAAGTTAGTAAACAAGAAAGAATTATCGGAATATTTTGAGTTCCCAGATTTTAAACATGACCTTATTCCTGAATACAAAAGAATGGATATTTTTATTTTACCCTCAAAGATAGAAGCTTTTTCCATCGCATTACTTGAAGCTGGTTCACACGGGTTACCTTTACTTGCATTTGATGTAGGTGGAAATTCAGAAATAGTAATTGACAGCATAACGGGATATTTAATTGAGGAATATTATGTGGATAAAATGTTCGAAAAGATTACTTTACTATATAATGATCACGAACTTCTAGACAGGTTAAGCCTTTCAACTAAAGAATATGTAGAAGCTAGTTTTTCCCATACTTCAAGAATAGAAAAATTGAATAAGATTTATACGAATGAAAAAGAATAATATCCCAATAATATATTACCATTCTGTTGCCCCGAACAAAAATCAAAATTGGTTCAAAAAATACCTTACACTTGAGCTAAAATACTTTGAAATTCACTTAAGATATTTTGTTCAACATAATTATCATTTTATTAATCTTAATGATTATTGGGAAATGCGAGAACAAAACCACTTAGAAGGTCGATACGTTTGTATTACATTTGACGATGGCTATGTTGACAATTTTATTTATGTCTATCCCCTGCTTAAAATGTATAAAGCTAAAGCAACGATATTTATCAATCCAATTTTTGTAGATAATCGTTCAATTATAAGAAAAAATTTGGAAGAGTACTGGAATAATAAAGCATCGCTAGAAGAGATAGACAATTGGGGTTTCTTATCCTGGGATGAAATGCACTTAATGGAGCAAAATGGAATTGTGGATATTCAATCGCACACAATGACTCATTTGAAGTATTCAGTTTCTGATAATATTACAGGTTTCCACCATCCTGGAGCCGACTGTCTATATGCAATCGGCAATATTTATCCTGAAGAATTGCCATATTATATTGATAATCGCAATTTTGAGAAGCTTATCCCTTTTGGTTATCCGTTTTTTGAAGGAAAATCATCTATCCTCGCAAATAAAGTCACAATCAATCCAGTTTTTTTAGAGACAATAACTCAAGTCTTAAAAAGACATAATTGGTTTGACAGCTACAACTTTAATGATGTTTTAAATAAAGTAACTCCAGTTTATATGGAATTCAAAAGGAATAGTTCAATAGTCCAATCCGTTGAATCGCTGGAAGAATATCAGAGGCGAGTATATTATGAGTTAAAAGAAACAAAAGATATCATAGATAAAAAACTTAATAAAATAATTCAATTTTGCTGTTGGCCACACGGCGATAATAATGAATATGTTCATAGGAAAGCATTAGAATTAGGTTATCGCGGAACTACTGTAGGTAACTCCATATACACGGCGAATGACCCAACTAGATTTAATCGATTCGGATTAGGCCAAAGTTTTGAAAGCATGTTTCTGACAAAACAAAAAATTAATTATAAATTAAAAAGTTTTCAGGCGATCCAACCATACTATACAATAAAAAATATTTATGAATTTTTAAGAGATTTGAAATAAATTGGATTTTGTATTTAAATACTTCAAGATTAAAAAATCAAATGATGTTAAAATTTACGAATTAAGCGAATTAAATGTATCTCATAGTTCAATCTTGTACATTAATAAAAATAGGATGAATTATGAGCAATACGATTTCGTGGAAGGTAAAATTTTAATTTTAGGTGATTTAATAACTCAATGCAATCGTGAAGAGATTATTTCGAAAATAAAAGCGAATGATTTAACCTATTTTGGTGGATTTTTTTATCTAATATATATGAACGTTTTAGAAAATACCGTTAAAATTTATTCTAGTATATTCAACATACTTCCAGTGTATTTATTTGATGATGATAAATTTATTATAGTAAGTTCTAAAACAGAACTAATAAAAAAAATAATGCCTAATCAAGTCGTTAACAAAAAATATATTCTTGAACGGATTTTGTTTAATTACTCTTTTTCAAATAACACATTTTATAACGATATTAAGTTAGTACCATCAAATCACTTCATTGATATTTCTGATAAAATACGAATTAAAAGACATTTTAATATATCAGACCATTTTGTTGATGAACCAAAATCTGGTAAGAAGATAGTTTATGAACTTGCAGAATGTTTTATCGAGTCCTCCAATAAATATTTTCCTAAGGAAAAAAGTGCTATTTCATTTACGTCAGGTTTTGATGGAAGGACACTTGTAGGAGTAGCAAAAAAGTTCAGTAAAAAAATTTTTACATACTCTTTCGGCGGAATAAATTACAGTGACATCATACTACCACAAGCACAAGCTAAACAAATTGGTGTGGAGCATATAGCTTTTATCCTTGATAATAAATATGTCAACGAAGAAGCTTTATCTTGCGGGTTAGATATGGTAAAGAAAACAGAAGGGAATGCATCATATGCCCGGGCACACTACAGATATGCTGCCGAAAAATTAAGTGAACGGGTTCAATACCTTATTACCGGAAATTTTGGAAGCGAATTATTCCGAGCCTTTCATAATTCTGGAGTAATGATAAGTCCGGAATTAATTTCGCTCTTTGCCTCTAGGAATGAAGTTTGGGTAGATACAATAAAAAAGTCAGAAAAATTAAATTTTTTAAACACTTCAAATTTTAAGGCGGAATTAGATGAACTGATTGAAGAGTTAATAATATACAAAAACGATAATAATGAATTTAAAAAAAATGAATTATTTTATAAATATATTTTTGAAGAAGTATTTAGAAAATATTTTGGACCGGAGATTGTAATGCAGAATTACTTTCTTAAGAATAGATCACCTTATCTTGATCCACAATTTATTAAATATTTACTTAGTACTCATTATTCCGGGGTGTATAGCCCATTCTTAACACATAACCCGATAAAAAGATTTAAAGGACAATTGCCATACTGTTATATAATGAAAAAGTCTTTCCCACCTTTGTTGGATATGATAACAGGTAAAGGATATTGTCCAAACGATTTATTAAACACGACCGGAAAGTTGCGTTTGCTCAGAGCAAAATTTCATAATAATAAAAATATTTATTTAGATCCATTTTGCGTGTTGTCCAATTTTCAATTTAATAAAGAATTTTACTATTCAATTAAAATAAATTCCACTTTATTTAACCCTAACTATTTAAAAAGTATACTATTTCAAAACAAATTAGATGATATAGACCACTTGATAGATATATTATCAGTTAACCTTTTCCTTAATAATTCCATTAATTGAATTTATGCAAATAATTAAGCTAGCGATTTTAGCTAACGAGTATGAACTTGATTGTGTCAATTGGTGTATGGCATTAGAAAAATTCAACATAAGTTATGATATAATTAATCTGTCTAAAAGTGATTGGTATGAGAAACTTAAAAAGGTAAATTATGATTATTTACTTGCTAAACCTCCTGTCTTAACGAGTATACAAAAACTGATTTACGACGAAAGAATTTTTATAATTGATAATTATTTAAAACTTCCAATATATCCAACTCCATTAGAACTTTACATTTATGAAAATAAAAGGTTTTTATACTCATGGTTAAAAATAAATCAGCTACCTCATCCCGCCACTCATATTTTAAGTAATAAGGATGAGGCTCTTGAATTTGTTTGTTTTCATTTTGGACCATTAGTGGCTAAAACTAGTATAGGAGCGTCTGGAAGTGGTGTTAAAATTCTTAGGAACAAAAGTGATAAAATTAAATATGTTGAGAATGCTTTTTCAATATCTGGAGTAAAAAAACGATGGGGACCAAATTTAGACATGGATAATTTAATAACGAGAGGATTTAATTATATTATTAATCCTCATCAAATAAAAAATAAACTTAACATTTATAATGTTAGAAAAAACGATGTTCAAAAAAATTTTGTGATATTTCAGGAATACATCGAACATGATTTTGAATGGCGTATCGTTGCCATCGGAAATTCCTATTTCGCACATAAAAAAATAAAAAAGGGTGATAAAGCTAGTGGATCTCTTATCAAAAAATACGAAAACCCTCCTATCTATTTATTTGATTTTACCAAAAACATCATGGATAAATTCGGGTTTCATTCCCAAGCCATTGACATATTTGAAAATAATGGGGAGAATTTATTAATTAATGAAATGCAGTGCTTGTTCGGCCAATCTGATTTACATCAAATGCAGATGGACGGTAAACCTGGCAGATATAAATATATTAACGGTAATTGGATTTTCGAACAAGGTGACTTTACCAATAACGAATGTTTTGATTTGAGAGTTGATCATGTTTTATCGTTTATTCGAAATGATTCATAGTGGTTTATTATATTGGGAGAACAACAATTATTAGAGTACTAGAGTATATTAGTTTTATAGCTAGCCATACAAAACATTTTATAAATAAAGAATTCTACTCAGAAAGAATCCTCATGAATTTATTTTAGCAAATCAGAAATTTCAGTAGCAGATATTCAATTCTTCACTAACATTATGTCAAAATACACTGTATTTGTTTTTGCTAATCTTAAACCAAGTCAGATTCATTACAAACTAATTCCATTAAGTAAATCAAAACTAGTTGATAAGGTATATTTACTAAGAAAATCTCCGTTAGAAATAAATGAGAACAAAATTGTAAGTCTACATTTACCTTGGATTTTACGAATTCGTCCCTTTTATTGGATATTCACAGCCGTTTATGGTGCAGTATTAATTAAAGTACGAAATGCTAATCTGATTATCAGTTATAATATTTTCCCGCATGGATTCAACGGTTATTTAGCATCAGTTTTAACAAAATTACCTTTTATCTACGGGGAAATTGTTGAAGATACTATGTACTTTTATGAAAATATAATTAAACGCTTTCTCATTCGCAAAATTATTAACCGTGCTTCTAGAATATTAGTACCGGGAACAAGAACAAGAGATTACTGGAATCACAAAGGATTTATTAAGACCTATCCAATACACAGCACAATAGATCCAGATTATTTCAAACCCAATGCATCTATTTCAAAAATTTATGATTATATCTTTGTTGGTGAATTTGATAAAAGAAAAACAGCCTGAACTCATAATAGAAGCATTTGCGGAAATTCGTAAACGAGGTAACCCTGTCCAGCTTTGTATGATCGGTTATGGGAATTTAAAATCAAAAATTCAAAAACTTATTATTGATTTGGAACTTGAGAGTAGTATCACTCTGATTAGAACACATGAAGTTTTGCGGTATTATTTAGAATCTAAGATATTTATTCTAGCATCTTTAGCCGAGGGCATACCTTGCGCTATGATGGAAGCAATGGCTTGTGAATTAAACGTAATTGTTCCACCAGTAGGTGATATTACCGATATTATTAAACATGGAGAAAATGGCTATTTACATAATAACTCAAAAGATGAGCTTGTAAATCTAATGTTTGAATCCTATAAAAATTATCACTTATTAGGTAGAATGAGATACAACGCACGAAAGATTATTATTAATCAACATTCATATCACGTGGCTACTTCCAAATGGAATGAACTTTTATTAAAAATTTAATTATTATTCTTTTAATCTCTTATTTATCTTTATTTGACTCCTAAAAGGAGAATTTTGTGCTTTATTGCAATTAGAATTTTATATATGATTCATATTCAGTTGAACACTCTTAACATCTCTGTATTTACAAAACACATGACAATAATCGGTAATGGATAATCGCTACATTATTATCTCAAGCAATGAAATAGACATTAACAAGTGGAATGATTTTGTTTTGGAGCATCCTGCAGGTAATTTTTTCCAGACCCATGCTGTTTATAACTTCTATACTGATTTACCAAATTATAAGCCTATTATTTTAATCGCTAAAAAAGGAGAATTAATCAATGGTATCCTCCTCGCAGTTAAAATTCAGGAGAAAGGATTAAAGGGGTATCTCTCCAGAAGATGCATTATTTGGGGTGGACCTCTTTGTTATGACACTCATGTTTTTAAAATGTTACTTCAAAAGTTGGAACTATTATGTGCTAGAGAAACTATTTATATTGAATTCAGAAATTCATTCGATACAAGTAAATTTTGTAATGTATTTAAAGCCGAAAATTATGTTTTTGAAGAATGGTTCAATTATATCGTGCAAATTCAAAGTAAGGAAGTAAACAAAGAACAATTAAACGAAGGGAAACGAAGACAAATAACAAAAAGCTTAAAAGTTGGTGCAGAAATATCAGAACCAATTTCAATTGAAGAAGTAAAAGAGTTTTATGAGATTCTAAGAAAATTATATGATGATAAAGTTAAAAAACCACTTCCCTCTTTTCACTTCTTCGAGAAATTTTTTTTGATTAAAAATCTTGGTAAAATATTTCTTGTTAAATACGAAAATAAAATTATAGGCGGTATGGTATGTCCCATATTTAAGGATACTATATATGAATGGTATGTATGTGGTTTGGACAGAACAATTAAAAATGTTTATCCAAGTGTTTTACTTACATGGACACCAATAGAATATGCTGCAGCCAATAAGCTGGCATATTTTGATTTTATGGGAGCTGGTAGTCCCAGGAATAATTCTGGAGTCCGAGAATTCAAGAGGCAATTTGGTGGAGAACTTGTTAATTACGGACGCTACATAAAAGTAAATCGGATATTATTGTATCATATCGGTAAAATAGGATTAGCCATATTACGTTGGATAAAATGAAAATACTCATCGACGTAGGTCATCCTGCCGACTTCCATCTTTTTCGAAATTTTGCTGCAAAAATGATTGAAGAGGGCCATGATATTCTATTTACCTGTCGTGAGAAGGAATGTCTAGTTCAACTGTTAAAACACTACAAATTCAATTACGTAGTCTTCGGTCAAAATTATAGTTCCATTGTTAAAAAAATATATGGATTGATTAAATACGATTATTTACTACTATTGGCTAGTAGAAAATTTCGTCCAGATTTATTCCTTAGTCATGGATCAATTTATTCCGCTCATATTTCCTTTTTACTAAATCGAACCAATATTGCATTTGAAGATACATTTAACTTTGAGCAGATAAAAATGTATAAACCATTTACAAAGTTTATCTTGACTTCAGATTATTCACATCCATTAAAGTCAAGAAAGATTATAAAATATGCGGGATATCATGAACTAGCCTATCTTCATCCAAATAATTTCCTACCGGATATCTCTATCTATAATGAATTAGGTATAGATAAAAATGTTAAATATGTTTTAATTCGATTTGTGTCATGGAATGCCACTCATGATATTGGGCATAAGGGAATGAGTATGGAAAATAAATTAAGAATGATAAAAGAGTTCGAGAAATATTGTAGGGTATTTATTTCAAGTGAAGCGAACTTACCTTCCGAGTTTCAGAATTATAAAATTAATATTGCTCCGCACCGTTTACATCATGCGATTGCCTTTGCAAACCTAGTAATTGGAGAAAGTTTCACAATGATATCAGAAGCCGCCGTGCTGGGTGTACCTGCAATATTAATCCATAATACGAAATGCTATTATATTTCTGAACAGCACGATAAATATGGTTTAACTTTTTATTACAATCAAACGGAAAATGATCAAGTGCAGGCTATTGAAAAAGGAATTGAGATTCTTTCCAGCAAGAACATTAAAGAAGAATGGCAAGAACGGAGGAAAAATATGCTGTGTGATAAAATTGACGTAACTGCATTTATGATATGGTTTATAAATAACTACCCAAAAAGTGTAAAGATCATGAATGAAAACACAGAATACCAGCAAAAATTTAAGTGATAATCATGTTAATAAAATTTATCCATAATAATTGAATTAATTCTCACAAGAAATTACTTAATCAAATTAAAATTATCGACAGGTTTTGCTAGACTTCACGTTAAAGATCTACAAGGAATTGTTAACCACTCTTAAGGATAAATATGCATTTGCAACAATGGATATGTACATGCGCGAACAATTCATTGCGAATAGAGAGAGCAATCTTCGTTACTTACAGACTAATAACCTAAATCATGTTCAGAGTCACCATCAGGAGGAAGTTAAAGGTAACGATGACAAAATACTATCGGATACGGGAACCAAAAAATTCTGCATCTTACGTCATGATATTGACAGAATTCCAGAAAACGCTTTAATTTTTGCAAGGCTTGAGAGTGACCTTAATATTAAGGGCAGCTATTACTTCAGAATTGTACCAGCGAGTTTTAATTTCAAAATTATGAATAGGGTTAAGGAATTGGGACATGAAATTGGTTATCATTATGAAGATGTAGACCTTACATTGAAACTTGAAAGATCAAAACCAAAAGATCAAAATTTGAGTGAAGATAAGCTTGTTGATCTAGCTTATCAGAGTTTTTGCAAAAATTTGAAAATATTCAAAGATAATTTTAATTCAAAAACCATATGCATGCATGGAAGTCCGATATCCAAATATGATAATAGAATAATTTGGAAGAAATATAATTATAAGAATCTAGGTATAGTTGGTGAACCATATTTTGATATAAATTGGGAAGAATTTGGTTATTTAACTGATACAGGTCGTCGTTGGAATGGGAATAGTGTGAATATTAGAGATAAAGTAGATTTTTCTCCTTTTTCTAAAAAACTAAGAGAACTTAAATCAACATTTGATATAATATCGAATATCGACAAACTCCCAAATAAGCTAATGATTACAGTCCATCCGGAACGATGGCATAACACTTATTATAAATGGATTCAACAGTTGGCTTATCAAAATTTAAAAAATGTAGCAAAATATATAATCATAAATAGTCGGAAATTCAAAATATTTTAGTCCATTACTTTTTAAATAATTGTAATATAATATTTGATACTATATATCATTTAATTCTTTTTTAAAATCCTTCTCCAATAATTGCCCTACGATTTTCGTTGATAGTTTATGCCTTCACAATTAGTACCATATTAAAACATGTTATCTCAAAATAATCCAGTTTCTAAAATTTTACTCAGAATTATTCCTAATTAGATGTTATATAAGACATTTATGATCGTGGTTTGTGGTCACAAATTTGATCTATTTTAGTGCAAAGAGTAAGGACGGCGATTTCCTATCCCTCTTGGGAGATCATTTAAAAAAAAATTCTATTACTATTTTTAACAACATCCTTTATTTACTTAGGGGTACGCGAATGGGAAACCTAAAATTCGTTGGGAAAAATCGGATACGGGTTCGAGGAATAATGCATGTCCGAAATAAAGATTCGCATCAAATTCATTCTGAGAAAAGAAAAACACATTACATTCTTAATAACTGTTTCAGTTTTTTTATCTATTTAAGTACATTTTTTTTATTCTACTATTTAAAAAAGCACACATTAATATTAGATAATAATTATTATCAACTACTTGGATTATTAGGTTTTTCCTTAATCGTCGGAAGCATCCTCTCGAACAAGTTCATACTTACAGTTTACCACGAAGTTTGGCAAATTTTCAGAAAATTGTGCATCTCAATAATTTTTAGTCTAGGATTTCTTTCCATCCTCCTTAAGATTTTTGAAGTCTCTAATATATCACGAGGTGTTCTGATAGGTACGATGTTCAGCGGGTTAATGATCGAAACATTTTATTATTTTTTGATTTCGGATAAGAGAAAGAAAATAAATATTGTGAAACGAATTACCCCATCCATTAACTACCTTATCATTGATGGAGCAATACTTTCAATTTTCTGTTACAGTGAAATAATATTCGAACTGAATTTTAATAATCTAATGGAAAAGCACCTAATTATGCTAATAGTTATCTATTTAAGTTGGATTCTTTCCGCAGGAACAACTCATAAGTTTCAACCAGAAATTATTGCAAGATCTAAATGGGAAGCTTTCGGATTGCATGTGAAATTTTACCTTTTAATTATTTCTCTAGTCATGCTTTCAATATTTTTATTGCAGATAAAAACACCCGATTGGAATTATTTCGTTGAGGCTATTGCAAAATACTCGGTGTTTTCTGCATTTTTAGCATTGATCGTATTTGCGAAAAAAATACGTAACAAAACTGATGAAGCTTCTACATCCTTTCTACGACATTATGAACTTAAAGAAAGCTCCGGTTCCATTTTAAGCAATAAGAGCGAAATTAAGTATAGTATCTCGGATACAATTGGACGTGAATCAAATGTAAAACAAAAATTTCAATTTGAATATCTTCGTGAATATAAAAATATTTTCAATTTTCTCGAAAGAAAGCTTAATCTTAAATCTTTTGACATTAATTATACGCACGTTTTTAGGTCAGAAGATTTTAATAGTGTACGAGTTTTACCTTACGAGTCAATGCAATTAATCATGAATTTGCATATAATTAACGACCAACTACAAATCAATAATCATTTACACGAAATTAATTCAAAATTACTTGTTGGAGGTATTTATGTTGGATCAATGATGGATATTAATAATCGTTATTCAAGATTCTTAATAAAATATCCTTATTTACTTGCCAATATCCTATATCTAGCAGATTTTATATGGAAAAGAGTATTCCCAAAGTTACCTGTTACAAATAAAATATATTCATCATTGAGCAATGGAAAAGATAGAGCTCTTTCATTAGCTGAAATTCTTGGTCGTTTAATTTATTGTGGTTTTGAAATTTTGGACTTGAGTGCAATTGATAATCAAGTATTTTTTGTAGCCAAAAAAAACAATAGTACTAACCAGGAAAATAATGGGAACTATAGCCCGATATTCAAAATGAAAAGAATTGGCCAAGGTGATAAAACATTTTTTGTATACAAGTTAAGAACTATGCATCCATATTCAGAATTAATCCAAGACTTTGTTTATTTAAATAATAAAATACATGATAGCGGAAAATTTAATAATGATTTCAGAATTCCATTCTGGGGTAAATTCTTAAGAAGTATCTGGCTCGATGAGCTTCCTATGATATTTAATTTATTCAGGGGAGATATAAAACTCGTTGGTGTAAGACCCTTAAGTTGTCAATACTTAAGTCTTTACTCAGAACAACATCAGGAGAGAAGAAAACGTTTCAAGCCTGGGTTAGTACCTCCTTATTATGCACACATGCCAAAAACTATTAAAGGCATTGAATTGTCGGAACAAAAGTATTTTGATGATTATGAAAAAGACCCAATTAAAACAGATTTTAAATACTTTTTTATGGCACTTAAAAACATCTTGTTTCAAGAAATACGGAGTGCATAATAACGTTAGGATTAATAATGAAAATTAATTGATCCACTCCCCAATTACTTACCATCGGACAAAAGTCTGAAAATAATTTAACTTTAGGTCGAACTTCAATTGCATCATTATAAAATGTATGCGTAAAATTCATTGTAGACTTATTGATTCATAAATTATTATTTTGTTTTAATCACTAATGGTTTTCTAGATTAGAGTTCTGTATTTAGACTGTCCTAGATCATTGATTCAATTTTTAAACTTTTTTATATCCTAAAAATAAAATTAAGTTGATTATTAAATGATGATTAATTTTGAAACTATTACGAATTAAGTCAATATCAATTATTCTTACCCAACTTGTCTTGATAAGATTTTGATGAAAAATATTTTTAACTACATAATTCAAAAGAGAATGATTGGATTTTTAGATTCCTATTCATGTATGAAAAGAAAACATATTTTCAGTTCAACGTTATTAATAATTATTTCTATAGCCTTCTTTGATTTAAATTTTTGTTTTGTAAGTGCACAAACTATCTCTGTTGCGGTTGAAAATAGCATTTACGATTTTTTAGAGCGATCTTCTATAAGGCAAATGATTACTCTGAATGAGGCGGTTAAGCCCTATTCTAGACTTCATATCACGCGTAAGTTGCTCGAGTTGGATGAGGATAGAGGTTATCTAACTAATTTTGAAAAAGAAGAATTAGATTTTTATTTACAGGAATATAAATACGAAATCAATCAACTTCGGCCTGAACAAAGAGATGAATACAACCAACAAAATAATTCTCGCTGGTTTTTGTACAGTTATGAAGATTCATTATTTAATTTAAAACTTTCTCCAATTGTTGGCTATGGTATATCCTCAATCGGGATTAAATCAGGACATTCACGATGGATTGGTGCCTCTGTGTTCTCTTCTTATTCCGATTTGCTTGGACTAAACTTTAGCATTAGAGATAAAGGGGAGTTTGGTTCTTACATCGATAAAGATAAAAATTTTAGTTCGATATCAGGTGCATGGTACAAAAACGCCCCAAATGGAATAGAATATAGTGAATTGAGAGGTGAAATTAGTCTGGATTGGAAATGGGGAGATTTTTCACTCGCAAAGGAAGATATCCAGTGGGGACATGGTAAATTTGGACAGTTGATTCTATCATCAAAACCACCATCTTATCCTCATATTAGATTATCAATCACACCGGTCTCTTGGCTTAGATTAAACTACATTCATGGTTGGCTAAACTCGTTAGTCAAGGACTCTGCACACTTTTATTACACTTATCCTGGTCAAATTAGTCAACAACTAGTAGAAAGTTACATACCTAAACATATTGCTGCCAATCTTATTACTGTTTCACCCCTCACTTGGTTGGATATCTCCGTTGGAAATGCAGTAATATATAGTGGTAATGTAAGACCTGAGTTTTTAATTCCTTTCATGTTTTACAAATTCTTGGACCACAATACAGGGAGAGGAAGTGTTAATGATGCAAATGGAATGATGTATCTTGATGTTTCTGCCAAATTTCCCCGAAATTTTAAATTCTATTCCACGGTTTTTATAGATGTGACGGAAATCAGAAATATTCTATCAAATGATTACAAAAATACTTGGTTTAGTTTTACTTTTGGAAATAAATCAATTGATTTAATAATTGACAATCTGGACATAACAGTTGAGTACACTAGATTAAACCCATGGGTTTATGAACATAAAGATGAAGTCACATCCTACAAGCATATTAATTATTATTTAGGGCATTGGCTTGGACAAAACGCCGATCAATTTAGAGTGCAGCTTAACTATCAGCTTTTAAGAGGATTGAAGTTTAAGATTTTCGTAGAATTAATTAGAAAAGGCGGATTAGATGAGATTTATTTTGCCTACAAAGGAATAGATAATAAAAATTTACCTTTTCTATATTCACCGTTGAGGAAAGATCGAAGATTCGGATTAGATATTACTTATGAATACAGGCATAGTCTTATTTTACAGGGACCTACAACTATTCAAGTATTGGAGATGAGGATATTACTAGAACTCAAAAATTCTTACTCGGAGAAAAGAATTCGTTCTCACTTGCTTTGTTTTATGGTATGTAAATAATTATTGATCCTGCTTAATTCTGATATCCCCACAAAGATATTCCAATCCATATATTCGAATTACTCTTTCGCCACTGAGAAGATGAATACGTAATATTGACTCCGAGGTGCTGGTATATATCCTTGTCTATTGATTTTGTTTTCATCTCGATCAACATGTTTTTTCCTATTATTTTTGTTCGTAACGTTTTATTGTGTCCGAATCATTTTGCTGTCTATCCCCACTAATATAGTTGGGTAACTTAAATACTTACATTTAATAGTCAATGCATCTGTACTAATTAATTTGAATTCTATCAATTCTTAAGGTGATATGATCTTGATAAGGTTGTACTATTCTGCAACAAAAATTTTATATAAATTATCAATTTTATTATCTAAACAAGCATTTAATAATGGCATATGGCTTGCATTTCTGAGTTAAATAATGCATAAGATTATGGTGAATGAGGGAATAACAATGATCAAGTACTTGCTATAATGATAAGAATTTGGTGGAGAATAATAACACCTATTATCAGTTTTTGAAAAATATAATATTTTATGTTGGGGTCAAATTTTACAGCTTGTATTGAGTGTCCTTCCGTCATTCTACCTTCATATCTTCTCTATTTTCTTTGGAGTTTTAATCAATTGTATTATCTTGATTTCACGGATGTTATTCTTTCATTAGGCAGTTTCTTCCTCATGTTTCTAATGGTTCAACTGATTCTTGAAAAGACATCCAATTGTTATTTCCAGCTCAAAAGGGGTCAGTACTTGAAGAGCAAAAAATATCTTACACAATTGCACAACTTTGAGTGCATGGAAAAAAAATTACTTTTGAGCATTTTCGTTAGGAGAAAACAATGAGAGAATTCAAAACTATTTTCTCTTTGGCATTAATATTAACAATGCTTGCACCGATGTTATTCTTCAAAATCGGCCCTGTTAAGTCTGTTTCAATATATGCACAAATAAAAAATCAGTGCACTGAACAGCTTAAAAAAGCTGAAGAAGAATACAGTGCAGGAAAATGGAACGAAGCTATTGACTTAATTGAACAGTGCTTGGCGCAATCAAATCTTTCAGCAGTTGAAAAGGTGAAAGCATATAGAATTTTGAGCCTGGTTTACATTGCAATGCAGTCAGAAAAAGATGCAAATAATGCCGTAAAAAATATGCTTAAAACAGTCCCCAATTATAAAATAGAGCCTGATAGAGACCCACCATCTTTACAAAGAATTATTGAGGATGTAGCGCAGACTTTAACTCCAGAAATTAAATTAATTATACCAAACTCAAGAAGGCAACACGAAAATGATTTTACAATGACAGTGAAGGGCTCAAACTTCACTTTCGGTTGTGAAGTTAGGGTGGATGGAATAGGAAAATTAACAACTTTTATAAATGATTCAGTACTTCAGGCAAAGATTTCCGCAAGTGATATGCTTAAAGAAGCTGAATATGAAATAACTGTATATATCCCAATATTAAACGGCAGAATTTCCAATGCATTGAAATTAGTGGTTACGAATTCATCGATGTCGCTGTGGAAATGGTTTGCGTTTGGAAGTGCGACAATTGCTACGGTTGTTGCTACAATATTTTTATTAAAACCAAATCCTGACAGACCAACAATCGCAGATCCACCCGATGAGACCTTAGAGAATGGAGTTGCTTTTATTTTAAATAATATCTTCTTGAAAGGAAGATAAATGAGATGAAAAGATTTTTACTTCTAAATATAATTATTGTTTCAGTATTACTTTTAAATTATGATTTAATTGCTCAAACTTTAACAATAAGTCCATCAAGCCGTAGAGTTACGAATGCATCAGGAAGCACGACATTTACAATAACAT
>CAVPHW010000029.1:0-17918 GCA_963704835.1 uncultured Ignavibacteriales bacterium | reverse complement strand
ATTCAAAGATATTCCAGAACTTGGGAGAGAATTTGCAAACTTACTTAGAGAAGTGAAGATTCAAAATGAGGTCTATTTATTGTTACAACAGCAATACTATAAGGAAAAAATTCAGGAGAATAGAGATGTGTCTCTAGTTCAGGTTTTGGATACCGCAACTCCACCCAAAAAGGCATCAACGCCCAAAACTATTCTATCTACTTTAGTTGGAAGTCTTTTAATTTTTTTAATAGCCTGTCTGTACATAGTTACTTTTAATAAAAAAATAAAAACAAATTAACAATTAACTGAAGTCAGTTAAAATTGAATTATTCCACCAACTATTGCAATCATTACAATATTATACCGAAATGAAAATAGCTCTCATTAAATTGCTCCACAAAATGAATTTATTAGATTTTCTACGATTAATTAAGGATCGTTATTTTCGAAATAAACAGCAACAAGAATTTGATGCAAAATTGTTTGAGTTCTATTCGGGATTATTAAATAAAGGAAGTAAATGTTATGATATTGGTGCTAGTTATGGATATAGGACTGAAGCTTTTCTAAAAGTAGGTGCTTCAGTAGTTGCTGTGGAACCACAAAAAAAGATTGCAAAATATTTGAAAAAAAAATTTGGTAACAAAATTCACTTGGTACAGAAAGCAGTTGGAGCTAAAGTTGAAAAAAGGATTATGTATCTTAGTCCTCATTCGGTCTTATCAAGTTTATCATCTGAATGGATTACAGAAGTAAAAAAAAATAATAGGTTTAATAATTTAGATTGGGAAGAACAAGAAGAGGTTGAAGTTACTACTCTAGATAAACTTATAATCGATTATGGCAAACCAGATTTTTGCAAAATAGATGTTGAAGGCTATGAACTTGAAGTTATTAAAGGACTCTCACAACCAATTTCATTAATCTCTTTTGAATTTACGATTCCTGAGTTTACTGAAAGAGCTATCAATTGTATAAGGCATTTAGAGAAACTAGGTAATATAAAATGTAACCTTTCCAAGGGTGAGACATTAATATTAAATTTTTCTGAATGGTTAGACCCACATAGCTTTATTGAAAAGTTCAAAACTATATCTAAATCTGGAATAAAGGATGGAGATATATATATAAAATATTTGATTCACTGATTTGGACTTTTTTAGAGTATTATAATTAATGACCCATAAGCAGAAATTTTGGTTTAGTTCAAGTATTGCAGGCGCATCAAGTTTACTGGCAATAATAACGATATTTGGAAAAGGTTTCGGACTTATTCGGGAAATTGTATATGCTTCAAATTTCGGACTAAGTTTAGAGTTTGACCTTTTCTTAGTTGGGTCTGTGGTCCTAATATCAATAAATACTGCGGTTTACTATTTAGCCCAACATTACTTCATTCCAGAGTATCATCTTAAAAAGAAAATATCAATTGAAGAGGGAAAATTATTTTTCAACTCTTCATTTACTCTTTTTATAATGGCTGGATTCTTTCTTTCTCTAATTTTATTTCTTTTCTCATCTCAAATAGTTCAAGTATTTATTTCAGAGCAAAATCAAAGATCATTCGAACTAACAAGAACCATTTTTGTTATTTTTCTTTTTTCAATTCCTTTTAATTCCGGTATTTCCATAACTAGTGCTTACTTACAAAGTAATTTTAATTTTCATTTTCCGGCCTTAGTACAACTTATAATGAACATAATAATAGTCGCATTGGTTTTCTTTTTAAGTGACATTTACAAAATATTAATTTTGCCTTTTAGTTTTCTATTCTCATATTTTATTGGGTTTCTAATTCTCATTCATAAAACAAGAAAAGAAATAAAATTTAGTTTTAATTATTTCTTTAAATTAAAAGTCTCATCAAAACAAGTTAAAAACTTAATCTCGCTTTTAGTAATTGAAGTGTTATCTCTTTCTTACACTCTGCTTGATAGATATTATTTTGAAAATTTAGATCAGGGGGGTATTTCTGCATTAAACTATGCGATGACATTATATGTTTTACCAATCTCAATAGTATCCATTTCTATTATTACCGTTCTATTTCCAAAATTTGCTGAGTCTGCTAATTCTTCACTTGAAAATCTTAGCTCGAACTTAAAGAATGGAATCAATATTAATATCTATTTGATGATACCCATCTCCATAATATTTGTATTTATGGGCGGAGATTTTATTAAAATATTTTACGAACGTGGTAAATTTACCTCCTCTGATACAGTCATTACTCATGTTGCTCTTCTATATTATTCAATAAGTTTAGTTTTTTATGCAACTTATTTGGTCCTGGTAAAATTGTTGTACAGTGTTTCAAAATATTCTATAATTCTATACTTATCAACAATTGCGTTTTTCTTGAAAATGTTTCTTAATCATATTCTGGTTGATAGTCTTAAGCAGAATGGTTTAGCCCTTTCAACTTCATTGGTTTACATATTTCTTTTGTTTTCAAGTTCCTATTTTAGTTTTAATCTGTTTAAAATGGATAGAGCTTCATATTACTTTAAACAATTTATATTTACACTATCTAAATCTATCTTGGCTTTGATTTTTATTTACATAGTTAGCGAATTAATTGTTTTACCAGACTTGTTAAAATTTTTAACTAACTTTTTATTGTTCATTTTGTTTTATTTATTGAGTTCAATTTTAATTGAGAGTGATGACTATATGATAATAAAAAATACGATGGCTTCTCTGCGAAATCATAATTGAATTCAATGCAAATTCTAAAGATTATTTTATTTATCAAATACTTATTTAATTTTATTGGATTTCCATGTAGGCCCTTATAGCGTATCTATATATGACCTTAAAAGAAAAAATAGATAAAAATAGATTATTGAATGTGTTGCTAATCAGTTTTTCTTATATGCTATTTAAGTTAATAAGAATTATTAAAAAGCGAAGCAATAATAATTTAGAAACCATCGTAATAATAGTGTTTCATAAATTAGGTGATTCAGTTTTTGTTTTACCTGCTTTAAAAAAAATCATTGAAGAACATTCAAAAAATAAAATATACATATTCTGTCACAAGGACACTCAAAACATTTACGAGAAAGTTATTGCTGATGTAAAATATGTAATCATTGAAAAATCAAATTTTTTATTAAATGGCAGAATTGCTTCAAAAGAAGCTAGAAGATTATTAAAATCAATAAATCCAGATGCAATTGTAGATTTGACGGGAACCATAGTTTCAGCGAGTCTTGTCTTTAATTCAAATGCTAATCAAATTGTGGGAATTAATGAACCTTACTATAAAGCTATTTATGATGATTACCATATTGTTCGTAATACTCCACATTTGATTGATATTTATTTGGATGCAATTGATAATTTTTGTCTTATAAAAGAAAGGAATTATGGTAGCTATCCAATTAGACACAAAAAGAATGGAGATATTTTTATTCAACCCTTTGCAGGTTGGCCAGCAAAAGAATGGAATTTTATTAAATTTTTGGAATTATACAAAAGGTTAAGTATAGAAAATGAATGTGCTTTCATTGTTCCGAAATATTCAATAAAGTCAGACGTGTATAATGCCATGATTAATGATGATATTCGGATAATAGAGACAGAAAGTGTTTCACACTTTATTAATTTGCTTGATAAATGCAAGTTATTTATCTCTAACGATTCAGGACCATTGCAAATTGCATCTTTATTTGGTGTAGCTACTTTTAGTATCTATGGACCAACAAATCCCAAATTTCATATGCCTTTAGGCAGCTTACATAGATTTGTCCAAAAAAAAATTAAATGTTCGCCAATTGATACAAAATATTGTTTTACATTTGGAGGCAGATATTGTCCACACTATGATTGTTTAGCTCTACTTTCCACAGATGAAATCTATAATAAAGTAAGAGAAATATTAATAGATATTACTATAAACAGTTAAGCATAATGAAGAATTCTGTAAATACTAAAATTGTAAATGACAAATAAAGCAATCTTACTAGCATCAATTATATTTTCTATCATAGTCTTAATCTTTGAATTTAATTTAAGTTACCTTTTTATCTTGGTGCTTACAATCGTTTTGATTTTTTATTTTGGTAAAAATGTAATTTTAGCATTGATAATAATCAGTTTGATAATTGCAACAGGCGAAACTCTTTTAGATTACAGACCAGTCTTTACAATGGTCTCATTATCAATACTTTTATATTTCTTTATCTCAGAGTTTGGGTTGGACATCAAAAATTATCCAAAGTTACCTCCTTCAATAATCGGATTGATATTATTTTTATTGTTTACCGTGTTTTTATCGATATTTAATTCAACTGATTTATTGGTTAGCCTAATGGCCTTTTTAAGGTTTTTAATTTTCTTTTTAATTTGTTATTTATTGTATTCGCAAATCAAGAATAAATTAACTTTATATTATTATTTAAGTGCTCTTGCCATTTGTGTAATATTTCTTGGGGTTAGTATGTTAATAGAGTTTGTTCAAAAAGGCTCATCTTTTTTTATTAATGAAGGAACAATATTAAGATTAGCTGGTTTATATGAGAATCCTAATTACGTAGGACTATTAATCTCAATCACCATTCCAGTTACTCTTTCTGTTTTATTATTGGGAACGAGGTTTAATATTTCTACTAGATTATTTTCATTTCTCTTCCTTTTTTTTCAAATCATCTTGCTTATTCTCGCAGATTCCAGAGCAAGTATTTTGGCTGTATTCATTAGTTCAATATTAATAATTTATTATAGTTCTAAAAAAATCAAGCTTGTTTTTTTTATAAGTGTTATGAGTTTTTTATTATTTTTAATTATTTTCACAAACTCGCTCGAAATCGTTGAATTATATTTAAGACTTGATAGGGCAGGGACTAGAGAACTTTTCTGGCAATCAGGGATTGAAATTATTTCCGATCACCCTCTGTGGGGAATAGGGTCAGATACATTCAGTAAAGTTTTTTATTCCTATTCACCTTCATCAGTTATGGAATTTTACGATCTTGGAGCTTGGAAGGTTGGAAAACCAAATCCGCATAATCTTTTTATTTATTATTGGGCTGAGAATGGAATTCTTGGTTTCTTTGCTGTGTTTTTATTTTTCGGTGTATTGTTCAAGCTTATTTTTAATTTAATTCGTAAAAAAACGCATCTTGAGGAGAATTTGTACCCGATTGTAATTTCAATTTTTAGTATTACAGCTGGACTATTAATTAGAAGTATGTTTGAAATTACTGGCTTAATAACTTACGGTTTTATTACACGAGATTTGCCGTTCTGGATTTTAATAATAATTCTGATTTATCTATTTCAAGAATCAGGAAAAACTGAATTAAAAACCCCAGTAAACAATTAACAAGATAAAAATCTCATATCTTTAAAAATCATTACTAACTGTACTTATTTAAAAATTTCTTAAATAGGTTTTGCATAAAATTCTCAATAATAACCTTACTGTTTTTTTGCTAAAAATACTATATGCCCTGCATAAGCTAGCTTTGCAAAATTTGTATTTAAATTGCTTTTATTCATCAATTTATAAATTAAACTGATAAGCATATTAAATGGAGATTCGTGAGTTAAAAAAAAATCAGAACCAAATCTGCCCTTAATAATACTCCTAATTATCAAGGTTATTCCATCTATTCCAGGCCTTAATTCAACCAAATTAAAGCCGGTTTCATTCAAAAATCTAATTAATCCATAAGGAGTAAAGTTTGTTACGCTTAAAGAATGATAGGGCTCGAGATATGATACAGATCCGATAAACAATCCGTTTACTTTTAGCACCCTATTAATTTCCAACAATAGTTTTTCTGGTCTAAAAACATGCTCAAACACCTGTTTTGAAAACACTAAATCGTGAGTAGAATCTTTAAGGGGAATTTTCTCTCCATTAAAACTAACAAAATTATAATCTTTTCTATTTCGTTGATTCACTTCAGGTGAATAAACTAAATCGATTCCCGTCCAATGAACAGATTTATTTGCTTGTTTAAATAATTCAAATGATTTACCTAACCCACAACCAAGATCTAATATAATTGGATCATCCATATCTATTATTTTTTGGATATAATAGTCTCCGGTTACTTGCCTACTATGATCATTAGGAAGGTATTTTTTTAATAAATCATATAATGTTTCATTTAATATGCTTTTATTCACTTTTTAATCTCATTAATTTGATGTCATAATTTTTATTGTTACTCCAGATAATTTTTGATATATCTTTGTCTTCAAATAAAATTCTCAATTTATAATTATAAACCATAATAAACTGAAAATTGGAAATCATTAATATTCTTATTGACCAAGCTAAAATCTTTTAGTTGACGAGAAGACTTATAAAATTCATATCTAACTTTTGCAGTAAGTTCATGTAAAAGTTCATAACGGAAATCGAATCCTATATATGTAAAATCAGATCTTAATCCGGAGAGAAATGGAGGTTGCGGTTGAACAAATTGACTATTGATATCTGCTTTTTCCCCTTGCCTAATGTATCTAACCCAAGCATTTGCTTCCAAACCTCTAATGAAACGAAATTTAATGGAAGAGTAAAATTGGTCAGCATTGTTATTCATCCAATGTCCAAGAACATATCCAGAGCTTTCGTAAGTAGTGGTTGAAATAAAATGCTGATAGACGTATGGATATATTTTTGTGTATTCCAGCTTAAGCGTTAAGTTCTCAATAGGCAAATCTGTTATTGAACCACCAAGAGTGAAAGCGATTTGATTTCTTTGTTCAGCAGAATTGAAAAGTCCTGTAGTCGTTAATTCATCAATAAGAACATTAGCAAAAAGATGAGTATTTTTTATGTGGCCTCTTGAACTAATAGAGGCAAACATCTGTGAATTTCCACCGGCTCCATTATACTGATTACTTAAATAATGATCTGCAGATTTAAAGAATGTTATGGGAATTAAATAGAGAATTTCTAGATTATCTGAATAAATAATCGATTCCCCTAATGAAATATCTAGTCCTTTAATTGGCTTTAAAGTTAAGGTATGCGAAGCAATAAATTTTTTTCTGTATAAAAACCGTTCTCGATTATTACTGTAATAAATATCCGTTGAATCTATAACGTCGGATGAAAGCCATCCATGAAAGTAGTTAAAGCTTATCCAATCTGTTGGTGTTAAATCTAGTCTTATAAACGGAAAAGAGGGTGCTTTTTGAGATAAAACTATCAAACCATTTTCTCCGTAACCCCACTCCATAAAATCTTTACCAATTGTAAAATTTCCCCAACTCCAATTTGTGGATAGTGTCATTTTAGCTTCACTATATTCCATTTTTTCAGCTGAGTATGAAATATTATTTAGATCAGATTTTGCAATAACCCCAGTTGTAGGCGTAAAAAATTTATTCTTGTCAATATTTTTACCTACCTCAGTATTATCTCTAAAATCAAAACTGAAACCAATTTTATTAGCAATATTGCCATAAGTATAAACCCCATTCCAAATATGATATAGATTTGAGCCATCATATGAACCATAATTTACTCCTAAAATCATGCTAGCATTAATATTAAAATTTTCATTTTGGAGAGAAAAAAATCTCCATCTGTCAGCCGGATCATTCTCAAAAGTGTTTACAGATGATTTTAAACTGTCATTCCTTAGAACAGCTATTTCTTGATAAAAATCTTTTTGAAAGAATACCAATTCGTCTTGTTCTAGAGAGGTGAGTTCGTATTTTAGTGAATCTAGATTCACTAGTTTTTGAGCAATATATGTTCTTGGTAATGGTCTAATTAGATCATTATAATCTATTAACCCCTTTTGACTAACTCTGTTTAAGTAATTATATACATCTTTATTTAATGGTTCATAAACAACTTGTGAGCTAATAGTTTGTACACATATAAGTGACAATATTATTATATAAGAAACAATATTATTTTCTGAAATCTTAAATATCATTTTAGATTTAAATAAGCTCTTGTTTTATTTCTTAACGAAAACTAGATTGAAGCATATTAGGAACTTTTACTATACTTATATATGCTAAAATAATTATTTTTAATACAATAAAGTAAGTTTTTGAAAAACAATATGCGTGTTCTTTTACTTTCAGATTCAGATTCCCCCCACACAATACGTTGGGCAAAAGCAATTCAAAGAAATGGTATAACTCTAGGTGTCTTTTCAATTCACAAACCTGATTTTAGTCTATACACAGATAGTCCAGAAATTTCTTTATTTAGTCTTTATTTGCCTAAAAATTTACAATTTAAAGGAGAGGGTAAACTTTCTAAATTAAAATATATTAAATCGATATCATTATTAAATTCTGTAATTAAGAGTTTTAAACCCGATATTTTACATGCCCATTATGCTAGTAGCTATGGCCTCTTAGGGGCCCTTACAAGGTTTCATCCGTTTATTATATCAGTTTGGGGTTCTGATGTTTATAATTTCCCCAATCATTCATTCTTGCATCGTGCTTTAATAAAATACAATCTATCGCAGGCTGATAAAATTCTTTCGACAAGTGAAGTGATGAAATTAGAAACTGGTAAATACACTGACAATGAAATTATCGTTACGCCATTTGGGATAGATATTGATAGATTTTATCCACAAAAGATCAAGAATAAACTAAATGAAAATGCTCTAATAATTGGAACTGTAAAGACTTTAGAAAAAAAATATGGTATAGAATATTTGATAAAAGCATTCAGAATTGTTAGAGCAAAAATAAAGTCTAAGTCCTTGAAATTATTAATAGTTGGAAAAGGTAGTCAGGAATTATATCTAAAAAGTTTAGTTGATAACCTTGAATTAACCGATGACACTAATTTTACTGGTTATATTAATCATGATATTATACAAGATTATCATAATATGTTAGATATAAGTGTATTTGCATCGATCGAAGATAGTGAAAGTTTTGGAGTTTCAGTTTTAGAATCGAGTGCCTGTGGAAAACCGGTTATTGTGTCAAATGTAGGAGGACTTCCTGAAGTTGTAGAGGACGGTAAAACGGGTTTTGTAGTTGAAAAACAAAATCCAGAAGCAATAGCCAATGTTATAATTCGGCTAATAGAGAATGAACATCTAAGAATGGAAATTGGAAATAATGGAAGAAATAAAGTTGTAAATGAATACAATTGGATTGATTCGGTTAAAAAAATGATTTCTATATACCACGATCTTAAAAAGTAAATCTTATACTTTTTGCTGCCTTTTCCCAATAATACACACACCAAATCCAGGTAAAAAATTATATGGATAACGCGAAACTTCAATTATATCAAAATATTTTTGGAGAATTTTTAATACTGATTTATGATGCCACCCTTTGCGAAACGATCTTTCAATCTTATCAACCCTGCCAATTGATGCATAGAAAAATTCTGTAATTGAGTAATGCGGTACACCATAACCAAGCAATTTTTTAATAATATGTTTTATTGCAAATCCAATTCCTACTTGGTTAGATGTTGTAACAAAAATAAATTGTTTAGTAAGAGAGGCGAGTTTGATTATATAATCTTCTAAATATTGATTGTCTATTAACTCAAAAGTTTCCATACAAATAGAAATATCAAACTCTTCAGATAAATTAATATCTTGTGGTGTCTTGCAATCATAAAAAGCATAACCTTCATTTTTCCAGTTATTCCTAGCTTGAGTCAATCCACCCTCAAAATTTGCATCTAATCCAACATATCTTTTTAAAGATTTAGGAAGAAAATGAATAGTTTTAGCATCGAAGCAACCGAGTTCCAGGACACTTTCTGGAAAACAATTAAGCTGCTCTACTTTAGATCTCAACCAGTAAAACCTGGAATAATGAATTTTACTTCTCAAACCTTTCGAGAAAAGTCTATCATTATATGGCCGCTGTGAATCAACTGTCAAAATATCTCCCGAATTAGATAAATAATGGTTACTTTTATATCTTAAAATGACATCAATTATTAATATTTTTTTGAATAATAATATAATTTATTCCAATACATAAGGAAAGCAATAATTTATTTTGCGTATTTTTATGTCCATTGATAATACAAATAATTTGAAGAATGGATAGAATTAGTGTTATAGTACCCTGCAGAAACGAAGAGAAATATATTTCGGATTTCATCGGATCAATATTAGCTAATGATTATCCGAAAGAGGATATTGAGATTTTTTTTATCGATGGTAGAAGTACTGATAACACTCAAATTATTGTTAAGGATTATGAAAACAAATTTGATTTTATAAAACTTCTTATAAATGAAAAAAGAACTGTCCCTTTTGCCTTGAATATGGGTATCAAAGCATCAACCGGAAAATATATTATAAGACTCGATGCACATAGTCAAATTCCAAATAATTATTTTTCTGAATTGATTAAGTGGGCTAAGGAATTAAACACAGATAATATTGGAACAATTTGTATCACAGATGTAAAGAATAATAATCCAAAATCAAATGCAATAAAAAAGGTTTTAAGTAACAGATTTGGTGTTGGTAATTCTTTCTTTAGAATAGGTGTCAATGAGATAATGGAAGTTGATCATGTACCATTTGGATGTTATAAAAGAGAAGTTTTTGAAGTATATGGGTTCTTTAACGAAAAACTGAATAGAAACCAGGATATAGAACTTAATAAAAGAATTAGTAGCCATGGTGGAAGAATATTTTTAATCCCTAACATTTTTAGCATATATTTTGCAAGAGAGACCTATTCCGCTTTGGCTCGAAATAATTTTAACAATGGTTTTTGGAATATTCTGACTGTCTATATCACAAAAAAAATAAAATCTTTAAGTCTTCGTCATTTTATACCTTTAATATTCATTTTATCATTGACCTTACCGGTTTTGCTATCTTTTTGGTTCCCAATTCTTGGAGTGATTACTGTACTGAGTTTAATTAGTTATCTGTTTGTGATAACATCAATCAGCCTCAAAATTAATGATAATACCACATCATTCTTTCATATATTCTTTGCTTTTTTAACATTACACTTTTCTTATGCTTTGGGCTCCATCACTGGATTATTTAAATTAAATTATATTTGGAATGACTGAGGTTTATGCATTATATAAAATATAAAAAGGCATTAGCTTCTATCTTAAAATGTTCTGAACACAATGTTTTCCTTTATTGGAAAGGTAGAGTGGCTCTATACGCTATCTTAAAGTCTCTCGATCTAAGTGAGGGTGACGAAGTTATTTTGCCTGCTTTTACATGTGTGGTTGTACCAAATGCTATAATATATGCTGGTTTAAAACCAGTTTATGTTGATATCTCGCCAAAGACTCTAAATATGGACATATCATTAGTTAAGGATGCCATTACTGATAAAACCAAGGTGATTTTATGTCAGAACACTTTCGGGCTTTCCTCAAATATTGAAGAGATAATTTTAATTGCTAAAAAGTTTAATTTAATTACTATTGAAGATTGTACTCATGGTTTTGGAGGCACATATAAAGGAAAACCAAACGGATCGTTCTGTGATGCTGCATTTTTCTCCAGCCAGTGGAATAAACCGTTTTCAACTGGGATTGGTGGATTTTTACTCGTTAATAATGAGAAAATTTTAACCAAAGTTTTATGATCAAGAAGAAAATAAAGTAAAGCCTACCTTAATTGAAAAATTAAATCTTTTAATTTTGCTTAAATTTAGAAATCTATTTGTTAATAAATATACTCAATCAAGTATTGTAAATATTTATAGATTTCTTAGTAGGTTTAATCTCATTTTAGGTTCAAACAGAGGTGAGGAATTGAATTCTACTATCATGCCAAAGGAGTATTTCAAAGATATTTCTAATGTACAGATCAAAAAGGGATTAAAAGTTTTGAATAATCTTCATGCCGTAAATGAGATTAGAAAAAGAAATGCTCAAGATTATACATCTTTTCTTAAGTCTAAAAATAAAAATCATATAAGCGAGGATTTATTTGAAAATCATATTTTTCTCAAATATCCAATTTTAGTCAGTAATAGAAGTAAATTCTTTGAGTTAGCCCGAAAAGCCAACATCATAATCGGAGATTGGTTTTTATCTCCATTACATCCTGTCGAATATGAGCTTGAAAGATGGTATCTTGATCGAAAGAAATATCCTGTTGCAGATACATTCTCTAAAAAAATAATAAATTTACCAACGGATGTATTTAACAATAAAGATGTTTTAAGATTTATCGATGATCAAATTGAATTTATTGAATAAGGATACTAATATTATCTTTAAATAAATACATTAATAAAAATTAAATATGAGACTATATTTAATTTTATTTTATCATTTTCTTTGCGATATTTATGCTGTAATTTTTACTTAATCGTTCTTATTTGTAAATTTAATCCCTAAAAGAAGTAAACTAAAACTATACATGAATAAAGACTACTTACTCTTTCACAAACCATTTATTTCAGAAGAAGAAATAGATGAAATGGTTGATACACTCAGATCCGGCTGGCTTAGCATGGGTCCAAAAACAATCAAATTTGAAGAGGAGTTTAATAAGTATATAGGGGCTAAAAAATCTGTTGCTGTCAATTCCTGGACGGCTGCAGGGCATCTTTCTTTAGAAGCCTTTGGTATAGAAAAAGACGATGAAGTAATAGTTCCGACAATGACTTTTCCCGCAACAGCTGAAATTGTTTGTTACTTTGGAGCAAAACCTGTTATTGTTGATGTTGATCCGGGTACACTCAACATATCTTTGGAAGAAATTGAAAAAGCTATTACTCCAAAGACAAAAGCGATTATACCTGTGCACTATGGTGGTCAACCTTGTGATCTGGATGAAATTCAAGAGCTTGCTAAAATTCACAAATTAAAAGTTCTGGAAGATGCAGCTCATTCGCTTCCCGCTACTTACAAAGGGAAAAAAATTGGAACAATCTCGGATGTTACGTGTTTCAGTTTTTATGCTACTAAAACCTTATCTACAGGTGAAGGCGGGATGATATGTACAAATGATCAGGAAATCGCTGAACGATGTGCAATTATGCGTTTACATGGTATTAATAGAGATGCCTGGAAAAGATATAGTGAAGCTGGTTCCTGGTATTACGAAGTTGTTGCTCCTGGGTATAAATACAACTTTACTGATTTGCAAGCATCTCTTGGTCTTCCACAATTAAAAAAAGTAGATATAATGTGGGAATGGAGAAAAAAAATTGCCTCCAGATATACTGAAGCATTAAAAGATTTAGATCTTATAACATTACACACAATAAAAACTGATAGAGAATCATCTTGGCACTTATTTCCAATTAGATTAAATCTTGAAATGATTACTAAAAATCGTGCTCAGATTATTGATGAACTCAAAATGCACAATATAGGTGTTGGAGTTCATTTTATGCCAGTACATCAGCATTTATATTATAGTGAAACTTTTAAACTTAATGATAAGAATTATCCTGTTGCATCTGCTACTTTTCCAAGATTAATGTCCCTTCCTATATATCCTGGTATGACTGATGCTAGTATTGAAAAAGTAATTGCTGTTCTAACTGATGTTCTGAACAAACACCGCAAATAATTTTTCTTTGTATGGGCAAACAGGGTAGTTTTATAAAACGCTTTTCTGATATTATTCTGAGTATCATTTTCTTAATATTTACACTTCCGATTTTTATTTTAGTAAGCATAGCAATTAAGATTGAATCAAAAGGTCCCGTATTCTTCATTCATCCAAGAACCGGTCTGAATGGTAAAGCATTTAATATGATCAAGTTTAGGGGTATGATAGACAATGCTTTACAGTATGGGCCTGAGTTAACCCAAAAAGATGATCCAAGAATTACGAAAGTTGGAAAATTTTTAAGAAGAACAAGTATCGATGAACTTCCGCAATTGATTAATGTACTAAAAGGGGAAATGAGTATTGTGGGGCCAAGACCGGAAATTTTAAGTATTACACAAAAATACTCTGCTGAACATAAAGAAGTATTTAAGTTTATACCAGGTATAACGGGATATTCGCAAATAAATGGTAGGCAAATGCTTACACCAGAACAAAGAGCGGAAATGGAAATCAATTATTATAAAAATGAAACCTTCTGGAGTGACTTAAAAATATTATTAGGAACTTTTTCTGTGGTACTAAGTAATGAAGGGAATCTATAATTTACACCTGTTGTATGATTGTCTGAATAATGCCTTTTTTTTTTACCCTTGCACTGCATACCATAAAAAATTAACTTCAATTACAAATTTAACTGAAAAATACTGGACATTACCGCATGAAAAATTATATCATTAATGTTTCTTCATTAATTTTAATTTCATTTTCATTTCTTACAACTTCCTATTCGCAAGACTATAAAATTATTAAATCTGATGAGACCCAGCTAATTCTTGAATTTAATTTTAAGGATAAATTTGGGGTAGAGGATTTTATTCTTGATGGGATAAAATTTTCTAATATTATTGATAATCAGTACTCTTTACGAAATCCAGGTGAACCATATTTACCAAATAGATTTTATTCTGTTGGGATTCCATTAAATAAAACTGCAATTGTAAGTATTCAAGAAGTAGAGCGCGATATTTTAACTGATAAATTTATTATATCTACACCGGATTCTGGTAATCAACCGCTTGAAAAATTAAACTATAACCAAGAAATTTATGGTACAAACGCAAAATTCCCTCTTGATGCTGCCGAAATAAACTCGCAAGCTATTTTTAGATATATCAAAACAGCAGCGTTATCAGTTTCTCCATATCAATTTAATCCGGTTGAAAGAACGCTCATATTTAATAAAAGAATTGTTTTAAGAATCGAGTTCAAACAAGATTTAAGCTTTACAAATTTTGTTGAACCTGTTTCAGACAGGGTTACTGAAGATATAGTGAAAGCTACTGTCATTAATTCTGATCAAGCTTTAGGTTTTCTTGGTAAAGTAAAATCTATTTCAGATTCTCCTCAAGAAGACTATTGGTATAATCCTAATAAGGATTATTATAAATTATTTCTAAATCAAAAAGGAGTTTATCGTATAACTTATGATCAACTAATTAATTCAGGTATTTCCCCATCAAGTGGAATACAGGATGGTAAAATTGAAGTTATTAATAATGGTGTTTCCTTACCAATTGATCTAGTTGATTCCCAACCAGATGGAATTTTTAACTCTGGTGATTATTTCCAATTTATTGGGAATTCGGTCACTCCATCTCCGTATGCAGGAATGAATATTTATAATAATACAAATGTTTATTGGTTATCTTATCAGGCAGATACAGTAAACCAATTTAAATCTATTAATGGCTATCCAACCTCAACTTGGCCCAAAATATTAAGTAATCAAAATACTGTTAGATATGAAAAAGATTTGATATATGAACAACTTGGGTATGCTGATAATGGAAACCGAGATTTTTGGTTTTGGGGAAAATCTGAAGCGAGAGATGGCATGTCAACACAGATATTTAGACACGATTTTCTTCGTTTCGATTACAATATGAATGAGGAGTTACCACAAGCCAAAATAAGAGTTAATGTTCATGGAATAAACTTGATTTATGTTCTCCAGGTCATAACGTTTTTGTGGAGATGAATGATCAAATCATTGATACTTTTACTTTCTCAGGTACACGACAGATTGAACATACTTTTGAGAAGTCCTTTTTGTGGGGTTTTTATGACCTTTCACCTGATAGTATTAGAATATTATGGGAGAATAATTTTGTACGAGTGGGTGTAAATGGAAACGTTTGTTCGACAACCAAAGATGATTATATTAGAATTAATTGGTTTGAATTTGACTACTGGAGATGGAATCGCATTAACGGCAAAAGTTATATTTTTAAGAGTCCACCTAACCAAATGGGAAGAAACAATTATTATTTGTGGAAATGGCAAGCAGATAATATGAAAGTATATATTCCTCAAAGATCTGAAATGATAGATAATCCCTATATAACTAACGATTCAGATAATGGAGTATATTTTGTTGATACGGTTTCTCAAAGAACAGAATATTATATAGTTGCAAATGACACATATCTGGATATTGATTCCATCTATCACTATTCAAATACTTCAAATTTAAGAAATAATCAAAATGGTGCTGATTATATAATAATTACGCATCCAGATTTTAGAACGGTATCAGATCGCTTAGCTAACTATCGAGCGCAAAATATCTCTGGGATAGAAACTCCAAGAGTAAAAGTTGTTGATGTAAATGAAATATATACCGAGTTTTCATTCGGTCTTATGGATCCCTTTGCATTAAAAGAATTTACTAAGTATGCCTTTGAAAATTGGCAATCTCCTGCACCAAATTATATAGTGCTGATGGGAGACATGAGCCACGATTATCGTAGCATCTTACCAAACAGCAAACCTAATTTTATACCATCAATTCCATACCAAGCGACTCTTTACGGGCAGGCTCCTAGTGATAACAATATAGTTACTGTTGCTGGAAATGATCTTACACCAGAATTAGCCATTGGCAGAATCTCCTGTGAATCTTTAGAAGAGGCTAATCTTCTTGTCGATAAAATTATTAATTATCCCGCTGATCAGTCTAAAGAGTGGAAACAAAATGCTGCGTTATTTTCTTCTGGCCTCTCAGCTATTGATGAAAATAACTATAAATTTAACGACAGAAACATAAGACTGGATACGATGTTTCTTGCTCCAAGTGGAATGACTTCAGGAAAAGTTTTCAGGTATCCAAATAAACCTGAATACATCCCTTTTCAAGGAGATGGCCCTGAAATAAGAAGGGAGATAAATAAAGGTGCTGCTGTTGTGAACTACTACGGTCACGGTGGTGGGCTACAATGGGATTTAGTATTTACGAATGATGATATTTTAGCTCTTGAAAATGGTAATAGGTTACCGTTTGTTGTGAGTGTTACATGCTACACAGCTCATTATGATAATCAAGAAATATTTGGAGAAATTTTTAATTCGGTTCCCTCTAAGGGAAGTATAGCTTTTCTCGGAAGTTCAGGAGTAACTTTTTGGCCTACTGGTGCATTTTTTAATGAAGAACTTTTTAGAGAGTTTTATAAAAGGAAAAACCATGTGATAGGAGATGCCATTCTAGTGGCAAAATCTAATCAAGCGTATGGTACCATGCTCGCACTGCTAACACTTTTAGGCGATCCGGCAATTGAACTTGCAATTCCTTATTTCCCTGATTTCGTTGTTAAGTCTAAAGACATTTCAATAAATCCGAATTATCCTATTTTAGAGGATACGGTTGAGGTTCAAATCAAAATAAAAAATTTAGGTAGAACTTTTGCTTCAGATTCTGTAACTGTTCAATTATTTGAAAACTATATTGCTGATTCAAGCTTAATTGGATCTAGAAAATTACCAAGTTTTGGTGAAAATGATTCAGTGATATTTAGTTGGATACCTCATGAGGATGGTCAAGTTAATCTTATCTGTGTAGTTAATGAAGTAGACGTAATTGATGAGGAGGATCATTCTGATAATATAGCTTCATCAACTTTTTCAGTCTTTAGTTTCGATAAGCCTAAAATTGTTAAACCAGTATCAAACTTTTTTACCAATAAAAATAAAGTTGACTTTGTTATAGTAGATGCTGGCAATTATGTCCAGCAAAGTTTTAAGTATGATATAAAAATTGATACATCTAGAAATTTTGATTCAAATTTTTTAATTGATATTTCAGGACTAACACCAAATGATGGGGTTGTTAAATGGTCGACACCGGAGCTATTGGAAGGAAAATATTTTTGGCAAGTTCTAATAATCTCAAATCAAGATACGAATAGAACAGAATTAGAATCTTTTTCTATCACCCAGAGTAGTGGTACAGGTTTCCTAGCTGAGTCTAAACAGCTGATGGATTTTGATCTAAGTAATATTAGTTATTCTGATTCAATCAATGCTTTAGTCCTAAATACTAAATTGCTTCCGCCTAGACCATCTCCAGAAACAATTCTCGATTCAATTATTATCTCTATTACTTCTGATACCACTGAAATTACAAGT
>CAVPHW010000028.1:0-5688 GCA_963704835.1 uncultured Ignavibacteriales bacterium | reverse complement strand
CTGCGACCAGGCTATCGTAACTGTCACTGTCACTTCCTGCCTCCATCGTTGCAAACGATGATAACGGCGCTGCCGTAAACGGTTATACCGGTGGAACCAGCTTTACCAATGTTCTGGCTAACGATGAACTCAACGGCCTGGCAGTAAATCCGGCCGAAGTGATCCTTACCTTTGTTTCCTCAACCAACGCTGGTGTTACCTTAAGTGGTGCTGATGTAGTGGTTGCTGCTGGAACAGCTGCCGGAACCTATACCCTCACCTACCAGATTTGCGAAGTCCTTAACCCATTAAACTGCGACCAGGCAATCGTAACTGTTACGGTTACTTCTGCTTCCATCATTGCAAACGACGATAACGGCGCTGCCGTAAACGGTTATACCGGTGGAACAAGCTTTACCAATGTTCTGGTTAACGATGAACTCAACGGCATGGCTGTAAATCCGGCCGAAGTGATCCTGACCTTTGTTTCCTCCACCCACGCTGGTGTTACCTTAAGTGGTGCTGATGTAGTGGTTGCTGCTGGAACAGCTGCAGGAACCTATACCCTCACCTACCAGATTTGCGAAGTCCTTAACCCGCTGAACTGCGACCAGGCTATCGTAACTGTTACTGTTACTTCTGCTTCCATCATTGCTAACGACGATAACGGCGCTGCCGTTAACGGTTATACCGGTGGAACAAGCTTTACCAATGTTCTGGCAAACGATGAACTCAACGGAGTTGCTGTTAATCCGGCCGAAGTGATCCTTACCTTTGTTTCCTAAACCGATGCTCGTAATATCCTCCAGTGGTGCTGATGTGGTCGGTTGCTCCTGGAACAGCTGCCGTACCTATACCCTCACCTACCAGATTTGCGAAGTCCTTAACCCGCTCAACTGCGACCAGGCTATCGTAACTGTTACGGTTACTTCTGCTTCCATCATTGCAAACGACGATAACGGCGCTGCCGTAAACGGTTATACCGGTGGAACAAGCTTTGCCAATGTTCTGGTTAACGATGAGCTCAACGGAGTTGCTGTTAATCCGGCCGAAGTGATCCTGACCTTTGTTTCCTCCACTAACGCTGGTGTTACCTTAAGTGGTGCTGATGTAGTGGTTGCTGCTGGAACAGCTGCAGGAACCTATACCCTCACCTACCAGATTTGCGAAGTCCTTAACCCGCTGAACTGCGACCAGGCTATCGTAACTGTAACGGTTGCTTCTGCTTCCATCATTGCAAACGATGATAACGGCGCTACCGTTAACGGTTATACCGGTGGAACAAGCTTTACCAATGTTCTGGTTAACGATGAACTCAACGGCATTGCTGTAAATCCGGCCGAAGTGATCCTGACCTTTGTTTCCTCAACCAACGCTGGTGTTTCCTTAAGTGGTGCTGATGTGGTGGTTGCTGCTGGAACCCTGGCTGGAAATTACATTTTAACTTACCAAATTTGCGAGGTCTTGAATCCTTCGAATTGTGACCAGGCGATTGTTACTATAGTTGTTACAGATGATGAAGATCCAACAATCAACTGTCCGTCAACAATAACAGTAAATTGTAGCACAGAAATACCTTCTCCGTTTACAACATTGTTGGAATTTATCTCCGCTGGAGGCTCCGCAGATGATTATAATGGTATAGATACTGCAAGTTTTACACTGGTCAGCCAGACTAACGATTACCTAAGTTGTCCTGAAACAATTTCACGAATTTACAGTATTTCAGATCTTTCAGGAAATTCTGCTACTTGTACACAATTAATTATTGTTCATGACACAATAGTTCCGGTTATTAACCCGCTTCCTTCTGTTTCAACAATATATTGCCCAGCTACACCAATGTTCATGATAGCTACGGCTACAGATAATTGTAATATTCCATTTGCTCTTACATATGCTGATGTCACAACACCTGGTGCATGTGCAGGTTCATACAGCATTACACGTACATGGACTGCTACCGATGCATGCGGAAATACTTCCACAGCTTCACAAACCATAAACGTACAGGATATTACTGCTCCTGTGATTGATGCTCTGCCTGCAACTACAACTATCGATTGTCCTGCTGCTCCATCATTTGCAGTAGCAACAGCAACTGATAATTGTGGAAGTGCATTTACTCTTAACTTACTTTGATGTTACAACACCTGGTGCATGTGCAGGTTCATACAGCATTACACGTACATGGACAGCTACTGATGATTGTGGTAACAGTTCCACAGCTTCACAAACCATAAACGTACAGGATATTACTGCTCCTGTGATTGATGCTCTGCCTGCAACTACAACTATCGATTGTCCTGCTGCTCCAATATTTGCAGTAGCAACAGCAACTGATAATTGTGGAAGTGCATTTACTCTTACTTACTTTGATGTTACAACACCTGGTGCATGTGCAGGTTCATATAGCATTACACGTACATGGACTGCTACTGATGATTGTGGTAACAGTTCCACAGCTTCACAAACCATAAACGTACAGGATATTACTGCTCCTGTGATTGATGCTCTGCCTGCAACTACAACTATCGATTGTCCTGCTGCTCCAATATTTGCAATAGCAACAGCAACTGATAATTGTGGAAGTGCATTTACTCTTACTTACTTTGATGTTACAACACCTGGTGCATGTGCAGGTTCATACAGCATTACACGTACATGGACAGCTACTGATGATTGTGGTAACAGTTCCACAGCTTCACAAACCATAAACGTACAGGATATTACTGCTCCTGTGATTGATGCCCTGCCTGCAACTACAACTATCGATTGTCCTGCTGCTCCAATATTTGCAGTAGCAACAGCAACTGATAATTGTGGAAGTGCATTCACTCTAACTTACTATTGATGTTACAACACCTGGTGCTTGTGCAGGTTCATACAGCATTACACGTACATGGACAGCTACTGATGATTGTGGTAACAGTTCCACAGCTTCACAAACCATAAACGTACAGGATATTACTGCTCCTGTGATTGATGCTCTGCCTGCAACTACAACTATCGATTGTCCTGCTGCTCCAATATTTGCAGTAGCAACAGCAACTGATAATTGTGGAAGTGCATTTACTCTTACTTACTTTGATGTTACAACACCTGGTGCTTGTGCAGGTTCATACAGCATTACACGTACATGGACAGCTACTGATGATTGTGGTAACAGTTCCACAGCTTCACAAACCATAAACGTACAGGATATTACTGCTCCTGTGATTGATGCCCTGCCTGCAACTACAACTATCGATTGTCCTGCTGCTCCAATATTTGCAGTAGCAACAGCAACTGATAATTGTGGAAGTGCATTCACTCTAACTTACTTTGATGTTACAACACCTGGTGCTTGTGCAGGTTCATACAGCATTACACGTACATGGACAGCTACTGATGATTGTGGTAACAGTTCCACTGCATCACAGACCATAAATGTTCAGGACATTACAGCTCCGGTAATCGATGCATTACCTGCAGTTTCAACTATAGATTGTCCTGCAGTTCCTGCATTTGCAGTAGCTACAGCAACTGATAATTGTGGAAGTGCATTCACTCTTACCTCAACTGATGTTACTACTCCCGGAGCTTGTTCAGGTTCATACAGCATTACCCGTACATGGACAGCTACTGATGATTGTGGTAACAGTTCCACAGCTTCACAAACCATAAATGTTCAGGACATTACAGCTCCGGTAATCGATGCATTACCTGCAGTTTCAACTATAGATTGTCCTGCAGTTCCTGCATTTGCAATAGCTACAGCAACTGATAATTGTGGAAGTGCATTCACACTTACTTCAACTGATCTTACTACTGCTGGCGCTTGTGCAGGTTCATACAGTATAACCCGTACATGGACAGCTACTGATGATTGTGGAAACAGCTCCACTGCATCACAGACCATAAATGTTCAGGACATTACAGCTCCGGTAATCGATGCATTACCTGCAGTTTCAACTATAGATTGTCCTGCAGTTCCTGCATTTGCAATAGCTACAGCAACTGATAATTGTGGAAGTGCATTCACTCTTACCTCAACTGATGTTACTACTCCCGGAGCTTGTTCAGGTTCATACAGCATTACCCGTACATGGACGGCTACTGATGATTGCGGTAACAGTTCCACAGCCTCACAAACCATAAACGTACAGGATATTACAGCTCCTGCAATAATTTGTCCTGCTTCAATCGTAGTTCAAACGGATCCAAGTCTCAATACAGCAGCTGTAACAGTTGGTCAACCTATTGTATCTGATGATTGTGGTACAGTTACTTTCACCAATGACTATAATAATACAAATAATGCCAGCGGTATTTACAACCTGGGAGTTACCAGTATAACATGGACAGCAACGGATGAATGCGGAAATACGGCTACATGCCAAATGACCGTGACGGTAGCAGACAACGAAGGTCCAACAATGAATTGTCCACCGACCATAAGCGTTAACTGTATTGAAGAAGTACCTGCTGCATATACTACGCTTGTCGAGTTTATAGCTGCTGGCGGAGTCGCTGATGACAATAGTGGCATAGATGCAGCAACCTTTATGCTGGTTAGCCAGGTAAGCGATAACCTTAGCTGTCCTGAGACGATTTCGCGTGTTTACAGCATTGCAGATATTTCTGGAAATGTTAGTACCTGTACACAAATAGCTATTGTACATGATATAATTTCACCAGTAATTGCTGCCTTACCGTCAGTAACAACAATTGACTGCCCTGCAACCCCATTGTTTGCAGTCGCAACAGCAACTGATAATTGCACAATTGCTCTTACCCTGACTTTTAATGATATTACAACTGCTGGCACTTGTGCTGGTTCATACAGCGTTACCCGCACATGGACAGCTACCGATGCTTGTGGAAACAGTTCAACTTCTTCACAAACTATAAATGTTCAGGATATCACCGCCCCTGTTATCACTACTATCGCTTCGGACCTCACTGTTGAATGCGACGGTGCCGGAAACATAGCTGAACTGAATGCATGGCTCGCTGCCAACGGTGGTGCTGTGGCTTCGGACATCTGCTCGGGAATCTGTGATTTACAACCCTCAGCGACCTCTGTGGTGCTACCGGATCGGCTTTGGTGGCATTTACCGCTACCGATGACTGTGGAAATACTTCTACCACTTCGGCAACTTTCACTATTGAAGATACTACCGCTCCTGATATCACAACCCTGGCTTCGGATCTGACTGTTGAATGCGACGGTGCCGGAAACGTGGCTGAACTGAATGCATGGCTCGCTGCCAACGGTGGCGCTGTGGCTTCAGATATCTGCTCGGGATCGGTGGTCTGGACCAACAACTTCACAACACTCAGCGACCTTTGTGGTGCTACCGGATCGGCATTGGTGGTATTTACCGCTACCGATGATTGTGGAAATACTTCCACCACTTCGGCTACCTTCACCATAGAAGATACTACTGCTCCTGATATCACCACCCTGGCTTCGGATCTGACTGTTGAATGCGACGGTGCCGGAAACATAGCTGAACTGAATGCATGGCTCGCTGCCAACGGTGGCGCTGTAGCTCGGATATATGCTCGGGATCTGTGGTATGGACCAATAACTTTACTGCTCTCAGCGACCTCTGTGGTGCTACCGGATCAGCATTGGTAGTATTTACCGCTACCGATGACTGTGGAAATACGTCTACTACCTCGGCTACCTTCACCATTGAAGATACTACTGCTCCTGACATC
>CAVPHW010000027.1:0-12787 GCA_963704835.1 uncultured Ignavibacteriales bacterium | reverse complement strand
TCATCCCCTTGGGATGATGATTGTAATGTCAATAGTTTTTTCCCAAATATTTAGGGTTCAAATGGAGGGATATCCCGCTTACGTTTTGAGTGGGTTGATCGCATGGACCTTTTTCTCGCAAACTAGTGCTAGTTCTATTAGTGTATTAGTTTGGGGGGGGAATTTATTTCAGCGAATTTATATTCCTCGGTCCACTTTTGCAATCTCAACAATAATAACAGGTTTAGTTAATCTGGTTTTATCTATCGTTCCATTAATTGCAGTGATGATTGTTATAAGAGTACCTCTTCACCTTACAATTTTTCTAGCTCCTATTGGTATGTTATTTTTAAGCATGTTCAGCTTGGGAATTGGATTATTTCTTTCGACGATTGGTATTTATTTTGCTGATATTGTTGAAATGTACGCCATAATTCTAACCGCATGGATGTATATGACACCAATTATTTATCCCTTAAGCCTGTTACCCGATGGCGTGCTGAAATGGTTGCAACTAAATCCCATGTTGCACATAATCACCTTCTTCCGAGACTTGGTTCTTTACGGAAATATTCCCTCTTTTGAAAGATGGTTATTATGTTTTGGAATTTCTTTTGGAACATTATTAATTGGTTGGTTTGTTTTTACGGAAAAATCGGATGAATTCGCATATCGCACCTAATATTTTTTCTGAAAATGAAGATTATAGTAATCATGTGGTTGAAATTGAAAACGCCACTGTCAGATATCGAGTCCCTCGAGAGCAGATTCGGACATTTAAAGAGTTCGCAATTCGCCGAATGCAAGGAAGAGTAAAGTTTGAAGAACTATTAGCGTTGGATAAGGCCACCTTATGTGTTAATCAAGGAGAAGTTTTAGGTTTAATTGGAGCAAATGGTGCTGGGAAGACAACCTTGTTAAGACTAGTGGCAAGGGTTATGAGACCCACAAGCGGGCGTGTAGTTGTTTATGGACGAGTGGCTCCATTATTGGCAATGGGCGCTGGATTTCACCCCGAATTAACCGGCAGAGAAAATGTTTACTTAAACGGATCTTTGTTAGGTTATTCAAGACGCCTGATTGAAGACCATTTTGATGAGATAGTGAAATTTGCTGAATTGCAAAATTTTATCGACGCCCCTTTACGGACATATTCATCAGGTATGATTGCGCGCCTGGGATTTTCAGTGGCAACCACCGAAATGCCAGATATCCTTATTTTGGACGAAGTACTTGCAGTAGGAGATATTGCGTTTCAGGAAAAAAGTGGTGATCGTATTCGTCAATTCCAAGAAAAAGGCGCGTCAACTATTTTCGTTTCACATAGCATGAACACTGTTGAGAATTTATGTGATCGAGTTGCCTGGTTAGATCACGGTAAAATTATTCAAATCGGTGAAGCAAGTGATATGGTAAAAGAATTCAAGAGTTTTATGGATGTAGATCAAATACAAAAAAAACCAAATTGTGATACTTAAAATCAAAATCAGATTCACTTTTTGTTTTGTTGTCTTGTTATTAATGGGGCTTTATTGATTTCAACAATCAACTACCTAAGTGCCAATTAATTTAATGATTGGTTATATTGTATAGAGGTTTTATGGAAAATAAAAATTTATTACAAATGGCGAATTTCCGCCCTGACCGCTTGGTTTATCCGAGTTCATGGATTGGTCATATTCCTTTTGCAGCGTGGTTAACACAACAAATCAAACCCTCCATATTGGTTGAACTGGGAACACACTCAGGTAACTCGTATTTAAGCTTTTGTCAATCTGTCAAAGAACACAAACTCCAAACAAAATGTTATGCTGTCGATACCTGGAAAGGGGATGAACATGCAGGGTTCTATGGCGAAGAAATATTCTTGAAATTAAATGAATATCATAGCGAAAATTATGGAGAATTTTCCCGCTTGTTGCGTATGGAATTTAATGATGCTGTATCTTACTTTTCTGATGCCTCCATTGAGTTGCTTCATATCGATGGTTTACATACTTACGATGCCATTAAGCATGATTTTGAGACTTGGTTGCCAAAATTAGTTCCTCATGCAGTCGTTATATTTCATGATACAAATGTGCGAGAACGTGGATTTGGTATTTGGCGATTTTGGCAAGAAATTATGGAAGAATATCCACTGAATTTTGAATTTATTCATTCGCATGGCCTTGGAATTGTCCAATTAGAAGAAGGAATTGGAGATTTTAAATTAGAATTTCTAAGACAAGATTTTCCCCATCGAACTTTATTTAAAGATTACTTTGTTTCATTGGGGCAAAATGTCATATCTCAATATAAATCTAAAGAAATTAATAAATCTCAATTGGACCAAAGCAGTTTAAGAGAAAAATTGAAAGGGGATATTATAGTTTTAGAAGAAAAGCTTAAAAATCGTGATCAATCGTATCTCTCATTAGAAGGAAAGCTTAAAAATCGTGATCAATCGTATCTCTCATTAGAAGGAAAGCTTAAAAATCGTGATCAATTATATGAAGAATTAGAAAAGAAACTATTAGAGTTGGAATTAAAAAATCAATCTCAGATAAAAGATGGATTACTCCAAATTTCGAATATGAAGTCCATAAATATTGGATTGGAAAACAAAATAATAAATTTGGAAAGCTACTTGGGACAACGAGAACAAATACTTCAAGAATTAAATTCAAAACTTTTAGAAATTTATGGAAGTAGGGGGTGGAAAATTATACGGAAATTATGGACATTTCGTTTGTGGTTAGCACCAAAAGGAACCCGGAGAGAAAAAATTACAAAGTCAGCTCTCAGTTTGGTTAAAAGAAATAGAAATAAATTGGAATTTGAAACAAAACCTTCCAAACTTGATCATAAAACAAAATCAAACAAAATTTCTAACAAGTATAGTTCCATTAAAGGTGAAAAGGATTATTCAACTTCTTCACTAATTTATAACCAACTTTATGAAGATATGTTATCAGCATCAACAGGCGATAGAAAATCTGAATTTGTAGACTTATCTAGTTTAGATTTAACCAGTGAAATTTTACCAATTCAATTGATCGCATTCTATTTACCGCAGTATCATCCAATTATGGAAAACAATATTTGGTGGGGAAAAGGTTTTACTGAATGGACAAATGTCTCTAAAGCAGTTCCACAATTTATAGGTCATTACCAACCTCATTTGCCTGGAGAATTAGGTTTTTATGATCTTCGTGTTAAGGAAATTCAGCGTAGGCAAGTAGAGTTAGCAAAAAAATATGGTCTTCGCGGATTCTGTTTTTATTATTATTGGTTTGATGGTAAGCGATTGTTAGAGCAACCCTTAGACCAATTTGTTTCTGATTCTGAGATTGACTTTCCATTCTGTATCTGCTGGGCAAATGAAAATTGGACACGCAGATGGGATGGATTAGAAAATGAAATACTTATTGAGCAAGTGCATTCAGAAGAAAATGATTTTAAAATTATCAAAGATATGGCACAATATTTTAAACACTCAAATTATATTAAGATAGATGGTCGTCCATTAGTAATAGTTTATCGTGCAAATGATATCTATGATCCAATTATGACAGTAAAACGTTGGAGAAGTTATTGTCAAAAAAATGGATTGGGTAATCCCTACATGGTTGTTGCACAAACCTTCGGTTTTTATGATGATCCTAGGTCTATTGGTTTTGACGCAGCCGTTGAATTTCCTCCATTTGGTTCAAATTTAGTTGAGATAAAAGAAAAAGTCCAAATTGTTAATGAGAAATTCTCCGGACATATTTATGACTATCAAGAGGTAATGCGTTCTTTAATTGAAAAGGATTGCCCAGAATATCCATTATTTAAAACAATTATCCCAACTTGGGACAATACTCCTAGAAAGATTGACAAAGGTAGTGTTTATTTGGGTTCCTCTCCAGATTTGTACCTTGACTGGTTGGCAAATACAATTTCTTATACCATAAAAAATCAAAGTCCATCAAATCGTTTTGTTTTTATTAATGCTTGGAATGAGTGGGGAGAAGGGGCTTATTTAGAGCCTGACCGAAAATATGGTTATGCTTATTTGCAAGCAACAGCAAACGCTTTGCAAAATTCGAAATATTCAGGAGCTTTAGAGAAACCCACAATTCTTTTCATATCACATGATGCTCACATGGGTGGTTCTCAGAAATCTCTCCTTTCAGTAATTAAATGGCTTAACTCGAAAACAAATTTAAAAATAAAATTGCTTTTTTTAGAAAATGGAAGATTCCTAAGTGATTTTCAATCGTTGGTGGACACTATTGTTTTACCACTTTCGTCAGATTTAGAGATGAATTGGTTAACAAAAGTAATGGGATTTTGTGAAACCTCCCCAAAATTAATTATTGGAAATACTGTTGTTTCTACACCTGCATACCCACTGCTGCGAGAGTTAAATATACCCATTTTGACACATGTTCGAGAATTAGAATCTGCGATACATAAATATTGTCCAAATTGGTTTGAAAATATAACAGATGAGGATCATTTCATTTCTGTTACTGATGCAGTTAGAAACAATTTAATAACTAATTATTCTATTCAGGAATCGAAAATTTCTACAATATATAATTTTATCAACCCACGCCAAGGGGATTTATTATCTTTTGAAGAGAAACAGGATCTTAGACGTAAGCTTAATTTGCCGGTTAACAAATGTATGATAATGGGGTCTGGAGTTGGGATGCCATTTCGTAAAGGAATTGATCTTTTTTATGAAACAGCTCGTGAATTAAAGAAAATGAACGTTCAAAATTTCCATTTTTATTGGATTGGCGGCGATTTTGACCAAAATGATTTAAATGAAGATAGGATTACCTGGAAAGAAAAATCAAAATTGTACGATTCTGACCTTGAAAATAACATTACGATTTTAGGAGTTCAGGAAAATGTAATGGAATATTTAAAGGTGGGCGACATTTTCTTGTTAACTTCCAGGGAGGAACCATTTGGTAGAGTTGTTTTAGAAGCTGCTGATGTTGGGTTGCCAACTATTATGTTTGCAGAAAGTGGTGGTGCTTCCGAAATAATAGAAGAAGATACTGGGTTTGTGGTTCCTTATTTAGATGTTCGAATGATGGCAGAAAAAGTTGCTTTTCTCATTGCTAATGATGATATTCGGTCGAAATTAGGGAGAAAAGCTCGAGAAAGGCTTATTTCACATTTTTCGAGTGATGTCATTATGCCTAAAATTTTAGCAAAAATCCAAGAATTTGGGAAAATCAGTCCACAAATATCTATCATCGTACCCAATTACAATCATGAGGAATATTTACCAAAGCGTTTGGAAAGTATTTTTAATCAAACCTATAAAGATTTCGAAGTAATAATAATGGATGATTGTTCGACTGATGATAGTTTTCAGATTATAGATCGTTATACTAATTTTCCTAACGTTACTGTTGTTCAAAATGAAAAAAATAGTGGTTCTCCTTTTAAACAGTGGATGAAAGCGTTGACAATGATTAAGGGAGAAATTATTTGGATTGCTAAATCCGATGACTGGAGTGACGTAACATTTTTAGAAAAAATGATCACGGCTTTTGAGGACCCAGAAGTTAAGTTGGCATATTGTGCATCGAATATTATCAATGAAAAGGACGAGATTTTAGGTGATTACCGTGAAGGAAAATATTTAAGATCAATTTCTGAAACAAGGTGGAATCAGTCATATTGTATTCCTGCTGAGGAAGAAATCAACGAAGCATTGGGAATAAAAAATACAATTTTAAACATGAGTTCAGTGTTGTTTCGGAAGACCAAATTTAGCCAAGAATTTGAAAAAACCATAACAAATATGTACAATGGCGGGGATACATTTTTAATTCTGAATATTATCAAAGGAGGAAAAATTTCCTTTGAAGCAAAAGCTCTCAATTACCATCGCAGACACTCCTCAAGTATTGTTGGGAAAATTCTACATGACAAAAGCAATGATTACTTACGCTTGTTTTTTGAGGACTTCTATTTTAACCACAAATTCGCTATTCAAAATTATTCATTAGATTTGGATTTTTATGAGAAATTTGAGGAGTATATTCATGAATTATGGGCAACCCTTGCTCCAAGCCAACCCTTTGACAAAATTCGGGATTATATGAAATATGATGAATTAATTGAAGACATTTATTCAAAAATCCCTATTAATAAAATGTAAAATAAAATAAATTTGTTTCAATTTTTTTATAAGAAAGACTATATTTGAGCGTTGGGATAGACTCTTCAGGGCTACAATCTAATTCAAAAGTCTCTTTATCTTTATTTTATCTTTTGCGATCTCGTTTACTTTGGATGGCAATCAGTTGTTCTTGCTTAGAACGATAGATACCAAATCTTATATAATTTGTCAGTTCTCGACTAATTGTTAAAATGTTTACCCATAGTACTTTGGCAATTTTAGTTTTTATTTGACCTAGATGTTAACCAAATGTTAATGTAACCGAAGTGAGGTTATTAGTTCATTCGATTATGTTACCGAGCTGTCTTGTTCTTAAAAAAAATGGTAAAGATATTAATAATTTAGGACTCATTCAAACGAGACAAAGGTTGTAAGTTAAAAATTAAAGATTTAATTTTAATTGCGAAAAATAGCAACCAAGGAAATTTATTGCCGTATTTAAAATAGAATCCGACTTTGACACTATGAAATTTAAATTTGCATCACCAACAAGATAGATTATTTTCTATTCACAACAATGTGGCTATAATGTTTGTTAAAATTCTGCTGTATTACGGGTCAAAGGGTTATATTTGTAAATTGGTAGAGTAATTACTTTCTTGGATTCTTCTATTTCATAAATATTTCTATTACAAGGTGAATGACCGATGATTTAAAGATTTTTCGATTACGCAACCTTTTTTCTGTAATTTCAAGTCAGAAATAACCAAAGATCTTTAATAATCTAATGACTTGCTGCTACAATAACGTTTTCCAATCTGCCATTCCTCACTTATCTCCATTAATATTGCTGATACCAATCTGAGACATGAAGCCTCGTTTGGAAAAACACCTACAACTCTAGTTCGTCTGCGAATCTCTTTGTTGATCCTTTCCAGGCTATTGGTTGTACGGATGGATTTTCGATGCTCCAATGGAAAGCCAAATACAGTAAATCCTTCCGAAAGATTTTCTTCAAGCCAAGCCGATAAACGTGGGGCTGATAAGGCATATTTCTGAATGGCTGTTTGAAGGAACTCTTCAGCTGTCCGTCGATCTGGGGCATTGAACATTGCTCGAATATCTGCTGCTACCTCCATTCTCATTGCTTGCTTAGGCACGTAAGCTCCCGCATTTTGTTGCAAATGAAATTGGCAGCGCTGCCATGACACACTGCCAAAAACCGCCCTTCTAGCTGCCCCCAATCCCGCATGATCATCGCTAATAACTAATTTCACTCCGTTCAACCCGCGATCCTTTAGCCCTTTCAGAAAGTCTTTCCAGTGCATCTCCTGTTCACTAAGTGATACGGAAACCCCTAATATCTGCCTTTCTCCACCTGGCGTAATGCCTGATGCAACCAAAACAGCTGCATCCCGTACCTGACCGGCATCTCTTACCTTTTCATAGCGCGCATCTACGTACAGATAAGTTATTTCACCAAGCGGACGTTCCCGCCATTCCAGTAATGTTTCATCCAATTTAGCTGTAGCCCGGCTTACTTGCATAGCTGAGATTTCAACTCCACATAGCTGTTCAGTAATTGCTTTGACTTTTCTGGTAGATACTCCCTGAACATACATTTCAGCTAAGGTAGCAATCAATGCTCGTTCGCTTCTAAGACCTTTTTCCAATGCTGAAGGATAAAAACCACCTTCACGTACTTGTGGTATCGAAAAGGTGATTTCTCCAAGACGAGTCTTCATCGTCTTTGGTTTATACCCATTGGCATGTCCTTTCCGTTCTTCTGTCCTTTCATACTCTTCCGCTTGTAGATATTTTGATCGCTCTGCTTGCATGATGTTATTGATAAGTACCCGCATGAGTTCTGGAACTGCATCCAATCCTTGCTCTGCATATTCACTCGAAAAGGTATAATTATTTTGGTGAGTCATTTCAGTCTCCTTTTTTGGTCTAGTAACCTTTAGGATACTTCTGACTCACCCCTTTTGTTAAGGTTCAAGATTTTACAGAAAGAATGTTACACTAACGATTTTTCAAACGTCAATGCATTATAATAGGACTAATAAAGTGTTTACGAAAAATAATGCTATTTTCTCATCATAATTTACAATACAAGTGCATATTTGTAAAAGGAGAGTATTAATAAGAGTAAGTTGTGTTATTAGTTATAAATCAACATAATTGAGATAAAAAAGTGAAACGAATTTTAGTTAAATATATGCTTTATTGAAGCAAGATAGAAAAATAGTCGTAAAGAAACCGAATGCAGTAAATCTCAAAAAAGGAACAACAAGAACATGGTGGCAAATCACTTTTTTTAGCATGGAAATCAAGGGAAAATAATGCCAAAAAAAATTGTGAGGAAAAATCAAGAAGGATTATTATAAAATTTTTGACAACTAGACCTTATTTTTTTTCGATTAAATTATTAATATGAAATATAAACAAATTTTTATTTTATTTTTATCCATAATCGTTGTGGTTCTTTATCCAATTATTTTTATGTTTTTTCATAATTATGAACACGCATCAATTCGAGAATTTTTTGAAATCACAGGAATTTTCTTTATTTACACAAATTTAATTTTTTTAATAGCTTTTTTTATTATGCGGGAGATAGATAAAGCAGGATTATTTACAATAATTGTTACGTTATTATCTTTGTTTTTCAAATTATTTGAAAAGGCAATAATTTTTATTTTTCCGATGTTATTTTATTGGCATGTTTTAATGTTGTTCTTGACTATTATATATATAATCGCATTGGTACTAAAAAATAAAACTACAAGAGAAATTGCATATAAAATTAATAAATCAGTCCTATTTATTTTTACATGCTTAATCATCTTTAATTTATTAATATCCTTCCCCAAAATAGTAAAGGGGTTTAATAGATCTCCAGAAAAATCAGTTAATATTTATCAATCAACAAATTCAAATTTCGATTCTAATATTTATTATTTAATTTTTGATGAGTTTGGTGGCCTGGAAAACATAGAGCGCTATTGTAATTACAATAACTTACCATTTTATGATTCACTTGAATTTCTTGGTTTTAATGTTTCACCTCATAGCCACAATAATTCAATACATTCTGATATCGAGATTTCAAATTTATTGAATATGGATTTGGTAAACAATATAGATATTCCTCATGAAACAAGAATTAAATCTTTAAAAGATCCGCATTTATTTGGTTTACTCAAGAAAAATGGTTATAAATTAAATATCTTAATTGATGTTGTCAATCAAACCCATATTCCAATTGAAATTTCGGAAATAGATTATGAGTACAAATCTGAAAATAAGTTTTCCGATGAAGAAACTGTAAAATCTTTAATTGTCAATAATTCAATTTTTTATCCAATTCTGATCCCTTCATCCAATATTAGAATTGAGGAAATAAACCAAATGTTCCTTTACATTAAAAAATCTTCAAATATTCAACCTAACCATCTGTTTACATTTGGTTATTTTAGTACTCCACATCTACCTTGGGTAGTTGATGAGCATGGAAGAAGCATTAATCCAAGTGATCGTGATAATTGGGCGGATTCAAATATATATTGTGGTCAATTCAAATTCACTTCAAAAAAAATAATTGAAACCATGAAATCTATTGTTGAAACTGATCCTGATTCAATAATCATTATTCAATCAGATCATGGATTTAGGAAATCTACTAAAACTAATAACAGTGAAGATGAATATTTTAATTCTGATGAAGAAAATTTTTACCAAAGGAATATTTTAAACGCAGTTTATTATAAAGGAGAGGTTTTTGAAATTGAATCACTAAGTGGTATTAATACCTTGGTAAGGGTTTTCAATAATTTATTCGATTTAAATTATCCTTATGTAGAGCAAGCTAATTGACCCATGAATAAAAAATTAATTTACATCTTTCTAATTGCATTCTGGTTTATAATTTTTTTTTCACTTACACCAACCATTTTAAAACTAACCTCAAAAGAGATTAGTCCTTCAACGATTGATGTAAAAAATTGTTGTGATGATGTGTATTATAATATTGAAAAATTATCCATATCTAATAACTTAACGGTTGACACATTTGTTTCAGGCTGGGCATTTGTAGAAACAGATGGAGAAAATAATGAAAAGATAGTAAAACTGATCTTGGCTTCAGATGAGCGATCGTTTGAAATTGATATGAATTTAAGTAACAGAAAGGATGTTAGTACTGTATTTAAAGATAATAAAGTTCCAAATCAAAGGACTGGTATCTCAACATCTTTTTCTCCGTTGAACTTAAAGAACGGAAATTACACTATGTATCTGTATGTCTATGAGAATGAAAAAGCTTCTGGGATTATTAATACCAAAAAAGTTTTTTTAAAAAATAATCACACTTTTAAAGAAATTTATAGTGTTGAGAATTTACCCATATCGGAGTTCTTAAAAGCAAAACCAAATAACGAAATCCTTTATCATATTGAAAAAAATAACTTGGAAAATAATAATTTTTTAGTAGCTGGTTGGGCTTTTATAAACAATATAGATGCAAATAAAAATCAGGTTTATTTAGAAATAACCAAACCCGATGGTGTTCAGAATGTATATAACACGAATAAGGTCACAAGATGGGATGTAAGTGATCATTTTCAAGATGAAAAATACAAAATGAGTGGTTTTTCTGCACTCCTTCCAACGGACGCTTTCGGTGAAGGAGAAAACAAGATATCAATAATCATTGGCAAAGAAAATAGATCGGTAGAATCATATATATTTACATTGAATGGTGGTAGCATAATTAAGGATTAAATAATTTACTATTACTTTGAATTAGATACAATTTAGTAAGATATTTTTGTATAAAAAATTTCTAATTCTATTATTTTCACTAAAGGTGATTAAACCAACCTAAAATATAGTTGTTTGGAACTTTAACGGTATTTTCATAAAATGCTTGAGGAGATTGACCTGCATTTAAATGGATAGTGTTAGCTTTACAAAAAATTTTTTTTCAAAAAAAATAACGACCGAGAAGTATTTTGTATTTGAAACTGTTTTACAATTTGAAAATCATTCTCAAAAGCTAACCTAAATCCTTGGATATTATAATCTGGAAATATGTCATCTCTTGTGGATAATAAACGTTGAACTTGAGAATCTTCTTTTGGTACAAATTCAATGATCAAATACTCTCCCATCCCTGCCAATGTTTTGGAGATTTCTTCTAAGGGGACATTGTTTGAAATTGCCAGGTGGTGGATCAAAGCCAGTGCCAAAACAACATCTGCATTTGCACGCTGGATGAAAGAAACTCGTTCTTTGTTATTCCATCCGATGGAAGGGGAAGGATTGGTTAAATCAATGATAAGAGGTAAGATATTTTTTTCTTTATTCTTTTTCACTTCCTGATAGTTGATTTCAACCGCTCCAGGATCAATGTCCGAAGAAATAATATTACAATTTTGAATGTCTTTTCCTTGTCGACTAAATATCCCGGTATTAGCACCTAAATCTAAGATTGTCTTAGGTTTAAGGTCTGACAAAAGTTCTTTTATAATCTGCTGTTTTTCTAAAAACGATTCATCTGTATAATTTGTCCCTTGATAATAATCCAACCAATCTGTCCCATGTGGTTTCCAGGAAATATTCTTAATCGTTTTTTCTAAATTCTCAATTAGTGCGATTAAAGAGTTTTTGTTCATACTGGAGCTTGATTTATTACTTTGTTTTCTTTCAACCGTGTAATTTTTTTGAGCAAGAGCATGCAAGTGAATATGAGATAACAATCCAAAGTTTATCAAGGTTGAGCGTGGCAGAAGTTTGCTTGTTAGATCAAGAGGAATGCCATCAATGTATAATTTTAATAATTCACCTGTGCGAATATCTCTCTTACTCATCAAAGCTAAGGGGGCTAGAAAATGTTGACAAAATTGTCTATAGCCTATCCAGGGCTCACCCTCAATATATTTGGTGAAACTCAACGTATCAATAAAAATAGGATGCCCTTCATTAAATTGAATATTATAGGCACTTGCATCTTTTAAGGACATCCCATAATTTAATGAAACTTTTTGGATATTTAAGGTTAATAATGCTGCATCCTTAAGTTGAGAAAACGACCATTCATACGGATACGATATAAATGGAATACGTTCGGGTCTAATAATTGTATATAAATTATTTGAATCAAGGCTTGGTGAATCTACTTCCTGATGAAAGATTAATTTGCCCTTTTTTGTTAAAATATCGAATAAACCTGATTGGATCAGTTGATCGTAGTCATTCTTGTAAATTTGATTGATCTGTCGATAAATTTCCCCATTATGGTAAAAAATAAACCCACTTGGGTCACGGAAAGAGGCTTTTTCTTTTTTATAATTCTTTTGCATCGCCATAATCAATGTCATCTTTTATGTCAGTAGAAGTGGATTTATTTTTGCTGAATATACCCTTAATATTTTTCCAAAAAACTCTAATTACTACACCTACGCCTAACAAACCAGCCAAAACTAGCTGTAAAACCATACTACCAAAACCAGGATCAAGATACATTTTTTACTCCTTAATTATTACGAGTAGTAGAATTATACTATCAATGATTTATATTAAAAAATTTCTTTTGTGATCGATGTCTATAAAAATAAATTTATCTAAAAAATCACCTAGGCTAAAATTTTTACAACTTGTCAGGATTAAAATGAAACTTTCCCTTATCAC
>CAVPHW010000026.1:0-46314 GCA_963704835.1 uncultured Ignavibacteriales bacterium | reverse complement strand
GCATTTCAAGAATATTACCCTGAAGAATTTAGTCACTGCTATGGTTGTGGAACAAAGAATGAATTTGGACATCAACTTAAAACATATTGGGATGGTGATGAAACAATCAGCAGATTTACTCCAAGACCAGAACATACAGCATTGCCCGGTTTTGTTTACGGTGGACTGATAGCATCTTTAATTGACTGCCACTCAACCGGAAGTGGTGCTGCTGCATTGTTTAATAATTTAGACCCATCTGAAAAAAAAGAAACCTACCCGAGATGTGTAACCGCTTCATTAAAAGTAGAGTACCTAAAACCAACTCCCATTGATTGTGAAATTGAGCTGAGAGGAAAAATAAAAGAAATTAAAGGAAGAAAAGTAATTGTAGAAGTGGATTTACTTGCAAAGAATATTATCTGTGCTAAAGGAGAAGTAATAGTTATTCAAGTTCCGGATGATTGGAAAGCTAAATAGTTAATAATGTTAGATCATCACTTAAATTCCAACTCAATAAATAGTGAATCAACTAATTCAAAGCTAGCATCTTTAAAACTAGGTGGACCAAAACTCCCTTCTGCATAATTTGAAAAAACATAATCTTCCGTTGGCCAACCGAAGAAACTTCTATCTAATTCTTTATTACCGTTCTCGTCATGATAAACCGCAATGGCATAATTTCCATTTTTCAATTCTGAAAAAACGTGTTCAACTGTAGAATCTTTTATTTCTAAATAAACTCCAATTTTACCTTGCTCTTTCTTAGGAAAACTTTCGGGATTGTTAAATAATCCAATTGAAATCTGGCCTTTTAATCCTTGTAGATTAATAATTCTTACTTTTATTTTACTAGTTTGACCGAACATTAACAATGAAGAGAACAAAGTAATTATATAAAAGTATTTAAATTTTAGTTTCATGATTCTACAAATATTAAATTATTTAGTATACAATTTATAAAGTACTGGGACAACTATTAAAGTTAAGAAAGTTGACATTATCAATCCACCAATAATTGTCCAACCCATTGGAGCCCACATTGTCCCGCCGCCAAGTGTTAAAGGAAACAATCCAACTATTGTTGTTCCAGTTGTGAGAATTATTGGAATAAATCTTACTTCGCCTGCGGAAATTAATGCCTCGGTAATTGACATCCCTTCACTTTTTAATTGATTTGTGTAATCGACTAAAATGATAGAATTATTAACAACAATTCCCGACCAAACTTGTTAAACCAACAAATGCTGTAAACGAAAATGAATTTCCAGTTATAAGCAAAGCTATTATTGATCCTATTATTGCTAATGGAATTGCACTGAAAACAATTAACGGCTGTTTATAAGAACGAAATTGCAAAACCAAAATCCCAAAAATTCCAACAATTGCTATAATCATTGCTTTAGCCATTCCTCCAAAAGATTGCTGCTGACTTTCAATCTCACCGCCAACGTAAAATGAATAACCTTTGGGGAAAGCATAAGTTTTTAATTTTTCAACAATTTCATTTGTTACAGTATTTACGGAATTTCCACTAAGCACATCGGAAGTTAGAGAAACTGTTCTTGCAAGATCAAAATGATTTATTGTTAGTGGAGAAGTTTTAAACTCAATCTTTGCTAATTGCTTTAAAGGAATTTGTGCTCCGTTAACTGACGAAACATAAATTCGATCGAATTTTTCAAAATCTTCTGAATTTATTTTAGGTGCTCTTAAAATTATGTTATACTCTTTCCCGGTATTATCTCTATAGGTTGAAACAGTTAATCCATTTATTGCGGCTCTAACTGTTCTATCAATTTCAAAAATTGGCACTCCATAAATTGCTGCTTTCTCTTTATTTATATTAACATATAAATCAGTTTTAGTTGTAGAAAGCGGATTATTAATATTTACTGTGCCGATAGTATTATTAAAAATATTTTCAACATCCAAAGATATTTTTCTAAGAATTGAAATATCATCTCCCAATATTTTTATTGCTATTGGCGCTTCAACCGGCGGTCCTTGTTCAAAATCTTTAACTTCAATTTTTGCTCCAGAGAAATCTTTAAATTCATTTCTTAAATCGCTTAGAAAATTATTGAAATTATCATAATTATATTCTTTTAATTCTACAAATATTTGAGCATAATTATCAGCATTCATTTTAGAAACTACATTGTAATAAATTCTTGGATTTCCGTTACCGATATTAGTTGTATAGTTAATTACTTCAGACTTATTCATTAAAACTTCTTCAACATAATTTGCAACTTCCTCAGTTTTTGTAATGCTTGAACCTTCAGGCAAATTTATATTAATCATAAACAAAGGTTTTTCTGCCTTTGGGAAAAAACTAATTCCGACTAAAGGAAAAAGTGATAGACTTACGAAAAAGAAAATTACTGCTGATAGTAATAATTGTTTTGGGGTGATCAAGTGCATATTGTAATCTTTTTTTAATACTTAGTCGTCACGAAATTGTTTAAATACTTTCTTGCTTTTCTTTCCTGAGAAACTGAATTTCTACTCATAAATTTTTGAGAAAGAAGCGGAGTTAAAGTTAATGCAATTAGTAATGATGCAAGCAAAGTGTAAGAAACTGTAACCGGCATGCTTCTAATAAAATCACCGGTAATATCCTGCATTAACATCATTGGAACAAAAGCTAGAATTGTTGTTAAAGTTGAGCTGATAATTGCCCAGGTAATTTGAGATGTTCCCTTTACAGCAGCTTCAAAATTTGATAACCCTTGCTGAATGTATCTTGAAATATTTTCTGTTACTACAATTGCATTATCAACCAAAAGTCCAAGTGCAATAACCAAACCTGCAATCGACATTTGCTCCAAACCAAACTTGGATAAATCCAATAAGCCAATTCCAATTAAAATTGAGATTGGGATCACAAGCATCACGATAATTGCTGTTTGAATATCAACGACTAAAAATAATATAGTTCCGACAAGAATTAAACCTTGAAGAAGATTTATAAAAAATCCGGTTAATCTTTTATCAACGCTTTGAGATTGATCAAAGACAGTTTCTAAAGACATTGAATTTGGAAGTTTTGTTTTATAATCCTCAACTTTTTCTTTAAGTGCATTTGATACATCAAAAATATTAGTGCCTAATTTTTGATCAGCAGAAATAAAAATTGCTCTTCTGTTATTAAATCTTGCAATGTATTTAGAATCCTCATAAGTTTTGTAAATTTTTGCAATATCATTTAAATAAAGTATTTGTCCGTATGCCGAATTTACAACAATATTTTCAATTTCTTTTAAATCTTTAAAACTTCCACTTGTCTGAACACTGAAATTTTTTCCGCCTAAATCAATATCACCTCCGGGAATATTTGCATTGTTAGATTGAACAAGTGTTATAATTTGCGAGAGGGGAATTTTATATTGTGATAGCTTTTCTAAATTAATTTCAATTCTTACTTCCTGTTCCGGATATGCTGAAACTTTAATACTTCTAACACCGTTAACTTTCTTTAATATATCTTCTAATTGATCAGCTTCGTTTTCCAATCTGCTGTATTCATCATTATCAGAAACTAATGCAAGTTGAAGAATTTTAACATCCGCAATAGTCCACTTAACTAAATCAATATCTAAGATTTCATTTGGCAGTTTATTTCTTATACTATTTACCTTCTGAGTTACATCAGAATATTTTTCGTTCGGATCACTACCGGCTAAAAATTCAATTGAAATATTTGCAAAACCATCACGAGCATAACTTTTAATAGTTTTAATATCTTCCAATTCATTTAACGCTTCTTCAATTGGATTGATTACCATTTCTTCAACATCATTCGGAGTGGCACCAGGATAAATAACAAGTACAGAAGTTGCTGCGGGAGAAACTTGGGGATCTTCATAGCGAGGCATAGTTATAAAAGATACAACTCCAAGTAAAAGTAAAAGTCAAAATAATGATTATTGAAAATTGATGGTTATCTAAAGCTAATTTTGAAAAATTCATAATTCACTCTTTTTAATTTTTTATTTTAATTGATAAACCATCTCTTAAATATTCAACACCATCAGTTACAATTTGGGTAATTCTATTCTTCAGATTTTATTAAAACAAACTCACCCAAGATTTCAGAAATCATAACTTCGATTTTTTTTACTTTTGAATTATTTTCGTCAAGCACAAAAACAAATCCACTATTTCCATTTGCTTCAACTAATGATTGAATTGGAATTTTTATAAATGTTTGTTTTTCTGATGTAACGATGTCAACAGTTCCAATTAATCCGCTTACAAAATTATTTTTTCTCACATCTAATTCTAGATTAACTTCAAACAATCCATTCATAGGATTTGCACTTGCTGCAATTTCTGAAACAGCAGCCGAAAATTCTTCATCATAATTATCAAATTTAATTTTGGCTTTATCGCCTAATTTTATTTTAGAAATATCTCTGTCTGTTAATCCGCAAGTAATTTGCCATTGGCTTTCATCTGAACCCACCATGAATATTGGCATTCCCGGAGAAACCATTTCATTTTCTTCAACTAATTTTTTGTAAACTTTACCATTGAAAGGAGATATAATTGTTGAATAGCTTAAATTAAATTTTGCAATATCAAATCCGGAAGAAGCGGCATCTAACGCTGATTTAACATTTTGAAATTGTTCAAGTGTTACAACACTATCTTTATAGAGAGATTCAACACGATTAAAATCTCTTAAACTTTTTTCATAATTTACTTTTGCTTGATTAACTTGAGATTCAATTTCTTCCAAATTTAGTTTGGCTAATATTTGTCCTTTGCGAATTTTTTCTCCATCAGTAACAAATATTTTTTGAATAATTCCACCGGTTTTAAAGGAAAGCTTAGCTTCTTTTTCAGATTTTAATCTTCCACTTGAATGAATTTTTGCTGAATACTCAACTTCTTGAACCGGAATTATTTTTACGGAAATAATTTCGTCTTTTTGCTCTTCGTTTGTTTTATCAGAACAACTGGTAAATATTGAAATTATTAAAACGGTTAAAATGATTCTTAATTTCATTTATTCCTCAAAATTTATTTGTTATCATCATTGATGTAATCTTTAATATTTATCATAGCAGAAACTTTTTCCAATTCAGCCTCTTTTTGGTGGAAATCATAAACTGAAAGTATTTCTCCAATTTCAGATTGTGTTAATTTATTTCTGCCATCTAAAAATTCAATATAACTTGTCATTCCCTCTTTATATTTTTTATCAACAATTCTGAATGATGCTTTTAAACTTATTAGCATTTCTTGTGCTGATTTTATTGACTTAAACGCTGATTCGTAATTTTTATAAGCTTCCATTACCTGAAGTGCAATTTGTTTTTTTACTTCTTCAATTTGAGTTTTTACTTTTTTACTCTCAATCTCTGCTTGTTCTTTTTGTTCATAATCTCTCAATCCGTTAAATAAATTCCATTGCAAAACAACAGAAGCCATCCAATAATCATGATCTTTATCGAATTGATATTTTTCACCTTGAAATCCATAATCTGCTGCAAAAGAAATTCCCGGTAAATATTTAGAAATCTGAATTGATTCTTTATCACCAAAGACTTCAGAAACTAGGTCCAACTGTTTTAATTCTTCTCTGTTCTCTAATGCATTTTGATAACTTTGATCAAAATCAAAATTTATTTGCTGAGAAAATGAAGTTGTATCTAAAATTATTTCAGAGTCTAATGGGCGATTAAGAATAAAGTTTAAATACGAAGCAGATAATTCACTATTCTTATTTGCCTCAAAAAGCTTTTGTTCAATTTCAGATATTTCAGCTTTAGCACGATATACAACATCAATTGTTACTTTATCATTATTAAATAAACTTTGATTTACTCTGAGATTTTCATTTAGCAGTTCAATTGTATTTTCATAAATCTGCTGAACATTTTTGGTTTTAAGAAAATTGAAATATGCATTTTTAATTTCAGCGACTAAACTTCTTGCGTAATTATTTTTTTCAAGTTTGCTTATCTCTAGCATCTTATCTTGAATTTGATAATTGTAATATATTGCAGGTTGAAAAATCGGCTGAACTAAACTTATTTTTGTTTCGTGTTCCCTTTCTCTAAGAAACGGAATGACTTCATTTCCGATGTTCGTTGGATATACATTTTGCTGCAATAAATAATTTAATGTGCCATGGATTGGGTTAACTATATCTCCAATTGGGAAAGAAATATCTCGCCCACCTCCGGCTCTTGTGTATCTTGCATTAATCCCAATTGAGGGAAAAAACATTCCACGTGCTTCGGCTAAAGCAGAGTTGCTTTTTTGAAAATCAAAATTTTTCTGTTTCAATGCTAAATTGTTTTCTAATCCATATTTTATATAATTTTCCAAAGTTTCATTCTGTGCAAAAATTGAAAATTGAAAAATCATAAAAATAATTATTGCTAAAGTTTTTTTCATAGCGCCTCACTAAACTGCAATTATAAAATGACTGTTAGTCATTGTCAGACAAAAAAATTATGCTTTTAATGCTTTATACGTAAATTCAAAAAAATATTCTATTAGATCTTCAGTTGAACAATCCATTTCATTACAGATAATATTTCCCTTTAGAGTAACTAATTGAAGAACTCCTAAGGTTTCGCCCCAAAGAATAAGTGAAGTTTTAATCGGATCTAGATCCTTACGAATTGAACCATCCTTAATACCTTCTCTGATTATATCTACAAAAATTTGATTTGTTGCCTTTTTAATTTTCATTATAGCTTCATCGTCCACTTCCTTAATTTCTTTGGATTCATCATACATCATTGCTTGATAATAATTTGGATACTCAAAATAAAACTTTATATAAGCATCCCCAATCGCCTTGGTTTTTAATAGCCCGTTCGGCTCTTTTGAAGAAAATTCGACAAACAATTCGTGAAGCTTTGTAATACCACGATTAACGAAAACGCTAAATAGTTCTTCCTTGCTTTTAAAGTAAAGATAAATGGTTCCTTTGCTTAACTCCGCTTCCGAGGCAATATCATCCATTGTTGAGTTAGCAAAACCTTTACTGAAAAATACTTTCTCTGCTGAATCAATAATTTCTTGGCGTCTTCGAAGCTTTTCTCTTTCTTTTCTTTCTGAAGTTCCCATTATTCTGACTTAAGTTTTTTTAATGACTGTTAGTTATTTTATGGCCGTAAGTTAAATTATACTTATTTATTTGTCAAGAAAAAAATTATCGGTAGGTATTTATGAGTGAAATAGCTTGACCTAAATAACTAGTTCCAAATAAGTTTAGGTGATTTAAGATGTGATATAATTTGTAAATATTTTCTCTATACTCCCAACCTTCTTTTAAGGGAAACGCCTCTTGATAAGCTGAATAAAATTTAACATCAAATCCGCCGAATAATTTAGTCATTGCTAAATCAGCTTCTCTGTGTCCATAATAAACTGCGGGATCAACAAGACAAGGATTCCCTCTTTGATCTGAAATGTAGTTTCCACCCCACAAATCGCCGTGCAGCAAGGTTGGCTGTTCTTTACTTCCTTCTAAAATTTTTTCTAATTTTGATTCAAGAAATTTCATTCCACTTTTTAATTCATTTGTGGCATGACCATTCTTTTCTGCCAATCGGAATTGAACCTTTAAACGATTTTTAAAATAAAATTCATTCCAACTTTCACTTTGCGGAACATTAATTTGATGAGTTGAGCCAATAAAATTATCTTCAAAATACCCATACTTTTTGTGAGGTCATTCTGTGAAGTTCAGCAAATTGTCTTCCAAATTTTTCACTGAAATCAGAAACCTTTGGTGCTGACTCAATAAATTCTAATATTAAAAAATCGTCATTAAATTTTACTACTCTGGGAATTCTAATTGCGTTGGCAGTTTTAAGTTCATTCAATCCATTAGCTTCTGCTTTGTGCATTTTACTATTTTCGTAATGTTTTACAAAATAGCTTGTTCCATTTTCAACAGTAACTTTCATGGCATTACCAATGCAGCCGCCACCAAGAGAAAGTATTGAATTAACTTTTTGAAATAATTCTGTTTCCAGTTTTTGCTTAATATTATTCATTTTTCTTACTTTTAAGATTATGTTTTGCTTTTATCTCTTCAAGCAATCCCGCACAGGAATCCTCTAATATGTCCAGCACAATCTCAAAACCTTCTGGTCCGTCGTAATATGGATCTGGCACTTCAGAATAATCCAGCTTAGAAGAAAAATCTGTCATTTTAAATATTTTGTTTCTGTACTTCTTCTTTTTATCAAAGGAAACTAGATCTTTGAGGTTGGCATCATCCATTGCTATTATATAATCAAATTTTTCAAAGTCTGGATCTCTAAAACGCCTTGCGATACTTGTTAAACGAAATCCCCTGGCAATAGCATGCCGCTTCATTCTAGCATCAGCTTGTTCACCCTCATGGTATGCAATTGTTCCAGCTGAATCACATTCAATTGCATTTTCCAATCCTGCTCGTTTCACCAATTTATTCATAACAGCTTCACCGCTTGGAGATCGGCAAATATTACCCATACACACAAATATTACTTTAATCACATTTCCTCTTTTGTATTTTCTTCAGAAATTAATTTATAAGAATTTACTTTATCTTTTTGATAATACGTAATTGTTACAATTGTAAATTCATCAATCATTAATTTTTCTTTTAACATTTTTAATTTTTTAATTACCTGAGCTGGATTGCCAATTGCTGAATACTCTCTAAACATATTTATCAAATACTTAGCTGGAACTGATTCTACTATTGATGAATCACTCACATCCTTAGGGAAGGCTAAATCCTTTTTAAATAAAAGAAAATTAACTAACCAATTTTCTACAACCTTTGCTAGTTCATTAGCTTTTTGCTCTTCTTCAGAACATAGTGCAAAAAGAGATAAATTTGTATATGGTTTTTTCAAATGTTTTGATGGAGTAAAATATTGATGATAAGTCTGCAAAGCTTCCAATAAGTGTTCTGCATTAATAAAGGAGGCGAATGAGTATCTCAATCCCCTTTCCGCAGCATATTTTGCGCTTGTTGGACTTGACCCCAATACCCAGAATTCTGGTTTGTGATACGTATTAGGAACTACAAGAGTTTGCGATTGATTATTAAAAATATAACTTATTAATTCATCATACTTTGTAAATAAATTATTTGGATTTGTATCAGAATTCAAAAGCTTAATTATTTTGGGATCTCCACCTAATGCTCGACCAATGCCAAGATCAATTCTATCTGGATATAATGCCGTCAATAAATTAATTTGTTCGGCAATTTTAAAGGGAGCATAATGACTTAGTAAAATTCCAGCCGTTCCTAGTCTGATATTTTTGGTTTGAGCAGCTAATGCCCCAATAAATATTTCCGGACTGGCAGAAGCGAAAGCTTGTGAACCATGATGTTCAGAAACCCAAAATCGTTTATACCCTTTTTCATCAGCTAATTTTGCAAGTTCAACTGTATTATTTAAGGCAGTCTTTGCATCCATGCCCTCTGAGATTGGCGATTGGTCAAGTATGTTAAGTTTTAGCACTGTTTTATTTTATGTTTGTAAAATCAAATATAAAATTACACTTAGGAATCGTAAAATCCCAGCAAAGATTTACTAAGAAGATAATTTTAAGAATTACTTATCTTTACATACAATAAAAACCAACAGAAATTACCCTTTATGAATGAAGCGTTAAAAATATTACAAGATAAATATGGACATGATTCGTTTCTGGGTGAGCAGGAAAAGATTATTAATGACTTAACAGTTAACAATAGTAACTGTCTTGTTCTAATGCCTACCGGTGCTGGGAAATCTGTATGTTATCAAATTCCGGCATTAATGTTTGATGGTGGAACAATTGTAATTAGTCCACTTATTGCGTTGATGCAAGATCAAGTAGATGCATTAAAAGTAAAAAAAATTGCGGCGGAATTTATTAATTCAACTGTAAAACCTAATGATAGAAATAAAAGATTAGACGATTTTGTAGGTGGAAAAATTAAATTACTTTATGTTACTCCGGAAAGATTTAGAAAAAAGGATTTTGTAGAAAAGATTAAATATGCAAATATTTCTTTACTTGCAGTTGATGAAGCACATTGTATTTCTGAATGGGGACATGATTTTAGACCAGATTATTCTCGTATTGCTGAATTCAGAGAACTGTTAGGAAATCCGCTTACAATTGCTCTAACAGCCACTGCCACCAAAGAAGTTCAAGAAGATATAATTAAGAAATTAGGCTTAAAACAGAACCAAATCAATTTATATCATCAAGGAATTCAACGCCCAAATCTAAGACTTGAATCCGCTGATGTTTATGATGAATTAGAAACTATAAGTGAAATCGAAAATGTAATCTCTCAGTACAAAGGGTCCGGCATCATTTATTTTTCATTAATTAAAAAGTTAGAAGGATTTTCAGAACTTTTAGAATCAAAAAAAATTGAGCACTCAATCTACCATGGAAAGCTTGAACCTAAAAGAAGAAAGCAAATTCAAAGAGAATTTTTAATATCAGATAATAAAATTATTTTAGCAACTAATGCATTTGGTATGGGTATCGACAAACCTAATATACGGTTCGTGATTCATGCAGAAGTTCCTTCTTCGATCGAATCTTACTATCAAGAAATAGGAAGAGCTGGAAGAGATGGCAAAGATTCCTTGTGTAAATTATTATACAATCAGAATGACCTTTATACACAAATGGAATTTATAAAATGGGCTAATCCTAATGCTGATTTTTACGAACGAGTATATAATTTAATTAGAGAAGATATTAGCAGGGTGAATGCACTTGGTCCAAATTTTTTAAGAGAACAAATGAGTGATAGAGATAGAAATGATTTTAGGATAGAAACAGTTTTGGCTATGCTTGATAGATATGGTGTTACTGATGGAAGCTTGGAGAACAGAAATCTTATTCTCCAAGCAGAAATGCCAAATGAGTTATGCGATGAAGAAAAGCTAAATGCAAAATTAATGAATGATAATAAGAAATTATTGGCAGTTGTAAATTATTTTAGAGCAGAAACATGCAAGAGAGTCTACATATCTGAATATTTTGGTTTTTTTGATGAACAACCTTGTGGCAATTGTAATGTTTGTAATAGTTGATAACTATATTAACAAATTTTATATTTACAAAATTTTTATTCCAAATTAAGAAAGAATCAAAATGGCTAAATCTTATTATGCTCCAATGCACACAGCTGAACATATATTAAATCAAACTATGCTTCAAATGTTTACAAAAGAAAGATCATTTTCTGCTCATTTGGAAAGAAAAAAAAGTAAGTGTGATTACCATTTTGAACGAGACTTAAATCATGAAGAAGTTAAAGCTTTAGAAAATAAAGTGAATGAAGTAATTGGCAATAATTTAGACGTTAATGAGTCTTTTATTGATTTCTTAGAAGCAACGCAAAACTATAATGTTTCTAAATTACCAGATGATGTCGAAGAAAAAATTAGAGTTATTAAAGTTGGTAATTATGATAGTTGTCTTTGTATCGGGGAACATGTTGAAAACACTTCCGAAATTGGGAACTTTAAAATAATTTCTACAAGTTTTAATAATGGAGTTTTGCGAATTAGATTTAAATTAGAAAATAAATCACCAAATTGAGTCGATCAATGAAAATTTTAATTTTGTTTTTAATCTCAACAATATTCTTTAGCTGCAAAAGTGAAATCGAAAAGCAGGATAGTGAATATTCAACTTTTGCTTTTGATAGTCTTAAGGCTGCCCAATATGGAGCAGATGATTATGGAATGAAAACGTATGTAATGGCTTTCTTAAAAAGAGGTCCAAATAGAGATTTAGATTCTACTAAAAAAGCTGAATTGCAAAAAGCACATCTAAAAAATATTAGTAGGATGGCAGAAGAAGGTAATTTAGTTTTAGCTGGTCCATTTTATGGTGATGGTGAAATTAGAGGCATTTATATTTTTGATGTAGAGACGGTTGAAGAAGCCAAAACTTTAACTGAAACAGATCCTGCAATTCAAGCAGGAAGTTTATCGATGGAATTAATTAAATGGTATGGTTCTGCCGGGTTAATGGAAGTTAATAGGATTTCAAAAAATTTGGCAAAAAAATCTTTTGCTTTGGACTAGTTTTCTATTTTACTCCAGTAGAAGCATTTTAGGTGAGAGCTATTTTGCCATTAGCCTGAATTCCGTTTAATCTTTTGGGTATGACAAATTAACAGATCTGAATTTTTATTATGACAAAAATCTATCTTAAATATGTTGTAACTATTTTAATGATGGCATTATTAATGTCTTGTTCGGCAACCAAAGATTTTTCTGAGTATGAAAATTCAACTGGTATATTGATTGAAACTGGAGTTGCAAGCTGGTACGGACCGAATTTTAATGGTAAACGAACAGCAAATGGTGAAATTTTTAATATGCGTGAATTAACAGCTGCTCACAGAACCTTACCATTTAATAGTATTGTAAAAGTTAAGAATACTTTTAACAACCGTTCTGTTATAGTTAGAATAAACGATAGAGGACCATTTGCTAAGAGTAGAATTATTGATTTATCGAGAGAAGCTGCCACTAGAATTGGAATGATAAATGACGGATCTGCAGAAGTTGAACTTGTGTTGCTGAAAGCTGATAGACCTATTCCAGAGGAATTGGAAACTCCTCATTATTCTGTTCAAGTTGGTTCATATAATGCTCAAAAAGATGCCAAGAAATTAAGCAGTACAATAGCTGATTCTCGAATAGTTGAAGCGATTGTCAATGATAAAGTATTCTTTCGAGTTTATGTAGGACTATATACTGATATAAGTGAAGCTGAAACCAAAAAAGATGAGCTTAAAGATCAGGGAATAAATGGTTTTGTAAAACAGATAGAGAATTAGTTCATCTTCATCTATTCGTCCTAATTTTCAACTTTTCTGCTTTAATCTTATCAATATTATCAACAAATTCTGATTTGGATGAATAGCAAGAATGCCCGCCACCTTTACTATCACAGCTTCCCCCACCGCAGCAGCCAGCATTAGCTCTTTTTTTGTATTGACTAAAATGTAAACCACCAGCAAAAACTGCTACGGCTAAAATCATAAAACCTATAATTGCTAAAAACTGTAACATAACTAATCCTTTTGTATAAATTCCTCAAACTGAGGAGTCATTTTTTCAATAAAATAATTTTCTTCTCTTACAATCATGAAAATAGGAAGTTCCTTTGCTAAAGCAAACTTAAATCCCTCTTCCGGACCCATTACATCAATTGCAGTAGCATAAGCATCAGCCATTTCACAGTTCTGGTGAATTACTGTTACCGATGCCAATTTGTGTTTAATCGGCCTCCCAGTTCTTGGATCAATAGTATGAGAATACCTAATATTATCTACTTCAAAATAATTAAAATAATCACCGGAAGTTGCCATTGATAAGTTAGAGATTCCAATTATTTGTTGTAAATTATTCTGGGATGGACTTGAAATTCCAATTTTCCATTTTTTATTATCCTTATTCATTCCCTTAACTCTAACTTCGCCGCCAATCTCTATCATATATTCATTTAAACCAATACTCTCCAAAAACAATCCAACTTTATCAACACCATAGCCCTTAGCAATTGCAGATAAGTCGCAATAAATTTGAGGTATTTTTTTTCTAATTTTTAGATTGATAAGATCAAGCTCTAAATTATCTATTCCAATTTCAGATAATATTTTACTAACTTCACTATTTTTGGGAATTAGGCTGTCATTTTTAGTTGGACCAAAACCCCAAAGGTTCACTAGAGGACCAACAGTAATATCAAAACTTCCATTGCTTTCTTTTGAGATCATTATTGAAGTACTGATTACATGAGCCAGATCATTTGAAATGTCTATCCAGTGAACTCCTTGATTTTGGTTAAATAAGGATAATTCCGAATCCGAGATATATGTTGACATTTTCTCGTTTACATCGGATAGAACACTATCAATCGCTTCTTGTAAGTCTAAATTATGGATGTATTCTTTGGGAAGAATAACTTTTACAGAATATGTGGTGCCCATTGTGGCACCATTAATAGAATATTGTTCCCTCTCTGAAGAATAACTGCTACAGCCGCTGACAAAAACAAAAAGAAGTACTACAAAAACTAGGTAAACAATACTTTTATTGTTTCTTATTCCACTTCCAATTATCATAATAGTCCATATCAGCTATTTTATTTAGTTCTTCTATCTCACTGGTTTTTTGCATTAAATGTGCTCTGGTAATGTCTCCAGCAGATAGTAAACCAATATATTTTCCATCTTTTTCAATTAGCAAATGCCTTAAACGCATACCTAAACATTTGTCCATCAGCTTGTATAAAGTTTCTGTATATGGAGAAGAGATAAGCTTAGTTGTCATAACGTCTTTAATTTTGGTAGTCTTTGAGTAAAAGCCGTCTGTTACAACATTCTTCATTAAGTCTCTTTCTGTCCAAATACCTTTAATTTCATTGCCATCTTGGATTAAAACAGCTCCAATTTTCTTTTCTAACATAACTTTTAAAGCATCAGCAACTGTAACTTCTATATCAACGGAAATGATTATTCCACCTTTGTTTTCTAAAATTTCAGCAGCAGTTATCATAATGTACTCCTTTAAATAAAAATGTTTAAGACTGATCTTTTAAACCGTTATTTTAACCACCAAAATCATCTAGAGCAATATTATCTCTTTCAACTCCAAGATTCTCTAACATTTGAATAACAGCATTGTTCATCATTGGAGGTCCACACATATAATATTCACAATCTTCAGGAGCGGGATGATCTTTCAAGTAGTTATCATACAACACTTGGTGAATGAATCCGGTGTAACCTGTCCAGTTATCCTCAGGTTGAGGTTCAGAGAGAGCTAGATGCCAAGTAAAGTTAGGATGCTTTCTAGCTAATTCATCAAATTCATCATCATAGAAAGACTCTCGTTTGCTTCTAGCACCATACCAATACGTTATTTTTCTATCAGTATCAATTCTCTTTAATTGATCAAATATATGAGATCTCATTGGAGCCATACCAGCACCACCACCTACAAATACCATTTCAGCTTTCGTATCTTTTGCAAAAAATTCTCCATACGGACCAGAAATAATAACTTTATCACCTGGTTTCAAATTAAATATAAATGAAGACATTTGTCCGGGAGGAGCATCTGGCACTCTAGGAGGAGGTGAAGCGATACGCACATTCAGCATAATAATCCCTTTTTCTTCAGGATAACTAGCCATTGAGTAAGCCCTTAAAACCGGTTCATCTACTTTAGAAACATACTGCCATAAATTAAATTTATCCCAATCCCCTCTATATTCTGGTTCAATAATAAAATCAGAGTATTTAACTACATGAGGTGGGGCCTCAATTTGAATGTAACCACCTGCTCTAAAATCAACATTTTCCCCTTCCGGAAGTTGTAAAACTAATTCTTTTATAAAAGTCGCAACATTATAATTAGATTTTACAACACATTCCCATTTCTTAATTTCGAATACTTCTGCTGGAACAACTATCTTCATATCATTTTTTACTGGAACTTGACATGAAAGTCTATAATTTTCTCTAATTTGTTTTCTATTTAACTTTGATGTTTCGGTCGGTAAAACATCTCCACCGCCTTCAACAACAACACATTTGCACTCGCCGCATGTACCGCCGCCGCCGCATGCGGATGGCAGATATACTTTATTCTCTGCCAACGCATTTAATAATTTTCCACCAATTGGAACTGTAAGTGAATTGTTTGGATTATCATTTATTGAAATTGTAATATTACCGCTAGCTACTAATTTAGACTTGGCAAAAAGAATGACCATTACTAAAAGAAGTACAATAAGCGTAAACATTACCACGCCAAGAAGAATTAAACTCATTCCATCCATTTACTAAAACCTCTATAATTGAATTCCAGAAAACAGCATAAATGCTATTGCCATTAAACCAGTTATTATAAATGTAATACCTAAACCCCTTAAACCATGCGGAATATTACTATATTTCATTTTCTCTCTAATTCCAGCAAGTGCAATAACAGCTAATGCAAAACCAATTCCTGAACCAAAACCAAAAACTACACTTTCCGGGAAGGTATAGTTTCGTTCAACCATAAGTAGAGAACCACCTAATATGGCACAGTTAACTGTAATTAAAGGTAGAAATATTCCCAAAGTGTTATATAAAGAAGGGACATACTTATCTAAAACCATTTCTAGTATTTGAACCATTGCAGCAATAACACCAATATATGTAAGTAACCCAAGAAATGTTAAATCAACATTTTCTAAACCAGCCCATGCAAGTGCACCTTCTTTGAGGACATAATTAAAAATAAGATTATTGATTGGCATCGTTATAGCCTGCACAACAACTACTGCTATACCTAACCCAATTGCACTATCCACTCTTTTGGATATTGCCATAAATGTGCACATTCCCAAGAAGAATGCAAGTGCCATATTCTCTATAAATATAGATTTTACAAATAAACTTAAATAATGTTCAACCATTTCTAACCCTCTTCAACTTGTTCTGGTTTATAAGTTCTGATCGCCCAAATAATTAGTCCAATTAGGAAAAATGCACTTGGAGGCATTAGGAATAATCCAGTAGAAACAAACCATCCCCCATCTGTAACAAGAGGTAGAATTGTAATACCCAATAATTTTCCTGAACCGAATAGCTCTCTTATAAATGCTAAAACTATTAAAATAAAACTATACCCAATACCGTTTCCTATACCATCTAGGAAACTTATAAACGGTTTATTTTGCAAAGCAAATGCTTCTGCTCTGCCCATAACAATGCAATTAGTTATGATTAAACCAACATAAACTGATAATTGTTTGCTTACATCGTAAGCATAAGCTTTGATCAATTGATCTGCAATAATTACCAATGATGCAATAATTGTCATTTCAACAAGAATTCTAATGCTACTGGCAATGTGGTTCCTAACTAAACTGACAAAAAAGTTAGAAAACGCAACAACTAATGTTACTGCTAAAGACATTACAATTGCTGTCTCCAATTTTGAAGTTACAGCAAGAGCACTGCAAATACCTAATATTTGAAGCGCAATAGGGTTATTGTTAAAAATAGGTCCAAGCAAAATTTCTTTATATTTTTTCATTACTTCCCTCTTCCCTCAATTTTGTAATGAATGGTTTATAACCATTTTCACCAAGCCAGAACTGAACTAAATTACTAACTCCTCTTGTAGTCAATGTAGATCCAGAAAGCCCATCAATTTGATATTTTGATTTATCACTTGTATGATCAACAACACCTTTTATCACTTCTATTTTCAAATTCCAATCTTGATCATAAACTTGTTTCCCAACCCAAATTTGTTTCCATTTTGGGTTATCAATTTCCCCACCAAGTCCTGGAGTCTCACCATGCTCATAAAAAGTGAACCCTTTTACTGTATGAAGGTCTCTGTCTAATGCAATAAATCCATATAGTGTAGACCACAAACCCTTGCCGTAAATTGGAAAAATATATTTTTGAATTTCTTCATTATCTTTTACCGTGTAAATTGCCATTGCTTTTGGCATTCGTCTAATTCCAGCAATATCTTTATTAACTGAAATCCCTTTCCCATGTAAATTATTTCCTGCAACAACCTTAATATCAAATCCTTTTAGATTAAGAATATCATCATATTGAGCTTCTGGAACAACTTCGCCACTCTCAAGGTTAATAATTTCAGCCGATATTTTTGTGTTGTAAGTTTCATTTATATTTGTTTTACCCTCTTCATATAAATCACCGGCAATGAGAATGTTCTTCAACAAGTCAAGTTTTTTATTTTCTTCTTGCTTTGGCTTGAGACCAACGGCTGCCGAAGAAACAAAAATAGCGGCTACAAAACAAATTGCAACTACAACGCCAATTGTTTTACTAATTTTTTCAGAGGCCATTTTTGGCAAGTCTCCGTTTAATGTTTTGATTAATAAATATTTTATCAATAATTGGAGCAAAAACGTTTCCAAATAGAATTGCTAACATCATTCCTTCAGGAAAAGCGGGATTCACAACTCTAACTAATACAACTAACACACCAATCAAAAGACCGTAAAAGTATTTACCATTTTCAGTCATTGCAGCACTTACAGGATCTGTTGCCATAAAAACTGCACCAAATGCAAAACCGCCAATTGCAAAATGCCATAAAGGAGTAACTGCAAACATTGGGTTGGTTGAGCTGCCTATTAAATTAAAAATTAATGACATGCCTACCATCCCAACAAGGATGCTTAACATAATTCTCCAAGAGCCAATACCTGAAACAATTAATATTATTGCTCCTATTAATGCTGCCAGAGCAGAGGTTTCTCCCATTGAACCAGGAATGATACCTATAAATGCATCCCACCAAGTTACAGAAATATGCATTGTAGCATCAGCAAATTCAGCAAGTGGAGTAGCTTTGCTTAAACCATCAACTGCCACCCAAACTTTTTCACCTGAAATTTCAGCAGGATATGCAAAGAATAAAAATGCTCTAGCTGTTAAAGCTGGGTTAAGTATATTCATCCCAACTCCGCCAAATACTTCTTTACCAATTACAACACCAAAGGAAATTCCGATTGCAACTTGCCAATAAGGAATGTCTGGAGGTAAAATAAGAGGAAACAATAGACTGGTGACTAAAAATCCTTCAGCAATTTCATGTTTTCTAATTGATGCAAATAGTGTTTCCCAAAAACCACCAACCACCAAAGTAACAATATAGACTGGAAAAAAATAAAATGCACCATGTAACATATTTGCAAATATACTTCCTGGATCAAAGCCAATTCCAACAGAGTTGATTAACGTTTGCTGCCAATTTGTAAACTCAAAACTACTGAGTTTAGAGATTGCCAAATTTGCCTGATAACCAGTATTATATAATGCCATAATTACTGCGGGCACTAAAGCAAACACAACAGTAAGCATCATTCTTTTTAGATCAAGAGCGTCTCTTACATGAGAATTGTATTTAGTCCTAGTGGATGGAGAAAACATAAATGTATCAATAGCTTCAAATAAGGGAAATAATTTTTCGAGTTTTCCCCCTTTGTGAAACTGTTTTTCTGACTTATCTAAAATATTTCTAAGAAATTTCACTATCCTTCCTTATCAATTAAAGTTAAATTCCTTCTTAAATTTATTCCATGATTTATTTTGGATGGACAAACATAAGTACATAATGCTAAATCTTCTTCATCCAATTCTAAACCACCCAATTTTTCAATCTCCTCTAAATCATTAACTGCTAAGGCTCTTAGTAAAAATGTAGGTAAAATATCAAGAGGCATAACCTTCTCATAACTTCCACATGGAACAATAGCTCTTTCTCCACCATTTAAAGCTGAGGAAAAATCAAATTTTTTCGAAGGAGTTAGGCTTGAGAGCAATACCTTTTTAATTGAAAATAATTTTGAACTTGGTTTAACCCAGCCTAAAAACTCTCTTTCTGAATGTTCTTTTATAACAGAAACTTGCTGATGGTACCTTCCTAAATAATTTTCTGCTGAAGTTGATTTTCTTCCAGAAAGTACTGAACCAGAAATGATTCTATTCTCTTTTTCTGATAATTCATCTTTACAAATATCAGAAAGTGATGCTCCAACTCTTACTTTTAGGTATCGTGGATTTTTAACTGAAGGTCCAGATAAAGAAATGGTTCGTTCAAAACTAATTTTTCCAGTTGAAAATAGAATACCTATTGCAATTACTTCTTGAGCACCGATGTACCAAACCATTTTTGATCTGTGAACGGGATCAAGAAAATGAATATGTGTACCAACTAATCCTTTTGGATGAACACCTGAAAATTCTTGTTCAATTATATTACTTGCTTGGACAGAAGGGATTTTACTGTTCTCATCCTTGCATAAATAAATATTTCCTTCGGTTAACTTTGTTAAAAGTCTAAGACCATTTTTGAAATGCTGTTCTTTTCCTTCAATAATTTTTGCAATATCTAGGGAAAGTGGATTAGAGTCAATTGCAGTAATAAAAATCGAATGGGGTTCAATTTCAGGATTTGCAATCTTACTCATAGGACGTTCTCTAAGCGAAGTCCACAAACCAGAATTTAATAATTGTTCTTTAATTTTTTCTTTAGGTAAGGAAGCAATTTCAGTTTCTGAATAATGATTAAACGATTCTTCTTCACTACCTTCAACATCTATAACAATAGAAAGAAATGATCTCTTCTCACCTCTATTAATCTCTGTTACAACTCCAGAAGCTGGGGACGTAAATTTTACACCAGGATTTTTTTTATCGGTAAATAACAATTGTCCCAATTTAACTCTTTCACCAATAGAAACAATTAAAGTAGGTTTTAAGCCAATATAATCATTACCAAGAAGGGCAACTTTTTTTATTGATTTAGATTCGTCCAAAGTGGCAGATGGCTCACCCTTAATCGGTAAATCTAGTCCTTTCTTTATCTTAATAACACCCATAATATTTTCTCTAAAATTTAAATTAAATAAGCAGACTTGAAAATGGTATGCTCAATACAAAATTTGGTCATTCATTAATATTAAATATTTATGTCGACCAAAAATAGAAGAATGGTTATTTATAAGCAATATATTTTTACAAAGATGTCTTTTTATTTTAGGATATAAAATAAAAAACGAATAGCAATAGAACATTCAAATCAATAAATTTAGAAAAACAATATATGTAAGTAGTAAAATATATGACAGAACTGGAAAAATACTTTACACAATTTAGAAAAAGTATAATTGGGATCAATCAAGAATTCAATTCCCCATATGGTACGAAAAAAATAATATATGCGGATTGGATAGCAAGTGGAAGATTATACCAAAACATAGAAGACAAGATTCTTAACCAATTTGCTCCCTTTGTTGGAAACACTCATTCTGAATCGAGTATAACCGGTACTTTAATGACACTCTCCTACCACAGAGCACAATTATTAATTAAAAAACATGTTAACGCTGACAAAAATGATGTTTTAATTTCATCTGGTTTTGGAATGACCACAGTCGTAAATAAATTACAAAGAATCTTGGGTTTGAAAATTCCAGAACAATACAGAGATTGCGTTAAAATTTCTGAAGAAGATAAACCAATTGTGTTTATTACCCATATGGAACATCATTCAAATCAAACATCATGGCTGGAAACAATTGCTGATGTTAAAATTATTGAGCCAAATGAAAATGGATTGGTTGATTATGATAATTTGATTTCACTTCTGGATAATTACAAAAACAGAAAAATAAAAATTGGTTCGTTTACTTCTGCTTCAAATGTGACGGGAATTAGAACCGATTATCATAAACTTGCAAAAATTATGCACGAACATGGTGGTTTATGTTTTGTTGATTTTGCCGCTTCTGCACCATATGATAATATCAATATGCATCCAGAAGATCCTTCCGAAAAATTAGACGCTATATATTTTTCTCCTCATAAATTTTTAGGAGGACCGGGAACTGCAGGAGTGATAATCTTTGACAAGGCACTTTATAAAAGTAAGGTTCCAGATCACCCTGGTGGTGGAACCGTTGATTGGACAAACCCTTGGGGAGAACACAAATATATAAATGATATTGAAGCACGTGAAGATGGCGGTACCCCCGGATTTCTTCAAACTATTAAAACTGCTTTGTGTATTAATCTAAAAAATAATATTGGTGTTGAAAATATTTTTAACCGTGAAGAAGAACTTTTGAAAATTGCTTTCAGCGAGCTTGAAAATATTTCCCAAATCCACATTTTGGCAAATGATGTAAAAGAGAGGCTCGGAGTTATCTCGTTCTATATTGAAGATATCCATTTTAACCTTGTTGTAAAAATCTTAAATGACCGATACGGTATTCAGGTAAGAGGTGGTTGTTCGTGCGCAGGAACTTATGGGCATTATTTACTGCATGTTGATCCGACTCGCTCTCATAGAATTACTCAAAAAATTTCTGAAGGTGACTTATCCGAAAAACCTGGTTGGGTTAGAATGTCACTCCACCCAACAATGACAAATGAAGAACTTTACACAATAATTTCTGCGCTAAAAGAATTAGTTGAAAATATCAAAACTTGGGAACAAGATTATATCTATAAAGCTTCTACAAATGAATTTTACAACAAAGATGGGAATGATCTAAATAAATTGGTTGAGGATTGGTTCAATGATTAAATCAATAGAAGATCTAAAAAAAAAATTACATTCATATTTTTAAAAAATTATTAATCACTGCTTTAGTTATAGATTCATTTTTGTACGTATCTATTTCAAGAGAATAGTAATTTTTAAATTCACAGGTCAATGAAAAATTCTTTTCACCAACTTTAATTATCGAAGAGCTGAACTGACGCTCAGTTGATTGTAGTTCCTTATTAAAATTAATCTCAATCTTGTTAAATGCTGAATCTAGTAATTTGGAATCATCTTTTACATGTATTATGCCTATATCTGGATAATTCTCAACTTTTCTTTCCTCTATAGAAGAGTCAAAATCCATCTGAAAAAAACCAAGTCCACATTTGTTGTTACTAAGAATTTCGCCACACATTAAACGAAAACCATTATTAATCCCCAAAATGGGTTTATTCAAAAGTCTTAAAACGCTAAATAAATTCGTTAATTGCATTTTTCTGTATGCCAACTTTAAATTATTGGCATCCGGTAGAATTATCTTTTCTGCTTTTGTTATATGGTGCTCTAAAAGTGAATATTTAAACTCAATTTCATTTCCCAAAAGAGTTTGATTAATAATCTCTGATTCTGATTCGCTATATCCAAGTATAACTATCATTAAATTTATAACCCAAAAGTGAATTATTTATTTGTAAATGTACAATTTTTCTAATAATTTAATAGAAAATTAAAATAATAATAAATTAACTCTTCAATTAATAGTGGAGCAAAAATGTCTGAACTAAAACCAGGTGCAACTGTTGGTGAATACAAAGGAAATGCAATTATTACTTTACCTGTTGCCGGAAGTTTAAAATTCCCTTTTACTTTTGGTGTTAACAAAGCAAAAGCTATTCTGGAATTCTTAGATGAAATTAAAAAGTTTGTCCAAGAAAATGATAAGAAACCAGCTGAAGATGGTGAAAAAAAATCAGTTCAAGAAGGTTAAATTAGTCTAAGATTTCAATTAGTTTTATTTTAAAAATTAGATTTTTTCCAGCTAAAGGATGATTTCCGTCTAATTCAACAGAGTTTTCAGAAACTTTTGAAACTCTTACTGTAATTTCATTATTATCTTCATTTGGAATTTGATAATGTTGATCAAGTTTAAATTCTAAGTCCTTAGGTAATTTATCTTTTTCCACATTTACAATTAATTCATGAGTGCGTGGACCATAAGCCTTATCGCTTGAAATACGTATATTTTTTTCCTGGTCAACTTTCATCCCAGAAATTGCTTCCTCAAATCCTTGAATAACTTCCCCACTTCCTAGGTTAAATAATAGTGGTTTTTTATTCTCAGATGTATCAAAAACAGTCCCATCTTCAAGAGTCCCGGTAAAATGAACTTTTACTTTATCACCTATTTTAGCATGTCTTTCCACAATGAACCTTTGTTAATTCTTCACTTAAAATAAGTATTTTTATTGAAAGCCTCAAACAATTGGAATACAAAAAATCATCAAAATTGAGTTTGATATATTGAAAGATTATATTAAGTTGACTTTGTATTAAAAAATATTGGAGTCAAAATGAAAAAAATATTCTTTTTGATTATACTTTTATTGATTATTCATAGATTAAATGCCAAAGAATCTCATTCAAATTTTATTGAATGTTCATTTACTTCCCCCCAAAAAACAGATTTAACTAAAATTGAAGAAGTTACAATTAAGGAAGAAATATCTTTTCTAAATATTGTAGTTTCTGAATAAACCTTCTAAAGATTATTTTAAGTTTAGCATTAATGAAATTCCAGTGATTTTGTAAATTTATAGAATCTAAATACAAATAACCCCGCGGCAGAAGTTAATCCAATTAATAGACCTAACCATATTCCTATAATTCCAAGATCCAAAATAAACGCTAAGTAGTATCCAGATGGTAATGCAATAAACCAATAAGCTATGAGAGTTATTAACATTGGCAATTTTACATCGGTTAGACCCTTTAATATTCCAATTCCAACGGCTTGAATTCCATCTGAAAGCTGGAATAGAGCAGCAATTATTAGTAAGGTTGAGGCAACATTAATAACCAAAATATTACTTATATATAGAGTCGGCAGATAATTATTGAAAACAATAAAAATTATCCCCATTGAAAACATAAATATCATACTAAGTAAAATTGCTGAGTATCCGGCCTTTTTAACATTAAGTATATCTTTTCTTCCGAGAGCATTTCCAACTCTGACAGTTGCCGCAGAAGAAATGCCTAAAACCACCATATAAGAAATGGAAGCTAAATTAATTGCTATTTGATGAGCAGCTAGAGATATTGCCCCTAACCAACCAATAATAATTGTAGCAAATGCAAATGCTCCAACCTCGAAAGCATACATAATTCCACTAGGGAAACCAATATTTACAATTTTTTTCATTATCCCAAAATCAAGTGATTTAAAATTCAGACTAGTTTCAAACTCTTTATATCTTAAGGATTTAATTACAATCAACATCATGGCAATTGCCATAAATATCCTTGTAAAAAGAGTCGCATATCCAGCTCCATCCAAACCTAAAGCTGGAAAACCTAGATTTCCAAAAATTAAAACCCAGTTCATAATGAAATTTAAAATGTTTGCTACGAGGGCAACATACATTGGAGGTTTTGTATCAGATAAACCTTCAACAAATTGTCTGTATGTTTGAAACACCATAAATGGCAAAATCGAAAAACTCAAAATTCTTAAATAGGATTTTGTAAGTTCAACAACTTTAGGTTCTTGATTCAGTAAATCTAATAACTCGGATGCTCCAAGTACCATAATTGTTAAAAGTAAACTAAATACAACATTTACAATTAATGATTGTCTTAAAACAACACCACAATATTCATTTTTATTTTCACCTTTAGCTATTGCAACTAAAACTGTAATAGCATGGCTCATACCAATTCCTAAAACCAAGATTAGAAAAAATATACCATTAGCTAAGGAAACAGCTGCTAAAGGCTCTGCTCCCAGCTTTCCAACCATAAAACTATCAACTACACCCAATAGAATATGTCCCAACTGCCCTATTGAGACAGGCAATGCTAATTTTATAGTTTCCTTGATATGATTCTTAATGGTTTGCAAATTTTTTTTCCATCTTTTATTGAATTCAAAGAAGTTAAGAGTTACCTTTGGTGTTAATATTTTTACAAATAACAAAATAATAATAAGGATTAAATATGAAAAAAATCTTGGTAGTTTCGTTTGTTCTCTTCTTTTCTATAGTTGGATGTAGTCAGACTGACATGAACGATAAAAAAATTGAATCAAAAGTAGATTCTGTAAGTTATGCAATTGGAATAGATATTGGTAAAAATTTCAAAATGCAAGAAATTGAAATTACACCAGCACTTATGCTAAAAGGAATAAACGATGCTATAGCCGATACTTCTATGCTTTCAGAAGACGAGATTAGACAATGCATGATGAATTTTCAAATGGAGATGACAGCTAAACAACAAAATAAGCAAAAATTACAAGGCGATAAAAACAAAGTAGCAGGCGATGCTTTTTTTGCTGAAAATAAAACTAAAGAAGGTGTAATTACTCTTCCTAGCGGGTTGCAATACAAAATCATTACAAGTGGAGCAGGAGAATCACCAAAATTAACCAGCACAGTTGACGTACATTATGCTGGAAGATTATTGGATGGAACTGAGTTTGATAGTTCTTATAAAAGAGGCACTCCTTATAAAACTCCTCTAAATCAAGTAATTAAAGGTTGGACAGATGTTTTACAATTAATGAAAGTTGGTGACAAATGGGAGGTATATATTCCTTCAGATCTTGCTTATGGTGAAAGAGGAAGCGGTCCGACAATTGGTCCAAATTCAGCATTAATTTTTGTAATGGAATTAGTTAGTATCAACTAGAGTGAAATTAATAATCAAAATTCTCAGTCCGGTTGTCATTATAATCGGACTGTATTTTATTTTTCGAACTCCTGAAATAATTCAACCCCACGGAATTCTTGCGCCAAATCCACCTCATCAAGAAAATTTAACGGCCCCTAATAAGTGGATTTATAACAATTTTGATTTTCATCCAATTGCAAAATTTGATTTAACATGCAAAGTTCTAAGCATTCGTTCATATTCTAATGATAAGATGAGTGAATTTGCTCCAATAGATATTGCAGCCGGTTGGGGAAAAATGTCCGACCAATATATTGTTGATCAAATTAATATAAAGCAGCAACACAGATGGTATGTTTGGCAAACAAATAACTTTCCAATCCCACGAGGAGAATTAGAAACAAGCAGCACAAATATTCACATAATTCCTTCGAACGAATTAATCGAGGATCTAATTGATAATGTAATTAGAGGCAATATAATTAGCCTAAAAGGAAATCTTGTTAATGTTAAGGATTATAAATCCAATTTTATTTGGAAAACCTCAACAAAAAGAAATGATACAGGAAGTGGTGCTTGTGAAATACTTTGGGTAGAAGAAATTGCCATTCTAAAATAATTTTTGATTGCCAGATTTTTTTAATATATTCTTACTCATCTCGAACGATTTTTTACATTTAACTAACTAAATCCAGAGGACACCATGAATAAATTTTACCATTTTAAAATATTTTTCTATCTACTCACAGTAATTCCTTTTTGTTTAACTGCTCAGATTGATCAGTTCGTGCGAATAGATAGTATTCTTGTTCCTGAAATTGAAGGTTGCGGGTTTGGGGAAATTATTGCCGGAGTCGATTTTGATGGTGATAATTTAGTAGAAATATATGCAGTTAATAATATGAATGATAGTGGAACAGACGAATTAATACCAAGAATATACAAATACGAATTCAATGGAACTGAATGGCAATTAGTTTGGGATGAATACAGTAGAGATATTGTTCAGCAAAATAGTTGGTCTGCAACAGCTTATGGTGATATAGATAAAGATGGTAAAAAAGAAATTTTTTGGGCGCCCGCAAATTATTTTGATGTTGGTAATGAAAATCCACCAAGAATTATGGTATGGGAAGCTAATGGAAATGATAGAATGGGCAAAATTAATTTTGGTTTTGAAACTCCGAGTGCAAAATGGACAATTACGGATCAAGATAATTTTGAAGTAAGACCATTCAGGATGCTTCTAAAAGATATTGATAGTGATGGAAAAGAAGAATTAATTTTTGCTGATAGAGAAGCCAATTATCGTTTCGGTATAATTTCAGTTACGGATATCCCAAATACTGGCAACGGTAGTGAAGTTTGGGAAATGGAGTTCTCCGGATTAGGGACTGTTTTGCCTGAAGGATCTATTTATGATATTGCTACAATTGGAAGCACAATCTATTTATTTCATTCTGATGGAAATGTAACTCCAGTAAATTATAATAATGGAGTTTATTCTATTCTAACAAGCATTCCTGATGTTCTGCCAGGTGGTTCTTGGAAATCTGCAAATACAGTTGATTTAAACAAGGATGGAAAGGAAGAAATTGTGATAGGTGGATGGCAAGTTGGAGGCAATAACATTCAAAATAAAGTACTGCTTATTCAGCAAAGTGAACCTGGAACTATTTCTACCCAAGTAATTGCAAATTTTGCAAAGCTAGTAACTGTTGATGGTAGAATTAATGGTGGTCGTGATGCTTTTGGTGATATTGACAATGACGGGAATATGGATTTTGTATTTGGCTCAAGAAGCACAACACCCGGTTTAGCAATCTTGCGAATGGAATATTTAGGTGGAGAAATTTCCGATTCCAACAGTTATGAAATATCTATTATTGATTCATTATACCCAACTTTAAATCCTGGTAGATATGATATAGTTTCTCTCGCAAATTTAGACTCAGATCCTGAATTGGAAATTCTTTATACAAATGGTAACACATGCGAAAGGTTCCCAATTGTTATTTTGGATTTGGTAAAAGGTGCGGTTTCTGTTGAAAACAATAGTTTACTAATGGATTTTTCATTAGATCAGAACTATCCTAATCCTTTTAACCCAAGTACTAATATCTCATTTTCTTTACCACAAAATAGTATTGTTGATCTGAGAGTTTATGACGTTTTAGGCGAAGAAAATGCCGTTGTAGTTAATAATGATAATTTACAAGCTGGAAAACATACTTTTAAATTTGATGCCTCAAAGCTCGCAAGTGGAGTTTATATTTATACTTTATCAACCCAGTTTGGTAAAATTTCAAAGAAAATGATGATAATGAAATAATTAAATTGGTTGGTTATTTTTTTCATATGTTTTGTACAACATTTTATTAATTGAAAAAGAAATATTCTAATGTCTAAAAAGTTTGATGTTATAGTTATTGGCAGTGGTCCTGGTGGTGAAGGGGCTGCAATGAAAGCGGTAAAAGAAGGGAAACATGTAGCTATATGTGATTCATTCCTCCAAATTGGAGGTAGCTGCACTCACAAAGGAACTATCCCCAGCAAAGCCTTGAGGCATGCAAGTCAATTAATATCTGATACAAATTCTTTGGGAAATGCAACATATCAAACAATATTAAAATCTACAGAAGTAATTGTAAAACAACAGTTCCAGTTAAGAAAAAGTTTTTACGAGAGAAATTCGGTTGAAATTTTAGATGGAAAAGCCACTTTTATTGACGAGCACAATATTGAAGTAATCCATGAGTCTGGAAACAAGAAGAAGTATTCAGCTGATTATTTTATAATTGCAACTGGCTCAAGACCGTATCATCCTGAAGATGTAGATTTTACACATCCAAGAATTCTTGATAGTGATACAGTGTTAAGTTTAGATGATAATCCTAGGACCATTACGATTTACGGTGCAGGAGTTGTTGGTTGTGAATATGCTTCTATTTTCAGAGGATTGAAAATTAAAGTTAATCTTATAAACACCAGAAATCAGTTATTAACATTTCTAGATGATGAAATAATTGATGCACTCGCATATCATTTGCGAGAAAATGGAGTGTTAATTAGGCATAACGAAGAATACCAACAAGTAATTGCAGATGAAAAAGGTGTAACTGTTTGTCTGCAATCAAATAAAAAAATTAAAAGTGATTACTTACTATGGGCTCAAGGACGAACGGGCAATTCGGATTCAATGGGACTGGAAAATATAGGCATCAATGGAAACATAAGAGGTTCTATTGAAGTCAATGAAAATTTTCAGACAATTCACCCACACATTTATGCTGTCGGAGATGTAATTGGATTTCCAAGTCTGGCAAGTGCTGCATATGATCAAGGACGGTTTGCATCAACTCATTTAGTACATGGGAAATGTGAGCACAAACTTGTTGAATTTATTCCAACCGGAATTTATACTTTACCCGAAATTAGTTCCGTTGGTTTTACAGAAAAGGAGTTAACTGAAAAAAAAGTTCCCTATGAAGTTGGGCATTCTTTATTTAAGCATTTAGCTAGAGCTCAAATTACCGGCAGAACAACAGGAATGCTGAAAATATTATTCCATAGAGAAACTTTGGAAATTTTAGGTGTACATTGTTTTGGTTATGGTGCTGCTGAAATAATACATATTGGTCAAGCAATTTTAGCTCAGGAAGGTCCTGCGAACACGCTTATGTATTTTATAAACACAACATTTAATTATCCCACAATGGCAGAAGCATATAGAGTTGCTGCATTAAATGGACTAAACAGAGTATCATAAATCGTTTTTTGCTATTGAATTTTACTCTCAAATTGTTGTAAGCACTTAAATATGAATTGTTACAATGGATGAAAAAAAAGAAAAATTTTATTTAAAGTTAAGATCTAATATTACAACCTGGTTAAACGACGGTGCTAATATTAATCACAAATGGCGTGAATATTTAATGATTGCCCCCGATCTTTTTTATTTACTTATTAAACTCATTCAAGATCCGGAAGTACCACATAGTAAAAAAATTAAGTTAGTTTCTGCCGTTGCCTATTTTATTTCTCCTATTGATCTTCTACCAGAAGTTATCTTGGGTCCAATTGGATTTCTAGATGATATTGCTGTTGCTGCCTATGTTCTTAATGATATAGTAAATACGGTTGATCCACAAATTATAAGGAAACATTGGTTAGGTGATACTGATGTATTAATAATGATTAAAAAGATCTTATTAAATGCAGATAAAATAATTGGCAAGGGAGTTTGGGATAAACTGAAAGGAAGGTTTTAAGGAACTGATTTAATAGCGGGTAAAATTAATTTGAAACTACTTCCCTCACCCAACTTACTTGAACAAGAAATTTCACCGTTCATTAATTCTAAGAATTTTTTTGATACAGATAAACCCAATCCTGTCCCTTGGTAAAGGCGATTCATCCCTTCGCTTACTTGTCTAAATGCTTCAAATATTACCGATTGCTTTTCTTCCGAAATTCCAATTCCGGTATCAGAAACTATAACTGAGTATTTTTTTTCACTATTAATAATTTCTTCATCTAGAGAAAGAGATATTTTTCCTTTTTCAGTAAATTTTATTGCATTATTTAATAAATTAGACATTATTTTGTTGAACATTTTTTTATCCAGAAGACACTCTGCTTTTTGAATTGAAGATGAAAACACAAGCTCAAGATTTTTATCTTCCACAACAGTCTTATAAATTCTTTCAGTTTCATTTAATAGTCTAAATAAATCCTCTTGACCCAAATCAACTTTTAGTCGCTCAGATTCAACATCAGATTGATCCAACAATAAATTTAAAGCTTCTGTAAGCCTATTACTGCTTTTTAGAATAATTTCTGCCATTTCTTTTAAATCTGGATCATTAATTTCATCATATAATATTCCGGCATATCCTAAAATTACTGTTACCGGAGTTCTGAGCTCATGACTCATATTATCCAAAAACGTGGTTTTTAGCTTTTTTGCCTGCTCCAATACTAATAGCTGCTCAGCAGAAACTAAACTAGATTTAGAATTGTTATTATCTGAGGACAAATTAAACCCATTTTCCAAAAATTTAATAATTATATACTGAATTATCGGATATTTTTCCAGTTCAGTTAATTATATTTTTAACTTTGTTTATTAATATAATAGATTTAAATTTGATGATGAGTAAAGTTTATAATTTTACCATTTTATTTACATAATAATTATTAGGTAACGTATGAAAAAAATAATTGGTTTTATTACGATTTCCTTCGTTTTTGGGTGTTCTCAACTTGCTTTAGAACCTTCTGAGTTTGCATGGCCGGTTGAATCAGTTCTAAATGTTGATGATAATGGCTTTGTTAATGAAGAACGCTATTCCTTTTCAACCAATGTAAAAGGATTATTTCTTGAAGAAAAAAGTGATTCCTCGGCTTTTAAGAATGAATCTGTTAGAGTAATAAGAGACTCAAAAGGTTTTTACTTCATAATTGCGGCTGGTTTTAAGAATGTATATGTATTTAGTATTGGAGATGGGAAATTTTCGTTAGTTAATAAAATAAATGTCTCAGAGTTTGGACTTGACCTTCCAGCATTTAATCAAAGAACTCCGTATTTAGAATTGCTTGAAGGAGAGGAACATCTTGTTTATTTGACTTCTGAAGGAATAAAAGGAGAATAAAAGTGAAAAAATTTTTTATATCATCCCTTGTGATTTTAACTATTTTATCAAGCTTTTCTCTAGCCCAATCAGATTTTAGAATCACACAAGAATTTAAAAGTAGACAAAGGTCTTTTGAGATTGCTGTTGAATATGCCAAAACTCCGGAAGAGCTAAATAAAATCAAAAAAGAAATTGATGATTTTAAGAATGAATTTAAAGGAAATAAAGAGTTATTAAACAGAGCTCTTTACCCTAATAATTTTGAATCTTCTTTTACTACATTGGAAAAGAAAATTGAATACTCCAGAAAAAAAATTGCTGAGATTGAAAATTTAGAAACCAAAGTTGTAATTCTTAAAACAAATTATGATAAGGTTTCCGAAGAACTACTCCAGCTTACTCAAGAGTTAAATGCACTACGAAACAATAATGCCAGACTTATGGCTGAATTAAGAGCATTCAAATCTGGTTATGGAGGTTCAAAAAAAGCAATTGATTCACTTAATAGTATTATTACTCAATTAAAAAGTGGTATTTCTCAACGAGATAATCTTATTAAAGAAGTGATGGATAATATTTTTATGACTGCTGAAAATAAGGTAGAATCGCTTAATGATGCAGAATTAAAAGGAATAAAATCTCAAATTAAAAATACCAGCTTAATTGATAACATTAGTAATCTTGCTTCTGATAATGTTGATTTTCTAAATGAAAGTACATTTACTCCTGAAGATCTAAGTGCCCTAAGAAGTGAATTTAATCAATTTCATGATAGGTGGAATCACTTTGGTCCCAAATTGTTTGATATTTATGCATCTGATGATGTGCATAAAGATAAATTAACTCAAATAGATTCTCTTATTAGTAATTGGGATGGTTCCATCAATAGTGCCATTTTCCGCTCGATTCACGATGTGTTTAAAACACATAATATTACCATTCCGTTATTTACTAACGCTGATGAATTTGAATCCACAATTATTGATTATATCACCGCACAAATAGACGGTAGAGAAGATGCCCAAACACAAAAAGATAATAACCATATTTTCTTTACACAAAATGTTTGGACTGATATCATTAAGACTAAATGGCTGCCTTTGTTGCTTAGCAATAATAGCATTACTAATGAACAGATTAGCAATATTGAGCAAAAAATTGAAGAATGGAAGCAAAATGTTGGTGGATCAAAATCTTTGTTTATTTATGCAATTATAGGAGTACTTGCTTTAATAATAATCTTTAGTTTAATAATGATTTATAGAAAAAATAAAAAATCGAAGAATTATAATGATGATGATGTGGAAAAATTAAATATTAAGATTAGCAATAATTACGATAAAGAAGTTTTTGATGATTTTCATGATGATAATCCATCTGATAAGAACTGATAAATAAAGCGGTCACATTAAACCAAAATGTGACCGCACCCTATATGTACAAACGCAACTTTATGTTTGATATACAATTTTTCTAATTGTATCAAATTGCAAATAAGGATATTCATCCCTCAAAGTATCAATTGCTTCGCTTGCTCTTATTTTGGAATTTCTCATATTCTTAAATTTTCTTTTTATTAAATAATCTCTAACAGATTTTTCGTTAATCAATCCCCTATTTAGTAGTTTGCCATAAATTTCATCGTTAATTAATTCGGGTATTGGATTTTGCGATGCAGTATTTAAGTTAGTGTCAAACATAGTACCTCCGAATAAATAAAAGGGTAAATAATTCTGTACTATAATTAGTCAATATGGAAGGTTAAAACAACCGCATGTTTATGTGGTTTTTAAAGGAATTGAAGCAGAAAAAAAATTTTTAGTTACTTTATATGTAGTTAATTCTAGATCAACCCTTTTCTAATGGCTTTTGCAACTGCCTCTGATTGTGAATGAACATGAAGCTTTTTATAAATATTTCGTATATGATGACGAACGGTGTCAACACTTATAAATAATGAATCTGCGATTTGCTGATAATTATCTCCTTCAGATAATTTACTTAAAACTTCTTTTTCTCTATCAGAAAGACCATAATCCTCTATTTCTTTAGAAAGTGCGTTATTTTTTTGAAAAACTGTAATTACTTGTCTAGCAACCAATGAGCTCATTGGCGATCCACCATCTGATACTTCTTTGATTGCTTCTAGCAACCTAACTGGAGGTGTGTTTTTTACTAAATAACCGCAAGCACCTGCGCACAAAGCTTCGAACACAACTTTGCTTTCTTTATAAACTGTTAACATAAGGATATTTAGATTAGGATGAATTTCCCTTGCCCTTTTTACTCCTTCAATTCCATTTATTCCGGGCAAGCCAATATCCATAAGTACAACATCTATTTCAAGTTTTGGAAGTTCCTCTAAAAATTTTTCACAATTACCGAAAGCTCCCACACATTCGTATCCAATGGTCCCACTAATTAATGCTGCAAGTCCATCTCTAATTATTACATTGTCTTCAATAATTGCTACACTTATCATTTATTTGATTCTTCCTTTAAAATAAATTTTTGTCCCTTTATCAATCTCTGAATTAATACTAAATTCCCAACCTATTTTTTTTGATCTATTTTCAATATTGTTTAAACCATTTCTATGTCTATGCAACTTTGGATTAAACCCAATTCCGTTATCATTGATCTCAATTATCATGTTTTTTCCATCTTTGTTAATTATGAGATCAATATTTTTACATTTACTATGTTTCAAGCAGTTATTTATAGATTCCTTAAGAATAAGATACAAATTTTGTCTTATTTCGATTGGGAGCTTAATATCAATAAGTTTATCTAAATCAGAAGATTGCAATGTTATTCCCAAATCGCCAAGTAGCTCTGCATATGAGTCCTTTAATCGCACAATTAAATCGTATAAGGAGTCTCGGTTAGGATTAACAACCCAAACTATATCGCTCATTGATTCTACTAAATGCCTAGCAAGTTCACTAATTTTTAATAAATTTTTTGAAGCATTTGAGCTTGTTAAATCTACGGATGTTAACTCACTTAGTATTGATATTTCTGTTAAACCCGCACCAACATTATCGTGTAAATCAGCTGAAAGATTTGATTTTAGTTTGTCCAAAGCAATTAAATATCTGATTCTCTGATTAATATAAAAAGTGATTAACCCTCCGATAACCAAAATCATTAATGCAATAAACCACCATTGCATCCAAAATGGAGCTAAAATAGTAATTTCCACACTTGCATTTCGTGGGCTCCAAACGCCGTCATTGTTAGTTCCATTGACAATAAATTTATATTTCCCCGGATTAAGATTTGTGTAGTAAACTTTTCTGTTAGATGCGTCAGTATAAGTCCAATTTTTATCCACTCCCTCAAGTATATATTTATACTTATTTTTTCCGGAATTTCTAAAATCCAATGAAGCAAATTCAAAAGAAAAATAATTTTGGTCTTTTGTAAAAATTAAATTTTCCCGTTCTCCATAAATTTCTTGATCAAAAAGTTTTATTTTCGAAATTACTATTGGAGCATCATACTTATTAATTTTAATATCACTTGGATCAAAATAATTTATGCCATTGATTCCACCAAAATAAAATGTACCATCTTCTGCTTTATAATATGCCCCTCCATTAAATTCTAAACTTTGCAGTCCATCTAAAAGATCATATTTTGCAAATGATTGAAAATCTGTTGCTAATTTATAAATTCCATCGTTTGTACTTAACCAATAATTATTTTTATTGTCTTCAAGAATTCCATAAACGTCATTACAATTCATCCCAGAAATTTGGTTAATATTTTTAAATGTTTTATCCTTCCGGTCAAACAAATTAAGACCACCCCCAAATGTACCGATAAGAAGATTTCCATCCTTGTTTTCTTGAATTGTCATCACCCGATCATCGCTTAAACTCGTTTTATTATTTTTATCCGATTTATAAGATTTAAATATATTTTCATTCCGATCGTAATAGCAGATTCCACCACCATGAGTTCCAATCCACAATTCATCATTTTTAGTTATTAAAAAACAATATACTCTGTTATCACTAATACTGAATATATCAGAAGGGTTATGCACCATTGTTGAGAATTCTACAATTCCATTTTTATAGAATGAGCTTAAAGAAACTTTACTTATTCCCCCACCAAAAGTACCAATCCATAGAGTTGTATCTTTCTCCACAATTAAAGATTGAATTTGATTGGATTTTAATTGTTTGGGTGATTCTCCCATTTTAAAATTTGTAAATTTGTTTTTAGCTCCTTCAAAAAGCGTAAGACCACCGGAAAATGTTCCAATCCAAAGATTACCTTTAAAATCCTCAATAATTGATCGAATATGAACATCCCCAACTAAACTCTTGTTATCGTAATACGTAAAAGTAGAATTCTTCCTATCAAATCGATTTAGTCCGCCTCTGTAAGTCCCGAACCACAAATACTTTTGACTGTCTTCAAATATTGACCAAATAATGTTGTCATTTAATGATTTCCCTCGAGCTGATGAAATTGGAATTTTATTGAATTTATTTTTATTAGATTCAAGTTTGTTTATTCCACTTCCAAGCTGGGTGCCAACCCAAATTATCTCAGAATCATCAATATAAATTGATTGAATTTCATTTTCGCTTAGAGAATTTGGATCTTCACTGGATAAATATTGTTTATATTCTCTGGTTTTTTGGTTGTATCTTATTAACCCATTCCCAAAAGTCCCTATCCATAAATTGTATTCATTATCTTTGTTTACAGCCATGATATTTGGATCTTGAAAGAATTCTCTAATTCCGATATTCAACTTGCTAACAGAATACTTCGTTGGGTTAAGATATTTTGTTGATGCTTCAATTATCGAAATTCCCTTGTCATAAGAACCAATAACTAAATTATTTTGTAAATCCTCCATAATTGTGGTGATTTTTTCGCCGGTAATTTTTGATATATTCTCATACTTATTGAAATTTATAAATTTTACTTTTTTGGCATTTATACTATCAGCCCTATTCAGTCCACCATTAAAAGTGCCAACCCAAAGAACATTTTTTTTATCAATATATATCTTAACAATTTTGTTGGAGCTAACAGAATTAAATCGATTTCTGAAATGATAAAAATATTTCTTTTCCATTGTCTTAGGATGAAATTTTAATAATCCTTTGCCCCATGTTCCAATCCATAAAAACCCATCTTTATCCTGAGCTATTGTAGTGATTGAACTATTTTGATTACGGGAAAACGTTAGGGGATAATTACTAAGTTTTTCATCTTCAATGCTAAACCAATCACTACTGCTGGCGATATCAAAATATTCGAAAGTTTCTGTTTTGGGATTAAATTTATTCAACATTCCCTTTGCAGTTCCAATCCAAAGAAAACCTTCAGCATCTTCAAATAAGGAAGTTATTTCATAATCCGAAAGTGATAATGAATCTTTGAGTTTATTATTATACACTTCAAATTCATAACCATCATAACGATTTAGACCATTGGCAGTTCCAAACCACATATACCCTCTTCTGTCTTGGAGAATAGATAATATTGTTGTTTGAGATAATCCTTGTGCAATTCCAATTTTTTTAAAATTATAATCATTTATTATTTTCTGGTCGGATTGTGAAATAAATTGAGGATTATAAAAAAGAAGTGAAATAATAAAACCCAATATTATCTTATTGAATTTGGACATAAATAATTGAATCGCCTTATTAAAAAGAGAATAACAAGATTAAAAATAATTATTATTAATTCAAGATACGTTTACGGTGGTTTAAAAAGTAGACTAATCGCTGAATCCTTTTAATTTTATTTACATCCTACCAATAAAAATTAGTTTAATATAAGGAGAAATATGACAGAGCAATTAACAAAACAAGCATTTTTAGAAAAAGTATTTGATTATGAAAAAAACAAAGATTGGAATTTTTCCGGGGAACTCCCTTGTATAATCGATTTCTACGCTGATTGGTGCGGTCCATGTAAAATGGTAGCTCCAGTCTTAGAAGAATTAAGCAATGAGTATGAAGGAAAAATTAACATATATAAAGTTGATACTGAAGTTGAACAAGAACTTGCAGGAATTTTTGGCATCAGAAGTATTCCATCAATACTTTTTTGCCCAAAAGATGATAAACCACAAATGTCGCAAGGTGCTTTACCAAAAAATGCACTAGTTGATGCAATAAATAATGTATTACTTAAAAAAGAAGTTTTTTCACAAAATTAAATTACCATCATAAAACCGCTGGAATTCCGGCGGTTTTTTATTGAACTGAAATTGTTTCATTCAATGTAAAATTATTTTTCCTACCACGCATTTTTTTTCCGGTTATTTGCAAACTCCATGTACCTGTTCTACTTGAACTATATATTAATTCAGCCAGAATATCATTTCCAAATTGTCTATCGTTGAATTTATAAGTTCTATTAAATGTAGATTTAGGTTGTGTAACTTTAATTTCACTTAGAGTTACACTCTGATTAAAACCAACCATAAATTTTGTTTCATTATCACTTGGCAACTCATACTTAATTTCTGCTTTAACATTTGGGACTGTGTCTACCAAAAAAGTATAAAACTCATTTTCTTGATCTTTAAGAACTGTAGCAATGAATGAGGAATCTTTAAAATCATCTAATTTAACCGTCACTAAGTATGGCCCAATTTCAACTTTGTTAAAAGTATGCGGTGTAAAAAAACTTGTGTTTTTCCCTTGAAGATAAATTGATGCTCCCTCAGGATCTGATGAAATTGAGAGATTTCCACTTTGCGGAAGTTCTCTCAAGGCTATCAAAGTTGCAATCTTTTCATTTTTAGCTAATTCAACAAATATTGTTGTGTCTGCATAATCTTTCAACGAAAGTGTAATTGTATAATTACCAGCATATAGATTTTTAAGCACAGCTGGAGTGGAATAATTTGTTAAGATATTATTGAATTTAATTATCGCATTTGGTGGATTTGAATTAATTGAAATTTCTCCTAGTGGTATATATTTTTTAAGTTCAATATTGGTAGTTATTTTTTCATTCTTACCTAAACTAATTGTTACGGATGTGTCTTCATATGTCGGCAATTTTAGTTCAATATTATATAAACCATATTTTAAATTTGTAAGACTATCTTTTGTAACTTTATCAATAAAAGTGTTGTTTAAATAAATTGTAGCATTTGAAGGTTTACTCTCTAAAATTATTTTACCATAAAATTCTTGAGGCTTTAAGGAAATATATTTTGTTGTCGTTACATTCTGATAAACTGCTGTCATAAAAGTAGTATCAACATAATCATCATTTTTTAATAAAATTTCGTAATCCCCATTTTCAAGTTGTGTAAGACTATCCGGCGTGAATTTTTTAGTATCACTTCCCTGAAGAAAAATTTTTGCCCCTTGAGGATTAGAATTAATAATAATTTTACCCGTTGATAAATTTTCTTCAACTATTATTGAGTGTTCATCTACGCAATTTTGAGTGCTAAGCAAAAATAATGTTAATAGTAAAAGTGAGGCCTTATTTTTCATTTTATTCCATTAGTTGAGATTAACTATTACTACTCTTCTATTCTTCATTCTCCCGAATACTGTGTTGTTTGTGCTGATGGGGAATGAATCTCCTAAACCTACAGTTTGAAGCTTGTTCTGATTTATTCCGTTATTAATGAAAAAATCTACAATTGCTTTAGCCATATTTTTTGATTCTTCAATTCCTTCTGATCGGTTTTCATACTTTTCAACATGTCCTTCAATTCGCCATAATATATTCGGATTGTTTTTCATAATTTCAACAATCTTCAATAATTCACTGTGAGAGGAATTCTTAATTTTATATGTATTTCTTGTAAAAAACTCATCTCCATGTAATATAAACGATTTTGGAGTTGTTGAAGCATTTTTTGAACTTTCTAGTTGCTTTGATCGATCATTCAACTCCTTTGGTAATTGATCCGGACAACCATCTTCATCTAAATATCCGTTAAATGTTTCTTCATTGTCCGGACAGTTATCTTCAGTGTCATTAATGCCATCATTATCATTGTCATATTCAGGACAGCCATCTTCATCCTCAAAATCATCATAATCCTCACCCCTATTTGGACATGTATCAAGGCTATCTAATATTCCATCAGAATCATTATCATAATCTGGACAACCATCTTCATCCTTGAATCCATCTAAATCTTCAGGCAAATTTGCACAAAGGTCAAATTCATCAAGAATTCCATCATTATCATTATCTAAATCCGGACAACCGTCTTCATCCTCAAAACCATCCAGATCTTCGGGTTTGTTAATACACAAATCGGAATCATCAAATATTCCATCTCCATCACTATCAATTTCTGCCCAAAATAAGTATTTGAGTCCAAAATTTAGGTTATAGTAATAATCATTATACGATCCTATGGAAACTGCATCCAAATTATCATTTAGGTTAAAATTCATACCTAAGGAAATACTAATTGCTAGTTGCTTATTCATTTGATAGTTTGCTGAAATACCTGCATTCAGAAATGGTGAAAATGCTTCAGAATCATTTTTCCTTTCCAACAAAGAACTATATCTACTTTTTGAAAATTCCATAAAATGATAAGCCATACTAAGCTCTGCAACTGTACTTATGTTCTTAATATTTAATAAGTCTATTCCGCCTTCAATTTTTAAATAATATGTGTTTGCAATAATTGAGTTGGGCAATTCAAGGTAATTTTTATTCATCTCAAATTTATTATAGCCTAACATTGCACTTATATGCGAAAAAACTAATACTTTTTTGTTAAATCTTAATTCACTCCCAAAACTTAGAGAATAGCCTGGGTTTGAGTTCTCATAATCACTAAAGACAAAACTTGTTCCGCTTTCAAAAACTAAATTGATTTTACTTCCATATTTTTCATCCTGAGCATTTAGTTCTAAAAAAAAGCCCATTATTAAAATGGTAACCAATATTTTTATTTTGTCAGAAGTCAATCTGTATTAAATTAATAGTTTATAAATATTTAATAAGAAGAATTTTATTGGTATTGCAAGTATTATTATCGAAAATTTTTGAAAAGGATTCAGAAAGATTTATTAAAAGTTTTAATTAAAAATGAGATGGTAATTATAAAATTGATTTGATATTCTTGGAGAGCAATGGTTAAATTATCTAGGTATGAAGCAGAATTGAATTCAAGTTGCGAACTAAAAGTCCTAATACTCTTAACACACAAATTACATGTTAGTTAGTATTCTCTGCGGAAAGAGGGAGATTCGAACTCCCGAGTCACAAAAGTGACCAACAGTTTTCGAGACTGCCGCATTCAACCACTCTGCCATCTTTCCTTTTTGAGAAAAGAAATTTAATAAAATAAACTGACTTTGCGTAAAACTGAATTATTAAACAAATTGTTTTTAACTTACATAATAGAATGATATATTTGGGTTTAGAAATTTTGGAGAGGTGCAGGAGTGGTTGATCTGGCTCCCCTGGAAAGGTAGTGTACTCGCAAGGGTACCGTGGGTTCGAATCCCACCCTCTCCGCCAAAGCCCTTTGTTTACAACAACTTAGGGCTTTTTCACAAGATATACACAATATTTTCGTCTATAACTATATTCTTTTTGCCTGTTTTCCACTCTATAAAAGACTAATTTTCCCTACTATTTTAATTGTATTGTTATTTAATGGATTAGATGTTTGGTTGGATTTTCAAAATGAAAGTAATTTTCGATATCATTTATTAAATGATCTGTTTAAATTTTTGATAATCTGATTCCTTAAGGGAATTCAGAATTTCTTTTCTTTCAAAGAATACTCTCTTCCCTAAACGTTTATATGGAATTTTATTCTCGGCTTTCCATTTATTCAACGTTGACGGATGAATTCCTAGGAAATCACATGTTTCCTTAAAATTTAATAAATCTTTTATGTGTTCTGATTCTTCTTTTATTACAACCTCATTAACAGCTTGTTGAATTAACGAGTAAAGGTGATCTACTTCAATAACTACTACTTTTATTTTCCATAATTCAACCCACTAAATACTCAAATCAAATTCTAACTTCGTTTAATAGTTATAGTGGTAGAATTACTTGAAGTGTTTCGCAAGTATAAGTTTTTTTTATTCGGATGGGCAATGTGGAAAATGAAGAACTGAGGAAAGATATATTTTTTGATTACATGATGTGATTTAATAAAGGTCAGAAGATTTCTTACTTTGAGAGACTTAATTAGCTTAGTTTATGCTCCTCAATTCCCTACCCTCTTATCAACAATCAACCAAATTATTTCTTCATCACTAAATTTAACTCAGATATGCAATTGTAAGAATAACAACAATAGTAAACTAAAAACAACTATCAACGGACGACTTTTCATTCACTAATTAACGATTAAATATCTTTTTGTAGGGTTTAAGAGTTTATAATCGAGAGATTTGAACTCATCAAGTGATAATTTTAACGTTTATTTCTAAATTAAGGTCACCATCTTTTCCTAAACTAAATGCAGCCCTGTTGAGGTTAATAAGAGGCTCCCCTTCGTATTTTGAATCTTCCAAACTGCAAGTTGATAGATTTTTGCCAAGATTGAATGAGTACATAATTGATTGAACATAAGGTCCTTAGGTGTTTTTCATAGTTTAAGCTAAGAGTCAATTAGTAAAGGAACTTTTGATGATTTTGAAAACCATTGATTATTAATCTACGAATAAAATTTCATGACATGATTAATAATATAAATTATTTTCCATTTGCTTAATCCGGAGCAATAAAAAAGCAAATGAGTTGATCCTAATTTTTTCGTGTAAACACGATATCGCTGGTGGCATCTTTACCAAATAACCGGAAGCTCTTTTCAGAAGTTTGCTCAATATAAAAATGTAAAACACTTTCTTTAATAGTAAGAGTAAACTCTTTTTCAATGAGAGTCCATTTACCATCCATAGTTTTTTTGCGACCCCCTTCAATACTCTCTAACCACACATCACCGGAAGGTTTTACATCCATCTTGAATTTAGTATCTATTTGAACTCCATCCCACATCCCAATAAGCCATTCCTTTTCTACTTTAGCTATTTCAAATATTGACTTTTCAGATTTAACGTTTGAGGAGGATTTTTTTTGTGATTTTGTTATATCTTTAGATGAGATATCTTCCGGAAAGGCAAACAGTACCATCCTAAATCTTCATCCAATCCTGGATTGTAAATGTGTGGTCCTCCGCTTGGACCGCTGACAACAGTGAATGAAAATCCGACCTGCTTCTAGACTAAAACTATTTGAGTTATTACATTCTTGCGCATCAACGGTTCTCGCAGTTTTGCTATAAAGCCAATTTGCTCGCCTTCCCCCTGGTTTACCAATATTTTTACTAAAATATTCATCAGAAAACATAGCCATGCCAATCACACTGAATCCACGATCCCAACGACCAGGCGAAGTAAAACCAGGTAATTTTGTGAGCAAAGAAAAATCAGATACAACAACAATCAGACCTTTACTCAGATCACCGCAATTCATAGATCCGAAATATCTGCAAATGTCTGCAGGATACCTGCACCATGGACTCGCAGCACTATTGAAGGAGTCGCTTTTCTATCCCAATTTAGAAATTGACCAATTATTTGGTTATTTATCACACTGCCTTTTCCAGGACCAATTAGACCATCCTGAGCTTGTATAGAACTATACCAGAGTATTAAAACTAATGCTAAAGTAAAAGAGTTTATTTTCATTACTTCCACCTGTTTGAATATACTTTTCAAGAAAATAAAGATAAAGTAGATTTGGATTGAATGTTATCCTTAAAATAAATTTAATGGGACATTATGTCAAGGAAATATCTATTCTTATTATTTTGAAGTAACCAATAGTCTAACTTAATAAGGAATACTTAATGAGCAAATTGTTTTCTTTCTTCCATTGAATCCAACCTTCGCCAACAATTTTATAGTCATCATCTACTAGCCGTACCATCATCCAATCACCTTTAATAATTAATGGCTGCATAAAATTGTACTTTGTATTTACTTCTCCAGCGTAATCTAAAGGTTTTATACGTATTACTTGTTCTTTACCATCAATAAATTCAACCGAATTTACACTTAATAAAAATTAAGGCCAATATATCATATCACCATCAAAGCGGCTAACATAAATACTTCTTTGGTCCATAATGTCAACCGTAATCTCAACAAAATCCCGACTAATAGATTGTATTCTAAAATACAAAATATCGTAATCCATTTTTAAGTGATCAGGTACTAACCATGGCGGAGCATATGAAATATCAAAACTTCCATACTCTGTTTTTTCGAATGTAATGCTGTCAGTAGGTGCATGTTCTTGAACTGATTTTTCCCAATTAGGGTTTCCGTAAAAATATAATACAGTGTTTTTATAAAAACTAGGCTTAAAAAACCAAAATCCTAAAGGAGTATTTTTTACATCTTGCGGGTGATGATTTACATTTGAAAAAAATAAATTTGATTCCATTACTGCAGGTGCAGTTGTTTTTTTTGGGTATTCTTTAGTTGGCTTTTCAATTTGCTCTCGATTCATAAGTCGATAGCGATAATTAAGACAATCGCCATGATACGATTTGTAATAACAATTATTCGGTCCCTAACATAATATGCAACAATAATTGATGTAATAAAGGCAATGAATGCAAACATAACACCATAACCTACAACAATTGCGCCTCCCGAAAGCCCCTGACCTTTTGCCGCATTAGTGGACCTTGAATAAGTAACCCCTGCCAAAAAGGATGCGGATTGTTTGAAAATAAAATAGCAAGCTTGCTGGCTTAATTAATTTTTTCATAATAAATTAAATATTATTGTTTTATTAACAGTTCGTATTCAATTAATTCCTTTATTTTTTGATATTCCTGCTGAATTTGCCCATCATCATAATCTTCGTGAAATGTTTTTTTCAGGTCATCATCCGTTAAAAAAATATTCATTTTTATTCACTCCGTTCCTTTTATCATAGTTAAAAGCATTTTAGATTTTTCAATTGCAATTAGTCCGTGAGGGATATTCTGCGGAAGTAGTATTATTTCTCCAGCTTTAACAATATGTGGAGTTCCACCAATTTTAATTTCCATTTCTCCATCGACGACAAAAACTAATGCTTCAAATGGCGAAGTGTGTTCCGTTAAAGATTCATCTTTATCAAAAGCAAACAGCGTAACGTTTCCAGTTTTCTTTTTTATTATTTGCTTACTTACAATTGATCCAGTTTGATAATCAATCTGGTTTATTAGAGGTTCAGATTTAGTTTCAGACATTTTAATTTCCTTTTTATCTTCTGTATTAGTATATTTTTATGGTTGAATAATTGTGAGAATAAATGTTGAATCTTCCAATGCTTTAACATCGTGCGGAATTGCTCTCTCCAAAACAATGAAACCATTAGTTTTAGCATTAACTTTTTCTTCTCCAACAATAAAGCTAATATTCCCCGATAGTACCAAAAGTGTTATATCAACTTTATGTTCAAGTAATGCAGCACCTTTGCGTAGTGATATTAATACTACTCGTAATTTTGGATTTTTCTGAAGTGTGACTGCGTTACGGTCACCGGTAATCCAGCCGGGTTCTACCAATAATTTTTCAATTTCATTATTCAGTGAAAAACTTAGCAGCGGAGCTCTAAGTGTTCTCTCCCCTAAACTTTCTCTACTTGATTTAGTCATTTTCAAATACCCTTATTTTAATTTTTATAAAAATATTTATTACCTATCACTGTTCTATCAAGCTATTTTATTTTTATGTTCAATAAATCTTGCTAGTAGCTGATTGAAAACATTAGATAATGTTACTGTGCTATAATATGATTTCTCCCGTGATATTTGATTAACATAAACTCAAATAAAATGTTTTTAATATATTCTTTTGACTCTCTATTCATTATTATACTTTTTTAATCATCTCTTTTAATGGAATCGGTTGGACAAACTGCAACGCATCTAACCCTACTAAATAAGACACATTCATCGCAATTGTCTGAATATGATGAAAAAATGATCTCGAGATAGCGGATCAAAATACTTTCCATTATTCCCTAAATTAACTCCAGGTTCATAAATTGTCTCAGTAGGACATTCAACTGCACAAGCGCCGCAATTAATACATTCATCTGTTATAAAATATGCCATTAAAATTTTTCTCCTCTTGCCTCTCTAATTTTACTGCCAACTGGTCGTATTCTTCCCCAGATTGAATAGAAAAATAGAATCAATGAAATCACTTGTAGTGTCGATGTGATGAAAATAAAATAATCAAATGTTTCGCTCCAATGTATGCCTTTTATAACCTGAAATATATATCTCAATAATGTTGATGCAGTCATAAGCCAATACACGATTAAAATTAAATCAGGATTATATTTTTTATCTTTTTTTTTCAGCTCTTGGGAAAAACCAAAGAGCAACACCCATAATCATCATCATAACCGAACCGACGAGAATAATGTGGGTGTGAGCAGAAAGAAGCTCAATGCTGTAACCAGTCTTGTCAATATACTTTGTATAGGACATATATAATCCTGTCAATATTCCAAGTAATAAGAATGTTATACTTGTTTTTACGAAGTACCTTACAGTTGTAAACATATATTCCTCTCACATCCCTAGTTGTTGTTTAGCATCTTCGGTCATTAAGTTGGGCGTCCACTGTGGATCCCAAACCAAATTAATAATTACATCTTTTTCAGGAGCAAACTGCTTAATAGCATTTTCTGCC
>CAVPHW010000025.1:0-75299 GCA_963704835.1 uncultured Ignavibacteriales bacterium | reverse complement strand
TTGCAGCTTAGGTGTAATGCAGGTAGCTGTAAAAAAAAGGAGTATAGTTATGAGTAAGAGAATAAAATTATTGCTATCCATACTACTTTTAATATTTTCAAATAATTTTGCTCAAAATAATTGTATAATAAAGGGAACTGTATGGCAAACAAATAAAACTCTACCAATACATGATGTAAATGTAATAGTAAGAGGGACTAAATTAGGAACCATTACGAATAGTTTAGGACAATTTCAATTAAATCTAGAAGGTGATAAGGATTATGTTATTGCCTTTAGTCATCTAGCATATGAAAAAGAAATATTTGAAATTTCTCTAAAAAATAATCAAAAAATTGAGATTAATATTTATCTAAAAGAAAGTTCAACTGAACTTCCGGAAGTAGTTGTGACAGAAAAGAAGAGATGCATCAGAAAAAATGACAGAGTTTTTTTTAGATGGGGCTGAATTCGAAAGATATGGCGAAGACAATTTGGAAAGAGCATTAAATTATTTTTTCCCCAATATAATTGCACGAAAAGAAAGCAGATATTTTTACCGTAAGTCCCCAGATGGAGGTTTTGTTCAAAATCCATTTCTTAATTATGTTTATGATTTCACACTTTACGTCAACAGAAAGTACAGAGACACAATCTTTTTAGAAGACATAAATCCATATGCCATTAAGTTCATACAAATATGGGAAGATACTGAAATGTTTTCAACAGCTCCAATGGATATGCCAATACATCAAGGTAAATATGTAATGAATATTGTAACAAAGTAAAAATTAATTAAGTCAACTAGCTAAGTTCGGGTTATAAAAAGCGTTTATGCAGCAAAGGCATGTCTTTTTTAAGGGCAGTCGCATAAGTCTTAGTAAAACCCAGGTGTAGTAGAAGTATATGTTGGTATACCTGGCAATTATTTTTATTACTGTTGTTAAAACAAATTCTGTAAAAAATTATAAACTCTAACTACGTTCTGCTATTTTTAAATTATGACCATGATCTCTAATTACAATTTCTATAATAGATCCCAAACTACCCTGAAGTTTTAACATAATTAATTCTTCATCGGTTAAGGTTATTATAAAAATTTCATTTATATCTTCTGGATTATCTTCTTTAATATAAATTCCAACCATTTCATTGTTATTTAAAGTTTTTACAATGGGCTTCCAGTTGTCATCATTTAACTCTGCCGAAACTTTCTTAAACATTGAAAGAGAAGGTTTTGAATTATTACTCAGCCTATCATAAACACCAATATTCATATTTTTCACTTTTGAGAGCATCTCGTCGACATTTTCTTCAGTATCTGCAAATTTTACAAATTGACTAGCAACGAAGAATCCAACTGGACCGACCGAAAATTCAATTTGTCTATCAAAATCATCATCTAAGTTATCTAATATTTGAGACCTAATATTCTTAAATTCTTGATTTACACCAATACAGCTTGTGCTTAACAAAGCAATTACAATTAAAACAATTAAGTGATATTTTTTTTCTTCTCCATTGCATCCCCGTCATTTTATTTCTTAATCGTAATCTTACTCTAGGTTTTAATCGTACTCACATCCAATTTATTCTTCTTCGCAGAACAACGAATATTATCAAAAACAAAAGCAGAGTAAGAACACGATTAAGATTATGATTAAGAATCAGTTTAAGATATATGAAAAACTACTTCGTTTTTTTTATGTCATCTAAACCTGGAATATCAAATTTCTTTCCAAGCTTACCAAGAGTCTCCATATTTATTTTCCCAACAATATTTACAAAAGCAGCTTCCCCTTTTGTATCAACAGAAATAACAGTCAACCCAATAAATTCATCATTAGGACCAGTTTTTATGTAAACGTTTGCTACTTCGTCTTTGGATTTAGTTTTAACGATTCTATCCCATTTTTTCTTTAGCAAGTCTTTATCAATTGAATCAGCTCTTTTCATTAATTCTGCTGAATTGCTTGGTGTAACTTCAAAAGTGTTTACCTTTATTAGTTTTAAGCCGCCAATCAAACTGGAAAGATCCTCGTCATCATCTGTGAATTTTGAAACCATTCTCAATAGTTTTTCTTCTATAAGAATTTCAGTTACTTCTTCACCATCTTGTAACGAGGATAGATTGCCAAAATCGATATATCCCGGCTCTTTGGTATAATTAGATTCTTGAGCAAACAGGCTTGCAGAATAGACTAATAATAGTATTGCGGTTAGATTAATTAAGTTCTTCATTTTTATTTTCTCCTTGTAAGTAATTATTAACTATGTAAAGACTTTCTCTCATTGGTTTGCTTACTCTTTCTGCCAATATTTCTTTTTCAACAGTATCCCTTGTTTTGTGCAATAATTCTGAAACCAACGAAAGGGATTGTTTTACTTGAGCGTCAGCAATTTCAATTTCTTGAATAGAATAATGGTTTTGAATTTCTGGACGCTTAAATATAAAAGTAGAAACTATTGCTAGCACTATAGTTGCTACTATTGCAGCAGAAAATTTTGGTCTCCTGAATAAAAAAGAGTACAAATCAAGCAGTAATGATTGCTCTTTATATTTATTTTGAACTGTTAATTTCGAAACTTTTTCAACAATATGTTGTGGGCATTCTTCTAAATTTAATTTCTTAGTATTAGCAGCAACTTTCTTATATTCCGCATAAACTTTTCGGATTTCTTCATTTTTATATGCTAAGAAATAAATGCTAATTTTATCTTTAATTCCGGCATCACCATAAGCAACTGAAATAATTTTATTTAAGAGTTCTTCTTTCAATTAAGCCACCTCTTGTAAATTTAGTCTGCTTAGTTCTGTTTGTAACTGTTTTCTTGCTCTCATTATATATACTTTTACAGTGTTTATTGGAATATCTAGTGCAATACTTATTTCTTTATACTTCATTCCTTGTAACTGATAAAGGACAAAAACGCTTCGTAAATTTTCCGGCAAATTGTTAATAGCCTCTTTTATTTGTTCATCAGCAATATTGTTTTCTAATTTTAGCATTGGGTTTTGATCTTCTTTATTCTCAATAAATTCACTTACATCCTCAATTGAAAATGGATTTTTTGTTAGCTCTGATTTTCTCTTTCTTAAATAATCAATACACAAGTTATGTGTCGTTTGCATAATCCATGTTTTTGCAGATAAAATATTAAACTTCTCCAAGTTTTTCCAAGTCCTTATCAATACTTCTTGAGTAACGTCTTCAGCATCCATTTTATTTTTTAACAAGAACATTGAATAATTATAAACTCTGTTCTTGAATTGCTGAACTAAAAAATTGTATTTTGTGTCATTAAACATTGTTTTGTATAGTTAGAGACGAAACAAACACCAATTTTGTTACAAATTTTATAAAGTTTTTTTAAGGAGATTATTTATGCCGACATTTTCTATTAAAGAGTTTATTAAAAAAGTTGAACTTTTTGCTGAATTTACCGATGAAGAACTCAAATTAGTATCTGAAAAGATGGAAATTAAACAATTTGAGAAAACCAGTTTACTCTTTAACGAAAATAATCCCCATTTAGAAATAATTATTATTTATGAAGGTGAAGTAGAGTTATTCAAACGAACTCCATTTGGTCATGAAAGACGGCTTGCATTTTTTTCAAAGTATGATTTTCTTGGCGAAGGTTCTCTAATTGATGATTCGCCTCACTCAACTTCTGCTAGGGCTTTACTAGACACAAGTGTAATTGCTGTTGATCAAGCAGAACTGAAGGAATTATTAAACCACAAATGGATCAATGGCGGTAAAGTTATATTCAACAGTTTCCCGTGTAATTTCTAGAAGAATGAAAAGGACAAATATTAACACGGTAAGCATTGCAGATCAATATGAATCAGGAAGAACAAGAAAAGAACATGATCTATTAGGCAATAGAAATGTTCCGGATGAAAGATATTACGGTATTCAAACTTTAAGGGCTTTAGAAAATTTTAATATTAGCGGACAAAGTATAAATACTTTTCCAAATTTAGTTGCTGCGTTGGCAATAGTAAAAATGGCCGCTACTAAGGACTAATTATGATTTAGGACTTCTTTCTAAACCAGTTGCTGATGCAATAATTGAAGCCTGCAATGAAATTATTAACGGAAAACTTCACACAAATTTTGTTGTTGATATGATACAAGGCGGTGCAGGAACTTCAACTAACATGAACGCAAATGAAGTTATCGCCAATAGAGCATTAGAATTATTAGATAGAGAAAAAGGTGATTATAAATATTGCCATCCAAATAATCATGTTAATTTATCACAATCAACAAATGATGCCTATCCAACTTCGGTGAAGCTTGCAATTGTAAAATCGAACGAAAGCTTAATAGTAGTTCTTAAAGAATTAATTGAATCATTTAGGAAAAAAGGGAAAGAATTTGCACATATAATAAAGATGGGAAGAACTCAACTTCAAGATGCTGTGCCAATGACGCTCGGACAAGGTTTTGAAGCTTATGCAACAACTCTTGAAGAAGAAATTCAAAGACTGGATACAAACGCCAAGCTTTTTTTAGAAGTTAATATGGGCGCAACTGCAATTGGCACTGGAATAAATGCTCCAAAAGGTTATAGCCAAAAATGTGTAGAACACCTAAGAGAGATCACCGGATTGGAAGTTGTACTTGCAAGTAATTTAGTTGAAGCAACTCAAGATACTGGTGCATTTGTTATTTATTCATCAGCGATAAAAAGATTGGCTGTAAAACTTTCTAAAATTTCTAATGATTTAAGATTACTTTCTTCCGGACCAAGATGCGGATTAAATGAAATTAATTTGCCGCCAATGCAGCCCGGTTCTTCAATAATGCCAGGCAAAGTAAATCCTGTTATTCCCGAAGTTATGAATCAAATTGCATTTAAAGTAATAGGGAATGATTTAACTGTCACTTTAGGTGCAGAAGCCGGTCAGCTTGAATTAAATGTTATGGAACCGGTTATTGTTCAGAGTATTTTCCAATCAATTTCTATGCTTTCAAACGGAATGATGACATTAAAGCATAAATGTATTGATGGAATTACTGCAAATGCTGAGCATTGTTTAGCTTTGGTTAAAAACAGTATTGGTTTAATAACTGCGCTAAATCCAACTTTAGGCTATGAAGCTAGTACCCAGATTGCAAAGGAAGCTCTTGAAACCAATAGAAGTGTTTATGATCTTGTTCTAGAAAAAGGATTGCTTTCTGAAGAAGAATTAGATAACCTTTTAGCTCCTGAAAATATGGTTGGGAATGTTTAAATGGAAGTTTTACTATTAATGATTGTAACCTTTATTGGTTACATATTAATGTATAAAGTTTACACCAAAGTAATTGCAAAAAAAATATTCAACTTAAATAATGAGAATTTGGTTCCATCCAAAGAGTTTGAAGATGGAATTGATTTTGTTCCTACCAAGAAAGAAATAATATTTGGTCATCACTTTACCTCTATTGCAGGGACCGGTCCCATTGTTGGTCCGGCTATTGCAATAATTTGGGGCTGGGTTCCGGCTGTAATTTGGGTATTTGTTGGCAGCGTATTTATTGGTGCTATTCACGATTTTGGTTCACTTATTATCTCAATGCGCAACCAAGGTAAATCAATCTCGGAGTTTACTTCAAAGTATATAAACCATCGCGCTAAAAACTTTCTTTTTCTTCATTGTCCTTCTAGCTTTGTGGGTTGTTATCTCAATTTTTGGATTAGTAATTGCAATAATTTTTAGCATGTATCCGGAATCTGTTCTTCCAGTTTGGCTTCAAATTCCAATTGCAATTTATTTGGGTCATCTATTCTATAAAAAAGGAAAGAGCATTACCGTTTGGTCAATTGTGGCTTTGTTGGCAATGTATGCAACAATAATTCTAGGGCATTATTTCCCAATTCACATGCCGGTGATTTTTGGAATTCCCGCAACAGGTAGTTGGACAATTATTCTTTTAATATATGCTTTTTTTGCAAGTGTTTTACCCGTAACAACATTATTGCAGCCAAGAGATTATATCAATTCACATCAGCTAATTGTTGCAATGGGTCTTTTAGTGTTGGGAATAATTGCCAGTGCTTTCTGGGGAAATTTAGAATTTGTTGCGCCAACCGTTCAGATGAATCCCGCAGAAGCTCCGCCAATGTGGCCGTTTTTATTTATAACCATAGCATGTGGAGCAATTTCAGGTTTCCATTGTTTGGTTTCATCCGGGACTTCTTCCAAGCAAGTCAGTTGTGAGAATGACTCGATTTTTGTTGGAGTTGGCAGTATGCTTACAGAAGGTGCATTAGCCACTTTAGTAATTATTGCTGTTGGAGCTGGAATTGGTCTGGGCTACACAGATAAAACTGGCAATACTTTAACCGGAGTTACTGCATGGTCTTCTTTATATTTCTCATGGACTGCAATGAGCGGTTTAACTTCTAACGTTGCTGCTTTTGTTGATGGAGCAGCTAACTTAATTCAAAATATTGGAATTCCTAAAACATTTGCGGTTGGAATAATGGGAGTTTTTGTTGCATCATTTGCGGGCACAACTTTAGACACGGCAACTAGAATTCAACGGTATGTTTTTACAGAAATTATGATTGATTATAATGTTAAAGTTTTCAAGAACAGATATTTATCAACCGGATTCGTGGTTCTTTCAGCATTGGCGTTGGCGTTTTTAAGTGGAGCTGATGGCAAAGGTGCTTTAAAACTTTGGCCTCTGTTTGGCGCAATAAATCAAACACTTGGTGCACTTGCTTTAATTGTAATTACAATGTATCTAAAAAGAAAAGGTGGATGGAAGTGGCTGATATCCGGAATACCCGGTTTGTTTATGATCATTATGACTTTCTGGGCAACTATTTTAAACCAGTTTTCTTTTAGCAATGAAAATAATTTAATGCTGCAGATAGTTAATTTGGTGGTTCTTGTGCTCGTTGGTCTAGTCGTAATTGAAGGCTTAATTGCTTTCTTTAAACAACCTAATGACAAATTTGAAGATCTAATAACTAAGAAGTAATGATTAATAAAATACTTAAATCAATAAAGCAAAAAATTGAAATTGCAGATGAAATTGCTAAATCTAAATCTGTAGATATTTTAGAAAGCGAAATTACTCAGCTCGAAAGTATCTTCTCAACATTAGTATTTGGTAATTTTATTGGTATTCCGACCACACCAATCCAGATTACTTTTGATTTATTATCAGAGGGGGAATCTTCAATTGAGTTCTTAATAAATAGAATTAGTACTCAACGCGAGCCACTTTCAGAACTTGCTTCTGTTTTTAGAATAGACTGATTTATTTTATATGAACGAGCATTTATTTTTCATTGGCAAGGGTGGAGTTGGAAAATCAACGGTTTCAGCGTTAACAGCTATAAAATTATCCTTATCGAATAAAATACTTTTAGTTTCTTTAGATCCGGCACATAACTTATCTGATATTTTTAGTCTTTCATTTTCGGATAAACCCAAAGAGGCAGCTCCAAATCTTTTTGTTATTGAAGTTGATATTAAAAAAAGAATAAAGCAATATTTACAGAATATTGAAAATGATTTGATAAAATCTAATACAAGTCTGAGTGCTTTTAATTTATTAAATGAATTTGAAATTATTAAAAACTCTCCTGGAATAGAAGAATACGGTATTCTAATGGCTTATCAAGAAATATCAAAAAAATATTCTGATTTCGATTATATAATTTTCGACACGCCACCAACAGCACTTTCTATTAAGCTTTTCAGTCTTCCATCTATTTCTTTAGTGTGGATTAATAAACTAATCGATTTAAGAGAGAGAATTAAAGAGAAAAAGGAGATAGTTTCCAGGATTAAAATTGGTCATAAAGAATTAGAAAAAGATAAAATCTTAGAAAAGCTTCTTCAAAAGAAAAATGAGTATCAAAGTGTTGTGGAGATTTTAACAGACAAAAATAAAACCAGAATAAATTTAGTTGTTAATCAAGACATTCTTTCAGTAAATGAAGGGAAACGAATTATTTCAGAACTATCAGCTTTAGGATTATCAGTTTACAAAGTAGTAATAAATAAGTTTGAAAAAAATATTGAACCCAATAATGAATTTGGTGGTTATAAAAAAGAAACAATTCCAATTTCTGGTAACAATTTAACCGGATTGGAAAATCTAATTAAAATTGTTAGATTCCAATCGCTGAAATTAAATTTGAGTCTATGTTTAATCAGCTTATGGGAAAGAACAAGAATTACTTTTTATTTCAAACTCATCAATAATTTTTATTTCTCCAATCATTTTAGTGTTGTCTTCTGGGTCTGAAAACGCACCATAAGTAGTTGCATTAATAACATCCTCTTGAACATCAAACACAACATAGTTGAAAGCTTTCTTTCCCACAAAATTTCTTGTTGCTTGTGAGTTCTCCCCCGGACCATAATAATAGTCCAATGCTTCATAATAAGGAATTGCATCTGTATAACTCATTTCTTCCCATACATAATGTGTATCAGCGTTTTCTCTGTAAACAGGATTAAAATTATACAGTGGCGCTCCAGAACTTCCTGCAATAATTTCGTAAACACCATTTACGTATTGCCTGCTGTACAAATGTTCATGACCACAAATATGAGCTGAAACATCATATTTTTCAAAGATATCAATTACCGCTTGCCTTTGTCCCATATACCAAGTTTGTGTTGAGTCCATCGGAAATTTAAAATTTCTTCCAAGATTTGGTAAACCATCATGTAAATGACCACCAACAGGATAAAGCATATCATGACTTGCAACGAAAATATGTTTTATGCCTCTCTCTCGGGCTGATTTTAAGTCTTGCTCAAGCCAATCAATATGTTTTATATAATGCCAGTCTCTTCTATCATCGGTAGTATCATCAGGATCACCATAATACCAACGGTCAGTATTTACAATTGTAAAGTGTGTGTTTTCAAAATCAAAGGAATATGATAATCCTTTCTCATCTTCAGGCCCATTATTATAAACATCTTTAAATACTTTTCTAAAATTTTCTTCATCCTTTCTGTGTTGAATTTCATGATTTCCAACAACGGGCCATATTTTTGGCCAAACAAAATTTGGGCTATTATAAATTGGAGACATAACGTCTTTCCAATGCAATAGCTCTTTATAAGTTTGGTCAGGATTTTTTTTACTACCATCAACCATATCACCGGCAAAAACAATAAACTTTACATCTGTATGGTTTTCCACAATATGGTTGGCAATAACCGTAAGAACAGAATCATTTACACCATTGTGGGAGCCTCGACTATCCGACATGGCAATGAACTTGAAACTCTGTGAGAATAATTGTGAACTAAAGAAAAATGTAATAATAAATAGCTTGAGTAAATTCATGAATTTCCAAAATTGTTTTTATAAGAAATTTAAATTAAGGAGACGATATTTTTGACTGGAGTAAATAACAATAGACTAATTTTCCTCGAATATTTTTTTTAATTGAGTGCGCTCATAATTTGCACCTAAAGCAAGCATTAGTTTAATTCTAGCCTTCTGACCATTTAGATAATCAGTAAAAATCACGCCACTCTTTTTTAGCCATTTTCCGGCTCCTTCATAACTATATGTATCTAAAGTTTCACCGGCTGGGCATCTTGATACAAGGACTACGGGAATATTTTTGCTAAGGACATATTTAATTCCTTCAAAAGCTGGTGGTGGAACATTCCCAACTCCAAGAGCTTCAACCACCAAACCATCAATATTTGAATCGGCAGAAAATCTGAATAACCTATCTTTTATTCCTGCGTACACCTTAATGATATCAACATTAGATACAATTTGATCTGTTAACAAGTGCTCAAGTTTTTTGGGAGTTCTATTGAACCAAACCCTGCCTTTATCTACAAATCCCAATGCTCCAAAATCTAAACTATGGAAAGTTTCAATATCTTCTGTGTGTGTTTTAGTAACCTCACTTGCTGCATTTATTTCGCCATTTAAGCAGACAAGAACACCAAGCCCATGACTATTCTGGTTATTGCAAATATGAATTGCATCTAAAAGATTTTTAGGTCCATCCCAATCTGCTTCCGAGCTTGTCTTCATTGCGCCAATTACCACAATGGGCTTCTCGGTTTGTACGGTAAGATCAAGCAAATAAGCTGTTTCTTCTAAAGTATCTGTTCCATGAGTTACAATAACTCCATCCACACTGCTTTTGTTTACATATTTCTGAACCACTTTTGAGAGTTTAAACATTAACTCTGGTGTCATGTGTGGTCCGGGGAAATTGCCAAAATTATGCACTTTAATATTTGCCAATTCTTCAGCAGCAGGAATCATCTCAAGTAGTTCTTCACCGTGAAAGTGTGGAATAGCACCACCGGTTTTTTTATCAATCTTCATTGAGAAAGTTCCACCAGTAAATACAACTAAAATGTTTTTCTTTTTCATATTCTTTTTAAATTTTCAAAATATCTAATAGTTGTTTCCAACGAAGTTGTTAAATCGTGCGAAGGTTTAAAGTTTAACTCTTCTCTAGTTTCTTTTATTGAAGCCAAACTATGCTTAATATCGCCTGGTCTTTCTTTTGCGTAACTAATGGTACTTTTAGAATTAGTTGTTTTAATTATCAGTTTTGCTAAATCATTTATTGAGATTGCATTTTCGTTTGCAACATTAAAAACACCAATTGTTTTTTCATTTTGAGCAGCTAAAACATTGGCGGCAACTACATCCTTTACGTAAACAAAATCGCGAGTTTGTTCACCATCGCCGTAAATAGTAATAGTTTCATTTCTTAGTGCCTTAAAGACAAAAATAGGAATTGCAGCAGCATACTGACTTTTAGGATCTTGCCGTGGTCCAAAAACATTAAAATATCTCAGAGAAGTAGTGGGCAAGCCATATTGCTCAAAATACATTTGTAAATAATATTCACCATCAAGCTTTGTAATTCCATAAGGAGTTTGTGGTTTTGGTTTCATGCTAATATCTTTGGGCAGTCTGGGGTCATCACCATAAATTGCTGCAGAACTAGAATGAACTACTTTTTTAACGTCATTTTCTTTTGCAGGCTTCTAGAACATTTAACAAACCTTTTACATTAATATCTAAACATTCATCCGGTTTTTCAAGTGATTCAGGTACAGAAATTAACGCAGCAAGATGAAAAACATAAGTCGCATCTTTTAATACTTGATTTACGAACGGTTTATCTGTAATACTCCCTTTTTGGAAAATTACATTTTTAAAGGGGGTTATGTTATGTTCAAATCCAGACCTTAAATTATCTAAAACATGTACTTCTGCATTATTATTCGACCAATATTCAACAATATGGCTTCCAATAAAACCAGATCCACCAGTTACAACAATTTTCATACTTTATCCAAATAGTTTATTAAAGACTGCACTAAAATTAGTAAAATGTAACTAAAATAATTGAGCTATATTCCATTTATTAAAGAAAACAATCACTTAGAAATTGTTAACGATTCATTATTAAAACATAATAATTTTCCTTTGATAAAATAATACTAATTAGCAAAATAAACGAACCACATTAAGTAATAATTTTATTTTATTATATAACAATGGATTAGAAAATATCGAAAAAATTAATTTGTTCAAGATAGATTTTTGCCCTATTTTAATCTCAAGTTGAAAGACAAAACACATGTTGATAAGTTGTTGACAAGTTAAAAATGTGAAACGTTTCATGCTCAATTAGTCTTTCAAAATATCATTGATTTACAAGCTTTATCTGTTATTATCTTTTAGATTAAACCCATAACGCATTGTAACAAAATGATTTAACGAAAATATGGGTTGTTGATAAATTGTTAACAATTTTTGTGAAGAAAATTATAAAAAGTATTTGAAGTATTGTTTAACCGATTAAAATTTTGTTGAAAACTGTGGATAACTTAAAAATATCATCACTTAGCAAATCAAAAGAAATTGCAGCTAATTCAGCTCAAACTTGGAAGGAATGTTTGAAGTTAATTAAGCAAAATGTTTCTAATATAACTTATAATACATGGTTTTTACCAATAAAGCCGTATGATTTGGAAGAGAACACTTTGCGAATTCTTGTGCCAAATAATTTTTTTATTGAATGGATTGAAGAACATTACAACACACTTATCAACAAAACTATAAATCAAATTCTTGGTTCTGATGCGAAATTGGTCTATATAATAAATGAAGATGAAAAAGACGATCCATCATTATTTGATAGCCCAATTGTTGAGGTAAAGAAGCCTGAACCAACTCAAACAAAAACTGATTTTGAAACGCATCTTAGTCCACGTTATACTTTTGATAATTTTGTAAAAGGAGAAGCAAACCAGTTGGCTAGAGCTGCGGCAATTGCTATTTCTGATAATCCGGGCGAGACATCATTTAATCCATTATTTATTTATGGTGGAGTTGGGCTTGGCAAAACTCATTTAATTCAAGCAATTGGTAATAATATTGTTAATAAATTTCCATCAAAGAAAATCATTTACCTTTCTGCAGATATTTTTACAACACAATTTGTTGAATCGATACAAACCAACAATGTGGCAGAGTTCTCTAGTTTTTACAATGAAGTTGATGTAATAATTATTGATGATATTCAATTTCTTACTGGAAGAGAGAAGACACAAGATCTCTTTTTCCACATATTTAATAATTTGCACCAAGCTAGGAAGCAGATAATACTTTCCAGCGATAGACCCCCAAAAGATTTGAAAGGAATGAATGATAGATTAATATCAAGATTTCAGTGGGGATTAACTGCAGATGTTCAAGCCCCGGATTTTGAAACCAGAATTGCAATTCTTAAGAACAAAGGTGATAGTTTTGGTATTTCTTTATCCAATGAAATTTTAGATTATATAGCTTATAATATTACATCAAATATTAGAGAACTTGAAGGCTGCTTAATTAAATTGCTTGCAAATTCTTCATTAAGCGGTAAAGAAATTGATTTTGAATTGGCAAGAAAAACAGTAAAAGAAATTTCTACAAGAAAAGAAACCAACATTTCAATTGATAGCATTACAAATATTGTTTGCAAAAAGTTAAATGTTGATGAAAACAAGGTTAGAGAAAAGAATAGAAAAAAAGAAGTGGTCTTGGCTAGGCAAATTGCGATGTACTTATCAAAAAAACTGACCAAATCCTCACTAAAGACAATAGGTCTTCATTTTGGCGGTAGGGATCACTCAACAGTAATTCACGCTTTTAATAATATTGAAAAATTAACTTCCGAAGATATGTCACTTAACGAAACGGTTAGTGGGTTAAGAAATAAACTTGAGTTGGGGATATAAACTTCTGTTAGTTAATGAATGCAAGATAATTTGACCGGGGGAACCCTCCGGTCAATTATCTAATCCAATCCTTTTGGGTTAACCCCTTTGAAACAAGATTGTAAGAATCATCTATTAAACTCTCAATAAAATTTTTATCTAAATTTCCTTCAAGACCGATTGTTATCCAATGTTTTTTGTTCATATGAAAACCAGGTTTTATTTCTTCATGTTCTTCCTTTAACTCAATAATCTTGTCAGGGTCGCCTTTTAGGTTTATGCTAAATGGCGGGAAGATGCTTAATAGGCAGAACATTTTATTTGCGATTTTAAATACCAATGTCTGTTCATCAAACGGAAAACTTTCTGAGACTCCATTTTTCACTAAACAATATTTTCGTACTTCTTCAACACTCATAACTAAGACCTGTTTTTTATTAACAAACTAATTTTCTTATATTTCTACGCCTTGCAATGAAACATTATTTGGTTTTTATTGTATCAACCCTAAATTATAAGATTGGAAGAACATAAATGAAAAAATATTTTATTCTACTTTTGGCAATTGTACTTTTTAGTAATTGTCAAAAAAATACTGCTGACGATTTACATGCTCAAAATCAAATATTAGACTCAAACAAAGTTATTGAACCGCTTAGATTTCTACCCTGAAATTAACAAAATGGTTACTAGAATACTATCAAGATATCACTACAAGAAGATTGAATTAAATGATTCACTTTCATCTGTAATTTTTGATAATTATATAAATTCTTTAGACTATAACAAATCATATTTTTTGAAATCTGACGTTGATGAGTTTGAGAAGTACAGATATGAGTTCGACGAAAACCTTTACTTAGGAAAACTATTACCTGCTTATACAATTTTTAATGCTTACAAAAAGAGAATGAACGAACGGATTGAATATGTCCTAAATAACATGGGTAAAGAATTTGATTTTACTATAAATGAATCCTTTAAGGTAGATAGAGAGAAAGATGAGTGGTTAAATAGCTCTGCGGAAATTGATGAATTATGGAGAAAAAAATTAAAAAATGAGGCATTAAATTTAAAGCTAAGTGGTCAGGAATGGGAAAAAACAAAAGAAACATTAATTAAGCGATACCAAAATTACCACAAAGCAATTTTGCAATTTAAATCGGAAGATGTTTTTCAACTTTATTTAAATTCATTCGCGGAAGCAATAGATCCACACTCAAATTATTTAGCTCCCAGAACTTCTGAAAATTTTAATATCAGAATGAAATTATCATTAGAAGGAATAGGTGCAACACTTAGATCTGATAATGACTATACAAAAGTAGTAAATATTGTTCCGGGTGGACCTGCTTTTAAGGCTAATAATATAGCTGCCGATGATCTAATTATTGGAGTTGGACAAGGAGATGATGAAATTGTTGATGTACTAGGTTGGAGAATTGATGATGTTGTTGATATTATTAGAGGAGACAAGGGCACAACTGTTAGACTCTCTATTCTAAGAGCTAAAAATGGAATTGATTCAAAGCCAGATACGATTTCTATTGTTAGAGATAAAGTTAAATTAGAAGAACAAGCTGCGCAAAAGAAAGTGATAACAATTAGAGAAGGTCAGACTGATTTTAAACTTGGTGTAATTGAGATTCCTAGTTTTTATGTGGATTTTGAAGCAAAGCGAAATGGGACAAATGATTATAGAAGCACCACTAAGGATGTACAAAAAATTATAAAAGAATTAAATGATGAAAAAATTGATGGTATAATAGTCGATTTAAGAAATAATGGCGGCGGAGCTTTAGATGAAGCCATTGAATTGACCGGCCTATTTATTGAGGATGGTCCAGTTGTGCAAGTAAGACAATCAGGCGGAGCAATTGATGTTGAAAATGACCCAGATCCTACTATTGAATACAAAGGACCAATGGCAGTTATTATAAATAGATATAGTGCTTCAGCATCAGAAATATTTTCAGCTGCTATTCAAGATTATGGCAGAGGAATTGTTCTTGGTGAGCAATCGTATGGAAAAGGAACAGTTCAGAATTTAATTAATTTAGATAGATTTGTTCCTTCAGCTGGTGATCAAGGTGGGCAATTAAAATTAACAATAGCAAAGTATTACAGAATTAATGGAAGTAGTACTCAAAATCTTGGTGTGGTTCCAGATGTAAAATTCCCATCGGCAGTTGATGCTAATGAGTATGGTGAAAGCTCAATGCCAAGTGCTCTAAAATGGGATCAAATTGCGACCAGTAAATTTAAGAAATATGGAGATTTTAAAAATATTTTGCCTTCTTTGATTGAAAAACACCAAAAAAGAATTTTAAAAGAATCTGAATTTGTTTATTTGTTAGAGGATATTAAAGAATACAATGCAACAAAAGATAAAGTGGAGTTTTCGTTAAATGAAGAACAGAGAAAAAAAGAGAGAGATGATCGAGAGCTGAAAAGAAAGCAAAGAGATGAGGAAAGAGAAAAAAGTAAAACAATTGAAATTATTGATAAAAAAGAAGTAACAAAAAAGAGCCTAAAAGTGGAAGATCCATTTTTAGAAGAAAGTGGACATGTTTTAGTTGATTTATTGCTATTTCAAAGTTAGGATATAATTTTTACTTGCTTACATTGTGCGAAGTGAGTAAAGATATTTCATTTAAAGCTTTTTTTTACTAAATTTGCATTCAAATTATCGGAGAATAAAATGGCTAAAAAGCAAACATTTGCGGATAAATCAAAAGGATCTGGAAAGAAAGCGGATCTTAATGTTAAAGTTATTAGAACACTTAAATCAGAAAAAGGAAGCTTTAAATTTCAAGAAAGCTTTGTAAAATTAGACGATATAAGTAAAGTTACTACTATAAAATAAAAAAGCGGCACTGCCGCTTTTCCCTTCTATATCAACAATATTCTTTAGTTTTAAACTAAGAAACCTTTGTTACTAATTGAGAAAATATTATAGAATAGTTTTATTTATCTTTCATGTTTGCAATTTAACACCTTGTTATTATAAGGATTAAGTATGAAAATGTTTGTTTGGAGAATAAGTAGAATCCCTTCATTTTTTTATCATGTTCTCCGACAGAAAACTACTCTTTTAAAGGTAAAACAAAATAAAAGTCAGGTAATCTCCAAGCTGGTAAGTTCAATTGAAAAAAGTATTCAAAACAGTATAGATCCTGGTGAAAAAGAAATCATCAATGAGATAGAAAGTATTAGAAATTTTTGGTTAAAATCTAACCATAAAATTCATGAATGGAATAAAACAAATGAATTCGTTTTGGTTTCTAAACTTGCAAAAATTAGCAGTAAGTCTAAGTTTTGGTCAACATTAATTTTTAATTTAATTAGAGAATTTGAACCTAAAAATTGTTTAGAGATTGGCTCTTGTATCGGAATTTCAGCGGCATACCAAAGCTCTGCACTAAGAATGAATAATAAAGGAAGAATTATTACACTTGAGGGGTCACCTGAAAGAGCTGAAATAGCAAAAAATAATTTCAATCTATTAAAATTAGATAACATTGAATTAAGAGTAGGAAGATTTGAAGAATCTTTGCCCAAAATTGTTAAAGAGAAGAAGACATTTGATTTTGTATTTATGGATGGTAATCATAACTTGAATTCAACACTAGAATATTTCGAAACAATTAAACCAATATTATCGGACAATTCAATTATAATTATTGATGATAATAATTATAACCAAGAAATGAACAGAGCGTGGAAAGAACTGAGTAATAATGAGATTGTAACTTGTTCGATTGATCTTTTCGTATTGGGAGTCTTATTAATAAAAAAAGAAATAAAACAAAAGTCTAGCTATTCTATTGGAATACCAAGACTATAATAAATAATTTGCGATGTTTTTTATCCGCTAACTACTTCCATAGCAGGATCAATTTCTCTCTTCAACAAATTTTCAATTGCAACCAAAGTACCTTGAATCGCACTTGGGCAGCTTCCACAAGCACCTTGATAACGAATAGTTAATGTTTTTTCGTGAAGATTTAAAACTTCAAGTCCGCCACCATCACCAGCAAGAGCAGGTCGCACACGTTTATCAAGTAAATCATTTATGTGTTTTAATGTTTCTGTATCATTCTCGGTGGAACCAGTTTGCTCAGATTCGGCTGGAATTAAATTTTTATCGAAATTCTTAATTAAATTGACAAAGGGCATTTGGATTTTACCCCAGCTTACATTTTGCTCTTTTTCAATTGTAATAAATCTGTCCATATAAAAAACTGAGACAACACCTTCAAGCTCAAAAATAGCTTTAGCTAATGGGTCGCTTTCGGCTTCCATTACATTTTTAAAGCTTCTCGTCTCTCTCGTAAGTAATTTTTCGTTTAGAATAAACTTGAGTGCTTGCGGATTAGGTGTTAAATCCACATCTTTTACCATTAACATTGGCATCCCTTTCAAAATAATAATTACATTTTAAACACTATTGTATTAAAAAAGCTGAAACTATGCAAGTCTATTTATTAAGATACAACCAAAACCCTCTGTTTAAAATAAACGGAAATATTTCTACTAACTAATATTTTGTGTATTATTTGTATCTTTTAAAACAGATTGTTAAAAGAACCAAAGCAAATTGATAGAAAATGAAAACGAAAAACATTTTATATATAAAAAATATGGTTTGTCCGCGCTGTATAAAAGTAGTACGCGAGGAATTAGAAAAACTAAATATTGTAATAAATTCAATTACATTAGGTGAAGTGGAAACTCAATTACCAAAAGAAAAACTGCCAATTGACAAGATCACTAAGATTCTAAAAGATAATGGATTTGAACTAATAGACGACAGTATATCAAGAACGATTGAAAAAATTAAAAAAATAATTATTTCAGTAATTCAAGAATATGAAGATGAAAATCTGATTAAAATAAACTTCCCATCACAAATATCTTCAGAAATAAATAGAGAATATAGTTCACTAAGTTCATTATTTTCGAAAAATGAAGGAATAACAATCGAGCACTATATTATTCTGCAGAAGATTGAGAAAGTAAAAGAATACCTGAAGTATGACGAATTAACGCTTAGTGAAATTGCCTACAAGCTAGGTTATAGTTCTGTACAGCATCTCTCGAGACAATTCAAAAAAAATACCGGTTTAACGGCAAGTGAGTTTAAAAATAACCTCTCAAGCAAGCGCAAATCAATTGACTCAGTCTAACATTCATATTAAATCTGTAATAGTATAACATTTTTCAAATAAAGTATAACGGATAAATTATAACGGATAGTTATTTTTAATCTAAAACTTTGGAGGAAGTATGTCAGAAAAAACATTTAAAATCGAAGGAATGAGCTGTCAACATTGTGTAAAAGCTGTTGAAGTTGAATTAAATGAAATTGGTGTTGAACCGATTAAAGTTGAAATAGGTTCTGCAAAAGTTAAGTTTGAAGAGAGCAAATTTTCCGATAAAGATATTATTGCAGCTGTTGAAGAAGCTGGTTTTAAGGTAGTAATATAATTAATTCATATATCTGTCATCGTATGTTTAAACTGTCATTCTGAATGCAGACCTAATTTGTCGAAATGAAGAACCGAGCTTGCGAGCTCACCGAAGGTAATCTTAATACTAGAGATATTTCAGTCGTTTAAAAACAACTCCTTCAATATGACAAAAAAGGTGTCATCTCGAACACGCTCAATGTGAGAGATCTTAATAACTTTAGTTTAGAGATTTCTCAATCGTCCCGATAAAAGAAATCGGGACTCATTTCGAAATGACAATAATTTAGATCTTGATTTTGTAAAACAATATTTAATTAACATTATGAATAATTCGGTATCAAAATATAACCTTCCTGTTACTGGTATGACCTGCGCAAGTTGTGTCGCAAGGGTTGAAAAAGTATTGGGGAAATTTGACGGACTTGAAAATGTAAAAGTCAATTATGCTACCGAGAAAGTTTCGTTTGAAGTAGCAGACAAGGATGTGAATCTGCAAGAAGCTGCAGACAAATTAGAAAAATACGGTTACAAACTAAAACTTGAGCAAGAAACAGAAAAGAAAAAAAGTAGAAGTAATGATGATTCAGATGGTTTATCAGATGAATACAAAAAACTAAAAAAGGATTTTAGGCTAGCAATAATTTTTACGATTCCTGTTTTCATAATTAGTATGTTAAGTACAATGTATGATGGTTGGTCACTGAGCAGTGATTATACAAACAAGATCTTACTTATACTAACCACACCAATACTATTTATTCCCGGTAGAAGATTTTTTAAAGTTTTTTGGAGCAACCTAAAACATTTCTCATTTGAGATGAATTCTTTGGTTGCTATTGGTACAGGTTCAGCTTTTGCTTATAGTTTAGTTGCAACTTTATTTCCTGATTTAATTTCTTATTCAAACGTTAATGCTGTACATGTTTATTTTGATACGGCAGCTGTTATTATAACTCTTATTTTAATGGGTAAGGTTCTTGAAGCCAGAGCTAAAAGTAAAACGAACTTGGCTATTAAGAAATTAATGGAATTAAAGCCAAAAGAAGCAACCATAATATTAAATGATAAAGAAATCAAAATACCGATTGATGAATTAAAGGTTGGACAACATGTGATTGTTAAACCAGGAGAGAAAATTCCAGCAGATGGAATAATTATAAGTGGATTCTCCTCTATTGATGAATCGATGGTAACAGGCGAAAGTCTCCCAATTGAAAAAAAGATTGGATCAAATGTAATTGGCGGAACAATAAATAAGAATGGTACATTTGTTTTTGAAATATCAACTCTTGGAGATAATTCGGTTCTTGGTCAAATAATAAAAATGGTTGAAGAAGCTCAAGGATCAAAAGCGCCAATACAAAAATTAGCTGATCAAATTGCAAGTGTATTTGTTCCAGTTGTAATTGGTATTGCAATTTTGACTTTTGCCGGATGGATGATATTTGGAAGCGAACATTCTTTTGTAGTTGCATTAGTAAGTTTTGTGGCAGTTTTGATTATTGCTTGTCCTTGTGCTCTAGGTTTGGCCACTCCAACAGCAATAATGGTTGGAACTGGCTTGGGTGCAAGAAACGGTATTTTAATTAAAAATGGTGAAAGTTTAGAGATTGCTCAAAAAGTTGATACTGTTGTTTTAGATAAGACAGGAACTATAACTGAGGGCAAGCCCGTTGTAACTGATGTATTATTAAATAATATTGATGAACTCGAATTATTTTCATTAATCACCTCTGTAGAAAAAAGATCTCAACACCCAGTTGCCGATGCAATTATTAAATATTCTCAGAATAAAAATATTACTATTTACGATATTGAATCATTTACAAATATTGATGGATTAGGTCTTTCTTCAATTGTTAATGGAAAAATGATTATAGCCGGTAATAAAAAACTTATGGAAGAATATTCTATAAACACCGAAGTAATTTGCTGAGGATTATGATTCACTAACAGAGGAAGGTAAATCAATCGTATTTATTGCAATAGATGGTGAATTCAAAGGTTTGCTTGCAATAGAAGATCCAATTAAAACTACAACTCCAGAGGCAATCAAGAGAATTAAGAACCTTGGAATTAGATGTTATTATGATAACCGGTGATAATAACAAAACAGCGAATGCAATTGCTAAAAGAATAGGTATTACAGAATATTTCGCTGAGGTTTTGCCGAATGAAAAAGCCGAAAAAATAGCGGAGCTGCAGAAAAATGGAAAAATAGTCGCAATGGTGGGAGACGGCATAAATGATGCACCAGCTTTAGTAACTGCTAATTTAGGAATAGCAATTGGGACCGGAACCGACGTAGCGATTGAGTCTTCTGATATTACATTAATTAATGGGGACTTATTAAATGTTCTTTCAGCTATTAAACTCTCTAAAAGAACAATTAAAACTATTAAGCAAAATTTATTTTGGGCTTTTATCTATAATATTGTTGGAATTCCACTAGCTGCATTGGGAATGCTGAATCCCATGATTGGCGCTCTAGCAATGTCTTTAAGTTCAGTTTCGGTAATTAGTAATTCACTTAGATTAAAAAACACTAAATTATGAAGATTTTATAACGAAAATTATATAACGATATTCCGAAATTGTATAACACTTTGAACGGAAAGTTCATTATATTTATTAAAATAATATAAGAGATCCATTATAATTTGCATAACCAGTTAAAAATATCAAAACTAAGAAGAAAGCGAATTGCTACAATCCTGTTAATTATTTTTCTTTTTTCAACCATTCTATTTGCTTTTCCACAAAGTAAGTGTGATGGAATGTGCAGTCTTGAGATTGAATCACCATCGAATGCTCTGATAAGAAAGAAATGACTTGCTGTGAAATGATGGATATGAATAATAGCAATTCTTCTAATTGTGAAATGGAAATTACTGACAATTCTTGTAATTATATCATTGATTCTATTGATCACTTCACTTTTGTGGTGCCTAAAACAATTGACACAAACATTGAACTCCCTGAAATAGCACACATTTTGATAAATGATATTGAGATAACACCACATTTCTTTTCCATAACTCAAAACAGTTTACTTGACTCTAGTCCTCCAATATATTTATCAGTCTCCTCCTTTTTAATTTGATTCATTTTCCCTTTCAATTATAGATTTCTGAAACTTCAGAAGTCGCTGATGAACTATACTCAATAGTAATAGTTCATTAGGAAATCACCATATTAAAAAATTTTTAATAGATTATTATTGAGGAAATAATGAACTCAAAAACAGTATTGTTGATCATTTTATTGATGACCGCAATTTTTAATACGCAGGCTCAGGAAAAAGATAAAATTTTGAATGAGTTAATAACGGAAGCGATTAGAGTTAGTCCCAAAATAAAAATGCTAAAAGCAAAACACAGTGCCACTGCTTCCAGAATTGAGCAAGGGACAAATCTTCCAGACCCGATGTTAATGTTAGGCATAATGAATCTTCCGATGAATTCCTTCTCGTTCTCACAGGAGCCAATGACTGGGAAAACAATTGGAATATCACAGGAAATCCCATTCCCTAGTGGATTGAGAGCAGCTGCTGATGTAAAGGCAATTGATACAATTATAGTACGGCAGGAAATAAAAGATTTGCAAAACGAAATAAGAAAAAACATTTCCACTTTTTTTTATGATTTACACTTTGTTAGGGGAGAAATTTTGCTAAACAATGAGAATCAAGAACTGCTTAAACAAATTCTAGCGGTGGTAAAAAGCAGCTACGAAGTATCAAATGGCAGTATGCAAAATATTATCAATGTTGAGGTTGAATTAACAAGGTTAAAAGACTACAAAGAAATTTTGATAGGAAAAGAAAATGCCTTGGTTGCCGAGTTAAACGTAATTCTAATAAGGGATGAAAAAGCACCAATTTATTTGGGAAACGTTTCTCCTATTGAAATTAACTTAATTACTTCTCAAGAAGTGTTAAATATTGCTCTTGAAAACCAGCCAAATCTAAAAGGCATAAAGCTATCAGAACAAAAATCAAATTTAATGGAACGAGAAGCTGAATATGAATTCTATCCTAATTTTAATCTTGGAATTCAATACACCCAGAGAGATAAAAGTATACTAACAGGAATGACGAATTCAGATTTGGTTTCTTTTACTGCTGGTATTTCTCTGCCAATAAATTATGGCGGTAAAAAAACTGCAAAAGTAAATGAGGCGAAGTATATGCAAAGCATGTATAGGGAAACATATAATGCCTCAATTCAAGAGCTGAAAAGAGCAATAAATATTATAACTGTAAAAATTTCAGAACTTCAAAAACGCAACAAATTAATTTCTGAAACGTTACTTCCTCAGGTAGAGCAGGCAATTAAAGTAGCCTTGTCTGATTATCAGGTAGGAAAAATTGATTTTGTAAATGTAATTAATTCCGAAAAAGAAATATTAAATGTAAAAACTGATTTATTAAAAATACAAACTGATTACACACAAAACATTGTAATGTTAGAATACTTGGTTGGAGCCAAACTTCCCCAAGGTAATAATGTGAAGGGAGATTTAAAATGAATAATAAAATAATTATGTATCTGGTTATTCTAATTTTTGGGGCATTTCTAGGAGCGGGAATCTTTTATTTATTTTCTAATAGTTCCTCTGATGAAATTCATATGCACTCAGAAAATGGGCAATTATATACATGTGGAATGCATCCAGATATAATTATGGATGAACCTGGAACCTGTCCCATTTGCGGAATGAATTTAGTAACTAAAAAAGGAACATCTACGTTCATTAAAGGAGAAAGAAAAATTCTTTATTACAGATCTCCAATGAATCCAACCGTTACATCACCTGAACCTAGAAAAGACGAAATGGGAATGGATTATGTACCGGTTTATGAGGACGGAAGCGGTAATGAAGGTGTTGTGAGTATTGATCCTGTTGTTGTGCAGAATATGAATGTTAAGACAGTAAAAGTAAAAAATCAGGCATTGAATAATACTGTTGTAACAAATGGAATCCTTACCGCAAATGAAATGGAAAATTACATTGTTTCAACTCGAGTGGATGGATGGGTAAATAAGTTGTACATAAATTTTGTCGGTCAGAAAGTTAGAAAGGGTGAAAAACTTCTTGATGTTTATTCCCCAGAATTGGTGTCTGCTCAACAGGAATTATTAACAGCCCTTTCATACCAGAAGGCAACTAGTAGTTCAGATCTCACTGAAGTTTTAAACAGCGGAACTGATTTAATAAAAAATGCAACTAGAAAATTACAATTACTTGAAATGTCTGAAGCAGATATTGATATATTAAAAACAACAAAAGAAGTGAAAACCTACACCACTCTTTATGCTCAAAAAGAAGGAACTGTAATAAGTAAAAATGTAATTGATGGGCAAAAAATAATGCCTGGAATGTCTCTTCTGCAAATATCCAACTTAAGTAATCTATGGCTTACAGCAGATATATATGAGTATGAGTTGGCAAAAATTGCTGTTGGGTCAAATACAGATATAAAATTCAATTTTATGCCCGGTAAAGCTTTCCAAGGGAAAATAAGTTTTATTTATCCAACAATTGATGAAAAAACTCGCACCGCAAAGATTAGAATTGATATTCCCAATAATAATGATCTTTTAAAACCGGCAATGTTGGCGAATGTTGTCATAAGTGGAGCTAACCTTGGTGATTTTCCTGTTGTCCCAGAGAATGCCGTTCTGAGAGGTGGAAAAAAAGATGTCGTTATAGTGGCATTAGGCAATGGTAAATTTAAACCTCAAGAAATTGAGCTTGGCAATTATTCGAAAGGATATTATCAAGTATTGAATGGATTATCCGAAGGAACAGATATTGTAACTTCAGCCCAATTTATGATTGATTCCGAAAGTAACCTTAAAGCGGCTGTTAGTCAATATACATCGGACTCAAATAAGGAAAGCGATAAAGTTATAAGTGATCAAACCAAAAATAAATCAATGAACATGACTAACGAATGAGATGAAAGATCCACAGAATCGTAAAATATCTGAAGTTGAATCAATTGTTCGGAAGAGTATTATTGATCTTATTTCTATTGATAAAAATAAAGATGGTAAAGTATTTCAAGATCCTATGGACTGGAATGTTATTTCCGATAAAGAAGGAAGATGTCCAGTATGTGGAATGTTTTTAAAAGAAGTAACAATTGAAGATGCAAAGAAAAATTTAAAAGATAATGGATTTGAGAACAAATAAACAAAAACGCGTCATTCCCACGAACTTCCCTGGGGTAAGCAGGAGTGGGAATCCAGAGATATGTGGGAATGGATTTCCGATAAAAGCATTCGGAAATGACATGAGACAAAAATAATTAGTCATTCTGAGGAACGGAGTGGCGAAAGAATTTCAATAATATATACGGGAATTCTATTTTGGAGAAATTATGGTAACAACAGAAAATCAAAAAGACGGTTTAATTGAAAAATTAATTGAATGGTCTATAAATAATAAATTTTTAGTAATCCTATTTACTGCGGCATTAATATTCGCTGGAATATGGGCTGTATTTAATACTAAAATTGATGCAATACCAGACTTAAGTGATGTTCAGGTGATACTTGTAACAGAGTATCCTGGTCAAGGACCAAGAATAATTGAGGATCAGGTAACTTATCCGCTCACCTCGAAAATGCTTTCAGTTCCTTATGCAAAAGATGTGCGCGGATATTCCATGTTCGGAATCTCGATGGTTTATATAATTTTTGAAGATGGAACAGATATCTATTGGGCGCGAAGTCGTGTTCTGGAATATTTATCAGGTTTACGAGGCGTTTTGCCAGAGGGTGTAAATCCGCAATTAGGACCTGATGCTACGGGATTAGGATGGGTCTATCAATATGTTTTAAAATCGGATAAAAGAGATCTCCAAGAATTACGTTCAATGCAGGATTTCTTTTTGAAATATGATCTAACATCGATTCCAGGTGTCGCTGAAGTTGCAAGCATTGGTGGATTTGTAAAACAGTATCAGGTAAATGTTGACCCTATCAAACTAGCCTCATATAATATTCCTCTGCAAAAAGTAAAAATGGCCATTCAGAGAAGCAACAATGATGTTGGCGGAAGGCTAATGGAAATGGGCGAAGCCGAATACATGGTAAGAGGACTTGGGTACATAAGAAACATTGATGATGTAAAAAATATATCAATAGGTGTTTCTCCATTAACAGGTACGCCAATTTATTTGCAAGATGTGGCTAATATTCAAATAGGGCCTGAACTTAGGCGAGGATTGGCAGAATGGAATGGCGAAGGGGAAGTAGTAGGTGGTATAATTATAATTAGGTTTGGTGAAAATGCTTTGGCAGTTATTGAAAAAGTAAAGGAAAGGATTGAGGAATTAAAAAAATCATTGCCTGAAGATGTAGAAATAGTAACCGCTTATGATAGATCAAGTTTGATCAATAGTGCTATTGAAAACCTTTCGAAAACGTTAGTTGAAGAAACTGTGATAGTAGCAATTGTGATTATTGCTTTTCTTTTACATGTAAGAAGTTCTTTTGTGGCCATTATTACACTCCCAACAGCAGTGTTAATTTCTTTTTTTATAATGAAGCTGCAAGGAATAAATGCAAACATAATGTCACTGGGAGGAATAGCAATTGCAATCGGGGCAATGGTTGATGCTTCTATTGTCCTCGTAGATAACGCGAGCAAACACCTTGCTGACGAAGCTGATAAACTATTCCATGAAAGACGCGAACATTGGAAATTGATTTTAGATTCCGCCAAAGAAGTTGGTCCTTCAATTTTCTATTCTTTATTGGTTATAACAATTTCTTTTTTGCCCATATTTACTCTCGAGCAGCAGGAAGGTAGACTATTCAAGCCACTTGCGTTCACCAAAACTTATGCTATGGCTGCCGCAGCAATACTAGCTGTAACAATAGTTCCAATACTGTTGGGGTATTTTGTGCGCGGTAAAATGAAGAAAGAAGAAGACAACCCAATAACAAAATTCCTGATAAAAATTTATCATCCAATAGTGAATTTTGTTATGAAAAAAAGCTGGTTGGTAATTGGCACAGCATTTATAATTGTTGTTGTATCTATTTATCCATACTCAAGGTTGGGTTCAGAATTTATGCCTCCATTAGATGAAGGCGATCTTTTATACATGCCTACAACTCTTCCAGGAATATCGATAACAAAAGCAAGAGAATTGTTACAGCAAACAGATAAAATAATTAAATCATTCCCAGAAGTAGAAAGTGTAATGGGGAAAGTAGGAAGAGCAGAAACAGCAACTGATCCGGCTCCTTTATCAATGATCGAAACTACTATTCTATTAAAACATAAGGATGAGTGGCGTGAGGGGATGACAACAGAAAAGCTTGTTGAGGAATTGGACAAAGCAATTCAAATACCAGGATTAACAAATGCCTGGACAATGCCAATTAGAACAAGAATAGATATGCTTTCAACAGGAATTAAAACACCTGTTGGGATAAAAATTGCAGGTCCGGATTTGAATATTTTACAGGATCTGGGAAAACAAATTGAAGAAGCTGCAAAAGATATTCCCGGAACAAGATCTGCATATGCTGAAAGATCAGTTGGAGGAAACTATGTTGATTTTATAATAAACAGAGATAAAATTGCAAGATACGGTTTGAATATAGCTGATGTTCAGGAAGTATTTATGTTTGCTGTTGGTGGTGCAAATATAACCAAAACTGTTGAGGGTTTAGAAAGGTACCCAGTTAACCTAAGATATATGAGGGATTATAGAGATAACATCGAATCAATTAAAAGAGTATTAGTTCCAATTCCTAATGGTGGAAATATACCGCTTGAACAACTTGGAGAATTTGAAATAAAGAAAGGTCCTCCAATGATAAAATCTGAAAACGCTAAACCAAATACATGGGTTTATATAGATTTAAATTCTGAAACAGATGTTGGTAGTTATGTTAATATTGCCAAAGAAATTATCGGAAAAGAAATCAAACTTCCGACTGGTTATTCGATAAAATGGAGTGGACAATATGAATACATGGAACGTGCCGCTAATCATTTAGCTATTGTAATTCCATTAACAATTCTAATAATTATTGTATTACTATATATTAATACGAAATCTGTGGTTTATACCGGTGTCATTTTATTAGCGTTACCCTTTTCAGTAGTTGGAGCTGTTTGGTTTTTATATTTTGCCGGATTTAACTTAAGTGTTGCAGTTTGGGTTGGCATAATTGCGCTACTAGGTGTTGATGCTGAAACAAGTGTTGTGATGCTGCTTTATCTTGATATTACTCATGAAAAGTATAAGAAGAATGGGATGCTAAATTCTATAAATGATTTAAGGAATGTAGTTTTTGAAGGAGCTGTTCAAAGAATTAGACCTAAGGTTATGACTGTAATGACCACATTATTAGGTCTCTTTCCAATCCTTATCAGTATTGGTACTGGCTCTGATGTTATGAAAAGAATAGCTGCTCCAATGGTTGGAGGAATAATCTCAAGCTTAATTATGGAATTAGCAGTATTTCCTGCTGTTTATTTTTTGATTAAAAAAAGAGAATTAAATAAAATGTTGCTTGTAAACAACTCAATAAATTCAGATAAATAATTGATTAAATGATTTTTGAAACGGATATTCTATACGCAAAACTTAAAGGAAAGAAAATATTAAAATTCTGAGAAAAGAGATAGCTGTTGTAAATAAGTTGTATTTTATAAATTGAAAAATGAATTTAATGATGTTTGTTCTTTATAATAAAAAAGGAGAAGTAAAAATGAAAAATGTATTTAATATTTTCCCAATAACCCTATTGACTATTTTATTTATTGTTGGTTCATCTTTTGGACAGGAAGAAGTTAAAACAAATAAATCAGAAAAAAAATGTACAAGTGAATGTTGTTCATCTAAAGACGTTGATGCAAAAATGAGTGACCATAGTGTGATAGATAAAAACAAAGATGGTAAAATATTTGAATGTCCAATGAAATGTGAAGCCGGAAAAGATGTGGCGGGAGAATGTTCAAAATGTGGAATGAAGCTTAAGGAAGTATCCATTAAAGAATCTGAACATAAAATGATGGATCATAGCAAAATGGATCACTCAAAGATGAATCATCAAGAGCACCCAAACACCGAAAAAGCAAATTTTACTGAAGTAGATAAAAATAATGATGGTAAGGTTTTTACTTGTCCAATGAAATGTGAGTCACCCAAAGATAAAGCTGGCAAATGTTCAAAATGCGGAATGGATTTAAAAGAAATATCGACAAAACACTCGAAATAAAATTTCTCATAAACTTAAAAGGGTATAATTATGAAAAGTAGTTTAATCTTGATAATAGTTTCGTTATTAGCATTTGTTACTATCTCATGTTCAGAGCAAAAGAAAGAGGAAGTAGCAGAAAAAATGGAAATGAAAGCTGATAAAAAAATGAGTGAGCATTCAATTGGTGAAGCAACTTCAGAATTAGTTAGAGAAGGTGTAATTGATGTTGCTTCAATTGATAAAAATAATGATGGTAAAATTTATGAATGTCCAATGGATTGGAATGTTCTTGCTGACGAATACCATGATTGCCCTGTTTGTGGTATGGAAATGAAAGAGTATTCATTAGAAGATATAAAGGCAAATCTTGATAAATATGGATATGAGTATAAAAAATAGAAAAAATACTTACATAAGAAAAGAACATACCGATATTCGGACAATTGCCCAAATGTTGGTATGTTTGTACTTAATAATAAATCAATAATGTTGCTCCATTGAATCTAGCTAGAAGAAATAAAATCATAAATATATTTTTAATCTTGGCACTACTAAGCCATGTAACATATTTTCATGACTTGTTGGATAATTATGTGCTTTGCTATGGAACAGATGGACACATTGCAATTGAGAATATTAATGATTCTTCTGATTGTATAAATCCCTCTCAAAAAAATAACAACTTCCAAAACGAGCTTAATATTACAAGTAATTATCAAGATAATAACTGTAACGATATTAGCCTCCACAGTAATTGTTTTGAAGACAATCAATTTTTATTAGATAAAAAAATTAGCCCCTCCATTAATTTTGATTATTTTATTCAATACTTACCAAGATTATATCAAAAAGAAATATTTTCACATATATTTGGGAGTATAGAACCACTAAACCAAACACTTCAGAATTACTCAACTGTTACACTGCTTATTTAATACCACATACCGTTACACATCCATTTAAATAATATCTAAAAAAGAAAGAATAAGTTTAGGAGACTTTATGCCCTTTAGAAGTGTATTAATTCTCTTGTTATGCGGCGCCGTTTTTTTAACTTCAGCCCAGCAAGCGAATGATTCATTAGAAATAGAGAATCAAAAAATAACATTAAATGAAGCAGTTGAAACTGCGTTGAAAAATAATCCAAATCTAACGGTTTATGAATATGAGATTGAATCGTTGGAGAAACAAAAATTACAAGCAGGGCTTATTCCTAATCCCGAAGCGGCTTTTGAAGCCGAAAATTTTCTCGGCGGAAAAGACTTAAGCGGATTAAAAGGGAGCGAATTTACTTTATCCGCAAGTCAGCTTTTTGAACTTGGCGGAAAGAGAAGCAGCAGAATTGATCTTGCCGAAAGTGAAGTTACTTCCGCAAAGGGAGAACTTGAACTTAGGAAATTAGAATTGATTTCGAACGTAAAAGAGATCTTTTTTAATCTGTATAAAATATCAAAACAGATTGAGCTGCAAAAACAATTCATAAAATTAAATGAAGAAATTCTAGGCACAATAACAAAACGTGTTAAAGCAGGAAGAACTTCACCGGCTGAAGAATCAAAAGTAAAAGTAGCTTTAATTAACAGTCGTATTGAATTAGACAGGCTGCAGAGACAATCGTTATCGGCTTCATCAACTTTAAACTCTTTACTGGGAACAACTGCAAAACAATTTGAGCCGGAAATTGATTTGTATGAAAAGATTGTATTCACCGCCTGATAGAGAAGATGTAATTGCTGGCTTAGAAGAAATCCCGCTCATCAAGATAATTGAGAACGAAAGAGATTTAAGAGCGGCAAAGCTTGAACTTGAAAAATCGCAAGCGGTACAGGATTTAACCGTAAGCGGCGGTGTGAGATATTTGAACGAACTTAAAACAAATTCTTTTGTTGCAGGAGTTTCAATGCCTCTCCCTTTCTTTAACCGAAACCAGGGCAACGTTCAATCTGCGGAAATTTTATTAAAGCAGGTTGATGAAATAAAAAACGCACGCATCCTTTCAGTTATTTCAACAATAAATTCCTCTTTCAATAATTTATTAAGCGCTTACAATAATGCTGCAAGTTTGAAAGAAGAAATTATCCCCGAATCTGAAAACGCTTATGATATAACACGACAGGGTTATTTGCAGGGAAGGTTTGCATTTATTGATCTGCTTGACGCGCAAAGAACTTTGTTTGATACCGAAGCACAATACTTGCTTGAGTTGTCAGATTATTACAAATCCTTGATAGAATTAGAGAGCCTAACGGGGAAGACATTTATAAAATGAAAAAGAAAATTGGAGTAACACAGATGAAATTAATAGCATTATTTCTTGTATCAGTTTTGATGGTTTTTATAGTTGGATGTTCTGATGGGCATATTGATGATTCAGGTCATACAGAAGAACAAAACGAAACTGAAGAGACATTTCGAAGTAATAAAACTTAGCGATGAAGTGATGAAAGAATTCGGAATTGAAGTTAAAGAAGCAGGACCGGGAGTAATAAAAAATCATATTGATTTAACCGGCGAAATAATAGCTGAACCGTCAAAAATTTCTCACATAGTTCCGAGATTTTCCGGCATCGTTCAAAATGTAAATAAAACTGTCGGGGAAAAAGTAAGCAAAGGAGAAGTGCTTGCAGTAATCGAAAGCAATGAGAGCTTAACGACTTATGAGGTTCAATCTCTGATTGACGGCACTATAATAGAAATGCATATGACCCAAGGTGAGTTAATAGGTAACGAAGCTCATGCATTTACAATTGCTAATCTCGAAAGTGTTTGGGCGATCTTTAGCGTTTATCAAAAAGACCTAGATAAAATCAGAGTTGGTCAAACTGCAAAAGTCTCTATCGGTTCAATGGATTTAGAAAAGAATGGCAAAATATCATACCTGAGCCCAATTGTAGATGAAAAAACAAGAACAGCTTCAGCAAGAGTTATCTTAAATAACAGAAGCGGCAAGTGGCGACCCGGGAATGTTTGTAACCGCAAAAGTTTATGTGAGTGAAACAAAAGCTCCGGTTGTTATTGAAAAAAATGCACTTCAAACGATTGATGATGAACCGGTAGTGTTCGTGAAAGAAGCAGATGGTTTTGTTCCGCAGATAGTAAAAGTTGGGAAAGAAAATGATGAGAATGTAGAAATACTTTCCGGACTAAAAGCTGGTCAGCAATATGTATCTAAAGGAGCATTCACACTCAAAGCCGAAGTGTTAAAAGAATCTTTCGGCGGCGGACATGAACATTAAGATTGGAGAAATTAAAATGAAAAAGATTATTGATTTTGCACTTAAGAACAGACTGCTGATAATTGTTTTAGGAATAATAATTATGGCTGCCGGATATCTTAGCTATAAAAATCTTCCGGTAGATGCATTCCCCGATGTTTCACCTTCACTGGTTCAAGTGTTTACAACTACCGAAGGATTGGCTCCGGAGGAAGTAGAAAAATATGTTACCTACCCGGTTGAAGTTACAATGAATGGACTGCCAAATCTTAAAACGATCAGATCGGTTTCCAATTTTGGTTTGTCTGTGGTTAATATTTATTTTGAAGATGGAACCGATATTTATTTTGCACGGCAGTTAGTAAATGAAAGATTGACGGAAGCACGAGAACAAATACCGGAGGGTTTTGGAGATCCGCAAATGGGACCAATTTCCACCGGAATGGGCTTAATTCTTTTTTATTATCTCGACGACACGACCGGAAAATATTCGCTCGAAGAACTGCGTTCCATTCAAGACTGGCTTATAAAATTCCAGCTTCAAACGGTTCCCGGAGTAACGGAAGTTTTGGGAATCGGCGGTTATGAAAAACAATTCCAGGTGGTTGTCGATCCCAGTGCTTTGCTCCGTTACGATGTAACAATAAATGATCTAGTCGAAAAGATAAAAGCAAACAACTTAAATGTAGGCGCGCAGTTTATTGAAAAAGATGCTGAGGAATTTGTTGTGCGTTCTGTGGGGTTAACACAAACAATTGAAGATATAAATAACATAATAATAAAATCAGAAGATGGAACACCAATCTATCTTAAGCAGCTTGCGGATGTAAAAATAGGCGGTGCTGTAAGGCGCGGTGTTCAAACACAGGGCGGAATCAGAGAAGTTGTTTCAGGGATGGTTGTAAAACTTTACGGAACAAATTCTTCAACTGTTATTGGTCGTGTTGAACAAAAGTTGAAAGAAATAAATAAAATTCTTCCCGAAGGAATCAACATAGTTCCTTATTATGAGCAGAAGTCACTCGTTCAATCTGCCGTATCAACGGTAACCGATGCTCTTTGGCAGGGAATTATTTTGGTGGTTATTGTTCTTATGTTTTTTATGGGTTCAATTAGACCGAGTCTGGTTGTGGCTCTTTCAATTCCGTTCTCTATTTTGTTTGCGTTTATTGGGATGAGCTATTTTGATATTTCAATTAATCTTAATGTCTTTCGGCGGACTCGCAATTGCAATTGGAATGATGGTGGATGCGAGTATTGTGCTTGTTGAAAATGTGGATAGAATAAAACGTGAATCTTCTGCCGATGAATCCTTTATTCATATTGTTTCAAGAGCGGGTAAAGAAGTTGTTCAGCCAATAACTTTTGCGATAGCAATAATTATTGTTGTATTCATTCCTCTTTTTACATTGCAGGGAGTTGAAGGAAAAACTTTTGGACCGCTTGCATACACAATAACGTTTGCAATGCTCGGCTCATTAATATTTGCCGTTCTTATTGCGCCGGTTCTTTCTTCCTTTTTAATGAAGAAAAGAAAAAAAGTATCTGAAGATAAAAAAGGCAATCAAGAAATTTGGATAGTACGACAACTGCAGAAAGTTTATGAGCCTATTGTTAAGTTTTTTATTAAAAGAAGAATAGCTGCGGTAATATTAGCTTCAATAATTATGATATTCGGAGCAATAATTTTTCCCCGGCTTGGTTCTGAATTTACACCGACTTTGCAGGAAGGAACTTTAGTTTTAAGAATGTCAATGGCTCCTTCAATTTCATTAACAGAAAGCACACGGTTAACATTAATCGCCGAAAGAAGATTAATGAAAATTAAAGAAGTTGCGAATGTTGTTACAAGAATTGGACGCGGCGAGGTTGGCGCACATACAGATCCGATAAACAGCGCTGAGATGTATATCATCTTAAAACCAAAAGATGAATGGCGGCGAGATATGACTCAATCGGAACTTGAGGAAATTATCCGTGAAGAATTCGGCGAAGTGCCGGGAGCTTTAACAAACTTCACTCAGCCTATACAAATGACTGTTGATGAATTGCTCGAAGGCGTGAGAGCAGAGCTTGCCATAAAATTATTCGGCGATGATCTCGATAAACTGAAAACCAAAGCTGAAGAAATTGCTTCTGTGATAAGAAAAGTAAAAGGCGCTGAAGATATTCAGGTTGATCAAGTAAGCGGAACACCGCAGTTAAGAATTGTTGTTAACCGCCACGATATAGCTCGTTACGGCGTAAACGTTGAAGACGTGCAGCAAGTAATAAGAACTGCGGTTGGCGGCGAAACAGCGGGACAAATATTTGAAGGGATAAAAAGATTTGATATTCTCGTCCGCTTCGAACCGGAATATAGAACTACACCGAATGCAATCGGGCAAATATTAATTCAGTCGCCGGATGGAACAAAAATTCCTTTAAGCCAGCTTGCTTCAATTGAAGAAGTTGTTGGGCCAAGACAAATAACCCGAGAAAATAATCAAAGGTTTATTACAATACAGGCAAACGTAAGCGGAAGAGATATCGGCTCGTTTGTGGAAGAAGGACAAAAAGTAATTGAAGAAAATATCAAACTTCCTCCGGGTTATCTTGTTACGTGGGGCGGTCAGTTTAAACTTCAGCAGGAAGCTAACGCGCGATTTGCGGTCGTTATTCCGATTACACTCTTATTAATATTTTTGCTTCTGTTTTTTAATTTTAGTTCTATAAAAAATTCTTTGTTAATTTTATTGAATATTCCTCTCGCTCTTGTCGGTGGAGTTGTCGGACTCTGGATTACCGGGCAAAATCTTTCCGTTCCTTCTTCAGTCGGATTTATTGCGCTGTTTGGTATCGCGTTAGAAAACGGAATGATACTGGTAACATATTTTAATCAACTTCTTCGTGAAGGAGTAACGATTGATGAAGCTTCAGTAAAAGGAGCAATGCTGAGAGTAAGACCGGTGTTGATGACGGCAATTACAACGGCGCTTGGACTCATTCCATTATTGTTTGCTGTGGGAACAGGAAGCGAAGTTCAGCGTCCTCTTGCAACAGTTGTAATCGGCGGATTGTTTACATCAACCATTCTTACTCTGCTTGTGCTGCCAGCATTGTATAAGTGGTTTTCTGTAAAATCAATAAAGGAAATATTGTAAATTTAAGTTTTATATTAATTATAACTATAAAGTAAATAACTATGATAAAATCCGAATACAAAATAGAAAAAATGGATTGTCCCTCTGAAGAACAGATGATTAGAATGAAATTGGCAAACATTCCAGGGATATCTAAGTTAGAATTTGATATTCCTGGAAGACTTCTCGCTGTTTATCATAATGCTAAGGAAGATGAAATTACACAAAGCATCAATGAACTTAAACTGAATTCTAATCTTATTGAAAGTGAAGAAATTGATGAAATAGAAAATATAAATGCTGAAGAATCAAATCACAAAAAAATATTGTGGACTGTTCTGGTAATAAATTTTGGATTTTTTGTAATTGAAATGTTAACTGGAATAATTTCTAAATCAATGGGACTTGTGGCAGATTCCCTGGATATGTTTGCTGATGCGGCAGTTTATGGTTTAAGTTTGCTTGCTGTGGGGAAAGCAGTTTCGAAGAAAAAAATATGTTGCAAAAATTGCTGGGTATTTTCAATTCTCGCTTGCGGTTTTAGGCTTTATTGAAGTAATAAGAAGGTTTGTTGGTTTTGAAGATGTCCCAGATTTTTTAACCATGATTGTAGTATCGGTTTTAGCTCTTGGCTGGAAACATTGTGTCATTATTACTTTTGCAGAAAACTAAAAGCAAAGAGGCACATATGCAAGCAAGTATGATATTTACTTCGAATGATATTATAGTAAATAGTGGAGTAATTGTCGCGGCCATTTTTGTAAGCTTATTAAATTCAAAGATTCCCGATCTAATAATAGGTGCTATAATATTTACAATTGTTATAAACGGTTCTTTTAGAATATTGAAATTGGCAAAATGGAATCTTTAGTTAATTAGTTATTTAGTGAAGGTGGTATTGGTGTCGAAAAATAAAGATGGGAATAAAAATTGAATGATAAACAAACACACTGGGATGATGTTTATTCCAAAGGTGTGTTAAACAAACTTGGATGGTATGAAGAAAATCCTAAAAATTAGCTTAATATTCTTCTCACTTTCAACAAATAAAACGATCTAAATATCTTAATATATAATAAGTTAGTTCTTAAATTAGTTTTACATTGTTTAAGATTTATTTTATATTGTGAAACAATTAATATTTAAATTAAGAGGAGAAATGGGAAGTTTTTTAGACGATTTTATGGGATCAATGGGATCTCAAGTTACAGATCAATTATCATCTAGCTTGGGAATTGACAGTAAAACAGCCGGCGCAATTATACCACAAGTTTTGCCAATGATTTTAGGCGGATTAAAAAAACAAAAAGATAATCATGGTGGTGAAGCAAGAGTTGAACATATCTTAAACAAATATGGCAGTTCTAATGTTTTGGATGATATTAGTGGTCTGTTTTCAAGCAAAGCTCAGGATTCAAATCCAGATCCAGCGCTTGGGTGGTTTATTAGGAGAGGCTGGACTTCAAGCTTCAAATTTATTTGGAAAACAATTTAATATGGATAGTGGAACGGCAGCTAAGATAATTCCAATGTTAGCTCCATTAGTTTTGGGATATTTAACAAAACAAAAAGATAGCGGAAGCTGGTGTTAGTGGTATTGCATCCTTATTGGATCAAGATGGTGATGGAAGTGTTTTAGATGATGTTGCTGGATTTTTAATGAGTGGATTAGGTGGCGGTTCTTCGTCATCAAAAGGTGGCGGCGGATTATTAGGCGGATTACTTGGAAGTTTATTAGGTGGAAAAAAGTAGGTGTATTATGAAAAGTGGATTTAGAACATTTTTATTAATGATGACTCTAACCCTTATACTTGTTTGGGTTGGAGGAATCTTAGGTGGAAGAACAGGAACCTTAATAGCACTACTAATGGCTGGAGGAATGAATTTTTACAGTTACTGGTTTAGTGATAAAATGGTTCTTAAGAGATACAAAGCAGGGGAAATTCAAGCTGGTCATCCAAGTGGGTTATACGAACTTGTTGGAGAATTGGCGGCCAAGGCAAATTTACCAATGCCCAAAGTATTTATAACACCGGAAGCTACACCAAATGCATTTGCAACGGGAAGAAATCCCAGTCATGCCGCAGTAGCTGCATCCCAAGGAATATTAAGAATCTTAAATACTGACGAGTTAAAAGGTGTAATGGCTCATGAATTAGCTCATGTTAAGAATAGAGATATTCTAACTAGTGCTGTTGCTTCAACATTTGCTGGTGCACTTGCTACTTTGGCTCATTTTGTTGGTTTTGGTAGTGATAGAAGAGACAACCCATTGTTGGGTATTGCCATGATGATTGCTGCCCCAATTGGTGGAATGATTATAAAAATGGCAATTTCGCGAGTGAGAGAATATGCTGCAGATAGGGATGGTGCAGAATTAAGCGGCAAACCATTAGGACTTGCAACAGCTCTTTATAAGTTGCAAATGGGAGTTCAACAAATTCCAATGAGAACAGGAAGGGAATCAGATTCCCATATGTTCATCATTAATCCATTTTTTGGAGGAATGCAGAAATTGTTTTCAACACATCCGGCAACAGAAGAAAGAATACGAAGATTAGAAGAAATTGCAGGGCAAAAAATTAACAAATAAAAGGAGAAGAACATGGCAAACATTAGTTCAGGTGCAATTAAAGTTGTAGAAATTATTGGTATTTCAGAAAAGAGTTTTGAAGATGCAGTTGCTCAAGCTGTTGCAAAAGCTTCCAAATCAATTAAGGGAATTACAGGTGTTGAAGTTATAAAACATAGTGCAAAAGTTGATGGTGGAAAAATTGTTCAGTATAAGGCAAATGTTAAATTGGCTTTTACAGTAGAATAACTCGCAGAAACTTCTTGAATTATTATTTTAGCCATCATTTTGATGGCTTTTTTATTTCCCGTAACCCAACCACTCAATTTACTGAAAGATAAAACTTAGAAATCTTGCCTTTAGATAACCAGCTAATTCTTACTAATATCGATTATTATCAAAATATTTTATAAAAATTAGTCAAAACTCTTGACAACCCATATTTATTTTATATATTTACACTCTTTAACTTATAAAATAAGTCAATAGATGAAATGTTACGAATATTATAAGCATTTAATTGAATTTTACCATAAAAAGGAGAAGTGAATGAAAAAAGTTGAAGCAATCATAAGACCAAGCAAACTTGAAGATCTACATAGCGAACTTCAAGAAGCAGGTTTTGCTGGTATTACCGTAACGGAAGTTAGAGGTTATGGTAGACAAAAAGGGCATAAAGAAATTTATCGCGGTTCGGAGTACAATTTAGAATTTGTTCCAAAAATAAAAGTTGAACTTATCTGTCCAGACGAATTGGTGGAAAAAGCAATTGAAATAATAATTAAAATTGGTAAAACTGGAAAAATTGGAGATGGAAAAATATTCATTATTCCAGTTGAAGATGCAATCAGAATTAGAACTGAAGAATCTGGTGAAAGTGCAGTTTAATATTTATAAAAATTTAATGGAGAAATAAATGTCAGAAGAATTAATGAATTCCGTTACCAATAATCTTTTTACGGTTAATAATCTGTGGATGATGATTGCAACAGCATTAGTATTTATTATGCATTTGGGATTTGCAACTCTTGAAGTGGGTTTAACTCGTTCAAAAAACACAGTAAATATTTTATTTAAAAATGCAATAATTCCAGCAATTGGATTAATTACATATACTATCGTTGGGTTCAATTTGATGTATCCAGGTGCAGATTACGTTGGTGCATTGTTTGGCTTTTCAGGTTTTGGAATTTCGACAGATGCTGCCGGATTAACACCTGCTTATAATATTGGTTACACATATTGGACAGATTTCCTATTTCAGGGAATGTTTGCAGCTACCGCGGCTACAATTGTTTCTGGGGCAGTTGCAGAACGGATAAAACTAAGTACATTTTTGGTTTTTTCAACACTTTTTGTTGGAATTGCTTATCCAATTACTGGAATGTGGAAATGGGGTGGTGGTTTCCTGGATACTTTAGGATTTTATGATTTTGCTGGATCAACTCTTGTTCATTCTGTTGGTGGTTGGGGTGCTTTGATGGGAGTAATATTTCTTGGTCCTAGAATTGGAAAATATACAAAAAAAGGTGTTTCACCAATTCCTGGGCATAGTATGCCATTAGCAGCAATTGGAGTTTTTCTGCTATGGCTAGGATGGTTTGGTTTTAATGGAGGTTCAGTACTATCTGCCGATCCAGGAGCTGTATCCCTTGTGCTTGTTACAACATCACTCGCTGCTTCTGCCGGAGCAATTGGAGCAATGATTACAGCATGGAGTTTATTAAAAAGCCCAGATATTACAATGGTGCTTAACGGAATTTTAGCCGGACTTGTTGGAATAACAGCTGGTGCTGATTTAATGGGACCAGCATCATCAATAATTATTGGTGCAATTTCAGGTGTCCTTGTTGTGTTGGCAGTAATATTTTTTGATAAAATAAAAATTGATGACCCTGTTGGCGCACTTTCTGTTCATCTTGTTTGCGGAATCTTTGGTACACTAGCTGTTGGAATTTGGGGATCAAAGGCAGGCTTTGATCAATTGTGGATTCAATTAAAAGGTGTTTTAGCTGTTGGATCTTTTGTTGTTTTATTTACAGGTATTTTATGGTTTATTCTAAAAAAGACAATGGGTTTACGTGTTTCTGAAGAAGAAGAAATTGGTGGTTTAGATTTAGGCGAACACTCAATGGAAGCTTATCCGGATTTTGAAAAGGTAAGCTAAATTACGTTTAATAATTATTCAAATGTGGAGTTACAATGAAATATTCTAAAAATATTATATGGTCAATTTTTGCTGTACTATTAATTAGCAACACAAGTTTTTCTCAGTCAACTCTTTCCGCTGGTTCTGATTTTGTTAGTCGGTATTTGTGGAGAGGATTAGATTTCGGAAACTCATTTAGTCTTCAACCTTCAATGGCATTTACATCAGGAGATTTTGAAGTTGGAATTTGGGGTTCATATCCATTAACAACAACATCAAATGGGAGTGAAGAGATTGATTTTTATGCAAGCTATTCAATTGCAGATTTTTCTTTAATCGTTACAGATTATTATTTTCCAAATAATGGAATTAAAATTGGGAATTTTAAAGATGGAGGAGCTCACACCCTGGAGGTTGGATTAAGTTATGGTGGTTCGGAAAGTATTCCAATTTCACTTGCTGCATACATTAATGTATCAAATGATGATGATAAATCAGTTTATTTTGAACTTGGCTATTCTACAGAAGTAAATGAAGTTGGGTTAAATATATTTATTGGCGGAACCCCTGGTGGAGAGAACACCTATTATGAGACTACTAAGTTTAATTTGATCAATATAGGAGCAACAGTTTCAAGAGAAATTAATATAACTGAGAATTTTTCATTACCTGTATTTACAACATTTATCGTTAATCCTAATCAAGAAGTCGGATATCTATTGTTTGGTTTTAGTTTGAACATATAACTTTGCTAAAAGTAAGTTTATTAATTATTAGATCAACATTTTTCTTAGCATTTTAGTTTGTGTATTATTAGTTGTAAGAAGATATTCACCTTATCATATATTGTTCTTTGTGTATATTTCCTTATTTATGGTTAAAATTATTGGATAATACCTAAATATAATTGGATATTCTTTATTATTAGGTTGATTTTTTTTGTGTTTTTGTTATTTTAGATCCTTTGTAAATATAACTTCAATTCACCCCGAGGCAGATCCCTCACAAAATTGAAGTTCCCATTAAACTGTTATTAATGATCTTAAAACAGTAATTGGGAATTAAAATTCTTGAAAATTTCAGTTACACTATTTTTTTTATTAAGGATATTCTATGTATACGAATAATTCTTTACCTGCAAAAGTGGGTATGTATTATCCAGAGTTTGAACATGATAGCTGCGGTGTTGGATTTGTTGCAAACATTAAAGGAATTTCATCTCATGAAATAGTTCGAAATGGCATTGAGATATTAGAAAATCTAAAACACAGAGGAGCTGTTGGATGCGACCCAAAAACCGGTGATGGTGCTGGAATAACTGTCCAAATTCCAGATGAGTTTTTGCGTAGGGTATGCTTTGATATAGACTTCGATTTACCTGAAAAAGGGAATTATGGCGTAGGTTTAATCTTTCTTCCTACAATAGCTGAAGAACGACATAAAGTTGAGCATGTAATTGAAAGTATTGTAAACGAAGAAGGTGAAATATTTATTGGTTTTAGAGATTTACCAACAAATCCAGAAGATATTGGTGATGTGGCAAAATCCCTAATGCCAGTATTTAAGCAGTTATTCATTGAAAGAGGCGAGGAAACAAATATTGCCGATTTTGAAAGAAAATTACTGGTTATTAGAAAGCGAATTGGTCTAAAAATAAGATCATTAGATGTTGGGCAGAAAAATTATTTCTACATCTGTAGTTTATCCTCAAAAACACTTGTTTATAAAGGCCAATTAATGGCCGAACAATTGAGAGCTTTTTTCCCTGACCTCAACCAGGAAGATTTTAGCTCATCAATTGCCTTAGTTCACTCAAGATATAGCACAAACACATTTCCTACTTGGGCATTAGCTCATCCATTTAGAATGATTGCTCATAATGGAGAAATCAATACTTTAAAAGGAAACAAGAATTGGTTCAATGCTAGAGAAAGCTTATTTCAAGGGCAAAATTTTGGGGAAGATTTAAAACGAATTGCACCAATGATAGCACCGAGTAAAAGTGATTCTGCAGCATTTGATAATGTCTTAGAAGCTTTGGTGTATTCAGGAAGGTCTTTACCTCACGCATTGATGATGATGATACCTGAAGCTATTTCTGAAGAGATAGAAATGTCTGAAGAAAAAAGGGCTTTTTATAAATATCATTCTTGTTTGATGGAGCCTTGGGATGGACCAGCCGCTATTTGTTTTACAGACGGAAGATATATTGGATCGATATTAGATAGAAATGGACTCCGACCGTTACGATACTTTATAACAGAGGAAGACAAAATTGTTATGGCATCAGAATCGGGGACATTAGATATTGATGAAAGAACAATACTAAAAAAAGGAAGGCTGCAGCCTGGGAAAATATTTTTAGTCGATACAGAGGAAGGCAGAGTTATTAGAGATGAAGAAATTAAGAACGAAATAATTTCAAAGAAACCATATAAAAAATGGCTTGATTCGAACTTAATCGATATTAATTCATTGAAAGAAGAAAAGGAAAGTAGTGTAACAAAGGTAAGTGTTTTAGCTAAGCAAAAAGTATTTGGTTACTCTCTTGAGGACATAAAATTTATTGTTAAACCTATGGCAATTGATGGCTATGAAGCAACCGGATCAATGGGAGCAGATACTCCTTTAGCTATTTTGAGTAAAAAACCACAATTGCTTTTTAATTATTTTAAACAATTATTTGCGCAAGTCACAAATCCGCCAATAGATCCAATCAGAGAAGAAATTATAATGTCCCAAGAGGTTATGTTGGGACCTGAGTTGAACTTGTTAGCTGAAACACCCTTTCATTGCCGAAGAATAAAACTTGATACACCGATAATTACAAATAGTCAATTAAATAAACTTAAGACTTTAAAAAAAGACCAGCTTGTTTCAGAAGTTGTTCCTTTAATTTATTCTAAAAATAAAGTTGGTGGGTTAGAGCGAGCACTATCTGAAGTATTTATTAAAAGTGACAAGTTAATTGAAAGTGGAGTTTCGTTAATCATTCTCAGCGATAGAGGAGTTGATAAAGATACATTGCCAATTCCGAGTTTGTTGGCTTGTTCTGGGCTGCATCATCATTTGGTAAAAAAAGGAACCAGAACAAAAATTAGTATAGTATTAGAAACCGGAGAGGCAAGAGAAGTCCATCACTTTGCCACACTAATTGGTTATGGCGCAAATGCTATTAATCCATATTTGGCTTTTGAGACAATTGAAGAATTAATTAAGAATGATGAACTAGAAAATATTTCCTATCCGGAAGCAGAAAGCAATTTTATAAATGCTGTTTCAAAAGGATTATTTAAAGTAATTTCTAAAATGGGGATATCAACAATTCATTCCTATTGCGGAGCACAAATTTTTGAATGTGTTGGATTAAATGATCAAGTGATTCAAAAATATTTTACTGGTACAGTTTCTAGAATTGGTGGATTGGGTTTAGATATTATTGAGAAAGAAGCGGACATGCGACATGAATCTGCATTTACTGACAATTTGATACATGCTCTTGATAGCGGAGGTTTTTATAGTTGGAGAGAAGAAGGTGAAAGTCATCAATGGAATCCCGAAACAATAGCCTTACTTCAGCAAGCGGTTAGAAACAACGATTATCATGCATATAAGAAATATTCTAATATTATTAATGATCCTGAAAAAAATTATGGATTACTGCGATCATATTTAAAATTCAGAAACAGAAAATCTATCCCAATAGAAGAAGTTGAGCCAGCCAGCGAGATTGTAAAAAGATTTGCCACCGGGGCAATGAGTTATGGATCAATATCCAAAGAAGCACATGAAACATTAGCTGTTGCGATGAATAGACTTGGCGGTTTTTCGAATACAGGTGAAGGTGGAGAAGATCCGGAAAGGTTTAAAATTGATAAAGATGGTAATTTAAAAAGAAGTAGAATTAAACAAGTTGCACAAGGAAGATTTGGCGTTAATATAGAATATCTTGTTAATGCAGATCAACTTCAGATAAAGATGGCCCAAGGTGCAAAGCCAGGTGAAGGCGGACAGCTTCCAGGTCACAAAGTAAGTAAGGATATTGCAAAAACCAGAAATTCAACTCCTGGGGTTGGTTTAATATCGCCACCTCCGCATCATGATATATATTCAATTGAAGATCTTGCTCAGCTCATATATGATCTGAAAAAATCAAATCCACAAGCTGATGTAAGTGTAAAACTTGTTGCTGAAGCAGGTGTTGGTACCGTTGCTGCAGGCGTTGCAAAAGGAAAAGCTGATCATGTATTAATTAGCGGTTACGAAGGTGGTACAGGGGCTTCCCCTTTAACATCAATAAAACATGCCGGTTTGCCAATGGAGTTTGGAATTGCAGAAACCCAGCAAGTTTTAGTAATGAATGATCTAAGAACAAGAATCAGAGTTCAAGTTGATGGGCAATTAAAAACCGGAAGAGATGTTGTTATTACCGGATTGCTTGGTGCTGACGAATTTGGTTTTGCAACTTCTGCGTTAATTTCAATGGGGTGTGTTATGCTTAGGAAATGTCACCTTAATACTTGTTCGGTTGGAATTGCGACTCAAGACGATGAATTAAGAAAACTATTTGTTGGTAAACCTGAACATGTAATTAACTTCTTTAATTTTATTGCTGAAGAAGTGAGAGAAATAATGGCACAATTAGGTGTTAAAAAATTTGATGATCTGGTTGGCAAACCTGACTATCTAGCAAAAATTCATAAAGTAGATCATTGGAAAGCCAAGCATTTAGATTTGACAAGTATCTTGCATAGAATAGATGTTCCTGCTAAAAAAGCTACACATCACTCCGAGAACCAACATATACCTTTGGAAAAATCCTTGGATAACAGATTAATTCAAGCAAGTAAAAAAGCAATTGATAAAGGAATTCCAGTAAGATTTTTTCAAACGATTAGGAATGAAAACAGAACTATCGGCACAATGCTCAGTTCAATTGTAGCCAGGAAATATGGTCTTGCCGGACTTCCTGAAGACACTATTACTATAGATTTTGAAGGTACAGCCGGTCAAAGTTTTGGAGCATTTTTAAGTAAAGGAATTACGTTTAATCTTGAGGGAGATTGCAATGATTATGTTGGTAAGGGCCTTTCAGGAGGAAAAATAAATATAGCTTCGAATGAGGCAAGTAAAAGAAAAGCAGAGAAAAATATTATTGTAGGCAACGTTGTTCTTTATGGGGCAATATCTGGTGAAGTATATATTAATGGTAAAGCTGGAGAAAGATTCGCTGTAAGGAATAGTGGGGCTAACGTTGTTGTTGAAGGAATCGGTGATCATGGTTGCGAGTACATGACCGGCGGTAGAGTTATAGTATTAGGAAAAACAGGTAAAAATTTTGCTGCTGGTATGAGTGGCGGAATTGCTTACGTGTGGGATGTTAACAAGAATTTTAAGAATTTGTGCAACTTGGAAATGGTTAGTCTTTATAAGGTTGAAAGCAAAGAAGATAAAAAGGAATTAAAGAAATTTATCAATAATCACTTTGTAAATACAAATAGTAGTGTTGCTAAAAATATTCTAGAAAATTGGGAAGACTCTCTTAAGAGTTTTGTGAAAGTATTTCCCAATGATTACGAAAGTGTTTTACATGATGCCTTGGGAAATGATAAAGAGAAATTATTAACTGAAGAAATAAATTAATAAAATTTGGTACATAGGTAATAAAATGGGTGAAGTTAAAGGATTTATAAATCATAAAAGAGTTGATCTGAAAAAAGAAAAAGTAGAAAAAAGATTAACCCACTGGAATGAATTTACTATTTCTTTAAAAGAAAAAGATCTTAAAGAGCAAGGCGCACGTTGTATGGATTGTGGCATTCCATTCTGCCAGTCAGGCTGCCCAGTTAGTAATATAATCCCAGATTGGAATGATCTAGTTTACCGAGGTAATTGGAAAGAGGCATATCATAGATTAGCTAGAACAAATAATTTTCCGGAATTCACAGGAAGAATTTGTCCTGCTCCATGTGAAAATTCATGTACACTTGCTATTAATAATGATGCAGTTACAATTAAAGATATTGAAGTTTCCATAATTGAAAAAGCCTTTTCGGAAGGATGGGTTTCTGCAAATCCACCTAAAAAAAGAAGTGGAAAAAAAATAGCTATTGTTGGTTCGGGACCAGCCGGATTAGCCTGTGCCGATGAATTAAATAAAGCAACTCATACTGTAACTGTATTTGAAAAAAATGAATTTATTGGAGGTTTGCTGACTCTTGGAATTCCAAATTTTAAACTTGATAAAACAGTTGTAAATAGAAGAATAAAATTATTGGAAGAAGAAGGCGTCGTGTTTAAAACTAATACAGAAATTGGTAAGGATATTTTACTTTCAGAATTGCTAGATCAATTTGATGCCATTGTTTTAGCTGGTGGTGCTGAAAATCCAAGAGCGTTAAGTATTGAAGGAAAAAACTTAAATGGAATTTATTATGCACTGGATTATTTAGCACAGCAAAGCAGAGTAAACCTAGGTCAAAGTTTTAATGGAAGTAGAATTGATGCAAAAGGTAAAAATGTAATTGTTATTGGCGGCGGCGATACAGGTTCTGATTGTATTGGTACAGCTAATCGACAAGGGGCAAAGTCTGTTACTAATTTAGAATTACTCTCTCAACCTCCGATAGAAAGAAGCTCCGATAACCCTTGGCCGCAATGGGCTTTTGTTGAAAGAAAATCAACCTCGCACGAAGAAGGTTGTGAAAGAAAATTTGCAGTGATGACTAAAAAATTTACTGGTAAAAATAATAAAGTTGAAAAACTTCATGGAATAAAACTAAAATTTGGCGATAAAAATCCAGTGAACGGAATGAGAAGCATGAATGAAATTCCAGGGTCTGAATTTACAATAGATGCTGATTTAGTATTATTAGCAATGGGTTTTACAGGTCCCGTTAAAAATAATCTAATAACTGAATTAGATCTTGAGCTTGATGAGAGAAGCAATATTAAAACTGATGAAAATAGAATGACAAATATTCCCGGAATATTTGCTGCTGGGGATATGAGAAGAGGACAGTCTTTAGTTGTTTGGGCTATTAACGAAGGACGAGAAGCTGCGAAGAATGTTAATGAGTATATTACAATATAGATGTAACCGCAGACTTTAATCTGCGGTTTTTTGAATTGTTCTCTAAAAAGCTCATTACAATTTTTAATTTCATTTTATAATTTTATTAACTCAACGCGTCTATTTTTTGCTTTATTAACACCAGAATCGTTTGGAGCAACGGGAACTGCCTCGCCTTTGCCTTCGGTTTCAATTCTTACCTCTTCAATGCTAAAAGTTTTGACTAACTCATTTTTCACAGATTCACTTCTTCGTTTTGAGAGATCTAGATTCAGATCATCCGCTCCATCAGAATCTGTATGTCCAATAATTTTTACTCTAATAGTCGGGTTTTCTTTAAGAACATTAGCAATTTCTTTGATCGTTGGAAAGGATTCCGGTTTTAATTTATCTGAATTAACATCAAATAAAATTCCATAAGTTACCAGTTTGCCTTCGGTTATTAATTTATTTCGCATATCTGGTAAGCCGGTTGCTATTCTAAAATTAGAAATAAGAGTTGAGAATTCATCGCTAAAAAGTTCCAAACGAAAAACATTGTATTTGTAACCTGCCTGAAGTCCTCTTGGTAAATCAAGAATTTTATCTTCATTTGCATAAACTCTTACACGTTGTTTTTGTACCCAAATTGAAATATGGTATTTTTGAGATGCTTTTAAAGAGTAATTGACATCCCCTTGATCGCCTTGCCATTCTCTAATTTCTGACCAGTTGATCCAGAAAATATTATCATATTCCGGTCGTATTTTTATCCCAGCTTGCCCTGGTTGTCCTCCTCCTTGAGGATTGTTAAGTTCGGTTGAAAGTAGAAAGAAATCGAGACCACCTACGCTTTCACCGTCAATAAGATTCAGATAAACAAAATCAAACTCAATTGTAAAGTTATCCGTAAAATCTTCTTTGGCTTCCGGTATAAAATATCCTCGTTGTGTCATTTGAAACCAACGACCTTCAAAATTGCTGGCTGTAACAATTTCACCACTACCATTAGTATTCCACTGTACAGGAAAATCACCAATATTTTCAGTAATAAAATCGTCATAAAAAATAACTTTCTCTCCGGGAATAAAATCAAATTTGCTTGAGATGTTGTTTGGGTTCTGACCCAATATTATTGCTGATGATACAAAAAGAATTAGCACAATAATTTTGATTGACGAAGAGGTTTTCATAATATGTTTTCTTTGGGGATAGTGAGAATAAATCATTTATTAGGTTTAAATCATAAATAATTATGTTCGGTAGTTTATTGCTGCCTGCAATTATACAAAATAAAAATCATATTTCAGATACGTCTTAATGCTGAAAAGTAGATTTTATTTTAAGAAAGGAATGAAATATTAAATTATATTTTTCAATTTGCAATGCATGAAAATAAGGTAAGTTAATGCGTAAACATTTCTTTGTCTTTAGAGAGTCTAGCGATTTGTAAGAAATCTAAAAAGATTGAACATCTTTAATAGGTGGAGTTGGGTCATTTTCTTTAATTCGCTTTCTGCAAATTTGTTCTATTTCATATACACTTGGAATTCCAGAAATATAAATTGTATCTGGAACATACCGGCTCCCACTATTTTTACTGCTTACCATTTTTCCTGTTCTCATCTGTAGAGTTAGATTGCCATTAAACTCATCGCCGCTTACTTCAATATCTCCAGAGAACTGCTCCCAATCAATTGAGCGAACAGATTTGTTTTCGTAGCTGATCATTCTCAAAGGTGTTCCAACAAAATAACCACCTTTCTTAAATATTGAGTAAAATACCAAAACCGAGCATAACTAATGCCGATTAAAACAAAAACACCAATTATTATTGCAGGAAGAATTATGGGTTCTAAATTATCTGGGCTAGCAACTGTGGGAACGTTATTTGATGAGAAGTGTACTTCTTCGCCTATGAATAAAGGCCACAAAAATGCGAAAACAAAAATACTTGTAAAAGCTGTCCAAACAGTACCAAAAAGAATTATACCTAAGGAACTTTTGATTGGTTTTGCACGTTTTGCTTTTACAGAAAAATCCATTTTTTCTTCAGCAAGTACAGTTTGCAAATTTTTAGGTAAATCATATTTGTCAATCATAACAACCTAATACAAATAAAAAATATGATATCCACTATTTAATATAATTTTCAAGGCAATTATTCCAGTTACTGAAGTAGTAGTTTGCCAACTATTTGTAGATGGAATATCAATTGTTGTAGAATATGTGCTTCCCACTGAAAAGTTTATTTTCCCACCACCTTCTAATGATGCTACTTGGGTTGTAATTTCATAATCGCCGGCTTCTGGAACATTTAAAGTATACTCTACCCATTCTCCAGTTTCAATATACGCTATTTGAAATCCACCAGAATTTCTAATTTCTAAATCAACACCTTCTTGTGTTCGATATGCTCCTGGAATATTTGAAACGTCAGTATCATGATATGTTAATCCTTCACCACCAATATCGAAATTCTCAGCTTCTATAACACATGGAACAGTAAAAGGAGTTCCATTAAAAAGAAGATCTCTCATTTGGTTTTATGTATGCTTTTATAGGATAAGAATAATAAAATGTAGTATCATCAATAATTGTTTTTATTCTGTAATAGTAAGTATTGTTACTAGAAATTGTTGTATCACTAAAGCTATTTGTGGTACCATCTAAAATGGATAATGAATCAAATTGATTATTGTTGATTTTTCTTTCTATTAAATTGTTTAATATTTGAATTGATCGATTATTCCAACTAATTGTAACTAAAGATTCATTTTCCAACTTGATTTTTAATCCATTTGCTCCATTAACTGATGAGTGAATTAAAATATCTTTAACTTCTGGCCAGGTTCTGTTATTTCTATTATAAATACCAAAATCACCACCATTATCCCAAACCATAAAAGGAATATTATTTTTAGTTGCTTCTTCAACATAGGTAGCATAATGTAACATTCTGGAATTATAATCACATTTTTGAACTGCGCCAAATTCGCTGATCATAACAGGTATATTATTAGTTTTTGCCCAATTACCAGCCCTTTGAAAATTATTTTTTATTTGATTTATATTTGAGGTTGAGCCCCAAGCTCCTTGTCCAAGTCCAGCAAAATCCCAAGGATCGTATGAATGGTAATATGCCATTATATATTCATCATTAAGAATTTTTGCGTTTATCATATCACTTAAACTTGACCACCCACTCCCAGAATAAATTACTATTCTTGTTTGATTTGTTTTTCTGATTATCGAAAGCAGACGTTTATTCATATCATCAACTTGTGTTGCATTTAAGCCATAGGGCTCATTAAACATTTCAAAGAAAAGTTTTTCGGATTTATTTTGGAATCTAACAGATATTTGACTCCAGATACTATCTAATCTTTCTTTGTTTGTCTCACTATAATTTTGTTTAATCCAATCATCATGATGAGCATTTAAAATTATAAATAAGCCTCTAGATAATCCCCAATCTACGACTTGTTCAACTCTATCCATCCAAGAACTAGTTACAGAAAATGGTGCAGAAGTTTGTGTGTGCTTATCCCACCTTACTGGAATTCTTACAACGTCAAACCCAGCACTTTTATAATCATCAAAATAATATTCTTTAGCTGGTCCATTATTCCATCCCCCTTCTGTAGGAGGTTCAAGTGTGTTACCAAGATACAGTTCGTAAATTTTGGGGTAAATCATACTTGTCAATCATAACTACCAAACAAAAAAATATATGATTTTACTATTTAATGCAATTTCGTTTTTTTTAGTTAAAATTAAATGTCATTAACAAACCATTTTAATTTATCTAATTTTAACTTTCCCTAAATTTTCTTTTACTCTAAACTTAACTATTCTAGAGATTAATCCCAATGGAATTGGTTTGTCTAATGGAAATTGAACAGAGCCTTTTGCACCTTTGTAGTCAGCTAGTTCTTTTTGAAATTTAATAATTCCAGATGGTGCTGGATAAAATCCGATGTGACTTTTAAATCCCCCAAAATGTACTAAATTACCATTAAGAACATAAGTAATGATTCCATACTTAAATGATTCTTCCGCCTCAGGAGCGGCTTTTCTTATTGTTTCCCTGATAGTTTTTAATATTTTTTGAACAGCCTTTGGAAAACCTGCTATATATTTGTCACTGCTTGTATTTTTCATATTTGTGACTCCCTTCCTTTCTTTAGAATCCTGAAATATTAACTACCTCACTTTAATTCATAAACGAGTACATTAATTCCGCAATCAAATGACTGGGATTGTAATAATTTAAGATCTTGTTTTTTATTTATTGTTTGAAAAATTGGCAAACCTTTCCCTACAGCAACGGGATTAACAAAAAGATGAAGTTCATCTATTAAGCCCTCTTTAATTAAGTTAGATACAAACTCAGCGCCGCCATAAACCATGATGTCACTTCCGGATTCACTTTTCAATTTATTTATTTCTTCTTGCAAATTACCTTTAGCCAGCTCAGTGGTTGGCCACTTGCCTGCCCCTAATTCAGGATCAGAGCTATCCAAGGTTTTGGTAAAAACTATTTTTCTGGGTTCAGTCATTTTCTTTGCAAAGTCATATTCTGGACTTTTAGGATCTTCTGCAGCAGACAGCCAATGTGGAATAAAACCTTGAGCTAATTTTCTTCCTAAAATAATTGTATCCATCGAATCAGTTAATTCAGTAACATAATTTTTTATGTCATTACCCCAACTCCATGTCATAAAATCCATTTCACCATTTGGACCAGCTATATACCCATCAATAGAAATTTGTACTTGAAGTTTTAATTTACGACTCATTTTAATCTCCTTATTTATCTTACTTCATATATAAGCAAATTGATACCGCAAGGAAAAGTCTTTGATCTTTTTAGTTTCAGTTGAAATGCATTATTTAATTTATCAAAAATAGGTACGCCTTTACCAAGAGCAACTGGATTAACAAAAAAATGAAATTCATCAACTAATTCATTTTTAATTAATTCAGAAACAAATGAACTACCGCCAACAACTAAGATATCTTTACCACTTTGATTTTTAAGTTTTTTTACTTCTTCCTTCAAGTTTCCTTTGATAAGTTTTGTTTCTTCCCAGACCTGATTTTTCAAGTGTTTTTGTAAAAACGAGTTTATTAATAGCAACAATTCGTTTCGCTACTTCATACATTGGATCGTTCGAATTCTTAAATGTCTCTTGCCAGTATGGGATATAGTCATCAGCCAATTTTCTGCCGATAATATGTGTATCACAAGAATCAAGAAGTGAGAGAACATCTTCTTTAATTTCTTCCCATGCCCAAGTTACCCATTTCTGTTCATCATTAGGCCCCGTTGATACAAAACCATCAACAGAAATTTGCATTTGTAGTTTTAATTTACGACTCATTTATTATCTGCTTTTTTATAATTATTTAAACCAAATTAATTGTCACTTTCAGAAAGTTCTTTGACTTTATTCAAAGCAACCGGAAATGTTTTCAGAAAAAATTCCTTATAATTTTCGTCAATATCCATTTCAATAGAGAGTTCAGTATTTTCATCGACAGACTTTAATGAATAATTTTCTAGTGCTCCTGCCCATTGCTTAATTGAGTCACTCTCAAAATCTTCAACTCCATTATTCAACATTCCTAAATGTTTAAAAGAAATAAAAACATTTGTATTAATTTCAGCAATTGTACTTACCATTCCATTGCCTTTGCCGTCAAGAAACAATGTTTTTCCTCCAACTTTCCAATCTGAAACCATCGTAGATCCCTCCGAAAATACGGTTGTCCATTTATTATAAGTTTCAATATCCCAAAGAATTTTCCAAACTTTTTCTTTTGAAGCATTTATTTTTATGCTAAAATTTGCTTTTTGCATAGTGGTTCCAATTTTTTACTTATAAAATTTAATTCCCATTGTAGACTTTTTTAAAAGCCTCTAAATCCAATTTTTTCATTTGAAACATTGCATTCATCGCTCTGCTACTTTTTTCTTTATCACTTCCTCCAATGTATTTAAACATTTCTGTTGGCACTACTTGCCATGAAACTCCGAATCTATCTTTAAGCCAGCCGCACATGCTTTCTGTTCCGCCATCGGTTAATTTTTCCCAGTAATAATTAACTTCATCTTGAGAATCACAATTTATAATAAATGAAACAGCTTCATTAAAATCGAATTTATGTTCACCTTGTCCGCTCATTGCATTGAATAAATTTCCTGAAAGAGAAAATTGTGTAAATATTACTGTTTCTTCAAGAGATGTTGTCATTGCTTGAATTTGGGACTTCCAAAATTATTTTTGAATCGGGAAAAATAGAATTATAATGCTTTACTGCTTCTTTTACTTGGGTAAATTTGTCATTCACAAATAAAAGAGCTGGAACTATTTTTTGTGGTGAATTTATCTTGTCAATATCTAATTGCCAAGAAACTCCAAATTTATCTTTTACCCAGGCATACTTTTCACTCCAATCATATTTATCTAATGGCATATTAATACTTCCGCCTTCTGATAATTTTTTATATAGAAATTCAATTCGTTCGAGCGATTCGCAATAAATAAAAAACGAAACTGATTCATTAAATTTAAAAATTGGTCCGCCGTTTAATGCAACAAATTTTTGTCTCTCAATTTCAAAGCCCATTGTCATTACAGTGCCTTCGGGCATTCCATGATGTTCAAAACCTTCTTTGCCAAACCGCGATGTCGAATTTATTTTTGAATTAGGAAAAAGGGAAGTGTAAAAATTAACAGCTTCTTCAGCATTTTTGTCGAACCATAAATTAGGAGTAATTTTTTGCAATTTGTTATCCATATTTTAAATATTATCTATTTCAATTTGAAGAACGTATTAATGATTATCAACTAATTAATTATTCCAATTAATAATCACATCTGCAATACTTTGATGAACTTTCTCTGATAGAAGTGCCGTAAACTTTTCATCATTTAAAGTTTCTTTTTGTTCTGATAAAGCAATCCATAATCTTACGAATGTTTCAACTCCACCGGTATCATAAATGTTTTTGGATGAAGAATGCCAGCGACATTGATACCAGCCATAATTCTTTGGGTACTTTTGTCCAACTTCCTCATAATGATCTTCAATATCGTTTAATGATGTGTATTTATAATCTTCCTTTCCACCTGCAATAACCATTTGAGGAAAGATCGTAAGAGCTGGAAGTTGGTCAGGCTCATTCTCTGCTATATAAGTATGAAGTAATATATTACTGAATAATTCACCCATCCACTTACGCTGGACATTAATACTCTGCTTGGAAATGATAAGCGTGGCCTATTTCATGAATGGCGAGCAGATCAAAAAAAGGCTGCATGGTCAAACTTCCATTTTCATCAACATAGGTTGTTGAGATTTTATCTGCTAAATCTTTGGGAAGCTGTTCAATTGGCGGAATAAAACTATTCCAGAAATCATTATTCGCCGATGCAATAATTAATAGCTCTCTTTGGTCATCATAATGAGGCATACCATAAACTGGGAATGTTGTGTGCTTCGGCCAATCAGTTGGATTTAATATCAGAAGTGTAACCTTCGGTTCAAAAGCAATTGTCTTATTATAAAACTCTAGAACTCTGTCCATTCTTTCTGCTAATAATTTTGCTCTTTCAACATTCCCCGAACTGTAGAACACTTTTGTTTTATAGCCGTCCAGCGCTACAAGATCTTTGTAATTTTGAGAAAAAACTGTAAATGATAAAAGAAAGTAGCACAATAGTGTTGATTTATATTTATGAACAAATACGACCTCCTTCATATTAATTTTCCTTTATTAATAATTAAATGAGTTGCATTTGCCGTAGTTACATGTTCTGTACATTTATATCCTAAAGAAATTAAATTTATTCCAGAAAAAAGATTCTCTCCGGATCCTAAAAGAACAGGTGATATAGCAATATGCATTTCATCGATTAACTTTTCTTTTAAATATTGTTGAATAACATTAACACCTCCGCCAAGTCTTACATCTTTACCGTTGGCGGAATCAAATGCTTTTTCAAGAGCATGATGAATACCTTCAGTAACAAAATGAAAAGTAGTACCACCTTCCATTTCAATAGATTTACGTGGATAGTTTGTCAAAACAAAAACAGGAACATGATACGGAGGATTATCCCCCCACCATCCTTTCCAATTTTCATCCGGCCATGGTCCACGAATTGGTCCAAACATATTACGACCTAGGATCCAAGCTCCAATATTATTAAATCCTCGTTTTGCAAAGTCATTATCAATACCGGTTGTGCCCTCATCCTTCCCAAATACATATTTTTGACAAATGTTTGTTGGATAAAACCATTGAGGTAAATCTGTACCTCCTATTCCCAAGGGATTCTCAAGGTTTTGATTTGGTCCGGCACCAAAACCATCAATTGAAATTGAAAAACTTTCAACTCGTAATTTTTGCATTTTTATTCACCTTAATTTGATCAATTTTAGTTTTGAGCTTTTGAAAAACTAATCATCCATCTAACACCAAATTTATCTACAAGTGAACCAAAATAATCTCCCCAAAATTGATCACCCATTTTCATTTCTATTTTGCCGCTATCAGAAAGCCCATTAAAAAGTTTATCAGCTTCTTCTTTACTTTCAGCATCAATTGAAATATAAAAATTATTGCCAAACGTAACTTTGAAACCCATTGATTCTAAAGCGTCTGTTGCCATAATCGTATTTGATTCACCCATTTTTAAAGCAATGTGCATAATTTTTTCTTTATCTGCGTCGTTCATTTTTTCTGCGTCTGGAGTATCTCTAAATCGGAAAATGCCTCCCAGAAAATCACCACCAAAATTTTTTTTATAAAAATTAAAAGCTTCTTCAGTATTACCAGGAAAGTTTAGATATGGATTAATCGATTTCATATTAGCACCCCGTGTCTTGTTTTATAATAATAAAAGATACACAAAAATTTATGATAAAAGAAAGTGTAAAAATTATGAAAAGCAGTTTTTGGAGTATTTAGGTAAATCGCAGCTAGATTTTGAAAAATGTTTGATTAAATTGAGGCAATTTTGGTTTCTCACAGGTTAACTTTTCCAGTTCCGAACCTATTTTTTCTATGGTTCCCTTGGTTAAATATTATAATAATCGCAAACATTGTATAAAATAGGTTTTGTCTTATTCAGTAATTTGATATTTTGGGTAGATGAAATTAGCAATTTTTATATTTATAATACTCGTGAGCAATTTATTATATGCTTCAGATAATATAGCAGATGCTGGATGCAATATTGTTTATTTTGAAACAAATGAATCATCGCAAACGGGAACTAATGATTGCTGTAGTGTGTTGTGTTTGTGCAGTTGTTGTAATCATTTAAACGTAGTAAGTTTAATTATTTTTCAAAATATTGATGTAAATTTTTCCACACCTATATTTTACTCTTCCATTCAAAATATTTCAGAGTATTCTTCAAATCATTGGCAGCCTCCCAAAATCTTATAAGTAATCTCGCTCTAAAAAGTATTCAATAATTTAATTGGAGTTGCATAATGATTCGCAATCTAATATTGCTGAGCGTATTTATGTTGAGTACGCTTGTATATTCACAAAATAAAATTGACGGAATAGTTGTAGATGAACATTCAAGTGAAAAATTACTTGGTGTAAATATAATTCTTGTTGGTTCAACTAATGGAACAACTACAGATATTAATGGGAAATTTTCCTTATCCACTGTTCCAGATGGAAAACAAAAAATATTGTTTTCCTACGTTGGGTATGAGGATTTTTTAATTGAAATTGATTTTCCATATTTAGATGATTTACTAAAAGTTGAACTTGAACATCATGCTGAAGAAATGGAAGAAATATATGTAAATGCAACAAGGTCATCAAGAACTATAGAAAATGAACCTACTCGTGTAGAGGTAATTGCAGGTGAAGAAATTGATGAAAAAATAAGTATGGATCCGTCAAATATTTCTATGATTCTGAGTGAAAGTACCGGCATACAAGTACAACAAACATCCGCATCAAGCGCTAGCAGTACATTTAGAATACAGGGTTTAGATGGAAGATATACGCAATTATTAAAAGACGGTTACCCTCTATATGGTGGATTTTCAGGAAGTCTAAGTCTCGTTCAAATTCCTCCACTGGATTTGCAACAGGTTGAAATAATTAAAGGAAGTTCTTCAACCCTTTATGGCGGCGGGGCAATTGCTGGTTTAATCAATTTAAGCAGTAAAAAACCACAAGAAGAAAGAGAAATATCTTTTTTGATTAACGCAACTTCGGCTTTGGGATTAGACCTAAGTGGATACTTCTCAGAGAAATATGAAAATTATGGTGTTACTGTTTTAGCTTCGCGAAACACACAGAAGGTTTATGATAATAACAATGATAACTTTTCAGATCTTCCGCAAATTGAACGATATAATATAAATCCTAAAATTCTATTCTATTTCGATAAAAGAAAAACACTGAAGATTGCCGGAAGTTTTACTACCGAAAAAAGATTGGGCGGTAATATTGAAGCTGTTGATAATAGTAGCAATCCTAATAATTACTATTTTGAAAAGAACCAAAGCAACAGATACTCTTTGCAAATAGGTTATAACTACCAAGGTGAAAAAAACTACTTTTCTTTTAAAAATAGTTTAGGATTTTTTGATAGAGAATTATTTTTGCCAGATTATTTATTTAGCGGCACTCAGCTTTCTACATTTTCGGAAGCTGTATATCATTTGTCTGCAAATACAGGTGATTGGCTGTTCGGCTTAAACTTACTTACCGAACGTTTTAAAGATCGAAGTGAGGTCGATATTAAAAAAAGCTTTACAGATTTAACTATTGGTTCGTTTATTCAGAATAACTATGATTTAGCAAAAAAATATTCATTAGAAACTGGCTTTAGACTCGATTACAATCAAGGCCATGGCATTTTTGCCCTGCCCAGAATTAATTTATTAATGAATTTTACTCCGGATTTAAGTAGTAGAATTGGGGGTGGATTAGGCTACAAAATTCCATCAATATTTACGGAAAAATCAGATGAATTAGCTTACAGAAATATTTTGCCAATTAATAAAGATATTGTGAAAGCCGAAAAATCATATGGCTTTAACTTTGATGTAAATTATTCAACAATCATTTTTAACAAAATTGTATTATCAATAAATAATCTTTTCTTCTATACAAGAATTATTGACCCGTTAATAATTGAATATAACCAAACGAATAATTTTTATGAATTTATTACATTCGACGGTTTTAATGATACAAAGGGGATTGAGACAAATATTAAATTTTCGCTCGATCATTATAAACTTTTTGCCGGCTACACTTACACCGATGTTAAGACTCATGCGAATGGTTTATCTTCCGATTTTCCACTTACACCAAAACATAGATTGGGAATAGTACTTATTTATGAAGTGCATGGTGATATGAGAATAGGATTGGAAGCATACTATACAGGGAAACAAACTTTGAGTAACGGAACAGATGTAACCGATTTTTGGACAAACGGGCTAATGATTGAAAAGAGGTTTAATAAATTTAGCTTGTATATAAACTTTGAAAATATATTTGATACCAGACAATCTAAATATGGAGCAATGTTTACGGGTTCGTATGAAAATCCCAATTTTGTTGAAATTTATGCTCCGACAGATGGAAGAATTATAAATGGAGGAATTAAGTTTAATTTGTAGTTTGAGTGTTCGTATTCTCTCCATTAATGCAAACATAAAATTATAATATCTTTCTGGTTAACAAATATTTGAATGGTATCATTTCCGCGGCTATTTTTACAACCTAAACGTTCCTGATACCATTTAGAATTTTCCCCATCATCTACAACGTTTTTTATAACTTCTGTTCAAAGTTTGCAATAATTAACCAAACATATTAATAAATCAATTACATCGGCAATGGCTGAATTATGCTTGCTCTGTTTCCCTCAGTATCTGTAAACGAAACATACGTTCCCGTCCCAGGAATATCCATCGGTTCACCTAAAACTTTACCGCCATTATTGTTGATGAGAGTAATAGATTTTTGTATGTCCTCAACATCAATAACAACGGAAGGATATTGATTTGGCGGGTCTTGATCTTTCGGGAAAAATCCTCCTCCGATTGTGCCCCTTGCAACAGCCTTATACATTGAATCATGTTTTTCATTTGGTTCTGCTGTTTTTGCGAGAACATAATTCCCCATTTCAGATCCTAGTTTGGTCATCTTCCAACCAAATACAGTTTCGTAAAATACAATCATTCGGTCTCTGTCTTCGTAAGGCATTTCAAAGTGTACTACGGGATTCATTTTTGACATACTGTTCTCCAATTATTATTATAAGTTATAGTTGTTAAATTCATTTATTAGTTTGCTTCAACATATTTTTTAAAATTATCCAAAATTGCCAGCCAGCCTATTTTTTGCATCTCAACCGGATTTTCATTTTCAGCATCGAAGGTTGTAGAAACTTTTGTTTTGCTTCCTAGTTTTTCAAAATTTGTAATTGCCTCTCTGCCATCCGTCATAGAATACCTGATTTTTTTATGTTCAATCACTTCATCATAAATTACTTCAAAGTCAAATCCAAAGCTGCCATCTTTAGCTTCCATTCTTGCTGAATATTTCCCGCCAACTCTCATATCGTTTGATGCGGAAGGGCAATGCCAATCATCAGAAGCAAAGTTCCATTTTGTAATGTGTTCAGGTTTTGTCCAGTAATCCCAAACTTTTTTTGCATCTGCAGAAACAGTTGTTTCAATTGTGATTTTTGTTTTGTTCATGTTTGCCTCTTTTCTTTTAAGTTTTAAACTTCTATTTGCCAAATTGCTATCGCAGCCTAGCTTAGTGCCGATTTTGTATCTTCGGTATACGTTTTAATAAAATCTTGAACTGTTTTAAATTCCATTATTAAATTTTCGTTTTTACTTTTTTTCCGGAATACAGTAGGAAGAAATTTTTTCTAATTCGTTCTTGTCGTTAAATTCATATACATCGCAAGCCGAAATAAAATTTATTCGTTTCTCATCCCTTAAGAATTCTGCAGTGCCACTTACAACAACTTTATTATTTGTTGCAATTACTTCATCCGTATTAAATACGGTTTGCACAGAATTGAAATAATCTGCCGTTTGTTTACAATTCGCTATGACACTTTCTTTTCCCTTGAATACATTTTCTCCAACAACATTCCAGGTAATTTTCTCAGAGAGATAGGGAAATGTAAGTTCAAAATTTCCATTGGAAAAGGCTTCTGCTATTTGTTGTTGTGTAGGAGGCATAATTAATAATCCTTTATTTCGTTAAAAGTCCCGCGCTCCATTTTAATATTTAACCTGGTCATCATCTCATGCGGGTTAAAATTTATTCTTGAATATTCATTTTGAACTATTTCTTTTGCTTTTTTTAATGAAATTTCATCTTTCCATTCGGCAATAGTGATTATAATAATGTTGCCTTCCTCACCAATGTTTTTATAAACTTTATCCTGTAAAAAGCCTTCAATATTTTTGATGAAATTTCTATTATAATTCATTCTTTCTGAAAATTCCTTGAAAGCATTTTCTGGGATAATAAATTTATCTATAAATATTTGTTTCATGTTTCATCGTTCCTTTAATAAATTAATTCCGCAATAACTTAAATATTTTATTCTTGTTTTTGATTGACGCTAATTTTTCATATGCATCACTTGCATTCTTTTTTAAAGCTTTTTCTAAATCCGGATGCAACTCTACAATTCGAGGCTCTTAGTCTAATCCAACATTAACTTCAAGCTCAGCTCCACCTTTTACATTTGCATTTTTTCTATTTTCTGAGCTCAGGCAAATCAAAAATTTATCACCCATTTTAACTTCTGTTATTTTATATAGGGAATTTTCCAGTTTCAATTCCTAGATACCTCTCTTTAATTATCTTTATGTGTTGTAATTCATGTCCTGTGATGTGGTAGGCTAATGCCCAGACAGTTCTAATGTTATAAATGCTTCCATCATCATCAATTCCACCACCACTTCTCATAAAAGCTTCTTCAGGTAAGTTTTGGAATAATAATAAAGTAGATAGCCTAACACTCCAATACTCTTCAAAAATATTATCTAAACTTCTATCATTTGCTTTAGAATATTTTGCGTAATCATTTTCTTCAAATCCGTGTAATGGTGTACTATCGTTTCTTGCGTATCGTATAGCTCTGTAGGCAAAAACCCTTTCGTCATCAATATTGTGAACTAATATTTCATTAATAGTCCATTTACCTTCAGCATATCTGTATAATAATTTGTCTTCAGGCAGCGTATAGATTAATTCTTTTAGCTTAAAAAAATTATCGTGTAATTCCTGCAGAATATCAGAATCCGTTTTTATTAAATCAAAATAATGTTGAGAATAAACAGGGTATTCTTCTTTTTTGGGGCGATTAATTTTTCTGTATGTAGTCATTTTATTTTAAGTTATATGTATTGTTATCAGTAATTTTAGGTAACCACGGACTGTCCGAACTAACCCCTTTTTTAAGGTTCGTCGTTTTTTATTCATTGTCACTTGGTCTAACTATGTCAGCCAGTTTTTTTGGTGCTACTTCACAATATGCTGTTGTTAAAGCATCAATAAATAATTCTTTACGCACTTTGTTCATTTCTATGAGTGTCCAACCTTGGTTGCCCCATTTATTATCCACTGGGAAAATGATTGTTTTGTCAGCAGATGAAAATACATCTTGGTCAATTTCCGATAGTTTAATACAAGCCCTTTTCTTTATGGCATCATAGGTTGCAAAGATTTTCTTTTTCACTCTGAAAGATGTTTTTTCAAAGTGAGGTTCTTCTGTTGCCTCGGGATAAGAAAGTGCCAATTCTCTTAAAGTGTCAATTGTTACCATTTTTTAAATTACTTTTTTACTGGTGTTAAATGTGTCAATACACAAAGCCACTTGTCATTTTCTTTTTTATAAACATCTGTAATCCATTCGTCAGCTTCCAATGGTTGTCCTTTCCAAGTTCCAGTATTTTGTCCACGACCAGTTACCAAAGCAATGTCGCCATAGACTTTTACTCGTAAAATTTCCTTCGTCATAGTTGAATGGGAAAGTAGTCTTTGATCAAGTACCTTGAAAAATCCCTCTTGTGGAATTATTCCACCTTGACTGTCAACAAGTACCCAGTCCTTTGTTATGCATTTCTTGATTTCTTCAATGCTATTAGAAATTACAGCTGCATTAAAGTTGTCTTCAATTTGTTGAAACTGGTGTTTTAATTGTTCTTCTGTCATATTACTCTTATTGGTTTTCTAAAATATCTGTTGCGGTTTCACTACCGAGCTGTTCCGCTAATCCGATTAGTAATCCTTCCACCCCACGTATATAACAGAGGCGATATGTTTCTCCAAACTGAACAACTTCTTCAACTACTTTAGCACCAAATTTTTCAAGTCTAATTAGTAGTTCGTCAAGATTGTCGACCCTGAACATTACACGTAGATAGCCAAGTGAGTTTACTGGATTATTTCTGTGGTCTGCAATTGTTTGAGGCGCAAAAAATTGTGATAGTTCAAGTCTGGAATGTCCATCGGGTGTAACCATCATTGCAATCTCAACAGATTGATTTCCAAGTCCTGTTACACGTCCTGCCCATTCACCTTCAACCATCATTCGTCCTTCTAGTAGCAATCCAATTTCTGTAAAAAAAGCAACAGCATTATCTAGGGATTCTACAACGATACCAACATTGTGCATTTCCATTAATTTACTTTTTTTCATCATTTATATTTTTAGTTTATTTTTTGTCAGTTTTTGGTTTTTCAAGGTCGTTTTACAATCACCTCTCGCTGTTAGCAGATAGTTGTTTACTATCGTATCGCCTTGTAATAGAGCACAACTGCACCTGAACCAAAAGTTTTTGTCTTTAAAAGTCTAAAATTTATTCTGGTTTTTATTTTGTCAAACAACAGTAAGCCCTTTCCTTCAACCATTGGATATATGCATAGTTGGAATTCATCAATCAAGTTAAGTTTCATTAGTTGTATAATTAAACTGCGACTACCAACAAAGATATCTTTACTCCCTCCGTTATGGGATTGCATGAGTTCTAAAACTTCATCTTTTAAGTCGCGTTTTGCTATGGCCGCACTTTCCCAATCTACATTTTTCAGCGTATGAGAAAAAACAATTTTTGGGATTTTGTCAATAGCTAGGGCAAAGTCGTTCATTGATTTTTCTTCGGAAGGATTTTCTAAAAACGTTCGCCAAAATTCCATAAGTTGATACGTTGTTCTGCCGTATAGAATCGCGTCTCCCTGTCCTAATAATTCTGTATAATGCTGATGTATTTCTTCATCTGGAATTCCTGCTGTATGGTCGCAAATTCCGTCAAGTGTCATATTTAATGCCGCAATTACTTTTCTCATATCTTTTCTTTAATTGTCATTCGTTGTTTTTCTTCTGTTTTTTTTGGCTTCCACCACCGCAAGATTATTTATAATTTTCCATTCGTTGTCAGTATCCAAAACTAACGAATTATAAGAAACAAAATAATTTTCAGAACTTTCCAAACGCAGTTTTACTATTGCGATAGTTTCGCTGTCGTCAATACTTTCTATCGTCATAGTTCTTGGTAGTCCTCCAAAAATTCCTTCTCTAATATTTGACAAGTATTTTTGCTTGTCAATAATTGTAACGCCTGAGGTTCCCATAAAACCATTATTGGTTACTCTAAAGTCTTTATGCAACACTTTGTCTAACAGATTGACATCACTATTATCTCCACCTTTTATAAAGTCTCTTATGGCTTGTTTTATCTTTTCTGTTTTTGTCATTTGTTTATTTTCTTTTACTTTTTTTATTTCAATAATAATTCAATTGTTTTAGCAATTCTTTTCTGTTTTGTTTCTCCAGTTTTAGCGTCATTAATGGAAAGCATGATTGCTTTCTTTTTGCTTGGCGCTAATTTTTCATATGCAGCTCTTGCATTCTTATCTAAGGCTTTTTCTAAATCCGGATGCAACTCAACTGTTCTTGGCTCTTTGTCTAACTCGACATTAACTTCAAGCTCATCCCCGCCTTTTACACTTGCATTTTTTCTATTTTCAGCACTCAGGCTAATTAAAAATTTATCACCCATTTTACCGACAGCGCTTCTGTAGCTATAGCCATTTAATGTTACGACCACCAAAGGCTTTTTGCTTGTGCTTAATTTTTCAAGAATTTTTGGACTTACTTCAATACCCGTATTATTGCCAAATTGCAGAATCTTTGTTTTGAATTTCATATTTACCTCTTCTCTTGAAGATGAAAAAGTTGTTATTTAGTAAAACTTATAATCTAGCCAATTTCAAATCTATCTGTAAAGGTTGCAAAGTAATAATCACAGAATTTTTAGTTAAATGGTATCTCACTTTTTGGTCCTGCTACATAACGGTCAAGTGTTGTGTGAAGTGATATTAATATTTTTTTCATTTTATTCCTCAGTAATCTTCAAATGTACCTGTCTTTACTTTTCCAGCCCGCTTGTAATTGGCAATAATAACGCCGCTGGGTGTAACCAAACTCTCTGTTATAGTAAATGCTGCCGGAATGGCGCCATCGACAAACAACTTTTTCCCTTTACCAAGAGTCACCGGGTAAATTTTGAGCCAGAGTTCGTCCACTAAATCATTCTTAAGCAGCAGTTGAATTAGCTTGCCACTGCCGTGAACCTGGAGGTCAGAACCCTTTGAGTTTTTGAGCTTTTCGATTTCTGCCAAGCTTTTGAGGAAAACTGAGTTTTCCCAATTTGATTTTACCATAGAATTACTCATCACATATTTTGTGACATCATTGATTCCTGGCCAATTGTCTGCGTGTTCAGGCCAGTAGGATGCAAAAATTTCAAATGTTTTTCTGCCCAAAAGAAGATCTGCAGGTTTCATCTGTTTTTCCATTACTTTACCACCAACTTCGTCAAAATAAGGTACAACCCAACCGCCATATTTGAAGCCACCTTCAGTGTCTTCCTCAGGACCGCCAGGTGCTTGCATTACTCCATCTAATGTTATAAACGATAAAACAATTATTTTTCTCATTCTATCCTCTAATTTTATTACACAGTTCTTTAAAAATAATTTTCTTGGTTTTATTTACTAAAATTTTTTATAGTTCAATTTTGTTATTAACTGAAATTATCTTTAAATAACTGCTCACTTTCCGTTATATGCTTTTTCAAAATCTGCGACAATCATTTTTTGCATTGGCATCATTACGCCTATTACACTTTGCATTTGTTCCGGTGTACCAGTTTTCATCATTTCAATAAATCTTTTAGGAACAATCTGCCATGAAAGTCCAAATCTGTCTTTACACCAGCCGCACATGCCTTCATTACCACCATCTTTTGTTAATGAACTCCACAAATAATCCATCTCAGTCTGATCATCACAAAGAATAAAAAATGAAACAGCCTCGGTGAATTTATATTTTGGCCCTCCATTTAGACCTATAAAATGTTGCCCTTCCAACTCAAATTCAACAATCATCTCAGACGAGGAAATCATTTTTGAGTTTTTAAAGATTGAGCAATAAAATTCTGCTGCTTCCTTTGCCTGGTTATCATACCAAAGGTAAGGTGTTATTTTTTGTGAATTTAATTCCGCCATCGTATCTCCTTTTTTTATTTCAAAAATAGTTAATGGTGAGTGATAACACAATGTGTAATTACGCCAATCTCACGGGTTGATTACGACAAGCGAATTAATTAAATTCTCAGAATGAAAAATGTATTTATTTTAATTCCGGAAACCGCTGTAACAACTGCCGTATTTGGGACACAGTATATGTTTATGGCTATAAATAATTTCTATAAAGAAGCTGGACATGAACAAATCTTTAATGTTCAACTTATTGGTTTAACAGATAATAGTTATTTTAAATGATGGCTCGGTTACACTTAAAACAAATTTTGTTACAAAAAATGCTGGACAATCAGATTTAGTTATAGTTCCACCTATAAGTGGAAATATTAAATCTGCTCTAAAAATAAATGAAGACTTTATACCTTTTATTATTGAACAATATAAAAATGGAGCAGAAATTGCGAGTCTTTGCGTTGGGGCATTTTTGTTGGCTAAAACCGGATTGTTAAACGGAAAAAGCTGCTCAACACACTGGCTGTTTGCAAATGATTTTAGAAATATGTTTCCAGAAGTAAAGTTAGCTGAAGATAGAATTATTACAGATGAAAAAGGATTATACTCGAGCGGTGGTGCATCTACTTATTGGAACTTACTATTATATTTAGTGGAAAAATATACGAGCAGGGAAATGGCAATTATGGCTTCCAAATTTTTTCTTCTAGATATTGAAAAAGATAGTCAGTTACCGTTTAGAATTTTTAAGGGACAAAAAGAACATAAGGATAGTTTGATTTTATCTGCCCAAAATTTTATTGAAGAAAATTTTAAAGATAAAATTACAATTGATGATTTAGCTGAACGATTTAATATTGGAAGAAGAACTTTTGAACGAAGATTTAAGAAAGCAACATCCAATACAATTATTGAATACGTGCAAAGAGTTAAAGTGGAGGCTGCTAAAGTAGATTTAGAAAAAGGAAGAAAAACCGTCACAGAAATAATGTATGATGTTGGATATTCAGACAGCAAATCTTTTAGAGATGTATTTAAAAAATATGCTGGAATGTCACCGTTAGATTATAGAAACAGATTTAATTGATTTATAATTTTTTCTTCTTAATGTTACTCTAAAAAAGAGATTAAGAAAAAGATTAATGAATAGGAAAGAGTCTTAATCCGTTTTACTTTTCATAAACCTAATTTGGGTAAGTTTTTCACTTTATGGTAATTTAATGCCAGAGAAATACAAATTTTTAATTCATCTTCTGGAATTATTTCGTCTAAATTAAAAAGAATTGCTCGAGTATTTTCGTACTTAAACAAATCGCCAAATTCTGCTTTAATAGTTGGAACTAACTGACTTGTACATTTAAAATACATTGCATATTGATTTGGAGTTTTCTCTTTCCAATCAATTCTTAATGTGCTGCCATATTTTGTTAATATAACTTGGCTCACCCCATTTTAAAGTTTCTTCAATTTCTGAAATTGATTCATCACTTTTGGCTGTTTCAATAATTAACTTTCTAAGATGATTAATTTTTGGTTTTATGATTTTAGGATATTTATTGAATTTCTCATCAATATTAGGGTCATTGATAATTTTTAGTTTATTCATAATATTTTTATTTCAAATTTCTACAAATATTTACAAAGAATTTTAACAAAGTAAAAACAGCTCTAAACCTTTAATTAAATATTGATTATTTATTCAGTTCATTTTAAACTATTATTTTTCTTTTGATAGAAGTTCTTCTTCTAATTCATTTAATAGTGAAATAATACTTTGTTCAATTCGTTTTCCTCTATTCTGAACTGCTGAATTCTCAAAAGCAATGGCTGTTAACAATTTTAAAAAAGTGGTATCACTTTTTAATTTTTGGTAGTCTTCGGGAGAGATTTCAAAATTCCCGTAGTAAGTAGCATCCAGATCAAAATGCATTGAGAAATATTTCAATAATATTGGTTCACTATGAAGTGCATGGAATTGTAAGCGTTCATCCTCATATCTTTTATAGTAGGGATAGAATCTTTCGTAAAGAAGTGAAATGGTATTCCTTAAACTGTCATTGGAGATAACTTCCACTCCCTTCGACTGCAACAATCCATAACCGCTTTTGTTTGGGTCAAAATGCGGCGTTACTCTCAGTATAGAAAAAGTTTTGAAAAGTGAATCTGAAAGGTGCTCAGAATTTTTCAAATATTGTTTTATATCAATACAAGCTTTGTTTATGTCATCCATATATTCTACATCGTCATTAATTTCCTTTAAGTCTAATGTTAGGTTACTATGAATCTCATTGAGTATTTTGATCTCTAGCTCATTTGTTTTTCTTTGTTCATTCCAATTATTAATTTGTAATGCTATTAAAATTCCAACAACAACCAATAGAATTTCCCCAATTGCATATCTTAAATATTTCATTGGTTTATTTTCAGCCGCTAATTTTTTGCGAATATTTCTAAAAAATTTTATCATTTGTTTAATTGTTTTTCAGCTTTTTCTTATTTTTTAATCGTATCCGTTACGAAAATCACTTTCAAAATTATTAATACTACTTATCCTAATTGATCAATCGGATAAGAACAATAGTTGATATTTTCAATTTACATATTAAATAATAATTCCAAAAGTAATTTTTACCTGGTGTCTTATTTTGTGTGAAAGTAAAGACTGAAGTTTAAACTGATTTAGTAGAATAAATGTTTATTGCAATATAACTGCAAATTGAATAATAATTCAAATTCAATTCTTGTCAGCCTTCGGCGGACTTATTTAATAGGTTATAGGTTTAGCAACTTTTAATTATAGTTACTAAAATATACGAAGTTGAGCATCTCTACTGAACTCAAAATCTTTACATAAAAGTTGGATTTTTGCATATGTCCACATATACCAAGAAGAGAAATCAGATTTACTCGCTTCATAAGAATAAACTTTAGTCTCTCCTTGTAAAAGAGTATCTACAGAGCTTGTAGAATCTTTTTCTGTAGGCTGTAAAAAAACAAGAGTCATTGGAGGAGACAAACCCAAATCATATAATTCTATACGTATTCTTTGGTTAGCTGGAAAATAAATTTCAATTGATTTAGATGACCAATTTCGAATAGCTAAGTTAAATTTATAGATCGGTGATTCGCTAGCCTCACTATTAAAATCAGGAATAATTACACCAGTAATCGGAATATTACGATCAATTACTTCGAACCAAATTTCTTCTGTAGGAAAAATTCCAGCTGATAAATTCATTCGTAATTTATAATAACCTATTTCCAAAATGGAATCTGCAACTTTTTGATCCCAGTTATATACAATAACTTTTGTTTCTCCAGGTTGCAATTTAATTTCTGTTGGTAAACTCGAGTCTGCATGCACGTTGGGATATGAATAATGGAAAGATGGAAAATTTTCTCGATCTAATGAAAACAAAAATTGGTTCTTATGCTCGAAATATAATACTCTCTCCTTTGCAGTAGAGTTTGTAATTCGATAGTACATTTTGATGGATTCTCCTTGGCCATAAATATCAGAATCAATTGAGAAATCAGTTGTTAAACCTTTCCATGAATTTGAAGATACATAAATTGATTGTGCAAGACTATCAAGTGTAACTATAATAGAATTAATTTTCGCAATAACGCTATTCGAATCTTTTTGTACAATTATACATTGATCAATAGTAATTTTTTTTGAATAATCACTCCTATTAAACTCAATATTAAATATTATACCATCAACACAGGAATTTGGGAAACTATCTGGGAACTCATCGAAGTTATTAAAATAAGAAAGTAAATGAGAATGTTCATCTTCATTAAGTTGATATTCAATAACTGGATAAGTGCTTTCAAGTTTAGCCAACCCACTAGATGCTATAATAAGTTTTGTTTTTATTCCAGGAAAGAATCCACCTGATACTTCATAAGTAATTGAAGGTTTCTCTACAATAACATTTTGTTCTGTAGCATCGCATGAAAGAATAAATTGTCCAATAATTGGTAGAAGTAAAAAAACAAAATATTTATAAGATTTCATTTTGTCACTCAAAATATTATAAACTTATAACTACTAGTTAGGAGAAGCATAGTTTATCATATAAATATATTTTGTTGAGAAGTTTCACTTATTAACTTAAATAATGCTATTTCAATTTTCAATTATAAAATTTGGGTCTATTTATATCTCTTGTCTTTTTATTTGTAGTCAATTGGATTGTTGGGGTAGGTTGTGTAACTTTTGTTGTAAGTAAATGATACAGGGAAGATATATTATACCCAAAAGTTATAATTCAGCTCTCTACTTAGAATTAATGTTTTCCCATGATTGTCTTAAAAAGGTTAAATCCTTCTTCATTTTACTAATAACTTCATTATAGCTAATAGTTGGCTTTCCGCCGTGTTCAGCACCACCTAGATCATATTCGTAATGAATTGAAATAGGAACATTTATTTCAAATTGTTTGAGAAGAGAGAAAAAGCGATTAAAATTTACCATTCCTTCGCCAAGAGGAGTAAATATTCGCTTCCAAGCTCCATTAACTTTGCCCCACTTAAAATCTTTAATCACCATAGTATTTATTTTATCTTTTATAAGCCTTAGGCCAAGTTCCCAATTCTCGGCTCCTTCAACTGTAGCATGCATAATATCATATTGGCAGCCAAGATAAAGAGGTGAAAAGTCTTCAAGAGCTTTACTTAATTCCCATATAGAAGAGCCCATATATTGCCCAGAATGATTTTGGTACGATCCACTAATTCCCAAATGTTTATTAAGTTCGTAAAGACCTTTTAATTTTTCTTGAATATCCTTGAAGCTGGTTTTTATATCTTCATCTTTCGAATACTTATACCATCCAGTTCTATAGAATTTATAACCTAAATTACTTGCCGCCTCCAAAACTTTTTTGTCCACTGGATTATTTACATCTTTAACATTGGTGGTAATCATCTCAGTTAGAAGACCATAACTTTTCATTGCCTCAGTTGCACTTGCAAGATCTTCGGATACATTCTCCGGCAAAACATGTCCTTTTGGTCTTACTGTCAAATCAATTCCATCAAAGCCTATTTTCTTTGCAGCATCACACATATTTTTATAATTCAGAAATTGCAAATGCTTAGAGAATATAAATACTTTTAGATCTTGAGCAGCAGATTCGACAGGATTGAGTAGGGAACTTGCATAATTAATAATTGGGGAAGTGCCTATACTTGCTAAAGTGGCTAGTTTAATAAAGTCTCTTCTTGATTGCATATCTCACATTGTATTTTTCTTTAATAAACATAAATAATGTAGAATCAATTTTCAAATAGTATATTACAATCTATTTTAAGTACCACTTTCTATTTGAGTTAAATAATGTAAACTAAATATAGCATCCTATTTTTATCTTTTACGGAGGTTATACGAAGACTGAATTAACTCGCAACCAATGTTTTTCAAAGCACCGGATATTGCAGAGAGTATTCCAACTATTGAAAAATCGAGTTTTCCGACAACCTTGATAATTGACCAATTACCAATACTCGAATCATTCTTAGGTAAAATATTAGATTCACACACAATTGATAATTCCTCATCAGTTTTTCCTATCCAGAAAAATTTGCTTTTATAAACCTGATCTGGAATAGTTTCATATACATCAAACCGATGAATTATAAATTCACTTTTTAAAATTTCTAAATGTTGGTTTGTCATATTTGGCTAACTGGAAATTGGGGATTCTAGTTGAAGTAACCTAACTGTTATTGATTTTACAATTGAATGGAAAGATCCATTAAACAATGCTTGCTTTTAGCAAGCATTGTTTGCCGGTGGACTATATTAGCAGTCAGAGTAGTACTGAGACTTTAATCTTATTCTATGTTTGCACCAACAACAGCAGCCATCTGCATCATGTCGATAGTTTGACCTTCTTTCATATTGGTAAGATCAGTAAGCTTGCCCGATTTGCTTGTTGATTTGGTTTTTTTAAAGATCGGTAATAATTTAGCGTCAGCCACTATAAATTTACCTGCATTCTCTGGCTTTCCGTTTGCAGTTTTTGTTTGAAGCTTGTTCGCTTTAATATAAGCCCATAATTTTTGGGTGATCTCTGTTCTAGGAAGTTCTTTTGCTCCTAAAAACGCTGCAAGCTCACTTTGTAATTTTACCGGTTTCTTCAATCCTTTTGCTTCTTCCATCTTTAACTCCTTATGTTTTACTTTATTGTATTGTTTTTGTCTTGATAGTATCAACTACACATTAAGAAACGCATTTCTTTTTCTAACACTAATTTAACTAACAATTTGTATTTAACAATCAATTTACAGCTTTTACTTTTTGTAACCAAAGAGGTTTTGAGTAATTATTGGTTAGTAATTTTCGAGTAAAATGAGAAATATAATCAAACAACTATAACAAATTCAGTTGGCTTGATTCAACAATTATGGAAATTAAAATTGCATTTTGTCTTAATGGCTATGTAATATACAATAATATCACAATGAATTCGGTGAAAAAATGATGTAAGTAATAATTACTTCAAAATAAAAGTTATCTAAAATACGGCTAAAGAATATTTATTCGCAAGACAACCCCTTTTCTCTTTTCGATGTACCCATAATTTCTTAGTTTTCGTGTATCAGAAAATTTTATTTATATAAAGGATTAAGGAGAATTTATGGCAAATGCTCAATTTATGATAAACCTACCACCAAATGAACCTATTTATAGTTATGCACCAGGTTCACCAGAGAAGGCTTCATTAAAAAAGAGGATCGAAGAATTAAAGAATCAGATTATTGAAATACCTTTAATAATTGGTGGAAAGGAAGTAAAAACCGGCAACATGGAAGATTGTGTAATTCCTCACAACCATAAAAAAATTATTGGTAGATATCACAAAGCAGGTAAAAAAGAAGTTGAAATGGCAATTGATGCAGCCTTAAAAGCAAGAGACGCCTGGGCTTCTATGGATTGGCTTGAAAGAGCAGCAATATTTCTTAAAGCCGGTGATTTGTTGGCTTCACCTTACTGGAGAAACACTCTTAACGCAGCAACTATGTTAGGACAAAGCAAAACAGCTTTCCAAGCAGAAATAGATTCAGCTTGTGAGCTAATAGATTTCTTTAAATTTAACGCTTATTTTGCTCAAAAAATATATGAGCAGCAACCACCTCATTCACCAGCTGGTCAGTGGAACAAATTAGAGTACAGACCTTTAGAAGGATTTGTTTTTGCAATTGCACCCTTTAACTTTACGTCAATTGCCGGTAATCTTCCAACCGCTCCAGCTCTTATGGGTAATGTTGTTTTAATGAAACCAGCTTCAAGTGCAGTTTATTCTGGATACTGGTTAATGAAATTATTTGAAGCTGCTGGTTTTCCTCCTGGAGTAATAAACTTTGTCCCTGGTTCCGGCAGACAAGTTGGCGATCCAGTAATAAATTCACCACATTTAGCCGGAATTCATTTTACAGGCAGCACGCCGGTATTCCAAAATATGTGGAAAACCATTGGTGAAAATATTGCTAAATATAAATCATACCCACGAATTGTTGGTGAAACTGGCGGTAAGGATTTTATTTTTGTTCATCAAAGTGCAGATTTTAAAGAAGTTGGAACTGCAATGATTAGAGGTGCATTTGAGTATCAAGGTCAAAAATGTTCAGCTGCTTCACGTGCTTATGTGCCAGCATCTATGTGGAAATCCCTTAAAAAATATTTGGTTGATGAATTAAGCACAGTTAAAATGGGCGATCCTGAAGATTTTACAAATTTTATGAATGCGGTTATTGACAAAGGAGCATTTGATACAATTACAGAGTATATCAATTATGCTAGAAAAGCTAAAGATGCAGAAATTATTTTTGGCGGAAAATTTGATAACTCAGTAGGTTTCTTTATTGAACCCACAGTTATTCTTACTACCAACCCAAAATTTAAAACAATGGAAGAAGAAATTTTTGGACCTGTTCTTACAATTTATGTTTACCCAACTGCAAAGTACAAAGAAACTCTTGAGATTTGCGATAAAACTTCAGCATATGCATTAACTGGAGCAATATTTGCAAAAGATAGAGAAGCTGTTTTATTAGCGGATAAAATATTAATTAATGCAGCCGGAAATTTTTATATAAATGATAAACCTACTGGAGCTGTAGTTGGTCAACAACCATTTGGCGGAGCCAGAGCAAGCGGAACTAATGATAAAGCAGGTAGTTATCTAAATTTAATTAGGTGGACATCTCCAAGAACAATCAAAGAAAATTTTGTTCCACCAACAGATTACAAATATCCATTTATGGATGAAGAGTAAAATCAAAGATTATATAAAAAAAACCCCAATTGAAAATTCAGTTGGGGCTTTTTTATTAAACTTGTCTCGTCCTAAAATAAGTTGACAGAAAAAGGACTTATTTATGGAAGCAGAGAAAAACACATCAAAAACAGACAAAAAGCGTACACAGAAAGATTATACCTTAGGCTTTAAGTTAGGGATTGTAATGCTAGTAGAAAAAGGCGACATGACCTATAAACAAGCTCAGAGAATCTATGGTATCCAAGGTCGCTCAACAGTTTTGGTATGGTTGCGAAAATATGGTAATTTAGATTGGAACAAACCAAGGATTTCGACAATGCTTAACCCAAGAGCCAAAGAAACACCCTCACAAAAAATAAAGAGATTAGAAAAGGAACTAGAAGATGAAAAAATAAAGAATATGGTTCTCAACGAAATGATCAACTTATCAGACAAACAATATGGAACAAGCATAAGAAAAAAGTTCTCTTACCAACAATCAGAAAACTTCAAAAAGAAAGACAAGTAAAATTGTCAAAAGTTTGTCGATTGTTGGGTATTAGCAGACAGTCAATCTATCAACAAGAACAGCGAACTAGAAAACGACTAACTGAGCTCGAAAAAGTAAAAAATATGGTTCAAGTAAAGAGAATGGAAATGCCTCGATTAGGCACTAGAAAACTGTATTATTTATTAAAAGAAGCATTTGAATCAAATCGTATAAAAGTTGGAAGAGATGCTTTGTTTGATTATTTACGTTCAGAGAATATGTTGATAAAACCTAAGAAAAACTATACTAAAACAACTAACTCTAAACATTGGTTAAAAAAGCATCCAAATATTTTTGGAAAGATGGTGTTAACCCGACCAGAACAAGCTTTTGTTAGTGATATTACATATTTGAAAAGTAAGGAAAATACTCATTACTTATCTCTAGTAACAGATGCATATAGCAGAAAAATTATGGGCTATAAATTAAGTAACAACATGAATGCCGAAAGTGTCCTTCAAGCATTAAATATGGCCGTTAGAGAGCGGATAACCTCCTATGAACTTATACATCATTCTGATAGAGGTTTGCAATATGCTTCAGAAATATATCAAAATAAGTTGGAAGCTGAGAGTATATTACCATCAATGACTGATGGGTACGATTGCTATCAAAATGCCTTAGCTGAAAGAATAAATGGAATATTAAAACAAGAGTTTTTATTTCACAAGTGCAACAATATAAAAGAATTAAATATTCTAGTTAAACAATCTATTGATATTTATAACAACAAAAGACCTCATTTGAGTTTAGGTATGAAAACTCCTAATTTTATACATAAAAAAACCAGTGAGGATATCCTCACTGGTTTTAACTAATAATATCATCAATAAGTGTCAACCTATTTCAGGAC
>CAVPHW010000024.1:0-17435 GCA_963704835.1 uncultured Ignavibacteriales bacterium | reverse complement strand
TGCTGCAAGACCAAAATATTCAGTATTGATCAATTCTAAATTATAACAGGTAGCTAATAATCATGAATATACTTAAGTTGTTAGATAGAGAAAAAGAATTATTTTTTACAGATGTCAAAAAAGTTGAATCTGAACTGTTAAGAATTGTTTCTTCGTCTAAATTTCTAGTTATTGGAGGCGCGGGATCAATAGGTCAGGCAGTGGTAAAAGAAATCTTTAAAAGAAACCCAGTAAAGCTTCATGTTATCGATATAAGTGAAAATAATCTAGTTGAAGTTGTCCGTGACTTGAGAAGTTCATACGGTTATATTGAAGGTGATTTTAAAACATTTGCATTAGATATTGGTTCAATTGAATATGATGCCTTTATTGAATATGATGGAAATTATGATTATGTTTTAAATCTATCAGCATTAAAGCATGTAAGAAGTGAAAAAGACCCATTTACTTTGATGCGAATGATAGATGTTAATATTTTTAATACTGAAAAAACACTTAAACAATCTATTGAAAAAGGAGTGAAAAAATATTTTTGTGTATCTACAGATAAAGCAGCAAACCCAGTAAATATGATGGGTGCTTCTAAACGAATTATGGAGATGTTCTTAATGCGCAGAAGTAAAGAAATTACGGTTTCTACAGCGCGCTTTGCCAATGTGGCTTTTTCTGATGGATCACTTCTACATGGTTTTGATCAGCGCATCAAAAAAGGACAACCTATAGTAGCTCCAAATGACATTAAACGTTATTTTGTTATTCCTAAAGAATCAGGTGAGTTATGTTTAATGTCTTGTATTTTTGGAGAAAACAGAGATATTTATTTCCCTAAATTCAGTAAGGACTTACACTTAATTTCCTTTGCAGATATAGCAGTTACTTATCTTGAAAATTTAGGCTATGAACCTCAACTATGTAAAACTGAAGACGAGGCAAGGGCATTAATAGATTCCAATTCGAATATAGAAACTAAAAAATGGCCATGCCTATTTACGTCTAGTGACACGACAGGAGAAAAGGATTTTGAAGAATTCTTTACAGAAAACGAGCAATTAGACATGGATAGGTTTGAAAAAATTGGAATTATAAAAAATGAACCAGTCTATGATGAAGAACAACTTAATCATTTCACTAATACCATTAAAAAGCTTAAAAGTAATAAGAAATGGAATAAAGAAGAAGTTGTTGACTTGTTTTTTGATTTAATTCCAGATTTTGGACATAAAGAAATAGGAAAATATTTAGACAGTAAGATGTAATAGGGTATGTTTAAAGACACGATTGATTTTATAAAAGATTTATACAAGACGGATGAATTCATACCTCTTCACGAACCTCGTTTTATAGGAAATGAAAAAAAGTATGTGAACGAGTGCATTGATTCAACTTTTGTCTCAAGTGTTGGTAAATTTGTAGATCAGTTTGAGGCGGAAGTTGCAAAATATACCGGCTCTAAATATGCAATTGCTACTGTAAATGGTACAGCGGCACTTCATATAAGTTTATTAATGGCAGGTGTAATTCGTGATGATGAAGTGATAACACAACCTTTAACTTTTGTAGCTACTTGCAATGCTTTAAGTTATATCGGAGCTCACCCCGTTTTTGTGGATGTAGACAAAGAGACTTTGGGTTTATCACCAGAAAAACTAGAACACTATTTACAAAAAAACACAGAAATAGTAAATGGATCGTGTATAAACACGTTAACTAAACGAAGAATCAAAGCAATTGTGCCTATGCACACATTTGGATTTCCTGCCAGAATTAATGAATTGTGTGAAGTATGTGAAAAATACGGTTTAGTGCTAGTTGAAGATGCTGCCGAATCTTTAGGAAGCTTTTATAACGATAAGCACACAGGCACTTTTGGTTTGTTAGGGACTTTAAGTTTTAATGGGAACAAGACCATTACAACTGGAGGAGGAGGAATGATTATTACTAACGACAAAGAAATTGCCCTCAAGGCAAAACATATAACTACAACAGCTAAAATACCTCATAGGTGGAATTACAATCACGATATGATTGCTTACAACTATCGCCTTCCTAATATAAATTCTGCATTGGGATGTGCACAAATGGAAAGCCTTCCAATATTTATTTCTAAAAAAAGAGAATTAGCTAAAAGTTATATTGATTTTTTTAAAAATAAAGCTCCAATTTTTATAGAAGAACCAATGGGAACGTTGTCTAATTATTGGTTAAATGCATTAATAATGAAAAATTTAGAGGATAGAAATTCGTTTTTAGAAGCCACAAACGATTATGGTGTTATGACTAGGCCAATATGGAGTTTAATGAGTAATTTAGAAATGTTTAAAAACGCCCCAAAAGGAAATTTAGAAAATGCAATATGGCTTGAAGAGAGAGTAGTAAACATACCTAGTAGCGTGATAGTATGACGAAATTAATTCTTTTAGGAGCTGGAGGACACTGTGAATCAGTTATTGATGTAATTGAGTCATTACCTGATTATGAAATTCATGGTGTATTAGATCCTTCATATGAAAAAGATAAAAAACATTATGTTTTAGGTTATCAAATTTTGGGAAATGATGATAAAATAGATGAATTTATAGCATCAGGATTCGAATTTGTAATTACCGTTGGCCAAATAAAGTCAGCAAAGATTAGAAAAAAATTATTCGAACTCGTTAGTAATAAGAAAGGTAAACTACCTGTTATCGTAGCTAAAAACGCACACGTTTCAAAACATAGTGTTATTTGTGAAGGAACAGTAGTAATGAACTGCTCGATGATAAGTAGCAACACTACTGTTGGCAAGGCGAACATTATAAATACATTTGCCAACATAGAACATGGATGCGTTATAGGTAATTTTAACCACATATCAACTAGAGCTACAGTTAATGGAGGAGTTCATATTGGGAATGAAGTATTTGTTGGAAGTGGTACAATTATAAATGAAACAGTTTCCATAAAAGATAATATTATAATTGGATCTGGAAGCAATGTAAGGAAAGATCTAAATTCTAATTCTTTAGCTTTTGGAAACCCATTAAAGGTTATAAATCAGTCAAAACATGAATAAGAATAAAGTCATAATAATCGCTGAAGCTGGAGTAAATCACAATGGTAATATTGAAACGGCCAAGAGACTTATTGAAAAAGCCTCTGAAGCAGGAGCAGACTTTGTTAAATTTCAAACATTTATAGCAGAGGAAATTGTTTCAAAATCAGCAAAAAAAGCTGAATATCAGATTGTAAACACCAAAAAAGCTGAAGAATCTCAATTTGAGATGATAAAAAAGCTAGAACTTACTCCTGCGATGCATGAGGAATTAATCCTACACTGTAAAAAACATAACATTAAGTTTCTTTCTACAGCATTCGATTTTAAAAGTATTAAATTGTTATCAAACTATAAATTAAAAGTGTTTAAGATACCTTCAGGAGAGATAACAAACCTACCTTATTTGGAAAAAATTGCTTTAGAAAATTATCCTTGGTATATAATGTCTACAGGGATGTCAACGCTTTCAGATATTGAATTTGCGTTAGATGTGCTTGAGAAACATGGCATTAAACGACAGATTATTACCGTTCTTCATTGCAACACTGAGTACCCTACACCAATGAGCGATGTTAATTTGAAAGCAATGAATACGATTGCGGACGCGTTTAAAGTCTCAATTGGATATTCCGATCACACATTAGGGATTGAAATTCCAATAGCAGCCGTCGCTTTAGGAGCTACAGTTATAGAAAAGCATTTCACTTTAGACAAAACTATGGATGGCCCTGATCATAAGGCGTCGTTAGAACCAGAAGAACTAAAGTCAATGGTAAATTCCATAAGAAACATTGAAAAAGCAATGGGGAATGGTGTAAAAAAACCATCTAACTCGGAGTTAAAAAATATAGATGTCGCAAGAAAAAGTATAGTTGCGAAGACAACAATAAACAAGGGAACAGAGTTTTCTAATAACAATATTACGGTAAAACGTCCAGGATCTGGGATATCACCAATGAGGTGGTATGAAGTTATTGGAACTATTGCTAATAAGGATTATTTAACAGACGATTTAATTTAATAAGTTACTCTAAATAAATAAAGTAAAATGAAAAGGATTGGAGTAATAACAGGAACACGTGCAGAATATGGTTTATTAAAACCTTTAATTCAGAAAATTAGTAAAGACACATCGCTAGAATTGCAATTATACGTAACTGCTATGCATTTGTCTCCAGAATTTGGAATGACTGTTAATGAAATTTATGAAGACGGTTATCCAATTTCCAAAAAAATAGAGACATTAATGTCTTCAGATACAGGTGTTGGAGTATTAAAATCAATGGGCCTGACCTTAATTTCTTTTTCTGAGGCCTTTAATGAACTTCAACCAGATTTGGTAATTGTATTAGGCGACAGAACAGAAGTTTTTGCAGCCGCAACTGCCGCATATATGCTTGGAATACCATTAGCACATATCCATGGAGGAGAAGTGACAGAAGGAGCCTATGATGAAGCGATTAGACATAGTGTTACAAAAATGAGCTATTTGCATTTCACATCAACTAATGACTATAAAAAAAGAGTCATTCAGCTAGGTGAAGACCCGAAAAGAGTTTTTAATGTTGGAGCAATTGGATTAGATAGTATTAAAGAATTAAAAACTCTTTCAAAAGAAAAATTTGAGGAAAGTATTGATTTTAAACTAGATAAATACAGCTTTTTAGTTACATTTCACCCAGTTACATTAGAAGATGAAACATCCAAAATACACTTTTCTAATTTAATTGAAGCATTGGATGTCTTTGAAAACACCACCATAATTTTCACGAAGCCGAATGCTGATAAAGGAGGTAGAGAGTTAATTAAAATGATTGATGACTACGTTTTAAAAAACCCAACCAAAGCATTAGCCTTTACTTCTCTTGGACAAATTAGATATTTGTCGGCTTTACAATTTGTGAGCATCGTAATAGGTAATTCTTCTAGTGGTATTATAGAAACACCAAGTTATAAAACACCAACAGTAAATATTGGTGATCGTCAAAAGGGCAGGGTAATGGCAAAAAATATTATCAACTGTAACCCAATAAGTGAAGAGATAAAAAAAGCCATTCAATTAGGAATGTCAGAAAAATTTAAAAATAATCTCACTAACGAAATTAGTCCTTACGGAAATGGTACAAGTAGCCAAAAAATAATAGACGTTATAAAAAAAGTGAGTGATGTTAATTTAAAAAAAGAATTTTATAACATAGCATTCAACCATAAACATGAATAAAATTTTAATACATAAAGACAAAAGTATACTCGAGGCATTGCAGATGTTAAACTCAATGAGTGATGTAAGTCGCTTAATACTTTTTGTCGAAGATGACGACAAAAAGATAATAGGCTCATTAACAGATGGAGATGTTAGAAGAGATTTATTGATAAACAAAAATCTTAATGAACCAATTGAAAAAGTGTGTAATAAGAATTTCACATACATAGAAGACGGTTATTCTTTTATAAATCTGAATTCATATCGAGCAAAAGATTTAAAAATACTACCTGTTCTCAATAAAAACAAGCAATTTATAAAACTGATAGATTTGGATAAGACTCAATCTATTTTGCCATTAGAATGTATGATAATGGCTGGAGGGCGAGGAAAAAGATTAAGTCCATTGACAGATAAAACTCCTAAACCAATGCTCAAATTAGGAGGTAAACCTATTATTGAACACAATATTGATAGGTTAATCTCATATGGTATTCAAAAATTTTATATTTCAGTAAAATATTTGGGAGAGCAAATCGAAAATTATTTTGGTGATGGAAGTTCAAAAGGCGTTTCAATCGAATATATCTGGGAAGATACCCCACTAGGAACAGCCGGAGCCTTATCGCTTGTTGAATGTTTTAACACCGAGCATGTATTATTGATTAATAGTGATCTTTTTACTAACGCAGATTTTGAGGATTTATATCTTACAATGCTAGATTCTGAAGCTGTAATGGCTGTCGCATCTACAGAATATAAAGTGTCAGTTCCATATGCAGTTTTTGAAACAGATGGTCATTTTCTAAAAAATTTTAAGGAAAAACCAACATATATTTACCAATCTAATGCAGGGATTTATATCCTTCATAAGGACATAGTGGCCAAAATACCTAAAAACGAATTTTATGATATAACTGACCTAATGGAACAGATTATAAAAGAAGGTAAAAAGCTGATTTATAATCCAATTTTGGGCTATTGGATTGATATAGGAAAGCCAATCGATTACGAACAGGCAGAGAATTTTATAAAACACATTCACGATTAATGAACAACTTTTTAATTACTATATGCGCTAGAGGAGGATCTAAAGGAATTCCTAAAAAAAATATAAAAGATTTAGCTAACAAACCACTGATAGCTTATACTATAGAGCACGCTAATCAATTCAGAACATGGTTAGAATCAACACATGGTTATAAAGTTTTTATCGAGCTCTCAACAGATGATGAAGAAATAAAAAGAGTCGCTAACGAATACGAATTAAGAACAGATTATACTAGACCCGATTATCTTGCAAATGATAAGGCGGGGAAGTTGGATGCGATAAAAGATATCTTGCTTTTTAAAGAAGAAGCAAACAAACTAAAGTTTGACTATATCTTAGACTTGGACGTTTCAGCACCAATGCGAAATTTAAATGATTTAATAGAAGGATACGATATATTTATTAAAGATTCCGATGCCTCAACTCTATTTTCAGTTAGCCCAGCAAACAAAAACCCATATTTTAATATGGTCGAACAAAATAAGCATGGCTACTGGGAACTATCGAAAAAAGTTGAGGGCTTTGTTTTGTCGCGACAAACTGCACCACAAGTTAAAGAAATGAATGCATCATTTTATTTTTATAGAAGAACTTTTTATGATAATGAAAGATTATATTTATTCAATAAAGCGCTTGTATATACAATGATTCACGAATCATTTGATTTAGATCATATAATAGATTTCGAGTTTTTAAATTATTTAATTTCTCAAAACAAATTAAGCTTTAATTTATAATATGAATGTTTTAATAATTGGTTTAGGAAGTATTGCTAAAAAGCACATTGATGCACTTAATCAAATAGATAAAACAATTAAAATATTTGCGTTAAGATCACATAAAACTTCTGAAAGTTATCTAAATATAACAAATCTGTTTGATCTCAATCAAATTAAGAATTTATCAATAGATTTTATAATCATTTCATCTCCAACATTTAAGCATGTTGATAATATTGAAAGTCTTATTGAGTTTAATATTCCATTATTTATAGAAAAACCTCTTTTCCATACGCTAGAAGTTAATGATGTTTTAAACAAAATAAAAAAACAAAATATTAAAACCTATGTTGCCTGTAATCTAAGATTTTTGGATTGTTTAAAATTTGCGAAAGATTATATAGTCGGCAAAAGAATTAATGAAGTAAATATATATTGTGGCTCATATTTGCCAGATTGGAGACCAGAAAGAGATTATAAAATGACTTATAGTGCCAATAAAGAACAAGGTGGAGGTGTGCATATAGACTTAATTCATGAAATAGATTATGCTTATTGGCTATTTGGCAAGCCTAAAAAAACTCACAAGTTGTTTTCAAGTAAGTCATCGTTAGATATAAATTCGTTTGACTATGCAAATTATATTTTAGATTATGATAATTTTAATGCTAATATCGTTTTAAATTATTTTCGTAAAGACTCCAAGAGAACATTAGAAATATTATTAGAAGAAGAAACAATAACGGTCGATATTTTAAAGAATAAAGTATATGATAGCAATTCAAATGTGCTTTTTAAGTCCGATAAAACAATAACGGACACCTACACAGATCAATTGCAGTTTTTTATTGATTACATTGCTACAAATAAAAATGAGTTTAACACAGTAAGTGAAGCTTATGAGATTTTAAAAATATGTTTACAGAACGACTAAAAGATAAAGTAATAATTGTAACAGGAGGAAGTGGTTTAATAGGCGAACCAATTTTAAAACATTTAAAGGATAACGGAGCAATAGCTATAAATGCTGATATTAATGTCGAAACAAATCTTGAGAAAGGAGACTATAAATGCGATGTTACCTCTGAGGATTCAATATATAAATTAGTGACCACCGTAGTTAAAAAACATGGCAGAATCGATGGGTTAGTTAATAACGCTTATCCGCGTACGAAAGATTGGGGAAATAAATTTGAGGATGTAACTATTGAATCTTGGAGAAAAAATGTAGATATTCAAATGAATAGTGTGTTTATTATCTGTCAAGCCGTTTTGAAAGTAATGGAAAAACAAAAATCAGGGTCTATTGTCAACATATCATCTATTTATGGAGTGGTTGGAAATGATTTTACAATTTATGAAGAGTATGGAGGAACCTCTCCGGCAGCTTATTCGGCAATAAAAGGAGGTATTATTAATTTTACCAGATATTTAGCTTCTTATTATGGCAAACACAACATAAGGGTAAACTGTGTCTCTCCGGGGGGAATTAAAGATAAGCAACATCCATCTTTTATAGAACGGTATGAATATAAATCGCCGCTTAAGCGCCTCGGGCAACCAGAAGAAATAGCGCCTTCTATCACTTTTTTATTATCCGATGAAGCTTCGTTTATAACTGGACATAATTTAATGGTCGACGGTGGATGGACAGCGATTTAAAAATGTTATAACTGTTTTATGGGACACATTTATACAAAAAAAGCCACTATACTCCTGTTCTTGGGAATATTAGCATTAACTCTCCTGTTTTTTCAATTAAAAAAAAGACACTACACGATTATTCAACTAGTTAAAACAAGGGAGATGAAAGTAGCAGCAAACTCCCCTTATGTTAAGTTACTTGAACAGCTACCTATATATAGAGATAGTAGTTATTACATTTATTTAGCAAATATAAATTCCGAGCCTAAAATAATATTCTTAAAGAAGGATTCAATTTCTGAAAAACAAAGGAAAAGTAAATTTTTCTTACACATATACCCCAATGACAAAACCCTGTTGGGCGAAAATAAATTTGGAAATTTAGCCTATGAATTTAATAACAATGTTAAATCCTTCAGTTTTAAAGAAAATGTTTATTTTGTATCATCTGCCAATTTGCCGAATATTAAAATCAATAAGATTAATGCGGGTCAATATGGTTTTAAGGGTAACGGTAACATAAATTGGAGTATTAATTCACTTATAGAAGCACTATCAATTAAAAGAACACTAGAAGTAAATAAAGAAAAGATGTCACAATTTCAAGAATGATCCCTTCACAAAGTCTATTTTTATCAAGTATTGGTTGTAATTTCCAGCGTGTATTTTAATATATTTATTGAGATAGTTTGTTTAAGGTTTTGTAATTTCGCATCTTCAAAAAACGAATCTATTAACAAAGAAATAAATCATTAACATTTTTTTGTTAACCCAAATAAATAGTTAAATTATAATGAAGACAGTTCGAATAATTCCAAGGCTCGATATTAAAGGACCAAATTTAGTAAAAGGAATCCATTTAGAAGGGCTCAGGGTTTTAGGAAAGCCTTCAGACTTCGCTAAATTTTACTATGAACAAGGAGCAGATGAGCTAATGTTTATGGATGTTGTGGCTTCGTTATATGAAAGAAATAGTCTACATGACATCATAACTGAAACAGCAAAAAAAATATTTATTCCCATAACCGTTGGAGGAGGCTTAAGGACAATTTCTGATATTAAAGAAGTTCTTAGAGTTGGAGCTGACAAAGTTTGTTTAAACACGGCAGCTATTAAAAATCCAGAATTAATTAAAGAAGCTTCTAGGATGTTTGGGTCATCAACAATAGTGGTTGCTATAGAGGCGATTAATGATGGAGATGGAAAATATTTAGCTTACACCGATAATGGGAGAGAATATACAGGAATTGACGTTTTTGAATGGGCTCAAAAAATTGATGAATTGGGTGCTGGAGAAATTGTTATTACTTCGGTTGATAAGGAGGGTACAGGTGAAGGTTTTGACGTGGAGTTAATTTCCAAAATAAGCAATTTGGTAAGTATTCCTGTTATTGCTCATGGAGGCGCTGGTAAAAAACAAGACGTACTAGACCTGTTGAATGAAAAGCAAACAGCAGATGCAGTCATGATATCATCTATGTTTCATTATCATTTTATAAAAGAAAATGAATCTAAGGCCTCAAAAGAGGAAGGTAATGTCGAGTTTTTGAAGCAGAAAAGAAATTTTCATACTTTTGAACCTTGTAATATAGAAGACTTAAAAAAAATGTTGATTAACAACCATATCGAATGTAGATTATAATGAATAATCAAAAAAAAAATGTAGTAATTATAGATTATCAGTTAGGTAATCTGTTTAGTGTAAAGCAGGCTTGCGATGTAGTAGGAATGAATGCTAAAATTAGCACTCTTAAGGATGATATTTTGCAAGCTGACGCATTAATATTACCAGGCGTTGGGGCATTCAATGAAGCTATGGTTAACCTTTACAAACTCGACCTTATAGAGGCAATAAGAGAAAAAGTTAATAATGGACATGCCCTATTTGGAGTTTGTCTTGGGTTGCAATTGTTATTTACAGAAAGTGAAGAATTTGGAACAGCTAAAGGTTTAGATTTAATACCAGGAATTATAAAAAAATTTCCTGAAGAGAATAAGGGAAGAAAAATTAAAGTTCCTCATATTTCGTGGAATACTATTAATAGTTATAATCAAGATTGGCAAAAAACGCCTCTAATCAATTTAAAAAATGAAGATTTTATGTACTTTGTTCATTCTTATTATGTTAAACCAACGAGAGATAGCTGTGTGTTAACCAAAACCAATTACGATGGAATTGAGTTTTGCTCGTCAATTTCACAAAATAATATTTTTGCAACACAATTTCATCCTGAAAAAAGTGGAGAAAAAGGAATTTCAATTTATAGAAACTGGGCTCAAAAAAATAATATAATATAATGTCAGAAAGTACTAAACTAGAAGCTTATTATGGCTTACCTCAAGAAGTGAAATTTTGCACTAAATGCATCATGTCTAATCAAAGACCTACTTCGGCTATTGAATTTAAACACACTAAAGACAGTAAAAAAACAACGATGAATTTCGATGAAAAAGGTGTGTGTGATGCCTGTAAAACTGCAGAGATTAAGGACAACATAGATTGGGGAATGCGTGAAGAAGAGCTTGTAAAATTATTAGACAAACACAGAAAAAATGATGGTTCTTACGACTGTTTAGTTCCTGGAAGTGGTGGTAAAGACAGTGCTTACCAAGCACATGTATTAAAATATAAGTATGGAATGAATCCGTTAACGGTAACTTGGCCACCAATTCTTTACACAGATTACGGTTTAAAAAATTGGAAAAATTGGTTAGATAGTGGATTTGATAACATTTCTTTTTATAGAAACGGAAAAGTAATGAAGCTATTGACCAAACTTTCAATAGAAAATTTATTGCACCCGTTCCAAACCTTTATTCTTGGCCAAAAAAACCTTGCACCAAAAGTTGCGGCTAGATATGGTATAAATTTGATATTTTACGGAGAAAATGAGGCTGAGTATGGTAATCCATTGGCCGATAATACAAGTTCTTTAAGAGACAAATCTTACTATAGCTTTAAAAACCTAGACGAGATTTATTTAGCTGGAGTTTCAGTGAAGGAACTTGTAGATAAATATAAGGTTAGACTGAGCGACTTAATGTCCTATTTTCCACCGACAATTGAAGAATTGGAAAGGTCAAATGTGGAAGTTCATTATTTGGGTTATTATTTAAAATGGACACCTCAAGAAGTATACTACTATGCGGTAGAAAATACTGGATTTAAAGCAAGGCCACACAGAACACAAGGAACATATAGTAAATACAGTGGTATTGACGATAAAATAGATGATTTACACTTCTATACAACATTCATAAAATTTGGGATTGGCCGAGCCAGTTATGATTCTTCTCAAGAAATAAGAAATAAACACTTGACACGTGAAGAAGGTGTAGCTCTCGTTAACAGGTTTGATGGCGAGTTTCCTGATAGATATTTTAATGAAATTATGGAATATTTAGGAATGGAACCAGATCATTTTCATGAGTTATGTGATAAATTTAGATCTCCGCATCTTTGGGGTAAAGACAGCGAAGGTAATTGGAAATTAAGACACAATGTGGCCAAAACAGGGTTAGATGATTAATTTAAAATGTTAAAAGAATTAAGAGATAAACTAAAATTTTGGAAGACAACTGATAGAATAGGTCCAGATATCCTTGGCACCCATTGGAGGCTATATTTCAAATCAACCATGCTGAAACTATGCAAGAAAAAATTCATGTATTTTGCTGATTCTGCAGAAATTAGACCTGGGGCATATGTGATTGGTTGTTCACAAATATCTTTAGGAGAAAGGGTAGTATTGCGACCCGCGTCTATGTTACATGGAGAAACAAACAGTTTGAAACAATCTATTATTATTGAAGACGACGTATTAATAGGTTCGGGTGTTCAAATATATGTTGAAAACCATAGATTTATGGATTATAACAAATCAATTATTGATCAAGGACATAATCAATCATTACAAGTTATTTTGAAAAAGGGTTGTTGGATAGGAGCAAATGCAATTCTATTGCCTGGTGTAACAATTGGAATTAATAGTGTTATTGGTGCTGGTAGTATTGTTACAAAATCAATTCCTGATTATTGTGTTGCGGTTGGAAATCCAGCAAAAATTGTCAAAAAAATTTTTATGGAGTGAAAAAAAGCATAGAAAGTATTTTTACTCGAGGAATATCAATAGTATTCAAGTTTTTGTTGCTTACTTTTTTAGCAAAAATATTATCTCTATCAGAATATGGCTCTTATCAGTTAATTTCATATTTTACTATGATTGCTATTTCAATATATGGTGTAGAATATTATATGTACGGAAATAGAGAAATAGCCAAAGGGAATAATAATGTTAATAAAGTAAATAATCATATAAGCTTTTTTGTAACTCTTTTCCCGATAACACTTTTTTTGCAAATAGGAGCTTTATTTTTCCTGATACCAAGAGAGGTTTTGTCGTTCCAGGTATTCATTATTATAATTTTTGTGAATTTTTGCGATTATTTCAACCAAGAAGTCTATAGATACTTGATAATGATTAAAAAAATTAGCCAAGCAAATTTATTGTTAATGGCAAAAAGCACAGTCTTTTTAGTATTAGTCTCAGGGTATTATTTTATAACAAACAATATCGACTTAAGTATTGTTTTGGCCTTAATGTTTGTTTCCTTTTTCTTATTATTAATAATTACGAGTTTATTTTTCTTTAAGTATATAATTCAGTTTAATCTTATTAAGATTAACTTTCTAAGTTTCAAAGAACTTAAAAACACCTTTAACTTTTTGTTTCCTTTCATTGTATTAATGTTTTTTACTAAAGGACTTGAGTTTTTTGACAAGTTTGCTATAGAATATTTTTATGATGTTGAGCGTGTTGGAGTCTATTCTTTTTTATTTTCAATAGCGTCATTAATTTATGTTTTTGTAGTGAGTGGATTTTATTTAGTATTTCTCCCGGAGTTAATTATATTAAATGAAAAACGGAGTTATAAATTAAAAAAAGAATTGACTAAATTCTCAGTATTGGTGTTAATTTCATCCATAGCTTTAACTGTTGGAATTATATTATTTATAGATATATTGTTAAATTTGATTGGAAAGGGAGATTTAACAGAAAGTATAAATGTACTCTACATTTTATTATGCGCTTTTTTCTTTCTAAACTTATCACTAATTCCTGGAATCATATTATACATTAAGGGCGAAGATCGTCTTTTAATGTATATAAATGGAATTGTGTTAGTATTAAATGTTATTTTTAATTTAATTTTTTTAAAATCCTTTAATATAGAAGGAGCAGCAATTGCATTAGTAATCACTTATTTTATAAATTTTATTATTATGTCTTATATGGCAAACGATGTATGGAAAAAAATGAAAAGGAACTTTTTATAGTATTAGAAGAACATTTGTCTGAGAGATATGATTATTTGATAAATAAATATAATTATGATTCTTATCATGTTGGAGGCTTTGGAGATATTCAGATAGGAACTTCCTTAAAAAATCTAATTAAAAGAGTTAGACATAGAAATATTCTACATCAAGAGTATAAAAAGTTGAATACTTTTATCAAAGAAAAATTAGAAGCACATAAAGTTGAAAAAATATTTTTTTCAAATTCAGAAGGCTATATTGCTCATAACTTTCTTTTGAAGATTAAAAAGGATTTTCCAAATTTACAACTAATTGGGTTGCAACATGGCGTCTTTGAATTATCTGAAGCTCCAAAAAGCAAATCCAGACATGTAATTAACAATTTTTTCAAATATTTTTTTGGTTTTTATCCCATTGGAGCTGGTTTTGGAAGTAAAATTGTGGATAAATATATAGTTTATAATGATGTTTATAGAGATTTTTTGATAAACACATTCGATTGGTCGCCCAATAATGTATCATCAGATATTAAGTTTTTAAAATGCGAACTTTACGATAAAAAAACGAACGAAAAAAAACATGGAACAACAGCATTGTTCTTAATGCAATGTTTAAGTAAGGCAGGGATGTGTAGTGATTCTGAAGAAAATTATCTTAATGATAAAGTTATATCATATTTACAAAGAAAATATGATAAGGTTTTAATTAAAAGGCACCCAGCTAGTAAGAATAATTTAGATTTAGTTACAAATTCTAAAATCAAAGAAGTATCCAATTTGGTTGATGCTTTTAATCAGAGCACTCATGCATACAGTTTCTCTTCGACTACTTTGTTAGAAGCCAATATTTTCGACATTAAGGCCTATGCTATTAACTCAAAACTTGTCAAAGAAGATAAAAGTATTTATAAAATTTTTGATAATGTCATAATTTTTGAAAATGAAATTATCACCTAAATCGTTAATAATAGTTTTATTACTGTCAATACCATTCAATTATATTTTGGTTGAAGGTATAGGTAATGTGTATTTGTCTACTATAATAATATTTATTGAGTTTTTCGGTCTATTCTTGTTGAAAAAAGGTAACATATTGTTAAAACAAAATGTTCTTTTTGCGATTCTAATATTTTTAATAACCTTAATAGTTACTGTCATTAATGTAATTTATTATGATGCAAATCTAGTTAAAAGTCAAATAACAAACACAATAATTTATTTTCAAACGTTATTAGTATTTATAATTGCATCCTATTTTTATGATAAAGTAGCATTTAATTTTTTTATAAAATCATTTTTAATTATTGTTTTTTTTGCTAGCGTAAGAGTAATTATAGAAGAGCCAAATCATATTTTAAAGTTAAGCACCCGTTGGGACGAACGAATAAGCGCTCTATTTATTGGAGGCGCAAATAATTACGCGTTATTTTTAGGTATAGCTTTTACAATTAGTTTTTTTTATGTTAAAAACAAAACAATCAGAGTCCTTTCGTGTCTGTATTTTTTAATAATGATCATATTGACAATGTCAAGAGGTGCGCTATTGGGAGTGATTTTAACCTTATTTATAACCTCTTTATATGATACAAATAGAGCAACATTTAAGCTTTTGGTTAAATATACCACGTATAGTATTTTTTCTGGTTTGGTAGTTTTATATTCAATAGGAAAAATTGATGAAGTTCTTGAAAAAATTGAAAAAAGGTTTTTTAGTTTATTTACTGGAGAAATGGGAATAAACGATTTTTTTTCTGCAAGAGGAGATTTATTAGAGGATATTTTTAGCCGGCTTTCAGAATCTTCAATTTTTCAAATCTTGTTTGGACATGGCAATGGAGGAATAGATTTTTTTAATTCAGCTAGCAACCAACATTATGAAACATCACATAATCTTTTAGTTGACATATTATATAGGAACGGAATTTTTTTAACAGTTTTATATATTTCCATTTTCACCTACCTTTCGTGGATGTTTTTTAAAAAAAGGAAGAGAATTAAGTTAGTGCTGTTTGGGATTTTTGTGTTTTTCCATTTAGAACTACTTGTAAATCCAGTGTTATTCGCAGCGCAAGTAGGTTGGGTATATGCAATTTTTATGGTTTATTTTTTAAAACAGGATCAGCTTCAATCATTGTAAAATAAAATCAAATGAATTTCGAGAAAATGACTTTTTTTAAACAAGGAGTTAAATGGTTTCGCTTTACCATAGTATTACCAATGCTATTGGCCTTGCTTCCGGTTATCGTTGTTTTTTTTGAAGAAAAACCGATACCTTACGCGATTATAATTTTACTTCTGCTATTTTTTTTTAGAGAAGATAAACATATAGATTTAAATAGCATAAGTTCATTAATTAAGCCTTATTTAATTATTATTGGGGTTTATTTAATGTATACACTTGTTTCAATAGATGTCTTTGCAGGAGTAAAAGTTTTGGAAAGACAAGTCTCTTTGTTATTAATTCCCTTGGTTGTATTCTCTTATAATTTTAAGGAATTTGATTTTAAGGTTTTTTTTATAACGTTTATATATGCGATGCTTTTGGCTGGTATTATTTCGTTAATAATATTAATATGCTTTGCGTTTAATCATGCCGAATGGATAGAAACCATGAATTCGACGAGTGGTAATCAAACGTATCTACAATTCAAATTCCCTCATTTAATTGGGGTCCATCCTACATATTGGAGTTATTTATTAATAATAGCTAATATTATTTTATTATGCCGCAGTAGTTTGAAAATCGAATTGAAAAAATGGTGGGTTATAATTTTATTATTGCTTTTTAATATTAATATGTTTTATCTGTCTGCTAGAACACCAATGGCAATAAATATTTTAATTCATATAATTGTTCTGATGGTTTATTTGAACACAAAAAAAGCGTCATTAATAAAAATAATAGGTTTTTTGTGTGTGTTGTGTTTGTTCGTAATTTTTGCTTCACAACTTCCTTTGTTGAAATTTAAAATAAATTCAATCATAAATGACGATAGAATTTATTTATGGCCCAAAGCTATTGATCTTATAAAAGAAAATTATTTCGTGTTAGGTGAAGGACTCGGACAAGGAAAAGAGTTAATGCTAAATTACATTATTGAAAAGGGCGATCCGCGAAAAATTTATAATGGTTTTGATCTTCACAATCAATATCTTACTAACTATTTAGATATGGGAATATTAGGTATATTATCCTTATTATATTTAATTTTTTATCCATTATCACAAATAAGGAAAAGACTTACGTATCGTAATTTGCCAATAGTAGGATTTAGTTTATTGTTTTTTCTAGCATTGTTTACGGAGACATCCTTATATCTTATAAAAGGAATAATTATATTTGCTGTTTTCTCGTCAGTTTTCTTAAAGATAAATCAAATCGATATAATAGCTAAAAAACAATAATCTTTGTTAAGGAATTTAAACTCAATAGACTAATTTTGTAATAAAATGAATAGAGTAGCT
>CAVPHW010000023.1:0-7473 GCA_963704835.1 uncultured Ignavibacteriales bacterium | reverse complement strand
GCTAGAAGTAACAATTGATAAACAGGCTGGTTTATTATACATTGGTGTTTACGACAAAGATCCAGTTTTGGCAAAGGAAATGGTAGATTATCTACTTCAGGAACTTGATAAGATAAATATTGAGATGAGTATTACAGCCTCAAAAAGCAATAAAGAATTCCTAGAAAAAAGGTATTTTCAAACAATAGAAGATTTAACCAGAAGTGAAGATTCATTGAAAGCATTTCAGTTAATATATGGTATAGCACCAGATTTGCAGATTAAAGCATCAACTCAATCAGTATTCACCTTGGAGGCAGAATTAAAATCTGAAGAAGTGAAGTTGGATGTTTTAAAGCAAATTTTAAGTGCAGATCAGCCAGAAGTTAAGACACAGGAAGCAAAAATAATAGCATTAAATAATAAAATATCTGAAATTAACAATTCGACTAATTTGGAGGATTTATTAAGATTAGGAAATTCTCCGCAAATTGCATTAAACTATTTAAGATTAGTTAGAGAAGTAGAAATACAAACTAAAATCATGACATTTTTATTGCCAATATATGAACAAGCTAAAATTGAAGAAAAAAGAGATACACCAACAATTATTATTCTAGATAAAGCACATATAGCGGAAAAAAAGAAAAAACCTAAAAGATTGACAATGGTTATAATTATAACATTTTGCAGTTTCATCTTTGGTTTTACTTTTTTTATCATTTTTGATAAATTTAAAGAAATTAAGAATAAAGTAAGTAATGAGTTAAATCAAGGAAAATCTATAAAGAGTGAATAAAATTGCATTAATTATTCAGGAGTATAATTTACAATTCTCTAGGGAAAGTATTTTACTTCTTCTCCCTTTATTAACTATAAATGGATTTACAGAGAATAATATTATAACCGGAGGATTTGTTTTATTATTATTTGGATATTCCCTTATGCAGTCGGCATTATTTGAAAATTTTAAATTTGAATTCTATTATTTTAAAAATTGGTTTTTGTTATTAATTTGGGGTCTTTATATTGTATATATATCACCAAATCCTATTGCTGGGATGAAATATTATGCTATAACGATTTTTATGCCCTTTCTATTATTTCAGATAATTTTAAATATAAAACCCAGTGAAGAATTTTTCAATAAAATAATTAATATGCAGTTATTTTCTGGATTAATTTTAGGAATTGGCTCACTATTTTATGTATTAATTATAGGCTTTCAGGATAAAATCAGACTGACTTCATTTTGGGAAGGTTTTAATATGTTAGCAGGATATTTAATGATATTATTTATGTTTAACCTTTCCCTTATCATAAATCGTAAAAATAATAAGCAGTTATTATTTCACGCAATAACTTTATTAGGTATTATAACAGGTTTATTTCTTACTCAAACCAGAGGGGTTTGGCTGGCTACAGTGATTGCTGTTGTTTTATATATTGTTAAGAGACCTAAAGTAATAGTGCCTTTTGCAATAATATTGACTTTTCTTCTTTTTCTATTTGCTTCATCTATACAGAATCAATTCTCTACAATTGTAAACTTTACAAAAGACGCCTCAGCTGTTGGTAGAATTCAAGCTTGGACATCATCTTTAATTTTAATAAAAAAAAATCCAATTGTTGGATATGGATTTGAAATCTTACATTGAATTAAGGGATCAAGTTTATAGTGCATATGTAGTAAAAGTAATTCATTCACATAATACCTATCTTAATTCTTTACTAGAAATGGGTTTGGTGGGCACTATTTTATATTTTTATTTTTTTGTTTTAGCATTCAAGTATTCATTTTCATATAAACATAGAGAGTTTAGGGAAAAATTTAAACAATATATAGATGGATTTCAATTATCTTTTATGGGATTAATAATAATATTTAATTTTGAACCTTATTTTAGTGTTTATGATAATTCCTCTTTAGTAATTTGGTTACTCATTTCACTTTCTTTTTTGTTTTATAATTTCAGCAGTAAACAAGTCAAAGATTTGTGAAGGTAGGTAAATATTAAAAATATTTTATCAGCTTTTTCTAAAATCAGTGTTTCTTCACTTTTAAATTTTTTAAGCGGAGTAATACGGACTAAAATATTTGCTATTATACTTGGCACAACAGGTATGGGTGTTTATGCGCAAATACTAACTATGAGTAATATGGTTAATTTTATTACTTCTATGGGTATTCCTATGGGTTTAGTGAAGTATGTCAGCGAAATGAATGAAGAGAATAAAGAGATGAAAATGCAAGCATTGATTTTTCAAACTATTTTTATCGCTTTACTTGTTTCAATTATAGTTTTTTTCATATTTTTTATTTTTTCTGAATATATTTCCGTATTGATTTTTGGCTCTAATTCTTATACTCTTATATTGATTATAACGGCATTTTCTTTTCCATTTGCAATTATTGTTTCTTTATTAGATGCTTTTGCCAGAGGTTTGAAACAATATTCATTTTATGTAAAGCTTTCGATTTTACTAGTACTTATTGGAACTATTATCCCGATAATATTTGTAATTCTTTTTAAAGAAACAGGGGCTGCTATCGGGATTACATTGACATCTATTGCCGGAACTATCACTATAATTATTTATTTATTTAAAAACAAATATTTAAAAATTATAAGTATCAGAAATTTTAAAAATTATGATTATACAATTATAAAAAATATTTTTAAACTGTGGGCTAGCTTCCTTGATTGTTGGAGTAATGGATCAACTGACTTATACTTTTATCAAAGTATCAATTGTCAAAAATCTTGGATTTGATCAAAACGGTATTTATCAGTGTGCTTATAATATCTCCAATAATTATATAAATATTTTTTTTATGACAATTTCTGTTTACTATTTGCCTGTCCTTTCAGCAATTAAAGAAAAAACGTCAATTAATAAGGAAATAAATAATGTTTTTAGATTTACTATTTTTATTTTATTTCCGATTATTACTTTTTCATTTACATTAAGGTATTATTTGATAAATATTTTTTATTCCAATGAGTTTTTACCTGCACAAAATCTTCTGTTTTATATTTTCATTGGGGATATATTTAAAGCTTTAACATGGGTATTGGGTATGTGGTTAATAACTACCCTTAAAATTAAAGTATGGATTATTATCGATTTTATATACTTTGGTTTTTTTAATATTCTTTTTTATATAATGTTGTATATATGGAAATTTGAGCTGTATAGCGCAACTGTTTCATACACTATTGCTTGTATAATAAAATTTATAATTGATTATTATTATTTAAGTTACAAAAATAATTTTGTTCTGAGTCTCAAAAATAAAAAAATGTTAATAGTTGCAATTTCATTTATTTCAATTATATTTATTGTTTCAAACTATAATATTGCTATTGGTTACATAATAATTATACCCTCGATAATATTTTTTAACTATCTTACAATAGATAAAGTTGAAATTAGTGAAATAAAAAGGTTTATTTTAAATAAAATTGGAAAGTAATTTACTGAATTATAAAAAATAAGATAAAAATCTGTTATGTGATAGATTCGCTTGTTATTGGTGGAGCGAATAAACTTACTCTTGAAGTTATAAAGCTTTTAGACAGGGATATATTTGATGTTTCATTAATATCATTAAGTTGTAAAAATAATATTATTAATTTTGATAAATATAATATATCAGAAAAAAATCTGATTCAATTAGAATTTAATGAAAAAATAACAATTAATAATTTATTATCATTATATTTCGCTTTAAAGCCTTACCGGATAATTATAAGTTCTTTGGATATATCAAATTTTTATTGTGCTATAGTAAACATACTTTATCTTAAGAGAAAAATATTTATAGCTGTTTTTCATGGTCATGATGCAATATTTACAGAAGAAATCGATTTTAAGAAAATTATTAAAAGAGACTTCAGTAAAAAATATTTATTTCTAATGAAATATGTTCTTAATCTCTTATTGAAATTATATTCCGGATATATTGCAGTATGTGAGGATACAAAATATTTTTTGATAAAGAAAAGGAAATTAAAATCAGATAAAATCAAGGTTATATACCATGGACTTAATATAACGGAAATTGAAAAGAATGTATCAGATACATCTGAAGTAAATATCAACTATACTTTTAAGAATAAATTTGTAATTGGATATGCAGGAAGATTAACATATGGAAAAGGAATCGATAAATTAATTTATGAATTTTCAAATATTGTAAAAATACATAAAAATGTAATACTGTTTTTTTTGGGTGAAGGTGAATTAAAAGAATTTATTGAATATCAATCGGCAAAACTAGACATTAAAAGTAGTGTCTATATTCTTCCTTTCCAAAAAAATTATTTGAAATTCTATAAGCTTTTTGATATTCTAGTGTTACCTTCATATTCAGAAGGAATATCTATAGTATTACTGGAAGCAATGTACAATAAAACAATTGTACTAACTACTAATTGTGGAGGCTCTCCTGAATTAATTCAGGATGGATATAATGGATATTTGTTTGATTACGGAAACGGGAAAATATTAGTGAATAAGTTATTATATATTATAAATAATATAAAGAATATGGAACATATAAAGGCAAATGCTAGGTATACTGTTAAATCAAAATTTAGTTTAGAAGAAAACATTAAATATATTTCAGAGTATTTCCAAAATCTTGTTAATCATTAAACTTTGAAAAAAAATATTTTATTTATTTCACATAGTTCAGCTTTAACTGGTGGAGGTGAAGATGATTACGAGAGATTATTGAAACATTTTTCTTCTTCAAAAAAATATAACATATTTGGTGTATTTCCTTCAGGTCCAAGAGCTGATAAATACAGTTCATATTGCATGAATTATAAAACTTACCGTGCAAGTTGGTTTCCATTTAATTACGAAAGTATATATCAATATCTACGGTATTTTTATTTCTCGATTATTCAGATATTCCAGGTATTACCTTTTACAAAAAATCTAAATATTGATTTAGTAATATTTAATGTCGGTGTTCAGCCTGTAATGAATATTTTGTTTTTAGTTAAAGGTTTAAAACAAATAAATATAATAAGAGAGCATATAAAACCCGATTTATTCCGGAGATTTGTTTATTTTATACTTAATAAAATATCAGTTGAAATTATTACAGTATCAAAACAGAATGCAGAGGATTTTATAAAATTAACCAACAGAAAAAAACCTATATATACTGTTTATTCATCAGTTGAAACTATAGATAAAAATAATACTGTTGAATTTGATTTATTTGTACAAAATGATGATAAATTAAAAAATTTTTTAAATATTTCTGAGAATGTAACAATTCTGCAAATAGGAAATGTATCTCCTATTAAAAATCAAATGTTGCTGGTAGAAGCACTTGGATATATAAAGCTGAATTATAAAAATAAATTACTGCCGAAAGTAATATTTATAGGTGATTATAATGTAAAATCTTCATACAGCTCAAAAGTATTTAATAAAATAAAAGAGTTAGAACTGGATAATTATTTTTATTTTTGCGGAAGATTAAGCAGACAAAATACATATTATATACTTCGTAAGATTGATTTATTGGTGATTGCCTCGTTAAACGAAGGATTACCATTAGTAATATCAGAAGCGTTTCAGTTTGGTAAACCGATTATAAGCACTAAAAACGGTGGCAGTATAGATGTAATTATTGAAAATTATAACGGTTCTATAGTAAATTACTCTCCTGAATCACTGGGTACTGCAATTATAAAATATTATGATAAACCGCTTCTTCAACAATGTTCTGTTAATGCTTTAAAATCATATGAGAAATATTTCAATTTAATTACTAATTTAAACAATATAGAAAATATTGTTGATAAAGCATTTTGAGTTAATTATTAACTATTTATTATGAAAATACTGTATGATTTCGAGATATTTACACGTCAAAAATACGGGGGCATATCAAGGTATTTCTACGAAATTATTTCGGGTTTAAGCATGACAAATAGATATAATCTTGATTTATATTTAGGGTTTAACAATACCGGATACAAGTTTGATGATATAAATCCTAATGTCTATCAAAAGAGTTATAAAATCAAATATGCTGATAAATATCATTTTTTATTACAGGGTTTAAATAAATTTCTTTTTGATAAATATTCTAAATCTTCTGACTTTAATCTGTTTCATAAAACATATTACTCTGATGTAGGACTGCAAATAAATAATAATATTATTTCTACGGTTCATGATATGACACATGAACTTTACCCCCAATACTTTGCAAAATCAGATAACACTTCTCTGCTGAAAAAAAAATGTGTTAATGAATCTGAAGGTATTATATGTGTTTCCAAAACAACGAAAAAAAACCTTGTGGAAATATTTAATGTTAATCCATCCAAAATTCGTGTAATATATCACGGAGTTTCAGTAAATAATAATATCGCATTACATGATATAATAGGAGAGCCTTATATATTGTATGTAGGGCAAAGATGGGGATATAAAAACTTTAATGCTTTGCTCAGAGTATATTATTTAAATAAAAAGTTAAACAAAAATTTTAAACTTGTATGTTTTGGCGGGGGTAAATTTAATTTAAAGGAAAAACTGTTTCTTAAAGAAAAAAAAATTGAAAACAGGGTAATGCAGGTTGCAGGAAGTGATAACAAGTTAAGTTCATTGTATATAAACGCTGAGTTATTGGTTTATACTTCATACTATGAAGGATTCGGATTTCCGCCGCTAGAGGCAATGCTTTGCGGATGCCCCGTTTTAACTAGTCCAGCGGGTTCAGTACAGGAAGTATGTGGAGATTCGGTTATTTATTTTGATCCTGCCCAAAGTGAAGATTTAAGCGAAAAATTAATATCTGTTTTAGGAGATAGTGTGGTAAAGCAAACTTTAATCAAAAATGGGTTATTAAAGTCAAAGCAATTTACTTGGGAAAAATCTGTTTTAGCTCACGCAGAATATTATAATGAGTTTAAAAACTAAATGATTATGAAAATATTATTTGTGATTTTAGATATCTGTTTGTTGCCTGTTGTTTATTTAGCAGCTAAATTGTTTTATCTGGTAAGAGTTACCGGGGAAGTTAAACTGAAAAATTGCAACAAATTATTGTATAAAATCGGTATTTTGCCAACCGGGTTATATTTTGACAAATCAGATTAAAATTGCCGGCTTTGAAAAGACAAATGAAAAAGTTTTTATCAATAATTACTGGTTTTAAACTTATCAGAAATAAATTTATAAGCCCTGTATCCGTTAAAAAAGTACTGGTAATTTCTTTATATTTCCGAGGTGATTTACTCTTCCATTCAACTTTCCTGAAAGCATTTAAAGTATTGTTCCCGCATTCAAAAATTGATTTATGGATTAAAACCAGGTTAAATGATATTGTTAATAATAACCCGGTTATAAATAAAATTCATTTATTTGACGATGTTAAAACTGCGGGATATAATGATAAGTCCGAGTTCAATCTTAAACAAAAATTTAGTTTTATAAAAAAATTAAAAAATGAAAAAT
>CAVPHW010000022.1:0-4607 GCA_963704835.1 uncultured Ignavibacteriales bacterium | reverse complement strand
CCACCATAAGTTAATGTGATTTCTTTACTAGAGAATTTATAGTTTTTTTTAATAAATAATTATCTGGAAAATCAGCTTCATTGTCAACAAATTCATTGGCCTTTTTTTCAAATTTATTTTTTTGAACAATATCATATCCAAAATAAATACTTGGAATTAAAGTGATAATAACTACGATCCAAACAATTCTATTTACTCTAGCTTTTTCTTTTTCATCAGGATGCACTTTAAAAGGAAATTTTAAGAGGCGTGCGGTGATTAAGGTCGCCAAAGCAATAAAAACAGTATTGATTAAGAATAAATAGAAAGCACCTAAAAAATATTCCCATCTTAAAGTTGCTAAGCCATAGCCAGCAGTACATAAGGGAGGCATTAAGGCAGTTGCAATAGCTACACCTGGAATAACGTTTCCTTTAAGTTTACTCGAAGTAGCTAAAATTCCGGCTAAACCACCAAAAAAAGCAATCAAGACATCATAAATTGTTGGAGAAGTTCTAGCTAATATTTCAGTTTGAGCATCATTTATTGGTGAAATAGCAAAATATAAAGTTGAAGTAACAAGACCAACAGCAGCAGCAAAAAGATAATTGTAACCCGCTTTTTTAAGTAAAGTTAAATCATTAATAGCCATTCCTAAACCCAATCCCATAATTGGTCCCATTAAGGGAGAAATTAGCATGGCTCCAATAACTACTGCGGGTGAATTTATATTTAGACCTAATGACGCTATAAAAATAGCAAATACTAAAACCCAAAGATTGGTTCCTTGAAAATCAACACCATTGTTGATAGACTCTATAACATCTTTAAAACTTTCCTTTTCTCTGTTTAATTTAAAATTGTCTAATATGTTATTCATGCTAACTAGTTTCTTTAGGGTAAAAATACATTTTCTTTTTTAATTTTCAGCAAAAAAAATCCGATATGAAACTCATATCGGATTTTTGATTTTTAATCGATTTTTTGCTTAATTTTTTAGGTATTTCTCTAAAAATTGATCTTGTTCCCATAGCAAATGAAAAATATTCTCTTGTGCCACATAACCATGACTTTCTTTTGGTAAAAGGACCATTCTAACGGGTGCACCTAATCCTTTTAAGGCTTGAAAATAACGTTCCGTTTGTAATGTAAATGTGCCTGGATTATTATCAGCTTCACCATGAACTAATAACATAGGCGTTTTCATTTTTTCAGCATTCATAAATGGTGACATTGTGTTGTAAATTCCAGGAACATCCCAATAATTACGTTGTTCACTTTGAAAACCAAAAGGAGTTAAAGTTCTGTTGTATGCGCCACTTCTTGCAATTCCACAAGCAAATAAATTTGAATGTGTTAATAAGTTTGCTGTCATAAATGCCCCATAAGAATGTCCACCAACAGCTACTTTTGCTTTGTTTATATAACCTAATTTATCTACTGCATCAATAGCAGCTTCAGCATTACCAACTAATTGTTGGATAAAAGTATCGTTTGGTTCTGTTGTCTCCTTCTCCAACAATTGGAAAAGCAGCATCATCCAAAACGGCATAACCTCTAGTTACCCAATAAACAAATGAACCATAATATGGAAATGTAAATTCATTTGGGTTTTGTGTGCTTTGTCCAGCACTATTTTTGTCTTTATATTCTCTTGGATAAGCCCAAATTAATAAAGGTAATTTTTCTTTTTTCTTCATATCATAACCCGCTGGCAAATATAAAGTTCCAGATAAATCTACTCCATCTTTTCTTTTATAATTGATAACTTCTTTATATACATTTTTAATGCTTTCAAACGGATTTTCAAATTGAGTGATTGCCGAAACTTTCTTGTTTTTTAAATTTCGCATATAATAATTTGGGTACTCATTTTTAGATTGAATCATAATCATAACTTCTCCTTTTTTTACATCTTCAATTGAAAGTAAATCTTCTTTTTTGTCTTTATAAGTAGATTGATATAAGCGTTTTGGAGTTAATGATTTTAAATTAAATTCATCAATAAAAGGAAATTGACCATCTTTTGTAAAACCATCTCCCATTAAGTATAAATTATTGTTTTCTACCAACAATACATTTTGTCCAAATTCATTTTTATGGGTTTCAAAATTTCCAGGATCAGCATAAACATCTTGCGAATTTCTATCGGAAATAATTTTTGGAGCTACAGCACTATTTGAAGGGTCAAAAAGATATGTTTTTGTGTTTCTCGTGTCATACCAACTATCATAGGCAATTGCAATGTTTTTTGTTCCCCAAGTAATTCCAGAATAGCGTTGTTTCGTTTTTAAAATAGATGTAGGTTTTGAAGTAAAAGGAGCGTCCCAACTAAAAACTTCATCTCTAAATTCTACTTCATTTGCAGGATCACCTTCATCTAAAGGTTCTACATAAGATAAAGTTGCAGGTAAATCATTTCTCCAGCTCATACTTCTATTTCCTTTTCGAGTTGCCATAAAACCTTTTGGTCTAATTTCATCTAATGGAACTTCATTTACCACTTTTACTAATTTTCCACTTTCATCATAAACAGTAGAATTTATTGGAAATCTACTTACAGAAACAATATATGAAAATGGTTTTTCAATAGTATTTAATCATTAAATAATTTCCATCAGGTGAAAAAGTTTCACCAGCATACATAGCAGCTTCTTTGAATAAAGTTTTTGTTCCATTTAATGAAACTTTATATAATTCAGAAGTGATTAAACTTTCAAAATTAGCTTCATCCGTTTTGTTTTTTAGTAAATCTTGATACGTTCTATTTTGAGATTTTGATCCATCACTTGTTGAAACCGTTGGTCCAGTTGGAATATCTTTTAAGGTATCAATTAAAGCTGGTTTGTTTGCTGGTAAAGTTCTAATCAAAATGACTTTCACTATCTTTAAACCAACTTGCAGGATTTCCAATATTTGCATTAATTATAGCTTCTGTTAGTTTTTTAGCTGAAGCTGATGCAACATCAATTACCCATAATTCAACACCTTTTTGAGTAGTGTTTGTAAATGCAATTTTCTTGTAGTTTGGAGACCAAGAAATATTTGTAATTCTAGGATTTTTTGGTAAACCTGAAACTTGACTTTTATTTTTGTCAGAAAATTTTCTAATTTTCAAATTATTGATATAAGTAACAGTGCTTGAAATATTAGTAACCGGATTAATTCGTAAACCACCTAATTTCATTTCTTCTTGATTTAAATCTTCTAAGATTTTTGTATGTATTTCTGTAACTAAACAAAATATATTGACGATCTTTATCCATAGAAATAGATGGAGCTCTTTCATAATCTGCTAAAGCTAAAATTTCTTTTGGTGGTGTTTGATAAGAAATATTTTCTTGAGAAAAACCCAAGAATCCTATAAATAGGAAAAGTAAGTGTAAAATTTTTGATTTCATAAATAGATTTATATTGGTTTTTTGAAGGCTCTAAAATACGTCGTTTTTTTTATTAAAAAGCAAAAATAAATGATAAAAAAATGACTTAAATTTTATTAATTTAAAAATTTTGGTAATAAAATCATCTACTAATTTGATAATTTGGTAAATTTGTTGCTTAAATATTTCAAATTTACTATTTATGTATCATTCAAAAATAACAGGATTAGGTTTTTATGTTCCTGATAATGTTGTCACTAATGATGATTTGTCTAAAATAATGGATACCAATGACGAATGGATTCAAGAACGAACTGGAATTCAAGAAAGAAGACATGTCATAAGAGGAGAAGATACAACTACTTCAATGGGTGTAAAAGCTGCAGAAATTGCCATTGAAAGAGCAGGAGTAGCTAAAGAAGATATCGATTTTGTCGTTTTTGCTACTTTAAGTCCAGATTATTATTTTCCTGGTCCAGGAGTTTTAGTACAAAGAGATTTAGGTTTAAGAACCGTTGGAGCTTTAGATGTTCGTAACCAATGTTCTGGATTTGTGTATGCTATTTCGGTTGCTGATCAATATATTAAAACCGGAATGTATAAAAATATTTTAGTAATTGGTTCAGAATTGCATTCAACAGGTTTAGATATGACCGACTAGAGGTCGAGGAGTTTCTGTAATTTTTGGTGATGGAGCAGGAGCAGCCGTTTTATCTAGAGAAGAAGATTTATCAAAAGGAATTTTATCAACACATTTACATTCTGAAGGACAACATGCTGAAGAATTAGCCTTAATTGCACCAGGAATGGGAAAACGTTGGGTAACAGATATTATTGCAGATAATGATCCAAATGACGAAAGTTATTTTCCTTATATGAACGGACAATTTGTGTTTAAAAATGCAGTAGTTCGTTTTAGTGAAGTAATTAACGAAGGATTACAAGCCAATAATTTAGAAGTTTCAGATATTGATATGTTGATTCCTCATCAAGCGAATTTGAGAATTTCACAATTTATTCAAAAGAAATTTAAATTAACAGATGATCAAGTGTTTAATAATATTCAAAAATACGGAAATACAACTGCAGCTTCTATTCCAATTGCTTTAACAGAAGCTTGGGAACAAGGAAAAATAAAAGAAGGTGATTTAGTTGTTTTAGCTGCTTTTGGTAGTGGATTTACTTGGGGAAGTGTTATTATTAGATGGTAAATTTGTTAAGAAGTTGGATGAAAGAAGAAAGATAAAA
>CAVPHW010000021.1:0-4660 GCA_963704835.1 uncultured Ignavibacteriales bacterium | reverse complement strand
ATAATTTTTGGAGGATCTGGATATATTGGCACAAATTTGCTTACTTTTTTCATAAACAATAAAATTTTTGATAGTTATTATATTTTTGATATTAAGCCCTTAATAGGATATGATGATGATGTTTCTAAAGGTATCGTTAATTATAAAAATGTGGATGTTAGGGAAAAACTTAATGTTGAAATTGAAAATATAAACATTGAAAATAGTTGGATATTTAATTTTGCCGCAATTCACAGAGAACCAGGACACACAAATCAAGAATATTTCGATACTAATATTAATGGAGCTAGACACATCAACCAGTTTGCATCTAAACTAGGGTTCAATAATATTTTTTTTACCAGTAGTATCGCTCCGTATGGCAAATCATTAGAACCGAGAACAGAACAGTCACCATTATATCCTGAAACTCCTTACGGAATTTCCAAAAGCATGTGTGAACTAATTCATCAAAACTGGTTAAATGAAGATAAGAATAGGAGATTGGTAATTGTTAGACCTAGCGTCATATATGGGCCAAAAGACCCAGGGAATGTCTACAGAATGATAAAGGCACTTAAAAAAGGGACATTTATTTTACCTGATGGAGGAAAAGTAATCAAGTCATATGGATATATTTATGGTTTAATTGAAAGCATGTTGTTTACAATAAACAAAAAAGACAGATTAATTATTTATAATTACGCTGAAAATCCGGTTATCCCTCTATATAAAATGACTAAAGTTGTTAAAGAAGAATTAAACATAAAAAAACCAACACTAAAACTACCTGTTAATTTATTGGCATTAATTGCTGTATTTTTCCAATTTGGATTCAAATTAATGGGTAAAAAAACTGACATTCACCCAACACGAGTTAGAAAAGCGGGTTTCCCAACAAATATTGTCCCAAAATATTTAATTGATAACGGATTTGATTTTAAATATGGGTTTCAAGAATCATTAATACACTGGAGCAGTATTTCTCCTCAAGATTTCGAATAATATGAAGGTAGCCATAGTACATGAATGGATAACCGTTATTGCAGGTTCTGAAAGTTGTTTTAAAGAATTTGCAACAATTTATCCAGATGCTGACATTTTTGTTTTAGTTTCTGATGAAAAAAGTATACTTCAACTAGGAATTGACCCTCAAAGAGTAAAAAATTCATTCATACAAAAGCTGCCTAAGGCAAAAACAAAATGGAAAAATTATTTACCTTTTTTTCCGTATGCTGTTGAACAATTTGACCTTTCAGAATATGACTTAATTATTTCGTCATCCCATGCAGTGGCAAAAGGCGTCATTACTAATGCAAATCAAATTCACATCTGTTATATTTATTCGCCAATTAGATATGCATGGGATTTATATCATCAATATCTCAATGAATCAAATTTAAAAAAGGGACTTAAAGCTTTTTTTGCTAAAATGGTTTTACATAAAATTAGAAATTGGGATCGTAATACAGCTAATAATGTAGATGAATTTATACCAATTTCAAGATATATTGAAAAAAGAGTTTGGCGTACTTATCGTAGAGAATCCTTTAAGGTTATTTACCCACCTGTCGCAGTTAATGATTTTACTCTAAATGAATTTAAAGAAGATTTTTATTTAACAGCATCAAGGTTGGTTCCATATAAAAAAATTGACCTCATAGTAGAGACTTTTTCAAAAATGCCTAATAGAAAATTGATTGTTATTGGCGATGGACCTGATTTAAAAAAGATTAAAGAAAAGGCAGGGAGTAATGTTGAAGTTCTAGGATATCAGAATTTTGAAGTCTTAAAAGACTATATGCAAAGAGCCAAAGCTTTTGTTTTTGCAGCAGAAGAAGATTTTGGAATAATCCCAATTGAAGCTCAAGCTTGTGGGACACCTGTAATTGCATATGGAAAGGGAGGGTCTTTAGAAACTGTAAAGGGCAAATTTATTCATGAATCAATTACTATTGATGATACAGGAGTTTATTTTGAAAAACAGGATATTAATTCCATAATTATCGCCATTGATTATTTTGAAGAAAATTACACAAAATTCACTCCATCTAAAATAAGGGAATTTGCCCTTACATTTGATAAAGAAATTTTTAAAGAAAATATAGAAAAAACATTTTCGGAAATAATAGAGAAACATAAAAAATGAAAAAGGCATTAATTACTGGGATTACGGGGCAGGACGCAGCATATTTGGCAGAACTTCTGCTAGAAAAAGGATATACTGTGTATGGTACATATAGAAGAACAAGTTCAACTAATTTTTGGAGAATAGAAGAGTTGGGGATAGAAGCGAACCCTAACTTAATATTGTTGGAATACGACTTAATAGACTTATCTAGTGCCTACAGAATCATCTCAGAAATAGAACCAGACGAAATTTATAATTTAGCAGCTCAAAGCTTTGTAGGAGTGTCTTTTACACAACCAATAGCAACAGCTCAAATAACAGGTATTGGCGCCATGAATTTATTGGAAGCCATTAGAACAATAAATCCTAAAATTAGGTTTTACCAAGCTTCTACTTCAGAAATGTTTGGTAAAGTTCATGCCATACCGCAAAACGAAGAAACACCATTCCATCCAAGAAGTCCTTATGGAGTTGCCAAAGTATTTGCGCATTGGGCAACGCTAAACTACCAAGAGTCATATGGAATATTTGCTACTAGTGGAATTTTATTTAATCACGAATCACCATTAAGAGGGAAAGAGTTTGTAACTAGAAAAATAACCGATGCCGTAGCTAAAATAAGTTTAGGAAAGCAAGAGCTATTAGAGTTAGGAAACATCGACGCTAAAAGAGATTGGGGTTTTGCCAAAGAATATGTAGATGGTATGTACCGTATGTTACAAATAGATGAACCAGGAACATTTGTTCTGGCAACTAATAAAACGCAAACAGTACGAGATTTTGTGTCTTTAGCATTTAAAGCTATTGAAATTGATATTGAATGGAAAGGAAAAGAAGAAAAGGAAATTGGAATTGACACAAAATCCGGAAAAACCTTAATAAAAGTTAATCCAGTTTTTTATCGTCCTGCTGAAGTTGATCTGTTAATTGGAGACGCAACAAAAGCTAATGAAAAACTAAACTGGAAGCCTAAAACAACACTTAAAGAATTGTGTGATATGATGGTTAAAAAGGATATTGAAAGAAATCAAAATGGAGGCACTTTCTAAAGAAATTTTTTTTATAACGGGCATAACAGGGTTTACTGGAAAACATTTAGAAGCTTATCTAAAAAAAAGAAACTACAGTGTCTTTGGTTCTGTTTTAGAAACTCCCTTAAATGAAAACCATTTTTCCTGCGATATTTTATCGGAAAATGCTTTGTTTGAGATACTAAATAAAGTAAAACCAGATTACATTGTACACTTGGCCGCTATTTCTTTTGTAGCATCCAAAAACCAGCAAAACATGTACCATGTGAATATTTTTGGCACTTTAAATCTATTAAATGCCATTGCGAAATTAGATTATAGACCAAAAAAAATCCTAATTGCTAGTAGTGCGGCTATTTATGGAAATATAGAAGGAGAACTTCAAGAAGACATGTGCCCAGAACCTGTTAATCATTACGGAAATAGTAAATTGGTTATGGAAAACATGACTAAAGCGTATTTCAATAACCAAAATATAATTATTACAAGACCATTTAATTACACGGGTTTAGGTCAGGAAAGCCATTTTTTAATTCCAAAAATAGTTACCCATTACAAAGACAAGAAAGAAGAAATTGAACTTGGAAATATCGATGTATTTAGGGAGTTTAACGACGTAAATTTTGTTATTAGATGTTACACCGAGCTTCTGTTTTCTAAGGTGAAATCAGAGATTGTAAACGTGTGTACAGGGAACGAATTGAGTATAAATAATATTTTGGATAAAATATGTCAAATTGCTGGTTATAAAATAAAAGTAAAAGTAAATCCTGAATTTGTTAGAAAAAACGAAGTAAAGATTTTGAAAGGTTCAGTTGAAAAATTACACTCAATGATAGGTGATTTCACCAAAGAATATAAAATTGAACACACTTTAGAAGAAATGCTTAAATGAAAAGTAAAACATGAAAATATCGGTAATTGGAACGGGATATGTAGGTTTGGTAACGGGTACATGTTTAGCAGAAACGGGAAACGATGTTCTTTGTATAGACATAGATAAGACAAAGGTTAACCTTATGAAAAAAGGTAATGTTCCAATCTATGAACCTCATTTAGATGTTTTATTTGAAAGAAATATTAAGGCAGGAAGACTAAATTTTTCAACTTCTTTAGAAGAAGGCTTAAACCATGGGGACATTATTTTTCTGGCATTACCAACTCCTGAGGATGGAGACGGCTCTGCCGATTTAAAACATGTGTCTTGGCGTATCTGATGAAATAGGTAAATTAATTTCAAGTTATAAAGTTATTGTAGATAAAAGCACCGTTCCTGTCGGAACAGCAGACAAAGTGCGGGAAGTTATTTCTAAAAACGCAAATGTAGATTTTGATGTGGTCTCAAATCCTGAGTTTTTAAGAGAAGGATTTGCAGTGGATGATTTTTTAAAACCAGAACGTATAGTGATAGGATCTAGTTCCGAAAGAGCATCTGACCTAATGATGAAACTTTATAAACCATTTGTGCGCTCTGGAAATCCAATATTAATTATGGATGAAAGATCGGCTGAGCTTACTA
>CAVPHW010000020.1:0-569131 GCA_963704835.1 uncultured Ignavibacteriales bacterium | reverse complement strand
ATTCTCAAATTACTGGAAATTCAATTGATAATACTCCTGAACCTAAAGAATTATATGAGATTGCTAAAGGCCAGAAAGAAGGGAATAAAGAAGCTGCAATTAAAGCATTTAAGGATATGTCCGAGGCATGTGGTGATGCAATATCAAATGCAATTACGTTAATAGATGGTTTGATTGTTATTGGTGGTGGTCTATCTGGTGCATCAGATGTATTTCTACCCTTCTTAGTAGATGAAATGAACAGCAATTACAAAAGAGAAGATGGTTCAGAATTTAGAAGACTAGTTCAGCAAGTGTATAATTTAGAAGTTGAAGATGAATTGTTGAAATTTTTAAAGGGCTCAACAAAAGAACTTCAGATATTTGGAACAGACAAAACCATTCAGTATGATCCTGAAGCAAGACTAGGAGTTGGGATATCAAAAATTGGTACAAGCAGGGCAATTGCTTTAGGAGCCTATGCTTATGCGTTAGGTAAACTATAGAAAGAGCAATAAATTGACGATAAATTTTTTTATATGCAAAACTTTAATTATAATAATAAATTACTTTGTAAATTATGGGAATGATGATTAACTTAAAAAATTATTCATTATTCTAATATTTAATAATCTTTAGACAAAGATCTAATGCGCAACCAAAAATCAATAATTGTAGAGCTTAAAAAAGAATATACAAACCTTGATAAAGTATTAATTGCATTATCTGGTGGAGTTGATTCTTGCTTAGCGGCATATTTAGGAAGACAATTTTTAGGACGAGAAAACGCAGTTGCCGTGGTTTCTAATTCAGCAAGTCTTAAAGAAAGGGACTATGACATAGCAGCAAAGTTTTGTGCTGATCATGATATAAAGTTTGAGGTTATTTATACTTCGGAATTGAAAAACATTAACTATACATCGAATCCAAATAATAGGTGTTACTTTTGTAAAAACGAATTATATAAAGAAATGAATAGTCTTGTATCAGAAAAGTACAATGGTTTTAGTATAATAAATGGAAATAACTTTTCCGATCTAGGTGATTATCGTCCTGGACTTGCTTCCGCTTATGAACATGAAATAAAATCACCATTTATAGATTGTAAAGTCAGTAAAGATAAAATAAGAGGATTAGCTAAACACTTTGGACTTTCTGTATGGGATAAACCGGCTAGTCCATGCCTTAGCAGCAGATTTCCATATGGTGAATATATCACTGAAGAAAAATTGAGTCGAGTTGAAGCTGCAGAAGAGGTTCTGAATAATTTTGGTTTCGAAGAGGTCAGAGTTAGGAGCTATGGTGATACTGCCAAAATTGAAGTTTCTTCAGAAATGTTGCATAAATTAAGAGTGCATTATCCTCAGATTGAAACCAAATTGAGAGATATTGGCTATGCTAAATGTGAGATAGATAGTGAAGGATTTGTTTCAGGCAAAATGAATAGAGTACTTTCATGAATTATAATATTGATTTTGATAGGCATAATCGTATCGGATTTCCAGAAGTAATTTTTGGAGCTAGTAAAGATGTTAATACATTGAAAAATATTATTACCAAAATGTATGATAAGCATCAAAAAGTTTTAATTACCAAGCTGCAAAAAGAAAAATATGAAGAACTAAAACCATTATTCTCAAATTCAAGTTATGATGTAATTTCTGGTGTATGGCAAGTTGGCACAATCATAAAAAGTCGTAAAAAAAATCCGGAAGTAATAATTCTCTCCGGAGGTTCATCAGATGAGTTTGTTGTTAATGAAGCTTTTTACACTTTAATGTATCTTGGAATCAGAACCCAAAAACTAATTGATGTTGGTGTAGCTGGTGTTCATCGATTGACGGATAATGCTGATCAAATAAAGAAAGCTAAGGTACTAATAGTTTGTGCAGGTTTTGAAGGAGCTCTTCCTACTGTTGTTAGTGGGCTTTTCCCACAACCAATAATAGGAGTTCCAGTGAGTGTTGGTTATGGAGTTGCCGAAGGTGGTTTTACAGCACTTAATTCAATGTTGGCAAGCTGTGCAAATGGTTTAACGGTTACAAATATTGATAATGGGTATGGAGCTGCAGTAGCAGCGTACAGAATATTGAAAGGATAATTAAATATATGGCAAGAATTCTAAAAATAGAAGCATTTTCTGGAGCAAGTGGGGATATGTTTTTAGGTGCGTTGGCTGAATTAGCTAATTCATATGACGAATTACTTAAACTTCCAATGTTGCTAAGTTTCCAAAATGAAGCTGAAATTAGAATTACTAAAGTAAATATAAATGGTATAGTATGTAAAAACGTAAAAGTAGTGGACTTAGTTCAGCACCACCATCATAGACACTTATCAAATATTATTGAACTAATTGATGCTTCTAAATTGACTGAGAACGCAAAAAAAATATCTATAGAGATATTTAATATTATTGGGAAAGCAGAATCAGAAGTTCACGGCATTCCTCTTGAGAAAATTCATTTTCATGAAGTTGGTGCAATTGATTCAATAATTGATATTTGTGGGGCAGCTTATTTATTAGATAAATTAAAAATAGAAAAGACATATTTAACAGAATTAGTAACTGGTAAGGGATTTGTTAAAACTGCTCATGGTGTTCTTCCAGTTCCATGCCCTGCGACAAAATTAATAATACAAAATATTCCATACACGCTAGGTGATGAGGAGGGAGAAAAATTAACTCCAACCGGAGCAGCAATTATTAAGTATCTCAAACCAATTACTCAAGTCCCCAAAATGAAGGATATTAGGACTTCATACGGTGCAGGCGAAAAAGTATTTGAAAACCCAAATGTTCTTAGATTAAGTATTTCAGAAGTTGACGAGATAGAAAAAAATGAAGTTGTTGTAATTGAAGCCAACATTGATGATATGAATAGTGAACATTTAGGTAGCGAATTCCAAAGTAATTTACTTGAGAATGGTGCATTAGATTTTTACTTTACTCAAGTTATTATGAAAAAGGGAAGGCCGGGTATAGTATTAAACATAATTTGTAAAGAAGACAAGTTTAATAATGTTTCAGAATTTATATTAAAGTTTACTTCAACAATAGGTTTGCGTTATTACATTACTAATAGAATTGAATTAGAGAGAAATATAGAAGATATTGAAATCGATTTGGGTAAGTTCAGGATTAAAACAACTACTCTGCCTGATGGAAGTAAAAAAATAAAACCAGATTCTGAAGAAATACTAAAAGTAGCATACCAAAAAAATATTAATCCAAATTTAATAACTCAAGAAATAATAGGTAAATATGAAAAAGACAATTAACAAATCATTATTACTAATCGCACTTCTTCCTGTAAGTTTACTTGCACACGATGGTCATGTTCATACTGGAACGTTTCTGGAAAATGCAGCTCACTTCATCTTAACAAATGGATATTTCTTTGTCCCTATTATTGTAATTTCTTATTTTTTGATAAAGTATTTAAAATCTTCTACTAAGATAAGAAACAAATAATTAACTTCTTTTTAGTCTCATCGAAATACTTAGTTTTTATGAACTGTAATTATTCGATTAGATTTGATTAATTAAGTTATGTTAAAAGATGAGGGATATAAAAGAAAATATTTTCAAAAGATTTAAAAACTCTATTTACTCAGAGTCAATAAATCCTAGTGAAGAAGATAAAAGAATAAATTTAATTTTTCGAAATCTTGTTCTCCATCTTCATCCACCAAAGATAAACAGTAAAGTATTGAAGTTTAATCACACCTTTGGTTTAGGTGGAATGGCAGTTGTTTTAATCTGTATGCAGTTTTTTACTGGATTACTTCTAAGGTTTTTTTACGAGCCGTTTCCAGGTAGAGCATATGATTCAATTCTTCATTTGCAAAACAATGTACTGTTTGGTCAATTAGTTAAGAAATCTTCATTACTGGAGTGCTGTATTCTTAATAATAATTACATTTCTTCATTTATTAAGAGTTTTCTTTACAAGCGCATTTCACGGAAAGAGACAATTTAACTGGGTAATTGGAATAGCATTATTTTTAATAATAATCTTTTCAAATTTTACTGGTTATTTACTTCCTTGGGATCAACTATCATATTGGGCTGTAACTGTCAGCACAAGCATGCTTGATTATTTTCCACTTATTGGCGAATCATTAAGAGAAATTGTTATTGGGGGTAGTGAAATTGGGAATGCAACTCTTTTAATATTCTATAATTTTCATACTGGAATTTTACCAATTTCTCTTATCTTAATAATGGCATTTCATTTTTGGAGAGTTAGAAAAGCTGGGGGAGTAGTTATTCCACAAAGTGATAAACAAGATAATTATGTTTCAACAGTTCCACATTTAGTTGCTAAAGAATTTGTTGTTGCAATAGTATTAATTGCAGTAATATTTTTATTCGCAATTATTTTTGATGCTCCATTATTAGCAAAGGCAAATCCAAATGTTAGTCCCAACCCAGCAAAAGCACCCTGGTATTTTATGGGAATCCAAGAACTGATGTTACACTTTCATCCTTTGTTTTCAGCTATTATTATACCATTAAGTGTTATATTCTTAGCGGTATTATTACCATATTTTATTTATGAGACTGAAGAAAATGGGAGATGGTTTTATTCAGCTAAAGCAAAGAGCTTAGGTAAAGGTGCAATAATAATCTCAACTTTAATAACAATATCATACATCCTAATTGATGAATACATTTTAGAGTCAATTACAATATTAGAATTTCTGCCAGATATTATTGGCAATGGTATTATTCCTTTTATTTTAATCTTACTTTTCTTTTATGGATACTCCAAATATTTGATTAAACGGAAATGTGTAAACAAAAATGAACTTGTTCAAACATTATTCATTTTAATAATTGTATCTTTTGTTGTGCTTACTATTATTGGAGTTTTCTTTAGAGGGGAAGGAATGGCATTAACATTATTCTAAACGATATGAAAAACAGTAAGAAAAAAAATAATAAAAAAAACATCAACAGTGAAAAGCCAAAACAAACACGTAGAGATTTTATAAATACTGCCTGGAAAGGACTTGGAGTTATTGCTGGATTAGAAATCACTGGATTAACACTTCACTATTTGGTCGATAGAAAGGAATCTACGAGTAATTCAGAATTATTTGAAGCTGGATTGCCAGAAGAATTTCCCAAAGAAACGGTAACACCTTTTAGAAGGGGTCGCTTCTTTTTAGTTAGGTTGAAAGATGGTGGATTTTTAGCTGTGTCCATTAAATGTTCACATCTAGGTTGTTCAATAATTTGGGATGAAAAGATTAATGAATTTTTATGCCCATGTCACTCTTCAAAGTTTAGTATTGCAGGTGATGTTATAAATCCACCTGCTCCAAGAGCACTAGATGTTTATGAAATACAATTTACTGATGGTAAACTTTTTATTAATCTTAACAAGAAAATTAAAAGAGATGAGTTTGAGAAATCGCAACTCACATATATTTAGATAAAATGAAAAACTGGAAAATTTTAGGGTTTATCGCAACTGCGGTTATTGTTTTAGCAATTCCGATTTATGTTGTTACATTTTATCTGAAAGACACTACTCATACTGTATCTGATGAAGCTGAGTATATTGGAAGAGACAGATGTAAAGATTGTCATCAAAAAGAGTATAAGGCATTTATTGGCTCGCACCATGATAAAGCAATGGATGTTGCAACATGATTCAACCGTACTAGGTGATTTTAAAGATGCCGAATTTGAGTTTAATGGAGTGACGAGCAAGTTTTTTAGAAAAGGTGAAAAATTCTTTGTCAGAACGAATGGTCCTGGTGGAATTATAGCTGATTTTGAAATAACACATACATTTGGATACACTCCACTTCAGCAATATTTAATACCATTCGAAAAGGGCAGATATCAATGTCTGCCAATAGCTTGGGATACAGAAAAAAATAAATGGTTTTCATTAGTTGAAGCAACATATGGGGAGAATATTCCAAACCCATCTGATTGGCTTTACTGGACAAACAATGCTCAGAACTGGAATGGAATGTGTGCAGAATGTCATTCAACAAACTTGCAGAAAAACTTCAATCCAGAGACTAAAGAATATAGCACTACATATTCAGAAATAGACGTAAGTTGTGAAGCTTGCCATGGTCCGGGATCTAAGCATGAAGAATGGGCAAACCTACCTGAAATGGCTCGTTCCACCGATTCTAATTGTGATCTAGTTGTGAAGACTAGCAATATCTCTAATCAAGAATATGTTGATCTTTGTGTTTATTGCCATTCAAGAAGATCATCATTGGGTCCACTTGAATTTACAAATGGACACTCGATGGATATGGTAATTCCAAGAGTGCTGGATGAAAACTATTTTCCCGATGGACAAATATTAGAAGAAGATTATGTGTTTGCTTCATTTACACATAGTAAGATGTTTGATAATGATGTACAGTGTAATGATTGTCATGATGTTCATAGTGGCAAGAGATTATTTGAAGGAAATGAACTTTGTGCACAATGTCATCAACCAGAAGTATACGATAGTTATGATCATCATTTTCATAAGAAAAAAGGTGAAAGTGGAAAAACTCTGAAGTTATTTGATAGATCTTATGAAGTAGGGGAAGGTGCTCTTTGTGTAAATTGCCATATGCCCGGAAGATATTACATGGGAAATGATTTTAGAAATGATCATAGTTTAAGAATTCCAAGACCTGATTTAACAATTGAACTTGGTACTCCAAATGCTTGTAACCAATGCCATGAAAATGAAACTCCTAAATGGGCTGATAATTATATTACAAAATGGTATGGTGAAAAAAGGAAGCCTCACTTTGGACAAATATTTGCGAAAGCAAGAAATGGTGACGAAAGTGTATTTGATAAGCTAATTGAAATTGAGAAAAATGGTTTACATCTTCCTATTGTTAGAGCCACTGCGGTTTCACTGCTAGCAAATTACTCCAATCAGAAGAGTTTTGATGCAATAAAATGGGCATTAAATGATGATGAGCCTATTGTAAGATATAATGCTGCCCATTCCTTTAATTCTAGGAATCCAGAACAATTAATAGAAAGTTTTCTTCCATTATTAAATGATCCAATTAAATCGATAAGAATTGAAGCCAGTTTTAAATTATCTGCCATACCCCAAGAACAAATTCCGCAAAAGAAAAAGAAGCAACTTGAGAATGTAATACAAGAATACATTGAGGTAATGAGATACTCATCTGATTTTGCCGGCTCTCAACTAAACATGGGAATTCTAAATTCAAATCTCCAGAACTTTGAAGCCGCAGCAAGCTACTATTATGAAGCAATTGAAATTGATAGTTTGTTTTATCCAGCGAAAGTAAATTTATCAGTTGTTCTTAATCAGCTTGGTAGAAATGATGAAGCAGAAAAAGTTCTTAGAGATATGATTGAACACCATCCCGAGTTTCATGATTCATATTATTCATTGGGACTACTAATGGCTGAAAAACAAAACTATGATGAAGCAATAAAATATTTAAAAAAAGCTTCAGAACTAATTCCAAACAGAGCAAGAATATTTTATAATCTAGGATTGCTTCTTCAATTCCAGCAAAAAAACCATGAGGCGGAAAAAGCATTAATAAATGCAAAAGATTTAGAACCGGCAAAGTTTGGATTATCACTATGCTCTTGCTGATCATTATATAAAAACAAAAAAATATTCTGAAGCAAAGAAAATTGCAGAGGAAATTAAATTGAAATTTCCATCAAGTAGTCTAGGTGAGCAATTACTAAATTATCTAAAAAAATAATTTATATATAACAAATTTTTCAATTTCCTGAATATTATTTCAATTATCAATTTTATTCGAAAATTATTAAAATAAGTCTGTCTAATAAGAAATAAAAACCTTTTGATGTTGATAAGCAGATTTATTTGAACCTCCCATAATTACTTCTAGATTTACGATCCCACCTTATTTAATATCTGAAAAGAAAACCCCCTAAGTATTTATTAAATCACGAATGTAATCATAATTTGACTAAATGATAAAAGGATAATAATTCCAATGAGTTCAATTGTCGAGCAAAGTATTAGTATTGGGATCGCACTACTATAATTCACTATTTATCTTAGGACTTAAAATTGAAATGTTTTCATACCTACTCAAGAAACACCAATACTATTTCTAATAGCATTGATAACCTGAGTCGTTGATGGTAAAGAAGTAATCAAATCGAGAATGGAAAATAATTTGTTTAATAAATGAAACGATTTGGTGATTACTACCACATAACAAATAGGAATTCAAAAATATTTGTTATAAAAATGATCGATAGAAGAAATATATCAAATTCTGAAAATATTAAAGATATGGCAGAATATTATACTCTCAATGAGATTGAATCCCTTAAATCTTTACTCGATAAAGTTGAGAAAAAGAAAAAAATACTTTTAAGTAATGGGACAAATATTTATAAATTCGATCAAGAATATGAGAAGTACATTAAAATCACCTTCTCACCAAAGTATCTTTGTTCGGTTAACATTTCTTTCAAACACTTAATACAGTTTTTTGGGGAGAAGAAGAATCTAGATGAAATAACTGTTAAAGAAATCGAAGAATTCAAATACTATTTAATGAATCGTGCACCCAAAGGATTTGTTGTTTACATGAGAACATTGAAAGCTGCATTTAACATTGCAATTGAATGGAAGTACATTATTGCTAATCCTTTTGTTAAAGTGAAATTCAAAAATGGTCAGAAAAAGAAACCCATATTTATCACAAGAGATGAATTAGAAGAGATATTAAACCAGACAGAATTAAAGAAAATGAAAAATATTTTCATCTTTGCATTTAATACTGGTTGTCGGTTAGGGGAAATCACAAGTTTAAGATGGCAAAATATTGATTTAAAGAAAAATATAATTATCATTGGAGATAATTTGTTTACAACAAAGAACGAGAAACAAAGAATTATTCCTATCAGTAAAGAACTATTACCAATCTTAAAGACATTGAGCAAGAAGGAAAAGAAATCTCTAAATTTTGTATTCGGTAAAACTAATAGTTTTCCGTTTTCCAATGATTATGTTTCCAGAAATTTCAAGAAAGCATGTAGAAAAGCAAAAATGAAAGATGAGGTTCATTTTCACACTCTCAGACATAGCTTCGCATCAAATTTGGCAATTAAAGGAGTCCCAATAATTGTAATTAAAGAATTACTTGGACATTCGAGTATTACTACTACAGAAATATATAGTCACACAAATATGGACGCTCTACAAAGTGCAGTTAGTCAGCTAAAAGTGGCATAAATTTACCAACATGGAAAATTTCCATTTAAACTCCTCGAGAAATCTGGCAAAAAAGAATTGAAAGAGATATAACTTATTAAAGCTATTTCTGTTTTATCTCTTTCGAATATTTAACTACTTGCTTTTTCACAACACCAACAACAAGTTATATAGTATTATAGTAACTCAATTGCACTAACTAAAGAAGAATTATTTAGATGTGAATATATCTGAGTTGTAGATATATTCTGGTGTCCTAGCAATTCTTTTACTACGTAAAGACTAACTCCTTTTTGAACCAAATTACTTGCAAAACTGTGTCTTAAAGTATGAAAGTGTACTGTCTCTAATAGCCCAGCGTCTCTTGAAGCTTTCTTAAATTTATGTGTAACGTAGTCATTATTATATTTATAGCCAGTCTGATTTGCGAAGATATAATCTGAATAACTATTTCTTTTTAATATTAATAGCTCTTCCATAATTAAACAACTTATAGGAATAATTCTTTCTTTTTTACTTTTTGTTGAAAAAGATTTTGTTATTTGTATTATTATTATTTTGCACTCCATATCTATAGATTGCCATTTTAGGTTTGTTAGTTCATTTAATCTCATCCCAGAGTAGAAAGCAATAACAAATAATTTTTGCAGAATAGGGTTTTTAGTATTTATTATAATTTTTTTTAATTCTTTTTCTGTAATAAAAATTGGTATTTTTTTTTCTTCTTTTGGTAAATTTAATCTTAGCAAAAGGATTTATATCCAAATAACCCCAACTAACAGCTTTATTAAATGCTGCAGTTAATATTCTATAATATAGGTGTGCCATTGATTTGGAAGTTTGATAAGTGAAAATCAAAAATCTTTCCACATCTTTAGACCGTATTTCATTAAGAGGGGAATCAGAAAGAAACTCTTTTATTTTTCCTAATGCTAATTTAATACTATAATAATATTGTTCACTTTTTGTTTGTTTCGAAAACCTATTATATTCAACAATAAAATCACTCAGTAATATATCTTCAATCTTGATTCCTTTTTTTATTTCATTTCTAAAATCAGCAATAAATATTATTGCTTCTGCCTTTGTTTTCTTTCCAGTTGATTTTCTCTTAATCTTTTCTAATTTATCATCATAATACTCAAATTGATAAATATTACCCCTTTTGAACAAAAACATAAAACCTCCTCGATGTATGGAGGTCCTTCTTTTTGACTTAACATTAAGCTTAACAGTATGTATTAAAGGTTTGTTTTTAGGATAAAAATGAAAGAAGTCGTTTTACTGGCAGTCAAGAGGTCTGCGGTTCGAACCCGCATAGCTCCACAAAAAAAACACTTCAAAAATACCTCATATGGGATTTATATTATATATCCTTCAAAGTTCAAAAAGTGGTAGACTCTACATAGGACAAACAGAAAATATAGAAGATCGAATACAAAGACATAATAAGGGATATTCAAAGTCAACAAAATATGGAATACCATGGGAACTAATATATACTGAAGAATTTGCCATTCGATCAGAAGCTATGAAGAGAGAAAAGTATTTGAAAAACTTAAAGAATCCAAAATACATTTTGAAAAATGTAGTAGGTAAAAACTGATTGAGCGTCCCGATGAAATCGGGAAGGTCTGCGGTTCGAACTCGTATAGCTCCACTAAAAAGCTTAATTTATACTGAAATCGAGCTTTAATTATTTTAAACGGATTGTAAATCTTTAGAATTGAGAATGGAATAAATCAAAAACTATTTTAAAATATCATCAAGATTAATATTATTTCTTTTCTCAAGACTCTCAAATTCATCAAATTGAAGAAGATTTTTATATTGATTTATCGAAACTTTTATATCTTTTAAAAAATTCATTTCAAGTTCATCTAATTTAGGTGGTTCTGCAATAAACTGACTTTTTTTAATATACTTTTTCTGACTAAAGAAAAATTCACCTTCCTTAAAATTAAAATGAACTGAACTTGTATTTGCATATTTCTCACGGAATTCTTTCAATTTTAAAAGTTCTTCAGAATTGAGATGAATATAATAATTTAGCTCAATGGAAATCCCTTGGCTATCTTTTACAGTCTTTGTTACCAATTCGCAAACAGAATTTTGAAACATTTTAACTCCAATAATAATTAGATTTTACTCATATATTCATTATCGAATGTAATAATAAATAATTGAAGGATTTTAATATTGATTTTCTTTATTCTTCAGAAAATCAAATATGTCAAAATGTTGACAGTAGAATTTTAAATTTGAGTCTATTTTTATCATAAGCAATTCAAATAATAAATATAGGAGTAATAATATGAAAACAAGATTATCAGTACAATCGGCATTAACAGCAGGCTTAGTTGGAACAATAGCTATGACAGCATTTACCTATATGGCACCTTTAATGGGATTTGAAATGAATATTCCCAAAATGTTAGCAGGGACAGTGGGATCTCCAATTATTGTTGGATGGATTATGCATTTTATGGTGGGCGAAATTTTAGCTATAAATTATTCAGTTCTATTTTTGAGCTCAACTAATAAATCGCCAAACTTTAAAAGTGGAGCAATTTTTGGATTGATTCCTTGGGCAATGGCTCAAATTATTGTAATGCCGATGATGAGTTTGATGTCGGGCGGCAGTTATGCATCCGGATTATTCTCTGGATCAATAATGATCGCAATGGCAAGTTTAGTTGGACATTTAATTTTCGGAGCAGTTTTAGGAGCTATCTATAAACCTAAAAGTCAATTAATCTCACAAACTGTTTAAACTAAAAATCAAATTTATATATCTTCAGGTTGTAATATAATTGCAGCCTGAGTTTATTTTATTTGGCAAATTAATTATAAAGAATACTATTTTCAACTTTTATTCATTTTCCCAAATATGATAGAAAAATTTTATACAGAAAATAAAATTGCAGTTCCAGCTGTTTCAATTGCACAAATGCTAGAGGTTGATATAATTGCAATGAATGAAACTGGACCAAACATTTATCAAATGATGGAAAATGCCGGAAGAAATTTAGCTGAACTCATTATTAAAATGTCTATATCCAATTCGGCTAAAACGAATATTCTGGTACTTGCTGGAACAGGTGGGAATGGAGGTGGAGGTATTTGTGCGGCAAGGCATTTAATAAATCACGGTTTGAAAGTAATGGTATGCTTAACCAATTCTAAAGGTTTGAAAGAAGTTACGAGAAATCAGTTAGAACTTTATAAACTCTCCGCCGGAAAGTTAATTTCAATTGATAATGTATTTGCAAATAATTTTAATGTGATTATTGATTCAATAATTGGATATAATTTAAAACGTCAGCTTAAAGGAAATGAATTAAATTTAATAAATTGGTCGAATGTTCAAAATAGTATTAAAATAGTGTTGGATGTTCCAACAGGAGTAAATGCTACAACAGGAGAAATACTAGGGACATATTTCCATACATCAACAACATTAACTTTGGCTTTGCCAAAAACTGGTTTACTGCCCAAAATTTCAGGTGAATTATTCTTAGGTGATATTGGAATCCCAACTTCTATTTATAAAAGGATTGGGATAAAAGTTCCCCAAAATATTTTTAACAAAAGCTATTCAATTAAACTATATTCAAATCTCAATCTGCTAGAATAATTTTTTGGCAATCTAAAAAGGGAAGTTAAGAAACCATTTTTTTTAAGGCATCAATATTATTAATAATCAGCTTATTCCTATCAAAATCAATTATATTTTTGGATCTTAAATCTGTTAGGATATAATTGACAGTCTGTCTAGAGCAAGCGGTTAGTTCACCAATATATTGATGTTTAAGGAAAGGCTTAATAAATATTTGGTCGCCAATTTTTTTCCCATTCTTTTCGGCATATCGTAGAATAAACGAAATAACTCTTTGGTCGGCATCTTTGAAAATTAAATCTTCAACTCGTTCAGAAAATTTTTGCATTTTAAGACCAAATATTTTCGTCAATTTAAAATTGAGGGAAGGATTTTTAACAACAAAATTTTCAAGATCGTTTTTACTAATTACACAAATTAATGATGGTTCTAAAGTTAATGCATAATCTGTACGTTCTTTTTCATCTAAGTATGCCAATTCACCAAATATTTCACCAGGATTTACAATTGCTAATATTTTTTCGCTGCCATCCTTTTGATATTTGGTAATTTTAACTCTGCCGGCCTTTAAAAAATAAATTGATTTGGAGGGTTCAGATTCAAAATATATTGGTTCTTCTTTTTTAGTTTGATGCATGGATGATATATCATTCAGTTCCTTCATGCTTTTTTCTTCTAATCCAGAAAATAAATTGAAATTTTCGAGATACCAAAGTTTTGATTTATCAGCCATAATATTGCCAATAGATTTTTAATTTATTATCAATATAGCAAATCAAATTAATTTTAGATAATGTAAAATATAATGTGTAAAGGGGATTTTCGAATAACCTAATGGGATTGATTTTTTACAATGCTAGAAATTTGGTTAATATTTTCCTGAAGTTTATTTAACTCACGTTCCAACTTATCAATTTTAAAAGATTCCATTGATTCAGAGCCACTCAAAAGCCAATTTATATCGCAACCTAATTTGAGAAGTTTCATTAAAATTCTTGATCCTGGTTCTCTTTTACCACTAATGTATTGATGCAGTTGCTGTGGAGAAATATTCATAGTTTCAGCTAACTTCTTTAATGTTCCATATTTACGTTTTGCAAAAAGCCTTATTCTTCCACCAATCCCTAACCTTAATTTTTCATCTGCAAATAAATCATAGTTAGATTCGCCCATACCATTAAAAATATCCAACTCGGTTTCATTATTCTCAACTATATCTTTTATACTTTGGTATAGGTGATCATCAAATTTTGAGCTTTCATTGAGCAAATAAGAGAGGGTTTGTGGTTTTAAACCTAATTTTTTAGAAAGCCAATTTTGTTTAATTCCATGAGATTGAATTAGATATCTAATTTCTTCTTGCGGTGTCAAAGTAATACCCAAAATTGATTTATCACAAAATATTATAAAAAATGACTAAACTAAAGCTTATTCTGAGACTAAAAATAAAATCTTCAAATAAACGTAGAAAGTAAATGACCACGTTTATTTGAAATAAATTACGGTACCAAAATTGCACATGCTATAACAGTTGTCCAAAGCCCATCTTTATTGCCTTCGGCTGATTGGGTAATATTTGAAGTGTGAACAATTTCACCCGACATCTTAAAGAATTGTTCCCTTTCGTTCCATGCAGTATCCGGGTCAAAATCAATACCTAAAGTTGTGGCTAGCATCGAAGCCGCTAAATCTTCTGCATAATCACCGGATTTTCTAGCTGACTCACCAAATGGATGATGTTCTGACAAATAACCATACATACTTGGTTCTGCAGGGCGTGCAATTCCAATTGAGGAAGCAATAAGTCTATTCGGTTCATTCGTTGCATTTCTTGCCATCACTGCATGTACAATTTCACCAGGACTAAGTTTACTTATACCTTTAGCAATTGTAATTTTCTTACATCCAACAGGATATATGCTACTTACAGTTACGAGGTTATATTTTTCAATCCTTGCACTACGTAATGCTAACTCAAATGAAGCCAAATACTCTTTGTGAACTCCAACTCCTTTTGTAAAAAAAATTTCTCTTGGTACGTACAATTTTCACTCCTTAATTAATTTTATAGTTGAAATGTAAAAAAATTATTTATTAATCAATATTGCTTTTTTATAATGCTCAATTATTTTTTCAGCAATTGAATATGGCGATTGAGTTTTTTTCTTTATTTCTTCAAATAAAATTTCGTTGCGATTTTCATTCCATAAATTGATTTGTATGTATTTTTCTGCCAATTCCTTTACCCGAAGACCTAAATTCTTCTCTCTATTTAAATTAAATTTATTTGTTTTACTTAAATATTCACGGTGATTAAAAATGCCATCCAGCACTTCTTGTATCCCAATTCCTTCAGAGGCTGTACATTTTAAAATGGTTGGTAAATAACTTAATTCATCATGTTCTTTTAATGATAGAACTGTTTGCAAAGAATTTATTGCGTTATCAGATCCTGGTCTGTCTCCTTTATTTACTATAAATAAATCAGAAATTTCCATAAGTCCAGCTTTCATTGCTTGAACAGAATCACCTGATTCAGGTACTAACACAACAACTGTGGTATCGGCAGTTTTTGCTATTGCTAATTCTGATTGTCCAACCCCAACAGTTTCGAAGATTATATAATCAAAATTTGCCGCATCTAGAACATCTGCCGCGTCAATGGTTTTTTTGCTCAAACCACCAAGACTACCTCTTGTGGCCATGCTTCTGATGAAAACATTTTGCATTGATCCAATATCATTCATTCTGATTCTATCACCTAGAACCGCTCCACCCGTAAATGGGCTTGTTGGATCAACCGCAATGATGCCAACCGATTTATTCTGTTTTAATATAAGTTTAGTCAGTTCATTGGTTAAAGTCGATTTTCCAGCACCTGGAGGGCCGGTGATACCAATTTTATAAGCATTTCCGGTTAAAGGGTAAATAGTATTTAAAAATTCTACAGATTCCGAATTCTCATTTTCAACAATGGAAATTCCTTTTGAAATTGCTCTTTTATTCTGAGTTTTTATTGATTGGATTAATTCGTCAAATTTCATAATTCAAAACGAGTATACAAATTATTTTTATGAATATATTCGCAAACAGATAATGGCAAATAATAATCCAGATTTTTCTTATCAGCTATCCTATTTCTTAAATCTGTTGCAGATATTTCAACTGTTGGTGTTTCAACAAATTTGGCTTCTCCAAAATATTTGTGCGGTACTTTTATCTCTTGATCAAAGGTTCGTTTCATAACAACTAAAGTCGCTAATTTTAGTATTTCATCTGGTTTATGCCACAAATCAAATGTAACTAAATTATCAAAACCAATAATTAATTCAAGTTCATCATATTTTTTGGATAACTCTAGTAGCGTATTATATGTATATGAAACCTCAGTTCGATTTATTTCGTAATCCGAAATTTCAAATTGAGAGTTTGATTTAATTGCCAGTTCTACCATTTTATATCTATGAACCGGTTCTGAATAATGATAATTCAATTTATGAGGGGAAATATAGCTTGGGACAAAAATTATTTTTTCTAACTCACGTTTCTCTAATAAAGATTGCGCAGTAATTAAATGTCCAAAATGAATTGGATCAAATGTTCCGCCAAATATTCCAACTGCTCCCAACTTTATCCTTTTTCTAAGTTATGATCTTTTTATCCAATAGAGTTCGAATTTTTTTTCTATAAATTTCGACATCTGCATTATAGTTCTCTTGTTGTTTACCAAAACTATTTCTTGCTTGAAATTTACGAAAAGCAAGCTTTGTTCCAAAATTTCGAAAATTTCTTTTTGATTTTTTGTCGTTAAAATAATTGTTCGAACTTAGAATTTCATAGAAACCAATAGGTTGATTGGTGGGCAAAGATAGCAATCCGATTTCCTCGCTGAATTCATCTTTAATTAATTTCTGTTCGGTACGGACAGAAGATTTAAAAACTTTCAAGTAAATAATGATAAGAACGATCATAAAAATAAAACCAAGCCAATATGTAAACTCAAAAGTTAATGTCAAATTCCAAACAAGATGAAAACTAATAGCAAGGAAAAGGCCAATCAACGAATACCCAATTCTCTTTTCTGGTGAAGAAAATTTTGCTTTAGCAATAAATGCACCAAGTGTTGATGATGCAATTCCGTGCATTACTGCGGAAAAAAGGGATCTTGTAAAAACTATAGTTGCCCATTGGATAAATGTTTCATCGTAAGAAATGAAGTAAATTAAGTTTTCAGTCATACCAAAACCTAAACCAATTGCACCACCATAAACTAATCCATCCGTTATATTATCAAAATAATTTGCTCTAAAACTTTTAACTAAAAAAATACCTTTCGTAATCTCCTCTACAACCGGAGCAATTAATACCGCACCAATTATTAAAAGAACATTTTCATTATTTGTAAATACTTCAACTGTGGATGTAATAAAGAAGGAAATGCTAATTGCTAAGATAATGGCGCCAATTGCTCCCCACAAAAAATGTTTTAATACAAATCTAAAAGGTTCTCTTTCGTTTTTGTCTAGTTTCCAAATAATTATCAGGTATAGAAGCATTGGAATAATTGCAGCAAAAAGTGAGTAGTAGAAAGGCATTTTACTTTACCTTTAACCATTTGATTATTTCTGAAAATGATGGCTTTTTACCTGTATTCAAAATTCCAATTCTAAATAATTTTGATGACACAAAAATTACAAGGTAGAGGCTGAACAAAATTATTGAAATAACAGATAATATTTCTTGAATTCCAGGAGTTGTTGTATTTAATCTTAGAAGCATAACTGGAGATGATGTTAATGGAAAATATGAGAGCAGTATTGAAAAGAGGGAATTAGGTGCTCTAATTATTTCGACAGCCAGAATTATTGGTAATATAAGAAAAATGCTCAAGTAACCTGTTAGCTGCTGTGCTTCATGATCAACTGTAACAATTGATCCCAATCCGATAAAAATTGCAGAATAAAAAATATATCCAAGTACAAAGAATAATAACTGAAATTCTAGGTTATTTATTTGTCTGAAATTTAAAGTATTTGTGGAGTGTAAAAGTAAACCGATAATAATCCAGATAGAAAATTGGAATATGCCAAAAAAACTTAATCCCAAAACTTTGCCCAATAAAAGTTCCTTTGATGTACAGCTTGACAAAATCAATTCAATAATTCTATTAGATTTTTCTAAAATTAAGCTTCTTACAAACATTCCTCCTGAGAATAAAACCATTGTAATCAGTAGAATAATTAATAAGTAGGAATTCAAAAAAGATTTAAATAATTCTTCCTCAGAATCGGCTTCTATATAAGATTTTTTGAGAGTTGGTATTTTAGAGGAAATAAAATTAATATCAGTTTCTTCATAACCAAATATTTTAGAATCAACTTTTAGCAATGCTTTAATAAAGGAATTCTCAATCAGATTTATTTTTTCAACACTAAAAAGATCGTTCGTCCTAAATGTCAGATCAATTCCATTTTTTTCTTCAATAATAACATATCCAATGATAGTATTATTAAGAACTTGCTTATCTCCATAAGCTAACATTTCTGATTTGTTTCTCGAAAAACTAGCTAGATTAAAAACAAAGAACGCAGGCTGCCCATTTGGTAATTGATTCTTAACAATTTCATCGATGAAATTATTATGATATTTTTTTGTTAGATCAACAACTCCAAGTGGAAGAGGGAAATCGTCTCCCTTATGTGTAAGAAATTGAGGAATTAAAGTAAATCCCAGAATTACCAAAGGCATAATTATTAGAGACAAAAGGAAAGACTTTCTTTTAACCCGCTCAATAAATTCCCATTTAGCTATGATGAATGATTTTACCATTTAATTATTTTCCTCAGCAACTTGGGAAATAAACAATTGATGTAAACTCGGAAGATTTTTTTTGAATTCAACTATAGGATACTTATTCGATAAATCTCTCAGTATTTCGGCTGGATTATCACTCTTAATTTTAACAAGAAGAGAATTTTCGGAATATTCGAGAATACTAATTGAGGATATTTTTTTTAGTTCATCCAATCGTATATTTTTTAAAAATACAATTTTATAGATATTTTGATCGAAGGAATTTAAAATTTTATTTAAATCACCTTTAATAACTTCTTTACCTTTATTAATTAAGACAAATTCTTCACACAAACTCTCGGCTAAATCCATTAAATGAGTGGAAAGTATAATATAACTATCATTTTTTATTTCACTCAAGATTTCAGTAAAAACAGATTGGTTTACTGGATCGAACCCAGAAAAAGGTTCATCTAATATAAGCACTTGAGGTTTATTTTGAATTGCTGAAATAAATTGAACTTTTTGTTGATTTCCTTTAGAGAGTTCATCAAGATTATGATTTTGGTGCGGAAGTAAATTTAATCTTTCAAGCCAATAGTGACTTGAGGATTTTGCTTCATTTTTCGAAAGTCCCTTTAATTGACCCAAATAAACAAGAGAATTTATTACTTTGCTTTTAGGATATAAACCGCGTTCTTCAGGTAAGTATCCGGTTAAATTAAAATATTTTTGGGTAAGATTTTGGTTTTCGAAAACAATATTGCCATTAGAGGGCAAAAGGATATTTAAAATTATTCGTAAAGTAGTAGTTTTACCAGCACCATTTGGTCCAATTAAACCAAATATTTTACCCTTCTGCACACTAAAGGATAAATCATCCAAAACTAAATTAGAATTGAAATATTTCGAAATATTTTTTATCTCAAGCATAAGAAGAAAAATTATTGAAGTAAAATCTCACAAATAATTTGTAAACGATTAAAATTTCATATCTTGCTTATCAAAAATACACTTTATATATTTTAAAACTATATTTTTTTGAATGTGTATGATTATTAAAATTACCAACTTCTCAGTTGGAGTTCATGAATTATTTTTTGAAAATTCAGTAAATGAACTTAAACTTGGGGAGCCGTTCATTGATAAAGTGAAAATTAATTGCATGATGGATAAAGCTCCTCATCAAATAATTCTAAATTGTAAATTAACAATAATTGCTGAATTTAACTGCGATAGATGTAATACTGAATATAAATCTGAATTGGTATCAGAATTTTCTTCAGTTTATTTATTTAATGAGGAAGCAGATAATAAGGATTTGGAAGTTCATGTTTTATCTTCAAACGATGATAAAATAGATATTACTGAAGAAGTAGTCGATTATGCAAAACTAACTTTACCAATGAAAAACCTTTGCAAGGATGAATGCGAGGGTTTGTGTACAACATGTGGAATAAACTTAAATAGTTCGAAATGTAATTGTTCGGACAATAAAATGGATCCTGTTTGGGGACCATTGTTGAAATTGAAAGATAAATTAAATTAAGAGGTTAAATAAAAAATGGCGCATCCTAAACGAAAAATATCAAAAAGCAGACGAGATAAAAGAAGAACGCATTACAAAGCTTCAGCTTCTACTCTAAGCAACTGCTCAAACTGTGGCGAAATTAAATTAAGCCACCGTGCATGCCCAAGTTGCGGTTATTATGCCGGCCGCTCAATATTTGTTCCAGAAGCATAAATAAATAATGTCGATTGATAATAGAAAGTGTAAAATAATTGTTGATGCAATGGGGGGAGATTATGCTCCCCTCAATCCAATTCTTGGTGCCATTGAAGCAATTAATACAAACTCTTCTATTGAGATATTGCTAGTTGGAATAAAATCTGAAATTGAAAAAACAATAAAAGAAAACAATCTAAGTTTTAATGTGGATAATATTGTTCATGCAAGTCAAGTTATTGATATGCACGATTCTCCTACAAATGCATTAAAACTAAAAAAAGATTCTTCAATTGTAAAGGGAGCTGAATTAGTTAAATCAAAAGAAGCCGATGCTTTTGTAAGTGCAGGAAATACTGGTGCAATGATGGCTGCTTCAACTCTAATTATTGGGAGAATTAAAGGTTTTGGTAGGCCAACTATCGGAGCTCAATTCCCAACAAATAATAAAAAAGTTTGTTCCGTTTATGATGTTGGCGCTAGTGTCGATAGCAAACCAGCTCATTTGTTTGAATATGCAATAATGGGTACAATCTATGCTCAAGAGATTGACGGAATTAAAAATCCAACTGTAGGTTTATTGAGTGTTGGGGAAGAAGAAACAAAAGGCAATAGTGTTACAATTGAGTCTCATGAAATGTTAAAAAAATCCAAAATCAATTTTATTGGAAATGTTGAAGGAAGAGATATCCTAAATGGTAAAGTGGATATAGTTGTTTGTGATGGTTTTGTTGGGAATATCATTTTAAAGTTTGGAGAAAGTTTTATTACTTTTTTGAAAGGTAGAGTTAGAACCTATGCCGATAAAACTTTACTTAACAAACTAAAAGCTCTCATCACAAAGAAAGTTTTCAAACAGTCTTTGAGTGATATGGATTATCAATCGCATGGTGGAGTTCCGCTTTTGGGAGTTGATGGTATTAGCATTATTGGACACGGTTCAAGTTCGCCTTTGGCAATTAGAAATATGATCTTAAAGGCTAATGAAATGTATCAAAAGAAATTGTTAATTAAATTGAGGGAAGGAAGAGATTATTATGGCCACCTCTAATAAAAGGTTATTAAATGCCCAGATTACCGGTGTGGGAATGTATTTACCGGAGAAAATTTTAGACAATCATTTTTTTGAAAAAATAGTTGATACGAATGATGAATGGATTGTGTCCCGAACAGGAATTAAAGAGAGAAGAAGAGAAGAAAACGGCGCAACAAGTGATATGGCTGCCAAAGCAGCTTTGGATCTTTTGAAATCAAAAAATATGTCTGCTGAAGAAATAGATGTTATTATTGTGGCTACGGTAACTCCAGATATGTTTTTCCCTTCAACTGCTTGTTTGGTTCAAGATAAAATTGGAGCTAAAAATGCTTGGGGATTCGATTTATCGGCGGCTTGTTCTGGATTCTTATTTGCTTTACAAACCGGTGCTGGATTTATTACTGGCGGAACAAGTAAAAAGGTCTTGGTGATTGGAGCTGACAAAATGAGCTCTATTATTGATTATACTGATAGAAATACTTGTTTATTGTTCGGAGATGGTGCCTCAGCAGTATTGTTAGAAGCAACGGCAGATACAAATTATGGAATTAAAGATTCACTTCTTCATTGTGATGGTGGCGGTGCAGAATACCTTTACATGAAAGGTGGCGGAAGTTTAAATCCACCAACTCATGCTACAGTTGATGCCGGATTGCACACGTTATTTCAAGATGGAAAGTCAGTATTTAAAGAAGCTGTTAAAGGAATGGCTGATATTTCAGCTAAAATTATGACCAAAAATAATTTGAGTGCTGATGATATTACTTATTTAGTTCCTCATCAAGCAAATTTAAGAATTATAGATGCTACTGCTAATAGAATGGGAATCCCAAAAGAAAAAGCAATGGTAAATATTCATAAATATGGAAATACAACTGCTGCAACAATCCCATTATGTTTAACTGAATATTACCGAGATGGAAAATTGAAAAAAGGTGACAATTTAATTTTGGCGGCATTTGGTGCCGGCTTTACTTGGGGTTCAATTTATTTAACTTGGGGAATAGATTAGTGAAAAAAGTTGCATTACTTTTTCCTGGGCAAGGTTCTCAATATGTCGGAATGGCTAAAGATATTTACAACAGCTCAGAGAAAGCAAGATCGTTTGTTAAGGAAGCAGAAGAAGCTATTAAGTTTAATATCTCAAAAGTAATGTTTGATGGACCCGTTGATGAACTTAAATTAACAAATATTACTCAACCAGCAATTTTCTTGCATGGTGTATTATTATTAAATGAAATTGAAAACATTAGTTTTCATGCTGTTGCAGGACATTCTTTAGGGGAGTATACTGCTTTGGTAGCAAATAAAACTTTAACATCAATTGATGCATTCAAACTTGTTAGGGCAAGGGGTGAAGCAATGTTGTCTGCCGGTGAAAAACAGCCGGGTACAATGGCAGCAATTATTGGATTGGATATTGAGAAACTTGAGAATTTGTGTGAAGAAGCGTCTGCTGAAGGAATTGTCCAATGCGCTAACTTTAATTCTCCAGGTCAGGTAGTAATTTCTGGTTGTATACAAGGAGTTCTAAAAGCAATGGAATTAGCTAAAGTGGCAGGAGCTAAAATTGTAAAAGAATTAGTTGTGAGCGGTGCTTTTCATTCACCACTAATGGCATCTGCTTCTGTTGAATTAAAAACTAGTTTAGATTCAACAAAATTTGGGATTCCAACTGTACCAGTGTATTCTAATGTAACTGCCAAACCAACTGATAATAGTTCTGAGATTAAGGAGAATCTTTTTAGACAACTTACTATGCCAGTGAGATGGGAAGAAACCATTGCCAATATGTTAGAAGATGGAATTACTGAATTTATTGAAATTGGTCCAGGAAAGGTTCTGCAAGGTTTGGTCAAAAGGATAAACAAAGATGTAAGTGTATTTGGTATCGAAAAATTTGAAGAATTGAATAAAATTGTTTGATTTACAAAGATTTCAGTGAGTGGAATAATTAGTAAATTAGTATTATATTCCTAAAATAGATTTTCTTAACATTTAATTTACGGTTAATTGTAGATGGGTATTCATAATAAAAGAGCAATTGTTACGGGTGGAACAAGAGGGATTGGCAAGGCAATAGTTAAGGAATTAGCAAAAAAAAGTTGTTGTGGTGTACTTTTTTCTGATGTTGCATTTATTTATAATAGCTGTAATGAATGTGCAGAGGAAATAGAAAATGAGATCGGTAACCATGATACCAAAATTATCGGTTTTCAAGCAGATGCTTCTTCCTTTGAGGATGCTCAAGCAACCATTAACAAGGCTATAGAACATTTAGGCGGTGTTGATATATTAATAAATAATGCCGGTATTACCAGAGATAATTTGCTTTTAAGAATGGACGAAAATGAATTTGATACTGTTATTAATGTCAATCTTAAAAGTGTTTTTAATTATACAAAGGCTGTTATTAAACCAATGATTCAACAAAGATATGGTAGGATTGTAAATATCGCCTCTGTTGTTGGTTTAATTGGAAATGCCGGTCAATCAAATTATGCTGCTTCTAAAGCTGGTGTTATTGGTTTTACTAAGTCTATGGCTAAAGAGTTGGCTTCGAGAAATATTACTGTTAACGCTGTTGCTCCTGGTTTTATTGAAACTGAGATGACAGCTAAATTAAATGATGCCCAAAGAGAGGTATTAATGAAAAATATACCTATGGGAAGATTAGGCAGCCCAGAAGATATTGCAAAAGTTGTTGGATTTCTCTGCAGTGAAGATGCAGATTATATAACCGGACAAGTAATTTCCGTCGATGGCGGGATGGTAATGTAATTTTTTATTTGATTTCATAAAAAAAGGAGTACAATATGGATGTTGAAGCAAAAGTAAAAGAAATAATAATGGATAAATTAGGTGTTGAAGAATCACAAATTACACCGACAGCTTCTTTTACAAATGATTTAGGTGCAGATTCTCTAGATATCGTTGAATTAGTAATGGGATTTGAATCAGAATTTGATATTTCAATTCCTGATGATGATGCTGAAAAAATTACTACAGTTGGATCAGCTATCGCATATTTAGTTGAAAAAATAGGCGGATAGTAAACACCGACTTGTTTAACTAATATAGTTAAAATTAAATATATTCCGCACTTGTTCATTTCTACAAAATGACTTGCTGCGGAATAAAATTATTAAGATTTTTCAAAATTCAGAAGAATTAGGGTAAATAATGGAAAAAAGAAGAGTTGTTATTACAGGCATGGGTGCACTCACTCCAATTGGGAATACACTTGAAGAGTTTTGGTCAGGTTTGATTTCTGGTAAGAGTGGTGCCGGATTAATTACAAAATTTGATACTTCAGATCATGCCACAAAATTTGCATGTGAATTAAAGAATTTTGATGCAAGTAATTACATTGATATTAAAGCTCTTAAAAGGATGGATCCATTTACTCATTATGCTCTTGCTACAGCAGAAATGGCTCTTAAAGATTCTGGAATAAAATTAGATGAAATTGATTTGGAAAGGTTCGGGGTAATTTACGGAAGTGGTATTGGTGGAATGGACACTTGGGAAACACAACACACGAATTATCTTGAAGGTGGACCCAAAAGAATCAGTCCATTTTTTATACCTATGATGATTTCTGATATTGCTGCCGGACACATTTCAATTAAGTACGGATTGAAAGGTCCAAACTATGCAACAACTTCTGCATGTGCAACGTCATCTCATGCCATTGCAGATGCATTTATTTTAATACAAAGAGGATCAGCTGATTTAATTGTTTCTGGTGGCTCTGAAGCTTCAATTACTCCCATGGCTATTGGTGGTTTCAATTCAGCAAGAGCGATTTCAACGTGGAATGATAAATATCAAGTTGCTTCACGACCATTTGATAAAGATAGGAATGGTTTCGTTATGGGCGAAGGTTCGGGAACCTTAATCTTTGAAGAATATGAACATGCTAAAAAACGTGGAGCAAAAATTTATGCAGAAATTGTTGGAGTTGGCTTAACAGGAGATGCTTTCCATATTACTGCACCACCACCTGAAGGGGAAGGTGCATTCAGATCAATGAGAGAAGCTTTAAGAGATGCTGGTATTGACAAAACCGAGTTAGATTATATTAATGCCCATGGAACTTCAACTGAGCTTAATGATAAAAATGAAACTCTAGCAATAAAAAATTTATTTGGAGAGCATGCCTATAAATTAGCTGTTAGTTCTACTAAATCAATGACTGGACATTTACTTGGAGCTGCAGGTGCAATAGAAAGCATAGCTGCTATCATGGCGATTAATGAAGGCGTAATTCCTCCAACAATAAATTTAGATGAACCGAGCCCAGAATGTGATTTGAATTATACTCCTAAAGTTGCTGTGAAAAAACAGATAAAATATGCATTAAGTAATACTTTTGGGTTTGGGGGTCATAATGCATCTTTGTTATTCAAAAAGTTTGAAGGGTAATGTTGTTTAATAAGTTTCTTACCTTTTTTAAGAAAAATAATATTTCAAAAGAATTTACTTTTGGCGTAAAAAAAAAAGAAAGAATATTAAACAAAGTTGTTGATTTCACTGGAGTTAAACCTCAACAAGAGGTGTATTTTCTAAAAGCTTTTACTCACAGGTCTTATTTAGATCTGGTAAAAGAAAATATCAAATCCAATGAAAGATTAGAGTTTTTAGGAGACTCAATCCTAGGGAAAATTACCGCAGATTTTCTATTCCATAAATATCCTCAAGGTGATGAAGGATTTTTAACTAAATCCAGGTCCCATATTGTAAATAAGCATTCATTAGAAAAAATCGGTTTTAACCTAAAATTACAAGATTTAATACTTGTGAATGATAAATATTTGAGTGCGGATCAGAACAAGATGGGCAATATTGTGGCAGATGCTTTGGAGGCATTAATTGCAGCAATTTATTTGGATATGGGAGAGGAAGTTGCGAAGAAGTTTATTTCTGAATACATAATTATTCCACAAATAGAGAATGGCAACATAAAAGATGACAAGAATTATAAAGGTCAGCTTTTAGAGTATTCTCATGCAAATAAAATGGAGCAGCCAGTTTATTCCATTATTGATCAATTGGGACCTCAACACGATAAAACATATACAATAAAAGTTTCTGTTAATGAAGAAATATTTGGAATTGGAACAGGACCAAATAAAAAAACCGCTGAGCAAGAAGCCGCAAAAAATGCCTTATCTTTAATTGAAAATCAAAACGTCAACCTCAAATAATTCTTAAGTATTTTTTCAGTTTCTTAATCATTTTACTTAAATTTCTTATTCAAATTTATTTATAATTATTCTAAGAGAAATTATGGATTCCTACAAGGTTTTTGATCAATTTGTTAATCGCCATATCCCACACCAAGAAAGTGAAATAGACCAAATGTTATCAGTAATTGGTGTTAATTCAGTTAATGAATTGATTGACAAAACTATCCCTAAATGCATTCGGTTAGAAAATTTACCTAATCTGGATAGCTCAATAACTGAACATGAACTTCAAAAAGAAATGCTATTACTTGGTTCAAAAAATCAAATATTTAAAAATTATATCGGTATGGGCTACAACAACACAATATTGCCTGCGGTTATTAAGAGGAATATTCTTGAAAACCCAAGCTGGTACACTCAGTATACACCTTACCAGGCAGAAATATCTCAAGGAAGACTTGAAGCTCTTTTAAATTTTCAAACTGTTGTTGCTGATTTAACAGCTATGCCATTGGCTAATGCTTCTTTATTAGATGAAGGAACAGCCGCTGCAGAAGCAATGAGCATGTTGTTTTCAGTTAGGAAAGGAACAAGAAAAAATGCCGATACACTTTTAATTTCTGACAAGGTATTTCCACAAACTGTTGAAGTTGTTAAAACTAGGGCTATTCCTTTAGGAATTAATATTGAAATCTCTAGCGATGATAAGTTAGAACTGAATGAAAATGTTTTTGCAATTTTAGTACAATATCCTGCTGCAGATGGTAGCCTTACTGATTTTGAAAATTTATTCAAATCAACTAAAGAAAATGGTATATACAATATAGTTGCAGCTGATTTACTAAGCTTAACCTTATTAAAACCACCCGGTGAATTTGGAGCAGACGTTGTTGTTGGAACTACTCAAAGGTTTGGAGTACCACTTGGATTTGGTGGACCTCATGCAGCATACTTTGCTACAAAAGATGAATTTAAAAGGGCCATTCCTGGTAGAATTATTGGTGTTTCTGTTGATTCAAAAGGTCGGCGAGCCTTAAGGATGGCGCTCCAAACTAGAGAACAACATATTAAAAGAGAAAGAGCTACAAGTAATATTTGTACAGCTCAAGTATTGCTTGCAATAATGGCAGGTATGTATGCAGTATATCATGGTAGCGAGGGATTGAGAAAAATTGCAGAGCGGATTAATGGACTTACCCTTTTTCTTTATTCAAATCTAAAAAAAGTAGGAATCGAATTTTACTCAAATACTTTTTTTGATACATTAACATTTATACTTACAGCAGAACAATTTAATAGATTAAAATCAAAAACTTCTCAAAACAGAATTAATCTTAGATTTCTAGAAAATAACTCGGTTGGAATTTCAATTGGAGAAGATATTTCCTTTGATGATATTCTTGAATTAAACGAAATTATTTCTACAGTTGTGAATCAAGATGCTATTATTCAAGATGTTCATGGAAATAGTATCCCGGATGTACTAAAAAGGAGAACCCCATTTTTAACTCATGATGTTTTTAATAATTACCATTCTGAAACAGAGTTAATGAGATACATTAAATTCCTTGAGAAAAAAGATCTTTCTCTAACAAATTCGATGATTCCTCTTGGCTCTTGCACAATGAAGTTAAATGCTGCGTCTGAATTATTGGCACTATCTTTACCTGAGTTTAGTAATATTCATCCGTTTTCACCCAGTGGGCAGGCAGAAGGCTATCTTGAGATGTTTGAGAAATTAAAATCCTATATTGCTGAACTTACTGGTTTGCCTGGTGTTTCCCTTCAACCAAATTCAGGAGCACAAGGGGAATATACGGGACTTCTTGTAATGCGTGCTTTTCATTTAGATAATGGTGGCGAGAATAGAAAAGTTTGTTTAATTCCTTCTTCAGCTCATGGCACAAACCCAGCCAGTGCGGTTCTAGCTGGTTTTAACGTTGTAATTGTTAAATGTGATGAGAAAGGAAATATTGACATTGAAAATTTAAAAGTAAAAGCTGAACAAAATAAAAATGAGTTGGCTGGTTTGATGGTTACTTATCCATCTACACATGGTGTTTTTGAAGAATCTATTGTTGAAGCAACAAAAATAATACACGCAAATGGTGGACTTGTTTACATGGATGGTGCAAATTTAAATGCCCAGCTATGCTTAACAAATCCTGCAAAGATTGGGGCAGATGTTTGTCACTTAAACCTACATAAAACATTTGCTATACCTCATGGTGGAGGCGGTCCTGGGGTTGGTCCAATTGCAGTTAGTAAAGAACTTGAAAAATATTTACCTGGTCATTCAGTTGTTGAAATAAATAGAGAAAAATCAATATCAGCTGTATCTTCAGCTCCTTGGGGAAGTGCAAGTGTTCTTTCTATTTCTTACGCATATATCAGAATGATGGGCAGTTTAGGATTAAAAAAAGCAACTGAAATGTCAATTTTAAACGCAAATTATATAAAATCAAAATTGCAAGAAAAGTATAAAACTCTTTACAAAGGGGCAAATGGATTTGTTGCACACGAATTAATTTTTGATACAAGAGAATTTAAATTAAGAGCAAATATTGAAGTTGAAGATATTGCTAAAAGACTTATGGATTATGGATATCATGCACCCACAGTTTCATTTCCTGTTCCTGGTACATTAATGATTGAACCAACCGAAAGTGAATCAAAAAGGGAACTGGATAAATTTTGTGATACTTTAGAAATGATATATGATGAAATTGTTGAAATTGAAAAAGGAATTTATGACAAAGAAGATAATGTACTTAAAAATGCTCCTCACACTTTAAATGATATAGTTTCTGAGTGGAATCACAAATATTCGATTTCTAAAGCAGTTACTCCAGCAAGCTGGATAAGTGAAAATAAATTTTGGCCTAGTGTAGGAAGAGTTGACAATGCTTATGGAGACAGAAATTTAGTTTGCAGTTGCTTGCCAATTGAAGCATATCAATAAACTGAGATTTAATGAATAATATATGCGAAATATTAAAATCGAGTAAATCAATTGCTGTTGTTGGTATCTCTAGTAATCCTTCTAGGACTAGCAGAAGAATAGCAGACTATTTGGTTCAAAATGGATATGATGTGTTTGGAGTTAATCCTAATAAGAATTTTAATGAAGCAAATGGAATAACAGTTTTTAATACTCTAGAAGATATCCCTCATAAAATTGATATCGTAAATGTATTTAGAAAGAGCGAAGATATTCCAACTATTATGGAGGATGTGAACAACGTTAATCCAAAAGTATTATGGCTTCAACTTGGAATTAGAAATGATGATGCTATTGAAAGTTCAATTAAAAAGGGAATTGTTGTAATTCAAGATGCTTGTATAAAAATTGAACATAGCAATTGTTTTTAGATGATAAGATTAGAAAGAGATTATACATTTGTCATATAAAATAATACTTACCATAATATTTTTATTCTCATCGTTATTTAAGGCTCAAGAAAAGTTCAATCAAACAGATAAAAAGAGTATTATAGTTGATTCAATCCGGGTTGTAGGAAATGATATTACCGAAGATTATATCATTTTACGGGAACTGAACTTCTTCATAGGTGATACAGTTTCACTCACTCAAATTGAATTTAATCAAGAAAGAGTTTTCAGCCTCGGTTTATTTAATAAAGTAGAACTTAATATTATTCAAGAAACTGAATTATCAATTATTGAAATTAGTGTTTTTGAAAGCTGGTATATCTATCCGCTTCCATTTCTAAAGTTAAGGGATGATAGAATATCACGAGCTTCATATGGTTTAATTCTACTTTACAAAAACTTTAGAGGGAGAAACGAAACACTATCCGGTCTTGCTACTTTTGGTTATGACCCATCTTACTCAATGTCATATTTTAATCCTATGCTTATTGATGGTGAAAATATTACTTTTGGATTTGGGTTGGGATATATTGACGTACAAAACAGAAATTTGAAATCACTGAACTTATATGGCAATAATTTTGATTATGATTTCATATATTCAACCATAAGTGTTGGGTATAGAATAAATTTATTTAATACTATTTCGTTTTCTCCTTCATTTCAATATGTATCATTCCCTTCAAAAGTATCAGATGTTTCGGCATCGAACACAAGTATTGATCGAACATATTCTCTGAATGTAAATTATGAATTTGACAATAGAAATCTCAAGCAGTTTTCAGATGCTGGGATTTATTCTCAAGTATCCTATTCAAAAAAGGGTTTTGGTATAAATAACATTAAGTACAGTATTATGTATGCTGAGTTCAGAGGGTATCAAAAGATATATAAAAACCTATCAGCAAAAATGAGAGGGAAATTTAGACATTCATACGGGAATAGAATTCCTTTTTATGATCTCTCTTTGTTAGGTGATATTGATTTTGTTAGAGGTCATAAATTTAATAAAAGAGAAGGTAACAATAGTGTATTAACCTCTTTAGAAATGAATTATCCTATAATTAAAGAATGGGATTTAAGTTTGGATCTGCCTTTATTACCTAAAAGACTAACTTCTGCTAGAATAGGGTTATATACAAATTTATTTGTTGATGGGGGTACAACCTATAATAATGGAGAAGCATTAACGCTAAGATCTTTTGATTCAGGTTGGGGCTTTGGATTTACTCTTCTTATTCTTCCGTATAACGCCATTAGATTTGAGTATGCATTTGATGAAATTGGGAAAGGTGAATTTTTAATTGAATCCGGCTTTTCTTTTTAGTTATTTAAGGTATTAATTTAGCTGTATAAAATTATTTGAGGAAATTAAATGTCAGACGTTCTAACTTTTATATTAAAATCTGGTGGAATTGGACTAATTTCCGGAATCGCTGTTGGATTTGTTTCAAAAAAAGTGTCTAAAATTGTGGTTTTTCTGTTAGCTGTGTTTTTTATTGCTATTCAATTTTCTATTTATAACGGTTACATTGAAGTTGATTGGCTTTCGTGGAAAGATACGGCTCTTGATGCCGTAAAGAATACAGAATTACCTACAGATTCAATTATGAATGTTTTTCTAAGAAATATCCCTTTTTCCATTGCAGCCATTATTGGTTTTGTTTTTGGCTTTAAAAAAGGGTAATCATAAAAAGTTATTATATGAGATTTTCAAATACAGAATTTTATTATACAGATAATATTGATCTTGCAACTAATTCGATAATTATTCAGGGTGAAGAAGCGAAGCATGCTTTTTTAGTTATGCGCCACTCGATAGATGATGAATTATTTATTACAAATGGAAAAGGAAATGTTTTTAAATCAATTATTTCTAGCATTTCTAAAAGTGACGTTAAACTTAAAATTGTTGACAAATATTTTATTGAAAATTACTTGAGCAATGTTGTCTTTTTTGTACCAATATTAAAATTCGCTGAAAAGATGGAGTTTGCTCTAGAAAAATGTGTTGAATTAGGGATTACAAACTTTAAAGTATATTCTGCAGATAAAAGTCATAAGCGTGGAATAAAAATTGAACGATGGCAAAAAATATTGCATTCAGCAATGAAGCAGAGTTTACAATCATATTTACCTTCGTTACAATTTGTTGATTTGAGTAAAATGAGTTTTTCAGAGGATAAGAATTTTATATTAGAACAAAATGCAGATGAAAGTTTAGTCAAATATTTTGGGTATGATAAAAATATTAAACTTAATCAAAAAAATAATTTTTTCTTTGGACCCGAAGCCGGCTTAACTCAAAATGATATTGCAAAGATTTACAATCCTATAGAGTTAAGAATTTCTGAAAAGAGATTAAGGTCAGAAACTGCTATTATATCTGCTGCCTCAATAATTTCTTCAATGATAACTCACTAATTATTGGCTTCAAACCAATCCAACGCTTTTTGAATGTTGATATGATTTCCAAAAAAGATTAAAGTGTCAAATTGCTGTATTGTGTAAGTACTTAAATCCTCAGAATAAACATTTTCTTCTCTGATTAAACCTATAATTTTTACAATACTTTCTTTAAATGGATATAAATCACTAATGTATTGGTTAATCAGATTAGATTGGGAACTGATAAAAAACATTTCATTATCTTTTTCTATTTTATCAAATTCAGTTATTTTCCACTTATCATCAAAATTATTATTAGTAAAAAACTTATAATGTTCTTTCCGTAGAATATTATTTTGAATACGTATTATATGATCGGGAAGATTATAAAATTTAAGTATATGGAATAAGAAAGTAAGTGATGTTTCAAGGTCTTGTGACAAAACTAAATCAGCACCTAACTTATACATTGGTTCAACTTGAGAAAGATAATTGGCCCTAACTATTATTTTAATACTTTTATTCAAGCTTCTAGCAATATTGATTGACCTTTTAGTAGCATCAATGTCTGAAATTGCTATAACCAGCAATGAAGCTTCGTTTATCCCCATTGAAATTAGATTATCTTTTCTATCTAGCTCGCCATAATAAATTGGATAGCCATTTTCTTTAAAATTCTTAACAGTAATTGGGTTGGATTCAATTATATTATAAGGTACACCTAGAAGTCTTAATGTTCTTGAAATATTTTGACCATTTACACCAAATCCAGCAATAATTGTATGGTTTGTTGTTTTTTTAATTTGATTGTTACTTTTTTCAATTTGTTTCTTAAACTTATTTTTATTGGCAATTCTTTCTCCTAAATAAGATACCAAAGGAATAAAAAACATGCTAACTACTGCTGATGAAAGAAATATTTGATAGAAGAAGTTTGACAGCAAATTTCCGTCTTGAGATAATTTTAATAAAATAAAAGAAAATTCACCAATGTGCGCTAATCCAAAAGCACTTATTATGCCTTCACTTAAAGAGTGTTTTGAAAAGTAGAATATTCCGAGTATTATGCTACCCTTTATGACAATAATTCCAAATGTAAAAATTAATATTTCAGGTAAATTAGAAACAACAAAATTTATATCAATAAATAGTCCAATTGATATAAAAAATATTGAATTAAATAGATGGCGTGAAGGTATAAGTTCTGTATTCACATGATGAGCATGATCGGTATCTGAGATTGCAACACCAGCAATGAAAGCGCCCATTGCTAATGAAGCTCCCAAAGTATAAGCAGCAAAGGCTATTCCAAAAATCAATACAAACAATGCGATCATAAATAACTCCGGCAACCGCAATTCTAAAATTATATTGAATATTTTTGGAAGCAAGAATTTACCGAGTAATAATAGTGCAATTATCCCAACAATTGAAACAAAAATATTGGAGATAATGCTCATTGAAAATGTACCATCAAAATTAACAACAGTCGGCATAAGGATTAAGAAAGGTATTAAAGCAGCATCTTGAAATAATAGAATTCCGGTCATCTTCATACCGAAAGGAGCGTTTAATTTATCGTTATCCTTTAGAGATTTTAACACAATTGCGGTACTACTCAAAGTAATAATAAAGCCACCAAAAAAAGATTGGGGGAAGTTTAACCCAAAGAGGGAAAGAATAATACCAAATAGAACCCATGTGAGTAAAACTTGCAAGCCACCAAAAAACAAAAAGTTGGTCTTCATTAACTTTATTTTTGCAACTGAAAATTCTAATCCAATGGTGAACATCAAAAGGATAATTCCAATTTCTGCAAGTATTTCAATATCGGATATATTACTAACTAAACTAAGTGCGGATGGACCTATTATTATTCCAGTTAGCAAAAAACTAATAAGAGCAGGGATTTTGAACTTTGTGGCAAATACAATAATCACCACTGCGAAAGTTAAAATTAGAATAATATCAAATAATAATTGCATTTACACCCGCTTACTCGTAAACAAAGAAGAAAAGATGCTGGAAATATAATGCTTTTAGCGATATTTAATTAAGAAAGTTTATATTAAGGAAATAATACGCAGTAACAATTTTTCAATCTTATCTTTTGCAATTTCAGCGGTTTCTATCACTTCTTGATGAGAAAGTTTGACCGGTGATAAACCGGCAGCATAGTTTGTTATTAGCGAAAGTGAAGAGACTTCTATACCATGATAAGCTGCAAAAATTGCTTCGTGGACAGTTGACATTCCAACAGCATCAGCCCCAAAATTGCCTTGCATTATAATCTCAGCTGGAGTTTCATAGGTTGGACCTGAGTTAAACCAGTATGATCCTTCTTTTAAGAATATGTTTTCATCTAATGCAGCATTCCGAATGATATCATTAAATGCTTTCGAAGGTAAATTTAGAACAAAATCCTTTTGGTTTGGCGATGGAATTGCGAGAATGCTAGATAGTTCTTTCAAAATGTTGGTAGAAATAAAATTTGTAATCAACATTAAATCACCTGGAGAAAGATTAGGATTTACGCCACCAGCAGCATTTGTAACCAACATTTTTCTAGCACCTAATTTGCCAGAAATAAAAGCGGGTAAAATACATTTATCAATTGAATAACCTTCATAAAAATGTATACGACCTTGGAAAATCAATACATTTTTACCATTTATTTCAGCAAAATGTAAAAATCCGCTGTGTCCTTTAACGGTAGAAGCCGGATAACCAGGAATTTCTGAGGTGGGTATTGATTTACTGACATTAATTTTACTAACGAAATCACCTAATCCGCTACCTAAAATTAAGGACAAGTCAGGTTCAAAAGAAATTTTATTTTTTATGAACTCAATTAGTTTAAGATATTTAAAATCTAAATCAATCATAAAATTAATATTCTTAAAATAATAATCCCGCTAAAGTAGCAGTCATTAATGTTGAAAGTGAACCAGCCAGAACAGCCTTCATACCTAAACTAGCTAGAGCAGTTCTTTGGTTTGGTGCAATTGGTGCAATACCTCCAATTTGGATTGCAATAGAACTAAAATTTGCAAATCCACACAAAGCATAGGTTGCCATTATTATAGCTTTTTCATTCACCAATTCTTTTAGTTGAATTAAATTACTTAGTTCAAAATATGCTACAAATTCATTTAACACAATTTTTGAACCAAACAAGCTTCCGAATTGTAAAGCACTTTCTGAAGGAACGCCAATAGCCAATGCCAGAAATTGTAAAACAAATCCAAAAATAAATTGAAGATTTAAAGGGCTATTATATGCTTGGATTAGAATTGCATTTAATCCAGTAATATCACCTATAAATTCCAGGAAATAATTTGACAAAGCAATTAGAGCAATAAATGCTAAAAGCATACCACCAACATTTAAAGCTAACTGAAGACCTTCAGAAGCTCCAATTGCAGCAGCTTCAATTGTATTGGAGGCTGTTTTTTCAACATTTGCTTTTATGTTACCCTTGGTTTCTGGTTCTTCTGTTTCAGGAATAATTATTTTAGAGAGTAATAGGGAAGCTGGAGCAGCCATAATGCTTGCACCAAGCAGATGTGTAGCAAATACTAATTGAGCTTCAGAAATACTCAAACCCATTGTTGCACCAAATGAGTGGCTCAGCATTTGAATATAAGCCGCCATTACACCACCGGCAATTGTTGCCATTCCACCAGCCATTATTGTAAGTAATTCACTTCTTGTTAACCCTTTTAAGTATGGCTTTATCATTAGAGGAGCTTCTGTTTGTCCAACAAAAATATTAGCAGAAACCGATAAAGATTCAGCACCACTTGTGCCTAAAAACTTTGACATAAACCAAGCCATTCCCTGAACTACTCTTTGCATTATTCCTAAATGATATAAAACTCCCATTAGTGTTGCAAAGAATATTATTGTAGGCAGTACTTGGAATGCAAAAAAGAAACCCATAGAGCCTTCTGTTCCAGGGGATTTAGCTAAATCCCCAAAAATAAAAGTTGCTCCATCAGTTGTAAAATTTAAAATAAGAACAAAGAAACTGCTGACCCATCGAAAAAAAAGTTTTGGCCATCCCAAAGGGGCAAATAATGATCCAAGATATTCACCTTTTATTATAAAAATTGCAAATGCAAATTGCATCCCAAGTCCGGTAATGACTAACCGCCAATTAATTTTTTTCTTGTTATTAGAGAAGAGAAAAGCAATAAATAGAATTACTGCAATTCCAAAAATTCCTCTTAATATAGAGACAAAATCCATGATTATTCCTCATCCGGAATATAATGACATTTTCTGCATCGGGCTTCATAACTATCTGAGGCTCCAACAACAACTCTATCTTTTGTCTTTGTTGTTCTTTGTGTTTTATCTGCGGGGTTGCTACAATTTACACAAATTGCTAAAGTTTTTGTTATGTATTCGGCATGAGCTAGTAATTGGGGAATTGGTTCAAAAGGTACTCCTCTATAATCCTGATCCAAACCAGCTACAATTACTCTTTTGCCATCATCTGCGAGTTTGTTGCATACTTCAATTAAATCATTTGTGAAAAATTGTGCCTCATCAATTCCAACAACATGTGAATCTTTAGATAATTCTAATATTTCTTGAGGAGAATCAACTATTATTGAAGGAAGAGATTGATCGCTATGTGAAACGATATCGTTTTTAGAGTAGCGAATATCTATTTTAGGTTTGAAAATGGTGACGTTAAGCTTTGCAATTTGAGCTCTTCTCAATCTTCTAATAAGTTCTTCAGTTTTTCCACTGAACATACAACCGGCTATAACTTCAATCCAACCGGTATTAACTGGTGTAGAGTGCGGTATAAATTGCATCATTGTTCTAAAGCATCCTTATTAAATGAGAGAGGGAGAAGTTCTTCTAATTTTAATATTCTTATTTCATGATCTCTATTAGTCATTACTACCTCAAGATCTTTACCGCAGATTTCCATTAAAACTTGTCTACATGCACCACACGGGGAAATAAAATCTTCTGCATCACTTGTAATAACAATGGTTTTAAATTTTGTTTCTCCTTCCGAAACGGCTTTGAATACAGCTGTTCTTTCTGCACAATTTGTCAATCCGAAAGAAGAATTCTCTACATTTACGCCTGTGTAAATATCACCATCTTCCGTTAATAATGCAGCGCCAACCCTAAATTTTGAATAGGGAGCATAAGCTTTTAATTTTACTTTGTTGGCAATTAGAATTAACTCTGAGAAGTTCATAGTTCACTTTTATTGATAGTTAAAAATAGTTTATACATAATTTAAATCAAAGGTTGTTATCTAAATATCACCATTTATTTCTTTTTGAAAAACTATTTATAAAATTTATAACGATAAAAATTTCATACAAAAATTGAAGGTATAAAATCTCTACAAATGTAAAACTATAACTAATTTTTTTCATTAAAACTCTAATTACAAATAAATCAACAATAAATTTGAATATGAATAGAAATAAGTATGCTGAATTAAAAAAAGAGAATAACAATGAAGAAAAAAACAACAGATTAATGAGATGCCAAACCCCCAAAATCATTTTCGATTTTAGTGAATAAAATAAAGATGAAGATGTATGGCGCGACTTCTGATTAATAAAATCTTTTATAGAAGTTTTTGCTGAAGAAAAAACAAAAGCGTCAGAGTTAGTAATTATTCCAACATTCATTTTGTTTTTTATGGCTTCTCTTAATAATAAATCATCATCCCCACTAAGGGTTTCAGTTGTATTTAAGTAGCCCTTTATTTTGTTAAATGAGTCTTTGTTAAATCCAAAACTTCTTGCAGAAGATGAATATGGTAACTCAATTTTAGCGAATGAAAAAGTTAAAATATGAGTCCAAAGATTATCAAAACAAGATATTTTATTTGCTAAATCACTAGTTTGTTTTAATGGAGCAATTCCAAAGACAAAATCAGTTCCTTCCTGAAATTTATCTGAGAAAGATTTTATCCATAAAATTTCGGGTTCACAATCAGCATCCGTAATCAATATATATGGATACTTTGATTTTTCAATTCCAATCTGCAAAGCACCTCGTTTGCCTTCATAAATTTTATTCTCTGCTTTAATAACTGAAAAGTTTGAATATGTTTTACAAATATTTGATGCAACTAAATATGTACCATCAATTGAATTATCATCTACAATAATTACTTCATAACTATCTTTATTGTATTGTTGATTAGTTAAAAAGATGATTAAATTTGATACGTTTTGCTCTTCATTTTTGGCAGCGACCACTATGCTGATCATTAGATCATCTTCTGCGATCACACTTTTTGTGCTGTAATTAAGCTTTAGGAAAATAATTATATAAACAAGAAATATTATGACTGCAGCAGAGATCATTTAGAAATCCTCTTCTAACAGCCATTCCTCAGCAATTTCTTCACTTACTTCGGCAATAAAACGAGAAGGTTTCGAAAGTGTCATTCCATTATGTCTATCAAAAATATTCATTGGGTAAGAAATAAATAAATTTTGCTTTGCTCGGGTTGATGCAACATACATAAGCCTTCTTTCTTCTTCAAGACTCTCAATTTTATCGTAACTCATACTTGATGGAAAAAATCCTTCAACTGCATGAATAATAAAAACGGAATGCCATTCTAAACCTTTTGCAGAATGAATTGTAGATAAAGTAAGTACCTCATTTTCTTTATCCTCTTCACTTATATCTGCCACACTATCTCTTGGAGGGTCTAAAGCCATATCCGTGAGTAGGGAACTGAGTGAGGTATAATTCTCGGCAATGTTAATAAATATTTCTAAATCTTTTTTCCGCTTATTGTGATCATCATATTTCAATTTAAATATTGGGTCATAATAATCTAAAACTATTTCTGCTAACTCAGTTGGTAATTGTCTGCTTGTATGAATCAAATGAAGACACAAAAAAAGATTAAATATATTTTCTTTGTAATTTTTATCTAACGTTTTCTCAGGGTGAGATTTAATATTAAGTTCACCTGAAGTTACTTTAGCCAAAATATCTTGCGCTCTTTTCGGGCCTATTCCTTCATGAAGAAGCAAAACTCGGTACCAGCTAACTACATCTTTTGGGTTCTCAGCAATCCTTAAAAAAGCTAATACATCTTTTACATGAGCCGTTTCAATAAATTTCATACCTCCAAATTTTAGATATGGGATATTTGCCTTATTTAATTCAATTTCTAAGTCGAATGAACTAAACGAAGAGCGGAACAAAACAGAAATCTCATTTAAGGAAATATTCTCTTCCCTAAGTTCAAGAATTTTTTCTACAATAAATCTAGACTGCATATTTTCTGTAGTTGAAGAAATAATTGCCGGAAGTTCTCCACCAGTTTTTCTCGTAAATAATTCTTTAGGATATTTTTCAATGGCTGCATCAATTATGTAATTTCCAAAATCTAAAACCTCTTGAGTACTTCGATAATTTTCTTCCAGCATAATTAATTTTACATCTTTGAATAATTTTGGGAAGTTCATTATATTCTTAAAATTAGCCCCTCTAAAAGAATAAATTGATTGTGAATCATCGCCAACTACCATAATATTGTTATTATGACGAGCCAAACCTAGCACAATATCTGCTTGTAACTTATTTGTGTCTTGGTATTCATCAATCATTACATATTTTATATCTTTTGTTAAAATATGGGATTTAGAAGTGTCATTCAGAAAATCTCTCAAATACACCAATAAATCGTCATAATCCAATAACTCACTTTTCTTTTTGTAACTTTTATAGATTTTAGAAATTTCAATAATTTTATCTATATGCTCCATAAAATGAGGATATTCCTGAAGTAGAATTTCTTCTATTTTCTTTTCGGTATTTACACCTAAACTAATAATTTTATTTATGGTTTGCTTATTGGGGAACCTTTTTTTTAGCTTTACCAAATCCAGTTGTGCTCTAATTAAATTTATAACATCTTCGCTATCGCCCTGATCAAGAATAGTAAATCCTGAGTCGATTCCAACTAATTTAGAGTATTTTCTTAAAATTAGATTAGCAAATGAGTGAAATGTTCCACCATTAATTTTTGAACATCGATTATCCAATAAAATGGCTGCACGATTCATCATTTCTCTTGATGCTTTTCTGGTAAATGTAAGAAGCAGAATTGATTTTGGGTCGATACCCATTTCAATTAGTCTAGCTACTCTATAAACCAAAGTTCGTGTCTTGCCAGTTCCAGCTCCAGCAATTACAAGGAATGCTCCCTCTGTGGAGGTAACTGCTTCATATTGGGCTGGATTTAATTCATGTTCGTAATCAATTTCAAAATTATTTTCATCAAAAATAGGTTTTTGATTTTCGACCTTATTGATTCTTGTTAGGCGATACTTTTTGGGCATTATTTTCGAAGTGCTTTAGGTTTATTCAAAAGATCTTGGATTACAAAATAATCTCTTAAATTATTCTTATCGGCAATTATTCTTTTAATTCTATTTGGCTTTAATTTTTTAGATATACTTATGTCTTCTTCTTTTTTGAAACTATGATATTTTTCTTTAGCAGATGAGAGTTGCTCTTTCTTTGCTAAATTTATTGAAACATAATCACTTCTACCCTCTGATTCTTTAACCCCATAACTTTCTTCTGGATTCCATGAGGTATCATAAGAATCTGTATTATCATATGAATCAATGTTGTCGTAAGAGGCAGAGTTTTCATAAGAAGAATTAGGAGCCTCTTTTTGAGGAGGCTCCGGTATATCAATTTTAAAACCCAATATTTCCTCTAGTACACTTTTTGAAGAACTTTGACTTTTGGAGGCAGGAATTGCTGAAGCATTACCAGATGGAACATGAGTTGTACCAGTAGGTTTTTGCTCATTTTTTTTCTTTTTCTTCAAAGAAGATATAATAGAGCTAACAATGAAAATTACTATTATGGCAATTTGAAAAATATCTTCCATTAAGATTTTTTATCCTTATCTGTATCTTCTTTGGCAATTGAAGTTCTCATTTCAGTATCTGATTGAATATTTTTTAAATTATAATAATCCATTATTCCCATATTCCCACTTCTAAAAGCTTCGGCCATTGCAAGAGGAATTTCGGCTTCAGCTTCAACTACTTTAGCTCTCATTTCTTGCTCAAGAGCTACTGCCGCTGCACGTCTTTCTTCTGCTTTGGCTCGGGCAACTTTAAGATCAGCTTCAGCTTGATCTGTTTGCAAAATTGCACCAATGTTAGTACCAACATCAACATCAGCTATATCGATAGATAAAATTTCAAATGCTGTTCCGGCATCCAAACCTTTTGCTAATACTGATTTAGAAATATTGTCTGGATTTTCAAGCACAATTTTGTGAGAGGAACTTGAACCAATTGTTGAAACAATTCCTTCTCCAACTCTTGCAAGAACTGTTGCTTCGCCTGCACCACCCACTAATCTCTCAATGTTTGCTCTAACTGTTACTCTTGCAATTGCTTTAAGCTGAATACCATCTTTTGCTACTGCTGCAACAAGAGGAGTTTCAATAACTTTTGGAACAACTGACATTTTAACAGCTTCTAGAACATCTCTACCTGCAAGATCTATTGCTGCTGCTTTCTCAAAAAACAAATTTAGATTTGCTTTATTTGCTGAAATCAAAGCATTTACAACCTTTGTAACATTTCCACCAGCTAGAAAATGCGCTTCAAGTGCGTTTGTTTCAAGCTTTAAACCTGCTTTTGTTGCAGCAATTAAATTTCTTACAATTAAAGATGGTGGAACCTTTCTCAGTCTCATTCCAACCAAATCTTTGAAAATTTTAAGTTTTACACCTGAGAAGTATGCTGTAATGAAAAGTCCAATTGGAACAAAGTAAGTAAATAAAATTAGGAAAAAGGCAATCCCTAAAATTACAACTAATGATAAACCTGTAAAAGCTTCCATGATAACTCCTTGATATTCAAATTCTATTCTATTTATTTAATATGTAATTTAGCAAATACAATCTTATAAAGAAACAAAATACGTCCGATAATTTATAATAAAACTGAAAAAAACTTGTAACAAATCGATAATTATTTATAATTTCAATATACCTTGATTACACAGAATTCAATGTATATATTTATTATTAGTTAATATTTAGTGTATTTCCGTTAAAGAAAGGGTTGGGAGAATATGGAAGGGAATTTTTCTGAACGAGTTCAAGAAGTTATTAGACTAAGTAGAGAAGAAGCTTTAAGACTTGGTCATGATTATATAGGTACAGAACATCTTCTTTTAGGCATTATTAGAGAAAGCCATGGTGTTGCTGTTAGAATAATGGTTAACCTTGGAGTTGAGCTAGTTACTCTTAAAAAGACAATTGAGGAAACTGTTAAAATTGCCGGCGGTACTTTGACAATTGGCAATATTCCTTTAACAAAGCAAGCCGAAAAAGTATTAAAAATCACTCAGATTGAATCTAAAATTTATAAATCAGATGTTATTGGAACTGAGCATATTCTTTTATCTTTACTTCGTGATGAAGATAATGTTGCTACACAAATTTTAAATCAGTTTAATATCACTTACGAAACCGCTAGAGCTGAATTAAATAATATTCTTAGTGGAAAGGTTCCACCTCAAGATAAACCTGGTCATCAATTTCCTTCGAGCAAGAAAACGGAAAAAACCAAAACTCCTGTGTTAGATAATTTTGGTCGAGATTTAACCAAAATGGCAAAGGAGGATAAGTTAGATCCCGTTGTTGGAAGAGAAAAAGAAATTGAACGAGTTACACAAGTCTTAAGTCGACGAAAAAAAAATAATCCTGTTTTAATTGGTGAACCTGGCGTTGGTAAAACTGCTATTGCAGAAGGACTTGCTTTACGTATTGAACAGAGAAAAGTTCCAAGAATTATTGCAAGACAAGAGAGTTGTAACTCTAGATTTAGCTGGCCTTGTTGCTGGTACAAAATACAGAGGACAATTTGAAGAAAGAATGAAAGCATTAATGAATGAACTTGAAAAAGCTACTGACGTTATTCTTTTTATTGATGAACTTACACACAATTGTTGGTGCCGGCGGTGCTTCGGGATCACTTGATGCTTCTAATATGTTCAAACCAGCTTTAGCAAGAGGCGATATTCAATGTATTGGAGCAACTACTCTAGATGAATATAGAAAGTATATAGAAACCGATGGAGCTCTTGATAGAAGATTTCAGAAAGTTATGGTAGATCCTCCCACTGTTGATGAAACAATAACTATTCTTGAGTTTATTAAGTTCAAATACGAAGAGCATCATCATGTTAAATACACAAATGAAGCAATTCAAGCAGCAGTTAAACTAAGTGAAAGATATATTACCGATAGACATTTACCAGATAAGGCGATTGACGTATTGGACGAAGCTGGTTCACGTGTTCACATGGGGAATTTTAAAGTATCTGAAGAAATACTTGAACTTGAGCAGAAAGTAGAAAATATTAAGCATGAAAAAATTAATGTAGTTAAGCAACAAGATTATGAACAAGCCGCACGTTTAAGAGATCAGGAAAGACAATTGCAGATTGAATTGGAAACTGCTAAAGTTGATTGGGAAGATAAAACCAAAACTGAAGTCTATGATGTTACTGAAGAAGATATTGGCACTGTAGTCTCCATGATGACTGGTATTCCTGTAAAAAGAGTCGTACAGGAAGAATCTGAAAAAGTTATGAATATGGAAGAAGTTATTAAAAAGAAAATTGTCGGCCAAGATGAAGCTGTAACTCGTCTTTCAAAAGCAATTAGAAGAACTAGAGCTGGATTAAAAAATCCAAATAAGCCAATCGGTAGTTTTGTTTTCTTAGGTCCAACTGGAGTTGGTAAAACCCAATTAGCCAAGGAACTTGCAAAATATTTATTCGATTCTGAAAATTCTTTAATTAGAATTGACATGAGTGAATATATGGAAAAATATGCGGTTTCTAGACTTGTGGGAGCACCTCCGGGATATGTTGGTTATGAAGAAGGCGGACAATTAACTGAAAAAGTAAGAAGAAAACCTTATTCAGTTGTTCTTTTTGATGAAATTGAAAAAGCACATCCAGATGTGTTTAATATCTTATTACAAGTCCTTGATGATGGAATGCTTACAGATAGTTTAGGAAGAAGAGTTGATTTTAAGAATACAATTATTATTATGACTTCTAATGTTGGTACAAAAAATATTAAAGCAACCGGTAGTTATGGATTTGGAAGTGATTCAGATACAAACACTTATGACAATCTGAAAAGCACCGTTCAAGATGCGATGAAAAATTTATTTAATCCCGAATTTTTGAATAGACTTGATGAAACTATTGTTTTTAGAAATTTGGAAAAAGAAGATATAAAACAAATTGCACTGATTGAGATGAAAGATTTGATTAACAATCTAAAAGAAAACAAGATGCAAATTGAACTTGATCCGCTTGCACAAGATTTTATTGCTGAAAAAGGGTTTGATCCAAAATTCGGAGCACGCCCATTGAGAAGAGCAATTCAACAGTATATTGAAGATCCTTTAGCTGAAGAATTGCTGAGAGAAGCTTTCAAAGAAGGTGATAAAATTATTGTTAAACGAAAAGAAAATAACGATGAATTGTTCTTTATTTCAGAAAAAATTAAACCAATTGAAGAAGACAATAAAATTGAAAAGGAAAATAATCCTAACTTAACAATAAAAATTTATGAGTTTTACCGAGACCGAAATACTTAAGAAGCTTAATGAATTTAAAGGTTGGAATTATGATGGGAAATGTATTGCAAAAGAATTCGATTTTTTAGATTTTACATGTGCTATTTCTTTTGTTATTAAAATTGGTTTTGTTTCTGAGAAATTGAATCATCACCCGGATATTAAATTTGCATTCATGGAACAAAGTTAAAATATCAACTTTTACGCATTCCTCATTCCGGTATTACAAATAAGGATTTTGAACTAATATCAAAAATAGACGGAATTATCTAAAAATGGAAAAAAAAGAATTACTCGAATTATTTTTATAAAACTGATGCCCTCTTAGAAGGGCATTTTTTATTAACATCTGGTCGACATAGTAGTCAATATTTTCAGTGTGCAAAAGTATTGCAGTATCCTGAATATACATCGACTATTTGTAAAATCATTGCTGATTATTTTAAGGATTTTGAAATTGATACTGTTATCTCACCTGCTATTGGTGGAATTGTTGTTGGTCAAGAAATTGCTAGACAATTGAATAAAAAGTTTATTTTTGCAGAGCGAGAATCTAAAAATTTAACCTTGAGAAGGGGATTCGAAATTAAGGAGCACGAAAACATTTTAGTTTGTGAAGATGTTGTAACAACTGGTGGCTCAGTGTTTGAAGTAATTGATATTGTAAAGACAAGTAATGCGAATGTTGTAGGAGTTGGAATGCTTGTTGATAGAAGTAATGGAAAGGTAGATTTTAAAGTCCCCCAAATTAGTGCTTTACAAATGGAGGTTATCTCATATTTGCCCGATGAGTGTCCAATTTGTAAAGAAGGTAAACCATTAGTCAAACCAGGTTCACGAAAAATTTAGTATTTTTAATAATTAAATTAGTTACTGAAACAAGTTCATCATGAGAATGGCTTGTCATTCCGGACTTGATCCGGAATCTATAATAATAAACTGAATCAATATGAAAAATATTACAATCTTATTTTTATTATCTATTTCATCATCAATATTTTCTCAAATCAGTTTTGATCATTATTTCCATAATAAACAATTGAGATTAGATTATTTCCATTCAGGGAATGCAACTGAGGATTACTATACTTTTGATGAATTAATTGAGGAACCTTTTTGGGGTGGTTCAAAAATTAACTTAATTGATACTATTGGTTTTGGTAATTTTATGTACATGGTTTTTGATATAAAAGACTGGTAATTTAATTTATTCAAAAGGATATTCAACTCTTTTCCAAGAATGGCAAACTACCGATGAAGCCAAAATAATAAGTAGATCCTTTTCCGAAACACTTGTTTTTCCATATCCCAAAGATTCAGTTAGAGTTGAAATTCATGATAGAGACAACTTAAATAATTTTATGAAAAGAACTGAATTTCTAGTTGATCCGAATAGTTATTTTGTGAAAAAAGAAAAATTGAATAAGTCGGAGAGTTTTAAGGTTCACAATACTAGAAGTTCGAAGACTGCACTGGATATTGTTTTTATACCCGATGGATATACAGAAAGTGAAATGGATAAATTTAGAGCTGATTGTGAACGATTTGCTAATTATCTATTTTTATACGAACCCTTTACCAGTTATAAAAATTCCATTAATATTTGGGGTATTTTAGCACATTCAGAAGAAAGTGGAATTGATATTCCTGCTGATTCTATTTGGAAAAAAACTATTGTGAATTCAACTTATTATACTTTTGATAGTGAAAGATATATTATGACAATGGATAATAAATCAGTTAGGAATTATGCCTCAAATGTTCCTTACGATCAGATATATATATTGGTTAATTCAGAAAAATATGGAGGCGGTTCAATTTACAATTACTATTCAACCACTGTTGTTGATAACAAATCTTCAAAACAAATATTTGTTCATGAACTTGGGCATGGACTTGTTGGTTTAGCAGATGAGTATTATACATCCGATGTTGCGTATCAAAATTTTTATCCTTTAGATGTTGAACCTTGGGAACCAAATATTACAACTTTGGTTAATTTTGATTCTAAATGGAAAAATCTAATGAATCCAAATTCAGAAATTCCGACAGTCTCTAAAGGTGAAAACGAACTTGAAACTGGAGTTTATGAAGGTGGTGGATACGTAGAAAAAGGTGTATTTAGATCATCTCAAAATAGCCTCATGAAAGCGTTTAACAGTGATGAGTTTAACGAAGTTAGTAAAGCTGCAATTGTTAAAATTCTCAATTTTTATTCAAAATAATTTGGTAATCTTAATATAAATGGAACAAAAAAGATTATATAAAGCAATTGATGCCTTGCATCAAATAAATTTGAATCGGAAAATGACTTATTATATGAAGTTCTTAATCAACTTGTAAAAAGTCATGAAAATAATATTAATGGTGGTAGAATTTGGAAATTAAATTCTGACAAAAAAGACTTATGTGCTTCTGCATCAAATGGGCAAAGTTCAAAAAATTAAGAAAAATTTTGAACTTAACTTTAAAGATAATCCGGTTTTAGCGCATGTTGCTAAGTACAGAACAATTCTGGCAAATGAAACAAATGAGACATTATTAAAAAAAGGAATATTAAAATATTCCGCTTCAGGAATTGGTAGCAAAATTAAGGTCGGTTCAGAATCTTATTATGAATATTTGTTGTCATTGAATAGTGATGATTTAGATGAAGATCTGCGTTATGTCTTAAATATTGTTGCTACAGTACTAACTTCAAAAATTCGTGAAAGAAGAATATCTTCTTCAAGAAAGAATTTAATTGAGGATATTGATAAAGCGAAACAATTGCAGCGAAGCATTTTACCGGAACATGAACATAAATTTCATAATTATGATATTTTTGGAATTACAGTTCCCGCTGAAATTGTTGGTGGTGATTTCTATGATTATATTACTGTTGGGGATGATGAAGAAAGACTTGGGAATTGTTTTAGGTGATGCTGCTTCAAAAGGTTTAAGTGCTTCTGCTGAAGCGATGTATATCTCTGGTGCCATAAGAATGGCAGGTAATTTCCAAATGAAAATTTCACCAATGATGAATACGTATGAACAATCTTGGTAAATAAAATTTTTAGCGATGATAAATTTTCAACATTATTTTATGGTGAACTATCAAATGATAAAAAAGGACTTATTTCTTTATGCAAATGCCGGACATAATCCGCCTATATTTTATAGTAATGAAACAAAAAAAATAACTTTATTGCAACCAACTGGACCATTGCTTGGACCTGCTCCAAATTCTAAGTATGAGACTGATAGCATTAATTTTAGTAAAGGAGATATTCTTATAATCTATTCAGATGGAATTACTGAGGCTGCAAATGATAAATTTCAATTTTATGAAGAAAATAGATTAGATGAAATTAATTATTGCTAACTTTGATAAGACTCCAAAAGAAATTGCGACAACAATTATTGAAGATGTACAAAAATTTTCTACTTCTGAAAGTAAATACCAAGATGATAAGACTGTGGTTGTTATAAAAAGGAATTAAAATGTGAATTTAGCAGAAAAAATATTTAATGCCGGAGTTGTTGGGGCTGGTGGTGCTGGATTTCCAACACATATAAAAGCAAAATCAAACGTTGAATTTATTTTAGCAAATGGTGCTGAATGTGAACCACTTGATTCATAAAGATTATGAAATTATGGTTAATCATGCTCCGGAAATTGTTAGTGGTTTGAAACTAATGTTTGAAAGTACTAATGCAAAAAAAGGTTTTTTTGGAATTAAATCTAAAAATACATTAGCAATTTCTAACAATTGAAACCGAAATTAAGAATAGTAAAATAGAGATGAGTTTTCTTGGTGATTTTTATCCTTCAGGAGATGAATATGAACTTGTTTACCACGCAACAAAAAGATTAATTCCACCTAAAGGTTTGCCACTTGATGTAGGTTGTGTTGTAAACAATGTAGAAACATTTTATAACGTCTTTAATGCTAATAATGATATTCCAGTTACTGAAAAGTTTATTTGTGTTACCGGAGCAGTTAAAAATCCTTCTTCTTTTTTTGTACCCATCGGAACTTCTTTTGAAGATGTTATTAAATTTGTTGGTGGTACAACCGTCTCCGATTATGGAATTTTTGTAAGCGGTTTAATGATGGGAAAGCTGTCTTTTGATATAAAGTGAAGTAGTTACTAAGACAACTGCAGGTCTTATTATTCTTCCAAAAGATCATTATCTAATCAGTAGAATGGATCGCCCAATTGAAAGTATGAACAAAATTGGAAAATCAGCATGCGATCAATGTAGTTATTGTACTGAATTTTGTCCAAGATATTTTTTAGGGTATGATGTTCAACCTCACAAAGTTATGAGATCTCTTGGCTTTACTACAACCGGAGAAAAGGTCTGGAATCAGTACGCTGATTTGTGCTGCTCTTGTGGTTTATGTTCACTATATGCTTGTCCAGAAGATTTATATCCTCGCGAAGCTTGTGATCAAGGGAAAGATTATCTAAAAGTGAACGAAATTAAATATGTACAGACAAAACCATTAAAAGTTCATCCAATTAAAGAGGGAAGAAGTGTTCCAATAAATCAACTAATGAAAAGATTGAAAGTTGAGAAATACAATCATCACACACCTTATAGAAGTGATTTTCCTGAACCAAATAGTGTAAAAATATTACTTAAAACAACATGTAGGTTCTCCAACTAATTCGGTTATTACTGTCGGCTCCAAAATTAAAAAAGGCGATTTAGTTGGAAATTTAGAACAAGGTATATTAGGAGCATTGGTCCATGCATCAATCAGCGGAATTGTAACAGAAGTTTGTAAGGAATATATTATTATTGAGAATAGATAGTGTTTTTTGTGCAATAAATGAAAAGTTTTATATTTAATAATGTTTGACGAAAGGATGTAAAATGCAATTGAATTCTATAGGTCTATTAGAACTTTCCAGCATTGCAGCAGGAATGCAAGCAGCTGATATAATGTTAAAAACTTCGGAAGTTGAATTAATAATTTCTAGATCAATTTGTTCCGGAAAATATATGGTTTTAATAGGCGGTGATGTTGCTGCTGTTCAAACAGCAGTTGAAACTGCTGCAGAGCAAGTAGATTTTTCTGTAATTGATACTTTTGTAATACCAAATGTTCATAAAGATATTTTCCCAGCTTTATCAGGTCATTCTGGTGTTGAAAACCTTGAAGCATTAGGAATCATTGAGTCATTTTCAGTAGCCTCGTTAATTGAGGGAGCAGATGCAGCTGTTAAATCTGCAACCGTTAGAATAATAGAAATTAGACTAGCAATGGCATTGGGTGGGAAAGCTTTTTGTACTTTAACAGGCGATGTCTCAGCGGTTCAAACAGCTGTAGATGCAGGTGCTGCATTGATAAGTGCAAAGGGATTACTCGTTAATAAAGTAGTTATTGCACAACCAAGAAAAGAACTTATGAGTGAGATGATTTAAGATTTAAGATAAAAGATTTTAGCTCTGAGACACCAGAGGAAAACAAAGAGCTTTCAGATCTTGTTAAAAAAGATTTGTAAAAATCTTATATGCTCCCACATAAGTTCCTAGCACACTTCCTAAACCGGAAAGGATAAATACAAGTAAAATCCTAAGAAGTTTATTCTTCCACCATAAGCTTAGCTTATTAATATCCTCGCTCACGTTTTGTATTTCTAGCACAACTGGAGGTTTAAAATAAGATTGAACAAATGCAGCCACATAACCGGCACCAATTAATGGAGTCAAGCTAGTGAGAGGGGCAGCAAAAAACACAGAAATAATTGCATAAGGATGACCAAAAGCTATTATTGCGCCAATTGCACTTGGGATGCCATTTGCTAAAATCCAAATAAGTACACTATTTCCGGCCTCATCAAATCCCTTTGCTAAACCAATATAAACGATTGAACATATTATTAATATCGGTATAGACCAACCAATAATTTTTGCGACAGGGGAAGGTTTTGGAATGAAAGTGATTTCTTCAATATTTATCTTTTCATCACTATTTATTTTATCCAATATACCTTGAACATGACCAGCACCAACAACTGCAACTATTTTATTACCTGATGAATTCATAATCTTTTGTGCTAAAAAACTATCTCGCTCATCAATTAGGACTTTCTTCAAAACTGGTAATTCTTTACCAAGATCATTCATAAGTTCAGTTAATACATCTTTGTTTTTTAATTCTTCAAGTTGTTCTTCAGTAATTTCTTGCTTGTCGAAAACACTTGCTAGTCCAAAAGTCATAAATTTTGCTTTTTGGAAAAAGCTCATTGAATGCCATGCTCTTTTTAGCGTAATTTTTACATCTCTGTCAATTAATTCTATAGCTAGATTATTTTCTTCCGCAATTTTTACTGCTTCAAGTAATTCTAATCCAGGATTAACTCCTAATTTACTGCCAAGTTTTTTCTGATATGATGATAGCAATATGTTTATAATCAAAGTACTTAGCTGTTTTTGTTTAATAATGGTTTTAAGGTCTAAATTTTCCCACCTTTTTTTATTTTTTATTGATTCCAATCTTTGTGCATCCAATTCTACGCAAACAGTATCAGGCATTTCAGAAATAATAACCTCTTTAACTAGATCAGCCGACATCTTAGAAATATGAGCAGTTCCAATAAGAAATATCTGTTTATCTTTATAATTTAGTAAATGGACATCATTCGATTCTAAATAACTCATTAATACAAATTCCTTTTCCGGAAAAAATTAAAGATCAAACTATCACTCGCCATACTCATCTCTATAATCAAGAATAGAGGCTTCTACAACTTTTAATGCATGCTCCCGATTGTATAGTTTATCAATTTTAACTTTAGATTCTTCACCAGAAACAAGCTTATATGTTAGAAAATAATGCCTCAATCTTTCTATCATTACATCGGGTAAATCTTCAATTTCATTAGCAGATTGCCAAACATTATCATTTGCTAATACAGCAATTATTTTATCGTCAGCTTCTCCATGATCAATCATTTGAATTCCACCAACAATTTTTGCATCTAAAATAATTTCAGATTTATTGATAGGTCTCTCCGTTATAATACATATATCTAACGGATCTCCATCGCCAATAACTGAACTAGGAGAAAGATTTTTAACTCTTTCTCCACAATATGTTTTAGGAATAAATCCATATAAAGATGGTGGTTGGGAAGAAGTTCTGTGTGGCCTATCAACTCTTAAATATCCTGTTGTTTTATCAACTTCATATTTAACAAAATCAAATGGTGTGATTTCTATATATGCATTTACTATTTCGGGAGCACCTTTACCAATTTCTAATCCGTGCCATGGATGAGGGCGCCACTTAAAAAAAGGAGTGGGGAAAGCCATATAAATCCTTTAAAAATTAAATTGAATTGTAGCAATATAATGAAAATAGAAAATATTATTGCACTTAATATCACAAATTGTTAGCGAATAACGACATCGAGAAAATTAATTCCAGTCAGCATTTAAAGAGTAACTTTAAGAAAAAAAATGAATTTACAATTGAAATGGATTAAAAATGAAACTTATTAAAAATTATTACGTCATAATAGAAAAATGGAATTATTATGAAAAAAATAATTGTATATCTAATATTATCCTCATTTGTTTTGGTTTCATGCAAATTAAATGGAATTAAGGGAAATGGTAATGAAATTTCGGAAGTTAGAGAAATAGGATCGTTTGATAAAATAGATGCTTCGGGTAGTTTTGAGATTGAAATTATTATAGGTAATAAAACTTTAGTTGAAATAACTGCTGAAAGTAATCTAATGGATTATATTAAAACAAAGGTAAAGGGAAGCACACTTTACATATATTCTAAGGAAAGTTTAAGACCTAAACGAGATTTAAAGATAAATATTATAGTTCCATCTCTTGTTTCCATTGATTGTTCGGGTGCAAATGAATTATCAGCTTATGGAATAAATTCAAGTGAATTTGAATTAGACTTAAGCGGAGCATCTAGCGTAGTAATTGAAGGGATAGCCAACTCTGTTACCATTGATATTAGCGGAGCAGCTGATCTTGACGCTATGAATTTTATTACTGAGGATCTTGAAATTGATGTAAGTGGAGCAGCTAATGCTATAATAAACTCATCTAATTCGGTGAATGCAGAAGTTTCAGGTGCTGGTCATATTGCACTTTATGGAAATCCCACGGATGTGAAGACAGATATATCGGGTGCTGGATCACTTGTAAGAAAATGATAACAACACTAATGTATTTATGATATTATTTTTCGGTTATTCAATTATTTTTATCTACTCCGAAAAAGTACAGAATGTGAAAAATAATCTTATTTTAAGTTTAGATTGAAGGCAATCTGAATTAATAACTACCTATTATAATAATACAGATCAGGTTAATTGAAATCTAATTTACAATCGTAAATAATCATACCTATTAAGAAATAAAAAACTTTTCTATATTTAGCACTCAATTATTTACGCATAAATTATAGGAATTACAATGTCAAATAATCCACTTGTTGGAATAATTATGGGAAGTGATTCAGATTTACCTGTAATGCAAAAGTCATTCGCAATATTTAATGAATTTGACATCCAGTTTGAAGTTAAAATATTATCTGCTCATAGAACTCCTGAAGAACACTCATTATATACCAAAACTGCAGTCGAAAGGGGATTAAAAGTTATTATTGCAGCTGCAGGAATGGCGGCACATCTTCCTGGAGTTACTGCTGGTCAAACTGTTTTGCCAGTTATTGGTGTACCAATGAAATCAAATTTTCAGGATGGGCTAGATTCATTGCTCTCAATTGTCCAAATGCCACCGGGAATTCCAGTTGCTACTGTTGGAATTGATGGTTCTAAAAATGCGGCATTGCTCGCAATCCAAATTATTGCTACAGGAAATTTAGCTCTTCAGAAAAAATTTGTAGATTATAAAGTAAAAATGGCTGAAGAATCAATGAAGAAAAATGATAATATTAAGAAATTATTATAAATCTCATGTAGCATAAATTCTATTTTATTTCAAATTCAGCTGAAACTGTAACTTTTATATTTTTCTTTCTTGTTGCGGTGCTATGTACTCCATATCCCGCAACCTCAGTTGATAGTGGTTCGGTAATCTGAAAAACACCGCTTCGTGCAGTTCTTAAATCACCAACTTTATTGCCTGCTGCGCTTAAAATTTCTGTGGCTCTCTGCTTTGCGTTAATGACTGCTTTCCCGAGAAGTTCTTTTTTAATAAGATCAAGATTGGTATAAAAGTAATTAATATTAGAGTATTGAAATATTATATTATTATTAATAAAAACTATTGGATTAGTTGACAGCTCTTCAATTTTTTCTATACTTTTTGAAGTAATTATTACTTCTTGAGAAAGTTTTTTATTTGTTGTTATACCATTTCTGTCATAAATATCTTCTATACCAATAGGTTTATAAATAATTTCAAGGTCTTCTAGGTTTTCAGCATGAATAATCTTTTTAAGTCTATCGAGTTTTTCGTTCAGACTTATATAACCAGTTTTCAGATTACTTATATCAATTTCTTCCGTAACATTAAAGTTCCACTTAACTATATCGGATTCAAAAGACTCAATTGCATAACCAACAACATTAACAGTATTATTTTGTTGCCGTGCAAGATAAAAGAAGAGACCTAAAATTAATGATGATACAATAATTGCAATCGATAAATTTATGCTATTGGTTTTTTCCATTTTCTTCTCAATTTATTAATGGTACATTTAACAATTTTGCCTTATCCCATTCAACAAAAGTCGTAAATTCTGCTTGGCGTTCTTTACAAGGGTCAAGTTTGCAGTAATGACACAAAAACGGTTCGCAAAAATCAAAATGGGTTCTTATTTGTGCATTATTTATTTCGGACGAAAGTTTCTCTGATATTTCCTCCTCTATTTGGTGAGACTGTTTAATATTAAAAAAGAAAGGGAGTGTGAGATGGAAATCGATAAAAACATTATTTGCTGATTTCCAAAATCTTAGTTGGTGAATATCAATATGATAGTCTTTTCTTAATTCATTTATTAGTTCAGTTATTTTAATCAATAAATTATCATCAGTTTCAATCATTAATCCGCCAACTGATTCTCTAATTAATTTATAACCAGTAAATATAATATTGGTTGCCACAAAAATTGCAATTATTGGATCAATTAAAAATATATCCGTTAATGAGAACTAAAATCAAGCCTAAAACAACACCAATACTAGTATAAGCATCAGTAAGGATATGTTTACCATCTGCGATAAGTGCTAATGAGCTAGTTTGATTACCTTTTTTAATAATCCAGAGACCAAGAAAAACATTCACTAGACCAGCAATTCCAATTAAAATAGTACCGATGTCTAACTGCTGAGGTTTAGCACCAATAATTATATCACCGACAGCAAAGTATATGATTGTAATTGCAGCAATAATAATTAGTAATCCTTCTACACCGGCAGAAAAATATTCAATATTCCCATGCCCATATAAATGCGATTCATCTGGTGGTCGCGAGCTTAAAATAATACTATATAATACCATACCAGTTGCAATAATATGGACTACTGATTCAGCTGCATCGGAAAATATTGCACTAGAATTTGTAATAAAATAAGCAACTATTTTAATTACAAAAATTCCTAATCCAACCACCAAAGAAATTTGTGCAGTTTTCAATTTTAAGGAATTAATGTTTTTGATATCCATTTAGGTATTATTTCATTTTGGAACTATATAAAATAGAAACAATATTGACGATTTGCCATAAAATATTAGTCACATATTTTATTTATAGTATAAAATATTTTATGAATATCAATTATTAGAAAACTTATTTTAATTTTCCCAGGCTTAAGAAAATACTTTAATACTTGCTAAATAATTGTTGGTTTACTTCACTTTAACTGATTTTGAATATTATCACTCGCTGGCATGTAAATTGTAAAATCCTATTAATTCTTAATTTATTGGAAACAGAATGAGTACTAAAATCTTAGAAAAATATTCTCCCAACGATAGGAGTAATTTAATTCCTCTTTTACAGGACGTACAGGACGAATATGGTTATTTACCCGAAAAGGTTCTATCAAAAGTTGCAGAACATGTTAATATGCCCTTTGCTAGTGTTTACGGTGTTGCAACATTTTACAATCAATTTAGACTAAATCCTTTAGGAAAATATATAATAAAAGTTTGTAGGGGAACAGCTTGTCATGTTAAGAGTTCTGCTAATATTTTAATTGCCCTTGAAACCGAATTGGGAATAAAAGCAGGAACTACTACTAGAGATAAGAATTTTACTTTAGAGACAGTTGCTTGTATAGGTGCTTGTAGCATTGCACCGGTAATAAATATTAATGAAGAATATTTTGGACGATTAACTGTAAATGAAATTCCTAAAATTATTAAAAAATACAAAAATATGGTAAAAAGTGAAGAAGAGATAAAAAAAGTGAGTATTGCATGAAATCTTTTGGAGAATTATTAAATAAATCAGAATCTTTTGAGAAGAAGAATTTTCTTAAATACTGTAGAGAAGAAGCTATTCCAGGTCTTACTGAAAATGAAAAAACAGAAGTAGTTGAACTTAACAAGAAGTTGAAGTATGAAGAACACGAATTTCCTATAATTTTTATTGGAATGGGAACTTGTGGCCTAGCTTCTGGCGCTGGAAAAGTTAAAATAGCTATAGAAAAAGAACTAGAAAAGTTCAATTTGAATGCCATAATTGTACCAACTGGGTGTATTGGTTACTGTGCTAAGGAAGTAATTGTTGATATTAAACTTACCTGATCAAAGTAGAATATCTTATTGTGAAGTTACCGTTAAGGATGTACCAAATTTAATAAGAAAAACAATTGTTGAACAAGAGCATTTATCAAGAAAAGCTTTTAGCATCTCATTCGCAGGGTGTAGATGGTGTTAAATATATAAATGATTTACCATTTTTTAGAAGACAGAAAAAGATAGTCCTAGAAAATTGTGGAATTATTGACCCAACATCTATTGATGAGTATATATCCGTTGGTGGCTTTAAAGCTTTGGATAAAGTTTTATCAACATTATCACCAAAAGATGTTGTTAATCAAATTTTACAAAGTGGATTGAGAGGTCGTGGTGGTGGTGGTTTCCCAACAGGCAAAAAATGGGAAATGGCACATAATCAGGTGTCTGACATAAAATATATAATTTGTAATGCTGATGAAGGTGATCCTGGTGCATTTATGGATCGATCAGTTTTAGAAAGTGACCCCTTCAAACTTATTGAAGGAATGATTATAGGTGCTTATGCTATTGGAGCATGTTTCGGTTATATTTATTGCCGTGCAGAATATCCGCTTGCGATTGAAAGATTAGAAAATACAATTAAGCAATGTGAAGAATATGGTTTACTTGGTCAAGATATTCTTGACAGTGGTTTTAACTTTAAAATTAAAATTAAAAAAGGTGCTGGAGCATTTGTTTGTGGTGAAGAAACTGCACTAATTGCATCAATTGAAGGTAAAAGAGGAATGCCAAAACCACGTCCTCCATATCCGGTAGTTTCTGGATTGTGGAGCAAGCCAACAATAATTAATAATGTTGAAACATTTGCAAACATATCATCAATAATTAATAATGGTGCTGAGTGGTTTGCAAGTATTGGAACAGATTCTAGTAAAGGGACAAAAGTTTTTGCGCTTAGCGGAATGATTGAATATAGTGGTTTGGTTGAAGTTCCTATGGGAATTACATTAAGAGAAGTAGTTTTTGATATTGGTGGTGGAATTCCAAATGGCAAAAAATTTAAAGCAGTTCAAATAGGTGGACCTTCAGGTGGATGTTTACCGGATAGTGTTCTTGATACAAAAGTTGATTATGAGTCTCTTAAAACAAGTTGGTGCAATGATGGGCTCGGGTGGATTTGTTGTTATGGATGAAAACACTTGTATGGTTGATGTTGCAAAATTTTTCTTAACATTTATTCAAAATGAATCATGTGGTAAATGTGTTCCTTGTCGCGAAGGTACAAAAAGAATGTTAGAAATTATTGAACGTATTCCGGTGAGTTATAAAGAGACAAAGAATAAATTAGATCAACTGCAAAGATTTAAAGGAATGATCCATTTAGAAAGATTAGCTGAAGTAATTCAAGATACATCTTTATGTGGGCTTGGTCAAACAGCTCCAAATCCAGTAATCTCAGGTTTGAAATATTTTCAGGATGAATATGAAAGCCATTTGTTTGATAGAAAATGTCATGCCGGTGTCTGCAAGGAATTGTTATCATATACTGTTGTAACAGAAATTTGTAATGGTTGCGGATTATGCGCAAGAAAATGTCCATCAGACGCAATTGTTGGTGAACCAAAACACCCGTATACCATTGTTGAATCAAAATGTATCAAATGTGGAATATGTGTTGAAACATGCAGATTTGATGCTATTGAAGCAAATTAAATATTTTATCGGAGAAAAAATGATTGAATTAAAAATAAATAATATTAACGTTAAGGCAGAAGAAGGAATGACTATTCTAGATGCTGCTAAATCTGTTGGAATAAAAATTCCTACCTTATGCCATATGAAAGATATGTTGCCAACTGGAGCATGCAGAATGTGTGTAGTTGAAGTTGAAGGTGCGAGAGGATTAACACCAAGTTGTGCTTATCCAATCACCTCCGGAATGATAGTTGAAACAAATTCATCTAGAGTTAGAAGAGCGAGAAAGACAATTGTTGAATTGTTGATTGAAAATCATCCGCAAGATTGTTTAATATGTGTTAGAAATAAAAATTGTGAACTTCAGGATCTTTCTGAACAATATAGTATTAGAGAACATAGATTTGTTGGAGAATCTAAATGTCATGCAATTGATATTTCAAGTGCTTCTATGGAAAGAGATCCAGCAAAATGTATTTTATGTGGAAGATGTGTTAGTACCTGTAATGAAGTTCAAAAAGTAGGAGCAATTGATTTTACTAATCGTGGATTTAAAAGTAACGTTACAACCCCTTATAATAGAGGATTAAACGTAAGCGATTGCATTCTTTGCGGGCAATGTATTCTTGTCTGTCCAACTGCTGCACTAAGAGAAAAAAGTTCTTTAAAAGAAGTTACAAATGCACTTAATGATAAAAAGAAAATTGCCATAGTCCAAATAGCCCCTGCAGTTAGAGCATCTCTTGGAGAAGAATATAATTTACCGTTGGGTACAAATGTAACTGGACAAATTATTACTGCTTTAAAAAGACTTGGGTTTGAATATGTATTTGATACAAACTTTGCTGCAGATTTAACAATTATGGAAGAAGCAGAAGAACTAATAAATAGAGTTACCAATGGTGGAAACTTACCAATGTTTACAAGCTGCTGTCCAGGTTGGGTTAAATATATTAGAGCAAAATAGACCTCAGATTCTTGATCATGTATCAACATGTAAATCTCCTCACGAAATGGAAGGGGCTGTATTAAAAACTTATTTTGCAGAAAAATCCGGAATTAATCCAGAAGATATTTTTGTTGTTTCAATAATGCCATGTACAGTTAAAAAGTTTGAATCGAGTAGACCAGAATTATCAGAAGATAATTTAGCCGATGTGGATGCTGTTTTAACAACAAGAGAATTAGTTAGATTATTTAAAATAGCTGGTATTGAGTTTGAAGATTTACCTGAAAGTGAATTTGATAATCCACTAGGTGAATCAACTGGAGCAGCTGCAATATTTGGTACATCAGGTGGTGTAATGGAAGCCGCTTTAAGAACTGCTTATTTTAAGCTAACCGGAACTGAATTAGACAATCTTGGAATTATCAGATATTCGCGGAATAGATGGAATTAAAGAAAGCAGTCTAAATATAAATGGAACAATTTAAATGTGGCAGTCGTAAATGGAATTGGCAATGTTGATCCAATTCTTGATGAAATTGAGAAAGGTGAATCTAAATATCATTTTATTGAAGTTATGGCATGTCCTGGCGGATGTATAAATGGTGGCGGTCAGCCAATTCATCAAAAACTAGATAAAATTAAAAAAAGAGTTAAAAGTCTTTACGAAATTGATGAAAAAATGAAGAACAGAAGATCGCATGAAAATGAATCAGTTAAAAAATTATATGATGAATTTTTTGAAAAACCAAATAGTCATAAGGCACATGAAATATTACATACAAGTTATGTTGACCGAAAAGAAATATTAAAAAATTAAAATATTTGTTGCTTGTAAAATGAACCGTGGAATTGTTAGTACAATTGGGCAAAAATGTAAAAGATGCTACTCGTGTGTTAGAGAGTGTCCTGCTAAAGCTATAAGAGTTTATGAAGGACAAGCAATTGTATTATCAAATAGATGTATTAGTTGTGGTCATTGTGTTAAAGTATGTGCTTTAGAGGCAAAAAAAATATCAAGCGATATTGAAATTGTCCTTGAAACTTTAATTCCTAATTATGATACTTATGCAATTGTTGCACCATCATTTGTTGCTGCTTTCCCAGATACGTATTATAAAATTCCTTCAGCATTAAAATCTTTGGGATTTAAACAAGTTGCTGAGACGGCTTTTGGTGCAGATTTAGTTAGTCAGAAATACACTAAATATTTTGATGAAAATCAGAATCAAGTAGTATTAAGTTCTCCATGTCCGGCTATTTACAATTATATCGAAAAGTATTTTGAAGGATTAGTTAAAAATCTAGCAGAAGTTGTTTCTCCAATGATTGCAATGGGCAGATACTTAAAAAACAAATATGGAAGTGATACAAAAGTAGTGTTTATTGGACCTTGTGTTGCAAAAAAAAGCGAATATATTGATGAAGAAGTTAATGATGCGATTGATGCAGTTTTGACTTTTACTGAACTTAAAAAAATACTAAATGATAATAAAATAGATTTGGAATCATTTGAAAATTCTTTTTTCGATCCTCCATATGCAAATTTGGGCAAATCTTATCCTCTCTCGGGTGGTCTACTTAAATCTGCTAGCTATTCTAGTGATGTCTTAGAAAAAGAGATTATTGTTGTTGATGGCAAAGAAAAAGTTGAAGAACTAATTCAAGATATTTCCGAAGGAAAGATAAAATCTAAATTTGTTGATATTCTATTCTGTGAAGGCTGCATTAGCGGACCGGCAATAGAAAGTAATTTGAATTATTATTCGCGAAGAGAAAAAGTAATTGAATATATTGAAGAAAACATTACTCATGTTGATAAAAATGTTTGGAAAAGTGAAGTTTATAATAGTAGAAATCTAAATTTGGATAGAAAATTTAAAAGTAAATCACAAAGAATTCCAATGCCAAGCGATGAAAGAATTAAAGAGATATTGGCAAAAACAAATAAATTTTCAAAACAAGATGAGTTGAATTGTGGGTCATGCGGGTATACTACATGTAGAGAATATGCAATATCAATTGCAAAAGGAATTGCTGAAGAAGATATGTGTTTACCATTTCTTAATTGATAAAATGGAAGATGCCTATAAAGAATTAAAAGAAACTCAATTACAACTGCAGAATGCTGAAAAATTAGCATCGATTGGTCAATTAGCTGCTGGAGTTGCTCACGAAATAAATAATCCTTTAGGCACAATATTGTTGTATGCCTCAATGTTGAAGGATGATACAGAAGATACTAACCAGGAAAAGGTTAGTGTCGATGATATTAAAATGATAATTGAAGAGACAAATAGATGTAAAGGAATTGTATCTAATTTACTTAATTTTGCGAGGCAAGGTAAATTAAAAATTGAAAAAGAAAATATTGTTAAGATCACAAAAAATATTATTAAATCAACTAAACTAAATCCGCTATTTAAAGATGTAAAAATATTATTCAATTCTGAATTAGTTGAAGAGAATTATTTTATTGATAGTGATCAAATAAAACAAGTAATAGTAAATTTACTTAATAATGCATGTGAATCATTGGAAGAATCTGAAAGCAAACAGGTTACTATCAATTTATATAAAAATAATGAATATCTAAATATTGAAATCACCGATACAGGTGTTGGTATCGATAATCAAAATATGAGTAAACTATTCACTCCATTTTTTACAACTAAAAAAATTGGAAAAGGAACAGGTTTAGGCTTAGCTATTAGTTATGGCATTATAAAAATGCATAAGGGAAATTTGACTGTAAAAAGTGAAATTGGGAAAGGTTCAACTTTCTCTGTTCAACTTCCCAATAATAAGGAATCAAAATTAAATTTTGTTAAGGAGTTAGTAGAATGCAATTGAATCAAAAAGTAAAAAGAATATTATTAGTAGATGATGATATAGATTTGCTTGAACAAAACAAAGCAAAATTAGAAGCAAAAGGAATTGAAGTATTTATTGCTGAAAACGCACAAGATGGAATTCGCTTATTTAAGGAAATAAAACCTGATGCTGCCATACTCGATTTGATTATGGAAGAACATGATAGCGGGTTTGTTTTATGCCATAAGTTAAAGAAAGTAGATATTGGTAAAAGTATCCCAATATTTATTTTAACATCTGCAACGTACGAAACAGGATTTAAGTTTAGTGCTGCAACCAAAGAAGAACAAAAGTGGATAAAGTGTGATGGATTGCTTAACAAGCCGGTTGTTATTGAAGAATTAATTTCAAGTATCAATAAGTTCTATGAATAGTTAAATACGTTTTAGAATACATATAAATTGATAAGAGTTTTTTCTCTGAAAATATGGATAATCACTATCCCAATATTTTAATAATTGATGACGAAAGAGGTCTGCGACTTGGGACCGAAAAACTACTAACCCGTAAGGGTTATTCAGTAACTACGGCAGAAAATGGAAGAGAAGGTATTTCCAAAGGTCTAGAATCTGATTTTGATTTAGCTATAATCGATTTAAAGATGCCTGATATTGATGGGTTAGAAGTATTAAAAGAACTGAAAACTTATAAACCTTCCACAGTATGTTTTATTGCTACCGCCTATGCAAGTTACGAAACAGCAATTGAAGCTACCCGACTTGGCGCATTTAACTACATTCTAAAACCTTTCACTCCCGAAGAGCTACTACATCAAATTGAGAAAGGCTACAAACAAAGATTAATCCTTCTTGAAGCTGATGAATTAAGAAAAGAAAGAGAAAAATATCTTCTAGAAATTGCTCATGAGAAAAGCAGACTAAATACAATAATTGAATCTATAAGTAGTGGTGTTTTATTAATAAACACAGAAGGGAAAGTAGTCTACTTTAATAGAGCCTGTTTGCAAAAACTACAATTTGATAAACTTGAGATAGAAGATTACATACTCGATAGATTGCCAAACAAAATCTCAGAGAAAGTAAAACAAATATTCTCTGATCATAGTGTTCCCAAATCTTATTCAACAGAAGTAGAAATTCTTCCCAATGGAAAATTAATAATTGATGCTACTTGTTCGCCGGTCCCTCATCCAGATGGATCATTTGCTGGCGTTGTTGTTGTGCTCAAAAATATTACGGGATTCAAAAGGCTTGAGCAACTAAAATCACAGTTTGTTTCAATGGTTGCACATGAGCTTAAAACACCTTTGGCTGCAGTTCTTGGATATTTGGATGTTATTATTGATGATTCTATCGCCATACCCAAAGAAAAATCTAATGAGTATTTATCACGTTCCGAAATAAGATTGAAGGGAGCACTCGAACTGGTAAATGATTTATTGGATATCTCTCGAATGGAACTCGATGAAAAAAATAGGGAAATATCTGATGTGGTTCTATCGGAGATTATTAATCAGGCATTAGATCTTAATGAACTTCAAATTAAAAAGAAAGGAATTACAGTTAAGATCAATGTTGAGCAAGATTTACCTTTACTTAAAATTGATGAAGGCGAAATTAAGAAGATTGTAAATAATCTCCTTAGCAATGCAGCTAAATACAATAAAGAAAGCGGTGAAATATTCATTAATGCTTTTACAAAAAATAATTTAATTGTGTTAGAAATTGAAGATAAAGGAATAGGATTAAGGGAAGAAGATAAAAATAAATTATTCCAACAATTTTTTAGAGCTAAAAATCAGTATACAAGAGCAATTAGCGGTACTGGGTTGGGATTATCAATTGTAAAAAGATTAGTGGAAGCAAACCATGGAAATATAGATGTTGAAAGTGTTTATACAGAAGGGACAAAGTTTACTATTCAATTTCCATTTAAATAAATTACTTAATTAACAATAGGAGAAAAAATGGCACTTATAGCCGTAATTGATGACGATCCGGATATCCTTGAAGCAAGTACGTTGATCTTACAAGCCAATGGATATGAAGTAGTTATCGCCAATAACCCAACTTCTGGTTTTGAAGTTGTAAAAGAAAAATCACCAGACTTGATTATTCTTGATGTAATGATGGATGAAGCCGATGATGGGTTCTTTTTAGCGCAAAGATTTAAAAAAGAAGTTCCCAAGATTCCAATATTGATGTATACATCAATATCCAAAACTGTTGGAATGCAGTTCGGAGCAAATGAACTAGTTCCGGTAGATGACTTTGTTGAAAAGCCTATATCATCAGAAGAATTAATTCAGAAAGTTAAAAAATTACTTATAAAGAATTAATGGAGAGTACAATATGTTCGTTGAAGAAAAAACTTCATTAGCTGAAGAAATTGAACTTATAGTTAATCAATTTGGGAATGGCAGATCTTCATTATTAACTATTCTTCATGAAATACAGAAAAAGCATAGATACATTTCTGATTATGCACAACAAGAGGTTGCTCGGCATTTAAAGATCCATCCTGTTGAAGTCTTCAGTGTGATATCATTTTATGCTTTTCTTAATTCTGAACCGAAGGGTAGAAATATTGTAAGATTATGCAAAACTATTTCTTGCGAAATGAAAGGTAAAGAAGCGATTCAAAAAGCAGTAGAACGAGAATTAGGTATTAAAATTGGTGAAACCACCAAAGATAAAAAGTTCACTATAGAATACGCCAATTGTTTAGGGCTATGTGATGAGGCACCTGCAATGGCCATAAATGACCGAGTTTATACAAAACTAACATCTGAAAAAGCTATCCAGCTTTTGAATGATGTTAAGTAAAGAGGTGAAAATGGAACTTACAAAAAAAGAAAGAAGTGGAAAAATAATTTTCTCTGAATACACTAGAGGTGAAGGAATTAAAAAAGCAGTTAGTTTAAAAAGAGAAGATATATTACTTGAATTAAAGATATCAAAATTAAAAGGCAGAGGCGGAGCTGGGTTTCCAACTTCAACTAAATGGATGCTATCTGCTGCCGCAATGAGTGATCAAAAGTATATTATTTGTAATGCTGACGAAGGTGAACCAGGAACATTCAAAGACCGTGTATTATTAATTGAATATCCTGAATTGGTTTTTGATGGAATGGTAATTGGTGGCTATACGATTGGTGCAAAAGTTGGGATTGTTTATTTAAGAGGAGAATATGAATATCTTTATCAACCTTTGCAAGATTATCTAAGTGCTATGCGTAAAGATAACTTACTTGGTAAAAATATTTTAGGTAAAGAGGGATTTGATTTTGAAATAGAAATATTTTTAGGATCTGGTGCTTACGTCTGTGGTGAAGAGACTGCATTAATTGAATCACTTGAAGGACATAGAGGTGAGGCAAGAAACAGACCACCATTCCCAGTTAATACAGGTTATAATGGAAAGCCAACATCTGTAAATAATGTTGAAACATTGGCAACAATTCCTCACATTATTTTGAAAGGTGCAGAATGGTTTGTAAATGTTGGAACAGAAAAATCTTCTGGGTCCAAATTGTTTTCTGTTTCCGGTGATTGCGAAAAACCTGGTGTATACGAACTTCCGTGGGGAACAACAGTAAAGGAATTATTGGAATTAGTTGAGGCTACTGATACAAAAGCAGTTCAAATTGGTGGCGCTTCTGGTCATTGTATTCCGAAATCACAATTTGATAGACAATTATCCTATGAAGATATTGCCACCGGTGGTTCAATTATTATTTTCAATGAGTCAAGAGACATGCTAAAAGTGATGAAAAATTTCATGGAATTTTTTGTTGAAGAATCTTGCGGTCAATGTACACCTTGTCGAATTGGAAATATAAAGTTATTAGAAGGTATTGAACAAATTGAAAATGGAGAACATACCTTTACATACTTAAACAAACTGAAAGAGCTTGGGAAAACAATGCAAGTTGCATCCAAATGTGGATTGGGTCAATCAAGCCCAAATGCTTTTTTATCAATCTTGGAAAATTTCAAAGATGAAGTATTAAACTACTCTAACGGAGGCAACAATGGAAGAAAATAAAAAAGATAGAGCTCCGGTAAGCCAAAAACCGCACTTAGTTGAAAAACCAGAAAATCCAGAATATATTGGTGGATCTGTCAAAATTCAGATAAATGAAAAATTTGTTACTGTTCCGACCGGTACCACAATATTGGAAGCTTGTAAAAATAATAATATTCATATTCCAACATTATGTCATCATCCGGATTTATGTGTTGCCGGAGTTTGCCGTCTATGTGTTGTGGAAGTTGAAGGAATGCGCACCTTACAAACCTCTTGTGCTTTCCCAATCACAGCAATCATGAAAATTAACACAACAAGCCCAATGGTAAGGAAAGCAAGGAAGCATATTTTGGATCTATTGTTAAGTGAACATTGTGGTGAATGTTATTCTTGTTTTAGAAATAACAATTGTGAATTGCAATCTTTAGCAAAAGAATATGGAGTTGATCAATATAACTTTGGTCATATAAAAGAACCAAAACATGAAATTGATAAATCGTCCTATTCTGTAGTTCGTGATATGGATAAATGTGTACTTTGCAAAAGATGTGTTAGAACTTGTATTGATCTTCAAGAAGTTGGTGTATTAGAAGCAATTGATAGAGGTGCTGAAACTCATATTGGAACATTTTACGATAAACCACTTTCTGATGTAATCTGTATTAATTGCGGACAATGTATAAATAGGTGTCCAACTGGTGCTTTAAGAGCAAATGACCCAAGAGACTTAATCTGGGCGGCTATTGATGATCCTACAAAGCACGTTGTAATTCAGACTGCTCCTTCTCCTAGAGCTGCAATTGGCGAAGAATTCGGAATGGAACCTGGCACTTCTTTAACCGGAGAATTAAATACCGCACTTAGAAGAATAGGTTTTGATAAAGTTTTTGATACTAATTTCACCGCTGATCTCACTATACTTGAAGAAGGAACGGAACTTCTTCAAAGATTATATAACATTTTAGTAAAAGGTGATAAGGACTCTGTTATCCCTCAGTTTACATCATGCTCTCCGGGTTGGGTAAAGTATTTAGAGCATTTTTATACTGATTATATTGATAACCTAAGTTCTGCAAAATCCCCACAGCAAATGTTTGGTGCAGTTATAAAAACATTTTATGCTCAGGAAGCAAAAATTAATCCTAAAGACATTGTAACCGTTGCAGTTATGCCTTGTTCTGCAAAAAAATATGAATGCAATAGACCAGAAATGATTGACTCTGGATACAAAGATGTTGACTTTGGATTAACAACACGCGAATTAGCACAGATGATTAAAGAAGCAGGAATATTTTTACCCGAAGTTCCAAAATCAGAATTTGATGATCCTTTTGGTAATGCTTCCGGAGCCGGGCTGATTTTTGGGGCAACTGGTGGAGTTATGGAAGCAGCGCTTAGAAGTGTTATTGAATTAGTAACCGGATTGAAAGTTGAGAGTATATTTGAGAATGCTAATATTTTACCTGTACGTGGATTTGATGGTGTTAAATATGTTGAATTACCGATTACTGAAGTTGGACCTGTTCCTGCTATATTACAAAATTATTTTCCAAACTGGGATTGGCTAAAGGGTGTTACTTTAAAAGTAGCTGTTGCTCATGGAACAGCAAATGCCAAAAAAGTTATGGAAGATATTAAAGCTGGCGGTAAATTTAGCGAATGTCACTTTATTGAATTTATGGGATGCCCAGGTGGATGTATTGGTGGAGGCGGACAACCAATTCCAACAAATGCTGAAATAAGAGCAAAACGTGCTGAAGCTATTTACAAAGAAGAAGCTGGTCTACCAATTAGAAAATCACATGAAAATCCTCATGTTACATATATTTATGAAAATTTTCTAACAGATGGACCATGCGGCCATTTATCGCATAAACTTCTGCACACAACTTATATAAAAAGAGGAAAGTACATAGCGTAAATCATTAGAACAGACTCACATAAAATTGTGGGTCTGTTTTTAATTATGGGAATTCTATGATTAAATTATCACCGGATTGGGCTTTAAATTACGAGGAATATTGGAAGACAATAAAAAGTAGAAATGTCTGGTTTATTCAAATCAGGTATATTGCAGTTGTCATGTTTGTTACATTATTTTTGGTAGCACATCACATACTTAAGATAAACTTTTCCGCAGAACAGTTAGATTGGTTTATAATAATTTCAGTAAGTATTGCCTTCTACAATATTATATTAAATTTAGTCATCAATAAAGTCACTTGTACTCCAAATAATTTTAATCAATTGCATTTGTCGCTTATTCAAATGTGTTTTGATCTAGTTGCACTTACATTAATCGTCTATTTTACTGGACATTTAGAAACACCTTTGTACATGCTTTTTTTCTTTCATATGATTATTGGAAGCCTAATATTACCACGTAAAGTTATTCTTGTAGTTGCAAGTTTGTTGGTAATATCTTTAACAGGCATAACTGCATTAGAATTTAATGGACATCTTACACATTACCATATTGAAGAGATTTACGCCACTGAGAATATTTACAATCTAAATTTTATTTATTCATCATTAGTTATTTTTATTTTTACGATTTATACAACTGTAGGAATAACAAGTAGAATTGCGAATAGACTTTATAAACGTGAACAACAATTAAAGGAAACTTTAGAGGAATTAAATAAAGTTGAGGAAGCTAAGCAAAAATACATTATGGCAGTTGTACATGAAATAAAAAGTCCTATTGTTGCTGTTCAATCAATAATTGAAATTATTAAAAAAGGTTATCTTGGAAAAATAAACGAGAAGATTGATGAAAAGTTATCAAGAACTATTATCAGAACCAATGATGCGTTGATGTTAATTAACAATATTTTAAGAATTTCTAAATTAAAGTTGCTCGGCGGTATTACTTATGATAAAGTTGATTTACTTGAAGTTTTAAATAAAGTGTTAAATCAGCAATCGGAAACACTACAAAACAAGAAAATCAAGCATTCCTTTATTGATCATAGAAGTGAAAATATATTGATTGACTCTGATTCAGTAATGCTTGAATTAATAATATCTAACATAGTTGGTAATGCAATAAAATACACTAAAGAAAAAGAAGAAATAAAAATTGAACTTTTTGATGACCTTCAAAATATTAAGTTAGAAGTTTCAGATAGGGGAATAGGTATCCCAGAAAAAGAAATTAAAATGATATTCCAACAATTTTACAGAGCTACAAATTTACCAAGCAAACATATTGAAGGAAGCGGATTGGGACTTTCTCTTGTGAAAGAAATAGTAGAACGATTCAATGGATCAATATCGGTAAAAAGTCCATCTAAAATTGGTGATAAGAAAAACCCAGGAACAATTGTTTCAATAATCCTTCCAATATCTCAAGGACTTTAATTTTAACTTATAGAATTATTCTACATGTGAAATAAACTTAAAGTAATTACTTGGGAATAAATCGAAAGCATATTTTGCTTTTTCTAAATCATCAAATATTCCGTAAACAGTAGATCCAGTACCGCTCATCAAAGAAAATAAAGCTCCATTTTCATAAAGCTTCGTCTTAATTAATTTAATCTCTGGATAAGTACTAAAAACATATTTCTCAAAATCATTTGAAAGATTATTATTCAATAAGCTATAATTAATATTTTCATTTGTAATAAAAGAATTGTAATTAAAAGAAGTAGCTTTTGGGGTAATATTTGTGAAAGCTTCTTTAGTTGATATATGAATTCCTGGATTAATTATTACAATTGGTTTTTCAATATAATTATTCGATAATTGTAAAATTTCTCCTCGTGATGATCCGATTGAAGGTTTTGATTTTATAAAAAAAGGTACATCAGAGCCTAATTCTAAAGCTAAATCTAAAAGCTTTTCTTCTTTTATGTTTAACATGAACATTTCATTTAATCCAAGAAGAGTAGAGGCTGCATCTGAACTCCCTCCACCAAGACCTGCTCCAATTGGTATCTTCTTATCAAGAAATACTTTTACATTGATCTTTTTTTTACAATAATTTTCTATAGAAGTATGAGCTCGCTGAATTAAATTAGAATGATCTTTGATCAAATCAATATTATTTGAATCAAAGATAAAATGGTTACTCTTTTCAAATATCAAAGTATCACATAAATCATAAATGGGGTAAAAGAAAGTTATTAAATTGTGAAAACCATCATCCCTTTTATTTAGGATATTTAATCCAATGTTTATTTTTGATGGAGCATTAAGAGTAAGTTTATTCATTTGTCACATTTTAAGATTGCATTTATTGAGTTTTGTTTTATAGAGTTTAATTTAATACAGCTATATAAATAAGTTACACATAAGTAAAATATATATTCGATTGTTATTCTGAAAGCACTTTAAGAAGAAACGAAAAATAGGATGCAGATAATTTTGGCAAATTATCAAAATCAGAGATGTTAAATCTTTTACTTAATTTCAGAAAAGTTCTATCTGTTATTTTGGAGATGTTAGATAAATTAGCCAAAGTATAATTGGATTCGCCATAGTGATATTCCCAGGGTGTGATTCCAACTGTAATATAGACTTTTTCAGCAATAATCTCATTCATATTCTTCAATAAAATTATTTCATAATGTCTAAGTGCTTCTCCTTCAATGTGTAAAGTTGAACTGAAGAAATTTCCCCACCAAAACATAGTTCTATAGGTAAAGCTATTCTCTTTTGAAAAATATTTGGGATAGTCTAAAACCAGATAGGGAAGTGAACGATAATTTTCTCCTCTAAAAATTTTGCCTGAAGTAATATCAATATTATCAGAAAAAGGGAAATTAGATTTTTCAATAACATTTTTAATTTCTATTCGAGTTCTTTCTAGTTGAGTTTGGATTTTCTTAGTAATTTCAATTTTAGATGTCAAGAAATCAGTATCTAGAATAATGTTTTTCTCTTTATCAGTTAACATTGTCTGTAAAATAATTTTTCTGAGTGTGCTTATTTGCTACTACAATAGTAAGTTCACCGGAGTAATTGATTAATCGAATATTGGCTTTCTTCGGAATTTTTCCACCAATGTCGGATTTTACAATAACTTTATTTTGATTTAATGTTTCGGAGAAAATTACCTCATTCAAATTATCATAAACAAAAAATGAACTATTTACGGAAGAAGTTTTAAGTGAAGTAATTGTTATAACTAAGGAATCACTTGAAAAAGAAAGATTATCAGTATATGAAAAATCAATTTTGTTGGCTCTTAAGGCAAAAGTAAAACTATTTTCATTATTAACCACAACAGGAATATTTTCTGATAGGTTGTCAAAAGGGTTATTTACAGTATCAATGTTCGTTATATCATCACTATCGCAAGCTGAAAAAATAACTACGAATATTAGAATAGTTTGTAGGAAATACTTTTTCATGATTGTTCTCCTTGAATTTGTTTAGTATCGCTCACAAGATCACAGCATCAACTTCAATTTCAATCAACATTTCAGGATTAATTAGATTATTTACTTCAACCATTGTAGAAGCTGGTTTTATATTTTTGAAAAACTCACCGTGAGCTCTTCCAATTTCTTCCCAATCATTAATGTTTTTAACGTACATTCTGGTTCTAACAACTTCAGATAAATTTGTGCCCGCATTTATCAATGCACTTTCAATATTTTTTAAGCACTTAATTGTTTGTTCGTATGGATTATTTATTCCCACTAAATTGCCGTTTAGATCTGTAGCTGTTGTTCCTGAGACAAAAACGTGATTCCCAACTCTTACCGCTCTTGAATAACCAACAATATCTTCCCAAGGAGCATGCGATCTAATATTAATTCTTTCTTTGCTCATACTATTTATTTACTTTCCCAAACCAAAGATATCTATTCGCAGCAATAAAATCATATCCCCAATTTCTAAGATTTTTAGGCAAGATTTTTAATAAGTTAAATACTTTCCATTGGAAGGGAAGATCCTTGAGAATCTCAAAAAAAACATCGGATTTTTCTAGTATCACCTTATCTTTAATTAATATTACTGAATCATATGGAATTCCACCAAGTTGAAAATGCTCAATGTATTCCTTACCCATTTCAGTTTTAGATGCAATAAATTTGTACTCATTATTATTAAGTCTTTTTTTCAAAAAACTAACTGAAGAATTACATAATGAACAAATTCCATCAAAAATTATTACTCTATTTGAAGTAAAGTTCTCTATCATATTTTTAACAAATTATTGCCAATTCTAACTTAATTATTATTTGTAATAAATGGCAAATGTTTTAATAATGCTGGAATGATTCAGTGAATCAATTCTTCTTTCTGCTTCAGCGTAATCAATTTTAATTTCTCTGTAATTGAGACCATTATAATTTTCACAAGAAGCACCTAGAACAATTATATCATTTTGGGATTGCAATTGATACGATACTTGCTTTACTCCCCAACCATTTTGGCAAGAAGTCGTATCAGATTCTTCAAATTGAATCCTAGTTCCATCTCTTAATTGTTGAAAAGTTGTGAAGTATATTTTCGTAAATGGTCTTTTATATTGTTGATAAGTGCTATCCAAAATTTGAACTTCCATCTGAATATCAACCTTTAGCTTTTCAAAAGTCGGTTGTTCATCAATTGAATTATCGCAACTTATAAAAGATACTATGAGCAATACAAATACAATCTTAATTTTACTTAACATAATAGTTGTGTTCGAAATTTCTGATATTCATTTAATATTTAATCTTCTTTGGCTTGCAAAGAAAATCTTTTTGAGAGCTTACTCTAACACATTTATTACACATATATTTGGGACTGGAAACAAGCAATCTTATTTCTTTACAATATAAATCAATTTCGGATTTAGTAAAATCACAAAAGGTTTTATTCATTATTTTCAATGTTATTTCAACTATTAAATTATAGAATTAATTTATTTTGAATTCGTTGGAATATATAATTGTTGTATCTTCCTTTTTAATCGTAGAAAAAGATAGCACAAGTCTAAATGTTCCGGTTGTATTGAAATCTTTACTTCCAACTGAAAAATTAAATATGTTACCTGGGCTCAATGTTTTTGGTAAGGTTGCACATTTCAAAGTCATAAACCAAAACATAGAATCTTGTGACCATACACCATCAAGCTTTTTTTGAAAAGACATTTCAAGAAAAGTACCGCATCTAAGACCAAAAGTAATATCTTTTGTAGATCCGTTTTCCAATATAATATCTACACTATCTGAAACTGTATAAGTGATTTTATCAGTCACAAAAGTAATATGGTCTAATGTATTTTCTATTTCAATGAAATTATTACAACCTGAATTAAAAATCAATAAAAATACAAAAAGAGACATTTGCAGATTTAAAAATAATCTAGCATTTTCATTTGGAACGAAAGAGAGAAATCTTTTTTTTAAATTAGAATGTAATATTCTCACGTTGCTATTCTCCTCAGACTCGGCTGACAAGTCAGAATGATCAATATTTTTTCATATGCCACTTTAAATGTCAAAAATAATTTCAAAGTTAAAGTTACCTATTTTTATTTCTCATTAAGTTTTACTATTTACAAATCTCAAAACTTACATTGTCCAATTTATAATAGTAGCTCACAATTCTAGTTTTTGATGGAGCAGCAACTTCCTCTGTGCATGATGAACAACCACTATTTGTGTTAGCTTCAGAATACCGTTCGATTACCTCATTTAATTCATTTTCGTCAATATTATAAATTTCACTAAATCGTACAATATTATCTTTGTCTATGTACCCTAACTTAAAAGTATCAAAAAAAACATTAGAATGAATCAAAATATAGAAGGAACCGTAAATATCTGTTTTTCCAATTGGTTGCTGATTGCTATTCTCATAGTCTCCTGTAAATATCGTAAATGCAGAATCTGGATCTATATGTTTAGTAAAAAGCATTATCGAATAGCCTGACAAATTACTAATGGTATCACATTTAATTTTACCTGAAATTGAATATTTATAAAATGGGGGAGGTAAAGAGGATGTTCCTAAACTTAATCCGAATAAGAGAACAACTATCATTATGCTTAACATATTCTTATTCATGAGCATATTTTCACAATAATATAATAGCTTCATTTGTACAAAAATCTATAGAAAAATGAAAACAAAAAAGGGAAATATCCAGATGCATTATTTTCTTCGACTTGGACCTTTGTTATTTCTTTTTTGAACTCTTTTTTTCATTGTTTTTTTATGAACAATATTCTGGTGCTTTTCAGGTATTGGAATTAGCAGATCATCCTCTGGAAATTTCAGCTCTATTTTTTTTTCTAAGTACTCTTCTAATTTAGGAATTTCGTGAGAATCATCTTCATCTGCAAAACTTATTGAAATACCACTAGCACCAGCGCGACCTGTTCTTCCGATGCGATGCACATACTCTTCTACATCTTGAGGCATATTATAATTGATTACATGCGAAATCCCTTCGATGTGAATTCCACGAGAGGCAACATTCGTAGCAACAAGTACTCTAACTTTTCCTTCCCTAAATCTTTCCAGTCTCTTAATTCTTTGGGTCTGCTCAATATCTCCTGAAAGTAACGTACAGCTAATTCCGTAAGCTTCAAATTTTTCCTTAAGTCGCTTGGCATCATCTTTTCTGTTAACAAAAACCAAAACTCTCTCTAAATTCTTTTGCATGATAAGGTTATACAAAATAGTCGGTTTCTCTTCTATTGTGGTTATATAATTAATTTGCTCAATGTTTGCTTCAGCAATGCTTTCAGGCTGAATTATAATTTCATTTGCATGCTTCGTCCAAGACTCTGAAAGACGCTTAACATCTCCAGTAAGTGTTGCACTAAAAAACATTGTCTGACGTTTGTCTTTAGCTGGTGTACTCATAACAATTCTTTTCACATCCGGTATGAATCCCATATCAAGCATTCTATCCGCTTCGTCAATAATAAGTATTTCAACCTTTTTAAGATTGACGAACCTCTTTTGCATAAAATCAATAAGTCGGCCAGGGGTACAGATTAGTATATCACAAGGCTTACTTTTAAGAGCATATTGTTGTTTTTTATAGTCTATTCCACCCAAAACTGATAACATAGAAAAATTAACATACTTTCCCAGACCAAGAGCGTCTTTCTCAATTTGCAAAACAAGCTCTCTGGTTGGAGCAAGAATAAGTGCACGAGGTGTACCAGGTTTCCGTTTTTCTTCTATTGGGTTTTTAATGATGTGATTCAAAATAGTTACAAGAAAAGCGGCTGTTTTTCCCGTTCCAGTCTGCGCTTGAACGGTAATATCTTCACTTTTCATTGATTTGGGTAGAACTTCTGCTTGAACTTCTGAACAATATTGAAATCCTAAATCATAAACAGCGTGAAGAATACTTTTGGGTAAGTCTAGATCATGAAATCTGGTTTTACCTTCTATAGTAGGGACTATAAATACCGATTCATCCCAGATATCATTTTTAATTACTGCTTTTTCCGATTCCTCAATTGCCTTCAATTTATCACGTTTTTCATGTCGTAAACGATATTCTTCGCGAGTCTCTTTTTTATAAGGTTTCCGCTTTCTTATTGTTTCGCTTACAATCTCATTTGAATGCACTTTGGTTTTGTGAGGAGGAGTTTTTTTTCCTTTTCCAGCAACAACCTGAGTAACTTTTTGAATATTGGTTTTTCTTCCTAGAATACTTTTTAGTTTCGATACTATATTTTTAAGCAAGGCATATTATAATTATTATGATAAAATTCAATTAGATTTTAAATATACTGGAAAAATATTTAGTAATGAATAATAAGAATAAAAGGGAACATGAGGAATTGAAAAATTTAAAATAAGTTTGCTGTTTTTAATTCCGATAAAGTAAATCAATGAGCTTAATTGTAAGCTACCAAAATAATTAGTATTTTTGCAGTCGAGTTTTGAATAAGAACACTCTAAAACGAAATAATCTTGATATTCCTCAATCAGTTTTTCAATATTTACATCGTCTGACCAATCTTATTCCTCTTGAAAAAAAGTTATAAAAAAACGATATTCTCGATTAAAAATATCGGCTATTTCCCATTAAATATTTTGGAATAAATGTTAAGTACAAGCAATATAGCCCTAAGATTTGGAAAAAGAACATTATTTGAAGAAGTGAATCTAAAATTTACACCTGGAAACTGTTACGGTATTATTGGTGCAAATGGTTCAGGTAAATCAACTTTTATTAAAATCCTTTCAGGTGAAATTGAACAAAGTTCAGGACATGTTATTATAACTCCTGGAGAAAGGCTTGCAACATTAAAGCAAAATCAATTTGAATATGATGAATACCAAGTGCTGCAAACTGTTATGATGGGACATCAAAAACTCTTTGCTATAATGGAAGAAAGAGATGATCTGTATTCAAAAGCAGATTTTTCTGATAAAGACGGAATAAAAGCTGCTGAACTTGAAGGAGAGTTTGCTGAGTTATCTGGTTATGAAGCTGAATCTGAAGCTGGTGAATTATTAGATGGTTTGGGGATTGATGCAGAAAGTCAAACCAAATTGATGAAAGATTTATCAGGAAATGAAAAAGTAAAAGTACTTTTGGCACAAGCTCTATTCGGAAACCCAGATATTTTACTTCTTGATGAACCAACAAACCATCTTGATATTATTTCGATTGGATGGTTGGAAGATTTTTTAAGCAAGTTTAAGAACACAGTAATTGTTATTTCTCATGATAGACATTTTCTAAATCAAGTTTGCACACATATTGCTGATATTGATTATGGACATATTCAAATGTATACTGGGAACTATGATTTCTGGTTAGAAAGTAGTCAGCTGGCTTCAAAGCAAGCAAAAGATTCCAATAAAAAAATTGAAGCAAAAAGAGCAGAACTACAAGAGTTTATTTCTCGTTTTAGTGCAAATGCCTCAAAATCTAAACAAGCAACTTCAAGAAAAAAGCAACTTGAAAATCTTACTCTTGAAGACATCAAACCATCTTCTCGTAAAATGCCGTATATAGCTTTTAAACCAGAACGAGAAGCAGGAAATAATATTCTTGATATTGACAACATTTCAAGAAAAATGGATGGAGAAACTCATCTAAATGATATAACTTTCAAAGTTGATAAAGGTGATAAGATTGCTTTTGTTGGTCCAAATGATTTAGAAAAAACTACTTTATTTAATACGCTTGCTAACAATGAAAAGGTTGATAAAGGAAGTTTTACTTGGGGTGCAACAATCAAGGTTGCATATTTTCCCAAAAGAAAATGACAAATATTTTGATGTTGATTTAAATCTTATTGACTGGTTTCGACAATATTCTGTTGAGAAAGAAGAAACATACATTCGAGGATTTCTAGGAAGAATGCTTTTTAGCGGTGAAGAAACTTTAAAGAAAGCGAGTGTACTATCCGGAGGTGAAAAAGTACGATGTTTGTTTGCTCGAATGATGCTTATTGGGGCAAATGTTCTTATTCTTGATGGACCAACAAACCATCTTGATATGGAATCTATTTCAGCACTTAATAATAGCTTGATAGAGTTTCCCGGAACAATTCTCTTTAGTTCACATGATCACCAATTTATTCAAACAATTGCCAACAGAATAATTGAAATTATTCCTACTGGTATAATTGATAAAAAAATGACATTTGATGAATATATAACTGATGAGAAAATCAAAAAGATGCATTTAGATGTTTATCATTCAGCATCAATAAATATTTAAATCTTCTGGATGCTCGGGTTTTTACCTTTGAATTGAATACACTTCTAATAAAATATAGTATGTATGTTTGATCGAGGATATTCTACTTTTCTCGATTTTAATTTCGCTCTTTTTTCTCCGTTTTACATCTTTTAATAAGATAATTATTCTAATATCTTTTTTACACGCCCAATTTCACCAGTCTCGAGTCTTACTTTAATACCATACTGATGTTTGGAAGATTTTGTAAGGACATTTCTAATGTAACCTTCAGTTAGTTTACCGGTTTTTTGATCTTCTTTTAGCACAATCGCTACATGCAAACCTTGTTTAATATTTTGAAGTTTTGTTAAATCCAAGAATTAACCTCTTCCTTTATTTGTCCAAACATTTTTTTGTCCACTTTTCTTTTTTGTTGATTTCTGACTTTCTGAACTTTGACTATGTTAGCCTTTAGTTTTCGAACATGTGAAGTTCTAACTTGCTTTTTAGATTTGCTGCTTGGTATTTCGATGGATACAAACGGATGATTTTCAATAAGAGGAATTTGTTTTGAAATCAATTTGTTGATATCCTTTAAGTATGCTCTTTCTTCAATATCACAAAGTGAAATTGCTACTCCACCTAATCCTGCTCTTCCTGTTCGACCAATTCTGTGAACATAGGTTTCTGGAATATTTGGAATTTCAAAATTTATTACATGTGAAAGTTCGTCAATATCAATTCCACGAGCTGCAATATCTGTTGCAACTAAAACTCTAGTTTTCTTTGACTTAAAATTATTTAAAGCTCGTTGTCGTGTGCTTTGTGATTTATTTCCGTGAATTGCTTCTGTTAATATTTTTGCTTTATAATACTTTTGCAACTTTATCTGCACCTCTTTTTGTTCTTGTAAATACTAAAGCTGATTCAATTGACTGATCCTTCAATAAGTGAATAAGAAGAGCTTTTTTGTCTGGTTTTGCAACATAATAAACGCTTTGTTTAATTGCTTCAACAGTTGGTGGTTCTGGAGTAATTTCAATTTTAACAGGTTTTACTAATATGGTTCTTGCAAGTTTTACTATTTCTTCCGGCATTGTTGCAGAAAAAAACAATGATTGTCTTTTGGAAGGTAATTTTGCGATTATTTTTTTTACATCATTTATAAAACCCATATCAAGCATTCGGTCTGCTTCATCAAGGACAAATAATTGAATATTATTAAGCTGTATATAATTTTGATTCATCAGATCCAATAATCTGCCGGGAGTTGCAATCAATATATCCACACCCGATAGTAATTTATCTGTCTGGGATTTTTGGCGAACTCCACCGAAAACAACAACATTTTTAAGTCCGGTATGTTTTCCATATGCAGAAAAACTATCTCCAATTTGAATTGCTAGTTCTCTTGTTGGAGTAACAATTAATGAACGAATAGTTCTTCTTTTGTGAGTATTTGTTTTTTCATTATGGAGAATTTGAAGAATTGGAAGAGCGAAAGCTGCAGTTTTACCTGTTCCGGTTTGAGCACAGCCCAATAAATCTTTTCCTCCAAAATAATTGGTATTGCATGCTTTTGAATTGGAGTTGGTATTGTATAACCTTCATCGGCTAAAGCTTTTTGAATTGGTTTGATTAGATTGATTTTTTCGAATGACATTAATTTGTATTTCCTTTTAAATCGAATTATTAAATTTTATTATGTTCTGGATCAGTGATTGGATGAATAACTTATTAAGAATTACAAACAAATGAATGTTACTGAAGCATTACAAATAATTACACTGTAAAAATAGTCTAATTATACGTCATATCAAAAGGGAGTAAAAAATGATTTTGTCTAACTAAATAGTATCACGAAAATCATGTGAATAAATTATTACAGTATCTTTCATAAACATAGTCAAAATAGGGGATAAAGCTATTCAAAACTTTGCCATAATTAAGATCGCTAAAATCACGCTTATCTGAAGAAACAAAATCAAAATCTGAGTTATACGGAACTCTTATTAGCTCGTTATTATTATTATAACTAAAAAGGCAAAATATTGGTTTTCTGAATGCAGCGGCTAACTGTATGCTAAATGAATCATGTGTAAAAATAAAATCTGCCTTTGAGATTAAAGCTGAATATCTATCAAAATCATCATAAAAATATATTTGCTCCCTACCATCAGCAATATTATCAGCCAATTCTAATTCATTTTGTTGAGCAGAAATTATCAGATTAACTTCATAATTATTGATATATTTTATTAAATTTTTATAATTATCGCAATCCAAAGCATTTCTAGAATCACTCCCAGAAATATTTATTACTACGACTAATTTTTTGAAATTAAATGACTTTGACAAATAATTATCAATTTCACATAGGGAAGTTTGAGTAGGGAAATAGACTAAGTTTAAGTTTTTCTTTTCAACGTTAAAATCAAAGGATTCACAAATTTGTAAGCTTCTATCAACAAAATGATTTGAAGAAATATTTATTTTTGAGACTAGGTGAGTGAATATTTTATCCTCTACACCATTAAAGCCAATTTTAAATTTTGATTTAACTAAAGATGTCCAGAATATTTCATCCCAATTAAACTGTTCATTACTATTAATAATCAAATCAAATTCTTGCGTATTTACATTTGTTAACAATTCTATTTTCTTTAACCAATTATTTTCATTGAATATGATTTGTTTAAGATTAGGATTATTAGCAAAAATATGATTAGAATCACTTGAGGTTAAAACTGAAATTGAAGCATCAGTATTTTGCTTGATGGTGCTAATTAAAGGTGTAGTTAAAATGGTTTCAGATTTATCCCTAAAAATAATCAATAAGATTTTAGAGTGTTTATTAAGTGACAATTTACTTTTTATCTTTCTCTTTTTATATAATTTAACAATTATGGAAAGTAAAAAAGTTTGCCAAATATTCTTAAACTTGTTCAAAGTTGATCTACCTTAAATTTTAAACTAATTCTGCCTAAAAAAGGTAAGCACTTGATTTGGGAATTTAAAACTAATTAATGCGGCTAGTATAAGAAATGTGTTTTCAATAATTTTAAAGATACCTACCTTTTGACCGTCAAAAGTTCCTTGGCAACCGCATTCAATATCTAAACCTCTAATAACAGCAGAAATTACAGCGATTGTAAAAACTAATAAGAGAGTCCCAGCAATCATTGCATTCTCTTTAATATAGATGCCTAATAAGAGAAATGCTCCGGTAACAACTTCAACCCAAGGAAGTGTGATAGCAAAAATATTAATTGTTTTAATTGGTAGTATTCTGTAATTCTCTATTGAAACGGCAAAAGCATCTAAACTATTAATTTTATCTAAACCACTAAGAATAAGGACCAATGCCAAGTAAATTCTCGCAAATGCAATAAAATAGTCTATAAATTGCTTTTTGGTCATTTTATTTTTCCTTTCTCTATAGGAAGTTCTGCCTCAAGCCATGCTTCAATTCCTTTTGTAAATACGAACGAATTATTATAACCAAGTTTTAATAATTGATCTGCCAATCTCTTGCTCATATCACAATCATCTCCACTACAATAAATAACTAAAAGTGAATCTTTGGAAAATTTGCTTAATATGGTGTCATGCAATTCAAAACTAAATTCCGGAATATTAAATGCTCCAGAAATATGGCCTTCAGAATACTCCCATTGATCTCTAGCATCAATGAAGGATCCCAATTTTGAATCGAAAATAAATAATGCTTGGGCTAAGTCTATTTCTTTAACAATATTTCGAGAATTATCTCCATTATTAAAATCTACCGAAACGGAATTTATAGGTTTCCTAATAAATTCAATGCCCGATAAAGAAACCATATTATAAATAATTGCCAAAACAATGGAACTGATAAGAATACCGAATAATACTTTGTAATTAGTTTTTCTTTCCATCATGTTTTTCTTTAATTAAAAATCTATTTAGTTCTTCTCTGCAAAAATTAATAATAGTTTCTGCATTTTCAATTGCATCTTGTCCACTTAAATTTTCATTTGTTATTTTGGTGATTAATGCCCTTGAAGCCAAGCGAACATTTTGAGGAATAGTATCACCAGATTCTAAGGCTCGTAAATGATTCATAAAACTATTACCATAATTATACAAATTAGAAAAACATCCTAAACCATCTAGATAAAATCCGGCCGCCCTTCTTGAAGAAGCTCTAATTTTACCTTCATATAATTTGTTAAGATTATTTTTTGCATAACTAAGTTCTTTGTCGCCCTGAGCAAAATGAACCTTAACTCTATTCAATAGGTCATTATTCATTTAATAACACACAGTTTTTTGGAATTTCTGGCTTAACCAAAAGTGTATTCTCTTTTTGAAGTAATACTTTTCCCGGAGCCATTCCTTTTTTCTTATGCACAAATTTTGCAAATGTATATGATACAGGTGCTGCAGAGGCAGTTTTAGCTTTACTGTGAAACGCAGCAATTGATGCAGCTTTTTTAATTATATCTTTTGGAACTCCGTCTTTTGTATTTTCAATCCTTAGTACAACATGGGAACCCGGCAATCCTCTAGCATGAAACCAATAATCTTTTGATTCGCAAACTTAATAGATAAGTAATCATTGCTTTTACTATCTCTACCAACGTAAACATTGTATTTATCTTCAATTAGATATTGCCAATATTTAAATTTTAGTCCTGAATCCATCTTAATTGTTTTATCCTTTTTAGTAAATATTTTGGAGTAAATTTCTATAATCTGTTCTTGTGAATCGGCAAGTTCAAAAAATTTAAATTGACGGAGTACTCTATTATAATTTTCACTTGTTAGATTAAAGAGTTCTAATGATTTACTAAAGTTAATTTTTTCATCCTTAGCCTTTTCAAAATATCTATCAATATTTTTTTTGGCATTTATCTTTGGGTCCAGATCTAATTTTATAAATTTGTCCATCTTCGTATGATTCTAGTTCAATGCTTTTCAATCCACTTTTGATTTTATTGATATTAGCCAATAAAATATTTCCAAATTTATAATATTTTTCCTCTTTTGAACCTTCATCTGTCCTATTTTTTAATTTATTTAGTTTTCCAGCTAAATTATTTAGATCTTTTTCAAAATATTTTTCAAGTTCCTTTTTATAATTATTTTTTGAACGTTCACTAAAATAGATTGAAATATAATATCTCAACGCAGCATTAAAATTATTGAATTCCTTCTTGTGTTGATCAATTTTTAAAGTTTGAAAACTGTTAGGAATTAATACCACCTTTTGTAAATCTGAATTAAATCCAACTACAATATCATTATTGATTATTTCATTGACAATTAATTTGAAATTATAATATATATTGGGTGATTCTTTACCAATGATTCTATGCTCTAATTCTTTAACTATTTCACTAGAAAGCATAGGATATTTTGATTTAATAGTCTTAAGTTCATAATATTCATCTCTATCATTTTCAATTAACGGGTGGCTTTTTCCAGAGAAATATACGTTTTCAGTTATTGTTAATGTTTCTTCATCAGGTTTTTTAAAGAAATGGTTTTTTCCTTCATTATCAATTACGATTATATTTGTCTTGTTTCCTTTAACAACAAAAAAAATGGATGCATTCTCAAGAGAAATTTTGATTATTCTATCATTTTCAGCAATTGACATATCAATAATTTTTTGACCTGCTAGGAAAGGGAAGAAGTTGGCTACATTCTTCTTAGCTTTGTGATGTTCTCTTCTTAAAATTAAATATGGAGATTGCGGACTTACAGAAATAAGTAGATGTTGTTTGGGATTTTCATGGAAAGAAGTATTAAAGAAGAGAATATTTTTCTCTTGCGTATATATCTCAGTAATTCTAGATCCAATTAAATCTGGAGCTAAATCATTTATTGATCTAAGAAGATAAAAATAATTTTTATACATTAGAGCCAACTATAATTGTAAAATTATTTTGGAAATCCTTTATCCCTTCGTTCTTTTTCAGTTAATCTGAAAACAGTTCTAAATAATTCCTTATCAATATCAGTAAGCACAACATTTCTTCTTTGCATTACTCTTTCTGCAACTTCAATACTTCTATCTATATCATAAGTTGTTAATGCTTCTGAACCACCCCAACTGAAAGATGGGATGTAACGAGGTGGGAAAGTACCGCCAAAAATATTACTAGAAACACCAACAACTGCTCCTGTATTAAAGGAAGTGTTAATTGCGGCTTTTGAATGGTCACCCATAGTCAAACCGACAAACTGTTTTCCACTTTCTATCATTTCATTATTGATCTGTACTCTAATAGTTCCATAATTGTTTTTTAAGTCACTATTTGTTGTCCCGGCACCAAGATTTACCCAAGATCCCAAATATGAATTTCCTAAAAATCCATTGTGCTGCTTGTTAGAATAACTATGAATAATCGTATTCTCAATTTCTCCGCCAACTTTGCTCACTTTGCCAATACTTGTGTTATGATAAATTGTAGCATTCATTTTTACAATTGAATTTTCACCAATAAACGCAGGACCTTGAATGGTTGCGTGATGTTGAATCTGAACATTTTTACCAATAAAAATTGGTCCATCCTCAGCATCCAAAACTGCTCCAGGTTTTATTTTAACATCTTTCCCAAGAAAAATAGACTCTTTATTTAAGAAGTAAACTCCCGGGTAATCGTGAATATGATTTTCGGATTCATTACAAAGTTTCTTAAAATCTTTTATTATTTCTTCATTATTATAGGTTATTAAATCCCAAGGGTAATCAATAACAGTTACACTAATTTCCTTCATAGGTAATTCCGGGAAATCATTTTTTGAAAGTACATCTTTTAGTGAGCTGCTAATTTGCTCCAAATTTTTACCACTAACTCTAGCTCCAATAAAATGATTACCACACATAAAAATTTCATCTTTACCTTCAAGCGGAATTATTTTAACAAAGTCATCATCAACTAAAATCCTTCCATTTAAAAATAATATTATGTCTGACTTAACGTGTTCAACTATTTCATCTGGATGATTTTGATTTATTAACCGGTCTAAGATAATTCCTTGTATTTAGCTCAATCCTAACTCCAGGATAGTTCCTTCTAATTTTTCTGTGGAGCGAAAGAATTCCACATTTTAAATTATAGGATGGACGAAAATAAGTTAATGGCTGAAGCTGTTTATACTTCTCATCTTCAAAAATGCAAATACTTTTCAAATTAAGCTCACTATTTTGTTAAAATATTAATGATTCCCAAGTATCAACATACGTTCCTTGCAATAGGGATGCCGATGGTTTGTCAACTATTACAAAGGCTTCCTTATGCATTTGAATAATAGAAGCTGGACACATGGCGGTTAAGGGTCCTTCAACAGAGTTTCTTATTGCCTCAGCTTTAGATTCACCAGATGCAACAAGGAGCAATTCTTTAGCATCCATTATTGTTCCCACACCCATTGTAATTGCATATTTGGGAACATCTTCTTTCTTGTCAAAAAACCTCTTATTATCTTCTCTTGTAGTAGGAGTTAAAGTTTTAATTCTTGTCCTCGAACCGAGAGAAGAACCTGGTTCATTAAATGCTATATGTCCGTTCGCTCCAATTCCTAAAACCTGTAAATCAATTCCACCAAAGCTTTTAATTCTTTCTTCATACCAATTGCAAAAAGATTTTATATCATTTGCCATTCCATGAGGGACATGAATGTATCTTGGGTCTAAATTGATTTCATTAAAAAAGTTCTGCTGCATAAAATAATGATAACTTTGATCATGAGAAGGGGGTAACCCAACATACTCATCTAAATTGAAGGTTATAACTTTAGAGAAATCCAGACCTTCATTTTTGTGTAATCTTATAAGCTCCTTATATAATCCAAGTGGTGTGCTTCCAGTTGCCAAACCTAAAACTAAATTTGGTTTCCTCTTTAATCTATCAGCAACCACTTTTGCAGCTTCTTCACTTAATTTTGCATAATCATTTTTAATAATAACAAGCATGTTTAATTTCCTTCAAAATATTAGGTTGTAGCTTTTTTTAATTTTTTTAACGTTAAAACTACCATAAATGCTGCCAAAGAAGCGCAAATAATTAGTAGTAAAAAGAATTGCCATAGTTCCCATTCTTGATAATATCTACCAACAAACCCAGCAAGATAATTACCAATGGCTGTTGCACCAAACCAGCCTCCCATTAATAAGCCCTTCATTCTGGGCGGAGCTACTTTTGAAACAAATGATAGACCCATTGGGCTAAGGTGAAGTTCAGCCAAAGTTAAAGTAAAATAAGTTGAAATCAAAAAGAATGGACTAACTGTAATTGCAGAGCTTCCACCATTTAATGTATGAACAGGTTCTAAACCGGCAGAAGCAACAATCATGATTACATATGCTAATGCAGTTATGAGCATACCAAATCCAATTTTAGCTGGTGAGGATGGTTCTTTTCCTTTTCTATTTAAGAATGCAAAATACCCAACTACTATTGGTGTCATTAAAACAATGAACATTGGATTGAAAGCTTGAAATTGTTCTGGAGAAATTGTTCCGGTTTCTGCAACTGTATTTAATTTATAAATAAGTACAGCCAAACCTGTTGCGGCAAATGCACCACCTATTGTTTTTGTTTTAGAAGTACTGGTTTTTTTTAAGACAGCGGTTAATCCAAAAATAATAAATAGAATTGCATGAAGACTAATTACATCAAAAAGTAAGAAAGTAAATTTTCCGACCACCGGATGTGTATAATCTCTGGCAAAGAGTGAAAGAGCAGCCCCATTTTGGTGAAAAGCCATCCAGAAGAAAATTACTATACCAAAGATTGTAAGCAAAGCGATAATTCTTTCTCGCTCCTGTGCTTTTGTTAACACAACATCTTTATCTGAATTTGTCTCATTTTTTGATTGATAGTCAGCGTCTTTATATTTACTTCTAAAAACCAAAAATATGACTAAGGAGAATACCATTCCGACTGCTGCAACCGCAAAACCTGCATTGTAACCTTGCGCCAGTGTGGTTCCAAAATTTTCCATAAAGAAATTTTTAATACCAGCTGCTGCAAAAGGAGCATAAAAAGCACCAACATTTATCCCCATATAAAAAATATTAAATCCTGCATCCTTAAGTGATACTTGAGAATGACCGTATAAATTGCCAACTAAAACAGAAATATTTGCTTTAAATAAACCATTTCCAACTAGCAACAACTGCCAAACCAGAAAAAAGAAGAACGGTACTATCAGTAGGAATTGCCATCAAAGCATAACCAATCCCCATAGTAATGGCACCCAAAGTAATTGTTTTTCCATAACCTAAAACATTGTCTGCAATCCAACCTCCAACAATAGGAGTAAAATAAACACCAGCAAGAAAAATCCCATATATATTTGTAACTGTAGCTTGATCCCAACCAAAATTTTCTTGTAAGTAATACACAAAAATTGCTAACATTGTATAAAAACCAAATCGTTCCCACATTTCAGTGAAAAACAATACGGCAAGTCCTTTGGGATGATTTTTGAACATATTTACTCCTACTTATTTTAAGAAGAACATTACTTTGAACAGTTAGTATTAGTATTAAACCATAAAATTACATTATTTTAAAGATAATAAAAAATTATAAGTTGTTATCCAAAACCTCATTTAATATATTTATGGAAATGAAAGATATAAATAAAAAAATACTGATTTGGCTTGGAATTATTTTCTCGCTTGTTGCATTTATTCTATTTGTTTTTGATGTAATAATAATGCCACAATATGTAAATAGCCCAGAAGTTGTTGTTCCCTCTGTAATTGGATTGCACAAAGACAGAGCAGATGAATTACTGAGTGAAGCAAAATTAAATGCTGTTTTTGAAGGTCCCAGATCCGATGAAAAAATTGCAAAGGATCATGTCATTTTTCAAAAACCTGCAGCAGGAACTTTAGTTAAAGAAAATAGAAGAATCTTTATTCATATTAGTGATGGTAACTATTTAACTAGAATGCCAGATTTCTTAAATAAATCTTTGAGAGATGCAACAACAACTATTGAAAGGATGGGATTTGTTTTATCAGAAATTGAGGAAGTTACTTCTGAATTAGAGGCTAAAGTTATTGTTGACCAATTCCCAAGTGCAGGAACTAATCTTAAAAAGGGTACTAAGATAAAATTACAAGTTAGTATTGGTCCAACTATTGGAATGGTTCGTGTCCCGGATTTGTTGGGTTTATCTTATAAAGAAGCCCTTAATTTATTGGAAAGTAATTCATTAGAGATTGGTAAATTAAGTTATGAAAGTTCCAAAAACTTATTACCTAATACTGTAGTTGCGCAATTCCCAAGTAAAAATACACTTATAAATATTGGTGAATCGGTTGATTTATTCATCACAAAAAATTAAGATTAATCATGTCATACTTAGCCCCTTCGATACTTGCAGCTGATTTTCAACATTTAGCACAACAAATTAGAGCTGTAGAATTAGGTAATGCAGATTTTATTCATTGTGATATAATGGATGGACAGTTTGTTCCAAATATTACTTTCGGTCCTCAAGTAGTTAGCGATGTTAAACGAATGACAAAGCTGCCACTGGATGTTCATCTTATGATTAAGAACCCTGAGAATATGATTTCAAAATTTGCTGATGCTGGTGCTAACTATATAACTGTTCATTATGAAGGTAATTATCATTTAGATAAATTGATAAATGATATAAAATCTTGTGGAGTAAAAGCCGGAATTTCGATTAATCCATCAACTTCTGTAGAATCAATATTGCCAATATTAGAGTTTGTTGATTTAGTTTTAGTTATGTCTGTTAATCCTGGATTTGGTGGGCAATTATTTTTAGAATATACTTTGAAAAAAGTTAAAATACTGAAAGAACTTAAACTTAAAAATAAATTTAACTATTTGATTGAAATAGACGGCGGTGTTAACAAATCAAATATTAAAAAAATAAAAAATGCTGGTTGTGATATCATTGTTGCCGGTACATCAGTATTTAAAAATGAGGATATTACAGCTGCTACTGTGGAGCTTAAAAATTTAATAAAAGAGAAATAATTATGGAATTAGCTTTCATTGGTGCTGATATTGTTACACCATTTAGAGTTGTAAAAAAAGGAATAGTAACAACAAAAAAGGGTAAAATTTATCATGTTGGTCCAGAAGATATAATTCATCTTCCAAGTGATATTAAGGTTTATGATGTAAAAGACAAATATATTTTCCCAGGTTTTATTGATTTATTGGTCCACGGCGGAGCTGGTGGATTTGGATTTTCTGATGAATCTGAAGAAAGTATAAAAAAGATAAGTGATTACTTTCTTAAAAAAGGATCAACTTCATTACTTGCTAGTTTACATGCAAAACCTAAACAAGCTCTCTTAGATGACTTACGCAGAGTTTCTAATTATATTATAAGCAATCCTGATTCAAACATTATCGGGATTCATATGGAAGGTCCCTATTTAAATCCTGAACTTAAAGGTGCTATGAATGAAAATTACCTTTGGAAGCCTTCAATTACGTCATTCTTAGAAATGTGGGAAGCATCAAATGGATTGATTAAAATGATGACAATTTCACCTGAGTTAGATGGAGCTCTTGATGTAATTCGCGAAGCTTCTTTCCACGAGGTTGTATGTTCTATTGGTCATTCAACCGCAAGCTATGAGCAAGTTGATTTAGCGATTGATCATGGTGCAGCTCATGTAACCCATATGTTTAATGCAATGAGACCATTTCACCATAGAAACCCAGGCGTTGCTGTCGCGGCTTTGTTGCGAGATGAACTTAAAATTCAGCTGATTGCGGATACTTACCACGTACATACTGCCACAATGGAGTTTTTACTGAAAACAAAATCTGCAAAAGGTATAATTTTAATTACAGATTCCATCAGGGTTGGGGGAATGCATGAGGGTGAAAAAACTCAATTCTCAGATCAAAGTGTCACCCTTTCTGGAAATAAAGCAGTTATGGAAGATGGAACAATAGCAGGGAGCACACTTACATTGAACAAAGCCATTAAAAATATGTACGATACAACTGGAGCAAAGTTAACCGAAGCTGTAAGGATGGCAACTGTTAATCCGGCAAAAGTTATTAAGTTGGATAAAGGTATTATTGCAAGTGGAAAACCAGCAGATTTTGTTGTTCTAGATAGAGACCTCAATGTAGAAATGACAATTATGAATGGCGAGGTTAAGTATAATTCTAATGAAGAATTAGCTTAATGCTAGATGTTTATGATAAAATGAAGGCTTCGAATCATCCTTTGGTAATGGGAATTCTGAATGCAACACCCGACTCCTTTTCTGATGGCGGTAAATATTTAAGCTTGGTTAATGCATTAAAACATGCAGAATATCTTATAGAATGTGGTGCAGATATTATTGATATTGGTGGTGAATCAACAAGACCAGGCTCAGAAAAAGTTAGTGATAATGAAGAACTGAAAAGAGTTATTCCCATTATTGTAGAATTAAAAAAACGTTTTAGTGAAAGTGTTATTTCTATTGATAGTACAAAGTCCGTTGTTGTAAAAGAAGCAATTACGGCAGGTGCAGAAATAATTAACGATATTAGTGGCGGTACTTTTGACTCAAAAATGCTCGATATTGTTGCTGAATCTAATTTACCGTTTGTAATAATGCATATTCAAGGAATACCAAAAAATATGCAAGATTCACCTTTTTATATGAATGTGACATTAGAAGTAACAGAATATTTAGCAAATAGGATTAAAGAAATAAAAAGTAAAGGGATAACTAAAATTATTATTGATCCAGGTATTGGATTTGGTAAAAGAGTAGAGGATAATTATTCACTTTTAAACAACTTGAAAAGTTTAAAAAATCTTAATTATCCAATCTTAATTGGAGTTTCGAAAAAATCATTTTTAGGTAATTCTCTTAATTTAGAATTAGATTGTAGAGAAAATTCTACAACAATTGCAGAAACAATTGCTGCAATTAACGGAGCTAATATTATTCGCACTCATAATGTAAAAAATGCTGTTGAACTAAAAAATATAATTATCAATTTAAATAAATCTATAACTCAAGTATATGATTGAAATATTTAAAATAGGTTTTCTACCATTTAATCTACTTGATCTAATTGATATTATTTTAGTTTCCCTTATTATATACAAATTGTATACGGTTATTAAAGGTACAATTGCCGCTCAAATTTTTATCGGACTAGTAATTATTTTATTCTTATCATTTATAGCCCAGGCTGCTAGTCTAAGAGCACTTGGTTGGCTGTTAAAGTTGATCACTAGATATTTGGGTAATTGCTTTCATTGTTTTGTTTCAACCTGAAATTAGAAGGTTACTACTCATTATTGGTAAAAATCCGTTATTTGCAGTTTTTATTAAAAGTGACGAAAAAACCGTTGCTGATATAATAACTGAAGCTGCATTTGAACTTGCTCAGCACCAACACGGTGCATTAATGGTGTATCTTAAGAGTACAGGTTTAAGAGCAGTTATAGAAAGTGGGGAAGTATTAAATTCAAAATTAAGCAAGAATATGTTACGATCAATATTTTTCCCACGTAGTCCCTTACATGATGGAGCCGTAATTATTAATCATAATAGTATAGAAGCGGCAAGATGCACTTTGCCATTAACTACAAAGACGACGATAGATGGAAGAGATTTAGGGATGAGACACAGAGCAGGTATCGGAATTTCTGAGGATGCAGATGTTATTAGTATTATTGTTTCTGAAGAGACCGGTAGTATTTCAGTTGCTGAAAAAGGTCATTTGATTAGCGGACTGTCAAAAGAAAGTTTAAGAAATTATCTTTCCAAAAGTATAACTAGTTCTAAAGAAAAAGGAATATCACATATCTTTGAATACTTTAGAAAGCAAAAATAAAATTTGTGCAGTTATTCCATTCTATAATGAACAATCCACTCTAAAAAGTTTAGTTCAACAAACCTTACCATTTGTAGATTTAATTATATTTGTTGATGATGGCTCTACTGACAATTCCTCAAATCAAATTCCTCAAAGTGATAAAATATTTTTAATAAATCATGATAGAAATTTAGGAAAGGGAGCCGCCCTTAAAACCGGATTACTTAAAAGCATTGAACTAAATTCTGAAATTACAATTACCCTTGATGCAGATCTTCAACATGATCCTAATTCAATTAAGGATTTTGTAAATTCCATTCATAAATTTGATTGTATTATTGGGGAACGATCTAGGAAAGAAACTGAAATGCCATTTGCTAGGAAGATGAGTAATTTTCTAACTTCAAAACTATTAAGCATAAAAACCGGTTATAATATTAAAGACAGCCAATGTGGTTTTAGATCATTTAGAACAAAAATACTGAATGACATTTTGCCAAATTATAGTGGATTTGAAGCTGAGAGCGAAATGATTGTAAAACTGTGTAAAAAGAATTACAGATTATCATTTATAAAAATTCCAACAATTTACGGAAATGATAATAGTAAGATGAGAGCTATGCCAGCAATTATTGGATTTATTAAAGTATTGTTTAAATCTTAAAATCAAATAGTTTAGTATTTATATTTGATTCAGAATTTCCCTTCACTCCGCTCAATAATAAGAATAGCTAAGCTAAAATTTCATTTATTATATCAGCAACTTTATCTAGTTCTTCAAAACTAATAACAGCAGGTGGTAGAAGCCTAAGTACGGTTTTACCAGCAGGCATAGCTAAAATTCCTTTTTCCATTAATTGAACGATATATGGCTGCACTTTTTCTTTTAGTTCTATTCCAATCATCAATCCCATATTTCTAATAGAACGAACTTTAGATAAATCATTTATATTAATTTTAGAAACAAAATAATTTCCTTTTTCCTCAGCAAGTTTGGGTAAATCATTATCTATCATAAAATCAATAGCAGCAAGTGACGCTGCAGCTGCTAGTGGATTGCCACCAAAAGTAGATCCATGTTGACCTGTTGATATTTTAATTTTATCTGAGCAAAGAGTTGCTCCCAAAGGAAATCCTCCACCAATTGCTTTTGCAACTGTCATAATATCAGGCTGAATATCAAAATGATCACATGCAAACATTTTTCCGGTTCTGCAAAATCCGGATTGAATTTCATCAATTATCATCATAATATTATTTTCATCACAAAGCTTTCTAACTCCATCAAAATATTCTTTTGAGCCAATATTTATACCGCCTTCACCTTGAACTACTTCCAAAATTATTCCAGCAGTTTTATCGGTAATTTCTGATTCTAATTTTTCAAGATTATTAAAAGGAACAAAGGAAAATCCTGGGACTAACGGTTCAAATGGATCTCTGTAATCCGATTTGTGTGTTCCACTTAATGCTCCCATAGTCCTTCCATGAAAACCTCTCATTGCACAAATAAAATCAGTTTTCCCAGTTGTAACTCTTGCAAATTTTATAGCCGCTTCAACAGCTTCAGTGCCGGAGTTAGTTAAAAATGCACGTGTTAAACTTTTGGGAGAAATAGAAACTAATTTTTCTAATAATAATGCTCGTTTATCATTATAAAATATTGCCGGATTTGTAATTAATGTTCTTGGCTTGATCTGTAATTGCTTCCACAACTTTTTCATTACAGTGACCAATTGTAGCAACGCCAATTCCGGCAGCACAATCAATGTATTCTTTGCCATTTTCATCCCATAGTTTTGCATCTTTACCTTTTACAATTACAACATCTCTTTTTGGATAAACATTAACTTCGTATTGATCGATTAATTCTTTGAAGTGACTCATTTTATAATTGTTCCTTTTCCATTTAAGTGCATCTGTAATTGGAGTTTCAGTTCTTCCATCACTAATATAGTATTGTTGCATTACCCTTCTCAAATAATTTTCTGAAAGCTAGATATTTTTCGTTTCATTCTTCCTTCTACTTGTTCTTCACGTATTTTCTAATTCAGCTTTGGAAATATTTTTCACAAGTGAATTTGGATCTTTATGATTATCTAAAAATCCGGGTGCTTCAATTAGCTGAATTATTTTATCAGCATTTAAATCATTTTTCAAAATTGCAACTATATCGTCATTCTCAGAATTTATTGCAAAATTATTTTCATCAATAATTGGGACTGATAAAATAGGGATGTAGCCATTATCTAACAGCAAATTAATTAAATGAGTATTTATACTTTTTGGTTTGCCAGAAAAATCTCTAACTATTTTTAATTTTCCATTTTCTTTAATTCTAATTCCACTGTTTCTCTTTCCTTGAATAACTTTTCCATCAATACCGGAAAGTCCAACAGCATTTATTCCGGCTTGCTGACACATCTCAACAATACGTTTATTTTTTAGGCCTGCATAAGCCATCATCATAATGTCTAAAGAATCTTCATCAGTAAATACGCTGGAATACCCTGAAGCAGAAGTAATAATTTTCTTTTCCTTATTCAAAGAAACAGCAAGTTCATCTCTTAAAGCATTTGCTCCATGAACAATTATAAACTTTTCTTTAAGATTCACCAAATCAGAAATGATCCCATTAAGGTTTATATTTTTACCACCACCAATTTTTATAATTAACACTAAAACTCCATAAGACTATTATTTTCAATTTTTATCCATCCATTTTCATTAGGATATTTTTGAGAACAAATTAATAAGTTTATCGTCACTATTTTTATATGACATTTGAAAATAATCTTCATCTTCATTATATAAAGACGACACATAAACGTTCTCTTTATCCGTTATAATAATATTCATAGCTCTGATGTAATCGCTTCTATCATTAATGATTTTTGTTCCTTTTTGAATTGCTAGCTTGCATATTGTCAGAATTAAATCTTTTTATAAAATTAAATATTTTCTCGGCGCCAATTCTACCATCAGCTTTAATTCTTACACCGCGTAATTCACCATTAAAAATGAATATAAATTGATCATCATAAAAGGGCATATTGTTTTCTACAAAAATATCTTTATCCTCAAATGCGCTTCTAGCGTGGGCAATCAGTAGATTTGTTTTTGCAAACTTAGAAAAATTATCCTCCCAAATTGGATTGATATTTTTATAATGTTTCCATTCATCATTCTCTAAATAGCTACATCCCCATCCGTGCCCTTGAAATTCTTTGCTTGCTTTTGCAAATCTCAGAAAAAATATTAAGGTGTTCAGTTATGCTAAATTCAGTTATTGATTTTATTAATAATAGTCTACACATATATTTTTTTTAATTTCTTAATCTTAATCTTACTCTTTGTCTTAATCCTTTTTAAGACAATATAAAGACAGAGTAAGAATATGATAAAGATTAAGAATAACTAATTATTTAAATAGGATGAAGACCTGGGAATTCTAATCCCGTTGTTTCTAAAATTCCATGCATGATATTAAATGCCTGCAGAGCTTGTCCAGCAGCACCTTTCATTAAATTATCAATAGCACTTATTACAACAAGTCTATCTGAAAAAGGATCTTTCTCAAAACCTATATCACAATAATTTGTTCCAGTTAGCAATTTAGGTTCGGGAAATCTATAGTTTCCTTCACGCTCTTTTACAATTCTAACAAAAGGTTCTTCTCCGTAGACTTCTCGATATATTTTCCAAATGTCTTTTTCATCTAATTTATCTTTTAAGAAAACATGAGAAGTTGCTAAGATGCCTCTTACCATATCCGTTGTAGTAGCAGAAAAATGAATATCGATATTTTTGCCAAATGATAATTCTTGAATCATTTCTGCAACATGTCTATGTGCAGTTGGTTTATAAGAACGCAAAGATCCACTTCTTTCTGGATGATGAGTTGATGCAGAAAATTGCTTTCCACCCTCACTTGATCCAACTTTAACTTCCATAACTGTTCTATCTTCCTGAACTAAATTATTCTTGAATAGGGGATAGAGAGCTAAAATAGCTGTTGTAGCATTACATCCTGCGCTTGAAATATAATTGGCATTTTTCATTTCCTCACGATGTAACTCTGGAATTCCATAAACAAATTTACTCATCATGTTTGGATTTGCATGGGGTTCTTTATACCATTTTTCAAACTGATCTTTGTCTTTTAGTCTGAAATCACTAGATAAGTCAATAATTTTATCAGCTATTTCAACAAATTTATCAATATTTTTCATTGAAGATGCATGCGGCAAGCACAAAAACAAAACATCACATTTTTCTAGTTCAGATAAACAAGAAAACTTTAAGTTAGTAATTCCTCTTAAATTGGGATGTGCTTTTGAAATTTGCTTTCCATAGTAACTTTCTGAAGTAACTTGGTTTATTTCAACGTTTGGGTGAAATAATAGCAATCTAATTAATTCGCCACCGGCATAACCTGAACCACCAGCCACAGAGACTTTAATCTTAATCATATTATTTACCTCGAGCTACTTGTAGAACATAATCAACAACATGTTCAGGGATATTCACCCCGGTAGTTGAAATACTATTTTTAAATTCCATTGTGTAGTTTACCTCATTAACTGAATAACCTTCTTCTGTCTCGAATATATCTAGAGCAACAATTCCACCACCAACAGCTTTGGCAGATCTAACAGAAAGATCAGCTATCTCTTTTGTAACTTCACACTTTGAAGCTACACCACCTTTTGCTGTATTTGTAATCCAGTGTGGGGAGGTTCTGTAAATAGCAGCAATACATTTATCCCCAACAACAAAACTTCTAATATCTCTTCCTTTTTTTTCGACATATTTTTGAATATAAAAAATTGAATGATGGTAGGAACCTAGTATTGCTTTATGTTCTAAAATAGATTCAGCAGCATCTTTATCATTGATCTTCGATAAAAGCCTACCCCAAGAACCAACAGCTGGTTTCAACACAACCGGATATCCCATTTCTTCAATCGCTTCTAAAGCGGATTCTTCCGTAAACGCAACTTTAATATCTGGTTGTGGAATTCCAGCATCCTGCAATGCAGCAGATGTTAAAAGTTTATCACCACAGACTGAGGCAACATGAAATGAATTCACACATTTTACTCCTGCACTTTCAAATAGTCTTAGAGCATGCAAAGCTCTTGAATGATTGATAGACCTTTCAACAACAACGTCAACATCAAATTTATTATTCTTTAAATCAAATTTTAATAATCTATCATCAATCATAATCAGTTCGATGTTATTTCGGTTTTGAAATTCTTCAATTAGTAGTTTTTCATCTTTTCTTATAATAGAATGTAAAAATCCAATTTTCATTTATTTGTATCCTTCTTTTATACTATATAATTTCTAATTTATGGAATAAAAGTGTAAGGACTAAATAATAATTTACTTAGTCTTCAACTGATTGTGTTTAATATTTTGCTTTGTGAATTCAACAATATGAGGAAGTTCATTTAGTTCTACTACTTTACCCCTTTTCCCAAGGGATTTAACTTCTTGTAAAACAGCATTTTGAATATCTATATCAATATTAGAAATGTTCAATAATTTTAACGCATATTTTAATGAGGCAATACCCGACATATGATCAAGTGAGAAATGACGTTCTTTTCCCAACAGATCTGGATTTAAGCTTTCATAATGAGTTGGATTTACCGATGCAGCATGTGTATGAACACCAGCGCAATGAGTAAAAGCATTTTTGCCCATGACAGGAAAGTGGACTGGGATTGGGATACCAGAATGTTTACTTACAAATTGGTAAAGCTCTTCAAGTTTTTTAAGATTCCAATTATTAAAATTATAATCAGCAGTTAGCACAACTAGTAATTGAGCCAAATCAACAATACCAGCTCTTTCTCCAATTCCAAGAACGGAAGCATCAATAATTTCTGCCCCTGCTCTGTAAGCGTCGAGGGCATTGGCTAGAGCAAAGCCTCTATCGTTATGACAATGAACAGCAATTTTAGGGAATAAATTACTTTCCGCTAATTCTTTCTTTAATTTAGAAATGTAGTCAAACATACTCCGATCAGTACCAGGAACCATAAAGCCTGTAGTATCTGCAACAGAAATTATATCTGCGCCAGCTATAACAGCCGATTTAGAAACGGCAAGTACGTTTTCAAATTGTGACCGAACAGTATCTTCAGGGGTGTATCGAATTAATAAATTTGGGTTAGTCGCCTTAGCAAAAGAAATTACAGAAGTTATTTGATCAATTGCACTATTTAGGTCTTTGTTGAATACAGTATCTAATCTCTCATCTGAAACACAATAAAAGATTCCTAAAAAATCTACGCCACACTCTAGAGCAAGATCTACATCACTTTTAATAGATCTAGAATGGGCACCTATAATAGCATTAAATTTACTTCCAGCAATAGTTTTTACTGAATCATAAATTTCTTGTGTAACAGCAGGGTGCCCTGTTTCAATTATATTAATACCAATCTCGTCCAACATCCTGGCAATAGCAAGCTTGATATGACGATCAAAATAAACACCCGGAGTTTGCTCACCTTCTCTAAGTGTTGTATCCAGAATTTGGAGCAAATTATTCTCCCCAGTCTTCTTCTTCTTGTGGAGCCTCTGAGATTATTGTAGGATTTACACTTATTACTTCAAGTTCAACACCACAATCATCGCACTCAATTAATTCGCCTTTTACAGTGCCTTTAGCTAGTTTTATTTCTGCACCACAAATTGGACATTCAGACATTTTATTTTTCCTTATTATTCAAGTTAAATAAACGGTGAAAAGTTATTCACAATTATTTCAAATAACAATCACCCGATTTTAGTATTAGAATTATAATAAATTATTTTTAATAATATCAATAGAAAACTGTATCAATATTCAATTTTCCCAATCTAATGGAGAAATAATAACAACAAATTCTCCCTTGATAATTTTTTGAGGCAGTTCATCTAAGATTTCTTGTGGAAAACCTTTCCATGTTTCTTCAAACATTTTTGTTAACTCACGCTGTATAACTACATATCTATTAGGCATATATTTGTTCAATTCAATCAGCAATTTTTCAATTCTGTAGGTTGATTCATAAAGAACTATAGTTCTTCCTTCTTCAGATAATTGGCTCAGTTTCTTTTGTCGTCCTTTTTTTTGCGGAAGAAATCCCTCGAACACAAAAGAGTCAGTTGGTAATCCTGAGATACTCAAGGCTAATATTGCAGCATTTGCACCTGGAATTCCGGAAACCATAATATCCTTCTTTAATGCGGCATTAACAATTCTTACTCCTGGGTCGGAGATACTCGGAGTTCCTGCATCAGAAACGAGTGCGCAATTTTCTCCAGCTAATACTCTACTCAAAACAAAATCTATCTTTTTCACTTCTGATTGAACATTAAACGAAATCATTTCTTTTACTATAGAATACTTATCTAAAAGTTTTTTAGTATTTCTTGTATCTTCGCAAATTATGAAATCAACATTTTTTAAGGTATCAACTGCACGAAATGTGATATCCTCTAAATTACCAATTGGCGTTGCTACAATATATAATTTTCCAAATTTCATATTGAAAAGAATACGGCTCCATGGGAGCCGTATCTGCAAGTAGTGATACCCTTAATTTTAGTGAGTAAATAAAATAGAATATTTTATGTTTATTTCAAAAAGAGATAACAATTAATCTCAAAAAATATTGTTAACTTTCTTTAAGCAAAAATTTAAAATAATGAGGAATATTAAGATGGAATTCTTGAAAAAACTTGGGGTTAAAAAACAAAACTTCGGAGCATCAACCGGATTAAATTGGTTAAAAACAAAAAATCAAGGGGAACTAAAAATTTATTCGCCAACTGATGGAAAGTTTATTGCTTCGGTTTATCAATCTTCAGTTGAAGATTATAATAAAGGTTGCAGAGATTGCACATAAAGCTTTCATTGAATGGAGAAATGTTCCAGCTCCGGCAAGGGGAGAAGTAGTTAGACAAATTGGAGATAAATTAAGAAAATATAAAAATCCTTTAGGGCAGTTAGTTTCTTATGAAATGGGGAAATCATTACAGGAAGGTCTTGGAGAAGTTCAAGAGATGATTGATATTTGCGATTTTGCTGTTGGTCAATCACGCCAGTTATATGGTTTTACAATGCAATCAGAAAGACCTAGTCACAGAATGTATGATCAGTATCATCCGTTAGGAGTTGTTGGAACGATTTCAGCATTTAATTTTCCGGTGGCAGTTTGGGCTTGGAATGCTATGATCGCTACTGTTTGTGGTGATACCAATTTATGGAAACCATCTTCAAAAGTTCCGCTTTGCGCAATTGCTGTTCAAAATATTATTGGTGAAGTTATTAAAGAAAATAAATTGCCCGAAGGTTTATTCACCTTAGTAATTGGAAGAGGCTCAAGTGTAGGTGAACAAATTCTAAACGATAGAAAGATTCCTCTTATTTCAATTACTGGTTCTACACATGTAGGTAGACATGGAGCTGAAGTTATTGCAAAAAGATTTGGAAGGGCTATTTTAGAACTTGGCGGTAATAATGCAATAATTATTTCCCAAAATACCGATCTAAAAATTGCTCTACCAGCAATTGTTTTTGGAGCAGTTGGAACAGCAGGTCAACGTTGTACATCAACTAGAAGATTAATTATTCATGAAAGTATTTACGACAATGTAAAAGCTTCGCTTATAAAAGCGTATAAAAGTTTAAAAATTGGAGATCCTTTAGATTCTAAAAATCATGTCGGTCCACTTATAGATAAAGCAGCTGTTGCAGATTTCACGAATGCTCTTGAATTGGTGAAAAAAGAAGGTGGAAAAATATTATATGGTGGTGAGGTTCTTGCAGGAAAAGGTTATGAATCAAATTGTTACGTTAATCCTGCAATTGTTGAAGCAAAAAATCACTATAAAATAGTTCAGGAAGAAACTTTTGCTCCAATTTTGTATTTAATACAGTATAAAGGTTCGGTAGAAAATGCAATTGAACTAAACAATGGAGTTGTTCAAGGATTATCATCTTCAATTTTCACTAATAATCTTCAAGAAGCGGAATCATTCCTTTCTCCTTCAGGTTCTGATTGTGGTATTGCAAATGTTAATATTGGCACTTCAGGGGCAGAGATTGGTGGAGCTTTTGGTGGTGAAAAAGAGACAGGTGGTGGAAGGGAATCTGGTTCTGATGCCTGGAAAGCATATATGCGAAGACAAACAAATACAATAAATTATGGAAAAACTTTGCCACTTGCTCAAGGCATTAAGTTTGATATCTAGATTCAAAAAGTTATGGGTTTGAAATTTATCTAAGATCTATGACTTTAAAAAGTTTTTTTATAGCCGCAGACATTAGTCTGCGGTTTTTTTTCGCTCCTCAATTTCTAAATTATTTGTATATTTTTGTCATCAATAAATTATAGGTGAAAAAATGAAATTAAGGTATTTTTCACATTCTGCTTGTCAGATAACTACTAACAATGGAATTTCTATTTTAATTGATCCGTTTTTGGATGATAACCCAACTTCACCAGTAAAGTCTAGTGAATTAAATGCTGACTATATTATTCTTACACATGCGCACGGCGATCATATTGGTGATTCATTTAAAATTGCTAAGCGGACAAATCCAACTTTTATTGCAGTAAATGAACTTGCAAATTATTGTTCTGAAAAAGGTTTTACTGCACATAATATGCATATTGGCGGAGCACACCAATTTGAATTTGGGAGAGTGAAATTTACAATAGCTCACCATGGATCTCAAACCCCTGAAGGAACTTATGCTGGTGAGCCAGCCGGAGTGCTAATTACAATTGATGGAATTACTTTATACCACACCGGAGATACAGGATTGTTTTATGACATGAAACTAATAGGTGAGATGAATAATGTTGATTATATGATGCTCCCGATTGGTGATAATTTTACAATGGGAATTGATGATGCAGTAAAAGCAGTTGAATTTGTAAATCCCAAAGTCGCAATTCCTATACATTATAATACTTGGTCAGTTATTGATTCTGATCCAGAATTGTTTAATAGAAAGGTTGAAGCCTTAAACAAAAAATGTATTGTAATGAAATTTGGCGAAGAGATTGAATTGTAAATTTGCTAATTAAGCGGTACATTAAATATTTTAAAATAGTTTTATACTTATTTATTCAATTGGAAATTTATGGCAAATATTATAGCTATTGCTAATCAAAAAGGTGGTGTTGGTAAGACATCAACTGCAATAAATTTATCTGCTTCAATTGCTGCTGCAGAGTATAAAACTTTGTTGATTGATATTGATCCCCAAGCAAATTCATACTCACGGATTAGGAATTTATGATAGTGAATAGTTCGGTTTATGATGTAATTATTGGTTCAACCTACAATTAAAGATTCTATTGTAAATTCCTACATGCCAAATTTAGATATTCTGCCTTCACATATTGATTTAGTTGGTGCTGAAATTGAAATTGTAACTTTTGAAAATCGGGAAAAACTATTAAAAAAATCTCTTCAAGATATAACTGATAAGTTATGATTTTATTATTATTGATTGTCCACCTTCGCTAAGTTTACTAACATTAAACGCTCTTACAGCTGCAGAAACTGTTTTAATTCCTGTTCAATGTGAATATTTTGCTCTAGAAGGTTTAGGACAATTATTAAACACAATAAATATTGTTAAGAAGCAATTAAATCCTGAATTAACTATTAATGGAGTACTTGCTCACAATGTACGATCAACGTCTCAACCTATCTAATCAAGTGGTTGAAGAAGTTAGAAAATATTTTGGTGATAAGGTTTTTACCACAATTATACATAGAAATGTTAAAATATCTGAAGCTCCAAGTCATGCAAAACCCGTTATTTTATATGATGCAATTTCAATGGGTGCAAAAAATTATATTTCACTTGCATCTGAAGTGATTAGCAGATGTAACCATAAATCATTGAGTAATTAAATGAACGATAAAAATAAACATGCTTTAGGAAGAGGATTAGATGCTTTAATCAGTTCTTCCTCAACAATAAATAGAGCTGAAAGAGTTAGTGTTTCTAATCCAGAAATGGGGAACGATGATGGGAAATCAAATGAAATTTTAGTGAAGCTTGAAACAAATAGTATTCTCCCAAACCCTTTTCAGCCTAGAACCAATTTTGAACCTAATGCCTTAGACGAATTAAAAAAATCTATTTTGCAAAATGGATTGATTCAGCCAATTACCGTTAGAAGAACAAACGATAACAAATATGAACTTATCTCAGGCGAACGTAGATTAAGAGCTGTAAAAGAAATTGGTCTAAAGACAATTCCAGCATATATAATTTTAGTAGAAACTAAAGAAGCGATGCTCGCTTTAGCATTGATTGAGAATATTCAGAGGGAAAAACTAAACCCAATTGAAATTGCTCATGCTTACAAACGTCTAATTGAAGAGTGCAATCTATCTCAGGAGCAAGTTTCTGATAAAGTTGGAAAAGACAGAACTACTATAACTAATGCTATAAGATTATTAAAACTGCCGACTCAAATTCAAGATAGTTTAGTTAAACAAGAAATTTCTGCCGGACATGCGAGAGCCCTAATCAATTTATATGATAGTAAATTACAGCTTAAAATTTTAGATAAAATAGTTAGTCAAAATCTTTCTGTTAGAAAAGTTGAACAATTAGTTAAGGAAATCACTGAAGGAAAAAGAAACCTAAAAACAGTAAAAGTTTCAGGAAGCAGCCAAGAGGTGACTTCCACAAAAGATATTGAGAATAAACTAAGAAATATTTTTGGCACAAAGGTTATTTGTAAGCAGAAAAAGAACGGTACTGGTCAGATTACAATAGATTTTTATTCAAATGATGAATTAGACAGACTTTTTGAACTTTTTGATGTTATTGAAAAAGCTAATTATTAATATAACCTTCCTGTTAATTTTCTCGGCTGTTAATCTAGTTGGTCAGATTGATAGCTCCAATTCCAATTTAGATGCAAATGAATTTGATTCTGTATTCGTTATGACAAAATCACCGACTGGAGCAATGCTTAGGAGTATGGTGCTCCCGGGTTGGGGACAGTTTTACAACGAATCTTACTGGAAGATCCCGGTTGTTTGGGGTGTATCTGCTTGGTTTATTTATATGTGGGTTGATAGAAACGACAATTATAAATATTACCAAAATTTATATAACATTAGTTTAACTGAGTCGTCTAATGGGAACAGTATTTATAAAAGTTCACGAGATTTTTATAGGGATGATAGAGATTTATTTGCGGTTTATTTAGGATTAACATATTTCCTTAATTTCATAGATGCCTATGTTGATGCCCATTTATTTGATTTTTACATTGGGGAAAATGCCTTTTCGCATACACCGGAACTTAGAATGAAAATTAGATTATGACACAAAATAACTTTCATATTTGCACAAATTGCGGCGAAAATAATCCATTATTCACAACAAAGTGCAAAAACTGCCAACATTATTTTAGAGCAAATATCGTAAATATTGATTTATGGAATACAATATGGAAATTATTTGAAAGTCCGACAGAAGCTTTAAGAAATATAATTTATGCGGAACATAAGAATTTTAATTTGTTCTTGCTTTCCTTTTTAACAATAAAACTTATAATTTTATCAGCCTTTTATCAGTCCTATAATGAATTTGAAGTAATACAATCTAAAAGCTTTATTTACAACATATTAGTATTATTTGGAATCTATTCTTTCTTTATTATTTTATTCTCGTTTCTCTTAAATTTAACTCTAAAAAAATTTGGCAAAACAAGATTAAAAGATACATTCTCAGTATTGGTTTATTCATTTATACCGCTTGTTCTCTCACTTTTTATATCTAACACCAATTGAATATGGAATTTTTGGTAAACATTGGTTCATTTTCAATCCCTCTCCGTTTTTAATTAAAGAAGTTCCTGCTTACATTGTCTCTTTCCTTGAAGTTATTATGATAATTTGGAGTTTAATAATACTTTATAAAGGATTGCTTCTGCAGTCAGGATCAAAAAACTTTAGTTTTGTAGCACTTCTTGTCTTCTTGTCTTTAATTTTCGTAATATTCAAATCTGTACCATACATAATAATCTAGAGTTTTCATTTCCTCAGATTGCAAGCAATCTAAGTTACAAAAACGTGTAGCACTGTTTGTTCATAAACCGCTAAAACTCATGTATGTGTCAGACTGTAAGCAATCTAAAATACAAATATTTTGTAACACAGTTTGCTCGCAAACTGTGAAAGGCAAAAAGCAGAAAAATTCACATATTATCTGCTAAATAACAATGCTTAAAGTCTTTCCAGTCGTCAACAATTCCAGCTTTAACAGGATTCATCAAAGTATATTCGATAATTTTGTTTAATTCATCATTATCTCGAACAATATGATCATAGCTTTCCGACTGCCAAAAATTTCCGTTTTTACCTAAGTACTTATTTATTCGATACGCCGAAACTCTTTTTATGGAATGCATTATTGTGCTAATTCCTTTTGAATTCTCCAAAAGATGAAAAACTAAATGAACATGATTTGGCATAATTGAGTAACAAATCAACTTGTAATCCTTATTATCATTTTTATGAATTTCATGTTTAACAATTTCCGCTAAATTAGTATTGTGTAAGTATAACTGTAAGTTGCAATTATGAAGTAAATCATCATACTCAATAAAATAATTCTGATTGATTTTACCAGAATCAGTTATATTTTTTAGGCGAATATCTTCATATTTATTATTTATCAGTAGCAATTTGTCTAAAGGAATAGAGTCCTTTATTCGAAAAGTAATAAAATACGTTGAATTTGGTTGATAATAATGTGGAAGGTTTCTTCTATGAAATGTTAAAGAATTCATAAAATAAAATTAATATTTTATAATAAAATAAACATATATTTTCTTTTGTAGCACAGTTTGCTCCCACCTCGGCGGACAAGCGCAAATTGTGAAAAACCTGTAAAAATCAAAGATCTTTTTCATTCTCAGATTGACGAGCAATCTGAGCTACAAAAACCTTGTAACGCAGTTTGCTCGCAAACTGTGAAAAACCATTTCCCTCGGATTGCAAGCAATCCAAGTTACAAAGACAATGTAGGAAAGTTCACCTCAATTAAGTTGAACTAGCACAAATTATAAAAACCAAAGTACTTTTTCTTCATTCTCAGATTGACAAGCAATCTGAGCTACAAAAACCTTGTAACACAGTTTGCTCGCAAACTGTGAGAGGTAAGACAAACTTTTTTTTATATTTTATTCAAAAATTGGTAAAATTGGACTATATTACCTAAAAACATAAGAAAATAATATGAAAACGAAACAATTACATTTGATAATTATTTTACTTCTCTTTAGCACGCTAATATTCTCGCAAGAATTAAATGGACCTACTTCTTGGGAAACTATTGGGAATACGTTTTCTCAACCCAATGTTCATTTGCAACTTGGAAGAAATATTTTAGATTGGTATGGTAGTGGAGATGTAAATAACGATGAAGTAATTGATAGTAAAGACTTAACGGCAATGAATAATGGTGTAAAAAATGACAGAAGTGATGTTGATGGAGATGGAAATTCTTCAACAACAAATGATAAAAAAGTATTGAATGATTATTTGAATGGAACAATAAATTATTTACCTGGACATTGGAATTCTTTGACAACTGAGGGAAAAGTTAATTGGTTGGAATGGAAATGATGACAATTGATAACAATTGTTAGAATGATGCATATAAATTAGGTGGTGACTGAATATTGATCGGGTGGTATTGTAGAAATTATATTAGACAAATGGAAATTGATTTTTATGGAATTTCAAATATTGACGAATTTATTCAAAAACAAAAGGATAGGGGAGAAGTAGACTTATGATAAAACTAATAATGCTAGATTTAATATTCCTTTACAATATTTTTCAACTGTTAATGTATTCTGGAGAATTGTCATTGCAGTTAGCTGGAGTACTTTGGTTGGGGATAATCCTTTAGATTTTAATGATTGGTATTTTGTTGGTTATGAAAATGATTAGTAGAGTTTATCCTGGAGACTTTGCTATGTCTGGAGAAGGTTATGCTGAAATGAATAAAGGCAGCTTATGTTGAAGATGCTTTATTTCATAGATAGATATTTTGCTTTTGTTGATAATTTTCTTAATTTTGATTTGAAAAATAATAATGGCAACTGTGAGTTATTATCGACCTGATGGATTACTTTTAACAAACCCAAACAATTTCACAATTGATGTAGAAGACCCAAAAGACAAAACACTAAATTATCAAGTAAACTTGAATACTAGTCCAAGTGTTACTGGAACTCCAAATGTTAGCATAAGTAATGGATTTAGAAGCAACACTTAGTTATGCTGATGCAACAAAGGTTCCAACAAATTCACAACATCCTGGAATTGAATATTATTTTGATAGAACTTGGACTGGTTCAGCTACTTCTCCTGGAGGAGTTACAAGAACTGATTCTGAAACTACAAAGAATTACATGTTCAAGATAAAGAAAATCCTTATGGAGTTGTTCCTGCAAATGTTAACATCACAAAAGAACAAGTTGATGAAAATGGAGGTTTATCCACTTCAATTACTGGTAACATGACGGGTGTTGGGGATAATACTGGTTTACCTGTTAATGTAGATGTTAATTATCAATTTGTAAGTGAAAACAATGATAAACAAGTTTACAATACATTTTTCACTTTAACTGATGTAATTGGAAATGATACAACTTATTCTCCTCAAATTGTAAATGTGCAAAAAGCAAAAATTAACATGAATCAATTAGAAGATATTTTAGTTAATGCAAAATGGCAACAAGTTTTAACTCCTGAAGTTCTTGAATCAGAAGGGTTTGATGCTATGCCAAAAGTTACTACGGCTAATACTACTTCGGGATATACAGTTAATTATACTCAAAGTGAAAAATCAAATTCTGAAGAATATTCTTGGGCTAATAGAGATGTTACAACAACGTTTGTTGCAACACTTGATAATGGAGAAGCTGCTGACACAATGAAGTATGTGGCTAAAGTAAGAGATATTGAAAAACCATCAATAGAAGGGAGTTTATCTGACACAACTTATGCAAAAACTGATTCACTTAAACCTAATATGAAACAGTTGGAGTCATTGGTAACGGATAATGTTGCAGTTGACACAATAACTTATAATTATCAACCTATTACTAAAGATGATTCTAAAGAAATTTATGATTTGTATGTAACTGCAAAAGATGTATTTGGAAATGAAGCAACAAAGAAAGTTCAAAGAGCAACTGTTGATTTGGCTGTAGGCATTGATGATGATGGTCCAGTTGTTAACAAATATGAATTAAAACAAAATTATCCAAATCCATTTAATCCAACAACTACTATTGAATATTCTGTACCGCAGACAATCTTGTCTGCGAGCCCAAATTTTGCACAAACTGGAAAGTCTGTGCTCCAAAATGTAGCCATAAAAGTGTATGATATTTTAGGAAAAGAAATAACAACTTTAGTAAATGAGCAAAAACAAGCTGGGAAATATTCAGGTACATTCAATGGAGAAAATTTACCTAGCGGAATATATTATTACCAACTGAAAGCCGGGGAATTTATTTCTGTGAGAAAAATGCTGCTCTTAAAATAAATATTTCTGTTTTTATGCTCAGATTGCGAGCAATCTAAGCTACAAAACACTTGTAACACAGTTTGTTCACAAACTGTGAAGAAATAAGCTATAAAATACATATTCCCGAACAGCGAACAAGTGCAAACTATAAAGAATAAATATAATCTTTATTCTCAGATTGACAAGCAATCTGAGTTACACAAACCTTGTAATACTGTTTATTTCCACCTCGGCGGACAAGCGCAAACTGCGAAGAAATATGCTATAAACCACTATAATTCATTAATGTAATTTATTATAGAACCATATCTTAACCCTCTTCCACTGACAATAATATTATCCAACTTTTTTAGCTTCATTATGGTTTTAAGAATAATTACTCCTGCAAAAAGAACATCTTCTCTACCTTTTACTACCCTCCCAAATTCTAAAATCATCTTGTCCGAAGAAATCTTTTTCAGTTTTTCAAATAAATACTCCATTTCATCGATAGTTATTATTGATTTTTCAACTTTCTCTTCTGAATAATCTTTCAAACCTTGTTTAATGCAAGAAAGAGTTGTTGGGGTTCCCGCAACAGCAACCGTTGGCAAATTATCGGGAATAAATTCAACAATTGGAGTGAAAAGATCTTCCAAAAATAACTCAGCCTTTTTTATACTATTAATAGAGTAGGGGAAAGCATTAAGATATTTTTCTGTTAAGCTAACAACACCCGTCTGAAAACTTTGTTTAAACTTAATATCAGCACCAACTCCATGAATAATTTCTGTACTTCCACCGCCAATATCAATCACCATTTTTTCTTCAATTTCTGGTATTGTTGATGCTGCTCCCAAGTAAGAATATTGAGCTTCAGTATTTCCATCAATTACAACCACATCCAAATTTAGATTTTCTTTAATTCTACTTACTATTTCTTTCGAGTTAGAGGCAATTCTCATAGCATTTGTTGCTGTAATTATAACTTTCTCGCATTTGTATTTTTCAATTTGCGCTTTATATAATAATAATATTGAATCCAAATGAAGAATTTTCTCTGGTAAAATGTCCTTTCCGGGTAATAATCCTTTTCCTAACCTTGGTGAATGATATTCATTGTAAATAGGAATCAGATGTTTATTATATACTTCAGCTATTAAAAGTAAGACTGTATTTGAACCAATATCAATAGATGCTATTTTCATTTTGGAAGTTTATATTTTAATTCATAAAAAAAATTGTATTTTATAATGCTTAAACTTCTGTACTATTTTAATAATGTCATTCTGAACTTAGTGAAGAATCTCTTTCTTGATTAAATCGAGATATTTCGATTTGCCCACATTTGTAGGCAAACTCAATATGACAGATTTTAGATTATGAGAAGTTTTAATACCATACTTTTATTTTCACATAATAAATGTAAATATAGAAATAATGAAAATTAAAGAGAAAGAATTTGAGGCTGTTTTAGAGGATCTTAAATCTTTAGCATCGCAAATGGGTGTTAAAGTAAGATTTGAAAGAGGTGATTTTAAAGGCGGTTATTGTATTGTTAGAGAAAGTAAGGTAATTGTGCTTAATAGACTTTCAACAACTCAAAGAAAAGTAATAACTCTTTCAGCAGCATTAACAGAATTGGGAATTGAAGATATATATTTACCGCCAAAATTAAGAGAAATCATTAATGAAATGGATGAGACAAGATGAGAGTTTTAGTTATTAATGGGCCAAATCTAAATTTACTTGGAAAGAGAGAAAAAAATCAATACGGCGAGCTAACTCTTTTAGAAATTGAAAAATTAATTAGAGAAGAATTCCCGGAAATCGAGTTTTCATTTTTTCAAAGTAATATAGAAGGGGAACTTATAGATCAAATTCAAAGTGCTCCCAATAATTATGATGGTCTAGTTATTAATCCTGGCGGTTATACTCATACTTCAGTTGCAATTAAAGATGCACTGGAAATTATTAATATCCCCAAAATTGAAGTTCACTTATCAAATCTTACAGGAAGAGAAGATTTTAGAAAAGTTCAAATCACTACGCCAAGCACAAATGGCTATATATCTGGTTTTAGAGAAAATAGTTATTTAGCAGCAATCTATTTATTAAAAAAACTAGCCAAGTAATTCTTTTAAAATTCTAATACTACATTTTTTAGCGTGCTCCGCTATAAAAACACTTAGAATTCCAACAAATCGCATACAAAACATTGTATAAGTATTCTTTTTGGGTAGAATAGTCATATATCTATTTTGCCAATTTGACAAAAATATTTTTTGTTTTTGAATTTAATTTTCTGAGCATGTTAATCAATAGCTTTATTAGTTGTATATATCTTAAATATATAAATACATAGTTTGTTTCAACCAAAAATTTAGATTATTATCTGAACTTGCTATTTTATAATACTTTATATATTTTAGCTCAAGTATAAAACGAGGGTTAATGTATGAAAGATTTTGGATTAAAAAAGCTATATTATTCAATTTCAGAAGTAAGCAAATTAACTGATCTGGAGCAATATATCTTAAGGTATTGGGAAACAGAATTTGAGCAACTCAAACCCTCAAAGAATAGAGCAGGAAATAGAATTTATACTAATAAGGATATTAAGATGATCCTTCAGATTAAAAATCTTCTCCGCGAAGAAAAATATACAATTGAAGGAGCCAAGAAAATTTTAAGTGATCCAAACGAAATTACAAATTTAAAACAATCAAGTAAAAGTTCTTCACCCTACACTCCCACATTTGAAAACCTAGTTTCAGAAAAACGCGATATTAAAAGAGATCTTGAAGATTTAAGAAACTTTTTAGTAGATTTACGTTCTAAGATATAAGTCACGGAACGTAGCGCAGTCCGGTAGCGTACTTGAATGGGGTTCAAGGGGTCGCGGGTTCAAATCCCGCCGTTCCGACTAAACATTCTATCCAAACTTAAAATAAGAGTAATTATTTTGATAAATGATAAACCTCAATGTCACTGTGGCATTTTTGGTATTTTTGGTATTGAAAATCCAGCAATATTCACATATTACGGTTTACATGCTCTGCAGCATCGCGGACAAGAAGCTTCAGGGATTATTACCGCCGAAAAATTAGACTCAGGAAAGATTTCTTTTAATATGCACAAAGGGATTGGTCTCGTCTCGGAAGTGTTCTCTAATTCGAATGTATTTGAAGAGAAGTTAAAAGGATTTTCTTCAATTGGCCACAATAGGTATTCTACAACCGGTGCCTCTGAATCAGAAAAAAACATTCAGCCATTTTTGGTTAACTATAGAATGGGCCATTTGTCTATAGCTCATAATGGTCAATTAACTAATGCTGAGCAAATAAGAAAAGATTTAATTGATGATGGCGCAATTTTCCAAACAACTAGTGATACAGAAGTAATTCTACATTTAGTTGCCAGAAGCAAACTCGAGACTCAAGTAGAGCAAGTTTTGGAAGCTCTTAGAAAAGTTGAGGGAGCATATTCAGTTGTAATATTAACCGATGGAAAACTTATTGCTGCCAGAGATCCAAATGGAGTTAGACCGCTAGCATTAGGAAAAATTAATGGATCTTTTGTGGTTGCTTCAGAAACTTGTGCATTTGATATTAATGGAATTGAATATATTAGAGATATTGAACCAGGCGAACTTATTGATATTAATTCAGATACAATATTATTGGAAGATATTAAATCATACAGAATTACTAACAAGGAAGTTGAAAAGAAGCATTGCGTGTTTGAGTTTATATATTTTTCACGTCCTGACAGTAGAATATTTGGTTCGAATGTAGATAAAATTAGAAGAAAATTAGGAAAAGTATTAGCCATTCATCATCCGGTCTATCCGGACAATCCAGATGAAAAAGTAATTGTGATTAGCGTTCCCGATAGTTCTAATACTGTAGCGATAGGATATGAAAACCAATTGGAAAAAATGGGGATTAAAGCAAAACTTGAAATTGGTTTGATAAGAAGTCATTACATTGGAAGAACATTTATTTTACCAGGACAAGGTAAAAGGGAAGTTGGTGTTAGAATTAAATTTAACACCGTAAAAGGTGTTCTTGAAGATAAAAAAGTAGTCCTAATTGATGATTCAATTGTAAGAGGGACAACTTCACGTCAATTAGTTAAATTGATAAGAGATGCGGGAGCACGCTCTATTCACATTAGAATTTCATCACCTCCGATTCTTCATCCTTGCTATTATGGAATGGATTTCCCTTCCAAAGAGGAACTAATTGCCAATAGATTTAACGGAAATATTGAAGAAATTGAAAATTATTTGGGTGTTGAATCTTTACGTTTTATGACGCAAGAACAAATGCTAGAGGGAATGGTTGATCATACACCGGATAATTTTTGTACAGCTTGCTTTTCAGGTAATTACCCAATACCGGTAAATACAAATTTTGAAAAGTCTGTTTATGAAGTCTAAATATTTTATACTGATAATATTCTTTTTTACCGTTCTCACTTCAGCTCAAACTAATTATTTTATTAAGTTTAGAAATAGTATTCCACAAAGTGAGTGTAAATCTTATTAAATAATACATTACAAGTATATTCTCAATCAAATACTCTTAATAAGCAAACGCAAATTAATTTTAAACCTCTCCTAGAAAAGTTTTCAGAATTAGAATCAACTCTAAATAGATTTTTTATAATTGAAATTCCCGAGAATGAAAATGAAGTAGTTTTAGCTCTCCAGAGTAATCCAAATGTTGAATACATTGAAAAATCACTTAACTTATAAAATAGATTATATACCCAGAGATTCATTGTTTAGTCAGCAATGGGGATTGGAAAATATTAATGCTGTAACTGCTTGGGATTTAATTCCGCAAAACTCTAAGAAAATATTACTGGCAGTAATTGATACAGGGATTGATTATTTGCATCCGGATTTAAAAAATCAAATCTATATTAATAAAGGTGAAACTGGTTTAGATCCTTTGGGGAATGATAAATCTTCCAACGGGATTGATGATGACCAAAATGGATTTGTTGATGATTTTCAGAGGATGGGATTTCGTTGATAAACAAAATATCTTATCCCGCAGAAATTGAGAATGATTTCACAAATTGGGATAATGATCCTTTTGATGAGCATGGTCATGGAACAAATATAGCAGGAGTTATTGGAGCGGAGCACAACACTTTTGGTATAGCCGGAGTTAATCAAAATATAGAAATAATGAATTTAAGAGCATTTGATAAAAACGGAAATGGCGAGGAAGATGATGCTGCTTCTGCAATAATTTACGCAATAATGATGGGTGCAAAAGTTATTAATATGAGTTGGGGAGATACTCAGTATTCTCGGGTTTTAAGTGATGTTATTGATTTTGCAAACTCAAAAGGTGTAATTATGATTGGTAGTGCTGGAAACTCCTCTTCAAATCTTCCACATTATCCTTCCGGATTTTCTAGTGTAATTAGTGTTGGAGCAATCCAAGAGAACGAATTTTTAGCGAGCTTTTCAAATTATGGTTCTAGCGTAGATTTAGTTGCTCCCGGTTCTCAAATAATTACAACAGGATTAAATAACACTTATAAAAATGTCAGCGGAACCTCAATTTCAGCTCCTTTTGTTAGTGCAGCGGCTTCAATTATATTAGCAATAAATGAATATGGTTCTGAAGAAGTTAAGCAGATTTTAAAAACTACTTCTAAAGACTTAGGAGAAAACGGTTGGGATGAAACTTATGCGGCAGGTAGTCTAAATTTAGAAAGAGCAATAAAATTGTCAGTTCCATCAAGAATTAGCATTAATAAACCGTTAAACAATTTTCACACAAGTTCGGATGAACTAAAAATCAATATCACTTGTATTTCTCCATATTTTAGAGATTTTGAACTATATTATGGAATTGGATTTAACCCAGATTCTTGGACGAAGTTAGATGTACAACAAAATCAATATCAAATTGTTGAACAAGAATTATATAATTTAGATCTGCGTAATCTTGCAGATACAACGTATACAGTTCGTCTAGTTTTAAATACAGTTAATAATAAACCTCTTGAAGAAAGATCCAGTTTTGTAATAGATAGAACAAAACCGAATGTGTTGGGTTTCACAAATATCACCTTCATTTCTGAATGATACGGAAACAGTTCAAGCATCTATTGTAACTGATGATGCTGTAACAGCAAAGCTTTTTTACAAGAAGATGAACACTTCTGATAACTTTAACTTTATAACTTTGGATGGATTTAACGGTGAAGTGAATTTTGTAACACAAAAACATTTTGGCTTTTTGCCTATTGAGGCAATTAAAGAGGGAATAAACCATGAACTTTATTTTGAGTTAACAAATCAATCCGGACTTGTAACAATTCTAAAAAATGATAACAATTCCAATTTTGTGGTTGGGAATGATTTTACGATTAAGAATAGCTCACCTAATGTTAAGAACTTTCAAATTCCTACAGGCAGAATCTTCAATAAAAGTTTTGGACTAAACGGAAAGGAAGAGAAATTCTTAATAATAAATGAAGATGAAACATCCTCCAACGCAACTATTTATTCATTTTCAAATGATTCACTCGAAAAAGAAGTTTCTTTAGAAAATAAAATTCCCGTTTCAATCGCAGACTTTAATAATGATGGAAAAACAGACATACTAAGTTTGTACGTAAAGAATGGTTTTATCGATTCGCAAAAAAGTTCAAACAGTTTAATATTTGAAAATGTTTATTCAAATAAAACTGGGAATTTTTGGCCAGCTTACGCTGAGGATATAGATGGTGATAATAAAACCGAAATAATTTCTTTTAATGGTGATAAAATAATTGAAATATGGGAAGTTCAACAAAATTTGGAACTGGTTTTAGAAGCTACTTTAAATATATTTTCTGGAGATGATAACACTGGAATATTTAGAGATAATAATATTTTAGTCGATGATTTTGATAATGATGGCAAAAAAGAAATTGCCACAATTGATAATTTTGGGAGATTGTTACTTTATCAAATAGAAGGTATTAATCAGTATAAAAATGATTTTATTGTTGAGCTTTACTATCCAACCGAGCTTAAAAGTGATTTAGCTAAAGGTGATTTTAATGGCGATGGAATAGTTGATATTGCATGTCTCTTAGAGTTTGAGGAAAATGTTAATTTAACTCCATTATATTATTCTGCAGTTCTTTCACTAAATGGAAATGAACCAGCATATTTATTTCAAAATACTTTCATCAGTACCGAATCAAATTTTGTAAGTAGCTTCCTAAAACAAAACACAAGCATTTCTTTAGGGAATTTAAATAATGAACTTAATGAAGAATTGGTAATCTTTGCATTTCCTAACTCATATATTTTTAAGTATAATGCTCAAAAAAACGAGATGATCAATTTTAATACTAATGTAAATCTTCAATCAATTTTTATTGATGATTTGGATAATAATGGGATAAACGAAGTTGGAATTTCTTCAAATGGGGTTCTTAAATTTTATGAATTTGATAAAAATCATGAATTTGCAAGCTCCAGTAGTTTATGATTATTACAGTTTGGACTCAAATAAGACATATTTTCGATGGAATAATACAAATCAGCTCACCTATATTTTTAGGGGAGAAGATGAAAACAATATGTTATTGGTCGATTCAACAAATCAATCTTTTTACGTTGATTCAGTAGAAGTAGATAAAATATATTATTATTATCTTCAATATTTATCAAAAGATTCAACCCCATTATATTCTAATAAAAGTGAGATATTTCAAATATTTTCTCATGCTCCCACTAAGGTACTTGAGGTTAATGTATTAAATTCAAAGAGTTTAGAGATAACATTTAATCATTTAATAAATCACAAAGACTTAAAGATAAGCTCATTTCTTAATTAATGAAACTTTACCAAATTCATTTTTAGCTGGAACGCAAAAAAGTATTATTATTTCTATGCAAAATGTTTTAGAGAATGGAAATCACACATTAAAATTAAATGGGATAAGAGATTTTTATAATTCTCCGATTAAAGATACGCTATTAATTTTTAATGTTGATATTCAAGAAATAGAAGATCAACAATTGTTTATTACTAATTATAGAATAGTTAATAATTATAAAATAGATATTTTATTTAACTCTAATTTAGACACCGTAACAGCATTAAATAAAAACAATTACACCTTTTCACCTAATAATAATGTTAAGGAAATTACTTTCATTAATATTGGAAGTAATGGAGTAAGGATTACATCCGAAAAACCGTTCGGATCAATTGGAAAAGAATTTATTTTATCAATTAGAGATGTTTTTTCATCAAAAGAAACCGGATATCTGCCAATCAGTAAAAGTTCGGGAAGTCAAATAATAATAACATCAAATTCGGAAAATTTGGATGATATTTATGTTTATCCAAATCCGGTAAGAGTTGAAGTAAACCAACATTTAACATTTGCAAATCTTACAAAATCTGCTGAGATTTATGTATTCTCATATGATGGTAAATTTATTATAAAGTTAATTGAGAATGATGGTAATGGCGGTTATGATTGGGATTTGCGAGATGGAAATGGTGAGCTAATATCATCCGGAATTTACATTTATAAAGCCATTGCAAAAGACGAATTTGGGGAAGAACTTGAAACGAAAACCGGAAAATTTGCAGTTAATACGTTGAAAAAATAATGATAATTCAATTTAAGAAAATTCACACTGTTTCTAATTATATTAGTTTTTCTAGAATAATGTTAGCAATCCCAATATTTTATTTTGTCAGCAATATTAAAGAAATAGAAGGAGCTAGATTAATTTTAGTTGGATTTTATATTTTAGCTTATCTCACAGACATTCTTGACGGCTTTTTTGCAAGAAAGTTTAATGAGATCTCTGAACTTGGCAAAATAATAGATCCGCTAGCTGATAAAATACTTGTTATTTTGATTGTAATCTATTTTTTCTACTTTAATTTAATTTCTGCAACTTATTTTTTGATAATACTTCTTAGAGACTTAATCATTTTTATTGGTGGAATATTTGTTACAAGAAGAATCGGTTTTGTTCTGCCATCAAATTATCTAGGTAAAGGAACCGTTTTTTCAATTGGAATATTTATAATATTTGTAACACTAGGCTATACGTCGTCCGATTTAGTTTATCAAATTCTATACTTTTTCAGTATTGGATTAAGTTTTGCTTCAGTTATAACATATGGAGCACGAGCATTTAGTGAAATAAAAAAGGTTAATAATGAAGCTGTTTAAAAATCTTAATTTAGACAAACTTAAAGGTGGTTTGACTAAAACCAGAGAAAGAATCTTTAATAGTATTACTGAAACAATTAGTGGTAAAGCTAAAATAGATGATGAAGTATTGGACGAATTAGAAGAAATTCTAATCTCAAGTGATATTGGAATGGAAACATCTGAAAAGATAATTGAATCAACCAGAAAGACTTTAAAAAGTGAAAAAGATAGAACTGAAGAAAAAATCATTGAAATTATCAAAAATGAATTAGTGAAATCACTTGAGCAAAACAATCCTAACGATACTGAATACAATAAGTTAGACAACTATAAACCTTATGTAATTTTAATAGTTGGAGTTAATGGAGCGGGTAAAACAACTACAATAGGAAAACTTGCCCATAATTATAAACAAGCCGGATTTAAAGTGGTAATTGGTTCGGCTGATACTTTTAGAGCGGCGGCAAATGAACAATTAGAAATTTGGGCAAATAGAGCTGGTGTTGAAATAATTCAGCGTGAACATGGATCAGATCCGTCTGCTGTTGCTTTCGATACTTTGACATCAGCTAAGAAAAGTAATGCGGATATTGTAATTATTGATACAGCAGGGCGTCTCCACAATAAAAGTAATTTGATGGAAGAATTAAAGAAGATTAAACGTGTTTTAAGCAAGGTTTTAGATTATGCTCCCAATGATACATTTCTTGTAATTGATGGAAATACTGGTCAAAATGGACTTATACAAGCCAGAGAATTTGCAAAGACTTCGGATTTAACTGGGCTAATTGTGACTAAATTGGATGGTACAGCTAAAGGTGGAATTATTTTTCAAATTACTGCCGAACAGAAAGTACCAGTAAGATACATTGGAGTTGGAGAGGCAATTGATGACCTCCAAACCTTTGATGCAAAAGAATTTGTTAACGCTATTTTTAATTAGCTGTAACACAGTTTGCTCGCAAACTGTGAAAGAATTAAGCCTACAAAATCAGTCTGTGAAAATCAAAACCCACTTTAATTCTCAGATTGACGAGCCATCTGAGTTACACAACACATAAAACACGTCAGCTTCCATATGGCAGACAATTACTTTCTGTGAAAACCCTTAATAGAAATTTCTTAAGCATTTCCTTATATTTGTAAAATTAAACAACACGAAAGATCTAGATTTGAACAAAAATAGAGTAATAGTTGCGATGAGCGGTGGAGTTGATTCTTCAGTTGCTGCAGCTTTGTTAATTAAGCAAGGTTATGAGGTTATTGGCATAACCATGAAAACATGGGGATTTATGGAAGTCGGTGGTGCACCGAAGCATGAATCCGGGTGTTGTTCTTTGGATGCAATCTTTGATGCAAAAAGTATTGCTACAAAATTTGATTTTCCACATTATACTGTTGATTTTACAAAAGCATTTGAAAGTGCAGTTATTGATGATTTTGTTGATGAATATCTCAACGGAAGAACTCCAAACCCATGTGTAATTTGTAATAGAAAAATCAAGTGGGAAGAACTGCTGCTTAAAGCGGATTCACTTGACGCCCAATATGTTGCAACCGGACACTATGCTAAACTTGAACAAAATGAGAACACAAATAGATTCAGTCTAAAACTTGCAGCTGATTCAAATAAAGATCAAACTTATGCACTTTGGGGTTTAACTCAGAAAAGTTTAAGCAGGACTCTTTTCCCATTGAGTAATTTCAGTAAACCGGAAGTAAGAAAATTGGCTGAAGACTTTGGAATAAAAACCGCTAATAAACCGGATAGTCAAGAAATCTGTTTTGTAGCTGATAATAACTATGAACGGTTTTTAAGGGAAAGAGTCCCTGAGAAAATAGCTAATGTTAAAGAAGGGGATTTAGTTTATGAAGGTGAAAAAATAGGTCAACATAAAGGAATTCCTTTCTATACTGTTGGTCAGCGGAAAGGGCTTGGTGTTGCACTAGGGAAACCGGTTTATGTTAAAAATATTGATGTAAAATCGAATATTGTTGAACTTGGGAACTCTGATGATTTATTTGAACGACAAGTTATTGCTAATCAGATAAATTATGTGAGCATAGAAAAACTTGAAGCTGGGAGCATGGTAATTGCTAAAATAAGATATTCAGATAAAGGTTCTTTAGCTAAAGTAATAAATGCTAATGATGAAAATATTACTTTAGAATTTGTTGAGTCCAAAAGAGCAATTACACCAGGACAGTCTTTAGCTGTTTATGATGAACAGGGTTATCTTTTAGCAGGCGGTGTTATTACAAAAAATATATAATAAATTATTAAAACACAGACTGGAAAGCCCGTGTTACAATTACTACGTTTTTATTCTTTATGACTTAATTATAAGGAGTTAGGTTCGAACACAAAAACTCAAATAATAACCATGTATTAAATGCAAGAGTACTGCTTCTTAATCAAAGTTATGAGCCTCTTACACTTTGCTCGGCAAGAAAGGCAATCCTCCTTGTTTATTTACACAAAGCTGATCTTGTTAAAGAGAATTCCAAATTATTAGTTAGATCTGTTTCAAAATCTTATCCATGGCCAAGTGTAATACGCCTAAAATCTTACATAAGAGTACCATACAATAACATTAACCTTACCCGGAAAAATATTCTCAGGAGAGATAATCACAAATGTGCGTATTGCGGTAGAGGAGATTTAGCTTTTACAATAGATCATGTGCTCCCAAAAGCAAGTGGTGGAAAAGATACTTGGGATAACTTAGCGACTGCATGCCTCCCATGTAATAATAAAAAAGGGAATAGAACTCCTGAAGCAGCAGATATGAAACTTAGAATAAAACCTCATAAACCTAATTATATAATGTTTATTCTTAACTCAGTAAGTAGAATAGATGATAATTGGCGTCCATATCTTTTTCAAGAATAAATAATAATTTATTTTAGATTTTGATAAAACCGTTCTGAATTACATTGTTTAATTTATTTTAAATTCGTACTTTAATTCATATCGTATAAAATGGTCTTTTAATACATTATTTACCAATGAGGTGAAAAAATGAGTTATTTAAAAAATGTTTTTTATCTTTTTCTGTTAATGGTTATTAACAATTATGGCCAGGCATATCTATCAGTAAATGATCCAAGAGGTTGGGGTTGGGGAGAAGGAACAATTGAAGAAGCTGTTGTATCAATCCAACCAAAAGGACTTTATTTTGAGTACGGGTTGTATTTAACTATATCTGCAAAGGGTATGGGATTTAATCACCAAGACACATTAGAGGCAGTATTAGATTTTCATCTTCCGGAGAATTCTATTGTAACTGATTCATGGTTATGGGTTGAAGAAGATATTATAAGAGCCAAAGTACTAGATAAGTGGACAGCATCTCAAATATATGAAGACATTGTAGGGAGAAGAAAAGATCCATCAATATTATTGAAAACATGGAGTAACGGATATAATTTGAGGATTTACCCAATGGCAGGAGATGAATCCAGAAAAGTAAAACTAACTATTCAAGTACCGGCTTTGTGGAATTCAAAAAGCGTTAGTACATCACTTCCGTTAGATATTCTAAGAGCAAGTAGTTTTCCGCTGAATTCGGTTGCAATTATAAGTAGAAACTTAACTGATTGGAAAAACCCAAAAATAATTCAACTGTCTGAGAGAGTATTTGAACAAAAGAATGATCCAATTCTTGGAGATTTTTTAAGGTTAGATTTAACAAACCAAGAAATTTATAATTTTAGTAATTTAGACTTTTCAGTGGATGCTCCATTTAAGAATGGTGTTTTTTTAAGCAAATATGAGGGAATCGAAGAAAATTATTATCAATTAGCTTACCTTCCTTCAATGGTAATTAGCAATGAAAAACGAAAAAAGGTAGCTATTCTTGTTGATTATGATGCTTCAAATAGCTCACTCAATGATAAATCAGTAATCACAAATATTAAAACCATGCTGCTCAATCATTTTAAATCTACTGATTATTTTAATTTAATTTTTTCAAATCTTCAAATAAATAGAATAAGTGAAAATTGGTTAAAGGCAGATTCTAACACTGTTGATAGTGTGTTTAATGCATTACCAGAAAAGGTTCTCTCTACTTATAGTAATTTGCCAGCACTACTTTCAAATGGAATCAGTTTTGTTGATACTAAAGGTTATGATGCAGAATTGTTTCTTATCTCAAATTCTGATGAAGTTGGTGATAGTGAAGTTGCTAATTCTTTGATTCATGATTTAATGATATTGATAAAAGGTGATTTACCAATAAGTGTTGGAAATTTTCAAGAATCAAACTTCTATTGGTATTGGATTGGAGGAAGAAATTATAAAGGTAACGAATATTTTAATCAGAACATTTCTCGCTTAACAGGTGGTAACTCTTTACAAGTTAGTTACAATTATGGAATGAACCAGATGTTGAGTGATTTAATTCAATCAATTGGATCAGTTTTTTCTACATACGATCTTTACACAACTATGGAAAATGGATTTTGTTATGCCAGATATGATCTTAGCTCAACGAAAGGAAATACGTTTATTAACACACCTATTTTACAAATAGGGAAATATACAGGGGATTATCCTTTTAAAATTCAGTTTAATGGTGTTATTGATAAAGTGCCGGTTTCTAAAACACATGTTAAAAATTTAGAAGAAATATCTGAGGCCGATTCAATCTCTGAATCAATTTGGGCGGGAAATTATATAAACCGTTTTGAACAAGACAATTACAATTTAACAAATTCTGAAATTGGTGATATTATAAATTTCAGTATTGAAAAACGTGTCTTATCTGAATACACTGCGTTCATATGTTTAGAACCCGGTTTAGGCGGAGAAATTTATTATGATGCAGTAGATGAATCCGATGCAGTTATTGGTGTGGAGGATGGAGCAGAAATTCAAGCTGACACATTATTTCAGGCTTATCCTAATCCATTTAATAATCAAACAACCATTAAAATTAGATTAAGTAAAAGTGTAGAATCTAGCTCCACAACTTTTAAAATTTATAATATTTTAGGACAGGTTGTTAAGTCATTTATTCCAGAAAATAATTCAACAAGTAATGAGTTTGAGTTTATCTGGAATGGAATGAATGAAAATAATTCGATTGTTTCTAGCGGACAGTATTTCTTTGTTATGAGCTACGAAGGGAAAGTTAAAACTTTAAAGTTAATGCTAGTAAAATAAGATCATATTGATAACATTTTTTATAATGTAATGTATAAATTATGTTTATCTTAGCAAAATGTTTATCTGTCATTAACCAAAAGTCTAATGAAAAAGTCGTGTGTTTTGTTATTAGTTGTTCTTGTTCAATTTGTACAAGGGCAAACACCATTTAATAAAGGTGTAAACCTTACAAGTTGGTTCCAAGCAGGAAATGCAAAGGAAATCCAATTTACAAAATATACAAAGCGTGATTTTGTAAACATAAAATCATTGGGTTGCGATGTAATTCGCCTACCGATAAATTTGCATCTTATGACAAATGGAAAACCTAATTATACTCTTGATCCATTGTTTATACAATTTTTGGACCAGGCTGTAAATTGGGCTGAAGAATTAGATTTACACTTGATTTTAGACAACCATTCATTTGATCCAGATTTTAACACATCCCAAAACATTGGAGATGTTTTAATCCCAGTTTGGCGACAAATGGCTGAACATTTTAAAAATAGATCGAATAAAATTTATTATGAAATTCTTAATGAACCGCATGATATATCTAATACACTATGGAGTGGAATACAGTTAAATGTCATTAATGCAATTAGAGAAATTGATTCTGTTCATACTATTGTTGTTGGACCATCAAACTGGAACAGTTACACCGATTTGAAATTCCTACCAATTTATCCTGATTCAAATCTCATATATACATTCCATTTTTACGATCCATTTATTTTTACACATCAAGGTGCAAGTTGGACTAATCCTTCTATGGTTTCTCTCGCAAATATTCCATTCCCGTACTCTGCATCAGAAATGCCTAGTTTTCCTGAAGTGTTGAATGGAACGTGGATCCAAAGTTTATTTAATAATTATAAAAATGGTGGAACTATATCCGAAGTAAAAAAATTAATTGATATAGCAACCCTTTTTCAGCAACAAAGGAATGTGCCAATATTTTGCGGAGAGTTTGGAGTTTATATTCCCAACAGTAACTATGATGACAGAGTTGAATGGTATAGAATTGTTAGAGAATATTTTGAAGAGAAAGGAATTGCTTGGACTATTTTTGATTATCAGGGTGGATTTGGTTTGTTCAATAATGATTCAGATGAATTATTTGATCACGATCTAAATATTCCTTTGATCATGGCGTTAGGTTTTAATGAAATTGCCCAATCTCCATTTGTTCTTCAACCAGATACCGTACCATTTCCTGTCTATACGGATTACGTAGAAAGTGCTATTGATGCTTCAAGTTTGGGTGCTACTTCTTTATTTGATTTTTATTCCACTAATAATCCATTGGTTGGTAACTATTGCTTGGAATGGATCAATGCAGCTCAATACAATACAATTACGTTTGATTTTAAGCCGGATAAGGATTTATCATATTTAGTAAAAACAGCCTCTGATCTGAATTTAAAACTAAGTGTTAAAGGTGATACACCAGGATCTAAAATTGATATCAGATTTTTGGATTCCAAAACTGATGTTACAAGTGATCATCCCTGGAGGATTCGATATACTTTGCAAGAAACAGATATAATTAAATGGAATGGTGAATGGCAACAGCTTAGTATTCCGTTTTCTAAATTTGTGGAGCATGGTGCTTGGGATAATAGTGTTTGGTATGAACCGATCGGTCAATTTGATTGGAGTAGAATTGATAAATTCGAAATTGTGGCAGAGCATCAAAATCTTACTGGCATAAAATTTTGGTTTGACGATATTAAACTTGAATCATCATCTTTAAACAATAAGCCAAATATTTTTAACTTAGAGCAAAATTATCCTAATCCATTTAATTCAGGAACAGTTATAAAATATTCTGTCCCCGGATTAACAACCCCAAAAGCACAAAATGTAGTTTTGCAAATTTTTAGTATTCTTGGTGAACGTATTCAAACTTTGGTAGATACAACTAAAGAACCCGGCAATTATACTGTTAATTTTGATGGTTCTAATTTGAGTAGTGGATTTTATATTTATCAACTTCAAGTTGGTGATCTACAAACTTCTAAAAAAATGATGCTTGTGAGATAATGGTTCGGGCTCATTTAGTTTTCAATTAGACTATTCTAAACTTGTCTTTGAATGATGTATCGATAATATCCTATCATATATTTTTCCTTAATTTTAATAAACTATTTTTAGTAATTTTGAGCTTCCTTTATAAATTATTATAAACCTTTGTATTATGGCTGAAAAAAGAAAAAGAATTTTAAGCGGAATGCGTCCAACCGGTAAATTACATCTGGGACATTATGTCGGCGCTCTTGAAAATTGGGTTACTCTCCAAAGTGAATACGATAGTTATCATTTGATTGCTGATTACCATGTATTGACAACAAATTTAGATATTCAGGATATTTATCAAAATACAATAGAAATGGTTATAGATTGGTTGGCAGTTGGTCTTGATCCGGTGAAAAGTCCTTTCTTTCGGCAGTCACAAATTAAGGAGCATGCCGAACTTTATTTAATATTTTCAATGTTAGTAACAAAAGCGCGCCTTGAACGAAACCCAACCCTAAAGGACCAAGTTAGAGACTTAAATATTGACAATATAATTTATGGACATTTGGGTTATCCTATTTTGCAATCTGCAGATATATTATTGTACAAAGGTGAAGCGGTTCCTGTTGGTGAAGATCAAGTTCCTCATGTTGAAATTACAAGGGAAATTGCCCGTAAGTTTAATAAACAATATGGATTTGTTTTTAGAGAGCCAAAACCTTTATTAACGAAATTTTCTAGATTAGTCGGACTTGATGGCGATGCCAAAATGAGCAAATCTTTAGGAAATACAATTCTACTTTCTGATGAACCAGATGATGTAATATCAAAATTGAAAAAGGCTAAAACAGACCCACAAAAACTTCGCAAAAATGATCCAGGAAATCCCAATATTTGTTTAGTTTTCAGCTATCATAAAAAGTTTAATTCTGATGAAATAGACGAAATAGAGAAAGGTTGTAAATCTGGAGAATTGGGCTGTGTAGATTGCAAATCTAAATGCTCATCAAAAATTAATGAGTTTCTAGAACCTATTATCGATAAAAGAAAAACATTTGAGAGCAATTTATCACAAGTTGAGGATATTTTGTTTGATGGAGAAAGAAGAGCAAAAATAGTTGCATCTTCCACAATGGATGAAGTTAGACAAGCTATGAAATTAGGATAAGATTTGTATAAAATTAAGTTAAATACTTTTGAAGGTCCATTAGATCTGTTGCTATTCTTCATCAGACGAGATGAACTGGATATTTACGATATTCCTATTTCTAGGATTACTCATGAATTTATAGAATACTTAACTCTTTTGGAAAAATTAGATTTGGAAGTTGCAGGAGATTTTTTGTTAATGGCTGCCACACTAATGCAAATAAAAGTGAGAATGCTTTTACCCAAAGAGACTGATTCAAAAGGTGAAGAGATTGATCCACGTTCTGATTTAGTGGATGCTTTGATCGAGTACAAAAGATATAAAGAAATGTCTGAAGAATTCTCTTATTTAGAAGCTAACCAACGAAAAGTTTCTTACCGCGGAAATTTTGATGAGGATGAAATAGAAAACAAACCCGATATTGATGTTTTGTTAAAGAATATTACTGTATATGATTTAATAAAAGCATTTCAAAAAGCTCTAATGGAAAAACCTAAAATGGTTTTTCATGAAGTAACTAAATTAAATGTTACTATTGATGAACAAATAAATTTTATAATGGCAAAAATTACTGAATTTGGTAAAATAAATTTTATTGAACTTGTAAAGGGAATAACTGAAAAAATTAGAATAGTAGTAACTTTTATTGCCATGCTAGAACTTATTAAAATGGGACGCATTGGTTTGAATGAATCATCTAAATTTAATGATTTTGAAATCTACTCAATGAATAATGGATAGTATTTATAGATCGATCATAGAGTCTTTAATATTCGCTTCTGATGATCCAATACCATCAAGTGAAATTATTAAAGCAATTAAAGAAATTGATGGCGATGATATATCCATTACTCCTTTAGACGTTGAAAAAAGCGTTGTTGAGTTGAATCAAAAATATCAGAATGATGAGGCCTCCTTTAAAATTATTGCAATTTCAGATGGATTTATTTTCGGAACTAAACCAGAATATGCCAAGTATTTGGGATATCTTTCAACAGAGAAAATAAAAAGAAGACTTAGTCAGGCTGCTCTTGAAACGTTAGCAATAGTTGCTTATAAGCAACCAATTACAAAACCTGAAATTGAAACGATACGTGGTGTAAATTCTGATTATATGATTAATACTTTATTGGAAAAAAATCTCATCACGATTAAAGGAAGAGCAGACTCAGTTGGTCGCCCGCTTCTATATGAAACAACACCTGAGTTTCTTAAATATTTTGGTTTGAATAAAATATCAGATTTACCAAAACCAAGAGAAATTGAAGAAATTGTTAAGGACGCAGATTTTTTAGAGCAGAAAAGAAAGATTATGATGAACGAAATTGAAGAGAATTTAGAGCAAGATTTAATAGATGAGGGAAATGATGATAGTTCGATTGAATAAATATTTATCGGAGTGTGGCATTGCTTCGCGAAGAAAAGCTGATATTTTAATACAAGAGGGAAGAGTTAGTGTTAATGGAAGTATAGCCTTTGAACTCGGAACAAAGGTCGATACCGACAAAGATGATGTATTTATTGATGGCGAAAAATTAAAACAACAAAGAAAAGTTTATTTTTTGATGAATAAACCAAAAGGGGTTATAACATCAACAAGTGATGAAAAGGACAGAGTAACAGTTGTTGATTTAATTAAAACTAAGGAAAAAATATTCCCAGTTGGAAGATTAGATTATAATACCACCGGAGTATTATTGCTTACAAATGATGGAGAGTTCACCAATTATTTGACACATCCCAAAAATGGAATTGAACGAGAATATGAAGTTACAATTGATATTCCATTAACAAAGGAACACAGAGAAGCAATGTTAGACGGAATATTTATAGATAAGAGAAAAAGTAAGTTTACATCTATATCATATCCCAAAAATAATTCTTTTAGTGTTGTTAGAGTTATTACTGTTGAAGGAAGAAACCATTTTGTAAAAAGAATGTTTGATACTTTAGGATATAAGGTAAAAGACTTGTCTAGGATTCGTTTTGGAAAACTTACAGCTAAAAACTTATCCAAGGGTGAATGTAGAATTCTTGATTCTAAAGAAATAAAATTATTAATGAAAAAAGGTTAATTGGAGGAAGGTTGGAAAATCTCTCACAAGATAAAGATATAAATACGCTTATCGCAAGACGCTATGAGGAACTTGAGGAAATTAAGAGTAAAAACGTGCTCCCATTTGAATATCAATACGATGTTAATTCTTACTCAACTCAAATAAAAAATGATTTTATAAGTTTTGAACATAAAACTGTGAAAATTGCGGGTCGTTTGATGGCAATTAGAAAAATGGGGAAAGCATCATTTGCACAGATTCAGGATCAGAACGGAAAAATTCAAATATATCTAAAAAGAGATGAAATTGGTGAGCAATATGAATTGTTTAAATTACTGGATATTGGTGATTTAATTGGTGTTGAAGGTTTTGTATTTAAAACAAAAACTGAAGAGATATCTGTTCATACAACTTCATTAACATTATTGGCGAAATCGCTTAGGCCAATTCCAATTGCAAAAGAAATAATTGATGAAGAAGGAAACAAAAAAATATTTGATCAATTTGCCGATAAAGAGCTTCGATATCGCCAACGCTATGTTGATCTAATTGTAAATCCACATATCAAAGATGTATTTGTTAAGCGCTCTAAGATCGTTTCTTCAATGAGAAAATTTTTAGATAACAATGAATTCTTAGAAGTTGAAACACCAGTTTTGCAAACTCTTTATGGTGGTGCTGCAGCAAAACCGTTTGTTACTCATCATAATGCACTTGACATGAAATTGTACATGAGAATAGCTGATGAGCTTTATCTAAAAAGATTAATTGTTGGTGGTTTTGATAGAGTTTATGAAATTGCAAAAGATTTTAGAAATGAAGGGATGGATAAAACTCATAACCCTGAGTTTACCATGATGGAACTTTACGTTGCTTACAAGGATTATGAGTGGATGATGAAATTTGTTGAAGATATGATTTATCATATTGCAAATGAAGTTTTAGGTTCTTCTAAGTTAATAATTGAAGGAAAGGAGATTGATTTCAAGCCACCTTGGAATAGAATTTCTATGGTTGATGAACTTAAAAAAGAAACCAACATTGATGTATTGACAATTGAAAAAGATGAATTGGCCAAAGAAGTTAAAAAACGTGGAGTTAAATTAACTGGTGGAGAAAGTAAAGGAAAACTTATTGATGAATTGTTTTCTGCCGTTATTGAACCCAAACTTGTTCAGCCTACTTTTGTAGTTGATTATCCAATTGAACTTTCACCTTTAGCAAAGAAACATAGAACACGAGAAGGATTGGTTGAAAGATTTGAAGGTTTTGTTTTAGGAAGAGAAATTTGTAATGCATTTAGCGAACTAAATGACCCGATAGATCAGCGTGAAAGATTTGAGGAACAATCTAGATTTATTGAAGAAGGTGACGAAGAAGCCCATCAAATTGATGAAGATTATGTTCGTGCCTTAGAATATGGAATGCCTCCAACTGCTGGTTTAGGAGTTGGTATTGATAGATTGGTAATGTTATTGACAAATCAATCATCAATTAGAGATGTATTGCTTTTCCCTCAAATGAGACCTGAAAAACATTAAAGATTATTGAGTATGATTAAAATAGAAAAGACTAATATTTTTATGTTGATCATACTCATTGTTTTTTTACCACTGAATAGCCTAACCAGTCAGATTGATAGTAATGAGACTTATTTAAATAATAAAGTACCAATAAGTTTGATGAATAAAACCATTCCAAGCCAATTTGATCCACTTAAAACAGAAATAGACTACACTACCCTTGGTGTTATAAGTGGTGTTACATTTGGAACTGGAATTGCAGTTCATATCTACCAAGCAAATGCGTGGTGGCAGAATCAAAGTTCAACATTTAAAATCATGAACGATTGGGAATATGCTTTATGGATTGATAAGATGGGTCATTTTTATGCAACCCATTTAATTGCTCATGGATTGTCCGCTGGACTTGAGGCTGCAAATTTAGATTTAGAGCAATCTGCGATTTACGGTTCATTGGGTGCATTTGCTTTTGAGCTCTTCATTGAAATTGAAGATGGATTTGGTCCGGATTGGGGATTTAGTCCGGGTGATTTTACTGCTGATTTTTTAGGGGCTGCTTTTTCACTTGGTCAATATTATTATCCATCACTTAAAAATATACAGCCAAGAGTAAGTTATTATCCTTCAAAGGAATTATTAGAAGGAAGACATAAAGGTAATTTGATTGGTGATGATTATGCAGGGCAAAAATATTGGCTCGCGTTTAGAATGAAAGAATTATTACCTGAAAGTATTTCTGAGTATTGGCCATCATTTTTAATGCTATCAGTTGGAATGGGTATTAGTAACTGGAATGGTTTTGGGGAAGGGAATCAAGATATTTACATTGCTTTTGATTTTGACGCAGAAACTATTCCACTTTACGGAAAAACATGGCAATTTATTAAAAATACTCTTAACTATATTCATTTTCCAATGCCGGGAATTAGAATTACTCCAAACTCTGCAGCGTTTATTATTGTTTTTTAAGGATACCTATTGAGATATAGCGTAATAATACCAACACTTAATGAAGAGAAATTGCTCCCACAGTTGTTGGAGAAAATTAGTCCAAAAGAATTGAGAGATAAGTATAATTATGAAATAATCATTTCTGATGGCGGCAGCTCTGACGGAACCATAAAAATTGCCCAACCTTTTGTAGATATTATTATTGAACATCTAAGTAATAAAAAGCAAAACATAGCACAAGGAAGAAATATCGGAGCAAAAGTCGCTAAAGGATCTATATTAATATTTTTCAATGGAGATATTATCCCAAGTGATATTGAATCTTTTTTTGAAACTATTGAGAATAAATTCATTCCCAGCAAATATTTGGCAATGACTTCTCTTGTAAAGGTTTTTCCTGAAGAACAAACTTTTGCAGATATTGTTTTTCAAACTTTTTATAATTATTATTTTCACTTTCTAAATTTAATTGGTCTCGGGATGGGCAGAGGAGAATGCCATATTGTAAAGAAAGAAATATTTGAAAAAATGAATGGCTACAATGAAGATTTAGCAGCAGGAGAAGACTTTGATTTATACAGAAGGATTAGAAAAATTGGAAAAATATTTTTTGCAAGAAACATTGTAGTTTATGAATCACCGAGGCGATATAGAAAACTAGGGCACTTTAGAATTTTATTTACTTGGTTAATCAATAGTGTGTATATTGTTCTTACCAAAACATCAAAATCTTCTGAGTGGAATGAAGTAAGATAATATTCTTATGATTACATTAAAAAAAATACGAAATATAACTTTTTTATTATTACTCATGCCAACATTTGTTTTTAGTCAGGTTGGTTATGTACCAGTTGAACATAAGATATATGAATTTTTAGAAAGAATGAATACTTTAAGTATAATTGAAAATTATAATTCTTTTGAAACTCCCAAAACTAGACATACAATTTCAGAATATTTACAACAGATTTTTAAGAAATTTGGTAAACTTGATTTAATAGACCAAAATCAGCTTAGAGATTATATTGTAGAATTTGAATATGATTTGTATGGAACGAATTCACTCTCAGAATCGCTAATCCCAAATTGGCAAGTCGAATCTCTTTTCTCAGATAATGAGAAGTATATATATTCCTATACGGATAGTACCAAAACTTCACTATTCGTAAATTTTATTGGTAAAGTAGATTACTTAAATCAAATTATAGAGGATAAAAATAGCTCATCCTTGCTCTATAGATTTGGTGGTGAATTGAGAGGAACTGTTTTTGATAAAATTGGGTTTTCGGTTAATACCACCAACGGTTCCTTTTTTGGAAACAAAGACCTAGCAAAAACTTATTCCTCTTTAAAATATAATTTTAAGTTTAACAATGAAGGTGGTTCTAATCTTGGTGATAATTATTTTGATGAAACAAGTGCTTTTATTGCCTCGGACTTTGATTTTCTAAAAATAAAGTTTGGTAATGATCGCAAATTAATTGGGCATGGAGCACACAAAGTTTTGTTAAGTGATAATGCTCCTAGAATGGATTATGCCGAATTAGCTTTGAATTATAAGTCAATTAATTTTTCGTTTTTTCATGGTAAATTATTAGGTAATCACTCAATTGATTTTGAGGAGGATCAAGGTTCTATCCATCGAATTACAGATAAATATTTGGTTTATCATAGGTTGGGAATAGATTTTGGTCGGCATTTACAAGCTGGCATTGGTGAAATGCTGATTTATTCCGATCGAAATATTGATTTCTCATATCTTAATCCCTTTAATTTTTATAAAAGTGCGGAGCACGCAAACCAAGATAGAGATAATTCCTTTCTATTTATTGATTTTCAAAACAACTCCATTAGTGGACTCAAATTTTATTCAACTATTTTAATTGATGATATCGATTTTGGGAAAATTGGGAAAGGCTGGTATGGAAATCAGTCACTTATGAGCTTTGGTGTTTATTCTAATATTCTGTATAAAACCATACCCCTCGATTTTGAATTTCAATATATCAAAATAGATCCATATGTCTTTACTCATCGGATTACTGGAAATAATTTTACAAATTTAGATTATAATTTGGGTACACAACTTCAACCAAATTCGTCATCTTCTAGAATTGCTTTTTATTATCGACTTCATCATAGAGTTGATTTACAATTTGGATTCAATTATACAATACATGGTGCAAACGAATTTGATGAATTTGGTAATTTAGTCAATAATTTTGGTGGGGACATTTTATCTGGACATCGTGTAAACGATTCTAAAGAGATTTATTTTTTAAGTGGTAAAAATGAAATCTTCAGAGAGTATCTTTTCTCAACAAAAGTTGAACCTTTAAAAAATTGGATTCTTTCTCTTAGTATTAATTATAATAACAATACATTATCTAGATCACATCATTTTGAAAATTTCTTCACTAGTTTCTCGGTATATACTAAATTATAGTGGGGGAAATTCTGTGTTTAGTCAAAAAACAAGCATCTTATTATTTGTATCCTTTCTATTAGCCGGAATTGTAATTGGTTATTATTTTAATAACTTTATAAGTAATAAGGATGTAACTGCCGGAACTGAAAAATTTAATCAAGTTCTAAATTATGCTGAAAAGTATTATTATCATGATGTAAATACAACTGACTTAGTTGATGAAGCAATTATTGGGATGTTACAAAGTTTAGATCCACATTCCGTTTATATTCCTCCTGCTGAACAAATGGGAATTGAGGAAGAATTTAGAGGAAATTTTGACGGAATAGGAATTGAATTTCAAATTAATAATGATACTATAACTGTTGTTACACCAGTCAATGGTGGACCAAGTGAACTTGTTGGGATTGAACCTGGCGACAGAATTATTAAAATTAATGGTAAAAATGCAGTTGGATTTAAGAACGCAGATGTGCTGAAAAACTTAAGAGGGGATAAGGGAACCAAGGTCAATTTAACAGTACTTAGACCTAGTATTAAGAAAGAATTTAAGTTCTCAGTTGTAAGAGATAAAATTCCAATCTATAGTGTTGAAGCGTCTCTTTTAGCCTCAGATTCTATTGGTTATATCTCACTTTCAAAATTCTCTGAAACATCAACTATAGAAGTGAAGCAAGCTTTGGATAAACTAGCAAAACTTGGTATGAAAAAGTTAATTTTTGATTTAAGAAATAATCCAGGTGGATATTTAAATCAAGCGTTCCAAATTGCTGATTTTTTCATAGATGAGAATAAGATGATCGTCTATACGAGAGGAAGAAAATCAGAATTAGATGACGATTTGAGAGCAGAAAAGAAATACAATTATGAAAAAATTCCGATAGTTGTTTTAATAAATCATGGTAGTGCATCAGCAAGTGAAATTGTTGCAGGAGCAATTCAAGATTGGGATAGAGGTGTAATTATTGGTGAAACATCTTTTGGTAAAGGATTAGTCCAAAGACCATTTGTTTTGAATGATAGTTCTGCTGTAAGAATTACAATTTCAAAATATTATACACCATCCGGCAGAGCAATTCAAAGAGATTACAAAAATAAAGAGGACTATTACAGTGATCTTTTAGTACTTGATGAAAAAGAAGGCGAAAATGTAAATCATAACGCTGAGACAGATTCAACAAAACCAGTTTATTATACAAGTGGTGGTAGACAGGTAATTGGTGGTGGTGGCATTACTCCAGATTTTATCATTAAGAACCAAGAGCTTTCCGAGTTTACCATTAATCTTAGAAGCAATAACGTTTTCTATAAATACGCAAGAAGTTTTATTGATGCAAATGATAAATATTTGAGGGAAACCTTTAAAGATGATTTTCAACTCTTCAAAAATAGGTTTGAGTTTTCAGAGTCCGATATTAAATCTTTTATTAAATTTGCTAAATTAAATAATGTTGTTTATTCTGAAAGTGATTTTATTAAGGATGAAACGTTTATTAAGGTTAGATTAAAAGCACATATTGCTCGAAACTATTGGGATAATAATGGATGGTATGCTGTTTTGTTAGATTTCGACAATCAATACTTAAAAGCAAAAGAAATAATGGAACAAAACTTTAGACTTCCAATCATAAAAGGAAAGTAGTTTTTGAAATTAAGAAACGAAAATAAATTATTCTCTTATAATGATCTTTTCCCAAAGATTGATTCTTCGGTTTTTATCGCTGAAGGTGCAAAAATTGTTGGTGATGTAACAATTGGAGAAAATTCAAGTGTTTGGTACAACTGTGTAATTAGAGGAGATGTTCATTACGTAAAGATTGGCTCTAATACTAATATTCAAGATCTTAGCATGCTTCATGTTACCAATAATAGATATCCTCTAAACATCGGAGATAAAGTTACAATTGGTCATTCCGTTAAATTGCATGGTTGCACAATTCATGATCTAAGTTTAATTGGGATCGGAGCAATTGTTCTAGATGGAGCAGTTGTTGAAGAGTATGCTCTTGTTGCTGCTGGCTCAGTTGTAAAACCAAATTTTATTGTTCCAAGCAAAAAATTAGTTGCAGGTGTACCAGCTAAAATTATCAGAGATTTAACACAAGCAGAAATTGATGATTTTGAAGCATCTGCTAAAAGATATATTAAATATTCTCAAATCACAATTAATTCATTAAATAAGATGGTTTAATTTGGTACCCAATTTAGCTGTAAGTTGCAATTCATCGTATAATTTAAACAAAAGAAATGTTCATAAAATTGTTCGCCAAATAAAAAGTAGACTACTTTTTTCAATTGATTCAGTGATTATTAATTTTATTTCATCAAAAGAAATAATTCCAATTAATAGTGTATATCTGGGGCATAATTTTTCCACCGATATAATTACCTTTAATTATTCAGGAGAAAATGATACTTTGGATGGTGAAATTTTTATATCTTTAGAAGATGCAAGATATAATGCCGAAAAATTCAATGTTAGTATGGATGATGAACTTTTAAGATTAATTGTTCATGGTTTTTTGCATTTATTAGGTTTTGATGATAAATTAAAAGCTGATAAGAAGATTATGAAAATGGAAGAAGATAAATTAGTTGCTGAGCTGGTAAATTCGAAAATTAAAATTATGCTAAATTATGACTGCTAAAATTGTTGAAGTTCTTGCAAAAATATTGGAAGGACTAAAAGAAAATTATTCTATTGAAGAGATAACTTTACTGATTAATAAAAATAATGAATTTGATACTCAAACTGTTAGTGCTGCACTTGGTTTAGTATTTGATAAATTCCTGACTAATAGACTTGAAATTCATAAAGACGGAAAAACCGTAAGTAAAAGTTTTAGAGTTTTAAATAATGATGAAGTAAATATAATTGGAACTGAGAATACTAAATATATTCAGCATTTGGTAAACGTTGGTCTACTAGATCCTCTCGATGTTGAATTATTAGTTGAGCAAATGACAATGTTTCCAGATGAAAAAATTTCTAAAGATGATATCAACTGGATAATTCTTTTTTCGCTTGTGGATTTCGATTCTGAGATACTCCCAGGAAGTAGAGTTTTACTTTACTCATCTGATACAATTAACTAAGGACAATTGAATGGCAAAGAACCTTGTTTTGGTGGAATCCCCATCAAAAGCAAAGACTATTAATAAATATCTTGGTAGAAATTATATTGTTGAATCTACGATAGGACATGTAAGAAATTTACCTAAAACTAAATTGGGGATTGATGTTGAAGATAATTTTAAAATCCAGTTAGTGAATATTAGAGGTAAAGGCGATACAATTAAGAAAATTAGAAGGCTCGCAAGTAAAGCTGAAAAAATATTTGTCGCGACTGATCCTGACCGTGAAGGAGAAGCAATTGCTCAAGATATTGTTGAAATATTAGAAGGAAAAACAGAGGCTCATATCTACCGAGTTTTGTTTAATGAGATAACTAAAAACGCTGTTAAAAAGGCAATGGAAACTCCTCTAGAGATTGACAGTGATCTGGTTGAATCGCAGCGCGCAAGGCGTGTTATGGATAGAATTATTGGGTATAGCATCAGCCCATTATTGTGGAGATCAATTTTAGAAGCATCAGGCAATTCCTTATCTGCCGGAAGAGTTCAGTCAGTTGCTCTTAGATTAATTTGTGAGCGAGAGGAACTAATTAAAAATTTCATTCCAACTGAATATTGGGTTATTTCTGCTGAATTATTAACAGATAAAAATGAATTATTAACAGTAAAACTTGGCGAAAGGGAAGGTAAACAACTTAAAATTCAGCCCAAGCCAGAAATGACTGAAAAAGATTGGACCGTATTTTTAGAAAAAAACTTTTCTATTTCTAATGAAGAGGAAGCTCTTAAAATATTTGAAGAAATTAGTAATTCAAAAGAATATTTAATTTCTGACATAACAAAAAAACAATTAAAAAGAAATCCTTCTCCTCCATTTATAACAAGTACTTTACAAGCCGAAGCTTCGCGTAAATATGGCTTTAAACCTTCACGAACAATGAGAATTGCACAAAGTTTATATGAAGGAATGAAGTTGGGTAAAGGTGAAACGACCGGTTTAATTACTTATATGAGAACAGATTCAACAAGGCTAAGTCCAGATATTGTTGAAGATGCAAGAGGATTTATTAAAGAAAATTATGGTAAGGATTATCTTCCCAAACATTCCAGAAGTTTTGAGAAGAAAAATAAAAAAAATGTGCAGGATGCTCACGAAGCAATTAGGCCAACAGCTTTAGCTCATCCTCCACAAGAAATTTCAGAATATCTTGAACAAGATCAATTAAAACTTTACACGTTAATTTGGCAGAGATTTCTAGCTTGCCAGATGCAATCGGCAGAAGTTGAATCCACAAATGTTTCCGTGAAAGCAGATAAGTATATTCTTAAGGCTAGTGGTTCAGTAATTACTTTTGATGGATATTTAAAAGTGTATCAAGAAGGAAAAGAAAATGGGAATGAGAATGGAGATCAATCTCAAATTCCAGTTGGATTAGAATCTAATCAGAAATTAAAGCTAAGTGCAATTAACAAAGCTCAACAATTTACAAAACCCAGTCCACGTTACACAGAAAGTACTCTTATCAAAGAGCTTGAGAGTAATGGTATTGGAAGACCGAGTACTTATGCTTCAATAATTGGGACAATACAAGACAGATACTATATTGAGCAAAGTGAAAGAAAATTATTTCCTACTGAACTAGGTGAAAAGGTAAATTCCGTATTGGTGAAAAATTTCCCGAAGATTCTCGAGGTTAATTTTACTGCTAAAATGGAAGACGAACTTGATATGGTTGCCTCTGGGGAAAATAACTACCTTCAGGTTATGAATGATTTTTACATCCCATTTTCAAAACAGTTAAAAATTGTAAAGAATAATTTAGAAAAAATAATCTGCGAAAAATGCGGTTCTGAAATGGAAATTAAGATTGGGCGATTCGGAAAATATTTCGCTTGTACAGGATATCCTAATTGTGAGAATATAAAATCTACAAATGAAATGAAAACAAGTGAGCCAGAATTTACCGGCGAGGATTGTCCAAATTGTGGTAAAAAAACATTGTATAGACGCGGAAGATTTGGCAAATTTATTGGATGTGAAAATTACCCAGAATGTGATTTTACCAAACAAATATCATTAGGGATTAAATGTCCAACATGCACTGAAGGGGATGTAGTCACCAGAAGATCCAAAACCGGTAGATATTTCTATGGCTGCAGTAATTACCCTAAGTGCGACTATGTTAGTTGGAACAAACCCAAAGAAGAAAATGTTATAGCAAATAATTAAAAAAGTTAGAATATTTGTCTATATGAATGAAAATATTATTATTCGATTTATTCATGATTTCTTATCGAACCTTTCAGCAATAAAAAGGGTTTCGCAAAATACATCAATAGCTTATGAAAATGATTTATTTCAGTTTTATAATTTCGTAAAAAATAAAGAAATAGCTGATTTAAATAAAGTCACAGAAAAAACCATCCGATTATTTATTCTTGACCTTAATGAAAAAGAACTTTCAAGAACGTCAATTTCAAGGAAATTATCAGTTATTAGAGGTTTTCTGAGTTATTTGGTTCAAAACGAGCTAATAAAGAATAATCCTCTAGAAGCTATAAAAAATCCGAAAATACAAAGAAAACTACCTGAGATAATTACGCTTGATTCTTATTTGAAAATTCTTAAATTATTGGATGAAGAAGAAAAAGATAATAGAAATAATAAGCTTATATTTGAAATGCTGTACGGTTGTGCTCTACGTGTATCTGAACTTTGCAATCTAAATATTGGAGATGTTGATCTGAGTCGCAATAGCGTTAGAGTTTATGGAAAAGGAAGCAAAACGAGAATGGTTCCTTTAGGAGAAAAATCTTTAGAAATATACAAAGATTATTTTTCCACAAGAGTTTCTACAAAATTTAATGAACCATTAATTTTAACAGATAATCACAAAAGAATTTATCCTAAATACGTTAGTAGATTAGTAAAAAAATATTTTTCTAAAGTCAGTGATATTGCAAAAAAAAGTCCTCATATTCTCAGGCATTCTGCAGCTACTCATATGCTTGATAATGGAGCTGATTTGATTGGAGTTAAAGAAATATTAGGTCATGAAAATTTGTCGACCACACAAATTTATACTCATGTAAGTGTTGAAAGATTAAAAAAAGCATATAAAAACGCTCACCCAAAATCATAAGGAGTTTATATGAACATTAACATAACATCCAGAAAATTTAAAGCCAGCGACTCTTTAAAAACTGAAATTCATGAACAATTAAAGTCTCTTGAAAAATACAATGATGATATTTTGGATGCTGATGTTGTACTTAGTTATACTCACTTAAAAGATAGTATTAAATCTGTAGAAATTAATTTAAGAATACCTGGTAAAGTTTTAACAGCTACAGAAAACAGCGATGAATATGGCAAGGCACTAACAATAACTATCCAAAAATTGATAAAACAATTGAAAACATTAAAATCAAAAAGGATAGCAAAAACTAGAGAGTGAATATTTCAAACAAAAATATTTATAGAAAAGAGAGTGTTACTGTCCAGTTTTTTTATGATAAAACTAAAAAACTTTTTGATATAACTCTTTTAACTAAAGATCTTGATTTAAATAGACCAATCACTGATCAGAATTTGCATAGACCTGGTTTAGCGCTTGCAGGGTTTGTCGATTTGTTTTCATACAAAAGAGTTCAAATTTTCGGCAATACTGAAGTTCACTACATGGAAAAACTGACCCTGGAAAAAAGGAAGAAATCTATTGAAGTACTTTTCGGGTTTGATATACCATGTATAATTTTTACAAATTATAATAAGCCAAAACCAGAATTTCTTGAACTAGCTAATCAATTTAATATTCCAGTTTTTATTTCAGGTTTAAGCACAACAAAGTTATCCTATTTGGTTAGTGATTTTCTTGATGATCAATTTGCTCCAAGGTTATCTTTGCATGGTTCCTTTGTTGATGTTTATGGAATAGGTATCCTAATAATAGGTAAATCAGGTATCGGGAAAAGTGAAGTTGCACTTGATTTAGTTGAAAGGGGACACCGACTAGTTGCTGATGATGTGGTAATATTGACGAAAAAAGGTGAAGGAATTTTGATGGGCTCCGGAACTGATTTGGTAAAACATTTTATGGAGATTAGAGGCATAGGGATTCTAGATGTTCGCAGTATGTTTGGTATAAGAGCAATTCGGTTTCAGAAAAGATTAGAAGTAATTATCGAACTCGAAGTTTGGGATGACAAAACTGAATACACAAGAACTGGATTAGAGACAAAATCGAAAAAAATCATGGATGTTGATATCCAATATTTAAAAGTGCCAATTGTTCCTGGTAAAAATATTACTGTTATTAGTGAAGTTATTGCATTAAATTATGTTCTAAAGCATTATGGTTATGATGCAGCAGAAGTTTTGACTGAAAGATTAAAATCAAAAATTAATTCTAAGAATAAAAATACCGATAGATCTGTTGATTATTTTGAGCACGATTTTGAGTAAAAACATAATAATTAATATAACTTGACTAAAATATGGTCTTTTTGTATCTTCCGAACCGAAAAAACTAAGTAAAAAAAGCATGAAAAAAAACGTATACTATTACTCTGAAAAAAAACTGCAGTACATAGAAATTAAAAAATTCTATTCAAAGTTCATTTCATTAATAGCTCTATTTTCTTTTCTTTGTGCCAGCATTATTTTTGGCGGATATATTCTTGTTTCAAATATTGTAAATCCTGTAAGTAAAACTGAAGAAATAAAAGCAGAGAATTTAATCCTAAAGGAAAAATTTAAGGATATTGCTCTGGAAGTAAATTCCTTAAATAAGGTAATTGACGAATTAAACAATAAAGATAGTGATTTAAGATTGTCGGTTAATTTACAGCCAGAGTCAGAGGCTGATAAAAACATCGGTATTGGTGGTTCTGTTTTTAATGAAATTTTACCTAACAATGTTTCTGATATTAAAAGTCTGTTAAATTCACTTGATAATTCTTTGAGTGCTTTAAAATCCAAAACAAAATTGGTTGAGAATAATTACAAAGAAATTGAAACATCTTTGAATAGTAATGTGGAATTATTCAAATCAATACCGGCATTATTACCCACAGTTGGACCTGTTGGAGATCGTTTTGGTAACCGAGTACATCCAATATTACGAATTAGAAGAATGCATACCGGAATTGATATTGTAGTTGATACTGGCACAGAAATAAATTCTCCTGGTGATGCAAAAGTTATTGAAGTTGGAACTAGAGGTGGGTATGGTTTAGTCGTTGAACTTGACCATGGCTTTGGTTATACCTCAATATATGCCCATTTATCCAAGGCAAAAGTTAAGAAAGGTCAGCGTATAACGAGAGGAGATTTAATTGGACTCTCAGGTAGTTCAGGACGTTTGGCAACTGGTCCTCATTTACATTATGAAGTATTACATAACGGAATACACTTGAATCCCCAAAATTTTATTTTTGAAGATATCAAATTATTTGATTTAGTTTTAGATAAAAGTTCAAAGTAGGAGTATTAAATAATGATTTGGACTATTGAATTGGCATCATATTTAACTGATGCACCTTGGCCCGCAACGAAAGAAGAATTAATTGAGTACGCAGATAGGATTGGAAGTCCTCTTGAAGTAATCGAAAATCTCACTGAATTAGAAGATGATGATGAAATTTATGAGAATATTGAAGACATCTGGCCAGATTATCCAACTGACGAAGACTTTTTTTATTTCGATGATGATGAATATAACTAGAATTTCCCGAGTATTGGATGCATGAAATTTTCCATGACATTAAAGGTCAGGAAGCTGCATTAAATATATTATCCAAAATTTTCTCCTCAAATAGAATCCCAAATGCTTTACTATTTTCAGGTATTGATGGTATAGGAAAGCATTTTACCGCCGTTCAATTTCTTAAACTACTTAATGGTAATATTACTGATAAGAACCATAAAATTTCAAAGTTAGTTGAACCTTACATTAAATTTATAACTCCTTTGCCAAGAGGAAAAAGTGAAAACCATTCTGATCTGCCTTTCGATAAATTAACCCCAGATGCGATTGAAGAAATAAATGAACAATATAGTTTAAAATCCGAAAATCCTTATCATCAAATCAATATAAAAAATGCAAATAACATTAAAATTAATAGCATTAGAGAAATTAATAAACTTGCATCTTTGAATTATGATGAAATAAGTTATAGAGGAATCATTATTAATGACGCTCACAAAATGAGTGTTGAAGCTCAAAATGCTTTTCTCAAAAATTTAGAGGAACCACCACAAGGTATTATTTATATATTGATTTCTAGTCAGCCGGACCATTTACTAACGACTATAAAATCAAGATGTTGGCAGATAAATTTTGCTCCTCTTTCTACCACACATATTGAGTATATTCTAAAACATCATTTTAATTGGACTGAAAACTCTAAAGATGTTTTACCTTTTGCTAATGGATCCGTAACAAAAGCTATTTTCTTATTGAATAATGATTTTGAATCTTATCTTCACAAAACTATCATTATTTTACGCTACGCATTAGCTAGAAAGTATTTTACTGCTATCAAGGAATTTTCAACTTTAATAGATTCCAACAATTCATTCACTTTTCATATTATTGTTGATCTTATAATAACTTGGTTTAATGATACACTAAAAGAAAGGTTTAAAAACCCATCAATTAATTTTCGATCATACATTGAAACCTTAGAAAAGTTTAATAGTAAATTTAATGAAGTTGATATTAGTGAAATTGTTACACAATTAGTTGGGTTTAAGGATGCAGTAGATAGAAATGTAAACTTGAATCTAACTATGTTGAGTGTTATATTTAGCATATCAGCTATTGGAATGAAAGCGAAATGAATGATAAGTTATATACCCTCCCAAATACTAGTTCAATGTCATCTTCAAACTCATTAATTGACGAAAATTATGATGATTTAGTATTAGAAAAAATCACTCGTGAATTAGGATTTTGTTCGAATCACCAGGATGGATCTTCCGGTTTAGAAGATAGTTCAGTTAATTCAGACAAAAGAAATATTATACTTGCGAAGTGCAAAGGATTATTAGGTATTCACTTTTGTGAAAATATTAATAACATTCCGTTAAAACTGAATGACAACATTATCATTAAATCTGATAACGAATTTGAATTTGCATGTGTTCTAGGGACTGGAAGATTAGTCGGGATTAAAAGACTAACTATGGAACTAGAGAATGAGGCTCTCCCTGCAATTGAGAGATTAGCCAACGAAAGAGATATAGATAGAAATTTGAACAATGTAGTTAATTCTTTTGAGGCTAAAAAAGTATTTCTCCAATATGTTCAAGAATTATCTTTGGATATGAAGTTAGTTGATATTCACTACCAGTTTGATAGAAAAAAATTATTCTTTTTTTATACATCCGATGGAAGGGTTGATTTTCGGGTTCTGGCTAAGAAACTTGCGGGAACTTTTAAAACTAGAATTGAATTGAGACAAATGGGTGTTAGAGATGAAGCTAAACGAATTGGTGGACTTGCAACTTGTGGCAGAGAGTTTTGTTGCACATCATTCATAAACAATTTTAAAAGAATTACAACAGATATAGCTGAAGAGAATAATGTTGGAAGTAGTATCTCCAAGTATACGGGTCCTTGTGGTAAATTAAAATGTTGTTTATCCTTTGAAATAGAATAGTATTTTATCTTTCATCTTTTTAACGTAATAAGTTAATTTCAGTATTTAGATATAAACTTGCTAACAAATTGCGTGCTCCCATCAATAGTTTTACAATATTTGTTCTAAGTTATTCTGGGTAGGGGAGGAGTATTTTGCTAATTACCAACAATACAAATTTAATTTGAGGATATAATGGAAATTAAAAATATTGCAGTAATCGGTGCCGGAACTATGGGAAACGGAATTGCGCACGTATTTGCTCAAAAAGACTTTAACGTTGAGTTTATTGACATTAATAAGGAATTTCTTGAATTAGGAATTGAAACAATTAAGAAAAATTTAACCAGGCAATTAAAGAAAGAAATTATCACAGAAGACCAATTGAATACGACCTTAAGTAATATTATAGGTGTTGTTGGTATCGAGAATATTTCCAATAATAATCAATTAGTTATTGAAGCTATTACTGAGAATAAAGATCATAAAATACTATTATTTACTAAGTTACAAGGTATACTTAATCCAGATTGTATATTTGCTTCCAATACTTCATCAATTTCAATTACTGAGCTTGCTAGTGTGTGTAGACCTGATAAGTTCATAGGAATGCATTTCATGAATCCAGTACCGGTCATGAAATTAGTTGAAATAATACGTGGTTATTCTACATCTGATGAAACATTCAAGAATATTCAAGAGTTAACTCTAAAATTAGACAAAACATCTGTTGAAGTTAATGATTATCCAGGGTTTATTTCAAATAGAGTACTTATGCCAATGATAAATGAAGCTATATACACTTTATATGAAAATGTTGCCTCTGCTGAAGATATAGACAACGTTATGAAACTTGGAATGGCACATCCAATGGGTCCATTAGCTTTAGCTGATTTTATTGGATTAGATGTTTGTTTAGCAATAATAGAAGTTCTCTATGAAGGATTTAACGATTCGAAATATAGACCATGTCCATTGTTAAAGAAAATGGTTGCTGCAAAGAAGTTAGGTAGAAAAAGCGGTGAAGGATTTTATAAATATTGATTCAATGGAAGTAATTGATATTTGTCCTATAATGTATATTATGTAAACTAACCAATTACCTATTAAATAACGCCATTGTATTTTAACATAATGTAAATTACTACTAATAAAAGCACAATATAAATATATGGTGATTTCTTTTTACTATCTCTTGTAAATTTTGATCTTAATTGAAGTCGTCTTTTATTCATTTCTTCTTCATCTTGCCCTGGTTTATAATACCTTGGCTGATAATCAAATTTCCTAGATTTAAACTTTTTAATAAACATGCTTACCTCTTCTCAATTATTTTAATCTTATTCTTATAGATACTTATCTCAGCATGAGTTAAATCTTTGCAAATAATTTCACCATCACAATGCAAATAATACGGAGTTGTTAAAAATATTTCAACTACTTTAGTTTTATACAAATGAGCTTCTGGAACAGTTTCAATTTTATTAACAAGAGCCTTTGGTAACACAGATAATAATCTTCTTCTTGAAACTTGATCAAAAATACTAACATCTATTAAACTATCATCAATTTTGGCATTTGGTGTTAAATAAAAACCTCCTCCATGAGAAATTCCATTTCCTAAGGTAATCATTAATTTATTTCCAGATATTTTTTGCTCATTGAAAATAAAATCACCATTAATCATTTTATAGTTAAATAGTGCTTTAACAACAGAATAGATATAAGCAAAAACACCTGATAAATGCTTGTTATTTTGTGTTAAAGCTCCAACATATGCATCAAAACCAATTCCAGCACCATTTGCAAATAAGTGTGTTTGTCTTATATCAGAATTCTTAGTAGTATACTCTATCTTTATAATATCAATTTCTCTTGAACAACGGGTAGAATTGTGTAAGATAATAAGGTTTTCGATAAGATCTTTAGAAAAATTTATATTTTTTATGAAATCATTACCTGTCCCAACTGGGAGCACGCCTAAATAAATTTTGTTAAACACATGAGGATCAATCCCATTTATAACTTCGTTCAGCGTTCCGTCTCCGCCAACAGAAATTAAATTATCAAAACCACTTAAATTATCTTTAACTAATTGTGTTGCGTGGGTTGGATATTCTGTAACTAATAAAGTATAATCTACTTTATTAGAGATTAAATATTGGCTTATTTGTGGGATTAATTTACTTCCCTTCCCTTTCCCGGAAACTGGATTTACTATGTATAGATACTTAGACATTAAGCACTCTCTTAATTAGAATTAAATAACTAGAGGGAAGTTTAAATCTTAGAATAGATTATTGCAAAACATGTAACATAATGTTCAGAATGACTCATTGTTATTTTAAGGGATTTATCCAAGCCTAGAAAATCACTTAAATTTCCATGTAACTTAACATTTGGCATCCCGGAGCTTTCATTATATATTTCTATATCTTTCCATCTGAACCCTTTGCTCCAGCCAGTAGCAAGTGCTTTTGCAATGGCTTCTTTTGCTGCAAATCTGGCTGCAAAGTGCTGATACTTATTTTTTTTGGACAAACAATAATCTAATTCAGTTTGAGTAAAAATTTTATTAAGAAATAATTTATCAAATTTTTCAATGCTTTTTTTAATTCTTTCAATTTCAATAATATCAATACCAATTCCAAAAATCATATTGAACTTGCTCCTAAAACAAATCTACATCGGCTTTTACATTCAGCCCATCTTCGTTTAATTGTTTATTTAAGGTTTTAGTGAGCTCGTTAATCAGTTTTAAAGTTTCCTTTAGATCGTTTAATAAAACATCATCGTACAGAATTTTGCCTAAATTGTTTTGTTGATTTAACGTTTGAGAAGTTAATAATTCAATATTATTGATAAGTGAGTCAGCATTTAGAATAGTTTTGTTAACATTATTAAAAAATGAAGTGATATTATCACTATTAGCATCCAGTAGATTATTTGATTTAGACAATAATAAATTAGTATTTTCAATACTATTAGAAATATTTTCTTTGTTTGAAAGAACTAGCTCATTTAACGAACCAGTTAGCGAGCTAAGATTAGCTATACTCGATTTAATGTTATTATTAAATTCCTCCTGAAGAAAATTTGAATTTACAAATTCAAGGGAAGTTTTTAACTCTTTGACTACATCTATTAAATCCGACTCAACTGAATTAAGAGTTGCCATCGCTGTAGAAATATCACCGGAAAATGTACCAAGTTGTGTTTTTTGGAAATCTAGGTTATTTAGAGATAAACCAGATTTAATTTCTATTTTTTTTCCACCCATTAAATCCAACATCATAATAGAAAATGTGGCGTCTTCTTTCAAATTTGGATTATCGTTAAATAAAACTTCCACTAAGGCTGAATTATCATCGGATCTAATTGAATTTACCAGTCCCTTTTTTACTCCATTCACAGTTACCATATCCCCAACTTCCAAACCAGCAACTGTATTAAATTTTACAAGCAGTTTGGTACTGTTGGAATTGAAGCTGTAATTTTTTGCCCAAGCGAATATAAGCGCTAAAATAACTAAAGCAAAGAATACTGTAACTCCAACCTTGATCTCAGTTTTTTTTTCACTATTCATTTTTATTCAACACTTTTTTAATGAAACTAAATTCAGAGGAATCAATGAGTTTATCTATTGTAATAGCTTCAATATTTTCAGAAATCTCTTCAATTTTATTTAATTCAAACTCAATGTTTGAAGTATCAATATTTTCAAAGTAATTTGTAACAAATATTTTCAAAGAATCATTGTACTGACTAAATTGAAGCTCATCAATTTCATTAAATAACTTAACTTGAGCATAATCTACAATCTTATCAGTACCGTATGCAACTATATCACTACCATGATTTTTAACAAAATAAAATACACCTGCTACGATGATTGTTAGAGCAAGGATTACCGATATAAAGCAACCTTTTTTCATCTAAGCAATATCAATTTTTTCTATTTCAACTTTATTGATTCTATTATTTTCTATTTCAGTTACTCTAAACGAATAGCCAAATTTTTCAAAATTATATCCTTCTCTAGGTATTGTTCCAGAGTGATTAAAAATAAATCCCCCAAGAGTTTCAAAATCTTCATTTGGAATATCAAAAATAATCTTCAATTTTTCCTCAAGCTCACTTAAACTGACTTTACCAGACATCATGAATTTACTTTCGCTTAATTCTATTATTTCTTCTTCTTCAATATCATATTCATCTCTAATTTCACCAACAATTTCTTCTAGAATATCTTCTAAACTAATTAGACCTGCAGTTCCACCATATTCATCAACCACAATACTAAGGTGCATATTTTTTTCTTGAAACTCTTTCATCATCACACTTATTAATTTGGTTTCAGGAACAAACAAACAATCCCTTACGACTTTTGGTAAATCGAAACTTATGTTATCATTATTGATAAACGGTAAAAGATCTTTTGAATGAAGAACTCCAATTATGGAATCCAAATCGCCGGTGTAAACAGGTATTCTGCTGTGTCCTGAGGTTTTTATTAGTTCTATTAAATCATGCAACGGAATGTCTGCAGCAACTGAAACCATATCGACTCTAGGTGTCATAACTTCTTTTACCAAAATGGATTTAAAAGCTACTAAACCATGAATTAAACCATGCTCATCTTCTTCAAGGGTTCCTTTTTCAACACCAAGATCAGCTAAATCTGCAATTTCAGAAGAAGAGAGTGCGGTTTTAGATTTATCAAATTTAACCTTTGAAGTTGCGAGTTTGATGGCTTTTGAGAGTGCACGAGAAATAGGTGTAAGTATAATATTTACTATGTATAATGGAATTGCTATAAGTTTAGCAAAATAAACCGGATGGTTATTAGCCCAAACTTTAGGTATTACTTCTGCAAATAGAATTACAATAATTGTTAAAATTATTATCTGAACTATGAGTGCAATATCAACTGGATAACCGTAAAGATTTGCAATTTCTATAGCGAATGATACAGAGATAATAGAGGCAGAAATATTAGCTATAGTATTGCCAATTAATATAGTAACAAGTAATTTTCTTGGTGCTGATAAAAGTTCAGAAATATACTTCCCTATCAAACTTGAACTTCTTTTTATTTCATCAAGTTTTTTACTATCAAGAGAAAATAATGCTACTTCCGAACCCGAAAACATTGCTGAAAATATTATTAGAAAAAATAGAAGAACTATTCTATGAAACCAATCAACTTCCAAATAAAAATATAACCTATTTTATTAAACTAAATGACTAAAACGGAAGATCATCATCTTCAGCTGCACTATTATCTGGAGAGCTTGGTTGACTAAAACTAGTTGAATCTTCCGAATTATAATTTGACGAACCACCTTCTGATGCTTCAAGAGGTATAATACTAAATTTATCAGCAATTATCTCAGTTACATAAACTTTTTGCCCATCTTTATTTTCATAATCTCTTTTGCTAATTCTACCTTCAATATAAAATTTTCTACCCTTTTTTAAATTAGCTTTAAGATAATCCGAAGCACCAAAAATAACAATATTATGCCAAGTTGTTTCATTTACCCAATTTCCATCTTTGCCTTTATAACTATGGGTAGTAGCTAATGATATAGAACTAACTTCTGTGTTGTTGGTTGTAAATCGATGCTCCGCATCTTGCCCCAAATTTCCAATAAGCATTACCTTATTTAATGAAAATGCCATATAATCTCCTAAAAATTAAAATATTTATTCAGTTACAATAAAAGCATCTTTAAACATATTTTGTCTCCAAAATCCTTCTTTTATCATTTGAGCTTCAGATTTTGTTGAATACTGAGTACTTCTAACATTATAAAAACCAGTCTTGTTATTATACACTATTGACATAGTGAATGGAACTTTTGAAGCATTCTCTTTAATATATTGCTCAGCTTTATTAAGAGCACTAAACGCCCCTAATTGTAGATAAAAAGCACTTCCACTTGTGATAGTATTATTGGAGCTTACTTCAGTTTTATTTGTATTTAATGAGTTATCAACTTCTTTTTTTAAATCATCGATTTCTTGGTTTTTCTTTGTGTTCGATACTTCATCAAATACATAAACTTCTTCCGGAGTATCTTTTACTTCTTTTTCTTCTTCTTCACAACCTTGAAATGAAGAGCATGAGCTAATAGCTACTGCTAATAATATTATCCATAAATTTTTCATATTGTTTTCTATTAATTATTGTACATACTTAAAAATACTTACCATAATCTAAATTGTCAATTAGTAAAATAAGTATCTGAACTTACATTTCTAAATTTAATACAAATTCCAACGTTATTTTTTAGATAGTTCAATACTTCCCGGTACGGAAGCCACATTGATTTTAGGAATTGAAGCCTTAAATTCTTTATTGATAGTTTCTATAAACAAATTACTAATAACAGCATATCCTTGACTTGTAGGAAATATTCCATCCGAACTGAAAAGTCCACCCAAAATATACTCCGCAGTAAATGTTAATCCATAAGTGTTATATTTGTTATTTACAATGTGATCGTAGACATCGTGTAAATCTACCAAAGGTAAATCATAGTTAATTGCTGCAGTTGCAATAATGGAATTAAAATTTGATATTATGCTTTCAACAATAAATTGTTCAGATAGATCAAGTACAAATTCATTTGGAAATGGATTTTCACTGGATAAACCAAATGGTTGAGAAATATTAATTTCAGGTGGTATAGGGATTGAATTCAGAAAATAGTATAAACCAAGTGTATCGCCAATTAAGTTAATTGCATCTAAACCTTGGAGGGTAACCTTTATATTATTTGATAAAAGTGATTCACTGTTTGCTATCTCAGTTCCCTTCGCTGCTGAGACTTGATAAATTAGCCCCTTTATCAAGGGATATTTTTCATGCATCTCTGTTATCTTACGACTTGCAAATGGAGCCATTGTATTGAAAAAAGGTGTGGAATTAATTCTGGGAATATTCGCCAAAACAACATCTACTTCATACGCAACTAATTTTTTACAGATTACATCATAATAATTTGAGAATATTTGTACTGAAGTATGTGGCAGAGTACCACCGCTCATCGCATAATCTAATACATCATACTCTCCAGCCCAAAGAATTGCAAAAGTGGAATTGGAAGAATCTAATTGATCAAAAACTGTTTTGTCCTGATTCCTTAAAATTAAATCAAAAATTACATTGTTATTATCAATGGCTGTTCTAGAATTCTTAGCGAATAGTATATCACGTAGGTATGCTCCCGGAATCGCCAAGTTATTTAGACTTTTTGATAAATCAAAATTTGTTATACTCTCAGAATAAATGTCTCTAGTTGTTGTAACAATAGGATTTAAAGATATTACTTCGATTCGTCCACCTATTCCTGGATCCATAAATAAAGGTTGAAGAAATTTTACATCCATTTGTTCGGCGATTAATTTACCAATTGAATATTTTTGAGCCGTTTTATAAAGAGCTCCATTCTGATATCCAGCAGCCAGGCTTCCCCCCAATACAACGAAATTACTAAAATCTGCAACCCCAGAATCTAGTTTAGGTGGAGCGGTTAATTCACTTTTATTCTCGCACCCAATAAAAACTGTTATTAAAAAATATGTTAAAAGTTTTATTCTCATATCATTTTATATTATAAACTGTAAGCGATGGATAAAGAAAATATATGTACCATAGTATTATAAATACCATTCATTGGTAAAAGACCATTTAGACCACTATAGCTAACAAGAGAATTAGAAATATTTCTTTCGTCATATCTTATGAATTGATAAGCTGCATCTAAAGAAACTTTCTGGCTTAGATTATATGTTCCCCCGAAAGAAATACCTAGTTTATCAGAATTAGGAAAGCTAGGACTTAACAATTCATCTTTAACAGAATTTTTATCGTACAAAAATCCAGCTCTTAATGTTGTTTTTCTGGAGTAGTCAAACTCTACTCCAAGCCGAGCCGAAAATCCATTCACAAATCCAGTTTTTGAAGATAGAATGAGTAATTCTTCTGATTCTAAATCTGTAAATTCCGAAAATTGAAATTCATTTTTATCATAACTATCCCAAGCAACATATTCGTAATCAGCAGTAAAAGTAAAATATTTAAAAGGTTTAATTGCGATCCCTATTGAAATATTTTCCGGATAAGTGATAGGAGTATTAATCTTTCCATATGGGAGCACATCAATTAATTGATCGTCATTATTAGAAGTAACAGCTTCTCCTTTATAATCAATTTTAACTTGACTTCTATAGGATAGTCCAAATGACAATGATTTAATAGGATGGAAAAACAGTCCCGCAACAAAACCAGCTCCAAAACCATTCCCTTCTAATTCCAAATAACTCTCTGAATTAAAGGGCGACAAATTTAAACTTTTTCCAAATAATATATCTCCGTAGGCTAGTGAATATCCAAAACCCAACGAAACCTCATTTGATATTTTATAAGCTGCTATTGCATCAAAGGTTAAGATATTTATTTTACTTTCAACTGATACGAATCTTCCAACCCAATCATCCTTCCAAGATTTGCCAAGCTGGTAATTGTTAACAATTCCAACTCCCAAAAATAGTTTTTCATTAATCTGGTGAGTTGCATATAAATGGATTGGGGTGTTTACCTGTAATTCGTTTTTACTTTCTGAAATTTCTGGGTATGGACCTTTGAATGAGTTATTTGGAAAGACTAAAGTTAATCCACCTAAAAAGTGAGTTCCATTAATTTGTGTAATACCTGCAGGATTAAAGTATATAGTTGAAGGATCATTTGCTAATCCTGTAAAAGCACCAGCAAGACCGGTTGCTCTTGCTCCAAGTTCATTTATCTTAAAACCACTGCCCAAAGTATTATTAGCTAATAAAATCAGTATTAGTATGGTTATATAAATGAATTTATACACAAAACTTTTCCTAATCTATTTAATTTATTACAACTAAGAGTTGTTTTTTTTCAACAGAAACCCCTTCTTGTACCTTTATTTCTTTTATAATACCGGTTTTTGTTGCAAGTATTTCATTTTCCATTTTCATGGCTTCAAGAAGGATAATTGGATCACCTTGCTTAATTTCTTCACCAACTTTTTTATACAATTTTACAATTAACCCTGGCATTGGTGAAAATATTTTTCCATCTGTATCTTTCACATTTTTCTGATTTAACAATAGAGCAGCTTTTTCTTCAACAGCGGTTTTTACTGATAAATCAAAATAATGACCATCAACTAAAAAAACATAATCACCATTGAGTGAATTAGTTTTTGTAAGAATATATATCTTATTATCAAGTGTAACTTTAAATGTTTGCTCTGATAATTGATCAACTTGGTAATTGAATGTCTCATTATCGATGACAAGTTTATTAAAGTCACTAAAATTTATCTTTTTCTTTTTATTGTCAATTGTAGCTACAAAATCATTCATGATTTTGAGTATCCCAATTATTAAATTTTGAAGTTTTTATTTGGACTACCTTAAGAGATTTTTCTCTAGATTTTAAGTATGCTCCCAAAATCGAAGCCACTTTACTATAATCTTCATTTATGTTTTCCCTCCATTTGTTTGGAACAAGTGGAAGCAGATCGTTATCTAAAAAATTAATGTCAAAAGAAGAATCTTTAAATTTTATATGATCTAAAATCCAGTGAAATAAATTTAGATTTGTCTTTATTCCACTAATCTGAAACTCTTTTAATGCTCTCTGCATTCTAACAATAGCCTCTTCCCTATTTCTTCCCAACGAAACCAATTTTGATAGTATGGGATCATAATAAATTGTCACATCTGAATTTACATCAATTCCGCTATCAACTCTAATTCCAGGACCGGAGGGAATGCTGTAATGAACAATTTTACCAGTTGAAGGAGCAAAATTATTATCAACGTCTTCGGCGTAAATTCTGCACTCGATTGAATGACCGTTAATTTTTATCTCCTCTTGCTTAACTGAAAGTTCTTTCCCATCAGCAATCCTTATTTGCTCTTTTACTATGTCAATTCCTGTAATCATCTCAGTAACAGGATGTTCTACTTGTAAACGTGTGTTCATCTCAAGGAAATAAAAACTTTCGTTCTGATCGTATAATAACTCAATTGTGCCAGCATTATAATAATTACATGCTTTTGCAGCATCTAAAGCAATCTTGGTTGCTTTATCTCTTAAATCCTTATTAATTGAGCTCGAGGGAGCTTCTTCAACAACTTTTTGATGCCTTCTTTGAATTGAACATTCCCTCTCAAAAAGGTGAACATAATTGCCAAATTTATCACCAATTATTTGAACTTCAATATGTTTTGGGTTTTCTATAAACTTTTCGATATAAAGATCGGAATTTCCAAATGCTTTTTGAGCCTCATTTTTTGCACGATTTATACTTTCTTCAAGTTCCTCAATTCTTGAGACTTTCCTCATTCCCTTTCCACCACCACCGGCAGAAGCTTTGATCATGATTGGGAACCCAATTTCCACAGCAATATTTTTCGCATCGTCTAATGTCTCAATTGGTTTGATGGTACCAGGAACGATAGGAACACTATGTTTTGACATTAAGGTTCTAGCTGCAGTTTTACTTCCCATCATTTCAACTGATTGATAACTAGGTCCGATAAAAATTATTCCTGCTTCAGTAACTCTTTTTATGAATTCAGCATTCTCAGAAAAAAATCCATAACCTGGATGAATTGCGTCAGCTTTAATTTCTAAAGCTTTACTAATAACTTTTTCGATACTAAGATATGATTCTAAGCTGTTTGAGGGACCTATATGATATGCTTCATCTGCAAGCCTGACATGTTGAGAATTTACATCAGAATCTGAATAGATTGATGCAGAAATTATTCCAAGTTCCCTGCAAGCTTTTATAATTCTAACAGCAATTTCACCTCTGTTAGCAATAAGTATTTTCTTTATCATTTATTCCAGAATGTTTGATAATCAGACACAAAATATTAAAATTTAATGATTATTAAAAAATTATTTTAGCATAACTAAAGTTGCGCCAGCACCTCCAAATTCCTCGGTTGCAAGTTCAAATGATTTTACTAATTCATGCTCTTTAAGAATTATATGAACGGTTTCTCTCAATGCTCCAGTTCCCTTTCCATGAATAATTTCTATATTTTTTAGATTAGCTAATGATGCTTCATCAATATACTTGATCAATTCAAATTCAATTTCTTCAGGTCTTCTTCCTCGAATATCTAACAGCGAACTGCCAAAATCACTTTGGGAAAACGAAAAAACATCTTTCAATTTTTCCTTTTTTCTTTGGGTGTGAACAATACTTTTTAATTTAACCTTGATTCGTAAACTACCGGTATTGATTGTTGCAATTTTTTTATCGTCATCAATCTCAATTATTTCCCCACTTGTCGTTGATTCTTCTAACTTAACATAATCACCTAAAATGAAACTTTCTTTTGGGGTTATTTTCTGTAAAGGTAAATTATAATTTGTTTCTATCGCACTTTTGATATTATCAATTTTCTTCTTTTCTTCTTTTATCACTTTTTTTTCTGCGTTTGATTCTACAATTCTTTTAATCGTATTCTCAAACTGACTATTAATATCATTAAGAAATTTTTCAGCCTTGTGTTTAGTTTCCTTAATAATACTTTCTTTTTGTTCCTTTAACTTATTATTCTCACGCTCGTATAAACTTGTCAATCCGCTAAGTCTGGTATTTTCAATTTCAAGTTGATTTAATCTTTTTGTCAATTCAAGTGACTTATTTTCTAATTCTATTATGAAGGTTTCAACCTTATTTTTGTCAGGATCCAAATACTCTTTTGCCAGGTTAATAGTTTCTTTATCTAAACCAATTTTATAAGCCACTTCAAAAGCATAGCTGGATCCAGGCATTCCTTGTCGAAACTTATAGGTTGGAGAAAAATTTTCAATATCATACTCCATCGATGCATTTTGAAAGTGGTCCAATTCTGAAGCAATTATTTTTAAATTTCCATGATGTGTTGTGGCAACTACCATTGATTCTAATTCAACCATTTTTATTAAAAAAGCAGTTGCCAAAGCAGTCCCTTCAGTCGGATCTGTGCCTGTACCAATTTCATCGATCAATATTAAAGAATTCTTATTAGCTTGCTGCAAAATGTTTTTAATATTTGTTAAATGCGAACTAAAAGTTGATAAATCATCTTCCAGAGATTGTTCATCACCAATATCCAACATAACGTTATCAAAGAAAATAAAATCTGAATCTGGATGTACGGGAACATGAATTCCTGTTTGCACTAACAAAGATATCAATCCAATTGTTTTTAGAACTACAGTTTTTCCACCTGCATTAGGTCCAGTAATTAGTGTTACATTGTTGTTTTCAAAGTTAAAGTTCAAGGGTATTGTTTTTTCAATGCCCAATTTCTTTAAAAGAATCGGATGTCTTGCATCAATAATTTTTATTAATCTATTGGTATTTATTCTGGGAAAAGAACCTAATATCTCCATGGAATATTTTGCAATTGCAAAAATGATATCCAAATCAGTTAAAGTGCTATAAGCATTTTGTAATTCATAAGAAGCATTACCAATAACGATAGTGATTTCCTTTAGGATTCTTTCAATTTCTCGTTTCTCAGCAAATGTTAAAGAAAGAATTTCATTGTTTAACTCTAAAGTTTGTTCAGGTTCAATATAAACAGTTTGCCCGGTATTTGATTCTGAGTGAATGAAACCTTTTATATGTCTTTTGTGTTCAGCTTTAATAGGCAAAACTAATCTTCCATCTCTCTGAGTAACATATTCATCCTGAACTAAATACGAATTACTTAAATCTTTAAGGAGCTTTTCAACAATTTTAGTTAGGTAAGAACTTTTTGTAATTATCTCTTTTCTAATATCTGCAAGTTTTGTACTAGCATTATCGCTTATCTCGCCACTTTCATTAAATACACGAGAAATTAAGGATTCAAAATTTTTGTCGATAAAATAATTGTCTCTATAATTTTTATACAGGTTGGAAGATTCTGCATTGGTTTTTAGAAATGAATAAACTTTTCTTGAGCTCTGAGCAAGTTCAAGAGTTTTTCTAATTTCATCTTTTTTTAATATTGTACCTTGGATTCTACTCTGAGTCAGAACTCTTTGTAAATCGGGGAGATAAGAAAGTGGTGGATAATCAAAATTGATTAAGATATCTTTTGCTTCACAAGCATAATTCCCCCTCAATTCCGCCATTTCTTGGTTGGCAAATGGTTTAAGGTTTTGCAGCGATGAAGTGCCAAGTTCCGTTGTACAATATGAGGCAATATGATTAAGTACTTTTTGGTACTCTAGCTTTTCTAAAACAATTTCACTAATCATTATTTAAATCAAGAGAGTCTAAATCTACTGGATATAAAAATTCTTCGGGGATTTCTTCATCATCCTTGCTGTTTATATAATCTTTCAAAAATCCTTCTGTTTTAAAATCAGAGCCGACAATAAGATCAATTAAGCTTGGTGTAACACTATAGATGGAAGAATATAAAACAGAATCATCCTTATCTGCCTGCTCAGGAATGCTAAAAACATTTAGGAGTAACAAAAACAAACTTGCAAAAAAAACCATTTGCAATGTTCCGGCAATTCCTCCAGAAAGCTGATTAAGAAATTTGTTTACCTTATCGACTGGATGAATAATTCTTTTAATGATTGAAACGAGTAAAATAGCAGCCAGAAACAAAATGAAACCAGCTACAATTTTAGCCAAATATATTTCGTTATTAAACATTGGTGAAAGTTCTTCTCCAAGTTTAGAAGCATAGGTAATTGAAACGTAAATGGCCCCTATTAAACCTGCTAATCCTATTAGTTTTCTTACTAATCCATCCTTATAACCAAGGACGAATCCAATAAATATAATAGCAAGTAAAATATAATCAATATAATTCAAGTTTTATCCTAAAGCTTTCTCAACCATTTTTCTAATTGTTGCACCATCCGCTTGTCCTTTAAGATTCTTTATTACGATAGGCATTAACTTCGGGAAATCAGCTTTTGAGTTTGCACCTATTTCCAAAGCAAATTCTTTTATTTTTTCAAGTATTTCTGATTCAGCTAATTGTTTTGGTAAATAATTCTGAATTACTTCCAATTCTTGCTTTTCCTTTTCAACTAATTCAGTTCGACCAGCATTTTCAAACTGCTCAATAGATTCTTTCCTTTTTTTAGCTGCCGTACTTAACATAGAAATTTCTTCTTCCGGTGATAACTCTTTATTAGCTCCACTTTTTTCAAATTCTAATATTAGTGCTCTTATCGATCTAATAGCACCCAATTTAATTTTATCTTGGGCTTTCATTGCTAATTTTAGATCTTCATTAATTTTATCTTTTAATTTCATACTCTTCATTTACCATAATTATTTAAAAAAAAGCAGGTTATAAAATATATAACCTGCTCTTAAAAATACAAAGCAAAACGATTACATTTTGCCAATTGCAGAATAATTTATTCTCCTTGCATCCGCTTTTCTTAAACTTTGCTGAATATCGGTAATCAATCCCATTCTTGAATTTTTATCTACTCTTAAGGAAACAATTACTTGAGGTAAATTAACCCTTTTTTCATACATGATTGCTTGAATTTTTTCCTTGAGAACAATATTATCATCAATTTGAATACGTTCATTATCACCAACCCAGATATAAGAAACTAGTCTCTTATTTTCAATTTTCTGAACCGCTTTTGCTTCAGGAAGACTAAATTTAACGAAAATTTCTTGTTCCCTCATAGTTGTAGCAACCATGAAGAACAATAAGAGCATAAAAATAATATCCGGCATAGAAGCAGTAGATATTTCAGTTTTAGAATTAGCGCGTTTTTTTTCGAATTTCATTTTTATTCCTTAATTTATTTCACTGCTTCAGGCTCGGCAAAGGAAACTACTTTATAAACTTTATCTTTTAGAATTTCGTCGATTCTTCGTCAGTCAGATCCTTGACTTTCTTTCCCCATGTAGCAAATGAATATTCTTCTCTAACTTCACCAAAAGCCAACTCAACCTGATCTAAAGTTTGAATAAAAATATTATAATTGGTTTCTTTATCAGTCTTTAATTGAAACAATTAACTTTTTATTCTTTGGTAATTCAATTTTACTTCTAATTCTATCTTTTAAAAGTTCTTTTATTTGAGGAATTGCAATTATTTCTTTGTTTAGAAGAACATCCCCATTTTCATTAACCAATATATTAACTAATCTTTCAGCTGAAATTGGCACATCTACTCGTTCATCTGGAGGAACATATTCTGGTAGTACAAGTCCAATTCCAGTATCAACATCAATATTGGTAGTAACAAGAAAGAACAATAACAGAAGAAATGTGATATCGGCCATGGAAGCAGCAGAGAATATCACCACCGGCTCTATGTCTTTTTTTTGAAATTAACCATTTATTTTTCTCATTTTTTATTTTTATTTAAATAATACAACGAATCAATTAATTCAATTGAACTTTCTTCCATATCACCAACAATTCCATCTATTCTTGATAGAAAATAATTATAAAAGAATTGAAGAATAATTGCAACAATCAATCCAAATAAAGTTGTTAACAAAGCAACAGAAATACCATTAGCAACAATAGCCGGTGACATTTGGTTAGCAGCAGCAATATCATCAAAAGCAATAACCATACCTTGTACTGTACCAAGGAATCCAATCATAGGGGCAACACTAATAAATAATGAAATCCAAACCAATCCTCTTTCTAAGAAATTCATTTCAATAGCACCATAAGTCATAATTGCTTTTTCAGCAGCTTCAACACCTTCATCCGCTCTTAATAGACCAGCATGAAAAACTGATGCAATAGCACCTCTGGTGTTCTCACATAATTTCATTGCTTCTTCAACACCACCATTTGTTAATTTATCTTTTACTTGAACAATAAATTTTTTGGTATTAACACTTGATCTAGAAAGTGACCAAATTTTTACAAATGATATTGCAAGCCCAATAATTAAGTACAATTAAAATTGGCCACATGAAAAGACCACCTTGTGTAAATTTTTCTTGTAAGTAAGATAATGGACTACCAGAATCTACTTGAGCTAAGATATAGGAAATTGATCCCAATACTTCTGTGATTTGCATGCGAGAGTTCCTCCACAATTATTATTTATAAATATTCTTTAATTAAACTGCAAAAATATGTTTGTTAATGTTAAGTATTAAATAAAAAAAAGTCAATAATAATTTTAGGGTTATTTATCTTCCCTACCTTCAAATTAATATTAAATTTTTTATTTAATAGTCTCAAATTTAGCTCCAACTGGAAAATGATCACTATAACCACCTAAATATTTTCTACCTCCAAAAGTTGGTAATGGTGTTCCTATATATTTCCCGGTTTTTTCTACCATGAATTCTGGTTTGATAATTTCGAACGAGTTGCATTTATATTCAGTACCAATCTTATCAAGCAAAAGAACGAGAAACAATAATCTGATCGAGCATGTTCCAATCGTCTTTATATTTATAACTTCCTTCCCCTTTCTTAAAAATAGAATAACTTAAATTGAACAAGTTTGCTTCTTCGTCAAGTTTTGAATCACAATCAATCGATTTTGCATTTAGAACTTTCTCAACTGAAATATTAGAGGGCAAATCATTAAAATCTCCAAGGATAATTATATTCGCAGTTATGGTTGTTTTTAATGATTTTATTTACTTCATCCATAACTGTTTCTGCAGCTTTAATTCTAAACTTTTCTGATTCTTTTAATCCTTCCCTTCTGCTTGGCCAGTGGTTAACAAAAACAAAAAACTCTTCTTTATCAAAATGTCTAATCAATTTAACGTACAAAATATCTCTTGAAGATTTTGGTTCATCAAAAATTATAACCAAAGAATTTATTGATTGAATTCCAAAAATATCACTATTATAAATGAGTGCATTATCAATCCCGCGAACATCTGGGGATTCAGAATATGCAACTTTGTATTTTGTTTTTTCAATATATTTTTCAATAAGAAGGTCAACTAAATTTTGGGTTTCAACTTCCTGTAGTCCTAGTAAATCGGGACCGTTTCCATCATTCATATAAATTATTACACGTAGCCAAATTATCTAACTTAGCAATTAATTTTTCTTCAGTCCAATTAATTTCACTTGAGGGTAAATACCATTCATCATTTGTGTTAGGGTCATCAAATGTATCGAATAAGTTTTCGACATTCCAACTAGCAACATAAAATTCACTTTTGGGTTGAGCTGATGTTTTGTCTCTTTCAGAACAAGAGATAAAAAACAAAAAGAATAATAGAATTGAAAGACCTTGAATAATATTTTTCATAATTCACAAAATATAGTTAATGTTATATAATAGTTATATTTTCGAAATATTAAAATAAATAGAATAATATTTAAATGATTGGAATAATATAGATGACAAAGAAAAAGTTTGTAATTATTGATGCAATGGCAATGTTATATAGAGCTTATTATGCTTTTATGAGTAGACCATTAGTTACATCAAAAGGTGAGCCTACTTCTGCAGTTTATGGGTTTTTAACACAAATGATTAGAGTAATTGAAGAAACAAAACCAGATATTCTAGCCGTAGCATTTGATTCTAAAGAGAAAACTTTTAGACATGATATTTATGCTGGATACAAAGCTAGCAGACAGGCAATGCCGGATGATATGGTTCCTCAAATTCATAGAATTAAAGAAATTATTGAGGCATTTAATATACCTCTGTACATTAACCCTGGATATGAAGCTGATGATATTATTGGAACTGCTGTAAGATTAGCAGAGGAAAAAAATATGGTTTCTTATGCTGTTACTCCTGATAAAGATTACATTCAATTAATAACAGAAAATGTAAAATTAATTAAATCCGGAAAGTCAAGCGAAGAACTTATTATAACTGATCTTTCTAAAGCAACAGAAGAATATGGTTTTGAGCCTAAATATATGATTGACTTCTTGGCCTTAGTTGGTGATTCTTCTGATGACATACCTGGTGTTGCAGGCATTGGCCCTAAAACTGCTCAACCTCTAATTAATGAATTTGGTCATCTTGAAAACATCTACAATAAAATAGAAGCGATAGAAAAAAAATCTGTTAAGTCTAAACTTGAATTAAATAAGGATAATGCTTTTCTTTCAAAAAAATTGGCTTCTATTATTACTGATATTAAAATGGAATTTGATTTTGAAACTAAAATTCAAGATCCGGATTTTGAGAAATTGCTTTCAATATTTACTGAATTAGAATTTAGAACTTTGTTTGATAAAGTAAAGAAAATTTACAATTCAGAACAAATTGAAGTTAAGGAATTCCGAACAAGATGAGCCCAAAACTAGCTATGTAAAAAACAAAGTAGAATATCATTTAATAATTACCGAAAAAGGAGCTAAAAATTTAGCTTCGATACTTCAGAAAAGTAAAGAATTTGTTTTTGATACTGAAACCGATTCTCTCGATACATTTGAAGTCAATTTAGCAGGAGCATCATTCTGCGTAAAGAAGGGTGAAGCATATTTCATTGCAATTGATCCAAAGATTAAGAAAACTGAGTTGTTCGAAGAAGATTTAAGTGATAGACTACCAATCGCATCTTTCATTCGTATTTTTAAGCCAATATTTGAGAATGAAGAAATAAAGAAAATTTGCCAGAATGGGAAATACGACATAAGCGTGCTTAAAAAATATGAAATTTATGTTAAGGGTTTTTATTTTGATACAATGTTAGCTAGTTATTTAATTGATGCCGATCAAAAACATGGAATGGATGCACTTGCTGAGAAATACCTTAATTATGAACCAATTCACTTAAAGGATTTGTATGATGTAAAAAAAGAACCCTCAAAAATATTTTCGATTGAACCAGAAAGATTGAATGAATATGCCAGTGAAGACGCCGATGTTACTTTTCAACTTTACAAACTTTTCAATAAGGAACTGAAAAATAACAACTTGGAAGATCTTGCTTTTAATGTTGAATTCCCTCTTGTTCCGGTTTTAGAAGATATGGAAAGAACCGGTGTTAGAATTGATAAAAATGGTTTAAATGCATTTAGTAAAGATTTGGATAAAATGATTATAGAAATGACATCCAGCATTTTCAATTACGCTGATGAAGAATTTAATATAAATTCACCGAAACAAATGCAGCATATACTTTTTGATAAATTAAAATTAAAGCCAACAAAAAAAACAAAAACCGGATATTCTACTGACGCTAAATCTCTAGAGTTTTTACAAGGCGAACATGCAATAATTGATGAGCTATTAAAATACAGACAAATATCTAAATTGAAATCCACTTATGCAGATTCGTTGCCAAAACTTATTCATCCGCAAACCGGAAAAATTCATACAACTTATAATCAAACTGTTGCATCGACTGGAAGGCTTTCAAGTTTAAATCCGAATTTGCAAAATATCCCAATCAGAACAGAGCTTGGTAGAGAAATTAGAAAGGCATTTATTCCTTCTGATGAAAATCATTTAATCCTTAGTGCGGATTATAGTCAAATTGAGTTGAGAATTATGGCGCATTTAAGTGGTGATAAAGCAATGTTAAGTGCGTTCCAGAAAGGTGAAGATATTCATAGATCAACTGCAGCACTAGTATTTATGGTTAAACCTAGCGAAGTGACTGATGACATGAGAAGAAAAGCTAAGGAAGTAAATTTTGGAATTCTTTATGGTATCGGTGCATTTGGTTTAGCTGGCAGATTAGGAATTAACAGAAATCATGCTCAAGAAATAATAGATACATACTTTAATACTTTTAAGAATGTTAAAGGAATGATGGATGAATTTATTGACGATGCTAAGAAAAGTGGTTTTGCTAAAACAATTTTAGGTAGGCGAAGATACTTAAGAAATATAAATAGCAAGAACAGAACTGTACGACAGTTTGAAGAGAGAGTTGCCATTAATATGCCGATTCAAGGAACTGCTGCAGATATGATAAAGATTGCTATGATAAATATTTACAACGAATTAGAAAAACGTAAAGCTAAATCAAAAATGATACTACAAGTACATGATGAATTATTATTTGATATCCGCAAAGATGAAGTTGAAGAATTGACTCCGGTCATTAAAGACATTATGGAAAAGGCAATGAAATTTGATGTTCCAATTGTAGTTGATTCGGGAGTTGGAGAAAATTGGCTGGAAGCCCATTAATTAAAATTTATGGGTTTTCAAGCTCTGAGAATGCTTCAACCAATAATTTATAATATAGATGACCTAATTCCCTTCTCTGAGATTCTATACTTCTATAAGCATGAAACTGACCTGCATATTTTACAATTGGTTCAGGGTTTAATCTGATATCATTGGATAAATAGAAGGTTGAAGTAAGTGAATAATTTGGAATCCAATACCAACCGACATAAAACCCCAAATTAGGATCTGATATTGTATAAACAAAAGTTGCAACACCAATTATACTTATCACAGTTGAAATTGCTTGTTCATTACTCTCAACAAAGTGAATATCATTAATCTCAATTTCTAAAAATTGCTCTTCAGCTTCATTATCAAAATAGAGTTCAAAAGAGTGTCCTCTCTCATTGTAATCATGAACAAAATTATACGTAATTGAATCGAGCATAGTTGATGTTGTAGAATCAATTATAGAAGGAATGTACAATTTTATTGCTAATTCGTCTGGTAGATTTTCATGGTTTAGCATTAACCTTGGGGAAGCACAACCGCCAAAAATAAAAACAACCAAAATTAAAAGTGATGTTTTAACCATTCTAACACCTCAATTCAAAAAGTTTAATATTGATACAAAAACGTTTAAGGCATTAAAATAAATCGAAATTCATAGCCATCTTTTTTTTCTGAAATAATAGAGCAAACCGACAATTATCACTACAAATGCTACCCACAATGCTGGATAAGCCCATTTCATGTGTAACTCTGGCATATACTCAAAATTCATCCCATAAATACCGGCAATAAAAGTTAGTGGAATAAATATAGAAGCGAAAATTGTCAGAATTTTCATCACTTCATTCATTTTATTACTGATACTAGAGATATAAATATCCAATAATCCCGTTACTATATCTCTATAGGATTCAACCGACTCCATAATTCGTATTGAATGATCATACAAATCACGAAAATAAATATGTGTTTTTTCTAAAATTAACGTCGTTTCACTTCTTAAGATTGCACTTATTAATTCTCTTAACGGTGATATAGATTTGCGTATATAAATTAATTCTCGTTTAATCTGTTGAATTGTTATAAGAGTTTCAGCAGATGGGTCACCTAATAATTCTTCTTCAACCTCATCAATAATGTCATCAAAATATTCAAGCAAAACAAAATTTTGATCTACAACTGCATCCATAATTGCATAAGCCAAATAATCTGGCCCTGAGCTTCGAAGTCGACCCTTATTAGTGTTAAGTCGCTGTATAATTGGAAGAAAAACATCATCCTCCCATTCCTTAAAAGTAATTACCAAGTTCTTTAAAATAAGAATACTAATCTGCTCATAATTAACGTTTAACTTCTTATCCTCAAGAGTTAGAGCTTTCAATACAATATATAAATAGTCATCATATTCTTCAAATTTAGGTCGTTGATGCGTATTTAATATATCTTCAAGAACAAGATCATGAATATTGAATTTCTTACCAACAGCTTCAATAAGTTTTATATCTTTTAGACCTTCAATATTAATCCAGATCACAGATTCATTTTCTATATTGATTTTTATATCATCAATTGAACTAACAATTTGTTCTTCAATAAACTCCATGTTATAATCAACAACTGTAATTTTTGATTCTGCATCTTGTATTTCACCAATATGAACAAGTGAACCAGGTGATAATCCCGTTTTTTTTGAAATATTACTTATGGAATCAAGCACTAATTAATCCTTTGTTAGATATTTTATAATTGATTAACGATATTAATTAAATTTTTACTACCACATGATAGATTTTTGGGTTTTCTTCATCACTTTTATCCCAATAGTAAACAATGATAGTGTCGCCAGGTCCGGTTTGAAATTGCTGATTATTATTTATTTGATTAAATGTGATAGTTAGTGTTTCGGTAGGTAAGATCTTCGGTTCTTCAAAATGCGGTGCCCAGTTAATAGTTCCAGCGGATTCTTGTTCAACAATAAATAAATACACAGTTCTATTTGTAGTATTCGTAAGGCTTAACAGATTATTAGTCTTAGATATTTTTAGTGAGTTATCGTTATTCTCATTTGGCAATGTGCAAAAGGTCAGCAAAATGGAAAAAGATAATACTACGAATAATATTTTACTTTTCATTTTTACCTCTTTTTTAATAATCTAGAATTAACTAACTAAATATAATTTTGATATAATAAAATTCAAGTAAGGAAATTATACTTCTCTAAATTTTTCATGTAATTGTTCGTTAGAAGAAATACAAGTATCCAAATCCCTTAGCAATCCATCGTTGAGACTATATATCCAGCCATGTACTGTAAGCTCAACTCCATTTTTCCATGCAGACTGAACTGTTGTTGTGTTGCAAACATTGATTACTTGTTCGGTAATGTTTAATTCGCAAAGAAGATCAAATTTCTTATCAAATTCAAGTTTCTCCAATTTTTCAGAATTAAACCTTACAACATCCTTAATGTGTCGTAACCAGTTGTCAATAAGGCCATGTTCTTCAGTATCCATTGCTGCTTTTATTCCACCACATCCATAATGACCACAGACAATAATGTGTTTTATTTTAAGTACTTCCACAGCATACTGAATAACTGAGAGACAATTTAAATCGGTATGTACTACAAGATTAGCAATATTGCGGTGAACAAAAACTTGCCCAGGAGGTAGATTGATTATTTCGTTGGCTGGAACTCTGCTATCAGAACACCCTATCCATAAATAGTCTGGAGCTTGTTGCTCTGCGAGAATAGAAAAAAAATCTGGGTTCTTTTCCTTTATTGAATTTGCCCATACTTTATTGTTATCAAATAAATATTTTAATTTTTTCAATTTATATAACTCCATTAAAACAAAGTAATATCATTGGATATCCTTTTGAATAGTGCAAAAGATATTAAACCTGAAAATAGAATTACTTTTTTATAACCAATATTTGATCACAAATATAATCTAATTTGTGTGATTTTTTCAATTTATATTATTCATATACTCTTTTCCTATAGTTGTAGATGTCGCTATTCTTTGGATACTTTTTGAAGAATCAAATAAGATTTTTCAGTCACAGATTTATTTGTTTCTTTGGTCGAAACCAGTTTATTCGCAAATGAAAATTGAATCTTGAGCAATAACATTTTATCTTAACTTTATCAATATCTGGCAAATGAATTCAAAATAATTCGATATATTTGCAAATAAAATAATCTGAAATCAAAATAAAGTATTTACGTATATGTCAAAAACAATTCAATTCAAATCGCCAGACTACTATTTAATTGATGATCTTCTTGAAGAAGAACATAAAATGGTAAGAAGTACAATAAGAGAGTGGGTTAATAAATCTGTTATTCCCATAATAGAAGAATATAGTGAAAAAGCCAAGTTCCCTTCTCATCTTGTAAAAGAATTAGGAGAAATTGGTGCTTTTGGACCTTTCATTCCATCTAAGTATGGTGGTTCTGATATGGATCATATGTCATATGGACTAATTATGCAAGAACTTGAGCGTGGTGATTCGGGGATAAGATCTTTTGCTTCGGTTCAAACCTCCCTGGTTATGTATCCAATCTTTTCATTTGGAACTGAGGAACAAAAGAATAAATATTTACCAAAACTAGCAACAGGTGACTTCATTGGTTGTTTTGGTCTTACAGAACCAAATCATGGTTCAGACCCAGGAGGAATGATTACTAATGTAAAAGATAAAGGTGATCACTATTTACTGAATGGTGCAAAAATGTGGATTACTAACTCTTCAATTGCAGATATTGCAATAGTTTGGGCCAAAGATGAAAATGGAATTGTCCGTGGAATGATTGTAGAGAAAGATTGGGAAGGATTTTCCGCACCAGAAACACATGGGAAATGGTCTCTAAGAGCCTCCGTTACAGGTGAATTGGTATTTGATAATGTTAAAGTTCCAAAGGAAAATGTGCTATCAAATGTACAAGGACTTAAAGGGCCATTAATGTGTTTAAGTTCTGCTCGTTACGGTATTGCTTGGGGTGCTATTGGAGCTGCAATGGATTGCTATGACTCTGCAGTAAGATATTCTTTGGAACGTCAGCAATTTGGCAAACCAATTGGTTCATTTCAGTTGCAGCAAAAAAAACTTGCTGAAGCTTTAACTGAAATTACTAAGGCCCAACTGATGACTTGGAGACTTGGAACTCTCCGTAATGAACAAAAAGCAAGCTTCGGACAAATATCGATGGCAAAAAGGAATAATGTTAATATGGCTTTGAATATAGCCCGAGAAACTAGACAAATTTTAGGTGCAATGGGGATAACAGGCGACTATCCAATGATGCGACATATGATGAACCTAGAATCAGTAATTACATATGAAGGAACTCACGATATTCATCTGCTGATAACAGGTCAAGAAATTACTGGTATACCTTCCTACAGATAGATTTAAACTTTAGTTAAGACATGAAAGTTTAATTGACTTTCATGTCTTCTATTTTTTTTAGTAGTTTAATTATTCTTTGGACCACTTAATTTGAAACTCAATTTCTTCGTGCTCCGCATCTCGTTCATGTTCAATATTGTAAATTGCTCTAACTGGAATGTAAATTCTTTCACCTGCAATTTGAATTTTAAATTTTTCTCTTTTTTCAAGTGAATCTGCAAGGCGTCGTAGTTTTAAAACAAATTCTGATACTGAATAGTTTTTCTCTATATCTCTTTTTTTGCTTTTTTTCATCTGAGATTCCTTTTTATTAATAAAACTAAACCAAAACGTTTTCCTTTCCGGATTCCCTAACAAATATACATGATGAATTAGTTAATTCGGGGGCTTCCCGCATAAAATCAAATGGAAGCACATCGCCTAATCCAAATATATTTATATCCGAGTTTGGTGCTCTATTCATTGCATCCTTCCACTCACCGATTAAAACATTAAATTCTGTTGCTGAAGGAAGACGTGCAATATCACTTAATTTTTCTAGGAAACTGTATAATCTACTTTCATCTTTCACGATAGGTGTGGCCGCTATCAAATTTAGCTTTCCTCCCCAGTTTAATTGAAGTTGTAACCCAAGTAAAATTGCTAAGTGCCAGTTTGGACTTCTATCCCTTAACCAAATATTAATATCTTTCTGCATTCCAAAAGCCAACCTAGGATGTTGACGTAAAATGAGTGTACCTAACCCATACTTCATAGCATATTCATTTAATTTAGTTAGGTTCGTATCATTAGAAATATTGTTGCCTAAAGTAAGGAATAAAATGTTAGGGCGCATAGCACCTGTATTGAGAGTTTGGATCACAAGTCGTGTACCATGTAAAAAGTCCTGATCTTCAATTGCGGTTGAATTCACTAATATTTTTTTTGCTTTTAGGGGTCTAAGTAGATCAGAAAGCTCTTTGTCCGTCTTTTCCAGATTCTCATCTTTAACAGTAAAAGCAAATACACTACCAGAAGGATATACAATATTATTTATGAAAAGTAGTGAGCCAGTCCATTTTTCAGGATCATCAATTGGAATAAGTAAATCAGGTTTCCATGATATTTGATGGCGCGGGAACCTTGCTGCAATTCTCGAAGCTCTTTCTGCCAAAGCAAGAAACATACCTCCTCTAATATCTCCAGCGTTTTCAGATTTGAGTTCCCTTTTGCCTAACCAAATATATAGAGTAGTAATTATGATAATAGCAACTATACTAAAAACTGCGTTAATCAAAAACATAATAAAAGTGCAACCGGCTGCACCAAGAAAAGACACATAAATCGGTATCTTAAAAGTTGGTCTAAAGCTTATTATCTTCATGCTTTGTTGAATGAATACGACCAAGTTGATCATACCATATGTGATTAAGAAAAACATTGTGATTAAAGCTGCCAACACATTTAAGTTCCCAAAAATAAGTGCCACCAAAATGATAATGGCAGTAAAGGCCATGGCATTTATAGGCTCATTATTTTTTTTTGAGAACAAATATGTTAGATAAAGGAACAGTTTTATTTTCAGCTAATGCCTGCAGAATTCTTGGTGCACCTAAAATACTTCCTAATGCAGAAGAATATGTGGCAGCTAAAATTCCTAACAAAACTAGTGGGCTAGAAAAAGCGTAGTCTGCAATAGCCATTTGATTACTTCTTAACTCCTCGGCCGGAATAAACTTTGCCGCAACATATGCCATTGATATATATATAACCATAGTTACAGCAATAGCAGCTAGAGTTCCCATTGGGATTGATTTACGCGGGTTTTTAAGATCACCTGACAAATTTGCACCTGCCATGATTCCAGTTACAGCTGGAAAAAAGATGGCAAAAACAAACCAGAAATTACCGTCTTCAAAATTGCCGGTAAGTGGGATGTTTTTTACTGGAATTTCGGGGATAAGAAAAAAGGAGACGATAGATAATCCAATAATAAACATAATGACATACTGAATTCGAATTGCAAAATTCGCGCTTACAGATACAATTGCGATAAGTGAAATCCAAGCAGAAACAGCAACGATAATATATGGGTGATCAGGGAATATTTTTAACCACCCTTCAGTAAATCCAACTATATAAAGTGCCGCAGAGAGAGTCTGAGAAATATAAAAAGGAATACCAATACTTCCACCTGCCTCTAATCCAAGAGACTTTGTAATTATTGAATATGCTCCTCCAGCACCAATTTTAATATTTGTGGTAACCGAAGACATTGAAAGAGCAGTTGTAATCGTAATAATTTTAGCTAAAAGAATTATAATAACTGCGCCAAGAAAACCGGCATTTCCAACAACCCAGCCAAGACGAAGGTACATTATTACACCAAGAATTGTTAGTACATCTGGTGTAAAAACACCACCGAATGTACCAAGTTTACTGGATTTCGGTTGAAAAATATTCCCCATTCTTTCTTTTAGCGATACTTTCATGAATTATCCAATTAGTTATATATATTCAAGAATAAAATAATAATATAATATACAATTATACTAATTAGTTTTGAAACCGGATTACGAAAAAAGCGGTTACAGAAAACAATTAAATGAATAGAATTTACGGATGTATTCTGGTGTCTTTGAAAAGAGATAGTCTCTGTTTATTAGATTTACAAATTATTGAACATCGCACTACCATTAGGTTGATATACCCACTTAAAGGTTGCTTCTCCATAATAATTAATTGCTTTTATATTAGAGCTATCAATAAAAGCAATTGTGTTGAGAATTAATATTTTTCCAAACTTATCATCTACTGTTTTTACTCCCCAAATTTGATTTTCTTGAATTGGCAATGCCAAATCTTGAAAATTCGAATCCTGAATCTCCGTTAAGTTATTAAAAAAAATGAGCGCTGAATCTGTGGAATTAAACTGTTCTATAAATTGAAAACTTTGTTTTGGGAATAATCCCGAACTGAGATACACACCTCTTAAATCTCCATTCTCAACTATATGAACTAAGATCATAATATCTGGAACAATATTTTTTGAGTTGGGGTAAACTATTTTCTTGCCATGTGAGAAAGAAAAAGCCTTCCCAGTAAAACTGTCTAAGTTTGTATTGATAGTTATTTCTCCATAAGTCTTTGGAATATCGCTCTCAACACTACTTTCACAACTTAAAATAAATAATGCTAAAAACAGATAAGGAATGGCTCGATTCATATTTACCTCAAGATGAATTAAGAATAAATTTTAATCCATATAAGAGCAGTTAAATTTAGTCAGTTAGAAATTTATATATTAAATAACCAAAATTTATTTGTAATGCTCCTAAGGCAATTCCACTATAAACATCTAAGTTATTAGTTTTATTAAGATATTTTGGATGGAGCGTAGAAGTATACTTAATATAAGATTTATCAGACTCATTTTTTAGGTAAGCAGCAGTTGTTCCAAATACAATTGCAGAACTTACTGCAATTATAAACAAATCAGAATCGACAAAGCTTTCCCTTTTCTTTTTGATTACAAACGCCGAAGAAACAATTTCATTCCCCTCTTTTGGTACACTCATATTCAATGACCAATTTCGCAGTGGTCGAACTTTTATTAAAGAATTATCCTTAATTATGTGGGATCTACTTTTAATCAAATCGGGGGGATTTAAAACATTATTATTAACATCAAGTGAATCCTGAGCTGCTAATACTGAACAAAGAAAAAACATAAAAAGTATTTTCACAATTGACCTATTATTTATTAACATCAACTGAATAGCAGAATACTTCATTTTTGTCAACTCCAAGAAAGATTTTATTCTTATAGAAGAATGGTGATGTTCTACATCTTCCATCAAATAATATTTTATCAATTATTTTGCCATTACTTTTATCAATCAAATCAACTTCGTTTTTTAAATTTGGCTGAACAATAATATTCTCAAACAATAATGATGAGACATTAATTAATCCATCTGTTTCAGTTTTCCACTTAAGTTTTCCTGACTGTTTATCAATTGAGTAGAAATCGCCGTTTAGATTACCGAGGAATACTGAACTTTCATCAATTGAAGGGATTGCCAATATTTTGAAATTTGTTTTATAACTCCAATTTACCTTACCTGTATTTTTATCAATTGAAAGTAAATTTCCTTCATCATCTCCTAAATAACATGAATTATCCTCAATCGTTATTCCACTTTGAATACTGTTTGCCACTTTGATATTGTAATTAATTTCACCTGATTCTAAAGAAATTGAATAGAAGTATCCATCTAGAGATGCTACATATAAATTCTCATTATCTGTTGTTGGCTCTGCAAAAAACTTAGTATTATAGTTTTTCTCCCAACTTAACATTCCATAAATAGAGAATTTAAATATCTTACCGAAATCAGAAACCAGAAAAATATTATCATTACTTAAAATGATGTTATTAGTAAATTTTCCTTTAACTTCTACTTTTCTAAATTCTTTCCCATTAATAAAATCATAAATAATCAATGATGAGTTTTTCTCTTCGGCATCATTCAAAATAAAAATTACATTGGAATTATAAATAATTGGTGCTTGTTCAATACCACCTTTATATTTTATCTGACCTAATGTTTTGCCATCAATAAAATTTAAGGCTGTTATCCGTCCTCCTAAATCTGCAACAAATAACACAGAATCAACAATCGCAAATGGGGAGCTGGCAAAGCTACCATGAATGCTTGTGCTCCATTCAGGATCTTTATTTATTGAAACCTCTTCATCAATAAATCTTATTTGCTGAGTTATAATGTCTTTATTTTGCAGATCGATATTGTGCTTTCTTAGCTGCAAAGGTCTAATACAACTTATAAACAAAATTCCTAAACCCAATATTGAAATAAACTTTATCAAAAATCCCACCCGAAAAAGAATTGGTAAAAAACATGGTTTTGCAAAGATGAAAAATTCTTATCAATCTTTTTGCCAACATCATATCTAAAAGTAATTGCTCCTAAGAAATTAAACCTTAGACCAATTCCAACACTTCCAATAGTTTCATCATATACATCATCCCAAGCACTTCCTGCATCAACAAAAACTGCTCCTTTAATTCCGCCAAATCCAATACCAACAAAAGGAAGTTTAAGAAATAATTGATCAACTAAAGGATATCTCAATTCCATTGATGATAACCATAACTTCTCACCACGAATTTGAAATCTTGGCCACCCTCTTAAATCCCATGCTCCGCCAGCAATGTAACGTCTTGCATCTTTTCCATCATTATAATAAAGTGAGGCTCTTGTAGCAAGAGTAAGACGATTATGCAATCTTAAGTAATATCTATAATCTGCAATAAATGAATAGAAATTGGAATTACTATATTTAATATCTGAAGTGTAAGCAAATAATAATCTCAATCGAGAGCCATCAATTGGACCTGTATTTCCCCAAATAGTATTATCATGAACAAATGATATAGAGTTTGAAAGTAGTAAGGCTTTTCTTGGGAGTAAATCAATAGATAATTCCCTATCAGAATTGGCAATTGAAGCGCTAGCTTCAAAACGCTGAAATGCTGAAAACGGGAAGAGTAGTGAAAAATACCCTCCATAACTTCTTTCATAAAAATAACTATCACTTTCCCTTATGTCATATCTTCTTCCAGTATGGTGAAATATTCCATAACCATAATTTGTTCTTCCACCCATATTTAATCGGCTAATAGACACATTTATATTTTTAAGAAATTCACTCTGAATTTCTGCACTATTGTAAATAACAAAGTAATATTTGTCATCACCCATTAAATCACTTAAAGAAAATATTGCTCCTCCTCTTGTTCCGTAAACAGGATCAGTAGAGAATTGACTAAACGCATAATCTAAAGAATATTCATTTTCATAGTTTAGTTTATCTGTTTGTGAGGATAATACAATCCTTTCGGGCTGCCAAGGCACTTGAATATTTTCAAATTTAAATGAAATAGTTTTTTTTATTGAATCTGGAATTGAATCAAGATTAAGTGAGTAAAACTGGAATGAAAACTTTTCAAATGATGAAGTTACAATTTCATTATTATCAACAAATGTATATTCAAAAATACTTGTTAAAAACCTTGTTTTTTGAGTCATACCGCTAGGTTCTTTAGAATTATCAAACTCAATTTTCCACAAATTTTTTGTACCGTCATTATCTGCTAAGCAATAAAGTTTTTCATAATCTGGTGAATATTTTGGAGAAGTTAAATTCCCATCACTATAGGTTAGATAAATTATTTCCCCACTTGACACATCAATTTCAAATATATTATTCTTTTGCTGGTAAATTCCGCTTGTTCTATCTGATGAAAAAACTATTTTTGAATTATCCTCATTAAATATTGGGTCTCTATCAGAATAGAAATCATTTGTAAATCTTTTAATCTCACCGGACTTAATATTCAATTGATAAATATCTATAAATCCTTTTCTATCAGTGGCATGAAATAGGATTAATTCTCCATCATTTGAAAAGCTTGGAGACTCTATCGTTAATATATCACCAAAACTAAAATGATTAACTATTTCCTGCTTTTCCGTATCATAAATATGAATTGCATCAGTCGCACCAGCTTTAGTAATAAACGCGAGAATTCCATTCTTAGAAATTGTCATTGAGGGTTTTAACAAATGGAATGATTCGAAAATAGATTCTTTTTCACCTTCCAGAATTAACTTTGGGGCTAAATAATCTGTTGAATCCGGGTTATATGCCAATTTGTAAATAGAAGAATAACCACTTCTATTAGCAATAAAATAGAGCTCCTTCTTATCACCTATTTCTAAATAGTTCGGTGAAAAATTAAATCCTTCGTTCGTAATTTTTTTAGATTCAATAAAATGGGGAGTCTTTTCTTTATAAAGTGGATAATATTTTTGTTTGAGATAATACTGCCATTTATCATCTATTTTATCAAAACGTTCCTCTAATGTAAACTCAATAACATCTTCAAACTTTTTAAATCTCCAAAAGTTTTCTAACAATTGAAGAATTTTATCTTCACCATAAGTTTTACTGACAAATTCTAAAAAACTCTGCCCTTCTTTGTACATTAAAAAACTTCCATAAATCCTCTGGATATCTTTTAATGGCACAAATACATTATTTAGAACTGCGTCACGCATAATCATTTCTGCTTGTGTATCCCAATGATAGGACCAATACTCGGCAATTCCTTCAACAAACCAAAGCGGCGGATATGAGTCATTAATGACTCTATGATCTTTTACAACGTTAAGCACCTTACTAGTCATAAATACGTGAACAAGTTCGTGTCTTATAACATGCCTAAATTGTTCTAGCGAAGTAAGGTAAGGAATAACAACTCTACCCTTCATAAATTCAAAAAAACCACCAACACCTTCTGGAATAAAATTTGGGATTGTATTGGTCTGTTGAAAGTGAATATGCGTATTGTAAAAAATTAAAGGGATGTTTTTAATCATTATATGATTGAACTTTACTTTTAGCTCATCATATGCTTCTTCCGCATAAATAGCACCAATCTCTGCCATTTCTTCAAAATCATCGTAATAGTAAATATCAAAATGGTCAGTCTTTAATACCTTCCACTCAAAATCTTCATAGTGAACTTTATTTCTTCCAAAAAAATATATTTGTGCCGTTGAATTGGAGCTGTAGAAGAGGCAAAACAAAAACAAGTATATTGTGATCTTACTATTAAATATTCGCATTCAAGACTTATCAGTTTTGAGAAAACATGATTAACAATATTGTGTTGATTTAATATTTAATTTTATAAAAATAATATTGACCTGAAGTGCAAATAATTATCGCTAAAAATTTTAGAATACATTCTCCAATTCATCAACAAAGTTTTCTTTAAAGTATTTTTGAACCAGGTCGCTAATCTCTTTTTCGGTAGAAAATTTCAAACACTCTTCGGCTAATACTTTTGCCTCTGAATAATTAATTGAACGAATAATTTTTTTTATATGCGGAATTGCTGAGGCAGAAACACTTAAGGAATCCAATCCCATACCAACCAACAAAGGAGTTGCAAGAATATCAGCCGCCATTTCACCACACATACTTACTTTAGCTTCGCCTTGTTTACTTGAATGTATAATTTTATACAATGACCTAACCACAGCTGGGTGAAACTCTTGGTAAAGTGAAGAAACTATTTCATTGCCTCTATCAACTGCAAGAATATATTGGATTAAATCATTTGTGCCAATACTAATAAAATCAACCTCCGCTGCAAATTCTTCTGCCATTACCGCAGCCGAGGGTACTTCAATCATAATTCCAACTTCAATATCTTTATCAAATGCTCTATTCTCATTCTTTAATTCATCTTTGCAGCATTCAATAATCTGTTTTGTTCTACGTATTTCTTGAATAGATGTAATCATTGGCAACATGAATTTAATATTCTTATGTATGCTTGCGCGAAGCAAAGCCCTAATCTGAGTCTTAAGTAAATTTTCGTTATCAAGCAAAAACCTAATTCCTCTCCAACCTAAAAACGGGTTAGGTTCTTTTACATCAACAGGGAATACTTTATCACCGCCAATATCAAAAACTCTGATTGTAATCGGACTTGGATACATTTTCTCCGAAAGATCCTTATAAGTCTCATATTGCTTTTCTTCATCCGGGAATTCATCAGATAAATCAAAAATTTGCTCAGTCCGAACAAGTCCAATTCCTTCTGCTCCATTTCTAAAAATGTATCCTAGCTCATCCACTATATCTAAATTAGCTAGAAGTGCAATTTTTCTGCCATCTCTAGTAATTGAAGGCTTATTTATAAACTGAGCTAAACCAGAATCAAATTCTGCCAGTTTTTTGCTTTTTTCTAGATAGTATTCAAGTTGTTCTTCTGTCGGAGAGATAATAACTTCACCATGAACACCATCAATAATAATTTTTTCCCCATTTTTAATTAATGTAGTTGCATCATGGATTCCTAAAACAGCTGGAATATTTAATGAGCGGGCTACAATTGCAGCATGACTGGTTAATCCACCAAAGTTTGTAATATATCCTTTTACATTTTCTCTAGAAAACAATACGGTATCAGCTGGAGTAATGCTATCAGTTACAACAATTACATCCTTATCAATTTTTGATTTCCATTTTTTCTGTTTTAGATTTCTAATAATACGATTTTTTATATCATCAATATCATGCGATCTTTCCTTCATATAAGATTCATTTGAGAGAGCCAGTATCTCTTGATATTTAGATATTTCTGCATCGACGATAAATATTGGAGATTTTTTTTCTTCTATAATTCTTTCTTTTACACGTTTAATTAATACTGGATCATCAAGGATCATCATTTGTGCTTCAAAAATACGAGCACGATTTTCACCCATTTTATCTACTGCCAGTTTAAATATTTTGTTTAGTTCTTTTTTTGATTTATTTATTGATATCTCAAAATTGGCAATAGCATCTTCCACATTTTGGATATGTTCATATTCAATTTTCTCAATTTCTTTGGTATATATATATGCAGTTGAAATCGCAATTCCTGGAGCGGCGGCAATCCCTTTAAGAATATTATTACTCATAATTCATCAAATCCTCTATTAAAATAATCCATAATTGCTTCGCAAGCTTCTTTTTCATCCTCACCTTCAAAGGTTAATCCTAAGGTTGAACCTTTCTCGGCGGCAAGAGTCATAACTCCAATAATACTTTTACCATTAATCTCCATACCGTTTCTATTGATAAAAAATTCGCTTTTAAATTTTGCAGCAATTTTTACAATTGTCGCAGCCGGTCTTGTATGCAAACCAGCATTATTAATTATTTCAACTGTTTTTTCTATCATTATTTTTTTCTATCCGTAAGAGAATGCGCCAACCATTGAAGAGTAATTTTGGCATTTTTGTTTTTAATATTCTTTAGTTGATTAAGTGCTAATTTGGTGTATCTTTTAACCTCAAGTGCTGCATCTTCAATTACACCTAATTTAATATATAATTTTTTATACACATCTACATCATTTCTACTAATTCCAGCATCATTTATTAACTTTTGAATTATTTTTTTGTCTTTACCTTTAGCTCTCTCAAGAGCTTTTATCAATAAATATGTTTTTTTTCCTTCTTCTAAATCTCCACCAATTTTTTTACCAAACTCAATTTCATCAGCAATAATATCCAAAAGATCATCTTGAATTTGAAAAGCTAATCCCAAATACTTACCATATTTTCTTAGCGAATTGATCTCTAATAATGAGCCTCCACCTAGTTTTGCACCAATTGAACAACAAGTTTCTGCAAGTGCAGCAGTTTTCTTGCTTATCATTTCAATATACTCATCAATAGAAACTTTCTTTCTAACTTCAAAATCTTTGTCTAAACTTTGTCCCTCACAAACCTCAATTAAACCATTTGTAAAATCTTCAACCGGACCTACTCCAATATTAGAGCAATCTTTTAGTAGAGACTGATATGCAATTGCCATTAAACTATCACCAGCTAGTATTGCTGTATTAATGTTGTGCTTAATATGCAGTGTTGGTCTACCCCTTCGTTTATCTGCATTATCCATTATATCATCGTGGACAAGAGTGAAATTATGGAAAAGTTCTACAGCTATTGCCGCGTTCATAACCTTGTTTGATGAAGCATTAACAGCGTTTGCGGACAAAATAACTAAAAAAGGTCTTAATCTTTTTCCGCCACTTTTAATTATAAAATCACATGGATCATAAAGTGAACGAGGAAGTCTCCCTTCAGCAACTTTATAATATCTTTTTTCAAATTTTTGAATTTCTTTCTTATAATAATCAGCTGGGTTAATGTTCATAATTCTGGTTTTTATGTTAGTTTATTCTTAAAATATAATATATAAATATTTATTCTAATTTACTTTAGTTCGCAATTTTTTCAGACAATATTTTTTGATTATTTTACAACTCATTAAAATATCTAAACTAACAGGTGAAACTTGAAAAAACCTAAATTAAGTTTTTGGCAAATATGGAATATGAGTTTTGGATTTTTGGGAATCCAGTTTGGCTTTGCTTTACAAAATGCAAATGTTAGTAGGATTTTTGAAACCTTAGGAGCAAATATTGATGAGATACCAATTCTATGGCTAGCTGCTCCAATTACTGGATTAATAGTTCAACCTATAATTGGGCATATGAGTGATAATACATGGACAAGACTCGGCAGAAGACGTCCATATTTTTTAGTTGGCGCAATTCTAGCTTCCCTGGCAATTATAATTATGCCAAATTCACCTTATCTCTGGTTTGCAGCAGGAATGCTATGGATTATGGATGCATCCATAAATGTTTCAATGGAACCTTTCAGAGCATTTGTTGGTGATATGCTTCCCTCGGAACAAAGAACTACTGGTTTTTCAATGCAAAGCTTCTTTATTGGAATTGGAGCAATTGTTGCTTCAGCCCTTCCATATATTTTAACAAATTGGTTTGGAATATTAAATATAGCTCCTGAAGGCGAAATTCCAGACTCAGTTAAATATTCATTTTATGTTGGAGGCGCAGTTTTCTTTTTTGCCGTTTTATGGACTGTACTTAAATCCAAAGAGTATTCCCCGGAACAATTACAAAAATATTCTGAAGAAAAAGAAAACATCCAAGATTATAATTCTCTGCAAAACACTTCTTACTCAATAAATCATTCAAAATTATTTAAGAACGGTTTTAACTGGATTATATTGGGAACGATACTTTTAATTTTGTTTTACAATTTCATTTACATCGATTTAGGATTAATTGTTTTATTTAGTGGAATAATAAGTTTTGGTCTTCTGCAATTAATTTCTGGCATCCTTTCTAAAAATAATTCAAAATCCGGGCTACTCTCAATTGTTAATGATTTGTATAACATGCCCAAAACAATGAAGCAACTTTCCTATGTACAGTTTTTTTCTTGGTTCGCTTTGTTTGCCATGTGGATTTACACCACTCCAGCTGTAACCAGACATATATATGGAGCAATTGATACAACTTCAGCAGCTTATAATGAAGGAGCAGATTGGGTTGGTGTTTTAATGGCTGTGTACAATGGTTTTGCAGCAATTATGGCTTTTGCAATTATGTGGTTTGCGGGAAAAACTTCAAGAAAAATTGTGCATCTAATTAGTCTTGTAATAGGTGGATTGAGCCTAGCTTCTTTTTTTATAATAAAAGACCCATATCTTCTTCTAATCTCTGAATTAGGAATTGGATTAGCTTGGGCCTCAATTTTAGCTATGCCATATGCTATTCTAACTGGTTCTCTTCCTGCAAAAAAAATGGGTGTATACATGGGGATTTTTAATTTCTTTATTGTTATTCCTCAGATTACAGCTGCTGCGATTTTGGGATTTTTTGTGAAGAATATTTTTGGCAATGAAGCGATTTATGCTTTATTACTTGGAGGTGTTTCAATGATAATTGCCGGGGTTTTAGTGCTTTTTGTAGATGACGTTGATGAATGAGATTTATTGTAAGGACAAGTAATTTCTTGCCCTTACAAAATTTATAAGATAGGAATAAAAATATTTTTATTCTAAATCTTCTGCACCATGAGATAGGTTTTTAAGTTTTTTATAGAAAACTAAAATTAATAATCCAAAAGCTGAACAGAAAATTGCAATTCCTGTAAATACTTCTAATTCACCGGCACTTTGAGCAAATTCCCCTACCAAACCAGCAAGTTTATTCCCCAACCCAGTTGCAGCAAAATACAATCCCATCATAATTGAAGCATATTTTATAGGAGCAAGTTTTGTAATAAATGATAAAACAACCGGTGAAATTGAAAGTTCACCAATAACTTGTAATAAGTAAGATGCAATTAGCCAAATTAACATGGCTTTAGTTCCATTTATAGATTCAAGAGCAGCACCGGACATCATTAAAAATCCAGATCCCATTATCATCATACCTACAGCCATTTTGAACAATGCTGAAGATTCCTTCCCCTTTAATTGCCTTTTCATCCAAAATGTGGCTACAATTGTTCCGAATATAATTACAAAAAAAGCTGGAACAGATTGAAATAGACTTGCAGGAATTTCAAATCCAAATACAGTTCTGTCAATTTTTTCAAAAGTGTATAAATTCATTAATCCACCAGCTTGTTCGTATGCTGCCCAAAATATCATAACTATCACAAATGATATTAATAGTACAACAATTCTATCTTTTTCAATCTTAGTAAGTGGTTTATTCGTTTTTGTTCCCTCAATTTTGGGTGCTGGAACATAATTGCCAACTTCTTTTAGAAATTTCTGACCCCAAATGTAAACACCTTGACCCAAAAGCATTCCAATTCCAGCTAATCCAAAACCATAATGCCAGCCATATACTTCGCCAATATAGCCAACTAATAGTGGCGCAACAGCGGCTCCAATATTAATACCAATATAAAATATTGTAAACCCGGCATCTCTTCTTGGATCGCCTTTTTTATATAAACCACCTACCATGGTAGAGATATTTGGTTTTAATAAACCGACGCCAGTCACTATTAAGGCTAGTCCTGAATAAAAGGCAACCATATTATCTAGGATTAAGGTCAACTGACCGGCTGCGATCAGCATTCCACCTAGAAAAACGGTTTTCTTTTGACCAAGAAATTTATCAGCAATTATTCCACCAGGAATTCCCATAAAGTAAACCATCATCGTATACCATCCATAAAGCCCTAATGCTTCAGAGCTTGTCCAGCCTAAACCTGGATTATCGCCAAGTGTCTCTTTGGTTAGAAATAATACAAGAATAGCTCTCATTCCGTAAAAACTAAATCTTTCCCACATTTCTGTAAAGAATAAAATAGCTAATCCTTTTGGGTGACCTTGTTTCATTATAAATCCTCTAATTAGGTTAAAGTAAACCATAAATCTAAATAATTTTTACTTTCCTTGGAGAAGTATCTTATTTTATTGAAGTTTTATTATTTTATAAAATATAGGTTGATGGGATGTTCTTATAATTATTAGATTTTTAAGGAGTGACCTTTTGAATATGATGATACTAAACCTAACTCAGTGAATAAACTATTTAATTTATCTAATTTAATTTCTGGATTTTCACTTCCGCCAGGTTTGTTATTGTAAATCAAATAGTTGAATCTAAAATTATTTGGTGTGTAGGTTGGCATTATTACATTTGCTCCGGCTAGTAATCCCCTTTTTCTTCCATCTGGATGTAAAGTTGATAGAGCAGTAGTTGCAGGAATATGAACATTCTTTAAATATATCCTTGCAACTGCCATTGTCTTAAGAGCCAAGTCTATTGAGCAGTTTTCAATATTACTAAAGGGAGTATTCTCCCCAGATATAAATGGACTAAATGAAGCCATATCAACATTTTGATTTCCGCAAAAGATTATATCATCAGCAATATCTTCAATAGTTTGGTTTGGTAAACCAATAATATTACCACTTCCAACCTGAAAACCAATTGATTTAAGATACTCTATATGTGCCAATCTATCTTCATAATTTTGATACGGGTGAATCTCATAGTAAATTTTTGGATTTGCAGTTTCAAGCTTCAATAAATATCTATCCGCACCAGCTTCTTTCCAATGTTTATATTCTTCAAATGTTCGCTCACCTAATGAAAGTGTTATGGCAATATCAAATTCACTTTTTATGGATTTGATTATTTCTGCAATCTTACCTGCATCATAGTAAAGATCTTCTCCAGATTGAAGAACAATAGTACGAATCCCTGCTTTGTAAATCATTGAAGCAGATTTCATAATTTCATCAAGATTCATTCTATATCTGTTAACTTCACTATTTTCTAGTCGTAATCCACAATAGTAACAGTCTTGTCTGCAATAGTTTGAGAATTCTATAATGCCACGCAAATGTATTTTATTGTAAAAAAATTTAATTTTTACCTCATTCGCTTTTTTAAAAAGCGAATCCATTTCCAATTCATCAGAAATAGAAAGTAAATTTATTAGATCTTCTTTTTGAAGATTTTCTTTGTTCAGTATTTTTTCAATCAGCATAATAGTTAATTAAAAATAAACGTCCCTTTCACCATCTTCTAACTTTTTAATCATTTTCTGTGTAGCTTTTTTTTCTTTTTCAGGAAGTTTTTCTACCTGTTCAATTAAAGCATTTTCTGCATGCGCAACGGTATCTTCAGAAGCAAAATCGAGTAAATACTCCTTAAAAGTTGCTAATGCATTGGGGCTACAAATTTTACCAATATTACCAGATTTAGCCAATTCCATAAATCTATCACCGGTTCTTCCTGAGCGATAGCAAGCTGTACAAAAACTTGGTAAATAACCATTGTCTGTAACATCTTTAACGACTTCATCTAAACTTCTATGATCACCAAGCTGAAATTGTTCTAATTCTTGCTTTTTAGGTCCATCTTTGTAGCTGCCTGGAGAAGTTTTACTTCCAGCGCTTAATTGAGAAACACCAACATGAAATAATTCTCTCCTAAAATCTGGTTTTTCTCTGGTTGATAGAATAATTCCAGTATATGGAACTGCTAATCGCAATATTGCGACAATTTTTTTGAATGATAAATTATCAACTGCATTTGGCGGTTGAAGAGCGGCTGGTGCATTTGTCGCAGGTTCCAACCTTGGAATTGAAATTGTGTGTGGTCCAACTCCAAGTGTATCTTCCAAATAATTTGCATGCATCATCATTGCAAGTGTTTCAAATTTATAATCCGTTAGCCCATATAATGCTCCAATCCCTAAATCATCTATTCCGGCTTCAAAAGCTCTTTCGGGAGCATGCAATCTAAATGCATAATCTCTTTTTGGCCCAGAAGGATGCATGATTTTATAAGTATCGTAGTGATAAGTCTCCTGAAATATCTGATATGTCCCAATCTCAAAACTGTGTAAAACTTTAAAGCCTTCCGTACTCAATGGAGCAATATTAACATTTACTCGCCTTATATTGTTACCATTGTAGTCTATTTTATAAATAGTCTCAATAGCTTTCCCAACAAAATCTAAATTAGATTCTTTCGGGTGCTCTCCACAAACGAGCAACAACCTTTTGTGCCCTTGTTTAATTAGCGCAATTGCATCTTCATGTACTTCATCTAGTGTTAATGTGTTCCTGCTTATATCTTTATTATCCATTCTAAAAGCGCAGTATAAACAATTATTTACACATGCATTTGTCAGATAAAGTGGAGCGAACATTACCAATCGGTTACCATAAATGCTCTCCTTTATTTCTTTTGCCGATTGAAATAATTCTTCAAGTAAATCCTTGTCTTCTATATTTAACAAAGATGCACCTTCTTTCAGGGTTATTCCTTTTCTTTCCCTCGCTTTTAAAAGAATGTCCTTTTGCAAATCTTTATTTTGTAAAGTCTCATCCTCTAGGAGTGAGTAAATAAATTTTTCATCAATAAATTCCACAATTTCCTCTCAATTTCACAAATAATATAAGTATGGATACCAATTATTATTCCAATACAATCGTTAAATAGTTTTAATCTTTTCCAATCAAATTCTTCGGTATTTTTAGCTTTTTCTCCATTTTAAGAAATGATGTTCAATATTTTGGAAATTCTTTAATGTAATTAGATGAATTTCCTTTGTAATTTGGTTATGTTGATTGGAATATAAATTGAAGAACAAACTTCATGCGAATCGAAAAAGATAGCTTAGGCGAATTAAGCTTAGAAAATAATGCCCTTTATGGAATTAATTCACAAAGAGGAGTAAATAACTTCCCCAATTCCGGTGAAAAATGTAATCCATATCTTATTAAGGCTTACCTACAAGTTAAAAAAGCTGCAGCAAAGACTAATTTCAAATGCGGTTTACTTTTAGCTGAAAAATACTCTTTTATCGATAAAGCAATTGATGGATTATTGGATGAAACCGACGGATATATACTAAAAAATCAACCCAATATTTTTAATTATTTTATAGTTGATCCATATCAAGGTGGTGCAGGAACTTCACTTAATATGAATATTAACGAGGTTATTGCAAATTCTGCCTTAAGAGAAATGGGGAAAGATTTTGGTGAGTATCAGTTTCTTCATCCTCTTGATGATGTTAATTTAAGCCAATCTACAAATGATACTTTCCCAACAGCATTAAAAATTGCCTCTATTCAAATTCTAAGAGAAATGCAGGAATCTTTTGCATCCTTACAAAAAGAACTTCAGAATAAAGAAAATGAGTTTAGTTCTATTCTAAAATTGGGCAGAACTCAACTTCAAGATGCGGTTCCAATTACTTTAGGTCAGGAATTTGGTTCATATGCTCAAGCGATAGCTAGAGATAGATGGAGATTCTACAATGCTGAGGAGAGACTCCGATCAGTTAATTTAGGTGGAACAGCAGTTGGAAATTCTATTGCTGCGAATAATAAATATGTGTTATCAGTAGTTGGAGAATTAAGAGAGATTTGCGGACTTCCAATTGCTAAAGCAGAAGATCTAATTGAAAATACTCAAAATTTGGATGTTTTTGTTGAAGTTCACGGGATTGTAAAAGCTGGAGCAACAACAATTATAAAGTTTTGCAACGATTTAAGACTAATGTCATCCGGTCCAGATGGTGGATTTGGTGAAATAATACTACCTAAAAGACAGGTTGGTTCTACAATTATGCCGGGGAAAGTTAATCCAGTAATTTTAGAAAATTCAATTCAACTTTGTGAGTTGGTTAAAGGACATGACATGATGATATCAAATTTAGTTTCATCCGGGAACCTTGAACTTAATCAATATTTACCCATGATTGCTCACCTATTTTTAAAGTCATTAGAACTATTAAGAGACTGCTCTAATAATCTCAGAGCCAACTGCATTTCGGGAATTAAAGCAAATAAAAAGAGATGCACTGAAAACCTTATTAAATCTAAAGCTATTGCGGCAACACTAATTCCTGTATTTGGATATGAAAAAATCGCTGAAGCAATAAATAAATCAAACTTAGAAGAAAAAGATTTCCTTTCCGTACTTAAGGAAGATCTGCAAATAACCACAGAAGAAATCTATACAATAATTGAAAAAGAATTGGGTATCAGAATTGAATTCAACCCCTAAATCCGAAAGAAAGCATGTAGTATTTATCGGTAGCCGAAATGTTGGCAAATCTTCGTTAATTAATGCCATTTCAAATCAAGAACTTAGTATTGTAAGCAATGTTCCCGGAACAACTACAGATCCAGTTAAAAAAGCAATTGAACTTCTCCCCTTTGGCCCAATTGTCCTGGTTGATACAGCTGGCATTGATGATGTTGGAGAACTTGGTAAACAAAGAATTAATAAAACTATAAAAGCAATAAGTTCAGCAGACTTTATTCTTTTTGTCTTTGATGCACAAAGTAAACTAAGTGAAAAAGAGAAAGAATATTTAGCTTATCTCAATAAAATTAACGTTCCGTTTATATGCATTCTTAATAAAGTAGAGCTCGGAGTTAGCAACCTGTTGCTTGATCAATTAAGAGAACAAAATAGAACTATAGTTCAAGTTTCATGCGTACAAAACAAAAATATTTATGAACTAAAAGAGATAATGGTAAAAACAATCCCTAAGGAAAAAGAGACCCCATTAGTCGGGGATTTAGTAAGCCAAGGAGATATTGTTGTTTTAGTTGTTCCAATTGATTTGGGAGCACCAAAAGGAAGGCTGATACTTCCGCAAGTTCAAACAATAAGAGAAATTCTGGATGAAGATGCTATTGTAATAGTATCAAAAGATAAAGAACTTAGAGCAACACTAAACAGTTTAAAAGAGAAACCTAAACTTGTCATTACGGATAGTCAAGCTATTATGAGGGTTGCTGCCGATGTACCCAATGATATTCCTTTAACTACTTTTTCTATTTTGATGGCAAGATATAAAGGTGATCTAGAACAATTTGTTCTTGGAATAAAAAGAATTGACGAATTGGAAAATGGAGATAAAATATTAATCTCCGAAGCTTGCACTCACCATGAACAAGAAGATGATATTGGCAGAATAAAAATACCTAGATGGATTAAACAATACACAAAGAAAGATTTAATTATTGATATAAAAAGTGGGCATGATTTCCCAGAAGATGTTTCTGAGTATAAATTGATTATTCATTGTGGTGGTTGTATGATTACTAAAAAAACAATGCACACCAGAATTTTTCAAGCTGATTATGTCAATGTGCCAATAGTGAATTACGGTCTTTTAATTTCCTATATGCATGGAGCAATTCCACGCGCTTTAGAACCTTTCCCAAATGCTATTAAATTATGGGAAGGAATATAGAATTAAAAAATAACTTTTACTTCGCATATTTTATTTTCAGTTGTTTTATATATTTTATTGAATCTTCTGAAAAAACTGGATACCTTCCTCTACTTTTCTCAGCCGCTTTATTGTACAAGAGAATAAAATCAAATGGATTACCAACTGTTTCAACTAATGCATTCTTCCCAATGTTCTCTAAAATTAAACTTGCCATAAAATAACCGGAAGTATGCCCACTTTGAGGCAAGGAATTAAGTATTTCTTTCCCTTTTGATTTTGCCAAACTAGGTGTTTTTACAATCTGTAAAATAAGCTGATCAATATTATTGATTACGTAAGGAGCTCTGCCAACCTCATTTATAAATTGTCTAGCATAACTTGAGATTGAGTTACTACTTTTGGAAAACCAATCTTTCTTATCGACCATATCGGCAATCCCTTCAGCTTCAATTTTTGCTAGTGCATCTACTAAATCGTTATCCTCATGTTTAATTTTATAAATATCATATTGTAAATTTTTATTTCTATACCAATGGTGAAATTCATGAGAAAGAAAACCCATAAAATCCCATTCTAAAGTTGCTGCCAAATCAACTACTATTGGAGAAGAACCTCTGCCATTGCTTTCAAAAATTACAAAAGCAACAGGAGGATATTGAGAAGTATTAAATGGCAAGTATTCCATTGTTTTACTTACAGCAGATCTATTGTAGGAATTTCGTTGGAGTGTTAATTGCTGGTTCTTTATCTTTTTTTTATTATCCCTAACTTTAATATAATGCTCTAAAAAGTGAATGTTTCTACCACTTTTTAATGTTTTTGTCAATTCTTTTTTTAGTGATGGCATAAATACAAGTTTAAAATTCTGTACAAAAAATTCCCTCGTGAATTCACCGCTTGTTAAAACTTTATAACCTGATGTGCTAAATAGACTATGCCAATCTTCATTACTTGGCTCTCTATTTGTTTCTAATATTGATGTAATTTTCCAAAATTGATTCATTCCGGAAAAATCAAAATTCTCATTAATATTTTGAGCAATGTTAAAACTTGAAAAAACAAGCACGAGTAATAAAACTTTTTTTGAAAGGTTAGTCATTTTCTACAAAGTTAATTTAATGTTATAATAACTATCGAAGTAATAGAAAATATTGTGAAGTGTCAAATTAGACAATATGGTTGCTAAGATATTAGAATGAATACCTTAGCAACAAATAAACCATTATGCAGTTTTTTGTTCTTTTACAAGTAACCAAGTTACCGCAGAAAGTGCAAGAGTTACACCGCTAATTAAAAATACAATGCTTTTGTTATCAGCGTCTTGAATTATCAACCCAAAAACAAGACTAACCAATAGTTGAGGAATTACAATTGAGAGATTAAACATACCCATAAAAAATCCCATTCTACTTTGGTTAACTGTTTCTGACATAATTGCAAATGGTAAACTTACAATTGCCGCCCATCCAATTCCGGCAATTGCCATTAAGAAGTATAAAGTGAATATTCACTAAAGCCAAAAAATGCTATTCCAAAATAACCAACTGACATAATTGCAACACTAGCCATTTGAGTTTTTACTCTGCCAAATTTTTTTGCAATTGGATTTAGGACAAATGCCGGCAATAAAGCACCAACAGCATTCAGCACTAGAAAAGCGATCGAAATAATTTGACCGGTTTTATCATTAATCTGTTTAATAATTTCATCGGTTGAATCAACAGGAATTGGATTAATTTTTTGTGAAATGAATGCAATTATAAAAACAAACATTGTTTGAACACCTAACCAAGAAAAAGCATTAGCAAAACAAACTTTTAAGAATTCGGGCATATTTGTTTTTTCAGAGGAAACATTTTGAGAATTATCTTCTTCTTTCTTAAGTGATTTTGGCTCGGTAATAAATAATGAGGGAATAATTGTGAATAGAAAAACTAAAACTGCACCAAAATAAATTAGAAAAAAATTTCCAAATATAGCTCCAATTGCATAAGCTAATACTCCAAAACTCCCTGAAATAGTTTGCATCCATGTGTAACCTTTTGTTCTCGGATCACCATTTGGTGTAACGTCTGTTATTAGCGATCTGGTTGGATTAAAACTTACATTAATGGATAAATCTAAAGTTAGAGCAATAATCATTGCTACGGCTATTAAACTGCCGATTGAAACTGATTCATTAATCACATCAATATTAGGTAGAGCTAAAAGCATAAGTGCTGCAAGTGTACCACCAATAATAATAAATGGTCTCCTTCTTCCTCCCCAGAACCAAACTTTATCACTAATAAAACCAACAATAGGTTGAGCAATAATTCCGGCAATTGGTCCGGCTGCCCAAACAAAACCCATTTCATGAAGATCTAAACCAAATTGAGTTACCAGTATCCAACTCAATGCTGATATTTGTACTGATAATGCAAAACCCATCGAAGTGGCAGGTAATGCTAGAATTGCATAAAAAGAATTGGTAAGTTTTTTTTGAATTTCCAACATGTTAAGCCATTAATTAATTAGAAAAAGTGAAATTGAATTTGGGATTATTTTTATAAAACCATTTTTGTCTGAGTAAATTATTTTGTTAGTTAATAATTCAGTTAAATTAGCAACCTTTTTTTCATTTGAAAGAAATTTTACTATCTCAATATTTTGATCCTCAAAGTTATCAAGTTTATCATTTATCACAATAATTATTTCTTCATCCTGGAAAGATTTTCTAAAGACATATATATTATCTTTAGGCTGAAATTGAACAAGTTTACCTGAGTTTAGCGAAGAATATTCCGTTCTGAGTTTTAACAACTTTCTTGTAAAATTAAAAATATCATTTTCTCTCTCGGTTCTATCGCTTTCAGTATATTCACTGTCACAATCGTTCATGAATCCACCAGGAAATTCGGATCTCATTAAACCGTGGTGACCTCCACCATCTAGCCCTAATTCCGTACCATAAAAAATCTGAGGAATTCCTCGAGTGGTAAGCATAATAGCAAAGGCTTTTTTAAATTTATCAATATTTCCTTTAGCAGAAAACATAGCCCTATCAACATCATGGTTATCTAAAAAAACTAGTAGGTTATTTGGGTTTGAATAAACAAAATCTTGAGTGACTATTTCGTAAATGCTTGAAAGGTTTTTATTTCCTTTTAAATAATCTTTTACCACATCATGAAAAGCAAAATCAGTTACAACAGGCAAATTTGAATCAAATTCTTTTGGGAAATAGGAATTCGTCTGAAACATAGCAATAACGTTAGGATTCCCTTGCCAAACTTCACCAACTATATTAAAGTTGGGATAAATATCCAAAATAGTTTTCGCCCAATCAGACATAAACTTTTGATCATTATAAGGATAGGTATCGACTCTAATTCCATCTAAACCAGAAGATTCAATCCACCAAATTGAATTTTGAGTTAGATACTTGGCCACTTTGGAGTCGGTCTGATTTAAATCCGGCATATAATTTTCAAACCAGCCGGTTTGTACGTGGTTAATTGTTTCACTATCAACATATGGATCAACAAACCCAAGTTTGTTGTGGTTTGCTCCAAGATGATGTTCAACACTACCATTTAGCCATGTTTCTGTTGGTAAATCTTTCATCCATATATGATTTATTCCAACATGATTAGGGACAAAATCTAGTATAACCTTAATTCCCTTTTTATGAGCTTCTTTCACAAAATCAAAATACAACTGATTAGTTCCAAACCTTGGGTCAATTTTGTATAAATTAGTTGCCGCATATCCGTGATAACTCATATACATATTATTTTCTAGTAATGGAGTTGACCAAATTGCTGTTATTCCTAAATCAACTAGATAATCTAATTTATTTATAATCCCTTGGATATCGCCACCATGCCTACCATTAAGACTTCCAAACTCAAACTCTTCTTTATCATTAAAAAGGAAATCGTTGGAATTATCCCCATTCACAAAACGATCAGGAAATATTAAATATATAATATCCTTTTGAGAAAAACCTTGATAGATATTCTGAGATGTATCCCGTTGCAAAATTGGAAATGAAAATTCTTCACTTCCATATTTATTTGAAATAAAAAATGTATTCTCTGAGGGTATGCAATTTTCATCAAGAAAAAGATTTACAAACGCATAATGTCCATTTTCAGAAAAAGTAACATTCTCAACTTTAATATTAGAATTATCAACAGAAAAAGTACTTGAATCTAAATTTTGACCATGTATTAAAAGTTCTATTTTATTATAAGGATGATTTGCCCACCAATTCGGTGGTTCAATATTATGAATAATTGGTTGCTGTGAGAAACAAGCCAAGAATGATACAAAAAGTATTACAAAAGTTTTAAATATGGTTTTCACAGGAATAATTTTCTTATGTTATATTTCTCAAATATCAATGCTAAAATAATAATAAAATGGAATTAGTTGCATTTAATAGGCATTAAAAATAACTTTGTTTTCTTATTTTACAAAGATGAAAGAAAATAACTCAAATATTACAGTCCACAGAAAAGCCAGGCATGAGTATGCAATTTTGCAAACTTTTGAAGCAGGAATTGTCTTGGTTGGAACAGAAGTAAAATCTTGCCGTGAACATAAAGCAAGTCTTGTGGATAGTTATGCAAAAATTGATTCTAGCGGTGAAGTCTGGTTAATTGGTGCACACATAAATACTTTTAAACAAGCAAGTAAATTTAATCACGATCCAATTAGGGAGAGAAAGTTATTACTTTCCCGGAAAGAAATAAATAAACTTGATAGGTCAGTAAAAGAAAAAGGAAATACGCTAATTCCATTAAGGATGTATTTTAAAAAAGGTAATGTTAAAATAGAATTGGCAATTGCTAAAGGAAAAAAATCCTATGATAAACGTGAAGCAATTATGAATAAAGATTTGCTCCGTGATGCACAAAGGAAAATAAAATTATAACACGTTTAAGTTGTCATTTCGAACCTGCTAATGGTAAATAGAGGAAGTTAGAAATCTTTTTTGATTATCAGATTCTCTCGTTATCTCAAAAATGTGGGACTCCTAAAAATGACACCTTATAAAAATTAAATTAATAATTAGAGATTAGAAATATGTTTTTACCCGTTAAAGAACAACTTGAAATTATAAAACGAGGCACTTCAGAAATTATTCCGGAAGAAGAACTAATAAAAAAGCTGGAATACTCATTTACAAAAAATAAACCGTTAAACATTAAACTTGGCTGTGATCCAACAAGACCAGATCTTCATTTAGGTCATTCTGTTGTGTTAAGAAAATTAGCCGATTTTCAAAAACTGGGTCATCAAGCAATTTTAATAATTGGTGATTTTACTGCAATGATTGGTGATCCTTCCGGTAGAAACGCAACTCGACCCCCGCTTACTTTTGAGGAAGCTCAGGAAAATGCTAAAAGTTATTGGGAACAAGCAAAAAAAATTCTTGATCCGGTTAAAACTAAAATTGTACATAATTCTGAATGGCTAAAAAGCATGTCTTTTGAAGATGTAATAAAACTTTCTTCAAAATATACGGTTGCTAGAATGTTGGAAAGAGACGATTTCACAAAAAGATTTCAAGGTGGAATTCCTATAAGTATGCACGAACTTCTCTATCCACTTGCCCAGGCAATGGATTCTGTTGCAATTGAAAGTGACGTTGAACTTGGTGGTACAGATCAAAAGTTCAACCTGCTCGTTGGAAGGGACATTCAACGTGAGCATGGATTAAATCCACAAGTGATTTTAACAATGCCACTTTTGGTTGGTACAGACGGAACTGAAAAAATGAGTAAATCCTATGGGAATTATATTGGTATTGATGATTCCCCACAGGACATTTATGGAAAAAGTTTATCAATCCCAGATAATTTAATTTATTCTTACTATGAACTTGGGACAAATGTTAAGTTGGACGAATTGGTAGAAATTAAAAAAAGTTTGGAAGTTTCCACTAAAAATCCAAGAGATTTAAAAAGAGCACTTGCCAGAACCTTTGTAGAAATGTACCATTCAAAAGAAGCGGCTTTACAAGCAGAGGCTGAGTTTGACAAAATTTTTATCGATAAAGGAATTCCAGATGATGTTCCTGAATTGAAAATTACAAGTAACAATATTGAAATCATCGATTTAATTATGCAAGCAGAATTTTCACCTTCACGCGGAGAAGCTCGCAGATTGGTTACGCAAGGTGGTGTAACTATTGATGGAGAAAAGATTGTTGATCCAAAAGCTGTTATTCAATTTAGCGAAGGCATGATTTTAAAAGTTGGGAAAAGAAAATTTATAAAGCTTATTAAATAGATTAAAAATCTAATTGAATGAAGCAATTTCATTGAATTCTAATGTTAACTTATTTCAGCATCTATTTTTTCGATATTACATAGATTTGATTCAGAAATATGTTAGGAATCACAAAGAACCGTGTAGTTTTTCAGATTAGTGATCTTGCCTTATTCAAAACTCAATAAAGGATATTGAATGAAGATAATTGGCTCTCCAAAAGACTCCATAAAAAACTTTTCTAAAAGAGAAGACCACTCTAAAAATTTGGTGAGAAAGATAAATGCAATTCGTGAAAAAACTGAACTTGGTGGTGGTGAAAAAGCTATTGCTCATCAACATAAAAAGGGGAAGTTAACAGCTAGAGAAAGAATTGCGAAACTTATAGATCCAGGTACTGAGTTCTTCGAATTAAATACTTTTTGTGCGCATGGAATGTATGAAGAATATGGAGGCGCTCCAAGCAGCGGAACTATTTTTGGTATTGGAAAGATAAATAATCAGAATTATGTAATAGTTGCAAATGACGCTACAGTTAAAGCCGGAGCATGGTTTCCAATTACTGCAAAGAAAAATTTACGCGCCCAAGAAATTGCTATTGAAAACAAATTACCAGTTATTTATTTAGTTGATAGTGCGGGAGTTTTTCTTCCACTTCAAGAAGATATTTTCCCCGACAAGGAACATTTTGGCAGAATATTTAGAAATAATGCACAAATGTCTGCAATGGGAATCCCACAAATATCTGCAATAATGGGTCCATGTGTGGCTGGCGGTGCATATCTTCCAATTATGAGTGATGAAGCATTGATTGTAAAAGGAACTGGTTCAGTATTTTTGGCAGGCTCACATTTAGTTAAAGCTGCAATTGGTGAAGTTACTGATAATGAAAGTCTTGGCGGTGCAGTTGTTCAATCCAACATTTCTGGTGTAACAGATTACATAATGGAAGATGATGAACAGTGTTTAGCTCAAATCAGGTCGCTTGCAGATAAAATTTCAGAAAACCCAAAAGCGAATTTTAATAGATCCAAATCAGTTGATCCATTGTTTAAACAGACTGAGATATACGGAATTCTTCCTGAAGAGCCTTTGGATCAATATGATATGTTTGATTTAATTTCGCGAATAGTAGACAACTCTGAAATAGATGAATATAAAGCAGGTTTTGGTAAATCAATTGTTACAGCATATGCTAGAATTGATGGTTGGTCTGTAGGTATTGTTGCTAACCAAAGGAAAATTGTTAAAACAGAACAAGGCGAAATGAGAATTGGTGGCGTTATTTATTCTGATAGCGCAGATAAGGCAACTCGTTTTATAATGAATTGTAATCAGAAAAAGATTCCATTATTATTCCTTCAGGATGTAACAGGTTTTATGGTTGGCAGTAAGGCGGAGCATGGTGGTATAATAAAAGATGGAGCAAAAATGGTTAATGCCGTAGCGAATTCCGTTGTGCCGAAAATTACAATTATTATTGGTAATAGTTATGGTGCAGGTAATTATGCAATGTGCGGAAAAGCCTATGACCCTCGTTTTATTTTTGCATACCCTAACGCAAAAATTTCGGTTATGGGAGGAACGCAAGCAAGCAATGTTTTATTGGATATTAAAATTCGCCAAATGAATAAAAGCGGTGATGATTTTAGTGACGCAGATAAAAAGAAACTTCTTGATGAAATTCAAAAATCTTACGATGAAAAAAGTAGTGCCCTTTACGCAGCTTCTCGTCTTTGGGTAGATGAAATTATTGATCCGGCAAAAACGCGCGAATATATCTCTAAATCAATTGAAATTGCAAATAATAACCCGGAAATGCCAAAGTTTAATGTTGGGGTTATTCAGACTTGATACTACACAAATTGTAAACAAACAGGGTTTCAATGCAGATGTAACTCAGATTGGTCACCAATCTTAGAATAAAAAGTAGGTGTTGAAATGAGCGATTTTGAAGTTGGATTTATTTAAGTATTAAAAGTTACTGTAAAATTAGACCCTTTTCCCTTCTCACTTACGACTGCAATTTCTGCATTATTAATTGCGCAATATTTTTTTACCAAGGATAACCCAAGTCCATTCCCTTCAAATTTTCTAGTATAACCCGTATCTTCTTGCGAGAATTCATTAAACAATTTTGGTAAATACTCTTTTGAGATGCCAACTCCTGTATCTATTACAGATATATATAGTTTATTTTCTGCATTTCTATCACAGACTATTTCAATACTTCCATCCAAAGTATATTTTACTGCGTTATGAATTAAATTTGCAAATATTTGGTTTACAGTATATAAATCTGCAATTATTATTGAATTTTCTGTCATATTATTAAGAGTGAAATTCAATTTTTTTTCATTTATTTGAACTCTATATTCAACCATTAAACTTTCTAAAACATCTTTGCAGATATCCATTTTTTTAGGGATATATTCATAAGTTCCCAATTGAACATCGGACATATTTAATATCAAATCAATTGTTCGTATCAATCTTCTTCCAGCTGATTGAATTCCATCAAAACCATATTTTAATTCGTCATCCACATAATGAGCCAACTCACTTTTTATTAGGCTGGAAAAACTTAAAATAGTGTTAATTGGTGTTCTAATTTCATGGGACATCTGCGCTAAAAAGTCAGTTTTTATTTTTTCTGATTTTTCAGCTAAGCCCTTAGCATGTAGTAATTCTAATTCAATCTTTTTTCTTTCAACGATATCTAAATTAAGAGATTCATTAACTTTATTTAGTTCTTCTGTTCTTTCTTTAACAGTATTTTCAAGTTCTGATTTATATTGCTGTTCTTTTTGTAAAATTAATTGATCAGATTTTTTCTTTATCCTTGCGTTAAAGAGTGTAAAAAGAATTACAATCAGAAACATTAAAAATAGAAGCGTTAAAAATTTTATAATAAAACCTCTGTTTACTTTTAAAACTTCTTCTTTTGATATGAAAACAGCTATCGACCAAAATGTATTCTCTAGAATAATTGGTTTATAAACCGCAATTTTTTTTACAATTTCTTTGTTCGTACCATCTACTTCAAAGGAATATTCACTCATCCCTTTTTCACGATTCAACATTTTTTTTGCCATATTCGATAAATCATCGTAACCATGGCTTGTTTCAAGAATTGATTTATTAATATGCTCTTTGTTAGTACAATATAGTTCAATACCAGACTCACTTAATAAAAATGCATTGCCAGTTTCTCCAATAGTAATATCTTTCAAGAATTCGTTAGCAATGTATTCGAAAGGAATAACTAGAGAAATACAGCCATCAAATATATTATTTTTGAAAACCGGATATGCATAAACTATTGCATTATAACCTTGAACTGTCATAAAAACATCGCTAATCACCGGAGCATGAGTCTGAAATATTTTAACATTATGTGCTTGGTTTGAAACATCCTTCCCAATTACATTTTTAACATAAGGGTAAGTAAATTCAATTTTTCCATTGACTGAAATTCTTGTTATTGCACTTATTTCTTCCAGGTGAGATTCATAGTAGTCTATAAGCATTTCACCTGATTGTTCATTAAGATTATTAAATTCCTCTTTTTGAGAAATAAATTTTAAAGAATGTTTAAAATGATCGAAAAAATTGATAATAGAAATTTCGGCTTGCCTTGCGTAAATTTCTTGCTGTTGGTATTGATTGGAAAGTGTTTGTTTTTCAACCTCCTTAAATAAAAGATATGAAAAATATATCCCTAATATGATCAAAACTAAAAGTAGAATAGATGAGTATTTTTTAAACAAAATTTTCCCTTTCCAAGTAAATTTTTTTTATTAACAGCCAATGTATCTAGATATAACTAAACGTTGAATTTCAGAAGTCCCTTCACCAATTTGTAATAAACGCTGATCTCTATAAAAACGTTCAACATCGTATTCTTTCATTAATCCGTATCCACCATGAATTTGAACTGCTTCATCGGCAACTTCTTTAGCAATTTCTGAACAATAAAGTTTTGCCATTGCGGCCTCTTTAGCAAATGGTTTTTTATTATCTTTCAACCAGCATGCTTTGTAAAGTAAATTTCTTGCCAATTCAATTTTTAATGCCATATCTGCAAGTTTAAAGGCGATGATTTGGAATTTTGAAATTGATCTGCCGAACTGTTCTCTTTCTTTTGAATACTTTAGAGCCATTTCAAATGCACCTTGAGCTAAACCCAAACCCATTGCTGCAATAGAAAGTCTTCCGTTATCCAAAGTACTTAGCATAATATGAGAACCTTCCCCAACATCGCCGAGTAGATTTTCTTCTGGAACGCTACAATTATCGAAAAAAAGCTCCGATGTATTAGATGCACGCCACATCATTTTTTTATTCATTTGTAGAGCGCTAAAGCCTTTAGTACTATTTTCAACAATAATGGTAGAAAATATTTTCTTCCCTTTAACTTCATCAGTCACTGCTTGCACAGTTGAGCCAATTGTAATTTCTGTAGAGCCATTTGTAATAAATATTTTTGATCCGTTTACAATCCAATTTCCGTCAACCAATTTAGCTGTTGTTTTTGTTCCCCTAGAATCTGAACCTGCGTTAGGTTCTGTCAGACCAAAAGACCATAGTGCTTTACCTGTGCATAATTGAGGAAGATACTTCTCCTTCTGAGCATCAGTTCCATAATAATAAATTGGTCCTATTCCCAAAGAATTGTGTGCAGCTAAAGTTGCAGCTTGAGAACCATCAATGCGAGCTAGTTCTTCCACAGCAATTATGTATGAAAGTGTATCCATCCCTTGTCCGCCAAATTTAACAGGAAGGTACATTCCGAACAAGCCCAACTCCCCCATTTGCTTTGTCAATTCAAGGGAGAACTCCTCATTTTCATCTAATTTTTGTGCAATTGGTTTTATTTCTTTTTCAGCAAAATCACGAACTGTTTGCCCTGATCAAAACTTGTTCTTGGGATAATGAAAAATCCATTTTCAACTCCTCAATCTTTTATTGCTAAAAAAATAACTTAATTGTTTTGGTTTATCAAGCACTAGAAAGCATTACTTATTTTTTTTCAAATTCAATTAAAATATGGGCAGGAATATTTTTTAATCTGTTTGTAAAGTTATCAACAATACTCCAGATTGAAAAAGGTAGAAATTTTAATAAAACATAAGTTCTTAGAAAAATTAAAATTTTATTGCCAAATAAAAAATATTGGGTTTTACCTAAATTCTCACCAATCAATAATTTGCATAAATTATGTTCATTAAAGGAATGAATATGGGCGTGAACAGGCGTTTTTTTGTTACAATGAATACATAAATAATAACGCAGCTTTTCTTTATAAGGAGTTGTTATTATCAATTTTCCTTTAGGTTTTATAACCCTAAATAATTCTGCGGCAAATAATTTTGGATCTATTACATGTTCAATTATTTCTGAAGCTACTACAAAATCAAAACTATTGTTTTTAAATGGTAAAGTAAAAGAATCAGCAACTAAGGGAATGTGATATTTATCTGGAATAATTTCTTTCGCCTTTTGAACGTTTATTTTACTCAAATCCAAAGAGACAACATTAACATTTTTGTCAGTATAATATTTTGCCAACCAAGCTGAGCCGCATCCAACATCAAGAATGTTATTTGGTTTTGGCGAGATTTTGTCAATAATAAATTCATGCACACGTCTTTCATCATGTTCAGTTGCACCGGTTCTCTCTTCAAAATAATCGAATTCTTCAGCATCAATTTTATAATGGCTTATATAATCAAATTTTTGAGTCATGTTTTTTTTAGATAAATTAAAGTATTCTAATTTATGAAGAATTTTCAGAACTTGTTCAACATTATTATATTATAAATATGTTAAAAATTGGCACCATATTTTTACCACTACTGATACTTAATATCTATTCCTCGACTATCTTATCTCAAGATAAATCGTTTGAAGATGGTGTAATTTATTTATCAAGCTATATTGCATCTGAAGAATTTGCTAGACAAGATGCACAAAGTTTTCATTTAGTGGATACTGTTTTCAATAAAGCAGTAAAATTTTACAATGGTGATATTTCTGAAGCCCTACTAGCTCTAACATTTGCTACATTGCCCTTTAACAAAATGCCGGTAACTATTCCTTTTTTTAATGTTAAAATGTTTCTCAAATTACCTTCAGTCAACGATTCCCTCTTTATTGTTAAACGGAATAATCTTCCCGGTATTGTTTATTTTGATTCAAACATTAACGGTGGTCAGGATAAAGATAAAGTTGCACACTTTTTTGGAAATGCTTTTTTAGCTTATAATGTTTCATTTATAAATCTTTCTAAATTTATGGGATTGATTGTTGAAATGTTTGAATCCACATTTAAAGTTAGCGGAGGAATTGATTTTAGAGATATTCAGTCAAATCATCTAGGCGAATTCTTTGGAAAATCACTTAAAACTAATAAACATTTATTACCCTCTGATTTTTTTAAAGTGTATTCTTTATTTTACTTTTCTTATTATTAACAACAGTTTTTTAATTGATAATTAAGTGAAACTAATATGAAATCTATACTCATTATTGATGATGAAAAGCAAATCTGCGAAAGTATAAGCATGATTTTGGAATATGAAGATTATAATGTGGATTCAACGATTGATGCCAACATCGGGCTAAAAAAGCTTGAATATAATTCATATGATGCCCTACTGCTAGATATTCAAATGCCGCAAATGACCGGATTTGAAATACTAAATTGGATAAGGGAAAGCGGTGTTGAAATAACAACAATCATGATTTCTGCACATGGCAATTTAGAAAACGCAGTGAAAGCTACCAAGTTAGGAGCCTTTGATTTTATTGAGAAACCTATTGATCGGGATAAACTTCTCATTAGCATTCGTAATGCGGTTGGTAAAACAACCTTGGTAAAAGAAAACAAAAAATTAAAAGAGAATTTAAATCACGAAGAAATTATTGTTGGTGAAAGTGAGAAAATTCTTTCAGTAATTAATCTAATTGATAGAGTAGCTAAAACTGAATCCAGAGTTCTTATTACAGGTGAAAATGGAACTGGAAAAGAACTTGTTGCTAAAGCAATCCATAATAAAAGTGACCGGGCTACAAGAGAATTAATTGAAGTGAATTGTGCAGCAATCCCAAATGAACTAATTGAATCAGAATTATTTGGTCATGAAAAAGGCTCATTTACTGGTGCCGTTCAGAAACGAATTGGAAAATTTGAGCAAGCAAATGGGAGCACACTTTTTTTAGATGAAATTGGTGATATGAGCTTTCAAGCACAAGCAAAAGTTTTAAGAGCTATTGAGGAAGGCATAATTGAACGCGTGGGTGGAAATAGTAAAATTAGTGTTGATGTTCGAATTTTATCTGCAACGAATAAAGACCTAAAAGCTGAAATAAAGGAAGGGAATTTTAGAGAAGATCTTTTTCATCGTTTGAATGTTATACCAATAAAAGTGCCGCCACTTAGAGAGCGACAGAGTGATATTCCCCTTTTGATAAAACATTTTTCTACTAAGATCTGTAACCAAAATAAATTTCCATTAAAGAATTTTACCGAAGGTGCAATTGAAGTATTGAAAAACTACAGATGGTCTGGAAATGTTAGAGAGCTAAGGAATATTGTTGAACGAATTATTATTATGACGTCAAATGATCCAATTACAAAAGATGATGTTCTTTCTATGCTCCCATTAGTTGAAACTAAGAAAGAAGAATTAATTAACATATCAAATTCCTTTCAAGAATTTAAAGAAAAAGCTGAAAAGATATTTATTGAAAAGCAGTTGGAAAGCAATAACTGGAATATTAGTAAAACGGCTGAGGCATTAGAGATTCAAAGAAGTCATTTGTATAATAAAATGAAGAAATACGATATTACAAAAGAAAACTAGTAAAGTTATTTTCAACTAGTTCAGTAAGTCATAAAAGGTTGTTATTATATCGCAGAATAGTCGTTCGAGTTTATGGTTTTTTAGCTTAACTATTTTTTCAATTTAATCGTAATGAAGTAAAAAATATGAGCACAATATTTTCAAAAATAATTGCAAAAGAAATTCCAGCTGACATAGTTTATGAGTCTGATAACGTATTAGCTTTCAGAGACATAAATCCGCAAGCTCCTATCCACATATTAATCATTCCTAAAATTGAAATTCAAACAATTAGAGAGATTGTTGGTTCGGAGCACGCTGAATTATTAGGCGAAATGTATGATGCTGCTAACAAAATTGCTAAAGATGAAGATATTTATGAGGATGGATTTCGTTTAGTATTTAATTGTGGGGAAAATGGTGGACAAGAAGTTTATCATCTTCACATGCATCTACTGGGTGGAAGAAAAATGAAATGGCCACCTGGCTAGTGACACTTAATTAATTTTGAAATAGTTTATCATCAATTGAAGGAATATAAATTAGTAAGTCAGTTTTTTTTTGCTGAATATTTTTCCGGGTAGAATTTTTCATTTATTGAATCATAATAACCAATTCTCAAATTTACATATCCTGAATGTTTAAGAATTACATCTTTTGATAAAACATATACGCTATCTTCATGCAAAGGAGAGCTGTAACGTTAAATATTTCTAACTGCTTAGTTTTATCATAATATGAAATTGTGACTCCAAACGGTTAAAAGTAATCATCATATCTTACTTTTATTGAAATATTCATTTCATAAACATCTATTTCAATATTATTCGAATTGAGTTCAGAATAAAGATAAATCAGCTCACCACCAATAAATCGTATTGGAAAATTTGGGAATGGGTTTTCTATTTCTTCGTAATTTTCAACTTCACTTATCTCCTTAACTTGAATAATTTCAATTTCTGTATAATCTTCAAAATGAATAGTTTCTGTGAATTCTGGCTTTTTTATTTTAGGTTTATCGTAAAGTGGTTTTCTTGGTCGAATTGGATTTTCTATGTTTTCTTTTATCGGAAATCGAGTTTTAATTTTATCTGAGTTATTTTCTCTAGGTGTTCTTTGACCTACTGTTTGATCTTTTATAGGAGTGCTTGTTTCATGCTTAATTATTTTTCTTTTTTCATCGGGAAGTTTTCTTTGAGCAATTGTAGTATTAAAATAAAAATATACTATACCAAATAATATGATAACTAAAATATTTAAATTTTTCATGGGTAGCCATTTATTTGTTCTTCTAAGAATCAAACAAATTCTAAGCCATTTTTATTTCACAAATTTATAATAATTTAGAAATCAAATCTTAAATTTAGGACATCTTCTGTAGTTTAAAATAAACAACCTTTTATATTATTTTAATCATATTGCAAGGTAAGTGGATTTAAAGATTTTTATAAACTTTTTAGAACGAATCTTATGAAGAGATTTATTCTCGATAAAATAAAATCAATTTTGATGGGAAATAGTATGATTAACTATTTACATTTTATGCCAATATCTTTTCTAAAGTAAATATCCTTATAATTTATTTTATCTAAAGCAGTCGTAAGCCATAGTTCTACAATCGGTTATATATTTTTACTTCAGAAGTAGCAACAATATTTAAACTCGTCCACCAGACGTTATAACTTTTTAGCTTTTGTGTTGTCCCGGCATGAATAATTTTAACACCTTCATCAAAATGGCTTTCAAACCATGAATTACATAACCTTTCTTCATATTTTTCAGGGTATCCGCCTGACACTGTAACCACACAAATTGAACTACCTCCGTTGTACCAACGCTTCCTTATTTACATCACCTTTTGCAGTGGATTCTAATAGTTCATAAAAATCTCCATCTAAAAGTTGTAAAACCGCTTGTATTTCCGGATCTCCAAAACGGCAATTAAATTCAATAACCTTAATTCCCTCTTCAGTTTTAATTAGTCCGCAATATAAACACCCATTAAATTTGGAATCGGTATTTCTAAGTCCTAATAGGATTGGTTTAATAACTTTTTCTTCTATTTCTAATAGCAATTCATCGTCTACAAAGGGTACTGGAGAGTATGCCCCCATTCCACCTGTATTTTTACCGGTATCATTTTCTCCAATCTTCTTGTGATCCTGAGAAGAAGGCATTATGTAATACTCATCTCCATCAGTGATAACAAACAAAGATATTTCCGGACCTTGTAGAAATTCTTCAATAACTACTTTATCTCCAGCCGAACCAAACAAAGATTTATTCATCATGTCATCTAAAGCGTTTTCAGCTTCAATAAAATTCTCAGCTATTACAACTCCCTTTCCCGCTGCTAATCCAGAAGCCTTAAGTACAATTGGAAATTTACCGATTTTAAGATATTCTATAGCTTTTGAATACTTCATTTTTTTGAAAACTTTGAAACCTAGCGGTTGGAACGTGATAACTTTGCATTAAATTTTTAGCAAATTCTTTATCGCCTTCAATTCTTGCCGCTTTTTTATTGGGTCCGAATACAATAACATCTTCTTTTCGTAAAAAATCTGCTAATCCATCAACAAGTGGCTGTTCGGGACCTATTATTACTAGTTGAATTGCATTATTTCGAACAAATTCAATAATTTCTTGATGATTAGAAATATCCAATTTTACATTTGATGCTATTTTACTTGTTCCAGCATTGCCTGGCGCAACAAATATTTTTCGTTTGTTTTCTTCATCGAATAACTTTAAAGCTATTGCATGCTCCCTTCCACCTGACCCAATAATTAGAGCACTCATTATTCGGCTCTCAAATAAAATTGAAATATTTTGGTCAATTGTTCAGTTAAATTCACTCGATTATATTTTTGAACAAAAGATTCCGAAGGAATTGGCAAAGAATTAGTGAGGTATTGATCATGACTTCGAATAATAGCATTTTTAATATCCTCTATATTATTTGGATCTGTAATATATGAGGCTTCATATTCGGTGATTATATTCCTTGCAACACCTTCTGGCAAATTAGCTAATATAGGTTTTCTGGCTCCAAAATATTCAAATATTTTGCCTGGAGTAACATTCTTCATCCTATCAGTTTTAGGCAACATTAACCATAATATATCACTTGAGATAATTCTCCTAATTACTTCTAAATGATCAAGATAACCAATTATTTTTACAAATTTTTCTAGCTTTAATATAGAAACTAATTTTAAATTCTCCTTCTTAAAATGACCTATAAAATGAAGCTCAATATTTGATGCGACATCAGGTTTCTCAAGTGTTAATTTTTTAAATGCATTAAGCAGATATTTTGGTGTAATACCTTCATAGAAAATGCCAGAATATGTGATAACCATTTTATTATTTTCTTTTGGCAATGGAGTAATATTCTCAAAATCACTAGGATCAAATCCATGAGGAATAATATCTATATCTTTGAATTTTAAGAAAGGATAATTCTTTAATAACCCTTCTTTGATATTTCTATTAACAACTATTATTTGATCGGTTTTTCTTAAAACTTTGTCTTCTAATTTTTTGTGTTTATAACTGTGAAATGGTGTCGGATAAAATCTATATTGATTGGTTAACCAAGCGTCACGGTAATCTACAAAAATTGGGATATCAAATTTCTTTTTCAAATCCATTATGTAAACACTAGATGAAAAAGGTGGAATTGAAACGAAAATAGCATCATATTTATTTTTGGTAAGTATCCCTTCAGCAACTTTAGCTGCTTTTCTTGACCACAATATTTTATTATCTGGTATAAAAAGCGTTTTGCTAATTCTACCCACTAATTTCATTAAAAATGAGGATGGCATTTTAACCGAACCTTTACGTTTGAGTAAAGAAGTAGGATCAATAGCCTCTGTCCGAATAATTTCAATATTTGCCTCAAGTGCTTCTTTAAGAAGCGACTCATCATGCGCAAAATATCCGGTCTTTCCAGTTGTAATTACTGTGGGTTTCCACCCATATTGACTAAAATATTTGGTAAACTTAAGTGTTCGCTGAACACCGCTAAGTCCCAAAGGTGGATAGTAATAAGCAATAACAAGAACCTTAAACATAGGAATAATTTATTTATGAATGATAGTTAGGAGATTCTTTTGTAATTATTACATCATGTGGATGACTTTCTCTTAATCCCGAAGCGGAAATTTTAACAAATTTTGCATCCTTTTTAAAATCTTCAATTGTCCTAGCCCCGCAATAACCCATTGATGCTCTCAAACCTCCAATAAATTGATAAATTGTCTCGGATAAAGCACCCTTAAATGGAACTCGTCCTTCAACCCCTTCAGGAACTAATTTTTTAATATCATCTTCCATATCCTGAAAGTATCTATCTTTGCTTCCATGCTTCATTGCTCCAATAGAACCCATACCTCTGTACATCTTAAAACTTCTACCTTCAAAAAGAATTTTCTCACCAGGCGTTTCTTCAACACCAGCAAACATACCTCCCATCATAACTGTATCTGCTCCAGCAGCAATTACTTTTGCTACATCACCAGTTTGTTTAACCCCACCATCAGCAATTATTGGAATTCCGGTTCCCTCTAGAGCCTTAGAAACCTCAAACACAGCACTAACTTGTGGAACTCCAACTCCTGCAATAACTCTTGTTGTACAAATTGAACCGGCGCCAATACCTACTTTAACTGCGTCAACACCTAGACTCACTAATTCAAGTGCAGCCTCACCAGTTACTATATTTCCTGCTATTAAATCAATTTTGGGATATTTTTTCCTAATCTCTACTACTGTTTTTAGTACTCCTTCAGAATGTCCGTGCGCAGTATCCAAAACAATTACATCTACATTTGCAGCAATTAAAGCTTTAACTCTTTTCATCGTATCAGATGAAACACTCACAGCCGCTCCTACACGTAATCTGCCTAAATCATCTTTACACGCATTTGGGAATTTTTTCTTTTTTGAAATATCCTTAAAAGTAATTAGTCCCTTGAGAATCCCATTATCATCAACAACAGGTAATTTCTCAACCTTGTATTTTTGGAGTAATTTCTCGGCTTGTTCCAAAGTAGTTCCAAGTGGAGCAGTTCTTAAATTAGTTTTTTGTCATAATATCTGATATCTTCAAATCTAAGTTAGGTTCAAATCTTAAATCTCTATTTGTCAAGATTCCAATCAATTTGTTTTCGTCGTTAACAATTGGAATTCCACTTATATGATACTTATCCATAAGTATTGTGGCATCACCAACTGTTTTATCAGCTTGTAAAGTAATGGGATTATGAATCATACCACTTTCGGATCTTTTCACTTTATCAACTTCACTTGCTTGTCTTTCAATACTCATGTTCTTGTGGATTATTCCTATTCCACCTTGGGCAGCCATTGCAATTGCCATTTTAGCCTCAGTTACGGTATCCATTGCAGCTGAAAGGAACGGTATATTTAACTTGATATTTCTTGTCAACATTGATTCAATATTTGTTTCTCTCGGGAGCACACTAGATTTTGCTGGGATTAATAGTAAATCGTCGAAAGTCAATCCTTCAAATTTAATTTTGTCTGTGTTCATATTCTTTTGCTTCCAATTCCTTAACTGATTTCTTTATAATTTCTGAAGGAAAACCTCTGCTTAACAAATATTGATATATTTTTTGCTGAAGTTTAATCTTATCCAATTTCTTATTTAGCAAAAAGTTGTACTTTTTATTTGCTAATTCTTTAGCAGAACTTAACTGAATTTCAAAATCATCATAGTTCCTACAACCATTTTCAATGATTTTTCTATCAATTCCTTTTTTGAACAACTCAGCTTTAATTCGATTAATTCCTTTTTTCTTCTTTAATTGAAAACTAATAAACTGCTCAGTATATTTTTTATCATCAATAAAACCTTGTTTAGCTATATCATTTATGGCTACTAATAATAATTCTTTTTCGTAACCTTTTTTTTGAAGCTTAAGTATAAGTTCATATTTACTATGGTTTCTTAATCCCAAATACCTAAAAGCACTTTGTTTAATAAGATATAACTTGGTCTGCTCTATTAAAAACTCAATCTTCTTTTCGTCGATTTCATCCCCAACATATAAATTATTCTTCAGAAATAGATCATAGGGAACTTTAATTACTGCTAAATTATCGAGTTCTATATCAACAAAACTTCCTTTTTTTTTAAGACCAACAACAATCATTTATTTTTCTTTAGTAGCCTTTTCTTTTACAACTTCTTCTTTAACTTCAGCAGCAATCATGCCTATTTTAATTTTTACTTCGTTTTCAAGTTTTGCTAATAATTCTGGATTTTCTTTAAGCTGAGTTCTAAATTGCTCACGTCCTTGGAATCTGTCTTCTCCAAAAGTGAACCATGCTCCGCCTTTTTTTATGATACCATTATCAACACCTAAATCAATTAATTCACCAGACTTACTAATACCTTCATTATAAATGATATCAAATTCAACTTGCTTGAAAGGTGGTGCAACTTTACTTTTAACAACTTTTACTTTTGTTCTATTACCAACAACTTCATCACCATTTTTTATTGCTGCAATTCTTCTAATATCTAGCCTTAGAGATGCGTAAAATTTTAATGCATTTCCACCAGTGGTTGTTTCTGGATTGCCAAACATAACACCAATTTTACTTCTTAATTGGTTTGTAAATATCACGCAAGTTTTCGATCTATTTACAGCACCAGTTATTTTTCTAAGCGCTTGCGACATAAGTCGGGCTTGAACACCCATTTGAGCATCACCCATTTCACCTTCAATTTCTGAACGTGGGACAAGTGCTGCAACGGAATCAATTACGATTACATCAAGGGCATTACTTCTAACTAATGTATCAACAATTTCTAAAGCTTGTTCACCATAATCCGGTTGAGAAACTAAAAGATTCTTTATATCAACGCCAAGTCTTTGGGCGTAGATTGAGTCTAAAGCGTGCTCCGCATCAATAAAAGCTGCAATTCCACCTAATTTTTGTGCTTCAGCAATTACATGTAAACACACTGTTGTTTTACCCGATGATTCTGGTCCGTAAATTTCAACTATTCTTCCTCTTGGAACGCCGCCAATTCCAAGTGAATAATCTAATGTAACAGAACCAGTTGAGATGGATTCGATTTTCTGAACAACTCCATCTCCCAACTTCATAATGGCACCTTTACCATAAGTTTTTTCAATGCCGTACATTGTATCTTCTAAAATTTTAATTCTCGGATCTTCTTTTTCAGCTGCCATTATTCCTCCTCTTATATCAATTTAAATCTTCTTAAAACTGTGTATTTTGAATGATTATTTTCAAGTTCACTTTTAAATAGTGAAAAACTATCTATTATAAAACCATGTTCTAAATTATAACTATTAAACTTTTCTAATCCACTTTTATCAGTATTTTCTCTAACGCGTAACAAAGTTAAATGAGGTTTAAACTTCCTTTTTTCCTTTGGAAACCCAAGCAATTCACATTCATCTTCAATAATAGAAAATAAATTTGTGATTTTTGGGCTATCCTTCAATCCCAAATAAAGAATTTTTAATTTATCATTTTTTTTGAAAAAATTAAAATTAGAGAACTCTGCTTCAATAGGAGTTGCTAAAATATTATCAAATCTATCACAAATAAGTTCTGTAATATTTTCACCAACATCTCCTAAAAACTTCAAGGTAATATGTTGATTTTCATCAGATTCCCAACTAATAACATTGGGTTTTCCATAAATTTTATTTCTTTGTTCAGCAATATAATCTTTTGTTGCTTGTGGTAAGTCCAAACCAACAAAAAGTCTATTGGTCATAAGAAATTCCTAGCAGATTTCTTCTTAACATTTCAAGTGCAGCTTGTGAAGAACGATCTTTGTTTAATAGCCTATTATCACCAAATCTGAATTCTTTTGCTGTGCAAACATTTTCATCACAAATGCCAATATAAACTAAACCAACTGGTTTATTTTCAGTTGCACCTGTTGGACCCATAATTCCGGTGATTGCTAGTCCAATATCCGTTCCACTAACTGATCTTATTCCTTGAGCCATAAACCTCGCAACTTCTAAACTTACTGCTCCATGTTTTACAATCAAGTCCTCTTCAATTCCTAATAGCTCAACTTTAGCACCATTGCTGTATGTTATCATTGATCTTTCAAAGTATTCGCTGCTTCCACTAATATTAGTAAGTCTACTACTAATTAAACCACCGGTACAAGATTCCGCAACTGCAATTGTTAATCCTCTTTCTATTAAAAGTTTGCCAACAACTTCTTCTAAAGATTCGTTGTCTTTTCCATATATGTATCTTCCAACTTTTGCTCTAATTTGCTGCTCAACTTCAAATACCCGTTCTTCAGCTGCAGATTGTTCTTTATCAATAGTTGTAATTCTAATTCTAACTCCAAACTGATTTGGCAAAAACGCAAGATTTCCTTTTTCAATCACTCCGCTTATTGTTTTTATTTCATCATAAAGAAATGATTCAGGTATTCCGGTAGTTAATAGAGTTTTGTATTTCTTAAAAAACTGATTTGGGAATAATTCCTTAATTTTTGGGAGCACGTTCTCAATCATCATGGCTTTCATTTCTAATGGAACACCTGGCATCGAAATGAACAACTTATTCTCTTTTTGAATTAACACTCCTGGTGCTGTTCCATTAAAATTTCTTATTGGAACTCCTATTACAGGAATTAATGCTTGTTTTTTATTTGTTTCGGTCAGTTCACGATCTCTTTTATCAAAGAGATCTTTAATATCTTGCAGTACTTCAGAATTTTCAACAAGTTCAGTTTTAAATACTTTTACAATAGAATTTAGTGTAACATCATCATTAGTAGGTCCTAATCCACCAGTACAAATAATAACATCGTTATTACGCAATGCTAACTCCATCTCATAGGCTATTTCTTCTTCATTATCACCAACAACAGATGCACTTGTGACTGTGTAATTGTTTGAATTTAATAATTCTCCAATATATGCTGCATTTGTATTAAGTACCTGGCCAATTAATATTTCATCGCCAATTGTTATAATATGGATTTTCATAGATATCCTAAAATCTCAACTAAAAAGAAATATAAATATATGTATAATTATTAAAGAATACATTCCAGAAATAACATCATCTAATATGATTCCTAATCCACCTCTTATAGTTTCTGCTTTATTAGCAGGAAAAGGCTTCTTAATATCTAAAACTCTCCAAAGTAAAAATGAGGGAATTATAAATAACATTTCTTTAGGTACAAAAAGTAAAGTAACCCATGTTCCAATAAACTCATCTAAAGTAAAATAACCAGGATCTTTTCCATAAATCCTTTCGAAATAGTTCCCGATTGGAATTCCAATTAAAATTGAAAATATAATTGCCGGAATAATCACTATAGGATTTTCAAAACCAGGAATTAAATAAATTATTAGTGCCACAAAACTTCCAAATGTTCCGGGAGCTTTTGGTAAATAACCGGAATAGAAACCAGATCCAATTATTTTATAAAGATTAGTTATCATTTTTTTAATAACATTCTAGTAATTAAAACTCTGTTTTGATATAAATAAACCAATCCAGTGATAAATGTAAACAATGTAATAACCAGCATTAAATAATAAATTAAACTGCTATTTGTAAGGATTTCAAAAACTGCAGCAAGGTTTGTTTTCAGATATTCATTCTCTCTTAACGTAAATACTATTAATAAATAAAAAATAAAAATCATTTGAACAACAGTTTTTATCTTGGCCAAATTACTAGTCGTAAATGATTTTTTCTGCCAATCTGCAAACAGTCTAAGTCCTGTGATTATAACATCTCTGAAAACCACAATTAAAACCATCCACAATTCCAAAACACCGATTGCAACAAATGCAAAAAAAGCTGTTGAAGTTAATATCTTATCTGCAAGCGGATCCATGAATTTCCCCCAAGTTGTAATATAATTAAACTTGCGAGCGAGCCAACCATCGTACCAATCCGTAATTGCAGCAATTATATAAATACCCAAAGATATTTGCATATAAAATGGATTTCCCGAAATAAATAATAGAAGGAAGATTGGGGTAAGTATAATTCTTAATGTGGTTAATTGATTAGGTAGAACCATATTATTTTATACTATCGGAAAGTGTTGAAATAGACTATTTAAATAATCATAATCATACAAACCTGTATTATGACCGTCCTGCCACTCAATACTGATTGCATAAGTCCCTACAATACTGATTTTATTAATTTTTAGCTGATCTTTGGTATATAAGGGTATATAAGTCTTACTCCATTCATCTTTTTCAGCATGGCAAAGAGCACACGGACATGCGCTTCTCAAATTACTTAATTTAATACTTTTCAATACATTATTATTCCAAGTAACATCAAGAAATAGATAATCTCTTACTTTTATTTTTATAGGCTTTAAATTACTCAACTTTGTCACCGGTCAATAATAACAAAGCTTCTTTATATTTGTTCGTTGTTCCATTAATTACATCTTCAGGTAAGTTAGGTGCTGGTGGTTGCTGATCAAAATTTATTGAGAGTAAATAATCTCTAACAAATTGCTTATCAAAACTAGCTTGTCCCTTCCCTTTTTCATATAATTTTTTCGGCCAAAATCTTGACGAATCTGGAGTTAATAATTCATCAATTAAAATTATTTCATTATTGAAAAAACCAAATTCCATTTTTGTATCAGCTAAAATGATACCCTTCTCATAAGCATACTGGTAAGCAGTATTATAGATTTCTAATGATTTAGATTTTAAAGTATTATAAACATCTTCTCCAACAATTTCTTTAGCTTTATCTTCAGAAATATTTTCATCATGATGGCCAATATCAGCTTTTGTTGAGGGAGTAAATATTGGCTCTGGTAACTTTTCCGATTCTACTAACCCTGATGGCAATTTTATTCCGCAAACAGTTCCACTCTTTTTATATTCTTTCAAGCCAGACCCAGTAATATATCCTCTGACTATACATTCTAATGGAATCAGCTCAGCCTTTTTAACTAGCATTGATCTTCCTTCAAGGATATCAGAATATTTTTTACACTCTTCTGGAAACTCTTCAGAATTCGAAGTAATTGAATGGTTGGAGATAATATTTGAAGTGTAATTAAACCAAAATTCAGATATTTTTGTAAGAATTTTACCTTTAAGAGGAATTCCTTCATTCATTATCACGTCGAAAGCAGATAAACGATCAGTGGAAATGATTAAATACTTGTCACCTAAATCATAGAGATCTCGAACTTTGCCTCTTTTGAATAATTTTAAATCTGGGAAATCCGTATGTTTGACAACCATAGTCTTAATTACCTTAATTAATTATGGAGTAAAATATAAGTAGAGTTGGAGCGTATTTCAACTTATAGAAATTTTAAATACACCCTTTAAAAGATTATTTTTGTATGAAGACCAGTATATAAGAAAAATCTTAACTAGAAGATTATTACTATAGAAATAAGTCAATATCCATAGGGATTCTTTTTTAAAAGTGAGATTTGGCTCCAAAATGATTTACATATTTATCCAAATTTTCCCCATAACTTTCAATCATTGAATCAACCAACTTATATGTGCAATGTTCACCGGCTATTTCAGAAAAAACTATTTCGTAAACTTTTTGGGATTCATCGGTCATAAATATTTTAGCCAAATTTTCACTAAATTCAATTGCCGCTAAATTAGCATGGCAGATTGGACAGAAAAAATCTAAATGCTCACCATCTTTAATTTCAAATTTTGGATGTTTAATTGTTTCATAATTCCCAAGTTTTGGACTTAAAAAAACTAATCCATTCTTGTTTGATTCTGTGTGAACAGATAAAACAATATTTCCTTTGATGTTTAATTTTCCCTTACAATAAGGACACAAAAAATCATTTTTCATTCTTAATTCCATAAAATATTAATTGAATTATGTAAAATATGATTTATTTATCTTTTTTAAAAATTAAATTGGACAAAACAATGCGAAGAGCAAAATTTGCTTAAAAAAACAAGAAGTTTTTTCTTAGATTAACTTGCTAATTGAATACTTTCACCAAAATCATCATAGTTTGGAGTATAATCGGTACTAAACAAGTCTTCAAATTCAGTTCCATCATTTTCAATGGTTTCATCTATAAAATAACTAGAAATGTAGAGTTTAAGTAGCTCTTGATATTTCCTATCATTGTACTCTTTTTCAATAATCCTCTTACATTTCCTAAATATTTTCTTATCCAAACCATTTTTACAACATTTTCCCGGACTGATTTTAATTCTTAGTTCTTTCATTACTTCTTGTAATAAAATACTTGCGGTTAGGGATGCATCGTAATAAGCTTCCATTTTTACTCCAACTTGTTGGTAATACATTATCGCAAATATTAAGCCAATTATTTAATCCAAAATGAAAATATTTATAACATATTTTAAAATTATTTATTTCAAAATGAAATTTAATCATTCCACCTGTCTTATTTTGATTCTTTAAAAGTTTAAACCCTTCATTCACAACATCAATTCAAATTTAAGGTTACAACACCTGAAGCTAAAAAAGCAAAGTAGTAGAAAATCAAAATGCAATGATTTATATCACTAAAGAAAATCTTCAAAATGTCGATCATTAATAGCGCAAATTCTATTTTTTTAAATAAGGAGATTACATGAAAAAAAAACTTTTTTTCTTTTTTATTTTTGCAGTACTATTTGTTAGTTGTCAAGAAAATAGTGAATTACTGGCACCAGAGAATAACTCACAGATTACTTCCTTAGACAAAAGCAGTAATACTTTCGCATCAGATTCTTATACTATTGATGGGTCAGAAGGTGGACAAATTAAAGTTGAGCATAATTGGATAAATGATAGCGGAAAAAAAGTAAAATTGAATGCCAAACTAAATATTCCTAGGAATGCTTTTAAGGGCTCCAAAGAATTTTACATGGTTTTTAATTTGGATAAAAATTCAGTTAATTTATTTCCATCTCCAACAACTTTTGATAAACCACTTTCATTTAGTTTAAAGTATAAAAATACTAAAGTAGATTATACTAATTTAGTTTTCACATATCTTGATGGTTATGAAGTAGTAGAATTTGAAGAAAATATTGCTGACACAAAAAATGGCACATTAGCGGTAAAAAATGCTAAACTTTACCATTTTTCTGAATGGGGTTGGGATAGACCAAAACCATAGTGTGCTATTTAAGCACTTTGTCTAACAATAACTTCATTTTTAGAAAGCCTAACTTCAAATGTTGATCCAAATCCTTCTGAAGTTTTGACTGAAATTTCACCTTTTAATATTTCTACATATTTTTTGGTAATTGACAAACCTAAGCCTGTCCCTGGATAGGCTTTATTTGTTCCTTCACTGATTTGTTTAAATTCCTTGAATATTACAGGAATATTCGTCTTTTTAATACCAATTCCTGTATCCCTAACTCTTAATAAAAATACTTCTTTACCATTATTGTTTTCAATTTCAGTTTCCACAATAACACTGCCAAATTCAGTAAATTTAATTGCATTATTTATTAAGTTTTCAGTAATAACTCTTATCATAGACAGATCAATAAAGAGCATTTCTGTTTCTTTATGTACCTTCAGCTTATATTCTAAATCTTTAATCGAAGCAACACCTTTAAAAGCATTAAAAATATCAGAAATCTCCGGAATGATATTAACTTCTCTATAATTAATTTCATACATATCAGATTCAACTCTAGCAAAATCTAAGATCATGCTGAGTGTATTTAATAACCGTGATCCAGTTCTGTAAATTCCTTCTGCCATGGTCCGTTCGTCTGGATCTTTAATCTCTGATGAGAGAAGTTCAGAATAACCTAATATCCCAAAAAGTGGTGTCCTTAATTCATGACTCATATTAGCCAAAAAAGTACTCTTTGCTTTGTTAGATGTTTCAGATCTATCTATTGCCAAAATAAGATCTTCTTCAGTTCTTTTTCGCTCTTTAATTTCCTCTTCTAATTTTTTTGTTCTTAACTTAACAATTTCCTCTAAATGCTCCTGATGTTTTTTTAACTCTTTTTCATTTTTAACTAATTGATTTTCAGTAATTTCTCTAATTCTAATATTTTCATTTAGCTCAATATTCTTTTTGCGTTTATTGATAAACATTACTATAAAAGCCAAGCTTATTAAAAATAATAAGATTGCAAAACTGATGAATGTCCATTTTACAAACTCTTGATACTCCTTTGCCTCCACCAACAATTCAATTTCTTTTTCCTTCAGTTTCATTTGTTGTGCAACTTCTAATTGAGCTATTTTCTTTTTATTTTCTACTGAATATATTGAATCTTGTAAAGTTCTTGCAGATTTAAAAAATGCAAGTGATTTATAATATTCGCCATTTTCTTCATAAGCTTGTGACAAAAATAATTGATAATTTTTAATCTCTTCTTTTATTCCAAGTTCTGTAAATTTGCTTAAAGCTATATCAAAATATTTAATAGATTCTTGTATTAATTGTTTTTTACCAATTTCACTATTTTGTAATTTTTTGTCTGTTGCCATGTTAAGTTTTAATTCACCAAGATTTCCGTTTTGATATGCTATTCTACGATCATTATTTATGGATTCTGAATATTTTAAAGCTGTTCTAAAATTGAAATAAGCCCTATTATAATCACGGAGTTTCATAAACGCTAAGCCCGCATTCGCAGTAAATATGGAGTGATTAAACTTATCATCAATTTCATCAAAAATCCTAATCGCTTTTTCATAGTAGTCTAGCGCTTGCTTATAATTCTTCATTTCAAAATAAACACGGCCTATATTCCCTAGTTGAATTGCATAAGAAAACTTATCATTTAATTTTTCAGATATATTTAAAGCTTTATTAAAATAAAAGATCGCATCATTCTTATTTCCAATCGTACTTAATAGTATTCCCAAATAACTATAACAAATTCGAATCCCCTCAAGATTTTCTATGTCCTCATAAATTAATAATGCACTTTTATAATTTTCGAACGATTTTGCAAAGTCAGAAAGTTGAAAATATCCCATACCAATTCTACACATGGATTCAGCAATTCTTTTTTTATCATTTGTTTTTTCAAAAATCAGAAGTGCTTTGTTATGATTCCTGAATTGCTGTTTGTATGTTTCCTTTATATAGATTAGCTTCACCAATCAAATTATAGGAAGTAGCCACTCCTTTTTTCCAGCCAATTTTTGTAGCAATTTGTAAGGCAGAATCAGCGTATAAAACACTTTTCTCAAAATTTGAGGGAGCAGAATCCCATGCAATTTTGTTAAGCTTTTTAACTTCTAATGTATCATTGCCTTCGCCTTTTATAACATTAGAAAATGTTTCATTATTTTCTGGAATGAAAGCAAAAATATAATTGTTAATTGAGCTTAAAAAGAATGCGTACAAGACAACATTTTTGAGAAACGCGTAATCAATTGACATTGGTTTTTTCATGGCTATTTTGAGTTTATGATTAAAGAGACCCTATATAATTTATAATTAATTACCGATTTTATCAAAATTATTAATCAAAAGATATATTTAATAAATACAGCTAGAATTGTCATTTTAAAAATAATTCTATCAACCTTAAAATTTTTCTTTGTAAAATTGTAGATTATATTTAACTTTGTGCTTGTATTTTAAGGGCGGATAGCTCAGTTGGTAGAGCAATGGACTGAAAATCCATGTGTCGGCGGTTCAATTCCGTCTCCGCCCACATCCTAAGTAAAATTAGGAATTGTACCGTGATTACCAACCACGGTTTTTTTTTAAATTACTTCGGTACATTGTCAATAATTTAATTTTGCATTTTAGAATTAGCTTTTCAATATATTTTTGCGCTATATCACCCCTATTTATTAAATTATCATTTGTTTAGAAGTGATTTTTCTAATTTTTATTTTAATAAATTTATTTTTAAAGGAATTAACATGAAATTAAAGCGCTGGCTCACTGGCTTTTTTACAATTTTATTTTTTTCAATGTTTTCATCCAATATATATAATTCTCAAGTTTTAGATGACCCACTTCAAGGATCCACTATAGGGACACAAATAGGTGGTACATTTACATCAGAGGGTTATAAGCCCGGGACAGGTTCAAATCATATTTTATATACTGTTCCGTCTCAAGTTATAAATGGATATGTGGAGTTCGATATAAAAGGATTTCTTCCATCAGAATTAATTGGGACTGGCAATGATCATGCTTTTATTGCCATGTATGATGGTAGAGGGATTGGAAATAATCCATCTTGGGCTGATTTTAGGGATAATTATTTTAGATGGAATTTCCACTGGAGGCAAAGTGCTTCAGTATTTAAAAGTGTTGTTAATTGTGCTGCTCCCACAAGTGCAAGAATTAATTCCTCTTATGCAATTTTCAAAGAAGATATGAACAATGATGGTATTGTTGATATTGATGATCGAGACTGGTATGATGAACCGAGTGGAAGTGCTTTTTCATGGGATAACAGTAAAACAAAATGGTACAAAATTAAAGTTGAATGGAATAATAAGACTTATAAAGTTTATGTTGATGGTCAAGTAGTTTGGTCAAACCATAAGGCAGGTCTTTATGATTATTCACCTGTTGATCATAAAATTTGGTTAGGTAGTGGGATAGATAAGTATGATAGTGATAATCCTAATGTAATATATAGAAATTTTAAACTTGTTAATTTAGGAGGTTCTTCTTCATATCTAACAATATCGCCTGGAAGCCAAACAGTATCATCGCCTTCTGGAAGTATCACTTATTCTATTTCTTCTAATGTTAATTGGTCGGTTGATGACAATGCTGGTTGGGTGAATTTATCTCCAACAAGTGGGAATGGAAATGCTACATTGACTGCCACTTTTGATGAAAATACTAGTTCAACTTCAAGAACTGGTTCAATAACATTGACAGGATCTGGAATAACCAAAACTGCAACCATAGTTCAGGAGGGAAAGCCATCTTCAAATTATTTAACCGTTAGTCCTACTTCTAAAAATGTTTCTTCAACTTCAGGAAGTACAACTTATACTATTAGCTCAGATTTAAGTTGGACAGCTATCGATAATGCTACCTGGATAAATTTATCTTCTGCTAGCGGGAGCGGGAATGCTACATTAACTGCCACATTTGATGAAAATTTTAGTTCAAACTCAAGAACTGGATCAATTACTATTGAAGGTGGAGGAATATCTAAAATTGTCACCTTGGTTCAGGAAGGACAGACAGTGCCTGCCTACCTAACGGTAACTCCTTCAAATATTGATGTAAGTGCAAGTTCAGGAACTGTTCCATTTACTATAGCATCAAATATAACTTGGGACTCTAGGGATGATTCAGATTGGTTAAGTAAAAGCCCAAATAATGGTGTGGGAGATGGAACTCTTAATGCTATATATAGTAGTAATACTTCCCCAAATTCGAGAGTAGCCACTATAACCTTAACTGGAGGTGGTTTTTCTAAAGACGTTACAGTCACACAAGCAGGAACAAATGCATATTTAACTGTTAATCCATCAGAATTTAACATTGAGGATACTTCAGGAACTGTTTCCTTTAATATAACTTCCAATTCAAGTTGGACTTTGTCCCAGAAAAGCAGTTGGATCAGCTTATCAGCATTGAATGGAAATGGAGATTCTCTAATTAGCATTAGTTTTTCAGCTAATAATAGTTATGATTCCAGAACTGACACTATTTCGATTATGGGCAGTGGACTTACCAAAATAGTAACTATTTTACAACAGGGAATTCCATTTGTACCATATATTACAGTAACTCCTAATAGTAAAACTGTAGATGCCCAAAATGGAACTGTGAATTTTGAGATTGAATCAAATATTGATTGGTCAGTGAATGACGATGCAGATTGGCTGTCAAAATCAACTGAAGATAGTTCAGGCAATGCTACGTTAACCATCTTGTATGATGCAAATAATGATACAACTCAACGAATTGCCATAATTTCCATCACTGGAAATGAAATTACTCAGACTATTACTATTACTCAGGAAGGAGCATCTTTATTCGAAATAATTGCGGTCAGTTATCCAATAGCCGCCTCTGTTATTTCCGGTAATGGATCTTTTATTGAAAATTCTTCAGTAACCTTAATTTGTACCCCAAATCCAGGGTGGAAATTTTTACGTTGGTCTGAAAACTTTATTGAGGTATCACCGGATTCTATTTATACTTTTAATGTTGATAAATCACGTAATCTAACCGCGGAGCTTATGGATATTTCTACCAGTATCTCTAATAATAGTTTAGATCTTCCTGATCATTATGAACTTGTAAACAATTATCCTAACCCATTTAATCCAACTACGATAATTTCTTATGCATTGCCAGAAGGAACATATGTTAAACTAGCAATTTTTAATTTGCTAGGGCAAAAATTGGTTGAATTAGTAAATGAATATAAACCTCAAGGTTTCCATACCATTAACTTTAATGCAGGTAATTTACCATCTGGAACTTATATTTACCAAATTGAAACAGCTAATTTTAGTCAAACTAAAAAGTTAATTCTTTTAAAATAAACTATCATTTAATGATCACTGGTATCTAAAAATGATACCAGTGATCATCATATAACCCAATTCCTATATTTTCTTGCATTTGTAGTCATCATAATATAAAAATTATTAAATTTGAAACTTGAACTGAATTTGAAAGTTTATATTTTATCTCAACTGTGGTTGATCAAATATATTCAACGCCTAATAGAATAAAAACTTGGTGCTCGTATTTTTTAGGGCGGATAACTCAGTTGGGAGAGCAATGGACTGAAAATCAAAGTGTCGGCTGATAAGTTCCCTTTCCACCCACATACTGCAAGCCACGTTAACAAAGACGTGGCTTTTTTGTTTTAAACTTTTTCAACACTTTAATATTTTTGTAAACATTTATTTAAAATAAAAAAGGTGATGTTATTGCATCACCTTTACAATATTGTAAAATATAAAATCAAATAACTAAAGCCAGTATCGCCAAAATATCAATAACAATAAGCATTGGTGTAATTTCATCTTTTTTGCCAACTGCAATTTTAATGATAGTCCACGCAATGAATCCCCAAATTATTCCTTGTGTTATTGAATATGTCAAAGGGATTAAAACCATTCCAAGGAAAGCTGGAATAGCATCATCAAATTTTGTCCAATTAATTTTCAGAACTGGTTTCATCATAAATGCACCAACCAAAATTAAGGCTGGAGCTGTAGCAATTGCAGGTACCATTGAAAGTAAAGGAGAAAAAAACATAAATGGTAAAAATAATAAACCAGTTACAACAGCTGTCATCCCTGTTCTACCACCCTCTTCAACACCCGTTGCTGACTCAATATAACTTGTACCTGAACTCGTTCCAAACAATCCGGAAATTGTTGTAGATATAGCATCAACAACTAACGATTTTCTAATATTTCTTGGCTCGCCAGTTTCGTCTACTAAATTAGCTGCTTCCGCAACTCCGATAAAAGTAGAAAGTGAATCAAACATATCAGTAAACAATAATGCAAAAACAACTGGTAATAAACTAAGTTGCAAAGACCCAATAAAATCCAATTTTAACATCACGCTAAAATCTGGCATAGCGACTAGTCCTTTCCATGCAACCAAAGTTGGCAATCCAAAGTTTATTGCTGAAGCATCGCCATATAACCTTCCAATTGGTATTGCAAGAATGGTAGTTGCAATTATTCCAATAATCAAAGCACCTTTTACTCTCTTAATAACCAAAATTGAGGTGAGAAATAAACCGATTAAAAATGTAACTATGATGGGATCTAAATCAGCAATTGAAACTAGTGTTGCAGGATTATCAACAATAAATTTAGCATTCACAAATCCAATGAATGTAATAAATAACCCAATTCCTGCCGAGATTGCATAGCGTATCTGTTTTGGAATAGCTTGCACAATTAAAGTTCTCACTTTAAAGATTGAGAGTAATAAAAAGATAACACCTGACCAAAAAACAGCCCCTAAAGCCACTTCCCATTTAATGCCCATCCCTAAAACAACAGAATACGTAAAAAACGCATTTAGACCCATTCCAGGAGCAACTACAATTGGGTTATTCGCATAAAGTCCCATCATTATACTGCTGAATGCACTAACTAATATAGTAGCCGTAAGAACACCACTAAAAGACATACCAGTGTTAGAAATTATTGCTGGATTGACAACGATAATATACATTGTTGCTAAAAAAGTTGTTATGCCCGCTATTATTTCTGTTTTCAGGTTTGTATTATATTTTGAAAAATTAAAGTAGTCACTCATTTTGATTAACCTTTTTTATGTTAGAAATTCCATTTAACTGCTAAGGTTGGATTAAACTGAATACCATCCTCTGGTAAAAAATTATTACTGATTTCTACTTCTCCACCAACTGCTATATTTTTATCTACATTGTACCATAATTGAGGTTCAGTTAACACCACAAGTTTACTCTCTCCAAAGTATTTTCCACTCCAAATATCAAAAAATCCTGTAAAAATCAATTTTCCATCAAACAATGGTTTGAACCATGCTGTAGTTAATTGAACGCCAGCACCATCAGATAAATAATCTTTTCTAAAAAGTACATCTGTGCTAAGTGTTATAAAACCTAGATCTATTGGATAACTTAAACCTGCTAAAACAACATGGCCAAGAGGTCCCCAAGGTGCAGTTCCATCATTGTATTGAACTGTAGCTGCTAAACCAGACGCTCCTGGAATCGCAATATATCTTGCAAATTCAAAATAGGCTAATGAAATTGATTTATTTCCTACATTATTAAAATCGAAATCCACAAAGAAAAAAGTTGCACCATACTCATCTGGTTTGAACATTTCAATAGTTGATGTAAAATAATCACGATCCTTACCAAGATCATAGTGAATTTGGATATTTTGAGCAAATGCAGCAGTTGATAAAAGTAAAACAAGTAGTAAAATGATTTTTTTCATTTGGTTCCCCCTTTTTATTTTTGAGTTGGTAAAAATCTATTTAATAAAACTCCTGCTATTCCTGCTAAACCAATTCCTGCTAATTGAAAATTTCCATAACCTAGTGACATATCACCTATTCCAAAAACAAGAACAACTGCAACAATCACCAAATTTCTTGGTATTGACATATCAACTTTATTTTTTACTAATGATCCAATACCTATTGCCGCAATCATTCCAAAAAGTAAGACCATAATTCCACCCATTACTGGGATTGGAATTGTTTTCAGAGCAGCTCCTAATTTGCCAAAAAATGCTAATAGTATAGCAAATATGGCAGCAATTGTCATTAACCTTGGTTCAAATTTTTTAATTAGTGCAACGGCTCCAGTAACTTCAGAATATGTTGTATTTGGTGGACCACCTAAAAAGGAGGCAAAAATTGTAGCTATACCATCACCTAATAAAGTTTTGTGCAAACCCGGTTTTTCTAAATAGTCTTTTCCAGATGCTTCAGAAATTGCAATTATGTCCCCAACATGTTCTATTGCTGGAGCAATTGCAACTGGTAGAATAAAAAGAATTGCAGCTAATTCAAAAACTGGAAATTGATAAGTTCCCGTATTCATGGCTTCAATCCATGGAATAGAGAACCATTTTGCGTCCATAATCGGTTGATAACTAACTTCACCCAAAATTACTGATAATAAGTAGCCACCGGCAATTCCGCAAATAATTGGAATCAATTTTAGCATCCCTTTGGCTTTTAAAACAACAAATACTGTAAGACTTAAAGTAAATAGAGCTACCAATATTGCTGTAGAATTTATTTCGGTACTGCCATCAAAGTTCTTTGTCATTCCAACTGCAACAGGAGCGAGCTTTAAACCGATAACCATTATTACTGGGCCAGTAACTATCGGTGGAAGATACTTTTCAATAACTTTTATTCCTTGAATTTTTACCAACGTAGAAAGTACAATATATACGATCCCTGCACTTGCTAAGCCACCCAATGTTGCTGCTAGTCCAAATTCATTAATACCAATCTGAATGGGTGCAATAAAAGCAAAAGAACTTGCTAAAAATATTGGCACAGTCCTTTTTGTAATTAACTGAAAGATTAAAGTACCGCCACCAGCGGTGAAAAGCGCAATTGAAGGATCAAGTCCGGTTAATAGAGGAACTAAAACGAGTGCACCAAATGCAACAAAAAGCATCTGCGCCCCAAGTATTATTTCATTACTTTGAAGTGTTTTCAATACTATACCTTTAGAGTAGTTTATAAATGTTATGCGACAACGAAATGAAATAATAAGATACGATTATATCTTTTGGGATTTAAAATTAGTAAAATAATTATCAAATAAAAATTAAAAAAGAGCTGGAAAGCTCTTTTTTAATAAAACATGACTTATTATATGAGAAAAAGATTTATTATGCAGAAATGCGCGTTCCACAGCCTGGGATACTCAAACTATTTGTATCTGTAATTATACTTTCATTCCCTGTTGAACTTGAAAATTTAATTGCGGCTTTTATTTTAGGACCCATGCTACCAGCACCAAATTCTTCATTTTTAAGGTATTTTTCCAGAGTTGTAATTTTTACTTTGTTTAGTGCTTTTTGATTTTTCTTATTAAAATTAACATATACTTTAGGGACATCTGTAATAATATAAAATTTATCAGCCCCAATTTCCTTAGCTAGCACAGATGAAGCTAAATCTTTATCAATAACTGCTTCAATTGCCTCTAAGTAACCATTTTCATGTTTATAAACAGGAACACCACCACCACCAACTGCAATAACTATTGTTCCTTTATTTGCAATTGATTTGATAACTTCCTGGTTCATTATTTTAATTGGGTTTGGTGAAGCAACAACTTTTCTCCATCCCCTATTCCGTGGGTCTTTTTTAAATATCCAACCATTTTTCTTTGTCAGCAAATCAGCTTCTTCCTTAAGATAGAATGGTCCAACTGGTTTTGTTGGGTTTTCAAAAGCTGGGTCCTTTTTATCTACCAATACTTGCGTTACCAATGTAACTACATTTTTCTTAATTTTTTCTTCTGTAAGTACATTTCTCATCATCCTTTCTATCATGTAGCCAATTCCACCTTGAGAATCAGCAACACAAATATCCATAGGCATTTGAGGAATTTTATATTTATCATATCCAGCTTCGTTCCTAAGTAAAATATTTCCAACTTGCGGTCCATTTCCGTGAGTAATGATAATATTAAAATCTTTCTTAATTAGATCAACAATCTGCTTACAAGTATCGAAAGTATTCTTTTCTTGTTCGTCAATCGTACCTATTTCATTACCTCTTAATAGTGCATTTCCACCTAAAGCTACTACCGCAAGTTTCTTTTTCATATAATTCCTTTTACCTTCAAAACTGACTCAACTGTATTATTACCAATTTCTTGTAATTCATACATAACTCTTGTTGATGGCTTATTAATTTTCAATATTCTGCCTAAATCAATTGGGGTTCCAATTATAACAGAATCACAATCAACATTATTTATTGTTTGTTCAAGATCCTTCATTTGGTCTTCACCATACCCCATTGCAGGTAATAGAACACCAATATTTGGATATTTTTTGTATGTTTCTGTAATAGATTTTACAGTAAAAGGACGCGGATCAACTATTTCTTTTGCTCCCAATTTTTGGGCAGCAACAGTTCCAGCGCCATATTTCATTTCACCGTGTGTTAAAGTTGGACCATCTTCAACAACTAGTACTCTTTTGCCCATTATTAACTCTGGTTTATCAACTATTAATGGAGAAGCACCTTCAATTATTGTGGCTGTCGGATTAACCATTCTCACATTATTAATCACTGTTAAAATATCCTTTGCATCGGCTGAATCAATTTTATTTACTACAACTGCATCTGCCATTCTTAAAGATGTATTTCCAGGATAGTAAGACAATTCATGTCCTGGACGATGAGGATCGACAACAGTAAATGTTACATCTGCTTTATAAGAAAGACATATCATTATTTCCGCCATCCCAAAGGATAACATCAGCTTCTTTTTCTGCTTCACGTAAAATTGCTTCGTAATCTACACCTGCATAAATAACACCGCCAAGAGCAATATGTGGTTCATATTCTTCTATTTCTTCTATTGTACAATCATGTTTTTTTAGATCTTCCAAAGCTGCAAAACGTTGAACTTTTTGCTTAACTAAATCCCCATAAGGCATTGGATGGCGAATAGCTACAACTTTTTTACCCGATTCTCTTAAAATTTTAACAATTTTTCTTGATGTTTGAGATTTACCACATCCCGTTCTAGTAGCTAAAACTGATATAACGGGTTTGCTACTTTTAACCATTGTTTCTTCTGCACCCAAAAGTCTAAAAGAAATTCCAGCAGCATTCACAATTGAAGCTTTTGTCATTACATAATTAAACGGAACATCAGAATACGCAAATATTACTTCTTCAACATTTAATTTAGATATTAGATCAACTAGTTCCGATTCATCATAAATTTTAATGCCTCCAGGATATAATTTACCCGCTAATTCAGCCGGATACATTCTTCCATCAATATTTGGAATTTGAGTTGCAGTGAATGCAACCACATTATAATTTTCGTTATCTCTAAACATCACATTAAAATTGTGAAAATCTCTACCAGCTGCTCCCATAATAAGAATATTTTTTTTGGACATAAAATCTCCGTAAGTTATGTATTATTATACAATATTATGCAAATATATTTATAATATCTAGAATAGTTTATTTTTTGTTAATTATTCATTTGCATTTTAGCTGATAAATTACTAAAAGTTTTTCATTAATTCTACTATAATTATCACTTAAAAAGAAAAGAAAGTGATTTTAATTTGAGGGTCTAGTCTAAATTGAGGAAAAATGAAGTGGAGAGGGTAAACCTACTCCACTGTAACACTTTTTGCTAAATTACGAGGTTGATCGACGTTTAATCCTTTCTTCACTGCTATATGATAGGATAATAATTGTAATGGTATGACATTTAGAATAGGCATTAACATTCTAATTGTTTCAGGTATTTTAATTACATGATCAACTAAGGAATCTATTTCGCTATCACTTTCAGATGCAATTGCAATAATTTTACCTTTTCTTGCCTTTACTTCTTGAATATTGCTAATAATTTTATCGTAAACAGAATCATTTGGGGCTAAAAACACAGCAGGCATATTCTCATCAATAAGAGCAATTGGACCGTGTTTCATCTCAGCCGCTGGATATCCTTCTGCATGAATGTAAGAAATCTCTTTTAACTTAAGAGCTCCTTCCAGAGCAACTGGGAAATTATAACCACGTCCCAAATAAAGAAAATTCTTTGCATCTACAAACTTTTCTGCAATTTTCTCTATCTCATCATTTAGTTGCAATATTTTCTCGACTTTTGCTGGAATTTGCTTTAATTCCGTTAAAATTTTCTTCCCATCTATTTCGCTCATATGTCTTTTGCGAGCAAGTAATACTGTTATTAAAGCAAATACTACCAACTGAGATGTAAATGCTTTTGTTGAAGCAACTCCAATTTCTGGTCCGGCATGAATATAAACACCAGCATCACTTTCTCTTGCTATTGAACTTCCAACAACATTACAAACGCCAAGAACTAATGCACCCCTTCTTTTAGCTTCTTTCATTGCGGCTAAGGTATCAGCTGTTTCACCACTTTGAGAAATGAAAATCATTGCATCATCTTTTTGAACAATCGGATTTCTATATCTAAACTCTGAAGCATATTCAACTTCAACAGGAATTTCTGCAAATTGTTCAATCATATACTCCGCTACTAAGCCTGCATGCCAGGACGTGCCGCAAGCACAAATAATGATTCTTTTTGCATTTGCTAATTTATCTTGTACATTTAACAAACCACCTAATTTTACCGTGCCTTCAGCAAGAAGTATTCTTCCTCTCATTGAGTTTGTTATGGATTCTGGCTGCTCCATAATTTCTTTCATCATAAAATGATTATAACCACCTTTACTAATTTCTTCCAGAGTTACGGTTATTTCTTCAACTTCTTTCTGAATTGATTCATCAGTAATTGTGAAAGCGTTAAAGTGATCATTATAAACTTCTGCAATTTCATTATCATCTAAATAAACAACTTGGCTTGTATGTGCAACCAACGCACTAACATCAGAAGCAATAAAATTTTCGCCATTGCCTATTCCAATAACTAACGGAGATCCTTTCCGAGCAACAACAATTTTATCAGGTTCATCAGAAGAAATTACACACAAACCGTATGCTCCATCAACTTCGGTAAGAGCTTTTCTAACCGATCTAAGTAAAGTATTTCCGTTCTGATAAAATCTATCAATCAAGTGAACAAGAACTTCTGTATCAGTTTCGCTAATAAATTCATAACCTTCTAATATAAGTTCTTTTTTAAGAACCGAATAATTTTCAATTATTCCATTATGAATCAAACAAATTGATTTATCTGCATTAAAATGTGGATGTGCATTAAGTTCAGTTGGTGCTCCATGAGTAGCCCATCGAGTATGACCAATGCCTATTGTAGAAGAAATGTTGGAAGTTTTTAATGCTTGGTCAAGAATTGAGACTTTCCCTACACTTTTCTGAACTAAACAATTATCTCCATTTATTACTCCTATGCCAGCTGAATCATAACCTCTGTATTCGAGCATTCTTAAACCATTTACAATAATGGGAACACAGTTTTTACTACCTATATATCCAACAATTCCGCACATTTTTACTCCAAATAATTTTAATATTTAATTAAAATGGTATTTTTTTTATATGACTTGTTCCAATTCAAAAAACCTACTCTGTCTTAAAATAAGCCATTCTTAGAACATCATGTTCAATACCATCAAGGATACATTCATTTTTCAATAAACCTTCAATTTTGAACCCTAATTGACGATTTAAGGAAATATTGCGTATGTTTGTATCAATGGTGTTAATATAAATTTTATTCAAGTCAAGTACATTAATACAATAATCGATCCAAATTTTTGTTGCTTCTTTTGCATAACCCTTTCCACGGTATTCCAAATCCCCAATTAACTTGCGCATTTCACCCTTTTTATTTTGCTTATCAATGCTAAGTACAGCCAACAACCCAATTGGGTGATTATTTTTTAGAGTTATTGTTACAAAGATATTTTTATCATCGGACAAAATGTTGTTAATGTTTAAATCTTTCATTGACTCATTTGAAATTAAAAACAATTTACTAATATCGTTTTCAAACCATTTTGATAAATATTCCTTGTCTTTTTCAGGGGAATATTTCCTAATTATTAAATTTTGTGTAGTGAGTGGCAATTTTATTTTCTTAGTCGATTTTTTTTCAATCTTTTCCATCGGGATATTTTTAGATATTTCATTATCGATGGTCATTCCTAAAATTTCGTTAGTTAATTTAATATAGTCACTTGAATCAAACCCCATCTGTACAGATTCTTCATAAATATTTTTAGCTAATACTTTAAGATTTACCTCAGAAAGCACTTTGTTTTCTATTTCATTCATTCAATCCACCGCTAAATATTAATTATTATTTTACTAATTATATAAATTACTCAAATTAGTACATTAAATTCTGAAAAGTAATTTATAATAAAGCCGATAATTTACAAACATAAATTAAGACCAAAATAAAACATAAAAGTTAAAAAAAATCTGTTTATTGTCAAAAATAAATTCTAGGACTTCTAATCTTAATAATCTTTAAAAATATTTCATTTGACAATTTATTTAATTTTCTTATTTTTTGTATATAATTATATTACAATAAGTTATGAATATTATTTCAGAAAATGATTTATATAAGTTTATATTTTATCCTGAAGAATTAAATCCAGAAAAGTTGAATTATATTAAAAATAATTTAGATTTATTCAAATTTGAATTAGATTTGTTGTCTGAGTTATCAAGTAACTTAGAAGCGGATATTCCAACTTCCATTTCTGATAAAATTAATGCAAAACTTGAATCACAAAATAAAGCAAAAATTATTCTATTAGAAAAAGAGACTAGAAATTTTGCCAAAGAATCAACACATTATGTTTTGGCAGCTGATTCTCCTTCCGCAATATTGCAAGAAAGAACACAAACTTTTAAAGATAAACATAGTTCCTACCTAGCTAAAGTAGTTTCTGGCAAGGTTAAGGATAAGTTATTTGTTTTTGCAAAAGACGAAGCTGAGAGATCTAGTATTTACATAACATTTTATCCTTCGAAAAATTCTTTCAGAATTGATCTAAATGAACTGCCATTTCATTTCTCAAAAGAAAACTCAATTGAAAGCATTGAAATAAGAGTGAAGTAGTAAATATATATTTTCAATATTCTATTCAGCTCCACTAGTAAATCGTTTATATTTCAAAAATAGAGCAATTAATATAACAACTAACCATTGAAAAATATTTGTCATGAAAGTATATTGTCCAAATGGATCATACCAGTTTAGAGTTAATAAAGATTCTGACAACCACCAGACGAGCAATATTGTTGATAAAATAGGGACAAAGTATTTTGTCGCTACTTCCCACCAAGAGCCGATATTCCAATCATTCTTGTATGAATTAATATGATTTAATCTAAATTCACTGGAACCATATTTAATTATTGTAAAGGCTATAAAAAACCCTGATAACACAAGAGCGTTACCCCAAACATAATCTTGGTTTGTTAGTATGTTTAAATTTATAGCTGATGGAATACCAAGAAAATAAATAATCGAAACCACAATCATGATAGCTTTTTTTCTATCGAAACCAGCATCAATCATAACACGTGTTGGTAATTCAAGCATTGCGATTAATGAAGAAAATCCAGCGAAAGTCAATCCGAGAAAAAATAAAATACTTAATGACTGTCCAAAAATCATTTTTGAAAATAATTGTGGCAACCAAATAAAAGTTAAGCCGGTTGCAGCAGGACCGCTACTTTTCATTATTTCTAAAACTTCAGGTTTGGCTAAACTCATCTCTGTTTGCAAAATGGAAAATACTGTTCCAAAGATTATCAATCCTGCAAAAAGTGAAATTACATTATTTCCTATTGCAGTTGTGAATGCATTCTTCACTACTCCATGCTTACTTTTAATATATGCGGCATATGTTAAAAACAAACCCCAACCTGCTCCAGTATCCCATGCATTTTGTGTTAATGCTTCTAACCATAATTTAGAATCAAGAAGTTGATTGAATTGTGGCGTAAATAAATATTCTACTCCAGCCCAAGCACCAGGTAAAGTAAGTGCTCTAATTAATGAAATAATAATTATGATTAACAATGAGGGAATCAGTATTTTGTTAACCTTTTCTATTGATTTTACACCCTTCCAGATTGCTAAAGCTCCTAAAGCAACTGCGATAGCATGAAATAATAATGGCCAATAACTTGATTGAAACTGATCCCAAATTAAAACAGAACTCTGTGTACTACTAGGTAAAGGAAAGAACAACATTTGAAAAAAATAAAATAAACACCACCCAACTATAACCGCATAAAAAAAAGATATGGCAGTTGAAACAAATGCAATAAATGTCCCCATCCATCCAAATTTTTCCCCAATGGTTGAAACTATTGAACCAATTACACTTTTTCTATTTTTCCGTCCGAGAGCATATTCAGCAATAATTAAAGGTATACTCCACAAAAACAGAATTACAGCCCAAGCGATTAAAAATGCTCCGGCGCCTTCTTCGCCACCATTTGAAGCAGCTATTCTTGGGAATCGCCAAATATTTCCAGTTCCAACAGCAATTCCCAATGCACTTAGTAGAAATCCAATCCGAGATGAAAACCTTTGATTTACACTTCCATCGATTTTATTATTCAAACTTGCCCCTTATTTTTTTGAATAATGGTAAATCTGATCCTAAAACAAGATGTTAAAATTTAAACCGAGAATACTAATTCTCTTGCAAACTAAGTTCAAAATGGCGTCTATCATAACCATTCTTTTCAAATATTTGATAACAATTTTCTAAATCTGAATTTTCCATTTTTGGAGTACGACTTAAAATCCAGCCATATTTTCTTGAAGGAGTTCCAATTACTGCATATTTATAATTACTCTCTAAGCCTAATATCCAATAGTCACCCCAAAATAGTTGCCATCCAAATAAACTCACAAAACTTACTTTTAATTTAGAGTTTGTTTTTTTATCGACTACTTTAGCTAATCCTTCAGCGTCATCAATTTCACCATCTTCATCAATACATTTATTTACTACTATAATATTCCCCTCTTCATTAATTTCATAACTTGCGGTAGTATTTTTAACACAATGATCTTGAAATGAATTTGGGATTTTAGCTATTTCATACCAAGTACCAATATACTTTTGTAAATCAACGGAATCTACAGTTTTAATAATGGTTTCATTTTTGGTCTGAGAAAAAAACATAGCCGGTGAAAAAAATATTACTAATAGGAATTTTACTATTCTTTTTTGCATATGCTACTCACTTATTTTCTTATAATCTTCTGGGAAATCTAAATCAGTTAGAATTTCACTAAAACCACAATCCCAATATTTTTTTCGTATTTCGTCTGAAGCAGAAATTATTCTAAGATTTGACTCAATTTCAGAGTTTAATATTTTCTTAATTACTTTTTTATTTATTAAAATTGGGTGTCCTTTCTGAGCTTCAAAAGTTGGTTGAATCCAGTCAAATGAATTATCGATTTGAGAAATAAACTCTTCGTAGAATTTGACGGGAAGATTTGGTTGATCAATTAAATGATACAGAGTCCAACTGTCTTCTTCAATAACTTTTAATCCAGTTACTATAGAACTAAACATGCCTTTCTCATAACTAGAATTATGAATACATTTAACTCTACCCTTAAAATTTAATTCATTTTCTGAAACTATACTTTCGATTTTTTGAAATTTAAAACCGGTCACTACAATTACGTTATTACAAATTTTCAAAAGTTTATTGATAATGCCAACCAAAAAGGTTTCTCCATGATACTTAAGTAGAGGCTTAAACTTTCCCATTCTACTAGATACACCTGCAGAAATTATAACTCCTTCTATTTTTCGATTGTCATTTCGAGTGAGAATAGATTTTTCATTCGACCGAGAAATCTGTTCTTTACTATTTTCAATTAAGTTTTCCCAATTAGGATTCATAGACTCTAATAATTTGTTTTTCTTCTCTCGTCTTCACTTTTTAATTTCCTTTTCTCTCTGTATAGCAGAATTTATGTTGTTGGTTAACTCAAAGAAAACCAGTTTTGTTAAATTATATTTTTTTGAGAATCCATCAACAAGTTTATGTTTGTGTTCAAATAATCTTCGATCAAGATTATTTGTTATACCTATGTATAGAACTGTGCTATACTTATTTATAATTATATAGATGTACTAATTTTTCATATAGAAACAACAAATAGGTTAAGAGATTTCTCACACGAATCATGTTCGAAATGACAAATTAAAAGAACTGTCATATCGAAGGAATGATTTTTATCACTGAAATATCTTCGCTTTTCAATTAACCGAAAATTTAGAATTAAAATAATATTTCCTTCCATTCATCTGAACACTTAATTTCTGGTTCATTGTTCCACTTAGATAATGATAACATATCTTTAAGCCCATTACCAGTAATCATTAACATCACTTTGGAATTTTCACTAATACTATTTTCTATTTTATACTTTTTATAACCTGCCAAAGTAGCTGCTGCTGAAGGTTCCGCTAATACACCATATTTATTAGCTAGAATTTTTTGGGCTGATTAATATTTCTTCATCACTAACAGAAAGCGCGCAACCATCACTTTCGATTATTGAGTTAACCGCCATAAATAGATTCCTTGGTGCACCTGCACAAATACTGTCCGCAATAGATGAGGATTCAACAAATTCAAATTTATTAGTTGAAATGTAACGAATTACTGCATCACTACCAGAAGCCTGAACACCAATAAGTCGTGGAATCTTATCAATCCAACCAAGTTGTTTTAAGTCCCAAAATCCTTTATAAATTCCACTAATAATCACTCCATCTCCCACTGGAACAAATATATAATCTGGAATATTTCCTTCGCAAGAAATAAATATATCATACGCTGCTGATTTTTTACCTTCTATTGTTAAAGGATTATAAGCTGTGTTCCTATTGTACCAACCTTTATTCTCTGAAACCTCCAGACATAAATCAAATGCATCATCATAACTCCCATCCAATAAATAAATATTAGCTCCATATGATTGAATCTGAATTCTTTTACTTTCAGGAATTGTTTTTGGGACAAAGATATGTGCTTTTATATCTAATTTTGCACAAATTCCAGCAAGTGAAGAACCAGCATTTCCGGTTGAGGCTGCAGCAATTTCAGTTATCCCAAGTTGAATTGCTTTTAATACAACTAATGAGGTTGCCCTATCTTTATAAGAAAGTGTAGGATTCCTAGAATCATCAAACAACAGTAGTTTATTATCTTCAAATTTGATGGAAGATATTGGGTTTTCATTTAGTTGTAATTTTTCTAATTGATCAGATGTAATTCTTAGAAAACTATTATTGTGAATTTCAAGAGGCCATAAATAAGGATATTTCCAAAAACTACCAGCTCTATTTCTCAAGAATACATTTCTATCAATTTCATTGCTTATTTTGTAATATTCATAAATAATTTGAAGCACACCTTTAAGTGGTTTGTTGCGTTCAGTTTTGCCACAAATAGGACAAAGGTATAATAGCTTTCGCTCAATCTCTTCAGAAGAATATTCTATCTTACATTCATAACATTTATACTTATATTGAGTATTCATAATCGTTTTGTATTAATCTTGGGAAATTACAAATTCGGAGTTAGCACAAAGTACTAACTCACCAATTTTACATAGTAAGTGACATAATTGCTTTTGCCGTATGAAGTCTATTCTCTGCTTCATCAAAAACAATAGATATATTTGGATTGTCTAGAATTGCATCAGTAACTTCATTGTTTCTGTCAGCTGGTAATGCATGCATAAGTTTAACATTTTTATCAGCTAACTTTATTCTATTATCATCGCAAATCCAATTCTTATATTTTGCCAAATTGGAGGACATTTCTTTTTTACACTCATTTTCGTTTGCCAAATAATCTTCCACATTCCAATGACCAAAACCACCCCAATTCTTTGGGATGACTACATGAGCACCTTCAAAAGCTTCATCCATATTATTTGTAAATTTAAGACTGCCGCCTCCTTCAATCGCATTTTTCTTTGCTTTCTCAACAATGTTCTGACTCAACGGGAATTCTTTTGGATGAGCGATTGTAACATCAATACCATAACGTGGGAAAAGTAATGCTTGTGTTTGTGGTACCGAAAGCGGTTTTGAATGAGTATCTGCATATGCCCAAGATATAGTTACTTTAAGTCCCTTGGGATTTCTATCAAAATGTTCAAATATTGTTTGAAGGTCAGCCAATCCTTGAAATGGGTGATAAACATCGTCTTGTAAAGACATAACTGGTTTCCGTGAATACGCAGCCAATTCATCTAAATATTTTTTCCCAACGCCATAAAAACAATTTCTACAAGCTATTCCATGTCCCATTCTTGATAAAATAATCGCAGTATCTTTAGCAACTTCACCATGTGTGATTTGCATTTTATCTGGTGTTAAATCATGTGCATGTCCACCAAGCTGAGTCATACCAGCTTCCATTGAATTTCTCGTTCTAGTTGACTGTTCGAAAAACATCATAAAAAGTGTTTTGTGTGGAAGATCTAGGTGATGAATTTCGTTATAAAATTGTTCTTTTAATTCAAAAGATTTTTCAAATACAACATCTAACTCTTCTTTGGTCCAGTTATCACAAGTTAGAAAATGTTTACCTTTAAGATTCATGTTTTCTCCTTTAATTTCAAAACTTCTATCACGCTTAGAAGATTAATACTCTAGAATTCTAATTTTCTCAGTGTGTCAGTTGAATTTATATTTTTATTAATATTTAGCTGCAAATATTGTATAAAATGCTGATGCCTTAACTAAATGCTCAATTGGTACTTTTTCATTTGGTGCATGAGCCAGAACTTCATTCCCAGGACCAAACCCAATAACCGGTATATCATAGTAGCCTCTTATTGTTACACCATTAGTTGAAAATGTCCATTTATCAACTTTAGGATCTGAATTAAAAATTTCTTTATAAGCATCAATCCCTTTTAATACAAGAGGATGATCCTCTTCCAATTTCCAAGTAGGAAAATATTTTTGCATTCCATATTTTAATCCTGTATAATGCAGTCTCCTCATAATCTAACAGTTCAACCTTGGCATTCATATCTTTAACAATTTCTCTAACTTGTTCCAAGGCCAATTCTTTATCTTCACCCCAAGTTAATCTTCTATCCAAATGAATTCTTGCAAAATCTGAAACAGCACATAATGATGGACTATTTGACTTAAACTCTGATATTGTAATAGTACCTTTTCCAAGAAATTCATCAAAAGCTAAAGTTTCGTTAAGCTTTTCAATTTCTAGGGCTGCTCTGGAGGCCATATAAATTGCATTTTTCCCTCTTTCAGGAGCTGAACCGTGAGAAGAAACTCCATAAAAAGATACCGCAATTTCCATTCTTCCTCTGTGACCTCTATAGATATTAAGGTTTGTAGGCTCAGTAATTACAACACATTCAGGCTTTAATTTTTTCTTCCTCAACAATATACTTCCAGCAAAGACCATCGCAATCTTCTTCAATTACAGTTCCAGTAAAATAGATTGTCAGATCTTTTGCAAGCCCTAACTCTTTGATAATTCTACCCGCTGTAATAAAAGCAGCCGGACCACCTTCTTGATCAACACTTCCTCTTCCATGCACATAACCATCTTTAATTTCTCCACCGAGAGGATCAAAATCCCAATTTTCTAAATTACCCAAATCAACTGTATCAATATGACCGTCAAAAGCAATAATGCGAGGACCATTACCAATTCTACCAATCACATTTCCTAATCCATCAATTCTTGCTTCATCAAACCCTGCATCTTCCATCATGGATTTAATTAAGATTGCTACTTCACCTTCTTGCAAACTTAGCGACTTTATCTTTATCATCTCAGATAGGTTTTTTGCCGTATAAACTTTATACTCTTCTGCTTTTTTCAGTATTTGTTCAGAAATATTCATTTACTCTTCCTTATTGAATATGTTAAATAATCTTTCTCCTTGGGAGAAGATCTCACTTGCATTTTTTATTTCATCTACATTAGATAGTTTAAATTCATTCATGAGGACCAAACCATTTTGCATGACCGAAATAACAGGTCTCTCTAATATTCCATAAATATAATGTCCCCAAAAGTTACCTTTATTTAGCGGTGTTGGTGGAATATAATCCCAAATAATCAAATCAGCCTTATCACCAATGTTTAAGGACGTAAAATCTGGGAAAAACTTTGTAATAAATTTTACTTGATCAAAATAAACTTTAATTATAAATCCAAACGCATCGTCAAAGGAAAAACCAGCATGTCTAATTTGTAGATACAATTCTTTTAATGATCGGGAAGTATTAGAATGCATTCCATCAGTTCCGACTAAAATGGGAATTTCTTTTGGGATCATTTTAAATTTTTGAAGTCCAACCGAATTGTTCATATTTGAATCTAAATTAAAAACCAGTGAAGCACCAGATGCGGCTATTAATCTAAAATCATCTTCATCCAAATGAATTCCATGAGCAAGAATGGATTTATCATTTAACAAATTATTTTCAATCAACCTTTTCACCGGTTTTTCAGAATATTTTTCTAAACTAATTTTAACATCAGAAATATCTTCACAAAGATGAACATGTACTCCCCAACTTTTTTCTAAAACCAATTTTGCAGCTTTGGCAAGCGATTCGTCATTCAATGTAAATGAAGCATGCAAACCGAGTAGGGATTTGGAATTTTCCGTTGTGTGATTTTCAAGAAAATTTATATTCTCATTAAATCCGTTTTGTTTTAAAGTATCTTCATTTCGATCAGTAGTTTCAAAACAAAGAACATTTCTGATATTGAAACTCTCTAAAGTTTTTGAAATTGTTTTTAAGCTATCTTGCGCTTTATTAGGAGAAGAGTGGTGATCAATAATATATGTTACACCATTTTTGATTGATTCAATTGATGCCATTTTTGCAGATGCTTCAATCATTTCTAAATCTAAAAGCGAATCTAACTTCCACCAGAGGTTTTTAAGAATATTTGGGAAGTTTGACATATCACCTTTAATACTTAAACCTTTTGCCAAGCGAGAATATATATGATCATGGTAATTAACATTTGGGATTGTGACAACTCTCCCTTTTGCATCTATATCGTTGTTGGAAACTGATATATTCAAATGGGATAATTTAAATTCTTTCTCAGTGATCGATAATATTTTGTTATCGTAAACTTCGATATCACCAAAAATTGGAACAATTTGATCTTTCTTTATTTGGCAAATCCACGCATTGGTAATTTTCATTTAGTGAACCTCAATATACCTTCCATATGTAAAATCATCTTCTTGCTTAGATTTTAAATCCATAATTACTTTGCCTCGTAATATAGTTTTCTCTACTTTACAATTAAATTTAATTCCTTCAAATGGAGTATACTTTCCTTTACTATGCATATTTTCTGATTTAACAATTTCAGAATCCCACAAATTAATTAATGCAAAATCTGCATCATAGTTTTTCTCAATTTTTCCTTTATTACTCAATTTAAAATAATCTGAAACGTTTGTTGATAGTAAATTTATCGTTTGTTCCAATGACAATTTATTATTAAGAAAACCTTCACTAAAAAGAAAAGGGACACGATGTTCAACACCAGGGATTCCGCCATAAACTTCCCAAAAGTTTTCTGATATTTTTTCTGTCATTGGATTACAACCTGCGTGATCAGTTGTAACAAAGCTTAAAGTTCCATCCTTTAATCCATCCCACAAAGAATCTTGATCCTCTTGCATTTTTACTGGTGGAGCCGTTTTTAGAAAATTTTTAATTGCTCTATTTTCAAAGTCATTCTGAGTAAAATATAAATAATGTGGGCAAGTTTCAGAAGTAATTCTGATTCCATTTCCCTGAGCTTCTTTAATTTCGTTTAACCCTAAATTTGAGCTTAGATGAACAACGTGAACTTTTACACCTGTAACCTTTGAAATTTCAATAATGTTTTTAATTGATTTGGTTTCAGCTTCGGAATCTCTCGATTTGCAATAATCCATCCATGAGTTTTTGTTACTAAGAATAAATTCTTTTTGCCTTGTCTCAACTAAATATTTATCCTCTGCATGAACACCAAACGGCTTTTCTGTTTTCTCAATTATTTTTGCAACTACATGAAATTGATTCATTGTCAGATCTTTGAAGGAATTCATTCCTGAAATAAAATAACCTTTATACGCTGCAACTCCAGATGCATTTAAGTCATTAATGTTTTTTTCAATATCACAACCATTTTCAAAATCGTTTCCACAAACTCCACCCCAGAATGTGAAATCAATTAAAGATCTATTTTTCACAGCATTTAATTTGGTATTAAAATTTTCTAATGATGTAACAGGTGGTAAAGATGTACATGGCATATCTATTATGGTTGTGACACCACCAAAAGCAGCAGCTTTGGTTCCATGTTCAAATGTATCTCTAAACTCAAAACCAGGTGTATCAAAGTGTACATGAGGATCAATAGCACCGGGAATAGCTAAATTATATTCACCATCAATAATTTCCACTCCTTTGGGAAGTGGTTTCAATTTTACTTTTTTAATGAATTCGAATTTCTTTTCAGTTGTGTTAACTTCTTTCCAAGTAAATTCAGAAGGAACCTGTATTTCTATTTTTTGAATTTTATTGTCAAAAATGATATTTGCAAGTATAAGTTTATTTTTATTAGTACTTAAAAAAACATTTTTTAATATCTTGGTTCCAATGTTCATTAAATGATCTCTAAATAGTTACACCGGATTTAAAGTTAAATTCATCTATCAGCTTATCCCAAGTAGGAACAATGCTGAATCTTTCTAACCAATAATTTTCATCATACCATTGGGCGTTTAACTCTTCAACATCTTTTCCTTGCTGTTCAACCCAAGTAAAATATTTTAAATTATGCACAGCCTTTTTATCATAATATGATAGTTCCTTAAAGTAGTCAATTCCTTGTCTATGGATTGAACTGTGTAAATCTGTTTCAGCTTGTCCGCTTGTATATTGTCCGTTGGCTTCGGTTAGTTCAGATAATCGCGAATTGTACATATCTTTAGAATCAGTGAAGACAGTAAAGATTACATCCTTTTCATTATATTCATAATATTTGGCTAATTTAATTGCTGAAAGTAAATTGCTAATTGAAGATATTCCCAAATAGCTCAATTTGTCAACAACAGCTTTATCTATGCCCTGATTTATGAGAACTTCCCTTCCGGTTGGTTCATTGAATAACCTTAAAACTCTCATCGGATCTTCATCATCAATTGCTGCAACACAATCAGTATTTCTTACATTATGAACCCATGGAATATGTTTGTCACCAATTCCTTCAATTCTATGACCTCCAAATCCATTATTAAAAAGGGTTGGGCATTGTAAGGCTTCTGACGCTACAACTTTTATTTGGGGATTTATAGTTCTTAAGAAATCTCCGGCGGCAATAGTACCGGCTGAGCCTGTTGCACTTACATATCCACTTAACCTTTGATTATCTTTTTTTATTTGCGAAAATAAATTTGAAATAGTAGAACCAGTAATTTCGTAATGCCAAATTGGATTACCGAATTGATCGAATTGATTAAAAATTAAATACTTGGGACTTTGCGCTTCTAGTTCATGGCATTTGTCATATATCTCTTTCACATTACTTTCACATCCGGCAGTAGCGTATACTTCATCTGTTCTTTCATGTAACCAATCAAATCGTTCTTTGCTCATTTCTTCAGGTAAAATTGCAACTGAGTGAACCGACAATAAATTAGAATTAAATACACCACCTCTGCAATAATTCCCCGTTGATGGCCATACTGCTTTATGGTATTCTGGATTGAATCTACCGGTGACCAAATAAGGAGCCAAGCAACCATAAGTAGCTCCAACTTTATGAGCTCCAGTTGGAAAATATTTACCAACCAAACCAATAACTCTAGCTTTTATTCCTGTAATTTCTTTAGGAATTTCCAAATAATTAATATCACCAATTCTACCGGATTTGGGATCGTTACACCAATTGATTCTAAATAAATTTAACGGGTGAGGTTCTTGTAAATCAATTTTTTCTAATTTATTTTGAATATCATTTGGGATTGAAGAGGGATTTTTAAGCTGATTAAATGTTGGCAAAACAATATTTCGCTGCTTACATCTTTCCAATGTTTTGGTAAGATACTCTTCATTTTCAATGTTCCAGTTCCACATAATTCCTCAATATTTATTCAAATAAAATAGTAATATAATATATTTTTTAATCAGATACTTAAGTGCAGTTTTACTCATTTTTCAGATAGATAACCGTAATATTTCTCATTTTCCAACATAGGAATTTGGGCATCAATTCTTATTCAAAATACTCAATTTCATTTTTATCAATTTTATATTTTGATAAAACATCGTCAACTAAATAATCCCTAACAACCATAATTAAATTTGTTGAATATAATTCTTTATTTTTCCAAATATGCTCACATGACTGATGAAACCCTTCATCTTTCAATTCAAGTTTCCCAATTTCATCAATTATTAAATAATTGTAGTTTTGCTTTAGATCATTAATGAGCATTGTGTTTCCCCATTCAAAAGATGATTTAAGAAATCTATATCGACCCACATCAATGGTTATATCCGATTCATTGTTACTTTCAAAATTTCTAATTGTTTTAGATCCAATATGGAACAAAACTCGCTGATTATTTACAACTGGAGAAAGTATTCCACTAACCGACTTAAGGTTTTTAATAAACCCAAACAGTTTCGTTGTTTTCCCGTTTTTTATTGGGCCTGTTAAAATTGTAATTCTCATTTTTCTTGGGATGTTAGGTCACTACTAAAAAAGTTAACTAATGAATTATCTATAAATTTCAAGATCCTTTTTAACTTTCTCTTGCTTTTAGTTTGTTCCCATGAGTGTTTTAGCAGCAACTTAATACTTGGGAATAAGTTAATAACTTCTTCAATTTCCTGTGTATTGAGATTACCTCTTTTTAATAAATATTTTCTAATGAGTTTCAAGAGAACAGGTGAAATAAAATAGTACCATGCCACTATAATTATTATTGACCTGATAAACATTACTACAATATTCAGCCCAATACTTTTATCAAACTGCTGAATTGTGAATGATAAAATTATCAGTGTAAATGAAACGATAAACAAAAAAATACTTGAAGGTTTTCTCCACCAATTCTTTCTTTTTGATTTTCTGCTAATTGTTAAGTCATTCCCGTAATTCATACAAATTCTATTTGAACTTTTAATACTCTGAAGTAATTTGGCTGGAAAATTTGAGGCATAAAACCCAATAATTATTCCAACAATAAAATGGACTAAAAAGTATAAAGTTATTGCTAGATAACTCAAATTCACAGTTAGTAAATTTTGAGGAATCTTGAATATATCAGAAAGAACAAAATTAAAAAAAATGTCTATCGATTCCCAAAGAGTATTTCCAAAGACAATTGTTAGGATAAATATCTTTTGAACAGCTGAAAATGATAATGAAAGAACCCCCAAAACAACGGGAGAAACACGATTGAATCCTTGATAAAAAAGTAAATAGCCTAAAACACCTTGCAGGGCCACAGCAAAGTAGGCTGTTACTGGTGAATAAGGACTAACAATTAATTTAATAAGCATTACACGTAATGTGATTTTTACTATTTCAATTCTAGAATTAGAAAAGTATGCAATTAAAGTAATCGATAAAACCGCTATACTTCCAATTAGTAATCCCGTTAATGGAATTTTAAAGGCATGGAGGATTCCACCCAGTGCTGCCTCACCAAAAGCCCAAAGCACAGTTATTTTTTTTAGCGATTGTTGATTATGTGAAGGAAGAATAATATTTCCAATATTAACAAGCATTTAGATTATTTATTTATCTAAGTAATTTATAAAATTCACAATGAATTAAAAATAAAGTAGTAATTACGATCTTATAAGAATTAAAATGCACACTACTAAAATGTGAAAAAAAGAACTAGAATCGGTTAGTTAGAATTACCAAACAAAAATGCGAAAATGGAAACCTGTGTTATTATTTACCACTCTTAATTCCACAATTTTAGATATATTTCGTTCTCATTTTTATAGAAAGGTTTTTACACTTTATGAATAAATTTGCTCCAATTTTCATAATCCTAGGCGCAATGCTTTGGGGTATTGATGGAATTGTTCTCCGACCTGAACTATTTACATTACCCGTTGCGCTCGTTGTTTTTATTGAAAGTTCAATTGTTGCAATCTATCTCTCCCCTATACTTTTTAAAAATATTTCTGTGGTTAAAAACCTCCAAACAAAAGATTGGCTTGCTTTTCTTGGAGTAGCATTATTTGGTGGTGCTATTGGAATAATGAGCATTACCAAAGCACTTTTCTATGTTAATTTTGTAAATCTTTCTATAGTTATACTAATTCAAAAGTTACAGCCCCTTTTTGCGTTAAGTCTTGCTGCCATTATTCTCAAAGAACGTTTACCTGGAAAATTCTTTTACTGGGCTGGTTTAGCAATATTGGGGGCTTATTTAATGACCTTTGGTTTTAAGCTTCCTTCAATCAGTAGTGATAATAAAACTCTATTAGCAGCAATGTATTCAGTTTTCGCCGCATTTAGTTTTGGATTTTCTACGGTTTTAAGTAAAAGAGCACTCAAAAATGTCAGTTTCGAATTGGGCACATACTTAAGATTTGGTATTGCAAGTATTTTAATGTTAATAATGGTACTAAGTTTGTCACAAATTTCCATGATAACAAATGTGTCTATTGATCAGTGGACTATTTTTCTTATAATTGCATTTACTACCGGTGGACCAGCAATATTTTTATACTACTACGGATTAAAAAATATTACTGCATCCTCAGCTACAATTTTAGAACTAGCATTTCCATTAACTGCTGTAATATTAGAATATATTCTGCATGGCAATATTCTTAGTGCCATACAATGGGTTGGTGTATTTATTTTACTTTACAGCATCACAAATGTTGTAAAAATGAGCAATAAAAGAAGAAAAGAATTGATTAAAGCTAGTTAGGTTTCTGTAATTTTTGAGAATTAATTAATCTTATTCTAAATAAACATTTATTTTTTAGATTATTTAATAATTGAGAATTTTATTTAATACAAAGTAATATATTCAATTCTTGCTAGTAACTAATTCATTTGATAATTTTAGAAATTATTTAATTTAAAATCGGAGATATTAAATGCCAGAATTTGAAAAGCATTTATACATGATAGTTTTCCCAACCAATGCTTTGGTTGCTTCTCAATTAGGTCCTGAAAAATTTGGTGAACATTATACCATGGGAAGTGCAAAGCACTTTAGTGGGAAAGTGATTTTTGCTGAATTAGATATTAATTTTCGAAACGATTTTTTTGACATTGATAATTATTTAAGACAGACAGTTCCGCATACAGATGGATTACCTAAAAAAACTAAGTTTATTAGTTCATACAATGTTTTAGAACATATAGATCTTTCTGCTATTAAGAAATTATTTTTATGTACAAGAAATGGAAAAGTTTTACCAATTGAGCCAGCTGAATATACTGCTATCAACCAGCCGGGCATGATTCGTATTTATCAAGAAATCACTCCTCTGGAAACTCTAGTTGCTTCAAATAAAGATCAAAGAGATTTTGGTAAATTTATTACAACCGAAACAAAATCCAAAGGGGCACCAAAAATTTGTTTTACTCAAATCGATTTTAACATTGATCACTTTTTTGAAAATAATAGAAATAGAGAGATATTTAACATTGATTTACCTGGTGTAAATCCTTATAGATTCTTTGATTGTATTACTGAATTGAATGAAAAACCTGAAAAAACAACCAAAACAATTAGCCTTGGTAGTCTCTTAAAGGATATCTCATATAAATTTTTAAGACATGGATTTTGGTTTGCCGCAGGCGAAGAATTGAAATTTTTCCCAATGCCATCTGAATCTGAACTAGAAGATAAATACTTCTATTGGTGGAAGTTTGTAAGATAAGTTTTTTTTGAAAGGCGAATTATTAAATTCGCCTTTTTTATTTACACTCTCTCGTTATAATTTTTGTCAAAATACATACCTATTTAGCATCTATTAATTAGGCGATTTCTAAAATTTCATTTTCTTTTACCCATGCTGAAAACCCGCCAGTTAAGTTGATTACATTACTAATTCCATTTTTAAGCAATGTACTAGCAGCAATACTGGATCTATTTCCAGATTCGCAATACACTACAGTAGTTTTCTGTTTCGAGATTTTATCCAAATTATCTGTTAAATATCCAACATGAATATTTTTAGAATTTTCCACATGGTTTATATTATAATCACTATATCCCCTTACATCAATAATTTCATAAGTATCCGGTTCAATATTTAATTTTGATTTCAATTCAGCAACTGATATCTGTTGAACAATTTCCAGCTCATGGCATTGGTTTGCCCATTTGTTAAGATCAGAAACGTAACCGTAAAAGTTTTCCATTCCAATTCTTACTAAAGCTTTGGTTATTTCATTAATTCTTTCTTCATTCCCAATTAATATAAATGGGTGGTCATATTCTAGCATCCAACCAGCCCATGTTGCAAACTCCAAATTATCTTGAATATTAATTGAACCTCTAACGTGCCCTCCTGCAAAAGAAAGTTTATCTCTAGAATCAACAATTGTAATATTCTTCTCTAAAGCTTCTCTAAATTGATGCAGAGTGAGTTTTGCTGGTCTTGGTGTTCCACCAAGAATGTTTGGTCCAAATTTGTTTAGCTTTTTCATCATTGCAAAATATTTAGGCGGTTCTGGCTGTCCTGCTAATAGAGTATTAACAAATTCCTTTTCGCTGTTTATTTGTAAAGCCCAGTTTACTAATTTTTCATATCCAACTGTTGTACTTGGAACTGCACCTAGGGATTTACCACATGCTGAACCAGCTCCGTGTCCCGGCCAAACTTGAACATGGTCAGGTATATTTTTAAACTTCTGAATAGATTCATACATTTGTTTTGCACCAATTTCTTGAGTGCCTGATAATCCAGCAGCTTTCTCCAAAAGATCCGGTCTTCCAATATCACCAACAAAAACAAAATCACCTGTAAAGATCATAACTGGTTCGTTACTGCTAACGGTATCAGTTAATAAAAAACTTATATGCTCCGGTGTGTGTCCAGGCGTATGTAAAACTTTAATTATAATATTGCCAACTTTTATCACGTCTTCATGTTTCAAACCAATATGATCAAATTGGTATTGCCAATCATTACCACCTTCATCTGATAGATAAATTTTCGCATCGGTTGCTGCTGCAAGTTCTCTAGAGCCACTTAAGAAATCAGCATGAATATGAGTTTCAGTTATGTGAGTAATATTAAAATTTTTGTTCTCTGCTATTTCTAAGTAAACATCAATATCTCTTCTTGGATCAATTACAATTGCTTCTTTCGTTTTTTGACATCCTATAAAATAGCTTGCTTGTGCTAAACCCTCTTCATATATGTGTTGAAAATACATTTTTTCTCCTTAAAATTTATCTTTCAATTTTGCCGTTCCAACCAATGATACCGGGCGCAAGGTTATAAACTTTTTCAAATCCTAATTTCATCATTTCCTTTGCTGCATAGTATGATCTGTTTCCGCTACGACAGTAAAGAAAGTAACTTTTCGTTTTATCTAGTTTTGCTAATTCTTGATTAAAATGAGGATTCATTAAATCCATAAGTATAGAATTTGGAATTCTTGCATCGTAGAATTCCTGCTGTGTCCTTACATCAATAAGAACTGCAGCTTTATCCACAAATAAGTTTTGTTCAAATTCATCTGAACCAAGATTTTTTACATTATTCATTCCTTTTAGAAAGGATGATATAAATGAGGTCATTCATTTCTCCATATATTTATTATATAAACATTTCTTTAACCAGTATGTAGATGGACATCACAAGTACAAACCATCCAAAGGCTGGCTTTAACTTTTTGCCAGAGACGTATTTTGATAGTAAACTTCCAACAAATATTCCTAAAATCGCTAGTAGTGAAAAAATTATTAAAATATTCCAATCGAGTTCTGTTTTGGCTCCAATATCACCAATAAATCCAATTAAGGATTTTGCGGCAATAATTAATAAAGAGGTTCCAATTGCAGTTTTCATTGGTAACTTAGCTAATAATACAAGTGCAGGTATTATGAGAAATCCTCCGCCTGCACCAACAAGACCTGTAAGAATTCCAATGACTAAACCTTCAAGTGAGATTAGCAAGTAATTTAATTCATTTCTCTTTGATGTTTGTTCATCAACTCTTTTTCTTATCATTGATATTGCAGCAATGAACATAAGAATTGCAAACAAAAGCATAACAAACAATTGTTTTGAAAGCACAAAACCATTAAGCGAAAATATTTCATTTGGAATTGCTGGTAATATGTAAAGTCTTGTGAGGAAAACAGAGATTAAGGCTGGAATTGCAAAAATAATTCCCGTTCTGTAATCAACAAGCTTTTGTCGCATGTAAAATAATTGACCCAACAAGACTAGTAAAACCAACAATAAATAGCGAATAAGCAGTTGCATTTACTGGTTCAACACTCATTAAATAAACAAGGGCTGGTACAGTTAGAATTGAACCTCCGCTTCCAATCAACCCTAAAGAAATACCAATAAGAATTGCAGCTATGTATCCTAATAATTCCAAATTTTACTCATTTAATGAATTGTCTTAACAGTCAAAGGAATTTTGAATTTTCAAAATCATGCTATTTAATTTACAGATTAGATGTCTTTTATTGAAAAAGGATTCGGCAAATAATTAATTGCCTTTTTGTATTTTGGGAATTGTAAACATTTTAATGAGGTTAATTTTAATTTTTGAGGAGTGTAAAATTATAAAATCAAATCCATCTATTTTAATTCTCTCACCTTTTTGAGGAATTTTACCTGATAAGGCCGAAATAAAACCTGCAATGGTCTCATAATCACCCTCTGGAATATTTAGATCATATTCTTCATTAAGATAATCTATTTCAATTTTTCCACTTAATACAAATGTGTTTTCATCTATTTTTTTGCAAACATCCGGATCTTCATCGTATTCATCCCGAATTTCTCCAAACATTTCCTCAAACAAATCTTCAACAGTTAATATTCCAGAAGTTCCTCCAAATTCATCAACAACCACGGCAAATAATATCCTATTATCTAAAAACTCTCTAAGCATATCTAAGCATTTTTTAGTTTCAGGAATAAATAAAGCGTCTCGTAAAATTGATTTTAAATCTTCCGGATTCTTAAACATATCATAAACATTAACAACACCGATAATATTATCAAGGTTTTCTTCATAAACCGGTAATTTAGAATAACCAGAAACAATAAAAACATTTAGCACATCCTTAATATTAGTGTCAATACTAACACCTACAATATCAGTCCTCGGGGTCATAGCTTCATAAACTTTTTGATCAGCCAAATCAATAATATTTTTTATCATATCTGAATCTTCTTCATCCACATTGCCAACTTCTGAACCCTCCACCAATAAAAAATGCAAATCTTCTTTATGCATTATCTCAGCCATTCCTTCAGTAATATCCTTTCTCCTGGTTATCAATAAGGAAATTGAATCTGTCAGTTTTACAAAAGGCATTAAAATAATAGAAAGCATTTTAATTGGAATTGCAGAAACCAAAATTAACCCGTCTGCAAACTCACGCGCAATATATTTAGGAATAAGCTCCCCGAATAACAATAAAAGTACTGTGGATATTAATAATATTATAGGTTCACTAAAATGATAAATATCTAATAATAGAATTGTTAAGAGTGAAGCAAAAGCAATATTAATAATATTATTCGAAATGAGTATTGTAGAAAAAAATGTTTGTGGATTTTTTATAAAAAACTGAGCATATTTTGCGGCTAAGGTTTTTTTCCGGGCACGTAGTTCAATCTTAAGTTTATTTGCAACAATAAAAGCTATCTCAGAGGATGAAAAAAAACCGCTAAGCAAAAGTAAAACTATCAATCCAAATATGTCTAAAGTCATTGTTTAAAAAACCTCTTCAATTTTTACATTCTCTATATAATATTTTAAATCAGCATTTTTTGATTTAAATATTAATTCTAGTACAATTTCATTTTTTTTGTTCAAATCTTTATTAACTGATAACCCTTTTATGGTGGAATATGTAATTTCCATTATGTTCTCTGTAAAATTTTCAACTACTGTAGGTTTAATAAAGTAAAACTCATTCTCATTTTGGTAAACTTTAATAAAAGACAATTTGGTGTTCTCAATTTCATAATTGTCATTAGGAAGAAGTGAAAACTTACCACTAATATGAAATTTCGGCTCTGATCCAGGCATTGAATTTATCCAGCAATTATTTTGATCAATACTAATTTTAACTTCGTTTACTCTTTTAAGTACAACTTTACTAGTCGTTTCTTCAGTTTTTGTAACCTCAGTTGTTGAGCAACTTATGAATGCCATTCCTATTAAAAGGAGCACAAATATTAATTTTTTTTTCATATATATTTTAAATTAAAAAACTGCTGTTTCTTGATAAACTTTAAAAGGAACTTTCAATACTTCTACCATTTCGCCAAGTGTTACATAATTTTCAGCGGCTTTAATAAATATCGGCATTAAGTTTTCACCATTTCTTGCCGCTATATCAATTTCATTTAGGCATTCCATCACTTTTGCATTATCTCGGGTTACCTTTAATTCCGCAAGTCTTTCTTTCTGCTTTATTTCAACTTCCTTGGAAACTTGTAATATTGGTATATCTATTTTTTCATCTTTCTCAATAAATTCATTTACTCCAACAACAAATTTCTCTTTTTTATCAAGCTCTTTCTGATATCGATAAGCACTATCTGCAATATTTTTTTGGAAATACCCTACTTCAATTGCTGGAATAACTCCACCCAACGAATCTATTTCCGCAAAGATTTTTTCTGCTTCTTTTTCCATTTTATCAGTTAACGATTCAATGAAATAACTTCCCCCTAAAGGATCAACTGTATTGATTACACCTGTTTCATAAGCAAGAATCTGTTGAGTTCTTAAGGCAATTTTTACAGCCTTCTCGCTTGGTAAAGCTAGTGTTTCATCCATAGAATTTGTATGAAGTGATTGAGTCCCACCTAATACAGCAGCCATGGCTTGAAAAGCTGTTCTTACAATATTGTTTTCCGGCTGCTGAGCAGTTAATGTGCAACCTGCGGTTTGCGTATGAAATCTCAACCACCAAGATCTTGGGTTCTTAGCTAAATATTTTTCTTTCATTCGCTTTGCAAATATTTTTCTCGCAGCTCTATATTTTGCAATTTCTTCAAAAAAGTCTAAATGTGAATTGAAGAAAAAAGATATTCTTGGAGCAAAATCATCTACATCCATTCCTCTTTCGATAGCCGATTCAATATATGCAAATCCATCAGCAAGAGTGTAGGCAAGCTCTTGAACAGCTGTGGAACCAGCTTCGCGAATATGATAACCACTTACAGAAACCGGATTAAACTGAGGAACTTCATTTGTGGAATACTCAATCATATCTGTAATTATTCTCATAGATGGTTCAGGAGGATAAATAAACTCTTTTTGAGCAATATATTCTTTCAAAATATCATTCTGTAAAGTTCCCCGTAACTGAGCAAACGAAACTCCTTGCTTTTTTGCTACTGCCAAGTAAAATGCAAAAACCATTGCGGCAGGAGAATTTATTGTCATTGATGTTGAAACTTTGTCAAGCGGTATTCCATCAAATAATATTTCCATATCTTTCAAAGAGGAAATGGCAACGCCACAAATTCCAACTTCACCTATGCTCAATTCATGATCAGAATCATACCCCATTAATGTTGGCAGATCAAAGGCTACTGATAACCCAGTTTGCCCATTTGCGAGTAAATATTTAAACCTCTCGTTTGTATCTTCCGGAGAACCAAAACCGGCAAATTGCCTCATTGTCCATAATTTTCCTCTATATCCAGTTGGGTGAATTCCTCTCGTATAAGGATATTGACCTGGGAACCCAATCTCATCATTGAATTTGTTTTCATCCAAATCTTCCGGTGTATAAAGGGGAGCAATTTTTTCTCCAGAAACAGAAGTATACTTCATGTCATTCTTCTTAGAATTATCATAACTTTTTTGGAATTCTTCTTTAGCTTGTACAAATTTATTATTCAATGTTATTTCCTTTATACTTATAGATAATTTAAACTAATTTTAGGTTCTACCAAATCTTTTATCAAATTCCGAAAGAGGAATTTTAACAACTATTGGTCTTCCATGCGGACAAACATAGGGCATTGTTGTTGCAAAAAGTTGATCGACCAAAATTCTCATTTCTCTTTCTGTTAACTTATCCCCTGCTTTAATTGCTGCTTTACAAGAATAAGATTTGGCTAAATTGTCTCTCAATTCAAGATGTTTTTCTGTTTCATTAATTTTATATTCATCCAAAATGCCGTGAAACGTTTCAACCTCGGAACCAACTTTAATATCAGACGGAACTCCATCAATTACAAGAACATTTTTTGAAAAAAACTTTAAAGCAAAACCCAATTTTGTTAAATGAGGTTCTAGTTCTTTAACAAGTTGGTAATCGGCAGGGTCTAATTCAATTGTTTGCGAAAATAACAGTTGTTGAGTAAAAGGTAAATTAGCTGCAAATGAATTTACTGCTTTTTCATATAAAATTCTTTCATGTGCAACGTGAGCATCAATTATCATTAGTCCGGTTTTAATTGGAGTAAGAATATACTTATTATGCAGCGCTACAACAAATGTGCTATCACTTGTTGGCGTTTCACTTTCTTTTTTTTCATTAGGGATATGATAAATCTCTTTTGACGAGTCTGAATTAAATGGATGATCCGAGTCGGATAAATTTATAGAGTTTCTAATATCCTTATTTAGAGAACTGAACAATAAATCAATTTCATTCTCACTGTATGTTTTAGGCTTTTCTCTCTTTACATTTTGCTGGCTTAAAAAGTTTGGTCGTTCAGAAAAATCATTTTGAGAAATTGGATTTGAATAGTTCTTTTTTATAAAAGTGGAACTTTCATTATTTTCGCCAAACTCTATATTAGGGACAAGATCATATTGACCTAAACTTTTTTTAACTACCGCTTTGATAAAATTATAAACGTTTTTCTCATCATCAAATTTAACTTCTAATTTGGAAGGATGTACATTTACATCAACCTTTTGGGGATCTAAATCTAAGAAAAGAACAAAAAAAGGATAATCTCCTTTTTCTAGTAAATGATCATAAGCCCTAAATACAGCATGATTGATTGATTTATTACTAACAAACCTCCTATTGATAAAGAGATATTGATCGCCTTTGCTTTTGGTCAAATAAGTTGGTTTTGATATAAAGCCAGTTACAGAAATATAATCTGTAAGTTCCTCAACCTTTATTGTACCATCAAGTATATTTTCAACAAATATTTCCTTCAATCTATCTTCTTGAGAGCCCAATTTATAATCAAAAACTAGGTCATCGTCATTCCACAACTTGAAAGAAATGTTAGGATAGCTTAAAGCTATTTTCTTAAATGTTTCAAAAATATGCTTTAATTCAGTTGCATAAGATTTAAGGAAATTTCTTCTAGCTGGAGTATTATAAAAAAGATTTTTTACTGCAATCGATGTCCCTTTTGGAAAACTTCCCTTTTCTATCTTTACTTCATCGTTTTCAACTTTTATAAATGTACCATATTCACTTTCTCGCAGTTCTGTTTTCATCTCAAAAATACTAACAGATGCAATTGAACTTAACGCTTCACCTCTGAAACCGAAAGTCATTATTTTATTCAAATCATCTAAGGAGCTTATCTTACTTGTAGCATGCCTTTCAATGCTAAGCAAAGCATCCTCTTGGTTCATACCAATACCATCGTCAATAACTTGAATGAGTACAGTTCCGGCACGTTTGATATAAACATCAATATTGGTTGCATTTGCGTCTAGAGAATTCTCAAGTAGCTCTTTCAGCACAGATTCGGGTCGCTGTACAACTTCACCGGCTGCAATTTTATTAGCAATATTATCTGGTAAAATCTTAATCAAGTTTGCTCAGATTTATGATACATTCAAAGAAGTAAAATACCAATTTCTTAAATCATTTGTCTTATATAGTAATAAACCTTAAAATCTAGAAATTCTTCAACTTTTGTCAATTTCCAATTATTAATATTTATTTTGGGAAACTTTGTATCACCTTTTGATTCAAAATTCATTTCAGAGATTATCATTTCATCAGAATTTCTAACAGCAGCTTTGTATATACTTTTTCCACCACATATATATACTTTTTCATAATTATTTTTTCTCAAATAAGAATAAGCCTTTTTAATAGACTCGAAGTAAAGTACATTCTGTTTGGAGAGTGATGAAATACGAGATTTAGAAATTACAATATTAAGTCGTTTATCTAGTGGCTTATTTATGGAATCGAAAGTTATTCTACCAAAAATTATTGGGTGGCCGAGCGTAGTTTCCCTAAAGTGTTTAAGCTCTTCTTTTGAGCTCCATGGAATTTTTCCCTTTTTCCCAATTATTCCATTTTTTGCAATTGCGGCAATAATTATTTTTTTTAATTTAAGGTTTTCTACCACGGTTTTTTAAAATTGAGCAATTCAAGTTTTTCTTCAAATTCATATCTTTCTAAATTACTAACAAGTTCAGAATCTTTCTTTTTAAGCCAACCAATTTCACTAGCTCTATCATTTGCTTCTTTAATTTGATTTTGAGCAATAAGTTTTAGTAATTCTATTTCCAATCCAGAAAAAGATTTAGAATTCATTCTATAATCCTCAAAAGCCTCCCAAGCAAGTGGAACCCATCTTTTAACTATTTCATTCCCTATCATTTCAGCATATTGTCGTATTTCCAATTGCGCATGATTATCCATTCTTAAACGTAAAAAATGGAAAAGATTATGTAGATCTATTTTCCAGTAAGCCTCCGTATACGTTGAGAGCGGAAGATCTTTTCTGGCTTGCTCCCTAGCGACACCTTTTTCAATTCTGGCATTGTAGATACCCCAAATATAATTATGCAATTTGGTTTCCTCATCAGTAAGTGAAGCACCAATATCTTCTGATAAATAACCTTCACTTCCCTGTTTATTCATAGCTGATTGAAGTCGCCATTGATTTGGAGAAGTTTTTTGTGATTGATCGATTGCAATAGAATAGCGTGTAGAATATTCATTAACATTTGCGGTTCTATGTCTTATCCATTGACGCCATGCGTCCATTGGAACACGGACATGTAATTTAATCTCACACATTTCAAAAGGAGTTGAATGATGATGTCTCATTAGATATCTAATTAATCCCCTATCCTGGCTCACTTTTTTTGTCCCAGCACCATAAGAAACTCTTGCTGCTTGAACAATGGATTGATCTGATCCCATATAATCAACAACTCTAACAAATCCATCATCAAGAACTTTAAATGGCTTACCCAAAATTTTATCCAGCGACTCAACCCTTACTGGTTCTATATTTTCAAACTTTTTATCTTCGCCCATTATATCCTTATCACATTAAAATAAAATCTAAACAATGTTAAATTTTTTGAATTCGTTGATTAAATTATTTTTGGTTGCAAGCAAATCTTGGCTTATTATTTTTACTTCACCCAAGACAGGCATAAAATTAGTGTCCCCATTCCACCTTGGAACAAGATGAAAATGAATATGTTCATGAATACCGGCTCCTGCAGCTTTCCCAAGATTGGCACCAAAATTAAATCCTTGCGGTTCGCATATATTTTTCAAAGCAGCAATACACAATTTTGTAATCTTATTAATTTCTAATAATTCTTCATCATCAAGATCAACATATTCAGAAACATGTTTGTATGGAATAATCATCAAGTGTCCGTTATTATATGGATAAAGATTTAGCATAACAAAACAATATTTACCCTTATAAACGACCAAAGAATTATCATATGAACTGTCTAAGTTTTCTTCACTACAAAATACACACCCAAGCTTTTCGTTTGAATTCTTAAAAGATTCAATATAATTTGAACGCCAAGGCGACCACATTTTTTCCACTCGAGTCTCTCTATTAAATTAAAAGAGGTTGTCAACTTTTTAGCGAACAACCTCTAATTATAACTGATGATTATTTATTATTCTTCCGTTTTAGATTTGTTATATTCCTCTATTACCTTAGCTTCCACATCTTTAGCTACTGGTTCATAGTGTGAGAAATTTCTTGTATGAATTCCTCTACCGGAGGTTAAACTTCTCAATTGAGTAGAGTATTTATATAATTCCGCCAAAGGAACTTTAGCTTTGATAATTTGAAATGGACCTTCTGCTTCCATTCCAGATATCTTACCTCTTCTACTTGAAATATCGCCCATTACGTCACCCATAAACTCTTCAGGAACTTTAATAGCTAAATCATAAATAGGCTCAAGAAGCACTGGTTTTGCTGATAAAAATCCTTTTTTAAAAGCTTGGGAACCCGCAATTTTAAATGAAACTTCATCAGAATCAACATTGTGGAAGTTACCATCAAATAAAGTAGCTTTAATATCAACAACCTTACTTCCGGTTAAAATTCCTTTTTCCAACATCTCTCTTATTCCCTTTTCAACAGCAGGAATAAATCTTCCTGGAATTACACCACCAACAATTGCATTAACAAATTCAAATCCACCACCCTGCGGTAGCGGTTCCATTTTCAAAAATACGTGTCCAAACTGACCGCGTCCACCTGATTGTTTTTTATGCTTATATTCAACGCTGTCACAAACTCCTCTAATAGTTTCTCTATAGGGAATTCTAGGTTGTACTAAATCCACTTCAACTTTATAACGGTCTTTTAACAATTTTATTGCAAGAGTAAGATGAAGTTCCCCTTGACCAGAAATAATTGTTTGCCCTAACTCTGGTTCAAATTTTACTAATAAAGTTGGATCTTCTTCATGGACTGTATGTAAACCGCTGGAAATTTTATCTTCATCACCTTTTGATTGTGGAATTACAGCACCTCTAATTACAGGATCAGGAAATTCAATATGTGGTAAAATAATACCAAATTCTTTACTGCACAGAGTATTGTTAGTATGGGTGTCCTTTAATTTAACAACTGCTCCAATATCACCAGCTAATAAGTTAGTAACTTCGGTTCTATCGTGTCCATTTAGAACATAAATTTGACCAAGTCTTTCTGGTTTGCTTCTTTCTTCATTAAAAAGATCCATACCAGCTTGTAATGTTCCAGAATATACTTTGAATACTGATAATTCTCCAACGTGAGCTTCGGACATGGATTTAAAAACCAACAAGGCCGGTTCACCATTTGGATCGCATTTTACTTCTACCTCATTTTCAGTTCCAGCAATTTTTGCAATTGCAGGTTTTCTATCAATCGGAGAAGGCAAGTATTCAACCACAAAATCAATAAAATCAAATAGTCCCGCACCTTTTTCCGCGGATACAGCAAAAACAGGAATCACGGTTCTACCTAAAATCGCATTTTTTAATCCTCTATTAAAATCTTCTTCATTTAAGGTGCCATTTTCAAAAAACTTTTCCATTAAATCTTCGGTAGATTCAGCAACTTTCTCAATCAATTGTTCTCTTAATTTTTCAGCTTTTTCTTTAAATTCGGCTGGAATCGATTCTTCAGTTACTTTTTTAGATTTAGGATCTGAAAAAGTAAACTTTTTCATTTTAATTACATCAACAATAGAATTAAAATTTATACCTTCATTTATTGGAAAACTAACTACAGTAACGTCATGGCTTAGTCTATTTTTTGCCATTTCAACTGTTTTTTCAAAATTAGAATGTTCATTGTCTAATTTATTTACCATAATTGAAGCAGGTAAATTTAATTTGTTAATATATTCCCATGCTGATTCGGTCCCAACTTCAACTCCTTCAGCACCTCTGAGTATTACAATTGCTGTATCTACAACATGTAGACTTGATTTAACAGCACCAATAAAATCCGAATAGCCAGGTGTATCAATTAAATTAACTTTAGTATTTTTCCATGTAAAATGCAGTACCGATGAGGAAATGGAAATTTGTCGTTCAATTTCATTTGGATTAAAATCTGAGGTTGTAGTACCCTCTGCTATTGTACCTATTCGGTTTATTTCTCCAGCAGAATAAAGCAAAAATTCAGATATGGAAGTTTTTCCACACCCACCATGACCAACAAATGCAATATTTCTTATTGCATTGGGAGTAAAATCACTCAAAATGCCTCCACAAATTTAATATGTTATCAGCGTTTAATTATTTAATTTTTTCCAAAATGCCGAAAACCCCTTAGAAAAAGCAGTTACATTACTTAATAATTCTTGAACTGGATTTCTTCCTGTTTCACGACTTCCTTTAAAGGAAAATCTAGAAACGGTGTTTTTAACATTTTGGATTGTATCACTAATGTCTAAAACTCTTTGCTCAGTTGTACTACTAATATTTGCAGCTTTTTCAGTAATGATTGAAATATTTTCTAATATTGGTTCAATACCATTTCTAAATAAGCCCATATCCTTTCTTACATCATCAAGAGTTTCAGTTATTTTTTTCAATGCCAATATCAGATAAATGCCAACTATAATTGCAACAAATATTGCGATTATAAGCAAAATATTTAGAATTGACATGGTTATGCTTCTCTTTCAGTTTTGTAAGTATCAACTCCGGCTTTGATAGCGCTTTTAAGTTTTTCGCCTTCTTTGCCAAATTTGTCTTTGCTTGAGTCTAGAATAGTTTTTGTTTTGCCTTTAGCATCATCAACTATTTTTTCGGCTTCACTAAGTAAACTTTCAACTTTTACTTTTGCATCAGCAATCAATTTTTCAGATTTTTTCTTCCCGTCATTAATTAGAAGATTTGCTTTTCCTTTGGCTTGTTCAATATAATCTTCTGCTTCTCCAAGAAAATCATTAGATTTTTCTCTAAGTTCCCCTCTTAATTCTTTCCCAGATTTTGGAGCATAAAGCAATCCCAAAATAGAACCTACGATAGTACCGGTTAAAAATCCCAAAATAATTCCTTTGCTCATTCCATTATCGTCACTCATTTTTCCTCCGTTTATTTTTAGTTTATTTTGACTTATAATAATATTCGTATATTCAAAAATCAAGGAGAATTAAAACATTATTTAAATAATCTCTTAAATCTTATAGATTTTTTATCAATGTTTTTCCAAAATTAGAGCAACTTACTTCCTTTGCTCCTTTCATCTTCCTTGCAAAATCAAAAGTTACAATTTTTGATTTGATTGTTTTTCTCATTGCCTTTTCAATTAGTCCCGATGCTTTACTCCAACCTAAATATTGAAGCATCATTGCACCAGATAAGATTAAGGAACTAGGATTAGCTTTATCCATTCCAGCATACTTTGGAGCAGATCCATGCCCAGCTTCAAAAAGTCCATAGTGATAACTATAATTTGCCCTAGGAACTATTCCTAATCCACCAACTTGAGCAGCGCAGGCATTAGACAAAAATTCACCATTTAAATTGGAAGTTGCAATTACATCAAAATCAGTTGGATGCAGAAGTAATTGTTGGAACATATCATCAGCTAATCTATCATTTATTAAAATTTTTCCTTCCGGAAGTTTTCCGTCATACTTAACTTTTAGTTCATCTTCAAATACAACTTCATTCGCAAAATATTTTTTCGCAGTCTTATAACCCCAATCTCTAAAAGCACCCTCTGTAAACTTCATAATATTACCTTTATGAACCAGGGTTACGCTACTTCTTTTGTTTTCAATTGCGTATTCAATTGCTTTTTTTACAAGTCTAACTGTACTGAATTCACTTATTGGTTTTATTCCTATACCGGAACCACTTACAATATTTTTTTTACTAATTGAATTAATAAATTCAATTACTTCATTCGCACTTTTTGTGTTTGCTTTAAATTCTATCCCAGAATGAACATCTTCTGTATTTTCACTAAAAATAACTACATCTAAATCTTGAGGTCGTTTCACAGGACTTGGTGAGCCGCTGTAAAATTTAACCGGAAGAACTGAAGCAAAGAGGTCAAGTTTTTGTTTCAGCAAAACATTAATACTGTTGATGCCTCCTCCAACCGGAGTTGTTAAAGGTCCTTTTATTGCAACAGAATATTCTTTAATTGCTTGTATAGTTTCATTTGGTAAATATTGATTCTTGCCATAGGTTTTGATTGCTTTCTCACCAGCATAAACTTCTAGCCAAACTATTTCTTTAATACCTTTGTAAGCTTTGTTTACTGCAGAATCTATTACTTCGCGTGTAGTTTTCCAGATATCGCGACCTATTCCATCGCCTTCTAAAAAAGGAATTATTGGGTCATTTGGAACCAATAAGCGGTCACCTTCAATTTGAATTTTGTGACCCTTTTGGGGAAGTTTAATTTTTTTGTAAATCGGCAAAATAATCTCCGCGAGCACTAACCTTGTGCTGTTTCACTTCTGTTTATTTTGAGAAATAAAATTGTTGCTATCAACCCTATAAAAATTGCAAACCATAATGTAAAAGCTCTAATTAAAAAGGTAGCTGCAAATGAATCAGCTTTCAAAAACCCTTCTTGAATAAGAATAAAGGCTAGCGAACTTTCTGTTGTTCCTATTCCACCTGGTAACATGCTTATAGAACCAATAATTAATGCAAATGAATATAATGAAAACGCTTTAATTACATTAATATCACTAACAAAATTAAACAGAATTATATAAAAACCAAAGAACTCAAATAGCCATGCAGAAATACTTATTAGGTATGTTTTGGTATCTCTAAATATGGACAAATTATCCAATAATACTTTTCTTTTTACTTGGTCGATTTTAAGAAAAGATATATTGCCTAATAGATTTATTATCATTGAAATAGCTCTCGCATTAAATAATAAAATAACAGCGAACGAGAAGCTAAAAAGTAGTATTATCAAGACTAAGTCATATTGGTTCATAAAAATCAAAAATAAAATACTTAGGAACAACAAGCTAATAAACTCAGTTACTCTTTCAGCTATTATTACTGGTAGGCTTTTAAGCAATTCAATTTTAAAATATTTTTTAAGTAAATATGATTTGAATAATTCTCCTAGTTTCCCTGGTGTTATACTCATCACAAGCCCTGATAAGAAGACTAAAATAGAATTTCTAATACTTATGCTAATGCCAGAGGTACTTAACAATTGGTGCCATCTGTAAAACTTAATTGATACGATGGCGATTGCAATGAATAATAAAAGAATATGGTTTGAAAAAGAAAGTGTAATGATTGATTGGACTAATGAATCAAAATCAGCGAAAAAGCTTAAAAACAAATAAACAATAAAAATAAATACGATTGATAAAATTATATTTCTTTTTAAGTTTGGCAAAATCTCACATTAAGTTTTCAAGTGTTTTGAAAATCTTTGCTATAGGGAATCCTACAACATTATTATAACATCCATTAATTTTTTTAACAAAGAACATTCCATAATCATCTTGAATTCCATAAGCACCTGCCTTATCCATTGGGCTTCCTGTCCCAATGTATTGCTTAATTTCTTTTTCAGTAAGTGTGTAAAAAGAAACCGTTGTTCTTTCGTGGTCTACAATAATTTTCTTAGTCCTAGCATTACCGATTGCAAAACCAGTGTAAACGAAATGAGATTTTCCACTAAGCTTTTGCAATATTCTTTTAGCATCTATTTTTGATTTTGGTTTGGAAATTATTTCATTCTCCAGGACAACTATTGTATCTGCAGCAATTACAATTCCTTCATCAACAGAATCAAATGCTTTTGAACATTTTTCAGTCGCGAGCCTTTTAACGTTGTTAAGTGGTGTTGAATCTTTTTGTAAAATTTCATTTAGGTCAATAGGAACTAGTTTAAACGGAATACCAAGTGATTGCAGCATTTGAATCCTTCTTGGTGACTTGGAAGCTAGATAAAGTGTTTCGGAAAATTTAACCATAAAGGTTTGGAGAAAGGAAAATTAACGGAATAGAGCTTTAATACTTCCCCAGGTTCTTTTGAATCCAGAGACTTTATCGTGCATAATTTGAGTGCGAAGTACAACATTTGATCTACTGCCAGAATTATCAACCAAAACTAAACCATAAGCATAAAACGATGCAGATGTTTTATAAGCATTTTCATCAATATAGGTATAACTAGAATTATTACCTTTAGCATTGACAACAGCAATAGGAGCCAAATTGTCTTTGTCAGGTCCTCTTAAAATTTCAAATTGCTTGATATTCTCTTCAACACTTGTTTCCCAAATGAGTGTAATGTTTTCACCATTACTTTCGGCAACAAATCTGTGAATTAATGTACCACTTATAAGTGTGGTAAGAGAAATGAGAAACACAAGAGAAATTTTAGATATTAATTTCATACTTTTTAAAATAATTCAATCCGATAAATAAGTCAAGAAAAATAATAATATAATTTTTAGTGTACATGAAACAATATTTTGCGATTGTATTATTATCTAAACAATTTTAAGTATTAAAAAGGTGAACGTTTATTGAAATAGCAATGATTTATTTAATAATTTGTTTTATATCACTCTTTATACCATTATCGGTATTAATTTTATTTATATTAGTAATACTTTACCTTGACTTTATTATTTGAAAATAATTATCTTGACCTAAAAATTTTCAATTGAAATTGGAGAAAAAATGAAAATAATTTACAGATTAATACTTTTAGTTTTATTTTTTATTTCTACATCCTACTTTGCTCAATCATTTGATGGTGAATGGTCTGTTGAATATGTTACTTCTGATAGTCCTGATTCATTAAACAGTATTGGGTACAATGTTATTTCTGTCACAGCATTAGCAGAAGATTCATTTGTTGCTGTTGTTAATAGAGGAAGTGCAAACGCACATTACCTAGTTGGATTTCAAAATGCTGGAAAGAATTCAGGTAGATTAGGAAATATTCCATACCAAGAAGTAGACAGGAAAACAAAATGGATAAATTTGTTTGATCAAGAATTTATGTTCGATGTTAATGATATTGCTTCTAAAGGTAACCTTGTTTTTGTTCCGAACAACGATACAATAAGTAATAGTATTTTAGTTTTTGAAGTAAAAAATGACAGTATTTTTTCTTATCCTCAAAGATTCAAATTGGATTCTTATGTTTGGGCGATTGATATTGATGGCAATGGACGTGTTTATGTAACTAAGCCAGGTGATTCTACAAACACTGGTTCTTTTATTGTTTTGGAAGATCCAAACACAATCCCCAAATGGGCTTCAAATGGAAAATCTGGAAAAGTCCTACAAAGTATAACCTTACCCGATAATGGCTCAAATAGAGGAATAACAGTCAATAATGACGGAACTGTGGTTTATGTTAGTAACTGGAATGAAAATAAGGTTTATTGTTATGTCGGCGATCCTGTAAATGGTTATTCGCTCTATGATGGTTTTAACTTTTCAGTTGATGGAGAATTTCAAGCAGTTGATGGACCGTTAAAAGTTGGACCATTTGGATTACAATTAATGCCTAATAAAAATTTACTTTTTGTTGCACATGATGCTAGTTTCGTCAGTGGTGAAACTAATGGTTATTCTTATGGAAGAATATACATCGTAAATCCTAATACTGGCGAAGTATTGGACACAGTGAATACTGCCGAATGGAATTTAGCAATTGAAGGTCAGTATTCTAATCATAATTCTGAAAATTTGGCATCTGGTTATGCTTCAAATTATGCTGTTGATTTTGATGAAAATTACAATCTCTATACGCAATCTTGGTATGGATGGACTGTTGATAAATGGCTATACTCGGGCGAATTACCGGTTGTTGAGTTAACTATTACTGGTGTTGAAATTATAAATGATATTATTCCAACTGAAATTTCACTAAAGCAAAATTATCCAAATCCGTTTAACCCAACAACAACAATTGAATTTCAGCTTAATAAACTAGATGAAGTTTCTCTAAAAATTTACAATCTAAATGGAGAGTTGATCACAAATTTAATAAACTCAGCTAGTTTAGCAGCTGGCTCATATAAAATTACTTTTGATGCTTCAAATCTTGCATCTGGTAATTATATTTACCAACTTTATGTTGGAAGTAAAAAGTTTGCTGGCAAAATGACTTTGCTAAAGTAATTTTCACTCATTCACAAACTAATATAAGGAGGCAATATGAGAAGACTTAACGCTACATTTCTCATTCTAACAATTCTGTTTTTATCATCTGCACTAAATGCTCAGTATGATGTTTTTACTAGAAGTGCAGTAATTCCACTTGACACCAATGACGTTGGTGGATTAGGCGGCGTAATTTCTGGAGTAGATTTTGATGGCGATGGAATGATGGAAATCTATTCTGTAAATAATGACTGGTCTGATATTGTCGGTAAAGATCTAACCCCAAGAATTCATAAATATGAAAATGATGGATCAGGTTGGGTGAGAGTATGGACAACTGAATTAACTTTTCTTAGGGCACAAAATACTTGGCCAGGTTTAACATACGGAGATTGGGATGGCGATGGTAAAATGGAAATTATCTTTGGGCCTGTAACAATGGTGGCTGGTGGTGATACTATTTATACTAGATTAGTTGTATATGAATCAAAAGGTGATGGCTCTGACGTTATGGGTATTGATGATGGTAATGGTAATTATGATCCGAATGCAATGTGGGCAATTATTGAAACATCAAATTATAATTTAAGACCTTTTAGATGGCATTTAACAGATGTTGATTTTGATGGTGATTTAGAATTAGTGTTTGGTGCATAGAGCCAGGTGCTGAAAGATTTGGCGTTATTGGTGTTGATAATATTCCAGATAATGGTGATGGTTCAGAAACATTTACTATGGAAGTTTCCGGTTTGGATGCAACTTTAACAATTGCTGCCGGTACAATTTATGATATAGCTGTTGTAGATAGTGCGTATTCTTCTTATTCATGATGGTGGAAATGTAACTCCAATTGTACATGCTAATGGTGTTTATACTTCTCTTCCAGTAGTTGCAAATGCTGTTCCAACAGGCTCTTGGAAATCTTCTGCTGTTGTTGATATTGATGGCGATGGAACTAAAGAAATTATTGTAAATGGTTATGGTTCTGCAAATCCTCAAACATTTTTATTACAATTTGACGGTTCTGCATTAACAACAACTATGATTGCAGATTTAGGTCCTCATGTTGGTGCTGGCGGTCGTCTTTACGGTGGTGATGTTGGTGATATTGATGGGGACGGAAACTTGGATTACGTTTTTGGAACAAGAGGTGGAACTCCTAATGCTGCTATTTATAGAGTAGAGTACCAAGATGGTGATATTACTGATCCAGCTAACTACTATATCTCTAGAATAGATGAAATGCTATTTGCTAGCGGTGGTAGATATGATGTAATAAGTTTAGGCAACGTTGATGCTGATCCAGAATTAGAAGTTATGTATTCTGGTATTCCCGCTACTGCTCCAGTTCCTTTGGTTATTTTAGATTTAGTTCCAACTACAGATCTATTAACAATCGCTGAAGCTAAAAAGGATTTAAACGGTGATTTTGTTCCAGATATGTTAAATGAAACTGTTACTGTTTCTGGGGTTGTATTAAACAAATCGCTTTCAAGTAGCAGTATGCAAATCTACATCCAAGATGCTACTGGTGGTCTACAAATGTATGCAGGTGGTAAACCAGCTCCTGCAACACTAAAAGTTGGTGATAGAGTTATAGTTACCGGCAAAATAATTCAATATAGTGGGTTAAATGAAATTGAAGTTGTAGATCCAACAACTGATGTTGTTTTCGTTGATAGTTCAAGAGCAGTTTTGGTTAAAACCTTAACTATTGATGATTATTTAGCAAAAGCTGAAATGTACGAAGGCACAATGATAAAGATTAGTGGTGTTGCAAAAACTGCAACCTCTCCTGCATGGCCTTTACCAACAAAGGATGCAAATCTTATGGTATGGACAGGTACTGGATCTGAATTAGTTGCAAGAGTTGATAAAGATACAGATGTTGATGATGGTGCAGAACCAGTTTGGCCAGTTGATATAGTTGGTGTTGCTACACAATTTGATAGTAATACTCCAGCTTCAGGTGGATACCAAATTACATTATTGAGATATGCTGAAATTACTCAAGATGTTAAAGTTGCTCCACTACCTTTTGCGTTGCTAACACCTGCAAATAATTCTGTTGTCGAAATTAAAGATTCAAGCGATACGTTTGAATTAACTTGGGAAGCTGCAGTTGATTTAAACAACGACGTTGTTGGTTATCAATTTGTAGTTCTTCCAGCGTTGTTCACTGCTGAATCAGCTGAGCCTAAAGTAACTATAAGTGCTCTTGATATTCTTGCACTTATGAATGGTGCTGATTCAATAACTGTTGAATGGAATGTAATTGTTCTTGATGCAACAACAAAACAAGCTACAAGTAAAGATAAACTTTACTATAACAATTGTTAATGCAATTATTCCAGTTGGTGTTAGAAACAAGTATTCCAGCTAAGTTCTTTGTTGATCAAAACTATCCAAACCCATTTAATCCTACAACAACAATTAGTTTTGGTTTACCAGAACAATCAGTTGTTGATTTGAGAATTTATGATATCTTGGGAAGAGAAGTTGCTAATTTAGTTAATAACAAGGCATTAAAAGCTGGATCTTATTCTTATAGCTTTGATGCTTCTAACTTGGCAAGTGGAACTTATATCTACAGATTGAATAGTAACAATAATGTTGTTACAAAGAAAATGCTTTTACTGAAATAAGTTAAGTGTTTTTTTATGAAGTTAAAAGCCAGGCATTATGTCTGGCTTTTTTTTTGTGTAAGTGCTAATCCACCAATATGGACTGAAAAAGCAAAAGTTAATCCAACTATCATAGGTTCAATTTCAGATAATATATTATCTGCACCAAAATATCTTCTAATAAAAAACCAAATTAAACTAGTTGAAATTCCTCCAATAATTTCTAAAAGCGCAATATTTTTACCGACTTTAATTTTTGGATAATAAGAAGATATAACAATTATAATTAAGCCTGGAATTGCAATACTTCCGATAGTATACCAAAGCTCAACAACAGATTGAAAAAAATAAGCAATAATAATTGAAATGATTAGAGTAACAAAAATTCCAACTCGAGTATAATATATCAAATTAAATTCTAATTGCTTTCCATCATTATTTAGTTGTTTATTAAAAGTGAATGATTTTATACGAAAAACAAAATCTCTACTAAATGTTGTAGCACTTAAAAAAATGAAGCTGTTCAAAGTTGATGCAACCGTGGCAATTAAAGCAGCAAAAAATAATCCTTTCAATCCGGGAGTAAGAATTTTTTCTGCAAGATGAGGGAAAGCTAAAACGGGATTATTCAAATTTGGTAGAATTGTTCGTGCATAAAGTCCTGTTGTATTTGTTAAAAAATCAAAAATTATCCAAAAAAAAACTGATACGATAATTCCCCATTTTGCTACATTGCCATTTTTTGCTGAATAGCATCTTTGATGAAAACCAGGATCTGTAAAAGTCCAAAGTGCTATTAAAAACCAAACAAAAATAAATGTGAAGGAAGTTCCACCTGTTATAGTAAGGTGTGCCTCGGGTAAATTATTTACAAGAAAATCCGCTCCGCCATAGTTACTGTTTGCTACAAAAACTATAATGATAAAACCTATGAACATCACAAAAAAAGAAAACGCATCAACCCAAATATTTGAATTATATCCACCTTTCACTAAATATATGCTTGAAGCGATAGCTCCTATTATTAGAGCAAAAAAATAGTCTACTCCAAAAACCAACGAAATTATTTGAGCTAGAATAAGTAGATATGGTGCAGGTGAAACTAAAATAAAGATAATTCCACTAGATAAAAGGCTAACTTTTTTTCCATAGACTTGCTCTAATTTATCTGGTATTGTATATAATGAAGCAGATCTAATTTTTTTTGCAAATAATAATGCGAATACAATTGCAAAAATATAATACGGTAACCCTTGTGTTAGCCAACTTACTAAACCATATCGGTAAGCAAACTCCCCAACGCCCAAAATTCCACCATACCAAGTTGCTACGTTAGTAAGTACAAATAGAATAAAACCTACATTTCTCCCAGAAAGTAAATACCCATCATTGGAGGCAGATTTTTTATTTGAAGCAAAGAACCCTATTACTACAGAAATGAATAGAAACCCAAAAACAATAACAAGATCAATTGAGCTAAAAGAGATCATTTTTAACCATTGTTTTAAAATCTCTAATAACCAAGACTACTCCACCCTTAATTAGCAGCTCAATTCTACTTGCATTAGCAATATTACTAGTGCTTTCTCGCAGCCCGAAAGGAAGAGATTCATTTTTTAAGCAATACTTTAATCCTTTGGAAATAATTATGGTTTCTTCATTTAAGCCATAAAGGGAAACTGTCTCGCCTTTGATCGTATTTAAGATTACACTTCCAGAATATGGCTGTAAGATAGGACTTTTTATGTAATATTGAAACCTTAATTCTATCATAGAACTTAAATACAATACCTAAATTACAAATGGAATGATCAAGTCTATCTCCGGTTGCTCCAAGCAGTAAAACATCGGTATATTTGTTTTTAATCAAGAATTTTAGTGATTTTTCAACATCTGTATCATTTTGCCTTTTTATTCTTAGAATAATTGATTTTTGTGCAAAAAAATTAAGATTATCTTCTGTAATTGAATCCAGATCACCAATTATGTAATCTGGAACAATACACAATTTTTTTGCAGAATTAGCGCCTCCATCAGCGCAAATTAAAGTATTATATCTCATTTTTTGAAAATACTTTAATTGATATTTTGTAGGTAGATCACCATTCGCTAAAATTATCGCTTTTTTCTTCATTTGAACTCAAATTTAACTTACATCTAAAATTACTAAATCCCGACTTTAATGCCTGTTAAATAATTCCTTTCAGCTGCCGGAAAAAAATCTCCACCGGATGCATGAGCGGCAAACAAATTATTAAAAATATTATTCACTTGAATAAATAATTTTACTGAATTAAATACTGGGTTCATTTTAAATTCATAGCTTCCTGCAAAATTGGTTAAGAAATATGGTTCAACTTTATTATCCTTATAATAAACAAAATTTGGGTTTTGAATTAATAAGTTCTCCAAATTCACGTCATAGTTATCTGAGAAATAATTCCCAACATACTTTCCACTAAGTTGGAATAAGAACCCTTTGTAATTCCCACTAAAGATTGCATTTAAAGTTACATCAGGAAATCCAGAAATTGAATTATTGACCAAACTTATTTCTCGGACAATATCATTTCCTTCTACATCAGAAGAATTTATAAAGGTAACTCCTTTGCTAATATAATTTTTACTATATGCGCCATTTATAGCAAGTTCAAATATTTTACTAAACTTAAAAATGCTCTCTAATTCAACTCCTAAATGAATTGACTTATCAACATTTCCTGTAACCGGCTGCCCAAATCTATCGAGCTGTCCATTATTAACAATCTCATCAGAAAATAACATATAGTATAAATTTAAGTTTAAAACCATTTCTGGATTAGCATAACGTGCTCCCACTTCAAAATCATTCATAATTTCAGGAGTTACAAGTGGTTTATCGTAATCAAAATTACCAAATCTATCTTGCTCAAACTGAGGGATTGCTCCCCCACTGGATTCGGCCGCATCATAATAGTTTTTTAATCTAGGCTCTCTAGTTACTCTTGAATATGAAAAGTATGAATTGAGCGAATTATTAAATTTATAATTCAAACCGAATCTGGGATTTATATATAAACCATCACTTGATATATCGTTAGATAAATACTTTTCATTTAATAACTTATAATTATGATATGCAAATTGAAGTTCTCCTAAAACATTAATCTTTTCTGATAAATTATAATCCTCATTAATGAAATAATTCAGGATATTCTTTCCACCATCATAATAATAATATTGATAGTCTTGTGAAACATTGGATGGAAGATTATCAGCAAATCTTATATTTCCCCAATGTTTTGATCTATGATTTCTATACTCAATTCCCATTACTAAAGTCCCTCGGTCATGCTCCCATGTTAGCCTTGGGATCACACCCCATTGCTTATTGCTAACTTCTGCCCGGATTAAAGCATTCCCAGGAATTTTGGATGAATCAAATCCATTCATTTTTAGTCTAAAATAATCATCATAAAAAATTGACCATGAACCATCATAGTCAAAAAATCCATCGCCTGAAACAAAAAATATAGCATTGTTTAATTTAAAATTGTCTCCTAAAGATATTTCATTTAGCAATTCATAATGTGGTTGAGAAAAATTTTCTATTTCTCTTGAGGTTACAAAATTTGTTCTTCTCAATTTTTTATCTTTAATAAATTCCTTTGGCAGACCATAAAATGCAAGTCCATCAGAGATAGGTCCACCGTATAAATTTATTTGTGTTGTAAGATTATTATCATATCTCGCAACCGAAACATGGTAAGAGTTAAAATCGACCCAACTATTGTCTCTGTATCCATCACTTAAAGTTTTTGAGATTTTAAAATAGATTGAATACTTCTTATCAATCAAACCGCTTGAAAATTTAGCGCTATATTTTCGAGTATTATAACTACCTAATGATGAAGTTAAATTAATATCCAGTTTATCAGAAAAAGGTGAAGTAATAATATTTATTGAACCTCCAATAGCAGGATATCCAATGGCTCCTGCACCCGAACCACGTTGAACCTGAATTATTTCGGTACTTTCTAATAGATCATTAAAATCTAACCAATAAACATTATGGTCTTCAGGATCGTTTTGAGGTATTCCATTAACCGAAATAGCAATCCTTCTTTGTCCAAATCCTCTAATACTTATATAGTTATATCCAATTCCATTGCCACTTTCTGAATATGATGTTATTGATGGAAGATATGATAGGTATTCTGGTATATCTTGAATAGTATACTGCTCTTCAATGTGTTTTCTTTCGATATTTGAAAATGAAGCAGGAGTTATCCCCTCTTTTGCCATTATGCCGGAAATTATTATTGGCGATAAAGCATAGCTCGCGTATTCAAGTTTAATAATCTTATCTGAATTATTGAAATCTTTGACAGACAGTTTTATTTTGGAATAACCAACAAATCCAATATATAATGAATCATTTTCTTCAAAATTCCCATTTAAAATAAATTCACCATTAGCATTTGCCACAGTTCCAACATTACTATTAATAATAAATATATTTGCTGAAACAAGTGGCTGTAAAGTTTTTGAATCTATTACTTGGCCCTCTAGTAAAATATTCTGACCAATGATTATGGAATTAATAAAAAGTAGAATTGATATAAGTAACTTCATGGATTTTATCCTAATAGTTATTAAGGTGATTTGTTAGGAATGGCTGAAGCAGATGAGAAGAGTATAAAGTAAAAAACCTCATCTCATAGAGAAAAGGTCATTAATAAATTTAAGACATTTCCCTACGCCGGCATTATCCGGATCAGGTAAAAGGGTTTGTTCTCAGCCACTAGTGTGACACCCCTAACGAATATTTATATTACAAAAGGTACAATTTATTCTACTTAATTCCAATATTCTTTCTTGTAGCAATTAAATAGTCTTAACGAATTCATAATTCTAGATACTTGACGATAATTATTTTTTATTCAGCTTAGTATTTTAATACAAAATTTTTGTTATTTTCATATTATTAAGATAAAAATGTATTATTGTACATTCTTGCAATTAGTTAACCAATTTAGGAGTAAATATGATTGAAGTATCTTTCACTTACGATTTCCAACCAAATTTCGATGAGGAAGCATATCATAGAGTTGCTAGGAAAGCAACAGCAATGATGTTATCAGCAGATGGTTTTATTGAATTGCGAGCTCACAGAAATATGCTTGGCTCACCGCATGTTAGAAGAAGCACAGTTTGGGAAAGTATGGAACACTATGCAAGATTTATTCAAACCCCCGAATTTCAAAAAGTAACTCATGAATTTAGAAAGTTTGTTACAAATAATAATGTTAATATATGGGGTCCTTCTCCATTTGTTCCTGAACCCCTAAGACCTTAGTTTAATTTAGTCTCCGCTTTCAAAGTGGAGATTTTTTTTATCCAAATTTGAATATTTTCTTTAATTTCTTTTTAGCATCTTCTTCTAATTTTTTCTTTAGTTCTTCTTCTTTTTTCTTAACTTCGTCTTTAATTTTTGTTTCTACTTGGGATTTGACGGTATCAATTTTTGATTTAACTTCTTCAACTATTTGTTCTTTCACTTCTTCTACTACTTCACTTGCAATATCTTTGGCTACATCAGTTGCAGATGTTTTAATAACCGGAGAATAAATAGTACCTCCAATTAGTGCTTTTATCTTTATCTTATCAGATTTTATTAAATTTACATCATTCTTCAAAAGTTTGCTGACTGTAGAATTTGCATTTGCTCTAATACTGCTTGAGGGAATATCAATTTCCATCACATAGTCTATTGTTTGATCTATACTATTTGACCCAGATAAGGTAATATCATAATTATCAATTTTGAAATTCAAGGGAGATAAAATAAATTTCCCATTTTCAATTTTAAATTTAGGGTTAATATTTTGAATTTTGGGATTAGATATCTCTGAAAGATTCAGCAGATTTCCAACAGTAGTAAGAGGTTTAAAATCTCTAACCTCAACCAATGAAGAGCTTAACTGACCATTACTATAAAAACTATTCCAGTCCGGAATCATTTCATTATTGAGATTTGTTGTTAAGGATAAGCTTGAGCTAAATGACCCCTGAATATAATTTGCAATAGGTGCAAATTGTTTAACAGAAACAAATTTGTCATAGGTTTGCTTAATATTAAAATTAGCCACATTAAGGTTAAATTTAATTTCTGGATTTTCTTGGTCAGATTTTTTTAGATAATAACCGCTTCCTGTTAGATTTCCATTAAGTAAATTCATTGATAAACTTTCCATAGAAATCTTACTTTCCTTTACTATTAAAAGACCCTTAAAATTATTAATGTCAAGATTATCATAAACTAATTTGTTAATAGATGAGCTAAGAACAATATTTATGTTTTCTGGTATATCTACTGCAGTAACAACGTCTTTATCCCTTTTAGAATTTTCAACATTTTCTTTTTCAGAAAGGAATGGATTAAGATTAAAATAATTTGAAGTTACATTCAACCTACCTTGTAGCGTAGCATCAGAAAGTGCAAAGGAAATAAAATTTGTAAGATCGCCATTTACACTTATATCACTTTCCCCAATTGTTGAACTAAATTCACTAAGTTCAACTTTCTTTGGAGTAAAGTTCAATGTTGATCTGGATATTTTTATACCTTCAGCAAAATCTTTTGACTTAAATTCAAAATTCTTTATCTGAATTTTTCCACTTGCATCAAGACTTTCATAATTATTATTAGTGGATTCCAGAATCCCATTGAAGCTAATATCAGTATTAATTATTCCACTTAATTTTGTAATATTTTCTAAGGCAATAGAATTACTAAAATTTTCCAGATTTATGACACCCTTCAATTTGGCATTAACAAATGGTTTAGAATTCATATTTCTTAATTTTAAAACGGCATCAAAGGGTTCTTTATCAACCTCAAAGTGTAACTTTCTAATATCAACAATTGTATTATCTAGATTTCCATCAGGGTTATCTATACTTAAATCCAAATTTACATTTCTAATTTTTTGGGGCAAATCAGAATAACTAAAGCTTGCTTTATCAATATTAATATTGAAATCAAAGGCTGGTACGGTTGTTTCACTAAACTGACCCTTAAATTTACCATTTATTTCAACTCCACCATCTGCAGTAAGTTTTTCAAAATTATTTTGATAAATAGTTGGAACTAAGGACAAAAAATCCTTGAAGTTGGCTTTGGGAGAATTAAATCTAAAATCCATTAACATTTCTTCTTCAATAAATTCAACTCCTCCTTCAAGATTAAGAATTAGGTTATTGAATCTGACTTGGTTTTCTTTAAATAATAATTTGTTTTCAGATAAATTTATGTCTAACAACAAATCCATCTCAGCAGAAACTTTATTAAGGAATTTCATACCATCCATTTCAATTGTAAATTCTTCAGCAAAAGATTTTGTATCAAGAAGAAGAATTCCATTCTCTAATTCTCCAGTACCACTGTGAGTTAGTCCATTTACGACTACCGTAACTCCGTTTGTTTGATTGATAAAGGCAACTTTCCCATTTACTACATTGTACGAATCAATATTTACACTTAATGATTTGGAATCTGAGGACTCCTTTGTAACTAAATCAGCATTACTATCCTCTGCTATAATTTTATAATTAGCTGTACCATCTTTAAGTTTGAAGAGTAATAATTTAGGCTCCACCAAACTAATTGTATTTACCTCTATAACATCCCCAGAAATTGCACTGAACAAGTCAATTGTTAAATTTAGTTCCGGAGTAACTAACAGGGTATCGCCTTCAAATGGTGCCTTGTTTACAACTGTTAAATCACTTAGGGATAAAGCAAGATTTGGAAAACTAGTAAATAGATTTAACCCTACATCTGAGAAATTAATGGTTGCATTAATATTTTTATTCGCTTCCTCTTTTACTAAATCAACTATTTGTGATTTAAATAATAATGGAATGGAAATCATGATTAATATAACAATTACAATAAATACAACTAAAATTTTAACAACTCGTTTCACTTAGAATCTCCTAATTTTCAAGAAATATGTTTTTAATCATTTATCAAACAACATATATGTTTTATGAATTAACTCAATTATTTATTGATATAAATAACCTTTTTTTTGATAAATAAACAGTCCATAAAAATATAAAGTGGTAAGTAGAATTGAAAATGCAATATTAATGAAATTCTTCAACTAAATATTTGAAGATATAAATAATTACAATTCTAACTGCTGGACTTCTAACGACGATCCTATCTGGAGATTAATTTAATCCGGTTGTTCTATTAGCTTTAATTTTAACTTCATATTTTTTTGATAGCGTATTTTCAAACAAACTGGCGTTTAATTTTACTTCTGAAGTAAATACATTATATTCTTGTGAATTTAATGTATCAATTTCAAATCCATAAGTTTTACATTCATCAATCAAGTTTGACATTGACTTAAGCGCAGCTGATTGTGTGTCAAAGCAGTAAGAACCTTCAGATTGGTAAACTCCATTTTCATTCGAAACAAAAACCGTTTGATGAGTTTTAGTTTTGTAAAATACACACTCCATAGATTTATTGCTTCTATCTTGATGATTGGGTTTTCCATATTTTGAGATAACCTGGTCAATTCTTTTACCAAGCATTAGATGCACATCTAAATTTTGTGTGTAAACTGAGTGGGATGAAAAGAAGATCAGCAAAATAACAACAATTTTGAGTAACCACGAAGTTTTCATAAATCCTCCAAGGTTTATTGTTAATATCACTACTACATAAAAAGCAAAAATTAGAAACTTTAAGCTATTAAAGTGTTAATAAAGCAATTACATATAGAATAATATACTTTAATAACAGAATTTTATTTGCAAAAATCAAATTAATTTTGATTCAACGAACTCCAAAACTTCATTCAATTTTTCTTGTGATTTTGCTTTAAGCAAAGAACATTTATCCCGCATATCTTTACAATATGTATCATCGGTAATATCTATTAAATTAATTAAGACATTGTAAATACCGCCTAAAACTCCAGCGAAAGCCATTTGTGCTCCAACCCCAACATCAGTAATAGAATTTGGATTACCATTTTTTGCAACAATTAAAGATATCTCAAGCGCTCTGAAAGATTCCTCAGCCGTTCTAAACGGAACACTAACTGCATTTTTTAATCCTTGCATCATAGCTTTATTTCTAAAATCCTTTTCAGTTTCTGTACTATTTGGTAATCTTCTCGCTTCCATATATTCGTTAAATGCTTTAGTATCATCATCAATGGCTTTTATAAGTGAATTTTTTATTTCCTGACACTCATCCGCACATTTATTTAATATGTCATCTACTGCCTCAGAGCCCCTCCTGTTGGCTGTTAAATTACTTACCATGGAAGATAATGCAGCCCCCAATGAACCTGCCAAAGCAGCAATCGATCCTCCACCTGGAGCAGGAGATTCGCGAGAAACTTCATCAATAAAACTATTTAACCTCATTTCAACCAAGTCGGTTTTTAAGTTTACAGGTAACCCTAAAACTCTTTCATTTATATCAAATTTAGTAACATCTTGTAATCCTAATGATTGAACTGCAGTTTTTAATATATCATTTATTGGAATTCCAGTCGATCTGCCTTGTTTTTGCAGATAGAATTTACCGGTTTCCAATAAAGCGGGATAAGGGACCATTCCAACAATTTCACTACCCGTAACAACTAGTCCTCTTTCGGATGCTAATTTTCTTGTTGCCTCAAGTACATGATGCATTGAAGTTACATGGTAGTTAGTTAAATTAATTGAAATCTGTGCGCGATCAAATTCATCAACCATCCAACCAATAGCTTTACAATTATTAAATAAACCTTTCTTTTTTACAGATTCCCCTTCTGGTGAATTTGGATTTATTTCATTGGTCTCAAGTAGATCGTTAAGAGAATAATCATGAATACTTTGGCAATGCTCTGCTGTTTTAATAATTGTATCACCTATAAAATCACATTCACCGCAAGGATAACTGCCATTATCATATTTTACAACTGATTCACCTTTATAGTAAAAAGGATATGAAACTGGTCTTCTCGCTGATCTACCCTTTTCTCTTAATTCATATGCAATATCCATTGCATGTTGTTTATCTCTGGTATTCAGATTTATGTTATAAGCAATTAAAAATTCCCTTACTCCAATTACAGTTGCACCACTAAGTTTGTTAAACTCGGATGGTCCAAAGTCGGGTTTCCATTTGGAGTCTTTTAACTTCTCCTCCAAAGCTTCATATTCACCTTTTCTGATAACAGCCAGATTCTGCCTTTCCGGTAATTGAGCAGATTTTTCATAAAGATAAATAGGAATCTTTAATTCTGTTCCAACTCTTTTAGCAACCTCTTTTGATAATTCAATACACTCTTCAATTGTTACTCCACTTACCGGAACAAACGGACAAACATCTGTTGCTCCCATTCTTGGATGCGAACCGGAATGTTTAGACATATCTATAAGTTCAGAAGCTTTTTTAATAGCTCTAAAAGAAGCTTCTTTTACTCCTTTCACATTACCAATAAAAGTAACTACTGTTCTGTTCATATCAGCACCAGCATCAACATCTAGCAATTTAACGTTCTCAACTTTTTCAATCTCATCAGTTATTTGCTTAATTATAGTTAAATCTTTTCCTTCAGAAAAATTTGGAATGCATTCTACTAATTGCTCATTCATTCTTTTACTCTATATTAATTATTAAAATTTTATTTCAACATCACCAATTGGCCATCTTGGCCTAAGGTTTAATGTGTCGGGGAAAAACTTAAATGGTTCTGCGTATTTTTTTAAAGAAAAATCACCTTTTGAGTAAGAATCGTTTGAATCAACATCTTCATACACCCATAACAAATATTTACCAGGGTTAACTCTATTATATTCGAAAGTGCTATTTGCAGTTAATTTAGATTGTTTTTTATCATTGTTCATTTCAACATTTTCTAAAACTATATTCATATTTTTACTTTGTGTTCCAGTTAGCTTACCGCTAACACCAGAAAATTCATTACTGCTAATTGTATTAATCTTATTATTTATTACCGTATCCTGTTTATTCCCGGCAATATCTATAAAATAGTTTAGGTTTGTAGAAACAGTATATGTAGATCTTGGTTTTAGATCAGCTGTAGGACTCATTACAATATTAGCGTCATCCATATATTTCAAATTAAATTCAACTTTATTTGAATCGGTATCTAAGAGACTTAAACCTTTGAGTATACTTGAAGTATCAAAAGCATCACTAAAACTTAGCCTAATTTCCGGATTCAAGTAATCTAGTTGACTACTATTCCCAATGCTGCCAACCTTATTAACTTTAACAGAATTTGTATCTGGTTTATCACTTGCAATGAAACTAAACGATTCGCCTATTTGAATATTTCTATAAAGGTCTTGTACATTTTGAACAGTTAAAAAATGCTCGTTTTCTAGATTTAAGGAATCTGATATACCTAAAACATATTCACTTTTTTGTTGATTCCCTTTAAAAAGATATTTTGGAAAATAAACTTTGTTTTGTATTGAATCAATAATATTAAAATTGGTTACAGATAACAAGGAACTATCAATCGGCTCACTAAATTCAACTATAATATGATTTTTATCTGTCATTGTGACATTATTTAATTTTGGGGCAAGTGTATCTTCTTTGAATAAGAAAAAGTTCACATCTTCAATTCTTGTAATTTCTTCGGTAATTTGAAAACTACTTTTTGCAAGTCCTATTTTGTCTTCCCCAACATTATATATTAAATCATTGAATTCATCTTTTACAGCAAACAATTCATAAATTCCAATTCCTAGACCAAATATTTGATATTTTCCAGTAGCATCAATCTGAGATACATAATTTGGCTTGTTTTTATAAATATCAATTTCGGTAGTATCTTTCTTATAAGCAAAAATCATTGTGCCATCTGCTTTTTTAGAATAAACTTTTCCACTAATTTTTCCACTATCAATTTTACTTCCAGTAGAAAAGGTTAAAATAAAGGGCTCACTCATTTTATTATTGTTATTAACATCTGTAATCTCCGTTCCGATTACAATAGAATATGTGGTATTCTCATCTAGTTTCTGTGCGAAGGTGATCGTCACTGTTTTATTCGTCCAAGAAAATTCTGGTAATTCTTCCACAAGTGGAGAAATGAAAAAAGCTTCGTTGATATTTCTTTTGTTCACATATTCTGAAAAACTTAATTCAACCTTATTTTCGGTAAAATTTGTCATTCCACTTTGGGGATAAGAAGAGAGAATGGTCGGAGGAATATTATCTTTTTCACCTCCAGTTGGTGATAATTGATTTGCACATTTTAAGAAAAACAAAGCTAAAATAGCAAAAACAATGAACCTAATTATTTGTTGGTTTCTCTCCAATCCCTGTACCTTTTAACTTGGCGCTGATGTTCAATTGATGATTTAGAAAATGCGTGGCCTCCTTTGCCGTCTGCAACAAAGAAAAAATAATCATGTTCTTCAGGATCTAAAGCTGCAATTATTGCTTCTTTCCCGGGATTATTTATTGGTGAAGGAGGTAACCCATAATACATATATGTATTGAACTTAGAATCTATTTCTAAATCCTTAAAATAAATTTTGTTTACTTTCTCTCTTTGCTGCCTAACAACATATTGAACAGTAGGATCTGCTTGTAATTTCCAATCTTTTCTTAGTCTGTTGTAATATACGCCCGAAATCCTTTTGAACTCTTGAACTTGGTTAGATTCACCATCAATTATTGATGCCATCGTGAGGATTTGATGGCGATTCATTTTTAATTTTTCCATGCTTTCGATGGCTTCTGAGCTAGCAAAGATCTTATTTTGTTCTTCATTTAGCTTTTCCAGAATTTCCTCTTCTTTAGTTCCATCAAAAAAATAATAGGATTCAGGCAGTAAGTAACCTTCAAGTGAATTTACATCTAAATTCATTTTACTAATAAAATCTTTATCACTACTTAACCTTAAAAGTTTTTCTTCATTTAATCCTAATTCATTATTCAACAATTCAGCCAAATCTGTCTGCCAAATTCCTTCCTGAATAGTTACCAGTTTCTGACTTTTTGGAACTCCATCAACTAACAGTTTTAACAATGATACATAGCTAATCGCATCTGGGATTTCATACCTACCAGCTTTAATATTTCTATCTAAACCAAATAAGTAAGCAGCAGTCTTCATTTTTATCTTACTTGGAATAATTTTTTTATGATAAAGTGAATCAACTATTGAATTTAAGGAAGCTCCATTCTGCACATCAATTTTAACGGGTTTTGAAGAACCATTATAATTAGGGCTGTAAAATGTAAAAACAAAGCCAACAAAGACAAAAATGAAAAATGTGATTGCAAAATTCTTTTCATTTTTTGATAGATTAAAAAATTTTCTATTTATTTTTAGCAGCATTAGAGATTAAATTATATATTGTAAGTAATTATGTAATATATGAAAATCATTTTTGTTCAGAAAGCTGGAATTATTCAATACTGAATATTTCAAAGGGTAAATTAGGATATGCATTGGAATTTAAATCAAACTTTCTTCCTGCAAGATGGTATTGATATCCTCTTAGAGCAATCATTGCGGCATTATCTCCACAAAACTCAAGATCTGGTATTATAACTTCTTTGTTATATTTTTTTCCAAGTAGATTGATATTATTTCTTAGTGCTTCGTTTGCTGCAACTCCACCAACTAACGTAATTGTTCTTATTTCAAATTCATTTAATGCTAGTACAACTCTTTTTGTTATTGCTTTTATAGCCGCTTTTTGAAATGATGCCGCAATATTGGATCTATCAGTCTCACTTAAGGCTTCACCCTTTTCAATATTTTGTATGGCTCTTAAAACAGATGTTTTTAATCCACTAAAAGAAAAATCAAATTTATTCTTACTCTTTCCTATTGGAAATAAAAATGAGGTGTCATCACCACTCTTTGCATATTTTTGAATTAAAGGTCCGCCAGGATAACCGAACCCAAGCATTTTGGAAACTTTATCAAATGCCTCTCCAATCGCATCATCAATTGTCGTTCCCAATTTAACAATATTAAACTCACTTTTAACTAGAAGCAATAGAGTATGACCGCCTGAAACAACAACACTTAAAAAAGGATACTTTGGTTTCCTTTCCAATAGAAAGCCGGAAAAGATATGACCTTCAATATGATTGACCGGAACAAAAGGTTTATTTAATGATAAGGCTAAACTCTTCCCAAAAGTTAAACCAACTAATAGTGCACCAATTAAGCCGGGACCGGCAGTCGCTGAAATCAAATCTATATCATTAATGTTTATTTTTGTTTCTACTTGCGCAGCTTTAATAAGGGGAATAATTTGTTGAAGGTGGGCTCGACTAGAAAGTTCGGGGATTACGCCTCCAAACTTACTATGGAAATGCTGAGAAGAAATTAAATTTGCCTTAACTTCTCCATTATCTAAAAATGCAATTGAGGTTTCATCGCATGAACTTTCAATGCCAAGAATAATCATTTGTTGATCATAAATAGACTTTTTGTAATATGACCGGCAATTTCTGGGTTCTCTTTCATTCTTCTGATTGAATAAGCATACCAGTTTTCACCATAAGGCACATAAATTCTTATCTTATGACCGTCGCTATTAATTCTGTCTCTTAGTTTTTCAGTTACTCCATACAACATTTGAAACTCATATTTATCTTTAGTCAATTTCATTTCTTCAATTTGCTTGTAAGCACCATTTACCAAATATTCATCGTGAGTTGCAATGCCAACGTAACTTCCATTCTTAAATATTCTTTCCAATAAATTTAAAAAATTATCCCTGATAACTTGTTTATCATTAAAGGCTACTTTTTCTGATTCAACATAAATACCCTTGCATAACCTATAATTGGTTTTTGTTTGATTTAAATCAATTACGTCATCCATCGTGCGCTTTAGGTAAGCTTGTAAAACAATTCCTACATTATCAAATTCACTTTGAAGTTTTTTAAATACCTCAATTGTAGAAGAAGTATAGGGCACATTTTCCATATCAACTCTAACCCAATTATTAAGCTCCTTAGCTTTAATAACAACTTCTCTTATCTGATTGTAGAAATAATCTTTGTCAATACTTAAACCAAGAGATGTTGGTTTGATTGATAAATTTGCGTCAAGATTGTTTTGAGAAATAGCTTCCAACACTCTAAAACATTCTTGTTTTTCTTTTTCTGCTTCTTCCTTAGTTGTAATTGCTTCACCAAGGACATCAATAGTGGCAATAATTCCTAAAGAGTTCAACTTTTTTACAACATTAACAGCATCATCAAGAGTATCACCTGCAATATACTTTTTAGCAAAAATATGAACTATTGATTTGGGTAAATATTTAACAAATGTAACAATAGCCTGATTTACAAAACTCACAATTACCTCATTTTTTATACTAGAAAAATAATTGTTACAATTATTCTAAACAAGGAAAGACTTATTCAAAGATAGGATTATTATAAAATATTATAGGCTTTTAAATAAATTTAGAAAAAAAAGTGCTTTGTTTTTTAACTCTTCGATTGATCCATTGTTTTGGAGAACAAAGTCAGATTTATCAATTTTTTCTTTATCATCTAACTGATTCATAATTCTACTTTTAATTTCATGTGCAGACTCATGGTCTCTTTCAATTACTCTTTTGATACGTGTATCTTCTGGAGCAGTAAGTAATAAGATATAATCAAATAAATTTTCCATATCGGATTCAAAAATCAGAGCTGACTCGACAATTACTATATTATTTGAAATTAAATTTTGAGTAATAAGTTGTTCGATTTTCTTTATTGCAATCGGGTGAACTATTGAGTTTAATATTTTTATTTGGTCGGGATCACTAAAGACCTTAGAGGCAAGATATTTTGTGTTTAACTTTCCATCAATGTAAGACTCAGATCCAAAGATATTTGTAATTTCAGATATGATAGAATCTTCTTCTACCATCACTTGTTTGGCAATGGGATCAGCCTTAAGAACGATACAACCGTGTTCTTCAAATAGTTTAGAAACAGTTGACTTACCTGAACCAATCCCACCAGTAATACCAATCACCAATTTATTCATATAATAGATTCACTAAGAAAATAATATTGTTTTTGATGATAATTTATTTTGCGTATGCTATTTTTCTTACTTCTCTGATTACTGTAACTTTAATTTGACCTGGATACTCCATCTCTTCTTGAATTTTATGAGCAATATCTTCGGCCAATTTTTCTGAAAAAGCATCATCAGCTTTGTCAGGTTCAACTACAACTCTAACTTCCCTTCCAGCTTGAATTGCGTATGTTTTAGCAACACCTTCAAAAGTATTTGCAATGCCTTCAAGGTTTTCCAATCGTTTTACATAGCCTTCAAGTGGTTCTCTTCTTGCACCTGGCCTTGCTCCGCTAATTGCATCAGCTGATTGAACTAAAGCTGAAATAGCATGAGTCATTTCAATATCTTCATGATGACTTCCTGCAGCATTAATAACAACTGGATGTTCTTTATATTTTTTAAGTAGTTCAGCGCCTAACAATGCATGAGGTCCTTCAATACTTTTATCAACTGTTTTCCCAATATCGTGCATTAAACCTGCTCTTTTTGCTAAGGACTGATCAAATCCTAATTCACCTGCCATAAAACCAGTGATATAAGCAACTTCTATACTATGCTGCAATAAATTTTGCCCGTAACTTGATCTATATTTCATCCTACCAATATATTTTACTAGTTCACGATTAACACCATGAATTCCTAATTGAACAAGAATATTCTCGCCTTCTTTCTGAATTTCTTCATCTAATTCAGATTCAACCTTCTTAACAACTTCTTCAATTCTTGATGGGTGAATTCTTCCATCAGCTATTAGTCTCTCTAAAGATATTCTAGCAACTTCACGTCTAAATTGGTCAAAAGCAGATAAGATTACAGCTTCCGGCGTATCATCAACAATTACATCAACTCCGGTAGCAGCCTCAAACGCTCGTATATTTCTTCCTTCCCTACCAATAATTCTACCCTTCATTTCATCACTCTGAATTTGAACAACCGAAACAGTTGTCTCAACAGAATGATCTACCGCTGTTCTTTGAATCGCTTGAACTACTATCTTCTGTGCTTCTTTTTTTGCTTCAGCTTTTGCAGCGTCCTTAATTTCAGTAACATATTGTGAAGCATCAGATTTAGCTTTATCAATTACATTTTCCATAAGCATTTTTTTTGCTTCTTCTTTCGTAAGCCCAGCAGTCTTTTCTAACCTAATATTTTGATCAGCTAAAAGTTTCGCAACTTCTTCAATTTTCTTATCAAGGATTTCTTGTTTTTTTTCGTTCTGCCTTTCAATTTCTTTATTTTGTTTTTCTTTTTCTGTTACAAGCTCGTATTTTCTTTCAACACTTTGCTCTCTTTGTTCAATCTTTTTCTCGTAAACTTGCTGTTTTTGTCGCTTTGAATTTGATTCATTATCAAATTCTTGTTTCTTTTTTAACCATTCGTCTTTTACTTCTAAAAGCTTTTCTCTTTTAATATTTTTAGCTTCTTTTTCAGCATCTTCAATTATTGAATTTGCCGATTCTTTCGCTTTACTTATTTTATTTGCTCCGAATCGTGAGTGAAGAAACCAGCCGATGAACAATGAAATGATTGAAAATATAAAAATAGCAGCCAAATATAATAAAGGATTGTTATAATCCATGATGCCTCCATAAGAACAGAATTAAACCCGCAGCTGCCAACTCAGGATGGAAAAACTCATCCTATGACAATGTGGGTAACCGCCCGTTGCTTTTTACTTCCACTGCTCTGTTAAACAGAGTCCTAATAAATTAGGATTAGGCCTGTAATACACAACGTAAGTCAGAAACCCTAATTAACGTTGTTAGTTTTTCATTTAAGAATTGGCAGTGCGGAAATGTTATGATGGAATGGACTCAATATCAGATTTTTCCATAAGAAGCTTTATTCTTTTAATTTTATCAGTTGCTTGTATACTAAACTCTCTAAATTTATTTTTTTCAACAGATAAATCATATGCAATATTTAACGCGGCAATAATGGCTATAGTTTCGGTTGGTTGATCTTTTAATTCTGCTTTAGTTTCATCCATTATTTTATTTACATAACTAGCCAACTCTGTTGCAATCTCTTGATTTTCTACGAGCAATGAAAATTCTTTCCCGAATATTTTAACTTTAAGCTTCTTTTTTTCTGGCATTGGGTCTATTCTTCTAAATATCTCTTACACTAATTTAATATGTAAAGAACTATGAACTTATATGATAATCAATTCTAGCTATCAGATCATCAATTTGATTTTTTAGATTTTCTCTTTCAAATAAATCTAAATTTGTTTTTTTAACTCCAATATTTGAAGATTTCTCTTCAGCAGAGTTCAATTTTTTTTCTAATTCATTAATTTTTAAAACAAGTACTTCATTTTCTTTTAATAAACTTTCATTCTTTTGATCTAAAATATTTTTTTCAGTTTCCTGTTTATCTACATTAATAACCAAATTTTGAACCATATGTTCTAATGATTCAATCTCTTTAATAAACAAATCATATTTTGATGCATCATTCACATTAACCTCTCAAAACTGCATTAAATTTATTTTTAACAGCTTCAATTGTTTTCCAAAATTCTGTATCAATCTGATCTTCACGTAAAGTTTTGAATTCATCAAAATATTCCAACTGAAATGCAAGACTCTTTTTATTCGAACCAAGACTTTCACTCTCAAAGATATCAAATAAATTTACATTTTTCAACAAATTAGAACTAGATTCTTTTATTGCTTTTACTACCTCAGAATAGGTTATTTTTTTGTCTAAAACAAACCCAAAATCACGGTATACTTTTGGGTATTTTAATAATTGTGAACTTTTTGTGATTTTTTTTAGAGATTTTTTTAAATACTCTAGATTAATTTCAAGAATAAATACTTCTTTGTTAATATCAAATTTTTGATTCAAACTACTACTAAGCTTACCACCTTTACCAATTTCATTGTTATTCATTTTTTGAATAAATGAATATTCAAATATATCGTCACTATTTTCCAAAAACTCTTTTTCAAAAACAGCATCAAGATTTAGACTGGACAATAGTTTATCGGAATAACCCACAAGATCATATAAATCATAATTTTGTTCATTTTCAAACCAACTTGAATTAATCTTATTTCCGCATAAGGCAACAATAATATTTTCTGCTTCGTTAATATCATCAAAAGATTTGATTTCAGGTTTGTTTAATTTGAAAACTTGACCAATTTCGAAAAAGCTCAGATTGGATTCTTTCACTTTTAAATTTCTAGAAATGTTCATCAGCATTCCAGGAAGTAATGATGTTCTTAATCGAGTCATTTCACTACTTTGCGGATTTAATACTTTAATTGATGCATCATACTCAATTGTTTTTTCATCACTTATGAGTGAATTGCTAATAACTTGATTGAAGCCTATGGAAACTAGAATATTACTTATTAAATCTTCAAAATCAGTTTCATCCACTTTTTTAGCTAACTCAACTGAGATACTTCCAATAGGCGGAATTCCATCAAAACCAAATATTCTAACAATTTCTTCAATTAAATCAATTTCCCTTTCTAGATCATTTCTAAAGGTAGGAATTTTCACACTTATTGATTCATCATGTTCTTCAACAATTACAAATTTTAAACCAACTAAAATATTTTTGACTGTATCTTTTTCAATCTTAAAGCCAAGTATTTTTTCAATTCTTGAAAATCTTATAGTTATTTCTTTTTCATTGATTAAATTAGGATAATTATCAATTACATTATTATTGATAATACCACCAGTAAGATCAGCTATTAATTCAGCTGCTCTAACTGCCGCATAAACCGTTCCCGAAGGGTCTGTCCCTCGTTCAAATCTATAAGAGGCATCTGATGATAGTCCTAATTGTTTGGCAGTTTTCCTAATTGAAGATGGATTAAAGCAAGCGCTTTCTATTAAGATATTTTTAGTCTCAGAAGTAACTTCAGAATTTTCTCCGCCCATTACGCCTGCAATTGCAATAGGTTTTGTCGCATCACAGATCATTAGATCGGAATGGAGCATGCTCCTTTCTTTCGAATCTAAAGTCGTGAATTTATAACTTTCAGAAAAGGTTTTAACAACAATTTTCTTATCATCGATTTTGTCAAGATCAAAAGCATGCAGAGGTTGCCCAACTTCATGTAGAACAAAATTTGTAACATCAACAATATTATTTATGGGTCGAGAGCCAATACTTAATATTCTATCTTTTAACCATTGAGGAGATTCTTCCACTTTTATGTTCTTAATTACAATACCAGTGTACCTTGGACAAGCTTCACTATTTTCAATTATTATTTCAGTTTCGTCAGATTTGTTTGAAATAGTAAAAGAACTATTTAGCTTAGGAATTTTTAATTCTCTATTAAAAATCGCTGATAAATCACGAGCAATTCCAATATGGCATAATGCATCAGATCTGTTCGGCGTTATAGCTACATCAAGTATAACATCATCCATTTTTAAAGCTTTTGCAATCGGCATGCCAGCGGATAATGCACCATCCAATACCATAATACCTGCATGGTCATCTGAAAGACTAAGTTCATCCTCAGCGCAAATCATTCCATTTGATTTCTCACCACGGATTTTTGCAGCCTTAATTTCAAACTTACCATTGGGAATTATTGCACCTACTTTTGCAAGAGCAACAGTCTGCCCTGCTTCAACATTTGAAGCCCCACAAACAATATTGAGTATATTTTCACCATCAAATACTTTACAAATAGAAAGTTTGTCAGCATCTGGGTGTTTTTTAACTTCCTCTACTTTTCCAACAACAATATTTTTAAATTCACTTTGTCTGTCGATAACCTCATCAACTTCAGAACCTGATATAGTTAGCTTATCAACAATTTCCTCAACGGAAATGTCATCCAAATCAATATATTCTTTTAACCAATTAAGTGAAATTATCACATTAAACCTTAATACTTATTTAAACTGATTTAAAAATCTTTTATCGTTATCAAAGAAAAGACGGATATCATCTATTCCATATTTTAACATCGCCATCCTTTCAATTCCCATTCCGAAGGCGTAACCGATATATTTCTCAGAATCAATATTCAAGTTTTCCAATACATTTGGATCAACCATTCCGCATCCCAAAATCTCTAACCATTTTCCTTCTTTACCTTTAGGTTGCCACCAAATATCTACTTCAGCACTTGGTTCGGTAAAAGGGAAAAAACTAGCTCTAAATCGATATTTTACATCTTCACCAAATAATTGCTTTGCAAAATAAACAAGAGTTCCTTTTAGCTCTGCAAAAGTAATATCCGTATCAACAACTAGTCCTTCAACCTGATGAAATAAACAATAGCTCTTAGCACTTATTGCTTCATTTCTGTAAACTCTGCCCGGCATTATTGCCCGAAATGGAGGTTTACTATTTTTCATTAGTCGTACTTGCACAGGAGAAGTATGTGTTCTAAGAAGAAATGACTGGTTAATAAAGTATGTATCTTGCATATCTCTAGCAGGATGGTCATCAGGGAAATTTAGCATTTCAAAATTATTTTCGTCTGATTCTAATTCCGGTCCAGTATAAACGGAAAATCCCAATCCTTTAAAAATTGATTTAATCTCATTCAAAGTTTGAGTTAATACATGCAAAGTCCCAATCTCTTTTGACCTACCAGGAAGTGTTAAATCTATATACTTACTTATAGTTTCACTATCTGAATCAATTTTATTTTTTAGGATATCAAATGCTGATTGTGCATTGTTTTTTTCTTCATTTAAAACCTTGCCGTATTTTGGTTTTTCATCTTTAGATAAGCTTTTAAATTCTTCAAATAGATTGGCAAATATTCCATTTCTTGAAAAATATTTTATCCTAAGATTTTCTAAGGATTCCGAACCATTTACCAGAGCTAAATCTTCAGCAAAATCAATATTAACTTGAGTAATTTTTTCTTTCATAAGGTATCAAAAATTTAAAAAAAATACCCCTAAGATAAATCCACCATTAAAAGGAAGATTTTTAGGGGTATAAATTAAGCAGATACAAATTTAACAACATCAGCAAAAGCATTTGGATTTTCAACTGCTAAGCTGGCTAGTACTTTTCTATTTATATCAATTCCTTTTTTGCTCATTGCGTTAATTAAACGGGAATAAGTAGTTCCATTTAATCTTGCAGCAGCATTAATTCTAACTATCCAAAGACTTCTAAAAGTTCTCTTTTTATTTTTTCTGTCTCGGTAAGCATATTGCAAACCTTTTTCAACAGAGTGTTTAGCTACAGTGAAAACTTTACTTCTTGAACCCCAGTAACCTTTGGCAAGTTTTAATAATTTTCTTTTCTTTTCACGTGAAGCCACGTTATTTTTTGCTTTAGGCATTTTTAAAAAACTCCTTTTATTGAATCATTATTTTAACGCGTTTTAAATCAGCTTCTGAAACCAGCGTAGCTTTCCTTAACCCTCTTTTTGTCTTTGTACTCTTTTTGGTAAGGATATGAGATTTAAATGCTTTATTTCTTTTTACTTTTCCGGAAGCCGTTTTTCTAAATGTTTTGGAGGCCCCTCTATTACTTTTCATTTTTGGCATAATTCTACCTATTTATTTAGACTTTTTAACTTTAACTTTTGTAGGCTGAAGAATTGCATGCATTGTTCTACCTTCAAATTTAATTTCATGCTCTACAACTGAAACTTCTTGTAAAGACTCAATAAACTTAATCAATAATTCTTTACCATGATCTTTATAAGCTAGTTCTCTACCTTTAAAAATAACTGAAACTTTTACCTTATTTCCATCGCTTAGAAATTTTTCGGCATGTCTTGATTTGAAATTAAAATCGTGTGTATCTGTATTTGGATGTAATCTAATTTCTTTTAAAACTGTAACATGCTGTCTTTTCTTTTGTAATTTATCTCTTTTCTGTTGTTCATATTGAAATTTCCCAAAATCAATCATTTTACATACAGGCGGCTTAGCTTGTGGTGCAATTTCTATAAGATCTAAACCTCTTTCTTGAGCTTTTTTTACTGCATCCTTTGAAGAAAATATTCCCAATTGTTCACCGTTTGGACCAAGTAATCTTACTTCCGGGTGTCTAATTTCTTCATTCGTGCGTTGTTTATCTTGAGCGATGAAAACCTCCTAATTAGTTAGTAGATAATTTATTTATATCGAATTTTATATTCTTTAAAAATTCTTCAATCTCCATTGAGCCCTTATCACCTTCTTTGTGTTTGCGCAATGAGATTGTATTTGCTTCAATTTCCTTTTCACCTAATATTAGCATATAGGGAACTTTTTGAGTTTCCCATTCTCTAATTTTGTACCCGATTTTTTCGTTTCGTAAATCAAGTTCAACTTTTAATTTATTTTCCTTGAGTATTGAATAAACTTTTTCTGCATACTCGTGATGATTTTGAGAAACGGGAATTATAGCCACTTGTGTTGGAGCTAACCAAGTTGGGAACGCTCCACCGTAGTGCTCAATTAATACCCCCATAAATCTTTCAATAGAACCGAACAAAGCTCTATGAATCATAAATGGTCTATGTTCTTTCCCATCTTCACCAATATATTTCATATCAAATCGTTCTGGCAAATTAAAATCAAACTGTATGGTACTCATTTGCCATTCTCTATGCAGAGCATCTTTTACTTTAATATCAATTTTAGGTCCGTAAAATGCTCCGCCACCTTCATCAACTTCATATTTCAAACCTTGGGAATCTAAAGCATTTTTTAATGAAGCTGTTGCCTTGTCCCAAATTTCATCTTCACCAACTGCCTTTTCTGGTTTTGTGGAAACATAGTATTTCAAATTATCAAAACCAAAAGAACTCCAAATATATGAAGAGAAACGAATAACTTCAATGATTTCGTCTTCTATTTGTTCATGAGAACAAAAAATATGTGCATCATCTTGAGTAAATCCTCTAACTCTTAATAATCCATGCAAAACACCACTTTTTTCATAGCGATACACAGTTCCTAATTCTGCCCATCTTAATGGTAAATCTCTATAAGAATGCAGATTAGTTTTATACATCATAATATGAAAAGGACAATTCATTGGTTTTATATAATAGTCTTGCTCATCAATACTCATTGGAGCAAACATATTTTCTTTATAATGATCTAAGTGACCACTAGTTTCCCAAAGCCAACTTTTCCCAATATGTGGCGAATAAACTAATTGATAACCATTTTCAGTATGTGCTTCTCTCCAAAAATTTTCTACTGTATTCCTAACAGAAGCACCTTTAGGGTGCCAATAAATTAAACCAGGACCTGATTCTTCCTCAATACTAAATAATCCTAACTGCTTTCCTAGCTTTCGATGATCTCTTTTCTTGGCTTCTTCAAGAAGTTCTAAATGTTCTTCCAACATTTTCTTCTTGGGAAATGAAACACCATAAATTCTCTGTAAACTTTGCCTTTTTTCATCACCTCTCCAATAAGATCCAGAAATATTAAGTAATTTTACAAACTTAATTTTTGCTGGAGATGGAATATGTGGTCCTAAACATAAATCAGTAAAATTTCCTTCATGGTATAAACTAATCTTTTCAGATTCTTCATCTAGTTCGCTAATGATTTCTAATTTGTATTTATCATTAACTTTTGTAAAATATTCTAAGGCGCTTTTTTTACTTAATTCTTCCCTTTAAACGGATTATCATCTTTTGCAATTTCCATCATTTTGGTTTCAATCTTAACCAAATCTTCATCAGTTAACTTAGTATTTATATCAAAATCATAGTAAAAACCACCTTCAATTGCAGGTCCAACGCCAAATTTAGCTTCAGGAAAAATAGATTGAATTGCGTGAGCCATCAAATGGGAAGTAGAATGCCAGTATGTTTCTCTGCCTAGATCATCATTAAAAGTAAATAATTTAATTGAAGCGTCAGAATTTATTGGGGCACTTAAATCAAACATTTTAGAATTGACTTTAGCTACCAATACTTCTTCAGCTAATCTCGAAGAAATTGAGTTAGCTATTTGATAAGCGGTTATACCTTTATCAAACTCTTTCTCAGTTCCATCAGGAAATTTTATTTTTACTTTATCACTCATACTCATTATAAAAAAAAACGGAGTAAACTCCGATATTTCGTGGGTTCTAGAGGATTCGAACCTCCGACCTTCTGCACGTCAAGCAGACACTCTAACCAACTGAGCTAAGAACCCAGTTTATATAATTTAAAACAATTTTTAATTTTCTCAAAAAAACATTTACCTAAAAATCAATTTGGAACATGCTACGCAAATAATGAACAACCTTGTACCGAGGGCCGGACTCGAACCGGCACGGGAGAAACCTCCCACTGGATTTTAAGTCCAGTGCGTCTACCAATTCCGCCACCCCGGCAATAAAGGTATATTCAAAATTTCTTAGAGCTTACAGTTTCAAAAAGTTCAAACACAAATATAATTGTTTACAAATTTTAATGCAATTAAATTTATTATTAGTTAAATATCTTTTTTATATGATATTAGACCGTATTCTTAAAATTTTAGTTTACGCATTCCAATATGACAAATTGCAAAATCATATTTTATGGGATCAATTGGATCAAATTTCTTTAAATTTTCTGTTATTTCTTCCGCCATTTGCCATGAAACATTTTTTCGTTTTGTTAAGCCTAATTCAATGCTAATTTTGGCAATATGAGTATCAACAGGAATTACCAATTCATCAGTTCTAATCGCTTTCCAAATTCCAAAATCAAGTTCATCATTTCTTACTACCCAGCGCAAAAACAAATTCATTCTTTTACATGCACTTCCTTTTAGCGGATCCGGGAACATAAATTTTAATCCAGCAGTCTCTTTTCCTATTCTATTGGAAATATCGACTAAATTATTAGAAAATGATGAAAGTGAATTTTTTATACTTTTTTCGTGATCAAAATGATAAAGTAAAAACAAATGTTTTAAAGATTCATATTCTTTTATCACATATTGTAAAATCAAAAAAAGTTGATTCACATCTTCACCAGTGTAAAAACGATGCTTAAATTCCTGGAAAAACGCTTTATGATCCTTAAAGTTAAATTCTTTGATAAAATCCGATGGACTATTACCAAATAATGTATGAATTCTTTCAAGAGAATTTAAGATTTGAGTAACATTTCCATAAGCAAATATACTTGATATAAATGCTGATATTTCAATATCCTCCTCATTTTTATATCTGTGTGGAAATATTAATGGATCAGGATAAATTTGGCTTGCATCAAATTTTTTGTAATGATATTCCAGCTTTCTTTTTAGGTTTTCCATTTTATGTATTATTTATTAAAATTAGCATTTCATTTATTGCTTGCTCAATTCCAACAAAAACTGATCTTGCAATTACCGATTGCCCAATACTAACCTCATCAATATCTTCAATAGCTGTAAATTCCTTCATATTTAGATAATTAAGTCCATGACCAGCATTCACTCCAAGACCTAATTTTTTTGCATGTTTTGCCGCTTGCCTAATTCTTTCTAATTCATCGAACGCATCTTCTTCGTTAAGAGCATTTGCGTAAACTCCGGTATGGATTTCAATAACGTCGGCTTTAATTTCTGAAGCAGCATCAATTTGGTTTATATCCGGTTCAACAAATAAAGATACTGGAATGTTAGCATCATGCAGTTGCTCAATAGTTTGTTTAATCAATTCAATATAATCAATAACATTTAACCCACCTTCTGTTGTTAGCTCTTCCCTTTTTTCTGGAACTAGCGTAACCAAATCAGGTTGAACATCACAAGCTATGTCAATAATTTCTTGAACACATGCCATTTCCAAATCTAATTTAGTTTTTAAAACTTCCCGCAAAAGCCTTAAATCGCGCTCATTAATATGTCTTCTATCTTCTCTTAAATGGACTACAATTCCATCAACTCCATAAAGTTCAGCCATTAGTGCATATGTAACTGGATCTGGATTTTCTTCTGCTCTTGCGTTTCTAAGAACAGCAACGTGATCTACATTTAATGAGAATTTCATTTGGAGTTTCCTTTGTGTTTCTTAAACAAACCTCTAATTCCACTACAATAAATTTATAATAATATTTAGTAATATGTTCTGTATAAAAAGATAAACCTAAAAGAACGTGAGGTTGACTCAAAACGTTCATAAGTTTTTTCTGGATTACCGTATTCCGCAGAAAGCTGCTAAAACTTGCATTCTGCAAACCCTCCGGAATGACAAATTATTTATTAATAAATCCTAATAAATCTAATGCGACTAAAATTACTCCATGAATAATAAAACCATATAAAATTGATTTTGTTCTTAAAGCCAAATAACCCAGAAATAATCCCCCAATTATGGAGGCAAAGGTTTCAATAAAAGGTTTCCCGTTATGCAGAATTACAAAAGGAATCATTTGAATAAAAATTGCGTAAAGTCCAAATCTTTTTTCTAATCCGAATAAAATAAAACCGCGAAAAATAAACTCCCATGAGAATAAAAACAGAAGCAGCAGTATTTCATAAATAATAAAAATTAATAAATCATCTTTAGCGCTTTGCATTAACGGAAAGTATTGACTAAAATTTTCTGAGGCTGAAATAAAAAACAGAATAGGCACAAAGACCAATATTGATACAGCCATTAAGCTGAACCCAATCTTTTTATTTTCAATTAACAACCCATAATTTATAATTTTTTCTTTGAATAAGAATTTTATAATCATGAATGGAATAATTAGAAATAAAATAAAATCGAAAAGAAACCAATAAGCGTAAGATGCTAAATCTTCTAAAACTGTATTGAATGATTTATGAAATGTGAAAACTTCATTAAAGAATTTTGGATTGGAAAAATACCAGCTAATAGTAAAAAGTATTATTGAACTTAAAAATATTACAACTACTTTTTGGTCTAAAGTTTTGAGTTCTTTTGTGAAATGTTTTAGTTCTGTTTGTAATAAATTGAGCATAGTTAAAAATAAGTAAAAACGTGGAAACGTGGAAACGTGGAATAAAGGTAAAAATCAAATAAAAAACATCGCTTGTCATGCCGGTTTGTGATTTTTATAATATTAGTTTACCTGCCGTTTTGTTGGGCGGGGCATCTTAGAGCTTGTTAGATTCCGGTATTCCGCAAAATAACCGCGAAAACTGGAATGGCAAAAAGATGGTCTTTGTCATTCTCGAATGATTTTATCAATTTTGATTTTTTAATATAACAACTTAAATTGTCACAATTTATCTAAAAAACCTCCGAGGTTTCAAAAACCTTGGAGGTTTAATACGAATGAGAGCTATATAAAATAAACACAACTTAAAAGTTGCGGCTACAATTATAATTTAAAGACCCCAGAAACAAATTACTTCGACAAGTTTAGTAACTATTAATCATTATTCACAATATCGTAAATAATTCTCATTTCTTCATCGTTCAATTCTTTTTGGTCAATTATATTGGCAATATCAATAATCTGTTCTGGTTTACTTGCTCCAATTAAAGCAGATGTTACTGTTTTATTTTTCAAAACCCATGCAGTAGACATTTGCGCTAACGAATAATTTCTGTTTTTTGCTACCTCATTAAGCTTGCGTACCTTATTCAATTTATTCTCTGTCAGATGATCTTTTCTTAAATAGCCAACATTTTTCGCAATTCTTGAATCATCTGGAATTGAGGTTAAGTATTTATCCGTTAGAATTCCCTGAGCAAGCGGAGAAAATACAATACAGCCAATCCCCTTTTCATCCAATAGATTTGTTAGTCCATTCTCAATCCATCTATCAAACAAATTATAATTCGGCTGATGAATTAGTAATGGTGTACCCAAATCATTTAATATTTCAACGGCTCTTTCAGTTTGTTCAGCATTGTATTGAGAAATACCTATATAGAGAGCTTTTCCACTTCGCACAATATAATCAAGTGCTTGCATCGTTTCTTCCATCGGAGTTTCTGTATCTGGTCTATGATGATAAAATATATCAACGTAATCCAATCCCATTCTCTTTAGACTTTGATCTATACTTGCAATAAGATATTTACGAGAACCAAAATTCCCGTAAGGACCGGGCCACATATCCCAGCCGGCTTTTGTAGAAATAATTAGCTCATCTCTTAAATTTGAAAAATCCTTTTTAAACATTCTACCAAAATTTTCCTCAGCGGAACCATAAGGCGGTCCGTAATTATTAGCTAGATCAAAATGAGTAATTCCCAAATTGAAAGCAGTTCTTAACATATCTCTTCCATTTTCAAAATTATCTCTACCGCCCCAATTATGCCAAAGTCCTAAAGATATTGCCGGAAGTTTTAATCCACTTCTTCCACACCTATTAAACTTCATTTTGTTATATCGTTCATCTGATGGGAATTGCATTTGTTTAATTTCCTTAAATTTTTATTAATATTTTAATTAAGCAATAAGTATTGTTTTTTTTGACGAAGAAACCATTTGAATAATTCGGGATTATCATAAGTTTCTGTCCAAGAGTCATGATCAGCTTCAGGGTAGACAGTAAATTTAACATCGCCACCAATTTTTTGCAATGCCTCAACCATAGTTTCAGATTCAGAAATTGGAACAACCATATCTTTGGCTCCATGAAAAACCCACGTTGGGATACTTTTTAGTTTGTAAGCTTTTCTAGTGTCTCCGCCTCCGCAAACCGGTGCAATAGCCGCAAATTTATCGGGATACAAAGAAGCGAGATTCCATGTTCCATAACCGCCCATACTCAAGCCAGTTAAATAAATTCTTTCTTTATCAATTTTATATTTGATTATGATTTCATCAATTAAATTGATAAGAGCATCAACATTTAATGGATCTGTCCATCTCTCATTTTCCTGGCATTGAGGGGAAATTAAAACAAAAGGAAAATCTTTTTGTTTTTCTGCTAACATCGGTGGACCGTGGAGCTTAACTTTTTGAATATCTTCCCCTCGTTCACCTGCTCCATGTAAAAATATCATAAGAGGAAAGATTTTCTTATCCGAATAATTATCGGGCAAGTACAATAGGTAGTTAATTTTAATATTTTTAACAATCTGCTTTTCAAATGTTTTTGATTGCTGACCGTATTTTTCTTTCTGGATGTAGTCATTGGAACTACATGCTTGAAATAATAGAATTGTGACTAATAACAGGCTGAAAAATAAGTTGTTGGGTTTCATTACTATATGGCTCAATTTGTTAGGAAAAACATTTTTTATTAATGAATATTAAAGATCATTTTGGTACTCGAACTCTAAATATTTCAGATTCATCATTCCCGATTATTTTATAAGAATCAACAATTGCTGGGATTAGAATTGTATCACCTTTTGAAAAATAATATTCTTTATTTTTGCACAAAATTAAAACACTGCCATTTAATATTAGTACAACATTTATTCCATTATTCTCTTTTTGAATAAAAGATTCATCCAGTATTAACTGCTCTAATTCAAATTCTTCGGTCGAGGTTTTATAAACTATTTTTGAATCTTTCTTAATTATATCGACTTTACATTTTGATGAATCGACCACCAACATTTTGCTTAATGTGTCTACATCTTTATACTTTGGAGTTAATCCCGCTCTAACAACATTATCGGAGTTTGCCATACACTCAATTATATTCCCCTTAATATATGCATGAGGAATACCAGCAGGCGTGAAAATTGCTTCTCCTTTTTCAAGATTTACAAAATTAAAAAGAAGGATTGAAATTAGCCCTACATCTAGCCCATAGTTCTCAAATTCCAGTAGGAACTGTTTTTCAGATTCATTTAATTTTTCTTTTATCTCAAAATTATATTTTAATTTTAATATACATTCTTCCAACTTTTCTTTTGGAGATGTTAATATTTGCGAGTATAATTTCTTAATAGTTTCTTCTTTAGTTTCGGAATCGGCAACTCCCAAAAGTTTAAGATCTTCTTCATCAAGAAGGAGTCTAAGTTCTGAATATTCATTGAGAGTGTTTATAAAATCATCAAATTTCAATAAACCTACAATGGCTTTTAACTTATCAATGGCTATAGCAATTTCGGGTTTGTGATTTTCATCAGGGTAATTTATCGGATCTTTTTGATGTAATTCCTTTGCTAATTTTTTATCTGGATGAGTTTGAATTGATAAAGCTTTTTCTATTGATAACACCTTTAGTAAAAAGGGTAATGTGTTATTAAATTTCGCTGAAACCCTTTCTCCTAATATTTCTTTAGGGAATTTTTGAAGAGCTTCAAACAAAGAAACATTTTTATCGTCAATCAAAATATCCGTCACTGCCTTTGGATGCACACCAATCCAATATTCTGCGTATGGCAAATTGTTTTGTGGAGTTATACCAAGCCAACTAGGAATAAAGGCGTTATCATTTTTTGTTCCCCATTCATAATTTTGCATTTTACCAATTAATTTATATGGCTTTTTTTCAATTCTATACATCTTTTCCCATCAGCGGAATATTATTTTAAGTCAACTAATAATTCAATTAAATTTGATTTTGCAACTTTAATTTCTAGAATTTTTGAGTCTTGGTTATATGAGTAACCTTCTCTTTCAGAGCCTAGTTTTTCAGCCTTAAATTCATTTAATTTGTTTCCCTTCAAGGTAATATTTTTTACATTTCCCATTTCCAAAACCTTGAAGTGATATGTTTTAATCCCGGAATCAAAATTACTAATTACAGAACTTACCTTTATTTTTAACTCTTTTTTACTCTTCGCAGCTTCAATAATTGTTTCAGAAAATTCACCTTGTGTATAATTTTGTGTTATTCCATCATCTTCATATAATTTATAACTTGATTTTTGAGAAGGGAAAATCTTAAACTCCATCAAATCAATAGCTTTTTCACCTATATAATTTTGCGATTCAATTGAAGGAATAATTCCACCCTCTTTAATAAACAATGGAATTTTATATACGGGAGCATCAACAATAATCCATTCTTCACCGTTATAGATTTTATTTGACCAATAATCTATCCACTTCCCTTTAGGTAAATATAATTTTTTGAAATCAGTGTTTTCTTTTACAACCGGAGCTACTAATAGATTTTCTCCAAACATATACTGATATTGAGCATCGTGGGAATAACATTCCTTATCATTTTGGTACTCTAAAAACATAGGTTTCATTACTGGCAATCCAGTCTTCGTAGAATTTTGAAACTCATTATAAATATAAGGCATAAGCTTATATCTTAATTTGATTGCATCCCTTGCGATGTTCTCAATGTAATCTCCAAAAGCCCAAGGTTCTTTATCCTTAACATTTATTGTACTATGTCCTCTAAAAAATGGTGAGAGTGCTCCCATTTGTATCCATCTTGAATAAAGATTAGCAGATGGTTCCTCCATAAATCCACCGACATCACTACCAACAAATGATAATCCACTTAAGCCCATACTTAAAGGCATTGTGCAAGCCAATTGAAGATGTTCTTCACTTGCTATATTATCGCCGGTCCAAACTGCAGCATATCTTTGAATTCCAGAGAAGCCAGCACGCGTTAAAATAAACGGTCGATTATTATCAATTTTAATGCCGTCGAAAGTAGCTTTTGCCATTTCAAGTGCATATACGTTATGAATTTTCTTATGGGAAGCTCCAAAACCATTATCTGAAAATTGAACAATATCGGGGAATGATGCACCCCAAACTGCAGGTTCGTTCATATCATTCCATATTCCTGCAATTCCTTCTTTTAATAGATCGGCATTTTTTTCACCCCACCAAGTTCTTGTCTCTTCTTTTGTAAAGTCTGGGAAATATGACCAAGATGGCCAAACTTCGCCTTGGTATGGCGTTCCATCAGGATATATGGCAAATAAATTATTTCTCAAACCTTCAATAGCGGGAGCATATCCATTTGTATCAGCTTTAACACCTGGATCGACAATTGTGATTACTTTAAATCCATCTTTTTTTAGATCCTCAATCATTTTGCCAGAGTTTGGAAATCTTTCTTCATCCCAAGTGAAAACTCTGTATTCGTTCATATAATGAATATCTAAATAAATTACATCGCAAGGAATGTCTCTTTCTCTAAAAGTACTTGCAATACTTTTTACTTTTGCTTCAGGGTAATAAGACCATTTGGATTGTTGATATCCCAATGCCCATTTAGGGGGCATTTCCATTCTTCCAGTAAGAAGTGTATAAAAAGTGATTACTTTTTTCATCTCTGGTCCGGCTATAAAGTAATAATCCATTTCGCCTTGCTCGGCACCAAACCAGTAGAACCTATCATTACTAGCCCCAAAATTAAAATATGATTTGTGAGTGTTATCAAAGAAAATACCATACGCTTTATGATCTTTAACTCCAATAAAAAACGGTATTGATTGATATATTGCATCAGTCTTATTTGTATAAGCGGGGATGTCAGAATTCCACAAGGTGTATTGATTTCTACTTTTTTGAAGATTTCCGGTTTTTTCACCAAGTCCATAAAACAGTTCTTCAGTAAATAATGTTTTATGACACCTTACTTCATCATTATCAAAACTAACTCCAAAGCTCTTTTCATCAGAATTAATTAGATTCATATTTTTATCATAGATTAAAACTCTACATGGAGCTTTATCGATTATTACAATTAATTCATCAGTAGTAATTGAGAAATGATCAGTAGCTTCAGTAAAAACATAGTCAACTTTTAAGTCATGGTTGATAACAGCGTACGAAGGAGCCTCAGAGAACTTTTCTTGATTGGTATATCTAAATCTAATCAAGTTATCTTGAAGAGGATATAAATTGAACAATGCATTTGTACATTGAAATTCAATATGTCCATCATACTTTTGATATTTAACAATATCACCTAAAAAACTAAAATTGCCCATTATGCTTACAGAAAATAATAAGTTAATAATTAAAACTATTACAAACTTTTTCAATTTTTACCTCAAGCTAAATATTCATATAAATTAAACTAATTTTTCTAGTTCTATTTTTGTCTAAACCCCAATTTTTCAAGCCCTTCTTTAATTACTGGGTCCCTCATAGAATACTCCCAAACAAAACCATTTCTTAAATTTTCTATCATTATCACTATTGGACCTTGATCAATACCTAAATAGTCAGTGTCAATCCAGTCAAGAGTGGGATTAAAAGCATCCTTAAAACCATATTCACCCCATAAACCCTTGTTACCATACTTTTTATACATATGGAGTAAGGTTGGTATTACGACTTCAGGGGCAAAAACGATTGATGCAGCAGCTCCAGTTGGAGCAATAGTTCCATCATCCCAAGCATCTCTAAACGGATAGCTTACGCCTCTCTCACTATAACCTCTATAAACATTTCTATCCAGTGAGGAAATATCATCAAGAGGGCCATCGCATGCGGTTAAACCCCAGGTTAATGAGTCATAACCAATCCAATTCTTTGGATTTTCAATTGCGTATTGTTGGTGAGTTAAAGTGGCTCTTCTCGAATTCTCAAAGTAGTCTATTTTTTTATTCATCATATAATCATCATAAATCCCTCGATAATCAATAAAACATTGAGACCACTGAAATGCAAATAAAGCAGGAAAACAAGCATGTGCCAAATTTGGATATGGTTCATACCAGTCATAGTAATCTATCCAAGTATCATACCCTTTTTGAAACCCTTCATAACCAGTGCCTGCTCCAAGAACATATAAATAATGACCTTCATTATATCCAATCCAACTCATTCCACCAAAACCATTTTTGGGATCCCAACCCATTGTAACAGCTCCTCCAAAATCTTTTACTGAATCTGGTTTTACCCACCAATCCCAATTCATTCTAAAACTAACTGAATCCGCCAAATTTCTGATGGCCTTTTCGTCATCATTCTCTCTATCATAATACATTCGTGCAAATCTAATTCCTGCCAATAACCAAGCAGTATCTATAGAGGAAAGTTCACAATCTCTATATCGTTTTCCGGTTTCCATATCTAAAAAATGATAGTAAAATCCATTATATCCGGTTGCATCGGAAGCGGTACTTTGTTCAGAGTTCATCAGGAACTTGAGAAGATTTAGAGTAAGTTGAACACCCTTTTTTCTTTCAATCCAATTATGTTCAATCCCAATAGTCCAAACAGGTAAAGCAAAACCCACAGCAGCAATGCTTGATGGTGAACCGTTAGTCGATCTGTCTTTAACCAAACCATTAGAAGGATTAACCTCATTCATAAAATACAGAAATGTTTTATACTGTAGTGAATCTAGAAAAGCTTCTTCTTCGGGTGATGCGGTATACTTAATTCCTTTAGACAATTTCTTTATATTCTCACCAGCGTTTGTACTAGAGCATGAAATGCTAATGAATAAAAAGATTAGAAATATCAAAAATGAACTAAATACTCTACTCATAGCAGATCCTTTAAATAAATTTGTGTGCACTATAGATTATTCCACAACAAAATAATTATTTAGATAAAACCATTTTTTTGGTAATGACTTTTGCACCATATTTTAATTGATAAATATAAACACTACTTGATAAATTAGAAGCATCAAATTCAATTTCATAATTTCCTGGATTCTTAAATTCATTGACTAAAGTAATAATTTTTCTACCAAGAAGATCAAAAACTGTAAGTGATACATTGTTATATTGTACATCTGCTTTAGGAATCGAATATTTTATTACAGTCGAAGGATTAAAAGGATTTGGATAATTTTGGTCTAGATAAAATTCAGTTGGATTACTTTGACCACTTTCAATACTGTTCGGTGTTTCAGAATCAAAAAAAGGTGGGTATTTATTAAATATTTTTTTTATGTCAGGATCATTCATGAATAAGTTCCATAACAATTGCGACCTATAGTTCTCAATCATGCAAATTATTGGTCCCTGATCAATTGCAAGGTAGCCATCACTGAACCATTCCCCTTCTACTCCGAGAGAAGAATATGTTAAATTAAATGCGTCCTTAAACCCGTACTTCCCCCATAATTTATCTTTAAATGTTCTGTAAAAATATTTCATTGCCTGTTTGGATTGATATGGTGTATAAGGCATAGAAGACAATGCAGCAGTCGGAGAAATTGTACCATTATCATTATTCATTGGTTCATGTGCGGAATAACCAACTCCTGGAATAGAATGACTTGCTGTTAATCCCCAACAATTTTCATTATAACCTACAAATTTTTTGGGGTTTTCAACACAGTAATTATAATTGATTAAACTCTGGTTAATATTTTGCCCAAAATAATTAGCATACAAATCTCTCTTTACACGTGGATCAAAAGCTATAAATGAATAGTGTGTGAAGAATAAAGGTCCCCCATAACCATTGCCAACTGATAATGTTATTCCATATTTGGGAGTTCCAGAATATTTTATGTTACCATTATTTCCCCAACCAGATGTATATTGATTTGTTCCGATAGGATGAGTTGGAGAAGCCAAAGCAAGTATGTAGGCCATCATGGTTTCATTCCAACCGTGAAAAATAAATGTGCCATTAAAATCGAATCCCATAGTTGGAGACCAGTTCCAATATAGTCCGGTTGAGTTATTGCGATAAAAATCCCAATCAATGTTTTCCCAAAGTTGAGTAATCAAATCCCTAATCTTAGTTTCAATTGAATCCTGACCATTAAAATATTGTCTTGCACAAATAAGTCCTTCCATCATGAAAGCCGTTTCAACAATATCTCCGCCATTTTGAGATCCAAAATTTACAACCTTTCCAGTTGTACCATTAAACCAATGTGGGAAAGCACCATGGAATTTGTCTAATTTATTTACAAGAAAATCTGAAATTTTTAAAATTCTTTCTGCTCCTTGATCTCGTGAAATAAAGTTACGTTCAATTCCAACCAGAATTCCCATAACACCAAATCCACCACCCCCAATTGTATTTGTCTTATCCAATTCATTCGGTAACCACCTTTCTCGTGCTACACCAGAAATTGGGTCACCCCAATTCCAAAAATACCTGAATGTTGCACGCTGTACCATATCCATAAATTCATCATCAGTCATTTCATGAGTTAGTATTTCTACCTCATTGCTTAGTGGAGAGCTATTTCCAGAATTATCAATTGCTTGAATTTTGTACTTCCCCCTTTCTCCGATGGAACCAAACCAAATCATCTTATAATCATCATTATTATTAAGCAAAGTATAATAGGAATATTGAGAACCATTCCATTTGTACAATATGTAATTTTTAACATCTTCATTAGTATCTATGTCCCAATATAAATCACCATGTAATTCATAAGAATATGCTCTAAAATTATTTGGAATTAGAGGAGGAGTAGAGTCCTGAGAAGCAGTTGTCGAATTTTCAATATAATTATCATGAGCAGGAATTATTTCGGAAGTAAAAATAAGAACCAACATGATTAGCACAATTATCTTAGCTTTCATATCATTTCCACTTTATGTGAGTTATATATTAATGGATTTTGAAAGTAAAACTAATCAATAATCTTCAATTCTGACAATTGTTTAAGTTTAGATAGGTTCTCTTAGATGGATTTTTTTTTAATACTATATTTTTTAGAAAATTTTAAAAGTAGATAGTTAAGAGTTATTCAAACATATTGTACCTACAGAACGAATACTTAAAACTAATACCTTGGATTCTTTCAAAACAGCTTCAATAAAACTTCTATATTGCTCAACTTGGTTTTCAGGTAAAAAAACCTGTATTGCACCAGCAAATCCACCACCATGAACTCGACAAACGCCTTTTCCATTCTGGTGGATAAACATTTCTGTCAATGCTAACGCCATTGATAAACCTTGATCTTTAACATCCTTAGGTGAGTAAATATTCTGCAACAATTTAAATGATGAATTCCCAGAATCATTAGTATGTTTTAGAAATTCTGAAAAATTATTATTTCTTAATGCTTCAGTTTGTAGTTCAACCCGATCATTCTCCGCCAAAAAATGAAATGCTCTTAGAACTGCTCTATCTCCAATTTTAGTTCTCACGTTTTTTAGATTATCCAAAATGGATTCCATTTTAATTTCTCTACAATAATCTTTATAAAAGAGCTTCGCCATTGATTTCATCTCAATGGGGATTGAGGCATAGTCGTCTGTTAAATCTACATGATGTCCACCTGTATCAACAATCAACATTTTATAACCTTGGGCTTCAAAATTAAAATCTATTCTTTCAACCAAAGGATTCTCAATATTTTTAAAATCAATTGCTATTATACCACCAACAGAACATGCCATTTGATCCATCAATCCGCAAGGCTTTCCAAAATAATTGTTCTCAGCCCATTGACCAATTTTGGCTAATTCCTCATTGGGAATTATACCATGATTAAATAATTCATTCAATATTGTTGCTATAAGAACTTCAAAAGATGCTGACGAGCTTAATCCAGAGCCAACCAATACGTCACTATTAATTACTGAATTAAATCCGCCAATGTTATACCCAAGTTGGTGAAACCTCCTTACAATTCCTTTCATCAGTGAAATTGTGGTTTCTTTTTCTGATTCTAATATTTCTAATTCGGTTAAATTTATTGTAAATAATTGATCAAAATTTTTAGATACTAATTTTACTTGGGTAGTATTATTTTTACTAGCCACCGCAATTGAATCTAGATTAACACTTGCAGCTAAAACTCTACCAAGGTTATGATCAGTATGGTTACCGCCAAGCTCTGTTCTTCCAGGTGTACTGAAAAAGTAAAGATCGTTAACATCAGTAAAGGTTTTAAAAAATGAATCAAGAAGGTTTTCATATCGTTTTTTTTGATATTCTAATCTTTCAACATCAGTACCATAGAGAAATTGTATTCTTTTATACAGTTGTGAAAAAATCATTTCTTTATTCATAATTAGAACTTGATCTTAACAAAGGTGGATAAAAATGCCATTCTGGATGCAATTTTCCATCATAAGTATCATCTATTAAATAGATTATCTGCTGCCATAGCAAGAAGCATAAAATTAGTTGCTCCTCCTCCAATTACATATTCAGATTGCTGCCAAAAGAACGGCCATGTTTTTAGTTCGGGTAAATCTGGTCTGATTAAAGCTGTGCCGCTTGCAACTCCACCCGGGATATATGACCAATCTGCTCTGTTTACTCCATAAGCAACAATTAATGAATTTACTCCTACCCCAGATGCAAATGAGGCTGTATTTTCACCAGGATGACAGCCAAGAACAAAATTAAGTGCATTAAAAACATATTCTTCACTAACAATTTCAGGAAATCCTAAATGCAATAACAACAGATCAACTCCAAATGATTGAATACCCCAACCTGCTCCCCAAATGTATGGTTTATAAGGAACACCGTAAGGATTTTCTTTTTGCATATCAACAACTTCCGAAAAGTTTTCTTTAACAGCAGTTTTTATTTTATTCGTAAATTCGGTGTTATTAGTATTTTGAATAAGTCTTCCAAGCACTATACTATAGTCTTCCAACTTCTCAACCATTGTGTCTACATTACAAAAAAGAAAATTAGAGTATTTTTCATCAAAAGTAGATAAATATAGTTCTGCTGCCGCATTTATCTTATATGAAACATCAGATGCACCATTCAAGGCAAAAATTTCTTGAGCTGCTTTCAAACATTTTGCTTCCAATGAAGGATTATAATTTTTTAATGCTCGACTTGCAGCAGCTAAAATTTGCGCAACTTCTAATTCCCTTCTACTATTTTGCTCGGTAAAAACCCATCTATCATCTTCAGGTAATTGTTGATTAAGGATTGGATCCATTTGATTTTCTTTATATTGAATATTATCTGTCATCGTTGATCCATCACCAAGGAGAACATATTGTTTAAGAGTTGGACAAATAATTCCTCTATACAACCTTCCCAAAGATTCATATCCACCAATAATGGAAAGCACTCCATGTTCAATTTGCTGCAGGATATCAGGTACTCCATCTGGTTTATGAATTTCAACAACTCTTGATTCTTGATTTATGGTTGTTTCGTCAATATCATCACCAAATAACTCATAAGCAATAGCTAATTTATAAACGGTACCCGCCTGTGATTCAACTCTCAAATCATAATCTCCTGCATCATGCCATCCGCCGATATTCAACCCTTGTACGCTTTCCCCAGAATTAAATTTAGTAAAAGTAGATGGTCCCTGTAAATATCCATCAAAATGATTTAGATTAATGGGTGCCATTCTTGCATCATCCATATGACAGAGTCCATGCCATACTCTATATTTATCTTCAATTCTCATATGACACATCTGAACAGGCAAAAAATATTCAATTGTCGGTTGCCACACATGATAAGCAAATATATCTTTCTTAATCTCAAACCTATTAGAAAGAATGTCTCCATATTTTAGGAAATAAAGTCCTTCTTCACTAACATCACTAAAATCAAACCGGATGTATTTATATCGCAGAAAATTTCCCCATACTTTTGGATTACTTTCTTCTCTTACAACTACTTCTGAATTTTCTACAATTTTAACCAATTGAATAGATTCAAATTGGTCGGTTGATTTATCCAGTTCAACGACTGCAAACTTAATTTGCTTAGGATGATAACCAACTTGAGATATTTGAATAACTGGTTCATATCTCCAATCAATATCGTATGAAGGAGTTATAATCCATTCAACTGCGTCGTTTACTACTCCTTTAAGAAATGTTGATCGGAGTGAAAACCATCCATTGTTATGTAATCCCCTTTGGTCAATAAGCTGAATTGGGTTTCCAAAACTTTCAACTTTAAAATGTTTTCCAACTATCCCTGGTGCTACAACTATTTGCTTGCCTGATGCAAGGTTCTTAATCTGCAGATTTCCATCTTCATCAGTAATCATAGGTCCATTTGCTTGTTGTGGAAATATTCCGGATTTACCATCCATTAAATAATGTTCACCAAAATATTCACCGGGGAATAATTCTAGATTAAAACTTACTTTATCATCCCAATCAATTGGTAAAGATTTTTCTAGATTTACTGTTACTTTAATTTTATTACCCAAAGATTCAGTTTTAATTTCATAAGTAAAATCTAAATCCGGATAGATGATGGGGTTGAAGCCTTTCCTATTTTTACTAGAATCAGGATAAGATAGTTTAACGGTTATTATTCCTTTCTCTTTATCAACCATTTTCTTACCAACTTGAGGTACCGGCGACCATTGCCCCGGAGTAGGTTCCAAGCGCACATCCCCGTTTGAGGCAACTCTCTTCCCAGCTTGAATAATGGATAAACCACCCTGATGACCATCTGGATAAAAATCATCAAACATCATAATGTTAAGTCCTGGTAATTCGTAGTAACCAAGATTATTGATTTTAAGACTGTCATTTTGTGCGAAGGTGATCGAGCCTAATGATAGAGTGAATAGACAAAAACAAATAATTAAAAATTTAGTTTTCACAATAATTCCTATGGTTAACTTTATAATTCGGAAATAATAAGGCGGCTATTTTCAATATGAACAAACTATATTAAATATCGTACTACAATTAATTATTTTTAATTGGCGTTAATTTCAATAATATTACATCATGCGACGGTAATGTTGATGTAAAAGAATTATCAGTTCTTCCAGTATTTTTACCGGTCCAAACATTTTTCAGCGAAAAGACAGATTTGCTAAAATCAATTACTCTTTTTGAATGGTCATCATTTATATATTCATCATTCCATTGAAAATCAATTTGCTTAGTTTCTAAGCTCCGATTTAAAAAACAAACTGCCCATTCATTATTGGCAAGAGGTTTGAACCAAACTTCCAAATCTTCTTCAGAAATCAACTTCCAGGCTTGTATTCCCAAAGGGTCTTGGTTTATTCCAATAACCTCTTTATTTGTCAATATTTGTTTTGTTTCTTCTGTCATTTTTCGAATATCATTACCTGCAATTAATGGAGCTGAAAGCATACACCACAATGTAAAGTGAGCTCTATCCTCACTAATTGTCATTCCATTTCCAACTTCCATCATATCTGGATCATTCCAATGATCTAGGCCGGCTTTAGTTCGCAAGCCTTCTTGTTTATCTAGAATTTGCAATATTCCCCAAGATTTCCAAACACCATGATCAACAATGCAATCAAAACAATTGATAATGTCACCGGTTGTACGCCACAAATGGCCAATATCTTCTGCCCATTCCCAAGGCTTACTTTCTCCCCATTCACACATACTAAAAACAATTGGTCGACCAGCTTTCTTAAGTGCATCACGCATTGTAAGATAAGCTCCTTTAGCATTAAGACCTTCAGTATTGCACCAATCATATTTTAGATAGTCAACACCCCATTTAGCATAAGTAAGTGCATCCTGATACTCATATCCTCTACTGCCAGGTTTTCCACCACAAGTTTGCCAACCGGCATCCGAATAAATTCCAAATTTTAATCCAAGTGAGTGAACATAATCTGCCAATACTTTCATTCCAGAGGGAAAACGATCTGGATCTGGGTGAATAAATCCAAGGCTATCTCTTTCACCATGCCAGCAATCATCAATGTTAACATATGTATAACCGGCATCTTTCATTCCACTTGAGACCATTGCATCAGCTGTTTCACGAATAAGTGTTTCGTCAACATTGCACCCAAAATTATTCCAACTATTCCAACCCATTGGTGGTGTTTTGGCAAGACCTTCAAACTTTTGAGAAAAAATAATACTGCTAACAAACACTATTGCAATAATAATTCTAAAACTCATCATACAATTCCTAACTCTATATAGAAAAATAGTTTTATTTAAGACCCAATTCTTTACACATCCTATAAAAATTTGATGGTGCAAGTCCTAATTTTTCAGCTGCACTTGAATCAGAGCTAGAAATACTTTTTACGTATTTTATATACTTCACCCTAAATTCTTTTTCTATCTCTTTCAGTGGAACAACTTTATCAAAATTCATACTATCTAAATTTTTATTCTCAGGAACCATTCGGTGATTTCTCAATATCATAGGATTGCTAATATCCTTTGCAGTAATTGTGCCATGTGAATTTAGAACTAACCGTTGCACAACATTTCTTAATTCCCTTACATTTCCCGGCCATTTATAGTTTAATAAAATTTCTTCAGCTTCTGAGTCAAGCGTAGGAGTTGGAACACCCAGATCATAAGTAAAATATTCTAAAAAGTGATTAAACAATAAAATGATGTCATTATTCCTGTATTTTAAAGGAACAACATCTATTGGAATAACATTTAATCTGTAATATAGATCCTCTCTAAATTTACCTTCGCTAACATAACTAACGAGATCTTTATTGGTGGCTGTAATTATCCTTACATTTACCGAAACTCTTTTTGTTCTCCCTATTTTTTCTAACTCACCCTCTTGTAGAACTCTTAATAATTTAACTTGAGCTGAAGGTGTCAACTCAGCAACTTCATCTAAAAAAAGTGTTCCGTGATCTGCAATTTCAAACAAGCCTTGCTTATCGGAGGAGGCACCTGTAAATGATCCTTTCTTGTAACCAAATAATTCACTCTCAAGTAATTCTCCTGGAATGCTCCCACAATTTATAGGGACAAAGTTTTCATGTTTTCTTTTACTGTTTAAATGTAAATTCCAAGCAACCAATTCCTTTCCTGTACCGGATGCTCCACTAATAAAAACATTAGCATCACTCATAGCATATTTTTGAATAAGCTCTCTTAGTTCATCCACAGGTTTTGAGTTTCCTATTATTCTTTTTGCTTCAAGCAAAGACTCAATATTTTTATTTAATCTGTTATCTGATTTATTTTTATGTTTTTCTAATTTCTTTTTTTCATATGCATTGAATATGCTAAGAATGAAATCTGTAGGTTGATATATAAATTCCTCAATGTTTCCTGGAAATTTTGTACAATACCAAAATGCTCCAGCCTTAATTAAATTATTTGCAAATTCGTAATCAGTAATATTTATTGTCATTTTAGTAATCACAATAATTTGAATAAAACGATCACATTCTTTTATCTTCTTGATAAGCTCTTCGCCTCTCCATCCACCTGATATTTGATAATCTAATATTACAACATCAATTCCATCTGGGTTTTCTTTAATATGATCTAGAGCAGCTTTACCGTTAGAAACCACTTTTTCAACATGCAACCGGGTTTCATAAAATTTCAATGTATTTGTTATTCTCTTTACGTCAAAATCTTCATCTTCAATCAATAAAATTTTTATTTTAGATTTTTCAACCATACTTGTTCCTTAGTTTTTTATCCGGATTGTAAAAATGCATCCACCAGTAGTTTTATTTTCAACGTCTAATCCCCATCCACATCTTACAACTGCCATTTGATAAGCAATGTAACATCCGTATCCGGAGTTTGCATTCTCAACTTTTTTGGTGCTCATTTTTTCTAGAAAAATATTTTTAATTCCCTGTTCATTTACTTTTAATAGTTCCTCATCAACTCCAACCCCGTCATCATCAATTTTTATTGTGGATATTTTCTCTATCTCATTAAATTCCGTACTTATAAGAATATTTATCGATTTTTTTCTTCCATGATCAATACAATTTTGAATTAGTGGTTCAACAATTTCCCAAACTACAAATTCATTAACATGAACCTTAGGTAGTTTGTCGTCTAAAGCTAATTTAAATTCAAACATATCATTTTTACTGCTAATCCTTAAGAAAATATTATCAATGATGAACTTAATCGATTTATTAATATTGGTATTGAACATGGGATTAATTATTGTATTGATTGCTTGATCATACCATTTCATATCGTAAATAATTCGAGAAATAAAATTAGAATAGGTAACAACCTTTTGTTTAATTTCATCAATATTCTCTGAATTCGCTATTCGAACATCTTCCTTAATAAAGCCAATTATTTTTTCAGCTTTATGATGAGTATGATAAATTCTCTTTGTAAATAGCAACTCTTTTTCAGCTCTTACTTGATTTTTAATATTTTCTTCGTGTTCTTCAAAAAGTTTCTGTTTCGCTTCATTCCTTTCCTTAACTGCCTGCGAGGAAACTATAAATATTGATATGAGCCCAATAAAAATAAGTATAGAGTAAATTATAGAAACATTGTCAAAATTTTTAGCAACTTCATTGGTTATAAAAGCAAAGTTGGGGGTTATTTTCATAAACATTACACCCAAGTATTCACCATCCGGAACAAATGGAACAAATATATTAAACGATTCCTCTTCCGTTAATTCACTAAAAATTATTTCTTCTTTTCTCATGGTATCTTTTAAGTTGAGAAAGAGTTTTACTTCATTAAAGTACAATTCTGTTTTCTGATCATTAAAAGGTTCGAGGTCGTTCAGAAGGAATTCATATAATTTGTTACCTGAATCTATAACATAAAGCCGATTATCCTTCATTAGAATTAGGAAAATATCACTAACACTTTTTTGCAATAATTGCTGCTTTACAATTACGTTGAATGAGGAAACAATTTTTCTTTCTTCCAAATCGGATTTATATTTTTGTTGGATTAAATTTTCAAAAAGTAATTCCATGCTTGTTGCGGTTATTATAGCTAATCTTTCAGCGGAGTGCTTTTGATACCAATTTTGAGTTTCAAGTAGATAATCTTTTAATGAGCTTTTTTGAATAAATGCTAGAATAAATTGAAATAAAATGAGAACAATAAAAAAAACAGTAATGTGCTTAATTTCAAATCTATATTTAGAAAACTTATTTTTAATCTTATTCTTAAGCATAATATTATATTTTATTTCACCAACATTTCGTCCGAGATAATATCTTGAGTTGCAGAGTTTAAGGCTTCTTCTACACTTATACTTTTATCCAAAGCTAAAGTGAAATAATGCGACATAATTTTAGAATATTTTGTGTACTCAATGTGAGCCGGTCTGTGTGCTCCTGTATTATAAATTTCCTTCAATTTTACAATCTCCGGATATTTTTTTAAATATTTATCATCTGAATAAAACTTTTTAATAACAGGATTATAACCAGCTTCTCGGTAAAATATTTCTTGGGAAGATTCACTTATTAAATATTTTATAAAATGAATCACTTCCTTTTTTTTATCAGAGAATTTTGGAATCATTAGGTGCCAACCGCCAAAGATAGAAACAGGTTTACCCTCGGCGAAAGAAGGCATTGCCATTTTTTTCAAGTTTTTTTCTTTTTCAATATCAAATGGATTTTCCAAGAAATCCTTATCATAACTTTGCCAGCCTCTAATGAATAATCCATCATTTTTAATAAAATAATCATAACTAGGAACTTCTGAAAACTTTGTAACAATGCCTGGCGTTAATTTATAACTATGAATCAAATCAACTAAAAAATTTAATGATTTTTTAGCGGATTGTGTATTGAAGTTAAATCCATGAATCTTAAAATAATCTGGTTCTAAACCTAAAAGTATTTCCATGTAAACACATATAAAACCTTCATAATCAGCTGCGGGAAAAATATAAAAGGGATATTTTGAATTAAGTTTTTCACCTAATTTTATAAAATCCGACCAAGTAATGTTGTTTTGTAAAGCGTTATTTATTTCTCCAGTTTTATCCAGTTGTTTGATTAAGTCCTCTCTGTAATAAATAATACCTTGTACTATATCGAGAGGAACTGCAACTAAATCACCTTCAAAATAACATGATTCCATTGTCAAATCGAGCAATTCATTCTGTTCTTTTGCTGTAAAATACTTGTCAAGTGGTTCACACCATTTAGCAAATCTTTGCACCCAAATTACATCAACAGCCATCAAATCAATTCCGTCTCCTCTACCTCGCAGAGACCTTGCAAGTAATTCTTTTCTCTCATTTGTGCTGAAATCAAAATTAGAAAAATCAATTGGAACAACTTTAATCTTTCCTTCATTTTCTATATTGTACTTTTCGATGAGTATTCGATGGGCTGCTGTCAACCTATCCGCAAAATATATTTCTTTAATCCCTTCGCTGTTGGAATTACTTCTTAAGAAGAAAATAAATATGTAGATAAATGAAAGAATAAGAAGAAAAGAAAGACCCCATTTTTGCTTTATTCTAATCATTAAATTTTTTGATATTTGTGGACATTTAATTAAACAATGTAATGATACTTCTAATTTAACTCAAACCCTGCCTTTGTGCAAGAAATTAACACTTTGAAATAATCAAATTCAAAATCGTTTATAAATAAAGTTAAAGTAAACAAAATAGGGTGATTAACAGTATTAATATTGCTAATCACCCTGAAAATAGAAGACAATTAAATAGGAGGCACTATTTAAGTAGTATCATCTTCTTGTGTATTTTGAAATCACCAGCTTCAATACCATAGAAATAAACACCAGAACTTAGTGCGCTTGCATTAAAATCGACACTATATGAACCAGCACTTAACTGTTTGTTTAGTACTGTAGCTACTTTTTGACCTAAAACATTAAAGATAGTTAATTTAACATTAGACGCTTTGCCCACTGAAAAATCAATCTTTGTTGTTGGGTTAAATGGATTTGGATAGTTTTGACTTAAGGCATAACCATCAGGAATATTTTTATCATCTACTGAAACAAGAACACTTTTCTTTATTAATTGAATGAAATCTAGGTTAACATTATTTCCAGTAATACCGATTGTATGTGTTCCAGCAGTTAAAGGGAAAACATCAGAAAGACCAGAACTACCCGTAGAATCATCCTCAGAACTAAATGAAAATGAAGCGGCTGAAGTTCCATTTACCAAAACATCCCCAGTGGATTCTCCGCTAAAATTTTGATAGAATAATTGTACAACATAATTTCCAGCATTTTCAACTGTGAAAGATGCAGTGGCAGTTCCACCTTTTAATGCTACAGATTTGAATCCGATTGGAATCCATGCGCCTTCACCACCTGGAGCTGCACCATTATTAACAGCAGCTGAAGGAATTAAAGAAGCAATTAAATTTTCGGTACCAGCTTCATATAAATCAACATAAGCAAAAGATACTGGGTTCCATGAATTCTTAAGTTTCAGTGTATTTTCGCCAGCAACAACAGCAAATTTATCTGAAGGAGTTGTTTCTGCATTTAAGTAACCTGTTTCATAAAATTCTGTTGTGCTTTTACCACTCCAAAATGTTTGAGGATCCTCAGATCCGGTCCAAAATACGAATTGTCCCCATCCACGAGCTGCATCAACAATGTTATTACCATTTAGAATAAAGTCCCAACCAATGTTATTACCATCAGCTCTTGCTTTCAATTTCATATCAATTAGTCCGGTATAAGTAGAATTGAATTTCCATTCAATATTAGATCCACCAGTTAATGTATACCAAGCTTCTCCACCAAATGCTACTACTTCAGCACCATTTGCAACAGTACCATCTTCAGCTTGAACCTCATCAACTAAATCATAAACTACAACAGGACCAGCCATTGCTTCTATTGTTTCAATATATGCAGCATGATTAGCAACCCAGTCAGCTTTTTGAGTCGGGAACCAGTTTAAGTCACCAAGGGGTAAACCGTTTGTACTTGCTGTATGTAAAGTAGTATTTGTATATGCAAAGTTTTCTGCTATTGGCCAACTAACACATTCAAAGCACTCTTCACCATCAAATACAGGTAAATTCCAGAACCATTCAGTTGCAGGAGTAACACCAGCACGTAAATCTTGAATATTTTGAATCATATTCGGATAGTTTTCTGAAGTCATTGAAGGCATTCCAGGATTCATCCACATAGTATCTTTTACAACAATATTTTCATAAACATCAACATAATCTGTAGATGAAATGCTTTGCATAATTGTTGGAACCCTTAATGAATCAGCATAATAGCTTGTGAATTCAGGAGCAGTATAAGCAGCTATATTAGAAAATAATATTCTACGACCAGCCTCTGGACCATATGAACTAGGGAGTGGTGATACCCTAAAATATCCATCATTTACTAGTCTTGGATCACGGCTACTAGACATATAATCATTTCTACCTTCAGCATGCCAGTAACCATTTACAATTAAATTATTAGCTATATATGCTTCTCTCCACCATGTAACTTGAGTTATAATACGACCAACATTTACAAATGTATTGTGTATTATTCTTACATAATCAGCAGCACCATTTTCAATTTGAATAGCTGTCATGCCAATATTGAAAAATGTATTATTTTCAATTACAACACTTTTTTGATCAGCCCAAATAGAAATTCCTCTACCTTCCCATTGCTGAGTACTTGGTCTTCCAATAAGGTTACGAAATGTACAGTTAGTAATTGTTATATCATTTCCACCATTAGTGAATGCAATCATAGCAAAATTACTTCTATCAAAAATACAATTATCAAATAAAAATGTTCCATTAGAAGCATCTATTTGAAATGGTTGATAGGAAGTTTGTACACCAGTACCAGTAAGTGCACCAGTTAACCAAACGTTTTTAAGAGTAATATCTCCTTGACCTCTAATGATTCCTCCAGAAGTGGTTGCATCTTCACGAGCAGCCATCTGAAGAACAGGTGGGTTTTTAGTTTCATCGTTTGGATCAGCAGCTTCGCCAGTAATTCTTAAATGCCATCCATTGTTATCAATTCTTTCTTGATTCCAATAGTAACCGCCTGCACGCAGAACATACACACGATCTTCAACTCTGGAACCATTTGCTAATGTATCTGCAATGATTGCATTATAGAGAGCATTCATCTTTACATCACCATTAGCATCAGCCCATTCAACAATAAGCTCAGATTGTGCCTGAAGATTAGAAAAAATGACCCCAAATAAGAGAGTCATAATTATTATTTTGTACTGCCACTTCATAAAGCCTCCAAAAAAAAATAAATAAATTAGTTAGTTGGTGTTGTGAAAATTTACAATTTATATCTTACTCCAAAATCTACTGTTAGTCCATAATATTCAATATAAGTCGGATTATTTAGAGTTGTCCCCCTAAAACTTTCGTCTTGTCTTTTATTTAAATTCGTGAAATTACAGAATAGCTGAAAATTATCCATAATTCTTTGTTGTAATGTAAGATCCCATCTAGAATATGCACCACTAAATTGATCAAGTTCTTCCTTATTATCTACATATGTAACTTTATTTGTTTGATACAAATATGAAAGTCTAGCTGAGAAACCTGCATAATCATATCCAAGAGTAATATTGGCAATATGCGCCGGTTGATCAGGTAGTCTACTACTTCTAACTGTATCAACTAAGTCATTATAATATCTTGGTGGTCCACCACCAGGTTTTCTTCTATCAGATTTAACCAATTTAAATTGCTGTTTATCCATTTCTGAGAATATCCGAGTATAGTTTATATTTAAAACTACTCCTTCTAAATAAGGGACATACCAAAGGTTTGTTTGCCAATCTAGTTCAAATCCCTGATAAATCGCTTTATTCTTATTATTTAAGTAGGTATCTGCACCATATTGAATATTTTTTGTCCAATTATCGGGAACTACAAAACCTTCAAAAACCGGAATATCAGAATTAATTGGATAATTAAATTGAAATATTAGATTCTCAATTGATTTGTAAAACCCTGAAACAGTAAATAATCCTACATGATTTTCAAAAATTGAGATAGATAAATCATAGTTTGTTGAAACTGAAGGAGTTAATTTTGTATTTGCAAAACGAGCATAATTATTTTGAGAATTAATACGGGTTACAGGAGCGTACATATTAAAATCTGGTCTAGTAAGAGTTTGTGTATATGCAGTTCTAATTTTTAACCAATCATAAGGTTTAGCTATTAAATGAAACATTGGCAATAGGAAGTCATTTTGACGAACAGAAGTAACCGTATCTAAATCAGCAGGTGGTCCAGGTCTGTTGTTAACAGTAACTTCTCTAAATACATAAGCACTATAATTTGAGTACTCATTTTCAAATCGGACACCCGGAATAAATGTAAAATAGTTTCCTAAATTTATTTCAGCCATTAAATAGGCAGCTTGGTAGTGTTCCACACCTTCATAATCATCACCCAAACTCCCAATCGAAATGTCCATCAGCTGTGTTCCGCTACTGTCAGTTACTAAATCCAATGCATCATACATTTGATTTAACATTTTGAAATCAGCTTGAAAACCTAACGGGTACTTATTATCTAAAAAATTATCGCGAGAATAATCAGATAGAAAATGAGAAATTGGTAATAACCCGTATTCCCCAACCAAGCCGTCAACATCCCAACCTGGAATTCTTTGACCAAGTGCTTTAAGGAATTCATTTGGCCCACTACCATTTCCATAGTAAAGTCCGTTGCGCCCGTATTGATCTCTATCATTATTTCTATCTAACCACCTAAATTTTGCTCCAGTTTTTATCGAGCCAGAAATATTATTTGTAAATACTATTGGAAATTCAAAATTAAGTTGGAAAGCTGACTGATTTTCTTCTCGATCAGTATCGTATCTATAAACATCTTGAATCCCGATTTTTACAGAATCATTTGTAGCAAAACTTGCTATTTCTGTTGGATGAGTATCTGTGGTAATTACACCAATAAAAGATCCTCCTTCACGAGTAAAATTAAATTCTCTTTCATTTGGAGCAGTGGTATTAGAACCTGTTAATGAAAAACCAAGATCATACTTAAACCAATTATGATCTTGTTTCATTCCAATAGCAGTAGTAAAAATATTTGTACTACCTCCATTTTCCCTAAATAAAATAAAATGTCGATTGGAGTTTAGTTCGTAAGTTTGCTCCCTTCTTGTTTCATCCCAACTCAATTCATTAAAAAATCCATTTAAACTAATTTTCCCATTTGGGATATCATAATCCAACACCAAACTTGCACCTAATCTATCCCTTATTGCATAAATATCTCTTGTTATTACCTGATTGATCCTATTTTCAGTCTTCCCCTCTGGAGTATCAACTCTAACATAATTTCCCGAATATTGATCTACGCTTCTGTTATACTGGTCAGCATTAAACCCCAATATTACTCCTAATTTTCCATCCAAAAACCGATTACTAACATTTCCATTAAAATTATAGTTTCCCAAATCATTTAACATATCATTATATCCACCTTGAGCATTAATATTCATATTAAACTGATTAGGTGCCTCTTTTAATCTTAAGTCGATCGTCCCGCCAAGAGCATCAGCATCCATATCGGCTGTATTAGCTTTTTTTACTTCAATACCGGCAAGCATATTTGATGAAATAAGGGATAAATCAACGCTTCTATCTTCCCCACTATTTGATGGTAATCGAACACCATTTACTGTAACTGCATTATATTTGGGCGAAAGTCCTCGAATTGCAACTTTATTAGCTTCACCACCACTTCGTGAAATTGAGACTCCTGGCAAGCGACCAATTGATTCAGCTGCATTAACATCAGGTAGTTCTTCAATTCGGCTTTTTGAAACAACATTTGAGATAGTATTTGAGCTAATTTGTTGATTGATCGCAGAAATTTGACCTTCAACTTGTGCTGTAACTAAAACTACTTCTCCTTCTAGTACTTTATAATCTAATACCACATTTAATTCCAATGTCTTATTATTAACAATTGTGATATCGACACTCTTTGGATTATACCCAATATACGAAACCTCTAATATCTGCTTGCCAACCTCTATATTGCGGATGATAAAATTACCATCAAAATCTGCTGCTGCACCTAGACTTGTTCCCTTAATGAAAACATTTGCTCCAAATAGCGCTTCATTAGTACTGCTATCAATTACTTTTCCTTTAATTGAACCAGAACCTTGAGCATGAATTAGCAACGAAGCAAAAAAGAATAGAATAAATAAAAAATATGTTTGGAAAATTTTTAGAATAGAAAAATATTTCATATTGGCCTCAAATAAAACTTTTACTTCTTAATCTAGTTAGTGATAGTTGTTTTAATTAAAAGGTTTAAAAATTCTAATTGTTTAGAAAAATGTTTATAAATCATAAATAGTGCCAATGCCAATAGATAAGTTTCTATCTAGTTTTACAGTAAATATTTGGCATAAACAATTTTCACTATTTATTAAATTGATAAACTTTATAATAAAGATAACAAGCTTATTTTTTCATCTTACCAACTATTAAACAATTACAGTTTGGACCTATTAAAAATTAGAATCATTTATATGCAGTAAATAAAAACAAACTATTCATCCCAATCATCTGTTCTAAAAGACGATGCTGGAAGTCCTTCAATATTGAAAAGTGTTGCTTCGCTATTGTTTTCCCAAGCGTACCTAACAGCAATTGGATCCTTTATGTTTTTTGACCAAACAACAACTTTATTATCAACAATTTGTGCTTCAGCTGATACAAATATTTTATCAACACCAGCAATTTGGAATTGAGAATTACCAGTTTTTAATTCCAATCCGTTAGCGCAATAATCAAACTGAAGTTCAATTTTATTATGAACTATTTCCATAGATTTGTAAAGTGGCCCAGAAAAAACTATTTCCTTATCATAGTCTTTGGCAAGTGCCCACAATGCCAATCGCTCACCAACATCCTTTTTGTTTGCAGGGTGAATGTTATTTATATCCCCAATGTCAAGAGTTACAACCATACCAGTATTTTTCAATGTTAAAGTTTTTCTCTGAGCATCTCTTAGGAATTCGGACTGTGTAGTTTCATTATAATTATATGGTGCTATTTGAACAAAATAGAATGGTAATTTAGCTCCAAAATCTTCTCTCCAATTGTTAATCAAAGTAGGAAAAAGTCTCTCATATAGTTTTGGATTTCCCGTGTTTGATTCACCTTGATACCAGATTACTCCTTTAATTTTGAATGGAACCAATGGTGAAATCATCCCATTATATAATAAAGTTGGAGTATTTGAGGACATTTCGATTGGAAGAATAGGTCTGCTTTTGTATAAAACATTGTCTGATCCAAAAACATAATAAGTCATGCCTCTAAATTCCGCCACTGGTAAATAATGCCATAAACCATTTATTGGTATTTCAGCGCCATCCTCAACATTAACAATTTTTAATTCCTCAGGTCTTCCGTAAATACCACCACCGCCTCTAGTGTCATTAACTCTAATTGCTACAACAAAGATTTTTTGATTATTTAATTCGGCAGGAATTGTATAAATCCTTTTTGTTTGCCAATTTCCTTCTTCCTCAATTGCTCCTACTTTTTTTCCATTTACATAGGAAATATCAAAATCATCTATTGGTCCAAGTTCAAGTCTAAGTTCTTTATTTAACCATTCCTTAGGTAATTCAATTATTTTTCTAAACCATACTACACCATCAAATTCACCTAATTCTGTATTTTCCCATTGAGTTGGCAAATTCATAACATCCCAATTTGCATGGTCAAACTCATATTCTGAGCATTTAGAATCGTCGAATTGGAGATTGTTCCAAATATTTTTATCAGATGATTTACTCATATCAATTTGAGGAAACTTTTCTAACCATTTGGTCAGTTCAATACTAGCCGGAATACTTGAATCAATTAAATTAAGTGTCGAATCAAATTCTGGAAGTTGCTCTAAATACTTTCTGCTTGTCCAAGCTTCAGCAGGAGTTCCACCCCAACTTGAATGAATTAAACCAACGGGAATCTTTAATTCCTTATTAAGTTTCTTTCCGAAGAAGTAAGCTGTTGCACTAAAATTTCTTGCCGTTTCTTTAGTACTTACATCCCAAACTCCAATACAATCATCCTTTTCATCAAATGATATTTCTCGAGGAACTGTAAAATATCTGATATTGCTATTAGCTGAATTTTTAATTTCATTCTCTGAATCTAAAATAATATCTCCAGGTGGCCAACCTTCCAAGGGCATTTCCATATTTGATTGACCAGAGCATAACCAAACTTCTCCCAATAAAATATTATTGATTTGCAATTCGCTTTCATTGTTTGAAATAGTCAATGAATATGGACCACCAGCTTTGAATGTTTTTATGTTTACCATCCACGTTGAATCTTCATTCACAAATGTTTTGGTGGATTCTCCCCAGCTTCCAACTAAAGTTATTTCCTCTTTCGGCAAACCCTTTCCCCAAACAGGAACTTGTGACATTTGCTGTAAAACCATGTTATCAGAAAATAAGGATGGCATTCTAATTTCAGATTGACCAATAGAAATACTTGAGGTTAATACAATAATTGTCAGGATAAATTTAATTTTCATATTTTTTTTCTCGTATGAAGAAATAATGCACATAAATTTGCTGTTAGTTAGTTTTAAACTAACAAAATCAATTTTGTTCAAGTCAATAAGCGAAATATTATAACAAGCAGTAATACTATTATTGATGTTATAAAGAAAAACAAATTATTAACAGTTAATCGGTATTTGGATTTTGTTTTCATTCTTTTCTGGAATTACATTAAATTTTTTATTCTTTGTGTTTAGTTACCAACTTAAATGCCAAGATGATTAATAATTCTTCTACCTGCTTATTTAGCTAATCTTCGCAGTCATTGCCTTTTTAATATAATTCATATTTTTATTTGACTAGCGACCGTTATCATTTTAATAAAATTCTATCACATTGATAAGTGTAGATATTATGTTTTTTTCAATCAATTGTAATTACAGATAATATATTTAGCATGATATTTGAGCAAGTTAGATAAACAAATTTTCCCCAAGGATAATATTAATGAGCAATCTTGACACAATTTTAACGGAAATGACTTTCCAACTAAAAGATAATTTACTTGATAAATGGTATCCTAAAGTAGTAGATAAAATTAATGGTGGGTATTTTACAAATCTTAGTTATGATTTTAAGCTCACCGAAAATCAAGAAAAGATGATTGTAACTCAAGCTAGACATATTTGGACTTTGTCTAAAGCAGCAGAATTCTTTAGTGATCAGAATTATAAAGAATATGCCCAGCATGGATTCCATTTTTTAATGAATAAAATGTGGGATAATAAAAACAAAGGGTTTTATCAAATTAGAAGTGAGGAAGGTGAATTCTCCAATGTGGAAGGTTGGCGAAACGAGAAAAGGGTTTATGGGAATGCGTATGGTTTATTTGGATTAGCCGCCCTTTACAAATTAAATAATGATAATTTTATTTTAGATTCAGCCAATAGTGTATTTGACTGGATTGAGGAATATGCTCATGATAAAGTTGGGAAAGGATATTTCCAATTCTTCACTGAGGATAACAAGCCATTTGACAAATCGAGCGAATACAAATCTGTAGCGACAGATTCTATAGAAGTTGGATATAAGGATCAGAATTCCTCCATCCATTTACTTGAGGCATTTACTGAATTGTATAAGGTGAGAAAAACCCCCATAATAAAAACAAGATTAGAAGAAATATTATTATTAATAAGAGATACAATAACATGCGATAAAGGTTATTTACAATTATTCTTTGATAATAACTGGAACCCAATTTCTTTTAGAGATTCTACAAAAGAAATTAGGGAAGCGAATTACAGACTTGATCATGTTTCTTTTGGTCATGATTATGAAACAGCTTTCCTTATGCTAGAAGCATCACATGCTTTAGGAATAAAGGATGATATTTCAACGTTAAAAATTGCAAAAAAAATGATAGATCATTCATTAGAAAATGGATGGGATAATGAAAACGGTGGTTTTTATGAGGAAGGATACTATTTTGCAAATGAGGATAAATGTACGATTATCAAACATACAAAAAATTGGTGGGCGCAGGCAGAAGCACTCAATATATTTTTAATAATGTCTAAAATCTTCCCTGAAGAAGAAAAATATTTAAACACTTTCTTGAAGGAATGGGAATATGTGAAAAATTATATTATTGATAATGAAAATGGCGATTGGTATTGGGGTGGATTGGATAAAGAACCGCATTTTAAGAACACACCAAAAGGAAGTATCTGGAAAGCTACTTACCACAATGGCAGAGCACTTATGAATTGTATAACTATTTTAGCTGATGAAAACTTTCCACTATTTGTAAAAAATGAAAGTTTTAGAAAACTTAAAAAAGAATCTAACGAGTTCCTAAAACATTGGAATCAAATCAGTAATAAATTATAGACGCATCGGTTATATATTAGGAATATTTCTTGTTCTTTTCACGACATCTTCAATTTTCTTTAACACGAACACAATTATTTTTCAGCAGGATAAAGTAAAAATGAAAATACTAGAAATTGATAATCTTTTCGCATGGTGTATTATTCCATATGATAGTGTAAATAGAACCCCTACTGAAAGAGCAAAAATGCTATTAGAATTGGGGATTAATAGTTATGCCTACGATTGGATACCTGGACATTTACCTTTAATGGCCGATGAATTAAGAATAATTAAAAGAAATAATATTGGCTTACATGGAGTTTGGTTTTGGTTAGATGGCAGCGGTTCTTCATTTTTTGACCAACAAAACGAGTTTATACTAAAAACACTGCAAGATGAAAAAATCCAAACAGATATATGGATTGGGATACCTGAGAACTATTTTGGTGACAAAAAAGATAGCGTTAAAATTGAACAAGCAGTGGAATTGATTGACTACACATACAGAAGTGCTCGCAAAATTGGATGCACTATTTCACTTTACAATCATGGTGGTTGGTATGGTAATCCTAAAAACCAAGTTAGAATTATCGAAAAATTAGGGTGTAAAGATGTTGGAATTATTTACAATTTTCATCACGCCCATGATCAAATTGAAATGATTAAAGAAAATCTTGCAATAATGGGTAAATACTTGCGCGCAGTAAATATCAACGGAATGAGGGGAAATGGACCAAAAATATTAACGGTCAGTGATGGTGATAAAGAAATAATGATGATACAAGAACTAATCAATTCTGGTTATATCGGTCCTATTGGAATATTAGGACATGTTGAGGATGTTGATGTTAAAGAGATATTAACTAAAAATTTAATTGGTGTAGAAAAAGTAAAAAACTTTCTAAAGTTTAATTAAAAAAGTACTTGTAAAACATTGAACATTTAGCACCTATTGAAAATAGTTAAATCAATTCAAACTCTAAAACCTGGTTAATATTTTTAGAAGAGGTTCCAACATGTAATTTAAATTTACCCTTTTCTGCAAACCAGCCTTTAGTCTGTGGATTCCAAAAAGATAATTCTTTGGATGTTATTATAAATTTAACAATTTTACTTTCCCTTGGATTTAATTCGATCTTCTCAAATCCTTTTAATTCCTTAATTGGTCTTTCAACACTTGCTTCATCGTCTCCAATATATAATTGGATTACTTCTTTACCAGATACTTCACTATTATTTGTAATCGAAACACTAACAATTATTTGACCATCTGCTTTCATTTTAAGATTTGAAAAAGAAATATTTGTGATATCAAAAGTAGAAAATGAAAGGCCGTGACCAAATGAATATAACGGCTCTATATTTTTATTTTCAAACCACCTGTAACCTACAAAAACTCCTTCATCGTAATTTACATCATACACTGCATGAGCTTTCTCACCATCACTATTCCAACCAACATAAAGTTCCTCGTCCATATTGTAACCATATGCAGGTGAATCCTTAAAATCTTTTTCAATTGTCATTGGTAGCTTACCTGAAGGATTTATCTTTCCAGACAGTATTTCAGCAATTGCCACATTTCCAATCTGACCAGCATACCATGTATAGAGTATAGCCGCAGCTTTATTATCCCAATAAGTCATTTTAATGCCGCTTCCGCTTGTTACAATTACAACTGTATTTGCGTTGTTTTCAACACATTTTTGCACCAGATTTTCCTGATCTATAGGTAATTCGAAAGGTCTATCATAACCTTCACTATCTTGAGTTCCAACATTACACAAAACAATATCAGCTTTTTGAATTTCTTTCATTGAAGGATCTTCAATAAACTTAACTTTGGCTCCAAATTCATCCGTAATAGCTTTTAACATAGTTACTACCTCATAACCATCAACAGTACCTGAACCACCTCCAAGTAATAATTCTTTAACATATTGACCAGTAATCAAGATATTATTCACACTAGTTTTTATTGGCAAAATGCTATTCTGATTTTTAAGCATTACAATACTTTCTCTGGCAACATTAAGTGCAGTAGTAACATGTTCAGGAAATTTTAGATATAATTCGCTATTTGGTTTCCTATCATATAACCCCATTTCAAAACACATTTTCAGAATACTTTTAACCATTCTATCAATATCTTTTTCTTCAATTTTTCCTTCAGCCAAAAGTTCTTTTGCATTTTCAAGTGCAATAGTATATGGCATTTCAAGATCCATTCCAGATTTCGCAAGTTTTTCACCGTCATCCACGGACCACCAGTCTGTCATTACCAAACCAGTGAAACCAAGCTGATTCTTTAATAAATTATTAATCACATAATCACTTTGTCCGCACCACTCTCCATTGAGTAAATTATATGAAGTCATAACAGCTTTAGCTCCTGCATCAATTCCAGCTTTGAATGCTGGCATATATATTTCATGCAAGGTTCTTTCATCAACCACTGAGTTACTTTTTCTTCTAAAAAAATCAGTGTTATTGGCTACAAAGTGTTTAAGAGTTGCAACTGTTCCTGTACTTTGAACACCAGTAACGTAATTTTCAATCATTTTTGCAGCTAAAAAAGGATCTTCCCCAAAATATTCAAAATTCCTTCCACATTGAGAATTTCTATAAATATTCATTCCAGGACCTAGTAATACTCCAATACCACCCGCTAGGCACTCCTCTCCAACAGCGTTGGCATATTGCTTTGATAAATTTTTATTCCATGTTGAAGCTAAAGCAATTGGGGAAGGGAATGCTGTAGATTTTTCCATTGCATACTTTGTGAGATCATATTCAATAGATGTATGGTTATCTTTAAATCCTTGCCTAATATGTATGCCTTGAGTTGCATCTGTAAAGTAAACCTCTGGTAATCCCAATCTTTCAATTGGTCGGATAAAGAATATTCTATCACCACCTATATATGCAATCTTTTCATCCAAGGTCATTAAGGCAAGCACAGAGTCAGCTTTTTTTCCATCAGCATTGGTCATAACCGCTCCTGGCTCAATTTTATGCGTAATTTTTTCATTATTTCCACAACTCCAAAGAATTGCTAAAAAGATGATAGATGATAAAATTTTTCGTTTCATTTTATTTGTCCTCTTACAATTAAAATCGTCACAAAAATAATAGAAACCGAATTATCAAACTTTAGAATGCAAGTTTTTTTTAATGAGTTCAATTCTAGTAGATAGACTTTTCGCGGAGCTTATTCCATCTTCTGGTGTATTTATCACGTAATCTAGTAATTTTTCGATTGTTGAAGTAGCCACATGCATTCGTGTATCCGATGAAGCATAATAAATTAAAACTTCACCATTTTCTCTTTCAACCCATCCATTTGAGAAGACGACATTAGATACATCTCCAATTCTTTCATCACCCTTTGGTGCAATAAAGTGACCTGAAGGTTTATGAATTATTTTTTTAGGATCATTTAGATCAGCCAAAAACAAATAGAGAACGTATCTTAAACCAGCGGCTGTATTTCTAACTCCGTGCGCTAGATGAAGCCAACCCTTCTCTGTTTTAATTGGTGCCGGACCTAAGCCATTTTTAACTTCATAAACAGTGTGGTATTTTTTATTGTCCATTATATATTCATCTTTAACTTCGGCATGCTCCATATTTTCAGTTAATCCCCAACCAATTCCTCCACCTGAACCAGTATCAATAAAACCATCTTGGGGTCTAGTATATATTGCATATTTTCCATCAATGAATTCAGGATGTAAAACAACATTTCTCTGTTGCCCTGTATATGAGATTAAATCATTCAATCGTTCCCAATTAATTAAATCCTTTGTTCTTGCAATACCACAATTTGCAACAGCTGAAGAAGTATCACCTTTCTTAGCATTTGGATCTTTTCTTTCAGTGCAAAACAACCCGTACAGCCAACTATCTTCGTGCTTAATTATCCTCATATCATAAACATTTATATCTGGATCATCTGTTTCAGGCATTGTTATAGGATAGTCCCAAAAACGGAAATTATCAATCCCATTATCACTCTCGGCTACGGCAAAAAAAGATTTCCGATCATTCCCTTCAACTCTAACAACCAATAATATTTTACCATTTAATTCAATTGCACCTGAATTAAAAGTGGCATTAACTCCTATTCTTTCCATTAAATATGGATTGGTCTCATAATTTAGATCGTATCTCCAAATAAGTGGAGCATGGTCTGAGGTTAAAATTGCGGTTTCGTAGCGGTCGTAAATTCCATTTCCAAGCGGCACTTTCTTATTTTCTAAACTTATTAATCGATTGTGCTGATCCGTAAGCAAAGTCAATCGTTTATCAAATTCTTCTTTAGTCATTTTAGGTCAAACCCTTTAAATTGAACTCTTTACAAAATATATTTGATTTACTCAATGTCCATTTCACCAAGTCGATCCCACCAAGTCTTTTTTAATATCATTGTAGTAATCGCAGCAACCAACCCAGTCAATGAAGCATAAATAAATTCATGAAAAACCACAAACATTGGAAGTGCAACCAAAGTAGTTTGCCAAATTATACCTATAACCACATTAAACATATTTCTATTAAAATTTTTATTCCTAATAAATTCTGGATGATCTAAAATTACTTTATCATGAATTGGGCCCCAGAAACCCCAAGGTCTAACATTTTTGTAAAAACTTTTAAGCGTTGCTTCGTCAGTTGGTTTTGTCAAGTATGTTGCAAGAATACTACCAATAATTGAAACAAACACAATAATTGGGAAGTAATAGAGAATTCTAATGTCAGAAGCAAAATTTGGGAATATTGAAGAAAGTAGACCAGGGAAAACCATTGGTAATGCAGCAACTAACATTCCAGAAAACATACCCCAAAAATAGCCGTGAGAATTGAATCGCCACCAATACCATTTTAAAACGTTTGATGCTGTATAACCACCCCATAATGCTGATACAATTATTTGCAGAACTTGGTTTACATTTTTTGCTTGAATCCCTAGAAATATACTTACAGCAACAACAACAATTCCTACGGTATAATTTGTAAACTTTATACTATTTTTTGATGCATCAGGTTTTAAGTATTTTAGATAAATATCATTAGTAACGTATGCCTGAGCTGCATTAAGAGTACCCGCAAATGTTGACATAAATGCAGCTATCAATCCAGCCAGTAATAAACCTAATAAGCCTGTTGGAACAAATTGATTTATTGTTGAAGGTAGAATTTGTTCAAAATCTATTGTGCCGGCAACTAGTAAATTGAGCTGATCGTAATAAATAATTCCCAAAGCTGCAAATCCGGCAATCATTAAATATCTTACAGGCATTAATATTGCAGAAACAAAGCCGCTCATCTTTGCAGCTTCGGAAGGTGATTTTGTTGCCAATATTTTCTGCATGTCATAATTTGGAGCCGGACCGGCAATACTAATAAGAACTCCTTTGAAAAGCATCATCATGAACATTGCTGAGAAAAGAGAATATCCGTCTTCAGCAATTTTGCTGTTTACATCAGAGATATAATTTGACCAATCTATATCAAGTGATTGTCCAAAAAATGGATTCATCCACCCATCTGGAACGTTAAGACCATGAGTACCTACGGCAGTGAATGCTATTACTGCAATTGCGATTGAAGCAACTGTCATAATAGTATATTGTAAAACGTCTGCCCAAACAATACTAGTCATACCACCTAAAACAGTATAGAAAACAGCAAATAATGTAAAAACTACTCCATAAATGTGGGGAACATATTCAAGAGAAATATTTAAATGCAAAAAAGAATTGACATATTCCCAAGGGATGAAAATCATCATAAATTTACCAAGACCAATAAATCCGTAGGCAAGGAAACCTAGTGCACTTATTAGAGCAAATATTACAACGATACCATGAGACAATGAACTTCCGGTTCCCAAACCAAAACGGGTTTCAATCCATTGAGCCCCGGTTGTAACTTTAGATCGTCTGAGCCAAGCTGATAAGAATACCATTAAAAATATTTGGTTAAACACCGGCCATAACCAGGGAATCCAAATACTTTTAAGACCATAAACAAATGCCAAAGTGACGAGCCACATTGTACCGGAAATATCAAACATTCCTGATGCATTTGATAGACCGAGCATATACCAAGGTAAAGTATTCCCTCCTAAAAAGTAATTTTCTTTACTTTTTGAAGCTCTCTTAGATAAATATGCACCGATAAAAATAGTTGAAGCAAGATAGATGAGTATGATGGAAACATCTATAAAATGTAGTTGCATAATTGTATTCAATTAAATTATAGAATAATTATTTATCACATAAACAATGCCATATTTTTTTTGAAAGATAATAGGCTTAATTTAAAGCTATTTTTACATCAAATAGAATATGCAGCTTTATCAATTTGATAACTTGATATCAATATTGAATAATTTGGGTAACTCATCAGCAAAAATCATTTTTGCATTGTTCTTAAATTCAATAAAATTTTCTGAACTTGGATGACCACTATGTGGAACATAAAAATGATTTAAATGAGCATTACGCCACACCATTACAAATGCAACATTTATACTGTCATGGTCCATTACTTTTAGTAATTCATCTGTCCACCATTTACTATTTGGAATTTTTTCTGAACCTGTTTCAGTAAATGCAGCAATTTTATTTCTCTTTTTTGAAACTGAGGTAAGAATCTTCAATTTATTGGTAATTGCATCCAACCCATCACCTTCTGGCTTAAAATCCCAATAATTATCCATTCCAACAACATCCACATAATCATCACCTGGATAGCTTTCAAGAAAACCATCTTCTGAATAAAAATTTCTATCAGGCGAGAATGCATATAAAATATTTTTTACATTCCTTACATCTCTTAAGTAATGTACTGTAAATCTCCACAATGCTTTGAACTCTTCTCGAGTACAAAAGTTTTTACCCCACCAGAACCAACTTCCATCGAATTCATGAAAAGGTCTGAATATAATTGGAACAACCTTTCCATCTCTACCAACGATATGTTTTGTAAATTGGGCCACATTGTCCAATTCCTTTATATATTTTTTGTGATGACTACCACCGGGTAAAATATGCTTTACAACAATTGTTGTATCATAGAAGCTGCTATCAGTCACAATATTATGAAGATGCCAAGCAAAAATATTTATTATGCCTTTATCATACGCATCAGGAACTAATTGTTTTAATTGATCTCGTGTAACAGGCTGCCCTTCATTTATATCGGCAAAATCCCAACCAATTAATCCTGGATATACACCGGTTACATCCTTAACATCAGATCTTTCTTTATCGCCACTCCATCCAATTCCATAAGCAGTAGAATGATGATGCCCAAAAATTATTTGGCTCTCTGAGCTCTTTTTTAGGTTATAAAACAATGCAGAAGTCCCAAATGTTGCATTGGAATCAACCAAGGATATTTGTAATTTACTCTGAAATATTCTACCCTCATTACCAGATTTGCACGCAGAAAACAATAGTAATACTGCAAAAGTTATTAATAATTTTTTAATAATATTACTCCCCCATTTAATTGTTTGATGTAATTTCATTTACTGTTTTATCATGATCCATGTTCAATTCTCTGTATAATTGAGTTCTTGCTGCCTTATCTTTCGCTAAAATATTATGTGCATATTTAGCAACTTCAACAGCCACTTTTCTCGGAACAACAATAACTCCATCACCATCTGCAACAACAACATCTCCAGGACAAACTAAAACACCACCAATTACTATTGGTTTATTAACTGACTCTAACTCATTTCTTCCTGGTCTAATGCCTCTTCCCTTTTTCCTTAGATATAGAGGAACCTTTTCAATTGCAATTTCATCTGTATCCCTTGATGATGCATCAGTAACAACACCAACTGCACCTTGTTTGTACCATGCTAAAATATTATAGGAGCCTATTGAACCTACATCTCCATATTCATCATCATCAATCATAATTGCGTTTCCTTTTTGAATAATATCTGTAAACGGTTCTGCTGAATATTTATTATAAAACTCGCCTTCCCATTCACTATAATCCCTATTTGCTTCAGGTAAAGGTGCTCTTTGTGTCGGTACATACCTAACAGTCAAAGCAATACCTCTGAACATATGAGTAAGATTGTCAACATCTTTCCAATCGGCATGAATAGATTGATCAACAAGCCCAACAAACGGTAAACTCATAAAATCCATACCGTCAGAAACATCCGCGACTCTTAGTCCATCATATAGTTTGAGAATTTTAGCGTTCTCTTCTTCACTGTAAGTCATTGTTTCAATAAATCCGATACCTTCCAATAATTCATTCTTTTTAGCAGTTTGCGAAAAGATATTTATTGAAAGAGCAAAACATAATAATATAGCAAATAGTCTTATTTTCATTTTAGTGCCTTATTTTTTTCAATCATTATTTAAAATGTTTATTACGATCTAAATTCTCTACTTTGCTATTTGATTAAAATGTAACCTAGGTTTATCATTTTCATCAATTCTAATATTAGCGATAATTGGCCCGATAGCAAACAATGCAAGACTGTTTGATTTCCCATCCAGCAATCTCTGAAGAACAAATTTGGAAACTGTAAAAAATTTCTTTGTCCCATCTTGGCTAACCAAATCTAAATCATATATTGGTTGCCTATTTGTAATAATATCTTCTTTATAACCATTTATGAACTTATTAAAAGTTACTGTTTTTGCATTCCAATCAACATTATCAACATTTAATTCAACTAAACGAATTTGTGATAACTCTTCTAAACTAAAATCACCTTTCTGATATGATTCAAAATTTAATTCAAGCAATCCATGATCGTTTACTAAAACTGAATCATTCAATTCATAATTCCATTTTAGAATTACAATTTGATCACCGCTTACAGTTAATAGATTATCTGATTGTCCCCTAGCATAATTTTGCCAACTACTATAATTCTCATTTTTGAATTTGGAGCTAATTATCGCAGCATCAAAACAAGGAATATGAGAATCATATTCTGTTATATTTTGTATTTTTAGATGATATGGGACTAAATTCCCAACATCACGACCAACTAATTTTTTATTTACAACATCCACCTTCAAGTATTCAATTTGGGTTTCAAATACTCCAATACCCCAATCCATCATTGCAAGTTGTACATAGACGGTGTCACTATCAATCGCATCAAATCTATCTGTTGTTAAACTTACAATGTGCCAGCCAGATGTATCGGGAATTTCATATTCCATCAAATTGCTATGAAAATCAGTAGTTCTTTGAGTATTAACACTTAAATTTATTCGTCTAGGTGAGTGACTAACTTTTATTTTTGCTTCAATTCTTAGCTCAAAATTGTCCTTCTGTAATAATGATAAGTCTAAATCAGAAGATATATCACGTTTAATCACTGCCCACCATGTGTTATAAATATCATTCGATGCATCAACATTGAATTTGCCAATTCGATTCTCACTGACAAAATCTACTTTTGCATTGCCATCACCACTAAAATAATTCCATTCTTTTGAAATAGTGCCGTTAAAATTATCAATGGCTTGAGCTAATATTATAGCATGAAGTAAAATTGTTAAAAACAAGGTATAGTATTTCACACTTATTAATTTACTCATCTTATATACTGCATTTTTATTACTTTGCTTTTTCCATTAATTTGGTAGCTCATAAAATAATTCCCACTTGGAAAATTTGAGAAGTTTATAGGTATTGAATAATCACCGTTCGTGAGCTCTTCATCAACTAAATTAAAAATTATTTGTCCTAGAGTGTTATAAATATTTAATTTTACGTAACTATTGCTCCTCAAAGAAAAAAGAACAACGGTTGATGAATTAAATGGGTTTGGATAATTTTGGATATTATTAATATCCTCCATATCCTGAACTTTTTCTTCATCATCAAGAATCACATCAGTAATTGTGTTCCAACTAATTAATCTATCCCTAATTAATTTTCCAGAAGCAGTAATCTGAGATTCGCTCCACCCGCCTAGACTAGATGCCCCAGGCTTTAGTGCAGCTGAAGTTTCTACTTTATCAGCAACTGACCAATTGCACCAGCTGATTTTATTTTCTTCCATAAACTTAAACCATGCATCCATTTCAGTGTAATCAAGAACTCCACTTCCAGTCGATTCACATGTTCCAAACTCGGAAACAAATATCGCCACACCTTTTGCTAAAGCAGCCTTTGCTTTATTTCTTAAAGATTGTTTATGGGTTGCCGCATAAAAGTGAAGAGAATAGGCAATATTATCAAATGCAACCGGATTGTTCGCTGCAATATCCACGTCCTGAGACCAAGTTGGGTTACCGACCAATATTATGTTATTAGAATCAATTGCACGTATTTCACTAATAACAGCTTCAGAATATGGTTTAACAATATTTGCCCAAGATATTTGGAGAGGCTCATTATAAATTTCGTAAATGATATTTGGACTATCCCCATATAGAGTTGCAATCTCTTTGAAAAAACTAATGGCTTGTGCTTGGTGATCTTCTGCATGATGATCGTGCCAATCAACAATTACATATATTCCTTCAGCAATGCATGCATTTATAACAGTTTTAATTTTATTCATTTCTGTTGTTGGATTTGTTAAATAACCCCCCATTTCTATGCCCATTGCTGCTCTAACAACCGTACACTTCCAATCCGCTTTTAACCATTTTACAGCTGATGCATTATAATATTTTGACCCTTCTCCCCATTGACTCCAGAAAAGGCTCATTCCCCTCAATACAATCTGTTCGCCATGCTGATTTACAATCTTATTACCCTCGACTCTAAGTTGCCCGTTTTTATCAACAACTGAAGAATCTGCAATCTGTGCTAAAATTACTGAAGTTAAAAAAAATATAATCCCAAGCAGTTGGATAACACTTTTTTTTATTGTGTGATTAGATCCCATAAAATTTTCTCATTATAATATTATATCAAATTTTTAAAATCCTGCGCCATAAAAAACTTCCCAGTTGTGTTGTAATCATCTAACAATGCTGGAACTAGTGCCCCTGGTATCACTGATTCAACATCAAATAAAGCATCTATTCCACCCATATCTGTTTTTAACCAACCGGGGTCTAAATAATTTACGAGCACATTTTCGTTCTGGATTGCAAATGCTAAATCACGTGAATATTTATCTACTGCAGCTTTTGAAGCACTATATGCTGCATATTCTGGTTTATCCGCAATTCCTGAGGTTAGATTAACTACCCTTCCATATTTGTTATTTACCATATACGGAATAAAAGCATTGCAAAGTTCCACCATAGCAAAAAGGTTAACACTAAAGATTCGGTGCCATACTTCAATTTTACACTCTAAAATCGGTATTTCATCCTCATTGATAGCAGCATTATTGTATAGTATATCAATTCCATCTCTAATTTTTTCTACTCCAGCAATAACTGAACTTACTCCTTCAGGGTTGCTTAAATCTCCCTCAACGCCGTAAGACTCCACATCATACTTCATTAATAATTCCAAGGTTTCATTCAAATGATCTAACTTTCTGCCATGAACGATTACATCAGCACCATATTCCGCAAGACCTAATGCAATTTGTCTTCCTATCCCTCTGCTTGAACCAGTTACAAGTGCTAATTTTCCCGCTAACGTCTTTTTCATAAAGTACCTTTAATTTCTAAATATTTTAAACTTTGCCCATTATTACTTTCACAATATTTGTCATTTTCATTTGTTCAAGGCTTATGAAATTACTATCAATCTCAGTCTCATTTATGAATAGACTTTGAACACCCTTATTTATTCCATTTTCATTTATTATTTCGATAGTAAAATTCATATCCCTAAACCTTCTGGTAATTGTAATTTCTTTCCAATCGGATGGAATACATGGATCAATTTTTAATCCGTAATATTGCGGTTGAATTCCAAGGATAAAATGAGTAGCCGCATAATATGACCAAGTGGCAGAACCAGTTAACCAAGGTAATCTTGAGGCTCCAAATCTAGGGCTATACTTACTATGTGTAAATTGACAATTTACATATGGTTCAATTTGTCTAATCTCTGCTTTTGAATTAAACGCGGCTGGCAAAAAAGCTCTATAATATTCATAAGCAAGGTCTCCATTACCCAACAAAGTTTCGGCAATTACTGCCCAACCTTGCGTGTGAGAAAATATAGATGCGTTTTCTTTCATACCTTGATTAAAAAGTGGAGCTTTAACAATTTTAGGATCAATTTTTTCATAAGGTGGTGCGCATATAGCAATTCCGTATTCACTTGCTAAGTTTTCTTTTACAGCTTTCATCGCAAGTTTAGATTGTTCTTGTGAAGCATAATTACTTATAACTGACCAAGTTTGTGCATTAAGCCATACGTTTCCTTCTTCATTTTCCTGAGACCCAATCTTCAATCCGTCTTCAGTAATTGCACGTAAAAACCAATTTCCATCCCATGCAAATTTTTCAATATGTTCGTCAAGTATTATTAGATTGTAATTAGCCCAATTTTGTTCGTCAGGCTTATTTAATAAACCACTGATTTCTATACAAGTTATAAGGGCATATCTTAATTGAAAAGCAACAAATGTCGATTCTCCATTATGACCAAGTTGTAAACAGTCATTCCAGTCTGCGAGAAGTCCACAAGGTAAGCCATGCAAACCGCTTCTTTTTAAACTGAAATCAATCGCCTTTTTAAGATGATAGAAAACGGTATCTTCACCTTTATCAGAGTATGGAAGTACTTTATTATAAAAATCAATATCTCCAGTTTCTTTCACATAAGCAGGCACAGTGTTGAACAACCATAAACTATCATCAGATCGGTATTCTTTTTCATCAGGAGCATGTTCATTCCCTGGGGAATGCGAAAATTGTTTTACAACTGGCATTGCGCCGCCTGTTGAAACTTGCCCCGTTAACATTAATTCTACTCGCTTCCCAACCTCATTGGGGATTGTATGTAACACTCCAAGTAAATCCTGAACAGTATCTCTGTAACCTAAACCATCTCTTTCACCGCTATAAACAAGACTCGCAGCTCTCGACCAAGAATATGTCATCAAACAATTATAAGGGCTCCACATATTTGTCATGCTATTAAATTCTTTATCGGGAGTGCTTGCATGAAACCCTTCTAACCGGGTGTGCCAGTATAATTTTAATTTTATAAATTCTTCATTTACCTTATCTATATTTTTGAACTCATCAATTGCCGCTTTCCCTTCGAGATTTGCTTTCCCAATTCCCATTAGTACAGCTAATTCTTTAGTTTCACCAGCATCAAGATCTACATCTATTTGAAGAACACCACAGCCATTATCACCATAAGCTAACGAATTTTTACATTCTCCATTTTCAACAACTTGTGGGTTATGGTAAGATCTATAATTTCCAATAAAAACTTCTCGGTCTGTATCGAATCCAGAAACTTCTGCACCAACCAAACCCAAAAAAGTATGCCGATTTCCATCATGATTATTAAAATCACTATCACCATCCGGCAACAAAACATTTATACCATGATCAATAATACTATCAACCATACTCATTCTAAGTATGTACTGAGTGTATTGCAGATTCATAAAATCTTGAAGAATATGCCAATTATTAGAATACTCGACAAAAGTATATAATCTTAATCTACGTTTTGAGCTATCATTATTCTTTACTTTGAGGTTCCAAATTTCAAAATTTCGATTTAGCGGAACAAAATAATTTGTGCTAGTTTCAATTTTGTCATACTCTGATTCAATAATAGTATACGCACTTCCATGCCTACAAGTTGATTTATAATCAGTTAGCTTTTTACCTACAGGTTGCCATGAAGTTGACCAATAATCTTTCTTGTCCCTATCATGCACGTAAATATATCTTCCAGGTTGATCGACTGGAATTGAGTTGAAGCGCAATCGCATAAAACGACCTTGAGCTGCTGATTTATAAAAACTGTAACCACCGGCATTATTCGTAATTATAGCTCCATACTCCGTGGAACCAAGGTAATTACTCCAAGATTTTGGTGTATCTGGTCGCTCTATAACATATTCTTTATTTTTATCATCAAAATATCCAAACTGCATTTAATCAATTTCTCCAAGGAATTGTTTAAGATATTTTTTTCTAGAATACTTCTGAATTCATTTTAATGTATGTAATTAATTCATCAACTTGGGTAAACGCAATGGCTGTATATGTATCAGCCGCTCCATAATAGATGGCAATTCTGCCCGTTTCCGCATCATAAAGATTTGCGCAAGGGAAAGCTACATTTGGAACAAATCCGGTTGTTTCATAACTTTTTTCTGGAGTTAACAAATAGTCCCTAGTTCTGTATAGAACCATACTTGGGTTATCGATATCTAAAATAACTGCGCCAAAGCTATACACAAATCCATTGCAAGTACCGGAGACACCGTGGTAAAATAATAGCCAGCCTTCTGTAGTTTCAATCGGAATTGGACCTGCCCCAATTTTTGTTCCTTGCCACCACCCAGAACCGCCTTTAGCCATTACATGTTTGTGATTTCCCCAATGAACTAAATCAGGACTCTCACTAACAAAAATATCCCCAAATGGAGTATGGCCGCTATCGCTAGGTCTGCTAAGTAACATATATTTCCCATTTACTTTTCTTGGGAACAATACTCCATTTCTATTAAAAGGCATTAGCGGGTTTGAAAGTCGAGTAAAAGTTTTAAAATCCGTTGTCTTACCTAAACCAATTGAAGGTCCGTTCATATCATCGCACCAAACTATATAGTAAGTCTCATCGATGTTTACAACTCTTGGATCATAAGCATAACTTGTTGGTTTGGGATTACCATTTTCATCTACCCAATTTATTGGATCTTTTTCCAAATCAATGTGGATCGCATCCTTGCTCCTTCCTGCAAATAAAGTAGCCCTTCCATTTTTTTGATCTGCTCTAAAAACTCCAGCGAACTCATTTTTAAATGGAACTATTGCACTATTGTAAACTCTGGCCGCTTTAGGGATTGGGTTCCAACCAATTATTGGATTTCCACTAAATCTCCACACTACATCATCACAGTTTTGGGGCTTCTCTTCCCAGGGAATATTTGGGAGTGATTTTCCTATTATTGTTTTTGACATAAAGATTTAACCATTTTTTAAATTTAAAATTACTTTATTATAATTTAGGAAGCCTCAGCAAGAACTCTTCGTTCCTTTAGTTCAATTTCAATTTCTTCAACACGCTTATCCCCCAAAGGATAGAAAAATGAAGCTAATAATTGCTAATACTCCAAAAACTGCCGGAATTAAACTGAACAATAATACTAAGCCGTCTAAACTATCCTGTGCTTGAGCTTGATTAGGTTCAAAACCAACCTGAGCCATTAATGTTAATGCAACATATGCACCAAATGCCCATCCAAATTTTTGCGACATTGTAGAAGCAGAAAAAATTAATCCAGTTGCTCTTCTACCGCTTTTCCATTCAGCATAATCTGCAGTATCAGCATACATTGCCCATAAAAGAACACTCAATGGGCCACCAGTCAACGAACCAATTACTTGTAGGAAAAAGATCAATTCTAGTTGATCAGGTTGGCAGAAATAAAATCCACCAGTACCAATAATTGCTACAATAAACATTATCACAAAGGCTTTCTTTTTTCCCACGATCTTTGCGAACCAACTGACCATAAGAACGCCAATAAATGAAGATATCTGCCCTATTGTATTAAACGCAGATGTAATTGCATTAAAATCATATAGACCTTTTTCCATAAACGGAAGTGTGATTTCTTGAGATCCAACATAATATTTAAAGTAATGCACTGTGACGCTACTTCTGACAGCAACAAATAGGATAAATAATATTGTTGTTAATAATAAAATTAGCCACGGTCCATTAGTAATTAGCTCGTATAAATCTTTCTTAACGGAAGATTGCTGATTTTTAGGAGGTTGAACGCGTTCTTTTGTTCCTTTAAAAGCGATTAAGAAAAACACTATTGCGGCAATTCCATAAACTATAAATGCATATTGCCATCCTTGAGCATCATTTCCATTTCCTAAAGTTTGTACCATTGGTAACAATGTTGCAGAGACAATAATACCAGCACCAAAAGCAAATAAAAATTTAAATGATGAAACAGATGTCCGTTCTAGTGAGTCTGGCGAAATAACCCCCAACAAAGCTGTATAAGGAATATTGATTGCGGTGTAAAGCATCATTATTAAAAAGAAAGTTGCGTATGCCCAGATTAATTTCCCCTCTGTACCAAAATCTGGTACGGTAAATACTAAAACACCAGCAATTGCAAAAGGAACGCACATCCATAAAAGATAAGGTCTAAAATGACCCCATTTAGTTTGAGTTCTATCAGCAATAATTCCCATCAATGGATCGTTAATTCCATCAAATATTCTGCTAATAAGAAACATGGTTGCTGCAACACTTGCCGGAAGTAAAAAAACATCTGTATAGAAATAAGTGAAGTAGAGCATAAAAGTTTGCCAATAAAGCACTGAAGCTAAATCACCAAACCCATAAGAAAACTTTTCTCTGAAGCCTAACTTTTCATTTGATTTCATTTTATTGTCTTCTTTTACTGAATAAAATGTGGAATAATAATTGTTTTATTAAATACGTTGAAATTTATTTTTCTAATGATTTAAAAATAATAATTTGATAGTAGTGCAAATAATATACCATCAAAGTAAGTTGAAATGAATCTTATAATTCTAAGTATCTCCTAATCTTCTTGCGAGCATTAATGTAATTATAATGATCAATTATTAATTCATTTTATTCATATGATATAAGTTTATCAATCTGATAAAATAGAGATTCAACACAACATCAAACTGACTTATAATTTAAATGAAAACATAACCGGAATATAAAATGAAATTTGGATTTTTTAACGACGAAAAAAGAGAATATGTAATAACAAATTACAAGACTCCCTATCCCTGGATAAATTATCTCGGGAATGATGAATTCTTCTCAATTATTTCCAACACAGCAGGAGGATATAGTTTTTACAAAGATGCGCTTCTTAGAAGAATAACCCGCTATCGTTATAATAACGTTCCAATAGATAACGGTGGAAAATACTTTTACATTAATGATCAAGATGATATTTGGTCACCAGGATGGAAACCGGTAAAAACAGATATTGAAAAATACTCTTGCCGTCATGGATTGGGTTACACCATAATTAGCGGGAAAAGAAATTCGATACAAGCTGAGATATTATATTTTGTTCCTCTTAAGAAACATTGTGAAATCCAAAAGGTAAAGCTTTCAAATCAAGGTGATAAAAAGAAAACCATCAAACTATTCTCATTTGTTGAATTTGCTCTCTGGAATGCTCATGATGATCAAACCAATTTTCAGCGGAATTTTTCCACTGGTGAAGTAGAAATAAAAGACTCGGTTATTTACCATAAAACCGAATACAAAGAGCGAAGGAACCATTTTTCTTTTTATTCAGTAAATACTGCAATTGATGGGTTTGATACCGATAGGGATTCATTCGTTGGTCTATACAACGGTTTTAACAATCCAGATGTTGTGGTTGAAGGGAAACCAAAAAACTCTGTTGCACATGGGTGGTCACCAATTGGTTCTCACTATCTGGAGATTACATTAGAACCAAATGAAGAAAAAGAATTTATTTTTATGCTTGGCTATATTGAAAATGAAGAAGCTAATAAATGGGAATCCAAGAACGTTATAAATAAACAAAAAGCTTTATCCCTAATTGAAGAATATTCAACGAGTGAAAAAGTAGAAACTGCACTATTGGAATTAAAAAGTTATTGGGATAACCTTCTCTCTATTTACCAAGTAAAAAGTGATGATGAGAAATTAGACAGAATGGTTAACATCTGGAATCAATATCAATGTATGGTAACTTTCAATATGTCAAGAAGCGCATCTTTTTTTGAAAGTGGAATTGGTCGAGGCATGGGATTTAGAGATTCAAATCAAGATTTGATTGGTTTTGTTCATCAAATCCCAGAAAAAGCAAAAGAAAGAATCCTTGATATTGCTGCAACTCAATTTGAAGATGGTGGAGCTTACCACCAATACCAACCATTAACCAAAAAAGGCAATAACGCGGTTGGAGGAAACTTTAATGATGATCCACTTTGGTTAATATTATCAACCTCAGTTTACATAAAAGAGACCGGTGATTGGTCAATTTTAGAAGAGCATGTCCCATTTGATAATGATGTATCAAAAGCAAAATCATTGTTCGAACACTTAAAAAGATCTTTCTACCATGTAGTGAATAAACTAGGACCACATGGGCTTCCATTGATTGGCAGAGCAGATTGGAATGATTGCCTTAATCTTAATTGTTTTTCTAAAAATCCTGATGAACCATTCCAGACAACTGAAAATCAGCAAGGTGGAGTGGCTGAGTCTGTTATGATTGCAGGCATGTTTGTGCTTTACGGAACTGAGTTTATTGGACTATGTAATGAGATAAATAATAAAGAAGAAGCAGAAAATGCTTTCCCCTATGTAGAAAAAATGAAAAATGCAATTATGGAACATGGCTGGGATGGAGAATGGTTCTTAAGGGCATATGATTTCTATGGTGCAAAAATTGGCAGTAATGAAAATGAGGAGGGTAAAATATTTATTGAGTCACAAGGATTTTGTGTAATGGCTGGGCTAGGTTTAGAGGATTGTAAAGCTCAACAAGCACTGGATTCAGTAAAGAAATATTTAGACTGTGAATATGGAATCGTATTAAATAATCCTGCATTCACAAAATATTATTTAAACATGGGAGAGATTTCAACTTATCCGCCGGGATATAAAGAGAATGCAGGAATATTTTGTCATAATAATCCATGGATTATGATAGCTGAAACTCTTGTTGGAAACGGAAATAGAGCTTTCGATTACTACAAAAAAATAACCCCGGCTTATCTTGAGGAAATTAGTGATTTGCATAAAACCGAACCTTATGTTTATTCTCAAATGATAGCTGGCAAGGATGCTTTCAAACCCGGAGAAGCGAAAAATTCTTGGTTAACAGGCACAGCTGCGTGGAATTTTTATGCCATTAGCAATAATATTCTTGGAATTCAGCCGCAATATAATGGATTAAAAATTGACCCATGTATACCAAATAATTGGGAAGGTTACACGATTTCAAGAAAGTTTAGAAACGCAACTTATAATATTGAGATTACAAATCCCGACAAAGTTTCTAAAGGTATACAACAGATTACGGTAAATGGAAGTATTCTAGAAGGAAATATAATTCCGATTTTAGATAAAGGAAGCACTAATTCCATTCAAGTAATTATGGGCTAAATTTTACATAAAAAAACCGGATGAAAATCCGGTTTTAAATATTACAATAATTTATTCACTAGTATTGCTTCAATAACTCAAGCATTTTTCTATCTAATTTATGCCCTTTATAATTTTCATACTTTACATCCTCTCTTCCACTATTCAAAATTCCAAAGTCACCTTTCAAATTCCACATGGATTGTCCCCAATTTGCTTCTTTCCATAGAGAGAGCGCGTCTTCCATCCATGCAAGACAAACATCATGAGGAGTTTTATTATAACAACCCCATTCACCAACGTGCACCTGAACGCCTAAATCAATAAGCGGTTGCCATCTTCCAATAAGTTTTTCCTTCAAGGCGGCTTTGTCCCAAAGTTTCCCGTTATCTCCTAATAATGGCCAGGTAGGTTTGTTAAATGTTTCAAATTCATGTTCTGGAACCCAAGTTGCTGTATAGTGACTTAAACTCATAGGATCATACCCTCTTGTACTTTGAACAACATCTAAGTCTTCAATTCCCATTAGAGGATTTCTTCCAATATCCTTTCCATCAACAACAATTAACCGATCTGGATCTTCCTCTCTTATTCCCTTAACTAAAGCTCTTACTATTTCAACATATCTTTTTTCATTAGTATTACCTGGAGGTTCATTTATCAAATCAAAGGTTACCTCTTTATTAGGAATACCTTTGTACCTTTTTGCAATAAATTTCCAATGATGTACAACTGCTACTAGTGCCTTACTCATGTTTTCAATCGTATCGTCGAATAAATCCATAGGTTCAAATTCTCTACCATTAATACAGTAGCCAGGGACTCTATGCAAATTAAGATTAATATGAATATTATATTGTTTACCAAATGTTATAAGCTCATCAATATCCTTAAAAACATCTTCATCTATTTCTAACCAATTATCTGGTTTTGACCAATTCCAGTATGACATTGGAATACGAGCAAAATTAAATCCAAGATCTGCCATAATCTCAAAATCCTCTTCTTCAAATTTTCTTCTTGGTCCTTTGCCACCAGTTTTTTGAGTTAGGTTAAAACCCTTGAAGTTAGAAAATGATAAATTTTTACTAATTTTCTCAGATTTCAAACTTAACGGAAATCCAGACATTGTTACCAAACCCAGTGCAGTACTTGTTTTAACAAATTCTCGTCTATTCATATTATTATCCCTTTAAACTGATCAAAAATTATTGACTATTCTTCAGTTAGCATTTTTATGCAATTCATTAATCCTCGAACATTGTGATAATTTACTTTCCAATCAAAAGCTTTGGGTGAAGTAATCATTTCGGGATTTATGTCTATTCCCTTTGAGTACCATTCTTTGTATTTATGATCTATCATATAAAGTTTGATGTAATCCCACTGTTTTAAAAACGCATTATAATATTTTTTTTCATCTGGGAATAGTTTAGACATCAGTAATAGTGAATTTAAGCCTTCGGCTTGAACCCACCAAACTTTCGAAGAATCAATAATATTCAATGTAACATTATCTTTGTTATAATAACCTTCGTAATAAAATCCACCTTTACTATTATCCCAGCCAAAGTCTAGCGCATGATCAACCATCTTTTTTGCTATTTCTAGCGTTTTTATTTCATGTATAATTTTCAGTGAATGGGATGCTTCTAACATTAAAAAAGCCGTCTCAATATCGTGACCAAAAGAAACGTGATCGATATAAGAATTCGCTTCTCTAACTTCATTTGTAGAATCTTTAAAAGAAATTGGTTGCCAATCTTCAGTGAGATACAAAGCTAAATAGCCTTTTTCGGTTGTGATTTTATCTCTAACTAGATTGAGCATTTCTGATAGCCGAACCTTTAATAGACTATCCGACCAAACAGAATAGAGTTCTGTGAAAGCTTCCAATAAATGAATTGAAGAGTTTTGATCTTTCCATGAAGGATGAATATTATAGCGTAATCCTAATCTATTTTCAGTTAAAATTTGCCGAGTTCCATCTTCTCGAAGTAAATCAAAATATCCCTTATTCACGGGATCATGAGCATTTTTTTCAAGCCATTTAAAACAATCAATTGCTAAATTCAATGCCGAAGAATCCCCTGAAGCGCCAAAGTATGCAGCGAGTGAAAATATTGCAAATGAATTACTATAACTGCTTTTGTTATTGCTAGAGCTAGGAATTTTATTCCCTTCTCTATCCCTTAGGAAGTAAAACCCTCCATAAACACTATCCCACATTTTAGTTTTCAGAAATAAATATCCATGATGTGCAATTTGCCCATATTTATCATCATCTAAAAATTCAGCCATTTTAGCTGTAGTCCAAATATGCCTTGTCTGTGTTACGAGCATCTTATTTTGAGTTCCGAATGGCTCCCACTTAAAATCAAAATTTGTTAGAAATCCGCCATGTGTAGAATCAACAGTTTTAGGGTACCAAACATCAAGAACTCCATTTATTAAAGCATGCTTCATCTCATCAGCAATTTCTTGCTTCTGCGGAAGAACAGAAATTTGCAGCAATAGCATAAAAATTAAAACAATCTGAATTCTGAAATAGGATTTGGTTATTGTTTTTTTCATAGTTTTTTCAATTTTCTACTTTTTTGGATTTAACTCTTGCATTTTAGCTTTGAAAAATTTGCCTTGCATAGTTGGTTCAAAATCCCAGCTATGTATTAATTGAGGAGACCATTGGGGATCAAATACCCAAGCAACCCATGAAATACCTTTTTTTCCAAAATAATCAACAATTGTTTCACCGTATTCATTATCAGTAACAATAACCGGAATGTGAGCTCCAGGTCCATCAGCTTTCATATATCCTAATTCAGTTGCAAATATTGGGTAATTATCAGCAGCAAAACCCCAATCCTTTTCCCATTGTTCAACCCAAGGTTTATCTCTTTTTTGAGGATAAGGATGAGTTACATAAGCCACTCTAGGATAAGCAATTGGTGCAGTATTTCATATCAGTTAAATCATAAGCCCAATTAAAACCGGCAACCAAAGGAATTACTGTTGTGTCATGCGCATAAATAATCCCAATTATCTCTTCCATTAATTCCTTATGCTCCTGCCAAGTTTCCTTGCCCAAGGTTCCACCATAAGTAGTTGGTTCATTAAATAATTCATAAAATGCTACTGTTGAATTATTTACATACTTGCTAGCAATGGTTTTCCAAAAACGGAATGTTTCAGTTTTTGTTGTATTGTACATTGGATGCTGGAATAATTCTGTTTTAAGATTCCCAATAGAATGCCAGTCAATAATAACATACATACCATTTTCCTCAGACCATTTAATCCCTTCATCAACCAATTTTAGATAATTTTCTTCACCTCGTTCTCGCCATGCCATTGGATGAATTGGCAATCTTACTACATTCACATTCCACTCTTTAAGTATCGAAAATAATTCTTTATTCCACTGACCTTCTTTCTGAAGTTTATCAGGATCTGCAATTGATACTCCTCTAAATATTACAATTTCTCCAGTTTCATTAACAAAATTTTTACCTTCAACACTAATAAATGGTAGTTTGGAATTTGATTGTGCTAAAACAGCATTATTCAAAATAAAAGCAAGAATAATTACTATTAGTGAATTCTTAATCTGATAGTATTTCATCTCTAATCACCTTATTGTTTATAAAAACTTTAATTAAAAATTCTATTTCAAAAAAACCATTTTTCTTTGTTGAGTAAATGAACCAGCCTGCAGACTATAAAAGTAAACTCCGCTGGAAATATTTTGTGGCGAATAAATTATTTTATAATCCCCTGATATTTTGCTGACTATTAACCAAAACATCAACAACGTTTCCTAATACATCATATACTATTAGCTTTACCTTTTCTTTAGTTGAAATTGAATAGCTTATAGTAGTTGAGGGATTAAACGGATTAGGATAATTCTGATCCAGTTTATAAGTAATTGGCAACTCTATTTGTGAGTCAACTGAAGTAATAATATTCCTCGGAACGGATAAATAATCTATATCCATCCATCCCCATGAAGATTCAAGTTGAATAGTATTTTCACCTTTGATTAAATTTACAAAGAGTGATTTTTCTAACCACTTATTAAGATCACCGGCAAACACTAATTCCGTAATTCTACTACCATTAACATTAATAAACTGACCTTTTGGTGTATCAAATGATAATCTAAACCCAAACTTGATTTCATAACTGCCTGCACTTAAATAATTGTTGATTTTCCAAGTTATGCTGCCAGTTGTCTGTTTAAATTCCACATAAGTTCCACCACTAGCCGTTGCATCTCCTTTGATTGTTATACCAGTGGTGGGAATAGTAACCTTTTCAGCTTCAAGTCTCTGAAACGGCGGTTCACCATAAACAATCCTTACAATATTTGATTTTCTTTTATGTCCATCATTATCGGTTGCAATAGCATGAATACTGTGATTACCCGGTTCAATTCCGGTCCAAATAAAATTATAAGGACTCTCAAATAGTTCGCCAATTTTAATTGAATCATTTGCAAATATTTCAATTTTAGAGACGCTTCCATCAGTATCACTTGCATTAATTTCAATATTCACAGTTGAAGTGTCTGCAAATACAGTTTTATCTAAAGGATTAATAATTGAAATTTTAGGCCAATCGCCACCAATACCTAAGACATCAACAGATGATTGATAATTATCCCACAAACTTTGCATTCCGTTAAGCATATCTATTGGTTTAGTAACTTGGTTGTCTGTCCATGACCAAGCCAACGCACCTGCGTAACCAGTTTGAAGTAAGACTTTGTATAAATCTTCTTTTAATACTCCAAGAGTATTCTTCATGTGGAACTCTGCAACAACCAAAGGTTTATTTAACTGCCAAAAATTAGAGGTTTTATGGAAAGGAGATAATGTAGTTCCTGCCCAATCATAATAATGAACTGAATAGAAATCTAAAATCCCATCTTCATCACCACCAGCACTAATCAACTCACTATCAGAGTAATAATTTTTGTTACTGACTCTTGAAATCTTTGTTAGATGAATAATAATAGAATCTGTGTTTAAGGAAAAGTTATACTTTTCATTTATCTGAGTAGTAATATTTTCTTTCTGTTCATGGCTATAAAGTAAATACTCATCACTAACCTTTGATAACGCTGAAGTTGGTACATCTGTCAAGGCTTGTATGCTCCAGCAACCACTAGTGACTTGAGCTAGAGTATCAGTTCTGTGAATAGCTCCGGCAGTTAAATTTATAAATCTTTGAATCACTTTCATTGGGACATGTTCAATTTCCGACCATCCAAATTCATCACTCATTCCCTCAGGTTCATTAAATATTTCCCAAGCAATTATCGCCGGGTGACCTTTTAATGAATCTACCATTGGAATTAAAGCATTTTTAATATATGAATTGGTGTAGACTGTATCTTTAAGAAGTAATAAATTTCTATTCAAAGAAGTTGAATTCAGATTGGTTCTCAGCATATCAAATGACCAGAGACATAATTTAATACCAACTTCTCTTTCCCAAGCTAAATCTAAAACTGCTTTTATCTCTTGGATAGTATATTCACCAGGACCAACCACAAAATTTGAAGTATTGAATTGTGGAGATGAAGTTCCATTTGTGTGCAACCACCACCTTAAAGAATTTCCTCCATGTTCATGAATCTGAAGTAGAATATCTCCAAACTCTTCCAGGTTTATATTTCCTTTGCCTACATCATTAGCAAAGCTCAGCCAGGCTAAGTTTGCACCACTTAAGAAAAGATCTTGTTCATTGTATCTAACTTTATCCTGTGCTTGTAAAAATGAAGCCGTAAAAATTAAAAGGGAGTAAATTATTCGTTTCATAGGTTCAGTTAAGTTATTATAAATTAATAATATCGCAGGTACTGTGCCATTAATTTTAGGGTTAATGAGCTGTTAAATTCAAAATTAATGTTCTAGAATTTGTTTTTTTTACTGTTTTCTAAATTGATTAAATATCATTCTTATAATCATTTATTAAATTGATAAAAGCAATCTAAGATATACTTATCACTAGAACTAATATTAGAGTTTTTTGAAAATATATTATTCTGAAAAATGATTTTATTTCAATCTTTGGATTCAAATCTTCTAGAGGAAGGGGAAATTGTGTAGATATTATGTAATGACTTTATAAGTTATTATAAAACAATAAGTTTTGTACACCCAAGAGGAGTCGAACCTCTAACCTTTTGATTCGTAGTCAAATGCTCTATCCAATTGAGCTATGGGTGCAAATTAGAATTATAAAAATAGTAAAATTTTCTTTTTGGTGTTCACCTAATTAGGTGGTAATTAAAATAATTTATTTTATAGGTTTTCCCCAAAGTACTTCAGTCATAATCCCTGACAATAGACAAACAGTCTTAAATACTAATATTATTCTCTTGAATATTAAAAGTAAATTAAATACGTTATATCCATGTGAAGAAAAATAATGCTGTTGTTTTTATACTATAAACAAGGATGAGGTTAATTAAAATCACCATTTAATGAAACATATTTTAGACCAAAGTGCTTTAAAAATCATAAATTAATACCATTGGAGTACATATGAAAAAGGCGGTTTTGTTATTAAGTATTTTAGTTATTCTGCTTAGCTTCATTTCGTGTGAAGATGAAAATCCGCTAGAACAGAAAGTCGTAAATTGGGAAGGACAAACTTCCTTCAATAAATCATTTAAAGACATGCAACCGATAGTGAAAATTATCTAACTAAACATAACGGAGAACCTCTACATGCAAATATTCAAATCCAACTTATTCGTAATTTCAGTTCTAATATTGTTTTGCATTAATAATCTTCAAGCTCAAGATAAACAAACAAATATTGACTCGGTCGGCAATCATGTTTTTGATGTGTATTTTATTAATGGTTATGCATTAGGTTACAATGTACTATCAAATCCTAATTCGGAACTAAGAGTAATTTTAGATATTTCAACTTCGTATAGTAATATGGATGAAGAAATTGAGAACTCTCACTTTGGTGGTGGAATACTGAACTCATATTATAGATCGCAAGTAAGAGATTATACAGATCATAGGATTTATCTTTCAGCTCAATATTTAATCACTTTATACAAGACAAATCTTGGTAAAGCGTATTTTGGATTCGGCCCATTCTTTGGTTATGGTTGGAATAAAATGGCGGAAGAGAATACCCAAGCTGAAGGTAGTGGTGAAAATTCTGAATCTAGAAATAGCATTTCAATGGGAATAACTACATTAATTGGTATTAGAAGTACATTAACAAATTCATTATCCATTTACGCAGAAGCTCAGTTGAGTGGCGGGAAAAGTTACTATACGACTAATTACACTGGGACAGGTAAGTTATAATGGGAACACAGATATAAATAAATCCACAAATAAAATTAATAGTTGGTATTACAGCTTTACATACGCTAGAATTGGATTAAGATTTTCATTATAAAAAGCTTTTTACTAGGCACCAACCCAAGTGCTTTGTATGATTAGGGAAAAGCTTGACCGACATGATGGTGGATTGTTTTAAGCAATAGTTATTAAATAGAAGGGGTAAATATGATAGTAAGAATAGCTTTTATGTTGTTAGCATTTTTTACTGCTAATATATTTTCACAAAGTATTTCATTTAGCAAAGATTCGCTTAACCTTGTATGGAACAATGATAATTTTACAATATCCGATACAACTTGGGTTTTCAATATTGGAAACAGTGATCTTATTATTGATAGCATTCTAACAAAGAATCAACTTGGTTATCGCATTTTAAGTAGTTCTCTTCATCCATCTGAATCTTATCTTGTTGGTTATGATAAACCTCCTATAAACTTAACCATAGCTTCTGGTGATAGTGTAGAAATGATATTTACTGATCCGGATTTATGTCCAATCTGTAAGGAATCTTCAGTGAAAGGGAATTTTACAGATACTTTAATCTTTGCAAGTAATTCGATTTCTGGTAGATATTACATGATTGATGTTAGAGGAGATGGTCCAACTTCTGTAACAAATGATTATAAACCTTTATCAATTGAATTATATCAAAATTATCCTAATCCATTTAATCCAACTACAATAATTGCCTTCAGTTTAAAGGAAAGTTCCAAAATAAAATTGATTATTTATGACATACTTGGGAATATTATTGAAGTACTTGCTGATGGAAAATTCTCAGTTGGAAAGCATGAAATTGAGTTTGATGGGAAATATTTGAGTAACGGCATTTACTTTTATCGACTAATTACGGGAAAAAGTATACAGACAAAGAAATTAGTTTTACTTAAATAAATTAACAAGAACTAAGTAATCAGTTGTTACATAACCTTAACCACATTAGGCTACAGAATGAAAAAAGTAATTATAATATCAATTGTTGTTCTCATTTCATTTTCTAGTTGTGATAACGTAAATGAATTGCACAATCATTTAAAAACTGAGGAAATTATATTTTGTTCTATTGATTCAGATAGCAATGCTACCAATATCTATATGATGAATGACAACGGAAAAATTGTAAGAAACATTACAAAAGCAAGCTGGGGAAAATATGCGGCTTCTGCAATTTCGCCTAGCGGTGATAGTCTATTGTTCTATCAAGCTTGGCCTGGTTTTAACATTGATGTTCCAATGGATATATACATTTACAACATAAAAGAAGATGTAATTTCCGGACCAATAATTCAAGGACAACCTGGTAATTTCTCTCCAGATGGTAAAATATTTACCTTTGCAAGATTTAATCCAAGTGACGATGGTGGGTATTCAAGTATACATCTTTATGACTTGATTACTCATACAGAAAAACGGCTAACTAAAGCTGGATACCACTGTTTTAATGCTAATATATCTCCAGAAGGTGATAAAATATGTTTCCAATCAGCAAAATTTCTAGATCGAGATTCAATAAGTACTTGGCAATTACATGTTATGAATATTGATGGAACGAATATTATTGATCTTACTGAATACAAAGATTCATATTATTCAGCGAATGGAATATTCAACTTAGATGGCAATTCAATTTTATGTGATTTAAGGATTAATGCCTCGTTGCTAACAAATATTGTTAAAATTGATTTATCAACGAAAGCACTTAGTTATTTAACGTCTGTCAGAAAGATAGAATCAATTTTATGGGCAGACTATCAAAGACCAACTTTATCCAAAGATACTAACAAAATATATTTTGAAGTTCATATACCTGATCCACAATTACAAAGAATGCGAACCGAAATTTGGTGGATTTATAATAATAGCTCTGAGGTCAGCCTTCTTTATAGGAATTCTAAATTTAGTTCTGTTCATCCAATTGCTGGTGTTGTAACTTACTCAGAAGATGAATAGTAGCTATAATTAAATATTTTAAAAACTTAAGAATAAATGAACATTACCTTCTTTATTTAGGTTGAAATATGATGATACAGCTAAGGAACTTATCTATTATTATTTTAGTATTATTTATGAACAGTTGTGACATGATTGACCCACACAATTCAAAACCTCAATATGATCATATTAACGAAATTCATACTATCCAAAAAGATGGGACTAAAAATAAATTTATCTCAAAAGGTTGGAGGTCACATTTAATTAGAACTAAAAATGAATAACCATCCCCTATTCAATAAGTTTTATTTAGGCACTTTTCCAAGATTTATCCAGTAGTCATTCGAATAATCATAAAAAACTTCTTCACCTTTGTTTATTTTTTTTACAGCAACAATCCTTGCAGTTTTCCAACGAGTAGAAACAACTAATTTTGCATTAGGTTTTGAACAATGGTTTATGAAACTTACAAAATTAGAACCCTTCCCTTCTCCATAAATATAGTGTCCATTTGAAACATGAACAATATAAAGAGAAGAATTATATGGCTTTCTGTAAATCTGGGAGTCGTTAATAATCTTTCCAGTATAAAACCCAATATGCTCACCTTTTTTAATTTGAGTTTTTGCATATACTCCCTTTCCCGCATCTATTTTTGAAGAAGACTTAACTTCAAATCTATCTTCCCATCCTGTATCTTTAACTGGCATAAATATCCTTAAAAAATAAGAGCGAAAATTAGTGTTTAAATAATTAATCCGAAAGAACTATTTATTAAAACGAAGAACCTAAATCATTGCAACTTTTATATATATGGCTCTTTCATTTTCATGTGCAAACCAATATATTTGTTACTCATATTTCTGCGTCCGTAGCTCAATTGGATAGAGCACCAGATTTCGGCTCTGGGGGTTGAGGGTTCAATTCCTTCCGGGCGTACTAACTAAATAATTTAATTGCTTTGCTCTTTTCCGAGTCAGTTTATAAATTTATGTATGTAGCTTTGCAGGAAGCTGAGCAAGCTTTTGAAGAAGACGAAGTGCCAATTGGTGCGGTAGTTGTTTTTCAGAATAGAATAATTGGTCGTGGACATAATCAAAACCGGATGCTCAATGACTCAACCGCACATGCGGAAATGTTGGCAATTACTGCAGCTTCTAACCATTTGAAATCAAAAATCCTAGATGAGTGCGATTTATATATAACTGTTGAACCTTGTATAATGTGTGCCGGAGCTATTCTCTTATCGAGAATTAAAAATGTATATTTTGGAGCATTTGAGCCAAAACTTGGAGCATCTGGCTCGCAATATAATTTACTTAATGAAAACAAATACAATCATGATATAAAAGTTTATTCAGGTATTTATTCAGAAGAAAGCGAAAATTTGTTAAAATTATTTTTCAGCAAAAAAAGAATATTACCAAACTAATACTAAATTACTTGCTATTTATTGTTTAGAATGAAACTTAAGGAGGTTTGAATTGAAAAAACCAATGCTGATATTTTTTGGCGCTCCGGGTGTAGGAAAAGGAACTCAAGCTAAAATTATTTCTTCAAAATTATATATCCCTCATATATCAACTGGTGATATTTTAAGAACTGCAATCAGTAAAAAAACTGAATTAGGAATGATTGCAAAGGAAAAAATGGATAAAGGGGAACTTGTTCCTGATGATATTATGGCAGGATTAATTGATTCAATCCTTAGAGATGAACAATGTAAAAAAGGATTTTTATTAGATGGTTTCCCCAGAAATTTATACCAGGCGAAAATATTGCAACCAATTATTGCTGATATATCTGATGAAAAACTAATAGTAATAAGTCTAGTTACTGATGATGATGAATTAATTAGTAGATTAGCTCAGAGAAGAATGTGTAATACATGCTCAGGAAATTATAAATTTAAATTTCTTAAAAGATATTTCAAAATGCCCTTCTTGCGGAAGTGAAAATAGTTTTATTAAACGAAAAGACGATGAAGTTGATGTAATAAAAAATAGATTAAATATTTTCCATAAAACAACAAGTCCTGTATTAGCATATTATAAAGAAACAGAAACTGTTTATGAAATTGAGGGTACTTTACCAGTTCATGAAATTACAAAAAAAATTTTAGAAGTCTTGACTTAGTCTTCTTCTTTGGATTTAAGTTTTACTTTTATTGCTTTTCCGTCTTCAATTTTAAATATTTTTGCTTCAGTTTTTTTAACCAAATCATAGTTATGAGTTGCAAATAAAATAGCGGTCCCTTTTTCATTAATTTTCTTTAGAATAGCCATAATTTCATCGGAGGTTTTTGGATCTAAATTTCCGGTAGGTTCATCTGCTAAAATTAACTTTGGTTCATTTATTATTGCTCTTGCAATTGCTACCCTTTGTTTTTCACCACCAGATAGCTGATTTGGCATATTTTTATATTTATGTTCTAGACCTACACTTTTAAGAGCACTCATAATTTTATCTTTAATAACTTTTCTAGAAGTTCCGGTAACATGTAAAACAAAAGCAAGATTATTATAAACATTTCTATCTTCTAACAGTTTAAAATCTTGAAAAACTATTCCAAATATTTTCCGTAATGAAGGAAGTTTACTTGCCTTAATTGTATCAGAACTAAACTCACCAACTTGAACATAACCAGCCTGTGGAACAATATCCATGTAAACTAATTGCAGTAAAGTAGATTTTCCAACTCCGCTTTTTCCAATTAAAAATGCAAACTCACCTGCATTTAACTGTAGATTAAGATTATTAAAAACCTCTTGATTAGAATATTTAAATTCAACATTATTAAATGTAAGCATTAATTTTTCCTTTTTACAATAAACTGAATTCTATCAGAATTTTGCTGAACCTTTTCAAAATCAAAAGCATCAAAACATTCTGAAACGTATAATTTGTTTGATTCTATAACATCAAAATAATAATAAAAATCATAAATTTTTTGAATATGTGTTTCTTCAAACTCTTGCCCATCCTTTAATTTAATTCTTACTACATTTTTATGTATTAAACTAGATTCATCAAAAGTACTGACTTGCTCATATTCTAATTCCCTTATACTTCCCTTTTCTGTTCAATTGCTTTAAATGTTTAATACTATTTTTTTTAAGACTAACATCAAATGTCATGCTTCCATGTTTAGTTAGATTATTTTTAATATTCTTAAAAAACATATTTAAATCTTCATAATTATATAAATAATTTACAGAATCAAATGTAGAATAAATAAAATCAAACCGTTTCTTAAAAGGTAGATCTAATCATATTACAGCAAATTTTATTCTCACATTTTACATTTTGTTTTAACATATCAAGACTAAGATCACTAGCGTAGAGTAATTTAAAATCCTTTTTCAATTCATAAGCTATTTTACAATTACCTGCAGCAATTCTAGAGCAATATCATTGGGAGAACCAATAGTACTATGAATTTCGCGTAAGTATTTTGCCCAATATGAATAATCAACTGATTTCATTAAATGAGAATAAATTCAGAAAAGTAGGTGTAAGGTTTTACTTATTTCCAAAATCAATTTGTCTATTTTTTAGAATTTTTACAGCAAAGTTATAGGCTTCAATCATGCTCTCAGGATTTGCTATTCCCTTTCCCGCAATATCAAATGCTGTCCCATGATCCGGGGAAGTTCTAACAATTGGCAAACCGGCTGTAAAGTTAACACCTCTATTAAAGTTCATTAATTTAAATGGTATTAAGATTTGATCGTGGTAAAGACCGATTGTACAATCATACTTTTTATATAATTTGTTCCCAAAAAAAGCATCAGGCACAAATGGTCCATTAAGAAAATTTTTGTTCTTCTTTATGAGAGGTTTAAGTAATTCTAATTCTTCTCGCCCAATCTTACCATCTTCACCAGCGTGCGGATTTAAACCAAGCAGGGCGATTTTGGGATATTTAATACTAAAATCTTTTCGCAAACTATTATAAATAACTTGCACTGTATTTTCTAATTTACTCTTAGTTAGATTTTGAGCAATATCTTTAATTGGAATATGAATTGTGATAAGTCCTGCTTTCATATTTTTGCTAACAAACATCATTGCAAATTTTTGAATCTCAAAATAGTCTGCTAATAGTTCTGTGTGACCAGGAAAACTAATCCCAGCTTTTTGAAAAGCATACTTTGAAATTGGAGCCGTAATTATAGCAGAATTATGATTCTCTTTGGCAAAATTACAAGCTTGTATGATCGCATTATAACTAGCCTTACCTGAACTAATTGTAGGTTTTCCATAATTTGTTTTAACTGAGCCAATATCGTAAATGAAAACTTTACCTTTCTCAGCTGAAATTCTATCAAAATTTTTAATGATAGCGTAAGAAAAATTGGGTGGTACTATCTTAAGAGTTTCTTCAAATACATTTTGTGGACAAAAAAAGACTATCTGAAAACTGCTTGTAATTTTTATTTGGTTGAGAGATTTAACAATTATTTCAGGACCAATTCCGTTTACATCACCACATGTAAAAAAAAATCTATTCATAATTACTTTATTAAAATAAATTTACCGGTCCCAGTAATGTCTTTAAACATAAATGTCCGGCCCAATTTCTCGTATTCCCATATCTCCATAATTTCATTTTTCTCGGTGTAGTTACGCTCTATAGAAGTTGGTTTACCGTAGGAAATATAAATTTCGCCTCTATCACTTTCACCACCATCTACAGAATTCAAAGTTGAAAAGTGCTCAATTGCATAATCAGCTCTTTTATAATACTCATTCATTGCGTAGTTAAATTTGGTTTCTTTTGTCGGATAGTTTTCATCCCAATAGTTAAATAGAGATAAATAATAGTTCTCTTCTCCTTTAGAAAACAGAGATTTAAGAGTTTCCTCTTCTTCAATATAACTTATCAGTTTAATTGAATATTCAGGATTATTTAAAATTTTTGGTTTATTTACCCAATTAACAACTAGGGGATATTTTTCTACGCTATCTTTACCGGCAATAATTAATTCAGCTTTTCCTTCGGTTAATAATTCAGAATAATTTCGTAGAAAGAATATCCTAAACACATCAACAGAATCTGTAATTACAACTTCAATATTATTTTTGTTTTTCTCAAATGTAATGTCACCTGTTAACGTTGAGGAAACAGAATCTTTAACAATTTGTTTATCTAATTGATTGACACTATAATTTATTTGGTGAATCGATGTATCTGAAACAGCAACTATCGCATAATAAGTATCAGGAGAGAATGGAGTTAATTCACTAAAATTGGCTAAAATGTATTTATTACCATTATGCTTTCGAGCAATAATTATTTGTGGTTTTGAATCCAATCTAATATCAGAAACCAACAAATCTTTTGAAGGAATTTTAATATTTGATGCAACACCTTCAATACTCAAAAGAAACTCTATTTTGTAGCTACCAGGAGATATTTCAAATTCAATAATATCTTCAAAATACTCCTCTCTGGATGTAGTTAAAGAATAGTCATTAGTGGAAACAACCGTGGATTTGATCTCTCTCAAAATAAAGTTTGTGCTATCAAAAACTTCTACAGTTAGAGTAAAATTTGACTCGTAAGAATCTTGCATCTTGGTAAATAGAAGTATATTATAAGGAATTCTATAAGCGATAACCTCTTGCTGAGCATTCATTTTTATTTGAGAATGGTGTTCCCAAAATATTGAACTAACTTTATCCTGTGCATTTAGAACGCTTACAAATAGCACTAAAAAAATAAACCTACATATCAAGAGCAAATCCTTTCAAAAACAAATAAAAATTGAGAAATTCCAACTAAAAATATTACTAATAACTAACTGTTCATGCTTAGTAAAAATTCTTTATTGTTTTTAGTCCCTTTCATTCTATCAAGAACGAAATCCATTGCTTCAATCGTATCATATTTGCCTAATAGTTTTCTTAAAATCCAAACCTTGTTCAGTTCATCTTCTGTAAGGAGAAGTTCTTCTTTTCTAGTTCCGGATTTATTTACATCGAAAGCTGGGAAAATTCTTCTATCAGATAGAGCTCTATCAAGAACGATTTCAAGGTTACCTGTTCCTTTGAATTCTTCAAATATAACCTCATCCATCCTACTCCCTGTATCAATTAAAGCTGTTGCTAATATTGTCAAACTTCCACCATCTTCAATATTTCTTGCTGCACCAAAAAATCTTTTAGGTTTGTGCAATGCGTTTGAATCAACACCTCCCGAAAGAATTCTTCCACTATGAGGTTGGGTTGTATTATGTGCTCTTGCTAATCTTGTAATACTATCTAAAAAGATAACAACATCATCACCTGCTTCAACCATTCGCTTAGCTTTTTCAATAACCATATTTGCAACTTGTACGTGTCTTTCTGGTGGTTCATCAAAAGTAGAACTAATTACTTCAGCTTGAACCGATCTTTGCATATCAGTAACTTCTTCAGGTCTCTCATCAATCAATAGCAAAATCAATTTTATTTCTGGGTGATTTCGAGTAATTGAGTTAGCAATCTTTTGAAGAAGTACAGTTTTTCCGGTTTTGGGTGGCGAAACAATCAAGCCTCTTTGACCTTTTCCTATTGGAGCCAATAAATCCATTATTCTCATAGAATATTCACCAGGAACAGACTCTAATTTAATTCTCTTTGTTGGATATAACGGTGTTAAGTTATCAAAAAGTGTTCTGCCTCTAATTTCTTCAGGATCTTTTCCATTTACAGCCTCAACTCTAAGTAAGGCGAAAAATCTTTCTCCTTCTTTTGGTGGTCTAACCTGCCCACTTACATGATCACCAGTTCTTAAACTAAATCTTTTAATTTGAGAAGGAGAAACATAAATGTCATCAGGTGATGGCAAATAGTTATAATCTGCGGATCTTAGAAATCCATACCCATCTGATAAAACTTCCAGGACCCCTTGAGAAAAAGTTAATCCATCTTTCTTTGTTTGGGCTTCTAGAATTTGGAAAATGAGTTCTTGTTTTCTTAAATCATTTACTCCGGTTAGTTTGTATTCCTTAGCAATCTGAAGTAAGTCAACAATTTTTTTTGATTTTAACGTGGAAATATCCATTGGCATAAAAACCTACTATTTTATTTAAATATGAATTTTATTTGACAAGTTTTTCTTAGGGGATTCGTTGAATTATAATGTTTTTTTTTAATTATGAATTTACTGAATGGACCAAGAAGTACATTCAAAGCTATGTCTATTTGGTAATAAAGTCAAGTTAATTTTTGAGTAGTTTCGTTTTTATTTCACCCAATAAATAGATACTTCCTAATACCACCAAACATTTTTTATCTTTTGTTTCTTTTATAAATTTTTTGATAAGTTTTTCTGGTTTATCTATAACGGAAACCTTAATATCAACTTCTTTTGCAATTGAAACCAGTTCTTTAACGGTTACCGCTCTTTCATTTTTAATACTTGTTACAAAGACATTGTCAAAATATGGTTTAAGCATTTTAAGCATTTGTCTATTACTCTTATCGTTTAAAGCTCCATAAATCAAATTGCATTCAGAATATAGCGATTTTTCTTTCTTAAACTCTTGAACAAAACCTTTAATACCTTCTAAATTATGGGCAGCATCAAATATTACTGAAGGGATTTCGCTAAATCTTTCATACCTTCCTTGTAACCCACTATTGGATAAAACATTATCGAGACCGCGTTCAATTTTGTTTAATTCCAAATTGGGTAAAATTGTATCAAGGGTTTTAATAGCTAAAGCAGCATTATATTTTTGATGAACACCGGGTAATGCAATTAAATTTATTTCGAATACTCCACTACGTAGCGCAACTTTATATTTTTTATCCCTAAAAACAATACTTTCTCTCAAGTCAAATAATTCAGATTTATTGGATTTGGCAATTTTCTTAATTGTTATTCTTGCCTTGGGAGGTATTCTGCCAATAAACACGGACACCTTATTTTTAATAATCCCAGCCTTTTCAAAAGCAATTTTTTGTATAGTTGAACCAAGTATTCTTGTGTGTTCAAGACTAATACTTGTAATTACTGATGCCAACGGAATAATTGTGTTAGTAGCATCTAATCTGCCTCCTAAGCCGGTTTCTATAACTGCGTAATCAACTTTATGTTTTTTGAAATAATCAAAAGCCATTGCAGTTGCTATCTCAAAAAAAGTAGGCTTTTCTTCATCAATAAATTTTCTATTTGATTCTAGGAAACTTACAATTTCATCATCAGAAATTGTCTTTCCGTTAATTCTAATTCTTTCATTAAACTTGACTAGATGTGGTGAAGTATAAAGACCAACCTTAAATCCATGTTCTTGAAGAATACTTGCCATAAATGAACAAGTGCTTCCCTTTCCATTTGAACCTGCAACATGAAATGTTTTAAAATTACTTTGAGGGTTCCCGATATGATTTAACAACTTAGTTATGTTTTCCAAACCAAGTTTGATGTGGAACTGTTTTAAAGAGTAAATTTTTTCGAGTGCAGAATCAATATTCATTAAATTATTCTTGAAGCAGTAATTTCTGATATTTTCTGATGATTGGTTTCAGTGCAGTAATTTATTAATCCGTCTATAATTTCAAGACTTGCTTGGGGATTGATGAAATTTACCGTCCCAAGTTGAAACGCGGTGGCTCCAACTATCATAAACTCAATAGCATCTTTCCAATTCATGATCCCGCCAATTCCAATGATTGGAATATCAACTTTTCTACTTATTTCCAGTACCTTTGCAAGGGCAACAGGTTTAATCGCGGGACCGGAAAGTCCACCAGTGATATTTTTTATTTTGGGTTTTCTAGAATAAATATCAAATGCAGTTCCGACAAGAGTGTTTATGGCTGAAACTGCATCAGCTCCCTCTTTTTTAGCAACTGCAGCAAAATCAGCAATGTCTGATGTATTTGGAGAGAGTTTAATAATTATTGGTTTGTCTGTTTTAGACCTTACCAATTCTGTTATTCTACCAACAGCGGAAATATCATTCCCGAAAATTAACCCACCTTCTTTAACATTCGGACAAGAGACATTTATTTCGAATCCTTTAATAGCTTCTTGAATGGTTAATATTTGCACACACTCAACATATTCTTCGATACTACTCGCAGCTATATTGCAAATTAAGGTAGAATTTAACTTTTCCAAAAATGGTATTTTATTTTTTATAAACTCTTCAACACCAACATTTGCAAGACCAATTGCATTCAGCATTCCAGAAGCAGTTTCAGTAATTCTTTGTGGCGGATTACCTTTGCGAGGCTTTAAAGAAATTGATTTAGTAACTATTGCGCCTATTTTACTTAAATCAGTAAACTCAGCGATTTCATTTCCGTAGCCAACAGTGCCGGAAGCCAACATAATTGGATTTTTTAATTTCAGAGATCCGATATTAACTGATAAGTCGATTGGAATCATATTTCAACATCATTAATGTTAAAAATTGGTCCGTCTTTGCAAATTAAATTGTAACTAGAATCATCTTTATACTGAACCGGACAACCTTGGCAAATACCAAACCCACACGCCATAGAACTTTCCATTGATATTTCACATTCAATATTTTTATTTATTAAATACTTTTTTAATGATCTGAACATAGGATTTGGACCACAAGCAAATATTTTAGTTTTACCATTTTCATAATCTTTAATTTGAGTATCTAAAAGTTCAACAACGGTTCCTTTTGAACCGATTGATCCATCATCGGAAGCATAATGAACATTTGTTAAACCATATGTATGAGCTTCTTCTTTAGAACGCACTCCAAACAAAACACTTGTTTTTATATTTTTTAACTTTTTAATCAAAAATGGGAATGGAGCAATACCAATTCCACCTCCAATTAAAATTGCTTGATCAAAGTTTTCATCAATTTTAAATGAATTTCCAAGAGGTCCAAGTAAATTAAGTTTATCACCTATTGTCTTTTTGGATAGAATCTTGGTTCCCTCACCCACAACTTTATACATAAAAAATAATTTGTTATCTGAAATATCGGAAACGCTGAAAGGTCTCCTCAAAAGTGGGAAATAACCATCGGACACTTTTATGTTAAAAAATTGTCCAGGTAAAACAGAGCCAAGTGGTAAACTCGATTCTAAACCAATTAAAAATGTATTTGCTGCGATTTGAATATTTGAGGCAACCTGATAATCAGCAATAACCAATTTTATTCCCTATGCAATCGTTCAGTTATTCTTTGATTTATTTTTTTCAATATCAGTAATTTTGTCTAGCCTTTTTTGATGTCTTTCACCAAGGAACGAACTATTAAGCCAAACTTGTAAAATTGATTTGACTGTCTCATCCCCAAGAGTTTTAGCTCCGAGAACGATAATATTTGCGTTATTATGTTCTCTTGCACTTCTAGCAGAAAATTCATTATAACACGTTGCTGCCCTAATTCCGTTAATTTTATTAGCAGTAATTGAAGATGGAATTCCAGTTGCGTCCAATATAATTCCAAAATATACATTTCCTCTAAATACTTCCTCAGCCACTTTTAATGCAAAATCTGGATAATCGCATGAAGATTCGTCAAAAGTACCAACATCAATTATTTCATATCCTTGTTCTTTCAATATTGGAACGATAATTCCTTTAAGTTTAAAACCAGTATGGTCGCAACCAATTGCTAACTTTTTATAATTGTAAAACGGAGAGAGAAGATTTTTGATATTTTAGAATCTTCTGAGGATACAGAAACTTGTATGAGTTTTATCCCAGAATCATGAATTCTATCTTTAGCAGCAGGTGTAAATATTTCATTACCATAAATTTCAAATTTCTTTTTGCCTTTAAGAATAGCATCAAAAATATCTTTTTCGGTAATTAACTTTTTCTTAGCTGCCATATTATAATAAACTATCTTTATTATTCATTTTTAAGTGTTCAACAACATTTTTTACATCTTGTGCATGTTCTCTATTACAAATTAATAAAGCATCGTCTGTTTCGATTACAATAATATTTTCAAGTCCAACAATAGCAGTAAACTTGTTTGGATTAAACACATAATTCCCAAAAGAATTTTCAGCGTATAAACCACCAATACTTGCATTACTATTTTCATCTTTTGGTGAAAGCTGATAAACTTCTTCCCAACTTCCAACATCGCTCCAATCAAAACCACCTTTAATTAAATTAACTTTATTGGATTTTTCCATGATGCCATAATCAATTGAAACACTAATTAGCTGACCATAAACTTTTGTTAAAGTCTCATAAAAATTATTTTGTTCAATTGATTTTTCTAATTCTAATAATCCATCATGAAGTTCTGGCAAATACAATTTTATTTCATTTAATATTACTTCTGTTTTCCAAATAAACATACCGGAGTTCCACAAGAAATCACCAGCTTCAATAAACCTTTTGGCAGTAGATAAATTTGGTTTCTCAGCAAAGGTTTGCACTTTAAAAATATCTTCTTCAATTTCTTCATCAACCACTTGAATATAACCATAACCCGTTTCCGGTCTAGTCGGCTTAATGCCAATAGTAACCAATCCTTCAGAATTATTTGCAAAATTTGCTGCTTTTAGTAGGGTATTTTGAAAACCTTCAACATCATGGATTAGATGATCAGAAGGAAGAATAATTGTTACAGCATTTTTAGATTTTTGATGAATTAGAATTGATGCAAGTCCAATACAAGCAGCAGTATTTTTTCCAAATGGTTCTGCAATAATATTATCTTTTGGAATTAAACTTAATTGATCTTCAACACTTTGTTTTTGAATTTGATTGGTAATAATAAAAATATTTTCGTTCTTAATTAGCCCTTCTAACCGCTTAACAGTATCTTGGATCATTGTATTATCGCCAAATATTCTAATAAGCTGTTTTGGTCTATCTTGTTTACTTCTAGGCCAAAACCTTGATCCGACCCCTCCTGCCATAATTACTGCAAATAATTCCATAAAATTTTCCTCATTTAATTTTCGCTTGAAATCACAAGCTAAATCGACCTAATTTAATGATGAAAGATAAGAATTTTTGCTCACATTTTTGAATTAAGTTATATATTTTCTCTTCACTCTTTTGCTAATATTACAAGTAATTTCATAAGGAATTGTATTTAGTTTATTTGACCAATCCCATGCTGTTATTTCTAGTTTACCTTTTTTACCTATTACAATTATTTCCGCACCTACTTTGGAATTGTTATCTAATTCAACGCTTATTCTATCCATGGAAACTCTGCCAAGCTGTTTGACTAATTTATTGTTTGCCATAACTGATATTCTATTGCTTAAAGCTCTTTGCAAACCATCTGCATACCCGATTGGCACAGTCCCAATTCTAGTTCTTTTTTGAGCTTTATAATGCCTACCATAACCAACTGTTTCACCCTTTTCAATTTCCATAATATTAGAAATTTTCGATTTTAATGCCATGACTGGTTTTAACTGAATCGACTCAGAAGTTTCTAATGAAGGATAATATCCGTAAAGAGAAATTCCTGGTCTAACCATATCTAAATATGAATCATTCATATCTAAAATTGCCCCACTATTTGCAGCATGTGCAAGCCCAAAATCAATATTTGTTTTTTTTAAATTATGAATAATATCAACAAACCTTTTTAATTGAGTATTTGCAAAATCTTTATTCTTTTCATCTGAAGTAGCAAAATGTGTGTAAATTCCATCTATAACAATTTGACTATTTCGCTTTAATTTTTGAATATATTTGATTGCAGTTGAGTATTTAATTCCAAGTCTGTTCATACCAGTATTAATTTTAACATGCACAATTAATTTGCTTTTTAATTTCACCTTTAACAATTTATCAATACTCTGTTCAGAAGTGATGGTAGGAATAATCTTTTTTTTCCAGTACACATCCAATTCATTCAAATCAATAGGTGAAAAACATAAAATTGGTTTATTGGTAATTTTTGAACTTCTAAGTTCAATGGCTTCTTCTAATAATGCGACACCATAATATTCAGGCGAGTCACTAAGACCCTCTAATGATTTTACGCACTCCCTCATTCCATGACCGTAAGCATCAGCTTTTACAACCGCTAGAACCTTTGTTTTGGTTTTTTTCCTAATCTTTGTGTAATTAAAAATTAAATTCTTGGTGTTTATTTCAGCAAAAGTTTCGTTCATCTTAGTTCTTCAAAATGTTTATAATTAATTTCTTAAATTTATTTATATTATTTCATTTATACACTAATTCTTAGGAGATTAAATATGTTAATTACCACAACCAACACAATAGAAGGTAAAAAAATTATAAAATATTTAGGGTTAGTTTCTGGGGAAGCAATTTTAGGCGCGAATATTTTTAAAGATATATTTGCAGGAATTAGAGATATAATTGGTGGAAGATCTGCAGCTTACGAAGCTGAATTAAAAAAGGCGAAAAATATAGCTTTGGAAGAACTGATGGATCAGACAAAATCTCTTGGTGGTAATGCTATCATTGGAGTTGATTTAGACTATGAAACTATTGCTTCAGGCGGAAGTATGTTAATGGTTGCTGCAAGTGGAACTGCTGTTTTAATTGAAGATTAAAAAATAATCATTCTCAAATAATTATTTGGTCATTGCGAAAATTAAAATCGTAATGACCAATTTTGTTTATAGAGTATTTTAAACTAAAATAGTTAGATAAAATTTGATGCGAGTTTTTCTTAAGTACAGAATTTTAATACTTAAAAACACTCCCTCCAATGAATTCTCTTAGAACAGAATCTTTTGGAATTGGTGAATCATCTTTTATCTCTACAATCTGATTTAATAAATTATTTATACGACTTGCTCTTTGGTAAGCATCTTTTTTTAAAGGATTATCCCTAAATTTTTGCTCCCATTCGCTAAAATGAGAATGGAGTCTTGCCTTATACAATGATAATTCATATGGCATAGCACTATTGATTATAAAATCGGCAGAATTTGCATATGGAATTATATTTCTTAATTCACTTGCACGCACATAATGCCAATGTTCTAATGTTTGTAATGGATCATAAGCTCTGTGAACAGAATCCCTTAACATTCTCCGCATTAATCTGATATCTGTCCACTGAACATACTTATTGTTACTGTCTTTCATTTGAAGAATCGGTTCTAAAAATAATTTAAACTTCACATCATTAGAAATATCTTTACTAAATGCAGGGAACAATCCATGCAAGCTATCTATTAAAATTATTTCATTTTGCTTAAGCTTCATAGGAGTTCTATCTAAATATCTTTTTCCTTCTTTAAAATCGTAATACGGAATTTTGACTTCTTCCCCTTCAGAAAGTTTAAGTAAATGTTCATTAATAAGCTTAAGATCCAGTGCCTGAGGTGTTTCAAAATCATAATCACCAAACTCATCTTTAGGATGTTCTTCTAAATCAAAGAAATAGTGATCCACATTCATTGTTGCAAACTTAAATCCTCTCTTTTTTAGCCTTTCCTCTATCTTAATTGTTGTTGTTGTTTTCCCGGAAGAAGATGGTCCACTAATAAAAACCATTTTAAGATTATCTGTTCTTTCTGATATCATTTCGGCTGCCATATCTAAATCATCTTCATACGCAGCTTCAGATTCATGCACAATTTGTGGAAATTCATTTTTATTAACTCTTTCATTATACTTCTCAATTGTATTGAGATTATGAGAAGAAGCCCAATCTAAAACATGCCACATTTTTGACCAAGGAATATTTTCATCAGGCTTAGAAGCAATTTTTGCATCGGCTTGTCTTTTCTTATTTCTTTCTTCTCTATAAATGATATATTCTTTAGCTACTTTCGCATGTCCATTTTCTACCAAAACTTTTTCAACCGCATCTTGAATTTCTTCGATATTTGGAGTGTAATCATCTTGAAATTTTAATTCAAGAAGTTCTACAACTTTATCTGCTAAGAATTGAGCCCGCTCCTTATCACGCCCACCAACCGAAACGGCTGAGCGGTAAATTGCATTCATAATTCTTGTTTTAGTAAAAGGAACAATTGTTCCACTTCTTTTAATAACATTTTTAAATTTTGACATTAATTCACCTATAAATATTTTTTATGGAACTTTCTTTAATAAGATTGATGTTGAACCAATTTTCACTACAACAAACACTACATTTTCTTTACTAATGTTCAAGCTACTTCCACTTTTTGAATAATCTCTTATTACCTCTCTGGTTAATTCTGTTAAGTTTTTTTGAGAAGGACTCAGTGAAATATTAGAATAATCAATAGGAAGTTCTAAATAAAAAGTTTGGGACGAATTTGCTGAGATAGAATTTTTTGAAATATAATCTTCTCGTTCACCTTTCCCTAATACATATTCGTTTTCATTTGTAATTAGAATAAACTGATCTGTAGTATAACTTAATGGTAAATTAACATTTGAATTATTTACAATTTTTACTGTAATTTCCTTTGTAGATATTTCGGCCCAAGCATTAATTTTTGGATTCATATTAATACTATTTTTATATGTAATACCATCAACATCATTATAACTAACAATTTGAAAGCTTGATTCTTCATCAAGATTCATATGAATTCCAAAAAAATCATTCACCGGATTTAATGGACTACAGCTTATTAATGCTGCAATAACAATAGCTGAAATAATAATATTTTTATATTTTCTCATATCTCCTCTTAAAACTATTCAAAGTTATTATTCGGCACTACTTGTCTTAAAACCTTTTCTCATCCAGCCTCTTGCTAAATAAAGTCCAATTGGACTAATTACCGCAATACATCCATAGATGAACCACATAGTTTCAGTATTTAACTCAGAAATTGGAGTATCTGCTGGAGTATAATTCATTAAAAACCAACCAGAATATAAACTTGTAATAACCTTAGTTAAAAACCATGGGAACTGACCAATTCCCATATATATTCCAGTCATGTTCTTCGGAGCAATTTCCGCCACCCATTGTAAGAATCTTGGTTGCCACATCGCTTCCCCAATCGTCATAATAATTAGGTATGCCATTAAATTTTGAAAACTTGGACCCATTACTAAAATAAAAGTTGGTAGTGCCATAACTAAGGTTCCAATAATCATCATATTATAAGTATCCTTTTTAGCGGTTAATGCAGTTACCATTGGCGTAAGGATAAATATTAGTATGGGATTTAGGTTAACAAAGAATTCAAAATTTTCTCCTACAAATCCTTCAAATGCCCTACTTGTATATTGAGGAATAGTTAACCAATTATGAGCAAACAAGGTTTGTACAAAAATTAAAATAAAAACAAAATAGAGGAATCTAACATCTCTAAGTGGGAAGTTTTTCATGTAGTAAAGTAATTTTTCTTTTGCGGACATTTCCGATATTTCATCTGTAGTTTCTTCAGCACCCGCATCATCTGATAACACTTTCTTTGCTTTATCAATAGCCTTTTTTGTTATTAAAAAATAAACTGTACCAATTCCAACAATTGTAAGGATGGCATAAACCCAAAATACTCCAGTTATTCCAACTGATTTTCTCACTGGTGGAGAAATAATTGCTGGGAGAAACCCGCCTAAATTCATCAAAGCATATAGCATAGCATAACCCATGGCAGAAGTTTTCTTGTCTGTGAGCATCTTTACTCCAGCATAACAAGCCGGCTGGTAAATACCATAGCCTAGAATTATCCCAAATATTCCAAGCATTGAAAGTATATGAGCAGAACCCCATAATCCTGGAACTCCAAGCTCTGGAGACATAGTAAGCAAAATACGTCCAACAAGCATTAGCGAAAGTGCGATAAGTAAAGATTTTCTTAGCCCAATCCAATCAACTGTTGCACCTAAAAACAACATTGCAATAGTAATCCCTGCGGTTAATACACCTACCATTCGCCCGGCAACAATATCATCAAGTGAAACGTAATCATTAAAAAATATAGCTAACAATCCGACAACTCCAAAATATGTCAGACCCTCAATTACATAGGAAAGATTTAACCCAAATAAAGCTCTAGATGTATGGGCCAAATCAACAAAGGGTTGAGTCAGTTCCATAATCATATCATTAAAAAACGCTTTTTCATTTATAGTTTTATCATGTTTCTCGGCAGCAATAAATGCATATACGAATGTCATCAAAGGGAACAAAATAGCAATTCCTATTAAAGTCATTATATTATCCAATGTTACAAAAAAGAAAACAACCAAAATTGGCAATATGGCTGCTATAGAAGTTAATAATACTGTGTTTAACTTTTTTTGAATAGATAATCTGGCAGTTCCCAATACAAGAAACATATATAGAATTATACCTAAACCGATTATTACAACTAGTAGATCATTCATAAACCACCTATTTATTGGATAATATTTACTTCAGTTTCTAATTGAATAGAAAACTTACTTTTAATTTTTTTTTGAATTTTTTTTGCAAGATTTAACACTTCTTTTCCAGTTGCTTTTCCATAATTTACCAGAACTAGAGCTTGTTTTTCATGAATACCTACATTCCCAAATCTTTTTCCTTTTAGACCTGCTTTTTCAATTAACCAACCGGCTGGTATTTTATACTGCTTATTATCAATTTGAAAAAAAACTAAATCAGTATACTTTTTACAAAGTGTTAAGAAATGTTCCTCATCAATTACCGGATTTTTAAAAAAACTTCCTGCGTTCCCAACTTTACTAGGGTCCGGAAGTTTACTATTTCTAACACTTCTGATAACTTCGCTAAGTAAACTAATATCTAACTTTCTTATATTTCTTTTTTGGATTTCTTTTTTTAAAGCATCATAATCCGTTTTGAGTTTTGGCTTAATATTAAGTCTAATTGTCACTGAAGTAATAAAAATTCTATCCTTTAACTCATTTTTAAAAATACTATCTCTGTAGCCAAATTTACATTTATTCTTAGGGAAGTATACCTGCTTTTGTGCCAGCAAATCAATCCCAAATAGATTTACAAACACTTCTTCAAATTCTACTCCATATGCCCCAATATTTTGTATTGGAGCAGCACCAACCGTGCCTGGAATTAAAGATAAATTTTCTATCCCACCATAATTTTTCTTTACAGAATACTTAACCAAATCATCCCAAACAACTCCGCTGCCTACTTCCAAATATACATATTTACTATTTTTCTTGATTTCTGCAATGCCCAATATTTCAGACTTAAGTATTGTGCCTTCAAAATCTTTTGTGAATAATATATTACTTCCACCGCCAAGAATTAATATATTTTCATTACCGATTGGATGATTTTTTAATTGATTTAGAACTTCACTGACAGATTGGAAGATTATTATTTTTTTGGCTTTACAACTAATACCAAAAGTATTAAGTTTTTTTAATGACTTGTTTCTTTTTATCAGCATACTAGTAAATATTTCTCCAATCAATGTTATTGATTTCTTCTCCATTGGAAACTAATAATATTGCCCCTTCTTCATCCGTTCTTCTTATTTCAATATTTCTATTCTGTAATTTGCTAATAACACTTTTTGCAGGGTGATTAAAATGATTCATAACTCCTGCACTAACAATTCCTATTTTAGGATTTACAGCTTCCAAAAACTCTAAACTTGTTGAGCTTTTACTTCCATGATGACCAATCTTTAGCACATCCGATTGAAGAACCTCACTGTAATTTTCAACAAGGTATTCCTCCATTTCTAGTTCAGCATCACCAGTAAATAGAAAAGAGTTATTACCAAATGATATTTTTATAATTCCGCTGTTATTATTGCTATCAAAATCCAAATCATTCAATATAGTTGTATCATTCATAAAAAGTACTTCAGCACCACCAATGGAAAAAGAGGTATCTGAATAGTAAAATAATTTAGTACTTGTATGATTTAAATATTCTTCAAACACAATATCCTTAATACTATTATCACTTTTTGGTTTGAACACTGTATCAACTAATCCTTCATTTAACAAGTAAACAAATCCACCATAATGATCCGAATCTATATGAGATATAAATCCATAATTAATTTTATCAATACCTAAGCGCTGCATTAATGGATAGATAATTCTTTCTCCATTATCAAAAAATTCGGTTGAATTTCCAGCATCAATTAATGCAGTTTTATTATTAGGAAATTTAACTAAAAAAGAATCCCCTTGCCCAACATCAATTGTTAAAATGCTTAACTCACCATCTGGGAGCAATTCGATATTATCAAAAGTAAAGGCTAATGAACTAATAAAAATAACTATAATGAGTAAAGGAATTCTAAATTTAACTTCCTTCGTAATACTTGAGATAACAAATAATGCAGTGAGTGATAAATAAAATATTAATCCATCATATATAGAAAAAGAGAATATTGGAATAAAGGAGAAACTGAGATTAGAAAGCTCTTCAATGAAATAGTAGATGACTGAAATTATCATAATGTTGGTTTCAGCAAATATCGAAGCAATAAAAACTGAAAAGATTGAAAATAATAAAGTAATAATTCCAATAGAAAGAATAATTCCTAAAGCAGGTATTACGATTAAGTTTGCTAACAAGGCTATCAAGGAAAGCTTATTAAAGTAATAAATTGTAAAAGGGAGAGTCCCTATTTGTGCGGCAAAAGAAACTGACATAAATAGCAATATTTTTTCAACCAAGGAAGATAAATGAAATTGCTTAATTTGAGTTGAAAATTTAGGATAAAATATTAAAATTGAGAACACTGCAGAAAACGAAAGAAGAAAACCAGCATTAAATAATTCGTTTGGATTGAGAATTAATATTATGAATGCAGCAACAGAAATTGAGTTAAATCCGTTTGTACTTCTTCCTGTAAGTTTAGCAATAAAGTAAAAAATAGCCATGATAGAGGCCCTAAAAACAGAAGAATGACCACCTGTAATAATCAGAAAAAGTAAAATGCCCATGATTGTAAGGATATATTTCAGCCTTATGTTAAATCTGCCCAAAACTAAAAAAATAATTACTGCTACAAATCCAACGTGCAAACCAGAAACAGCTAACACATGGATTACTCCAGCATTTGTAAATGAGTCTTTAATTTCATAATCTATATCAGATCTATCGGCTAGTAGAATTCCTTTTAGCAGATTTGCGTATGTGTCAGTGTGCAAAAGTTTGATCCTTGCATCAATTCTTTTTCTAATACTAAAAACGGTATTGCCGATAATAAGAATATTGTGATTTACGATTTCAAAGGTTTCAACTTTGTAACAATTTATTAGTCCCGAGATGCCATTACTATTTAGGTATTCTTCATAATCAAATTCACCCGGATTTCTCTGGTTCCTAGCTTTATCAATTGTACCGATAAAACTAATTTGATTTCCAATTTTTATTAATTCATATATTTCGTCTACTCTCGAAGTGCTATCCTTCCAGAAACTACAAGTAAATTTATTATTCGAAAGTAACCCAAGGTTAATATCGTTAACTGAATTCAACTTAAGATTCAATGATAGTTTTTCGTTTTTAATTAGATCGATGCTTTCAATAGTACCAATAATTTTTGCATTTCGAATTTTAGGGATATCGAATGGATATTTTGTTTGAATTAAGTCGTCAACGGAAATGGATACAGTTCCAAACAAACCTGCTAGTGCATAAACAAGAATAATAGTGAAATAGTTTTTTTTAAGTAATAAAAATGAGATTAGGGCAAGAATAACTAGGATAACAATGGTGGCCAAAACCAATATTGGTACATCTAAAAATTTTTGAACTGCTATACCAATACTAAAAAAGAGAACTACCAATACGATGGGATAGTTTCTCAAATATAAAGCTCCAATATTGCATCTCTAATATGGGAAAGATTTGTTATTCTTTTGGATAACCGTTCTGCGTGCTCGCCTGCAGCAATTGTAAGTGCCGGATTGTTAGTATGAGATTTAATTGAAATATCCTCTAAATTTCCATGATCTGAACAAATTAGCACTGTTGTATTTTTAGGAATATTTTCTAACATATAAAATAAAAAATCATCAAGAACTTTCAATCGTACTTCTAAAGTTTCTTTATTTCTACCATGTCCCAAATGGTCTGTTAGAAAATGTTCAAATAATGTAAAATGGTGTTGCGAGGATATTTTAAAAAGTCTTCTTGCAGCAGTTTCGGGTTTAATAATACTAAGAGAATAACCAAGTTTATTTACCCAACCATCATTATCTATTTCGGCACTAAGAGCATTTCCTTGTCTAAGATCTGTTGCACCTTTAAGAGGAACATTACTAAGTGTACAACTCAAACTGGTTACACTTAACCGTTTTTTGCCTGAGGCGATATAATCAAAAAATACTTTTGGGTATGCGTTAACAAAGGTAACTTTTTTCTTATTCTTTTTAAATTGTTGAAAAATATTTTGTCCTTTAATAATTGGGATTAAACTTGAATGTGGAAAAGGACCAAAATGATGACCAACAATTCTTGCGGCATTTACTCCACAAAATATTGATGTTTGGCCTGTACCACTTTGGGGTAAATCTGGGATTTCCATTAAAGCATCACACGGAAAAATAAATTTACCATTCTTTGAAATTTTTTGATTTTCCAGACTTGGTGTTCTACCAAAAATTTCGTTAAATGTTCTAAAAGGATACTTAAAAAAGGGATTTACTGAGGGGTCAGATTTGCCGATGCCAACACCATCTAAAAATATGAGTATTGTTGATTGCAAACTACAACCTAATTTTATTTAATAGTTTAAATTACAAATGATTTTATTTAGATTCCACTAAAACCGTAACTGGACCATCATTTACAATTGTCACTTCCATCATTTCTCCAAAAAGGCCTTCTTTTACTTTATCATTACCAATAATTGATTTGATTTTTAAAGAGAATAAATCATAAAGTATTTTGGCTTTCTGCGGACTAGCAGCTAAATTAAAACTTGGTCTATTCCCCTTTTTTGTGTCACCGTAAAGTGTGAATTGAGAGATTAGCAATATTTCACCTTCAATATCACCTAATGATAAATTTATCTTTTCATTTTCATCTTCAAATATTCTTAAATTACAGCATTTTTGCGATAGGTATTCAACATCCACTTCAGAATCTTGCTCACTTATTCCGAGAAGTAAAACCATTCCTTTACCAATTTCCTTAAAATAAGCTTTGGATGGAATATTTACTGATCCTTTTGAAACTCTTTGGATAAGTGCTCTCAAGTTAGTTCTCCGAAAACAACTCTATCAATATCTAAGTAATCTTTAACAATATTTATATTCTTAAATCCGGTAGATTCAAGAATGTTTTTTACATCTATTGATTGATCCTTTCCGACTTCAAAAAAAATCTTGCCTCCATTTTTAAGTAATTTATTACTTTTAGAGGAAATTACCTTATAAAAACTCAGTCCATCAACACCATCTGTTAACGCTTCCTTTGGCTCGTAATTTAATAACTCTTTTTCTAAAGTACTATATTCATGTAGTTTAATATAAGGCGGATTTGAAACAATTATATCAAATTTATCTGTTCCATTTAATTCATATTGATTAATATCTTCTGTGATAAAATTGATTTGCTTCTCAAATCCATTTAATATTGCATTATTTTTTGCAGATTCTATTGCCTCTTCACTTTTATCTATTGATGTAAAATTAGAGTTTTGCAAATGTTTTAAAAGTGAAATTGTAATATTCCCACTTCCCGTACCAATATCTAATAATTGTAATTTTCTCCCTTTATCCACTTCATTTATGACCGTATCAATTAAAATTTCAGTCTCTTGGCGCGGAATTAATACACTTGGGTTTACTTTGAAGATCAAACCGTAAAATTCAACTTCACCTGTTATATATTGAAGTGGTTCCCTTTTTCCCCTTCGACTAATTACTTCTCTATATTTAGAAACCTCATTTTCCTTCAATGGCTGATCGAATCTAAGATATAAATCCATTCTCTTACAATTAAGAATATGAGCCAACAAAAGTTCAGCATTTAATCGTGATGAATCAACACCTTTGTTGTTGAGGTATTCTGTTGAAAGTTGAATTGCATTTAATACTGTTAACATAGTTGTAAAAATACAAAAATATTAGTTTATTCTGATTTCAAAAAGCTCTTGACTTTCCGTACTTTATAACGTACGTTTGTCAATTAAAAGGAGAATGCTATGATAACAATAACAGCGACAAAGGCGAGAGAAAATTTATATAAGCTAATTGCCGATTCATCAACAGAAAGCGAACCTATTCAAATAACGGGAAAAAAGGGAAACGCAATTTTAATTTCTGAAAGTGATTGGCGATCTATTCAAGAGACTTTATATTTAGTTTCTATTCCGGGAATGAGAGAATCTATTATGAAAGGAATGAAAGAACCCATTGATAAGTGTTCTGATAATTTAAAATGGTAAAGTGGAAATTAGTTTTTACTAAACAAGCTCAAAAAGATGCTAAAAAGATAAAATCGGCGAACTTAAAAAATAAAGTTCAAGATTTGTTAACTATTTTAGAAATAAACCCTCTTCAAACTCCTCCAGCTTTTGAGAAACTTACCGGTGATTTAACCGGTGCTTACTCACGAAGAATAAATATTCAACACAGAATTGTCTACCAAATTTATCATGATATTAAAACCATAAAAGTTATTAGAATGTGGACACATTATGAATAGTATTTTGTAAATTTCAGCTCTTACTATTGTTTAATTTTTACTCAGACTGGAAAGTCTGAGCTACTAGGTGCTGCTAAGTTTGTTCGCATGCTGTGATATGAAGATGTAACTCAGATTGCTTGTCAATCTGAGAAAAATACTATTTTTTATTCAGTTCGTACATTTTTACAATATAATCTGCAATTGCTTCAGCTTCTTTAGGTTTTAGGCCTTGATTTGGCATTGCAGTAAATTCAGGATCTATTTTTCGTGGATTGAGAATAAACTCAATAAGATCAGCCCTTTTGCCTTCATATTTTGGTAGAACATCTTGGTATGCAGGTCCAACTAACTTTGTATCGAATCTATGACAAGCAATACACTTACCATTATAAATATCTTCTCCACTGATTACAATTATTTCATTAATACCGGCATCCTCTTTTATTTTTGTCGTAAATAAATTATATGCCTTCCCTTGTTCATAAATGCTTACTTGATTATTTGTTTCAAATGCTAATTGATCTTGGTGAATTAATGTTGCAGCTAAAATTAGAATAACTAAAACTGTGGATCCACCAAGATTCATTTTTGATTCTTTATACATTATGTAAAACATAATGCTTATCACTAACATAAGAGAGAGTGTGATAGCAGCGATTATAAAAACCTCAAAACTTAGAGCTGATTTGGAAGAACTTAAAAAGGAGAGAACAAATAGTAATGGCTGAACAAAAGTAAAAATCAATCCGGTCTTTAATGCAAAATTCTTAACTAAATTTAAATATTCTTGATCGTATTTCTTGGAATCACTTTTAAAATATTTATAAAGGATTGAAGCAGAAGTTAAGGAAATTGAAAATGCCAAGTAAAACAAAAAATATAATAAAGTACTTGAAGAATATATTAAGTCAAATAAACTATTTTCAATTGCCGGAAAACTAACAAATTTAAATACTCCCACTAAGATGTAGGCCACAAATAGTAATAGTAAAAAACCAATTAAACCGGATTTAGATAATAGTTTAGCATTACTTTTTCTAAGTCCCTCAAAATCTTCAATTACATTTTATTGGAAATGTTTTGTACATTAACCAAATTAAAAACATTCTTTAGCCTAAAACTATACTTATAAATATAAATAAAAATTAAAGATGAGATAAAAAGTGCCAAAGTGAACATAAGATCAGAAGTAAAACTAAAATTGGAGCTGTACAAAAGTTGTGCAAGTATAAATGTTAAACTTAATATAGGAACAATTCCAAGAGCAATAGACATAACTTTATTAACCGTAAAAAGATCTATTAATTCTTTTGCAAAAATTAAAGAATTTCTATTTCCCAACTTAGTCGCCTTTGGTGAAATGCATAATTGAAAATAAAGTTGTACCAATTAATACACTTAAATAAGGAAGCAAAATAAGTGAAGTTATAAAGAACAAATATTTTAATAACAACAGATGGTTTGCAGACTGTGGAAAAACTAATTCGCTAAGTATATCCATTAAAAATTATTCCCAAATTTTAGATTAAATTTTCAATTGTGATTAAAAATAATACACATAACACATAAAGATTTATCAATAGAAAATTCTTTTTGTACACTTCTTTTTTTTGCTCTCGAATCACTTTTATAGTACCAAACAGTATTGAAATACCAAACAATGTCAAAATTAAATTAGATAAAAAACCGCTCGATAAATCAACAAAAACAAATAACAAGCTAGAAACAACCAAAAAAATTATCCATGTATAAGTAATTTTAACAATTTGCGCATTTGTTAAAACTTTTGAGAGAGTTGGAAAACCTGCCATTTTATATTGATCGTCATACATTAAGAGTAATAACCAAAAATGCGGAATTTGCCAAATAAATAGAAATCCAGATAATGCTAATATTTGGTTATCAAAAATATTCCCCCCGGCAGCTGCCCAACCAATCATAGGTGGAAGTGCACCGACTAAAGCACCTGGTAAAATTGCATATGGAGTTTTGGATTTCAAAATTGTATAAACACCGTTATACCAGATCAAAGTAAAAAGTCCTAATATTACTACCGTAATTCCGTTATATAAAAGAATTAAAGAGCCTATCATAATCAACGCAATTGAAACAGCAAGGGCATTTTTCCTTGAAATTTTCCCCATAGGGATCGGTCTGGATTTTGTCCGTTCCATCTTAGAATCAGAAGAGCTTTCTTGGTATTCATTCAAAGCAGAAGCTCCAGAAGCAAGAATCAAAACTCCCAACGAAACAACAAAAAGATCCAAATTTACACTTCCACTTTGGAGCAAAAACCCGACAGAAGTTGTAATTGTAACAAAAAAAGTGATTCTGAATTTTGTAAGCACTAATAATATGTTTTTAAATTCAATAAATTTTTGAGTATAACTTTTTGAAGAATCTGCTGTTTTGCCATTCTCATGAATTTTGTCTGATATGTTTGCAATAGAAATTGACATTATTATTTTGTGCTATCCTTTTTAACTTCAGTTGTCTTAAACGAATTGTACCATTCGGTATATTTGTCTTCTTGCAAAACAACAACTTTTGTGTACATCGCTGAATGATCAACTCCGCAATACTCGGCGCAAGCAATGTTATAGCTTCCCTCATTTTCTGCTTTAAATACCAAATAATGTTCTTTTCCACCAATAACATCTTGTTTAATCCTAAATGCAGGTATGTATAATGAATGATTCACATCATTTGAAATTAAATTTAATTTGACAGATTTATTCACTGGAACGTACAAAGTATCAAGATTCATCCCATTTTCATATACAAAATCCCAATCCCACATTCTGGCAGTTACATTTATTTCTAATGCATCTTTAGGAATATCCCTGAAATCTTTATAGCCAATAAAACCATAGTAAAACATAGACATTACCAATAAAAATGGAATAACAAACCAAATTGTTTCTAATAGTAAACTACCATGAATATCAACAGGTTTATTTCCTTTTTTACGATGATATTTAAACACAAAATATACCATTACTGCACTTATTCCCAGAAGAAAAATGAGTGAAATAACAGAAATATAAATCATTGTGGAATCAACATACTCAACATATGATGTTGGATTTGAATTCATAAAGTTCTCTACCTATAGAAATAATCAAAAAATGTTAAACTAAAAATTACAATTAGAGTAAAAGCACTAATCGCTAAAAATACTTTGAATATTTTATCTTCAAACTTAATATGCATAAAAATATTTATGACTAAGGCTGACTTAATTGCAGCGATGGATAATGCAACAAATAATGTGTACTCTCCCAAATCTAATCCAGCAACAGCGACAGTTACGGATGTAAAAGCTAGTAGACTTACCCAAACTAATAAATAAGTGCTATAACCAATATGATGAACTTCATGCTCAACTAGAGCATTATTATTATCCTGCATTAAATTCTCCTACTGAATTAAATAGAATAAAGGGAAAAGGAATATCCAAATCAAATCAACTAAATGCCAATATAATCCTGCATTTTCAAGTTTTACATAACTATCCTTATTAACAGAACCGGTTATTATAAACCCTAAAACAATTGATAAGAATACTAACCCAATGATTACATGCAACCCATGCAATCCGGTCATAATATAGTATAAACCATAAAATAAAATTTGTCCATCCGGAAGACTTAGCAAATGATCACTACCAGGAAAAATTCCGTGATGTATTTTTGATGACCATTCAAAATATTTATTTATCATAAATGCAAATGCTAAAATATTAGTCATTACCAAAAGCATAATTGATAAGATTTTTTTACCTTTCTGCAAAGCTGCAATTGATAAAGCCACTGTTAAGCTACTTGTCAATAAAATTACTGTATTTAAAGCTCCAATTGTAGTATTCAGCTCCATTGCAGCAACTCTAAACTGAGCTATATATTCATGTCTATAAACTGCATAAACTAAAAAAAGACCTCCAAATAATAGCAGTTCTGTAAACAAGAAAAGCCACATGCCCATTTTTGCACCAACGTCATCTCTATGAGGAGCGTGAGTCAATTCATTAGGATTACTCATGAGAATCTCCTTTAAATCCGTATTTCATTGCTTTTAATTGACTAAAATCATAAGGTTCGTGTGTCACGTTAGGAATTTCATGAAAATTCTCTAATGGAGGTGGTGAAGAAATATGCCACTCTAAAGTTACTCCTCCCCATGGATTAGCTTCAGCTTTAGCTCCGCTTAGAAGTCCAGAAACAAAATTGTAAATTATTAAACAAATCACCAAAATCATTAACCAAGAACCAATTGTTGAAACAATTTGCAAATTGTGAAATTCTGGTAGGTAATCATAATATCTTCTTGGCATTCCCATATATCCTAAAATAAATTTTGGAAAATACAGCGTGTTGAAAGCCACGAAAAATAAAGCCGCATTAAATCTAGCGAGTTTCAGATTATACATTTTGCCAGTCATTTTAGGGAACCAATAATACAGAGCTCCAAAAAATATTGTCCCAGTTCCACCAAACATTACATAATGAAAATGGGCAACTACAAAGTATGTATCATGAACGTGGATATCTGTTACCAGCGCACCAAGAACAAGGCCAGTTAATCCACCTATTGTAAATAGAAATATAAAACTCATAACCCATAAAAACGGAGGTTGAGGGTCAATTGAACCTTTATAAAGAGTTGCAACCCAATTGAATACTTTAATTGCGCTAGGCAGTGCAACTAAAAAAGTTAAAAATGAAAAAATAATTGCAGCGGTATCACTCATTCCGCTTGTAAACATGTGATGTGCCCAAACCAAATAACCAATAAACGCAATAGCTAAACTGGACATTGCAATTGCTTTATAACCAAAAATGGTTCTTCTTGCAAAAGTTGGGATAATTTCAGAAACTACTCCCATAGCTGGCAAAATCATAATGTAAACTGCTGGATGAGAATAAATCCAGAACATATGTTGAAATAAAATTGGATCACCACCAAGAGCAGGATCAAATATTCCAACACCAAAATACCTTTCAAGTATTACCAATAAAATTGTTATTCCAATAACCGGTGTTGCAATAATTTGGATCCAAGCAGTTGCGTAAGTTGACCAAACAAATAAAGGCATTTTAAAATATGTCATTCCTGGTGCTCTAAGTCTGTGCACAGTAGTAACAAAATTGAGCCCGGTCAGTATGGAAGAAAAACCCAAAACAAATGCAGCAAAAATAGCAAGAGATACATTTGTTGAAGTTCTTACTGCATAAGGCATATAGAAAGTCCATCCGGTATCAATTGGTCCGCCTTCAAGAAACAACGAAATGAGCACTAGAACAGCGCCGATTATATAAATCCAGAACGACAAAAGGTTTAATCTAGGGAAAGAAACATCTTTGGCACCAAGTTGAAGTGGTAAAAAGAAATTTCCAAATACAGCAGGTATTCCAGGAATTATAAACAGAAAAATCATTATAATACCATGAAGTGTAAAAACAGTATTATAAGTCTGAGCATCCATTATAGTTCTACCAGGTGCAATTAACTCCAGACGCATCAATACGCCAAAAATAGCACCTACAAAAAAGAAAACAGAAATAGCAACTAAGTACATTATTCCAATTCTTTTATGATCAGTACTAAACAACCACGAAGAAATTCCCGTTGCTTTTTTTGTAGTTCCCTCTTCTAAAAATGATTTATCATCAATAGCAATACTTTCATTTGCCATTAAAATCTCCTAAATGGTACAAATTTTTTAAATTGAATAACTAATTCTTCTTCTTTTTTTTAAAGACTAAAATGGAAAAGAAAATACCAACTCCTAAAAGCATTGCAGAACCAACAATTCTAGTTATATTCAAAGAATAGCTTCTTCCTTCTGGATCATAACTAAAACAAAACTGCAATAACTTTGCTACAGTCGGATTTGTCTTTCCAGCTTTTGCATCAAGCAAAGCCATTTTAACATCAAATTGATTATACTGAGTCCCAAAAATATAACGAGATATTTTTCTCTCTGGTGAAATAGAAATTAATGACCCAGCATGTCTATATTCATCTCCAATTTTCTTAAAATAAAAACCAGCCTCAGAGGTAATTTTATTAACTGTATTTGAGTCCCCTACTAAAAAAGTCCAGGCAGTATTTGGAAATCTCCTTTGTAAGGAATTTAGATAATCTACTTTTTTGACTGCTGCAATTTCCGCATTTTCTTCATGATCAATACTTATCGTTAATACTTGAAAATCCTCCTCTGGTACTAAATCAACTCTATCTACAACCCAAGCCAATTCTGTTAGGGTTGTATTGCAAATCCCAGGACATTCATAATAAACAAAAGCAAGTAATGTTGGTTTTGTGATTACTTCGCTAAGCTTTACTTGAACACCTTCAGAATTTTTAAAAATTAAATCACCTGATAAATATGTTCCTAATTTTTCATCAATTCCAACTTCAATATGCTCTTCGTTTGCTAAAAGATTAGAGCATAAAAAGAGAGAAATTGAAATTGTATAAATAAATTTTTTAGTAAATAAACTCATATTAAAAAAAAGGAATATAATTGAATTAAAATTAGCTTGCAGCCTTTACTAAAACATTGTACAATTGAACCAATTGCTCCTTTGATAGATCTACAACATTTGGTTTAAAGCCACTTGACCCTGGAGAAACGATTAATCTATTAATGAATAATTCAGCATTATTTAATTTTGCAAAATCTCTATTAAAAATGGAAGCTGCCTGTTCTTTATCCGAAACATATTTATTAAATAAATCAACAATATTTTTTTCATTACTTAAATTAACTTTCTCCAAAAATAAATTTACATCCGAGTTTTTTGTTTCATTCTCACCGGCAATTTTTGTAGATGCCATCTCAAGTGTAATTTGGTTTGGGGAAATTTCACCCTTTGTAAAAGAGTATGTTTGATCTAATAATGCAATTTCCTCGCCATCTACATTTGGAAAGACTGCCATAGTTCTAACATACTGTATTATTGCAATTCTATCCAAAACAGGAATAAATTCATAAGCGATCATTCCAGTATTTGGCACACCTTTCTGCAAAGTGTTATATAAATCTGTAAAAGTTCTACCATTTGTCCAACCATCAACTTGAACTAAATTTCTTGGTTTTGGAGTAAGAGCAACAGCAGCAACACCATCACCTTTACCTTCTTCGCCATGACATGATGTACAATTAGTATTATATAAAACTTTTCCTTTTGAAACTAATTCACTCGTTGGATTAGAAATGATATTTAAATCAATAGCAGGCATAATACTACCTTTTTTTACATCTACATTAGCAGTAATAACTAGTGAATCAGTAAATATAGCAGGAACAGTATTAAGTGAAGCATAATCTATATGTTTAACAAAGTAGATTCCTAGAACCAAAAACAAAACTGTATAATAAGGGAATACCAACCAGAACAATTTGGATGGCGTTTTGGGTAATGACTTAAATTCTAACTCTGTTTCAAAACTGTTCTTTTCTTTCATAAATTATCTCTTTTATTAAAGCCTAAAATCTATTCCCCTTTTAATTTTCGGATCCCCAATTGGGATTAAATTTTCACCTTTAGCTTTTATTGAAAAAACTAGAAACACTATTCCAAACCCAAATAGAATAAAGCCTAGTTCAATCCACCCAAATAAAAATCCATCGGGACTAAAAGTTGGCATCACAAGAAAGTATAAATCAAAAAAATGAGCAACAAGCAACCAAATTGCCATAAATTTTAATCTACTTCCGTTTGTTTTAGCAGGTTGGGAAACCAATGCAAAAAATGGAATTAAAAAGTGAACAAAAACGAAAATAATTGAAAATATTAACCAAGTACCTTCAATTCTATTTAAGTACCAAAATGTTTCTTCCGGTAAGTTTGCATACCATATAAGCATGAATTGACTGAAAGCAATATATGCCCAAAAGTTAACAAATCCATATATTAATGCTCCAAAACTATAATAATGATCGGTAACAATCCCCTTTGGGAAAAGACCCTTTTCATGAAAATAAACAACAAAAAAGGTTATCATACACAAAGCTGCTAAGAATGTACCGGAAAAATAGTAAACGCCAAAAATTGTAGAAAACCAATGTGGCTCAAGACTCATCATCCAATCAATTGAGGAAAATGTAATTGTAATTGCAAAAAATGGAATGAAGATTGCTGACAATTTGATATTCTTTTTTGTTAAAGATTGATCTTTAGTAATATCCTGCATTTTTGAATTCTTTGTCAACAACCAATAAAAGAGAATCCACAAAACGAAATAGCCAATAATCCTTATAGTAAAAAACATTTCATTTAGATAGCCACTTTTGTGGGATAATAATTTATCAGTTGAAACAACATCCAGATGTGTCCAATGATATAAATCATGAAGATTAAAATAAATTGGAATTGCTAAGAATGGCACAATTAAAAGTGTAGATGCAAGTATTTCTGCAACTCTTCTAAATGGAGTGCTCCAAACGGCTCCGCTAAGATTTTCAATAGCGATTAAAAATAAAGACCCCAAACCGATACTTGTTACGAACATTAAAAGAATAACATTATTGAATGCACTTCTGGTTGCATCAGTAAAATAAGCAAGCACAATAAGTATGAGACCAACAACTGATAACCCAATTGCAATTTGCTTGAAAATCGGAGGCAAATCTTTTTTAATATATTCAATTTCTTGATTTAAGGCTGAACTCATTATAAATCAGTCTCCTTAGCATTTAATGACCTTTGAAGAACACGCATATAATTTACTACCGCCCACCTTTCTTCTCTAGAAAGCTGCGACGTATAAGACGGCATTACATTTTGCCCTTCTACAATTACATGATAAATTCTGCCATCGGACCAAGTTCTCACTTTTTCTGAATGTATACTTGGCGGATTTGGGAAATTACCTCTTAATCTACTATCGCCTTCACCTAAATAACCATGGCAAGGGCTGCAGTATGTATTAAACTTGGTTTTACCAATTTGTAAATTTTTATCATTTGGTATTAAAGGATTAACAAGAAACTCTCCAGCCTCATCAGGTTTTCCTTTAAAAGCATAAGGAATAAATCCTCTTGCAACGGTTCCTTCAACAGGCTGCTGCATTCCAGAATTATTTTCAAAAATATTAGAAGTTGATTGTGGCACAACTTTTTCTTGATCGTCCATCCAATTAAAGGGAACCATATATAATAATTTATTCAGATGTAAATAGGTCGAGACCGAAACAAACATTGCTATAACAAATAAGAATGCCAAGAATTTTGGATCCGCAACTTTCGCCTTAAAATTGACCTCATCTTTATCAAAATAAACAGGCTCAATAACAGAGGCATTCAAACTTTTTAATAATACCTTCACTTCCTCAAAATTGAACTTCGGATCAATCGCTTCAATGTAGACACCATATTTATCTGAAGAAACATTTTTCATATAGTTAGTATCGTGAAGCGGATGTTTATTATTTGGAAGTTTAAAGAAAAAGAACAAAAGTGCAGCTACTGTTGTTAATGTAGCCAAGAGCACTGTTAACTCAAACGTAATTGGAATAAATGCAGGTAATGGAAAAAATGGTTTACCGCCAATTACAACCGGATAATCAATTCCCATCATCCAACCCATAGTAGCAAGAGCAAGAGCAGTTCCGCCTAAACCAGCAAACAATGTAACAAATCCAAGCTTAGAATCTGGTAGTTTCATTGCTCTATCCATACCATGAACTGGGTAAGGAGTATTCACATCGAACTTAGTATATCCTTTGCCTGCAATAACTTTAGCTGCATGAATTATATCATTAGGTGTATCAAACAAAGCGGTGTATGCAAATAATTTATCACTCATCTTAATGATCTCCATGAGTTGGTTGTGCACCATCAACGACAGCTTTAACCTCGGATATTGAAATTACGGGTAGGGATTTTGTGAACAACAAAACTAAAGTAAAAAATAATCCAAAACTACCTATTAACAATGACGCATCTGTTAAAGTTGGTTTATAGTATGCCCAACTGGAAGGTAAATAATCTCGAGATAATGAAGTAACTGTAATTACAAATCTTTCAAACCACATACCAACATTTACAAAAACGGCGATAATAAACATTGTTGGTATTGACCTTCTAATTTTTTTGAACCAAAATAATTGAGGGATGAATACGTTACATGTGAACATAATCCAATAAGCCCAGTAGTAATCCCCAAATGCTCTATTCATAAATGCAAAAAATTCGGGTTGAACACCACTATACCACGCCATAAAAAATTCCATTGAGTAAGCATAGCCAACCATCATACCCGTAAGTAAAATGATTTTATTCATTTTCTCAAGGGTATCCATCGTAATAATATGCTGGTAGTTAAAAATCTTTCTTATAAAAATCAAAACATTCTGTACCATTGCAAAACCAGAGAATACAGCACCAGCAACAAAATATGGAGGGAAAATAGTTGTGTGCCATCCAGGCAAAATTGCAACAGCAAAATCAAAGCTTACTATTGTGTGAACCGATAATACCAGAGGTGTTGCAAATCCAGCAAGAATTAAATACATTAATTCATAATTTTGCCAGTGCCTATTGGAATGTCTCCAGCCTAAGCTTGTAATTGAGTAAATAATTTTTTTGATCTTATTTGTAGTTCTGTCTCTTAAAGTTGCAAAATCTGGAATTAGACCAATATACCAAAAGACAAATGATACTGTAAAATAAGTTGAAACAGCAAAAACGTCCCAAAGTAAAGGTGAAGTAAAATTAACCCATAACGAATGCTGGTTTGGGTATGGCAAAAGATACACTGCAGCAATCCATGGACGACCAGTATGCATAATTGGGAAAATCATTGCCGTCATTACAGCAAATATGGTCATCCCTTCTGCAAATCTGGCAATTCCGGTTCTCCATTTTTGTCTAAATAAAAACAATATAGCAGAGATTAAAGTTCCAGCGTGACCAATACCAATCCAAAAAACAAAATTAACAATTGGTAAACCCCAACCAACTGGATTGTTATTGCCCCAAAGTCCCGTTCCATAATACAATGATGCAATAGTTCCAATAGCACCAATAGTCAACATTGTTAGAGTGACCGACAGCGCAATGTAAAATTTTATATCTGGTTTAGTATTTAGAGGTTTAGAGATTATTTCATCTAAAGACCTTAAAGACGGTTTGCCTTCTACTACAGATAATTCTTTTGTAAAATCAATACCACCCACTAAACATCCTCCGAATGAGTATTTCTAATTTTAGCTAAATATGTAACATTTGGTTTAACATTTAAATCTTCCAAAACGTGATAATTTAAATCGTGTTCTCTATATTTTGTAACATATGATTCAGGATTATTTGAATCACCGAATTCAATTGCATTGGTTGGACATGCCGATTGACAAGCCGTTTTAACTTCATTTGCTTTAAGAGGTCTATCTTCTCTTATTGCATTTTCTCTAGCTTCCATAATATTTTGAACACAGAATGAACATTTTTCGATTACTCCTCTTGATCGAACTGTAACTTCTGGATTATGAACTAAAGAAGTTAATTCATTCTCATAATAGGAATCAGAGAAATTATCTCTAAAGTTATAAAAGTTAAATCTTCTAACTTTATAAGGACAGTTGTTCGCACAATATCGAGTTCCAACACATCTATTATAAGCCATCTGGTTCAATCCATCAGGACTGTGGTTAGTTGCATTAACTGGACAAACATTCTCACAAGGAGCATTATCACAGTGCTGGCATAACATAGGTTGTGTACTAACTATTGGTTCTTCAGGGGTTCCACTATAATACCTATCAATTCTTATCCATTGCATTTCTCTTCCGCGTGCAACTTGATCTTTACCGACTACAGGGACATTATTTTCAACATTACACGAACTAACACATTCTGAACAACCCAAACACTTATTCAAATCAATACTCATCGCCCATTTTTCATTTTTATACTCATGGGAATCTGTAATACTGAAAATCTCATACTTATACTTATTTAAAAATTTTGGATTATTCTTATATTCTTCTAAAGTTCCTTCCTGAATAATATTTCTTATTCTGTGAAAGTCTTTAACAAATTCATCATCTAACGCATGATGTTCTTGTGTTGAAGCTAATTTATATATCTCACCAGTTTTTGTAACGGAAGCATTATCAAAAATATATTGTGATAAATTCTTTTCATTTAACAGATTACTTAAGTTAAACCCAACCTCATTAGAAACTTCGCCAGAATCAGATCTGCCATATCCAAGTTCAATTGCAATAGTATTCTCCGCCATTCCAGGCTGAACAAAAGCAACAATCTGAATTTCTTTACTATTTACCGAAATTTTAATTAAATCATCGTTTTCAATATTCAATTTTTCGGCAGTTTTAGGCGCAAAGGCAGCAAAGTTATCCCATGTTGTTTTTGTAACTGGATGAGGTAATTCTTGCAACCAGCCATTATTTGAATACTTCCCTGTACCAATCGTGTAATTATCCTGAATGAGAACTGTTAACCCATTCATTGTAACATTTAGTTTTTTAACTATTGCCTGGTCCAATTTATTTACTGGAGCTTGCTGAACAGGTGCTCTAAGAATGCCATCATGAAGGCCCGTTAGCCAATAAGTATCAAAATTTGCAACAGTTTTACTAATTGAATAATTATAATTTTTAAGGTTCTCTTTTAAATAAGAATGGTAGTTTAGATTCTCACTTTGAATCCAAGAGAGTAATATTTCTTCTTTCTGCTTTGTATCAAAAAGAGGAGAAATAACAGGTTGTTGTAGCGATATAATTCCGTTTCTAGTGTGATGATCACCCCAAGCTTCAAGATAATTATGAACTGGGAGTACATAGGTTGATATAGCTACCGTTTCATTTAATGATTCAGAAAGAGATATTGTATTTTCAATGCTATTAAATGCTTCAGTAAAACCCAACGAGTTTGGGAATTCATAAACTGGATTAGAATCAAAATTAATTATTGCTCCAACCTTACCTTTATTGCAATTACTCACAAACTCAAGTAACTCAGCAGAAGTAGATAATTCAGAATTTATTAAATATCCATTTTCAAAATTATAAAGGGTACTGCTTCCCAACATTTCATTTAATAAATTAGAAATAATATGCACTTCTTCAGGTAATGCATTACCCACAGAGAAAATTGTTTCATTCTTATTTTTTGATATGCTCGTAACTAATTCTTTCAAATATTCGATTTTCAACCCACTTTCAGAGGCAAAATTTTTCAAAGATTTACTATTAATCATATCCAAAACATTGCTGCTAACATCGCTTGAATTAATTGAACCCATTTTAATTAATTCATTCATTACACTTAAAACAAAACTAAACTGAAGTTGCGGATTTAATCTTAACCGAACGTCAGCATTCATTCCTGTAAGTGACATTGCACCTTCAACAGCATAAAGTTTGTTTAGTTGATTAGTATTAACAACATCTCTACTTTGAGAATAAAGCAATCTATTTTCTACAGTATTCCCCTCTTTACCTAAGAAATCAGATTCAAGTGCAACAACAACTTTAGCTTTATCCCACTGAATTGAGGGCAAAATATTCGTATTGAAGCTTTTCTTCCAAGCACTTAAGCAATTATTATTATTAGCTAACTGAGTAGTATAAACTTTTACAGTAGAATATTTATTCTTAAAATCTTCAATAACTTTAAGGGTAGTTGGCGAAGTAAGTGGATTAGTGAAAAGTGCTATTTCCTTATTTTCAGTCAAAGAAATATTTAGCTTTTCTGAAATTTCTTTATTTACTTTTTCCCAAGTTGACTTTACTTTTAATTTTGTTGGGTTTTGTATTCTTTCGGGATCATATAAATTTAGAATACTTGCATGAACTTTAGATGGAATTTTTCCCTTATTTATAGGATCATCAGGATTTCCTAAAATTTTTATTGGGCGTCCTTCTCTGGTTTTTACTAAAATTCCATAACTTATTCCGTCATCTGAAAAAGTTGATGCATAATAAGTTGGTTTTCCAGGTAAAATTTCTTCAGGTCTTTTTATGTAGGGAACTATCTCTCCTTTATCTCTATAATCAGTACACGCAGTTGTTACATATGCGGTTGAAGCAGCTAGTACAGCCAAAAATTTTCTTCTAGAAAAAGCAGATGAATTTTCAAGATCAAATTCTTCAGTAACGCCTTCCTTAAATTCATGCAGTTTTGCTTCTAAAACTTCAGGATCTTCTTGAAATTCTTTTATGCTTTTCCAGATATTCTTAGTTCCGTTTTTTTTGGACATTTTTAGAACCTTATTTATTTCTCTTTACTGAATGAGGATGAATTTTTATTTCAATATCCTTAAAATTTTTTCTTTTCCCAATTGCTAATAATTTATTAGGAAGAATTGAAAGCGCTAAAGTACCGATAGCACCTAATGATAGTTTACTTATAAATTTTTTTCTACCTATGTTAGTCATTAATTATTCCTTCTATCTATGACAAGCTGCACAGTTTGTCGGTCCATTATTAACATTTTCTAAATATGGCAAATATTGCTTTGGATCTCTATGACAATCTAAACATGCAGTCATTGTCCAACCCTTAACTTGACTTACAACTTCCATATCTGCAATATTACCATGGCAAGTTTCACATTTGATATTTTTATTCACATGTACAGAATGATTAAAGTACGCATATTCCGGGACTTTGTGAATACGTTTCCATGGAATAGGAGTATTTTCTTCATAATATTTAGTCAACTTAATAATTTCTGGAGTTTTATTGCGAGCAATTGTATGACAATTCATACAAATATTAGCTGAAGGAACTAGTGCGTGTCTTCCTTTCGTTACGCCTGTATGACAATACTGGCAGTCTATTTTCATTTGTCCAGCATGCAGTTTATGAGAATAAGCTATTGGCTGTTCAGGCTGATAACCAATACCATCTCTTTCAGGTCTCGAAACATAAAATGTAATTAAAAAGGAAAGCAATGCAACAAATAAGGTAAGTGGTAATCGAACCTTAAGAATATAATCAAGAAAAGATTTTTTCATTTATTACCTAAGTAAATTACTTTTTTAATCTAAGTGATAACCAAAATAAGGAAAAATATTTTTATTCAAAATAAAAGAAAACTAAATTTTAAGATAAATAATCCGAGTTAAAATAACAAAAAAAAATATTCACTTTACACACTAAAATTAATTTTTACCAAAAAAGAAACTATTTTTTTCTTTCAATAACATAATCCAGAAGAGAATCTAAAGCTTCTTTGCTTTCTGAATCTTTGAAAATTTGAAGTGACTTCCGTGCTCTTTCCGTAAATGTTTTAGCAACAGCAAATGAGTATTCAATTCCATCATATTTATTTACAAAATTAAGAACTTCTTTAATATTATTTTCATTCTTACTGTTCTTAATCAATTTAATTATATGGTTTGCCTCACTTTTAGGAGCTTTACTAAGTGAAAATATTAGTGGTAAAGTTATTTTTTTTTCTTTAATATCAGCACCAAGCGGTTTCCCAATAATGTGGGATGTACCAATATAGTCTAAAATATCATCAACAATTTGAAAAGCTTTTCCTAAATCTTCTCCATAACTTCGCATGGCATTAATTTGTTCGGAATCTTCGGATGAACTTTTTACGCCAATCTCACAACATGTAGAAATTAATGAGGCAGTTTTATCTGAGATAATCCTAAAATATGTCTCTTCATCAATATCTAATTTATGTGTTTTTTTAATTTGAAGAAGTTCTCCTTCGGACATTCTTTTAACGGTATTAGTTACAATTCTTAAAAAATCAAAATCATCATTTTCAACAGCAATAAGCAATCCTCTTGATAGGAGATAATCTCCCATTAAAACAGCAACTTTATTCTTCCAAACAGCATTTATTGAAGGCAAACCTCTTCTTTTTTCTGCACTATCCACAACATCATCGTGTACCAAAGTTGCAGTATGTAAAAGCTCAACTAATATTGCACCTCTGTAGGTTCTTTCATTTACATTCCCAGCAACCTTACTAGAAAGCATAACAAGTAACGGGCGAATCTTTTTGCCTTTTTGTTTAAGAATATACTTTGTCACTAAATCAACAAGACCAACTTTTGATTTGAGTGATTGTTTAAAAAGCTTAATGAAGGTTTCTAATTCACCGGAGACAGGCTTACTAATTTGTGAGAGACTAGGTTTCAATATATTTTTTTTGAGAAAATTTTGAAACGAATATACTTATTTCATATAATAAAACCAAAGGGATTGCAAGTAATACCTGTGCAATTGGATCTGTTCCAGGAGTTAAAACAGCTGCAACAATAAGAATTGCAATTATTGAATGTCTTCTGAATTTTCTCATAAAGGCTGGGGTTAATATTCCAATTTTTGATAAGAAAAAAGAAAGCATAGGTAGCTCAAAGATTATTCCGGCTGCCAGCATTACGCTAATTATAATTGAGAAATATTCGTCTATCGCAAAATTATTTTCAATTGTAGTCGAACCAAACTGACCTGCAAAGGTAAGCGTTAATGGAAGCATTACATAATATGCAAAAACAATACCACTTAGAAAACATATGGAAGAGAAAAAAACAATTAATGAAACATAACTTCTTTCATTTTGCTTTAGAGCAGGTGAAATAAACTTCCAGAGCTGATAAAATACATTTGGTACACTTGCAATAAATCCACCAATTACTGCTACCTCAAAATAAAGGAAAAGCTGTCCGAATGGTTTTAAATTCTGAAGGTGAATTGATGCTCTTTTTGCTGGAAGGAGAAGTATGTTATCGATTAAAAAATCAATAAAGACCCAAGATAAAATTGTTCCTAATACAACTCCAATGAGAAGATAAAGAATTCTCCATCTCAGTTCTTCAAGATGCTCGAGAAACGACATCTCGCTTTCTATTTTAATATCATTTTCGAGCTGAGGTTTTTTTTTATTCACAAATTAATCAGTTGATTTTTAATTCTGAATATAAAGGAAATTTTGCACATAATCTTTTTATACTACTTTTCAATTCATGAAGATTACTCTCATTCTCATGATTAACAATTGCTTTATCAATTATACTTGCAATCTCTTCCATTTGAGTTTCTTTCATTCCACGAGTTGTGGCTGCGGGAGTACCAATTCTAATTCCGCTAGTAACAAAAGGACTCTTAGTATCAAAAGGAACCATATTTTTATTTACTGTTATGCCAGCTTTTTCTAAAGCAATTTCTGCTTTTTTACCGGAAACGTTTTTATCAGTTAAATCCACCAACATTAAGTGATTTGATGTACCACCTGAGACAATTTTATATCCTTTAGAATTCAAACTTTTTGCTAGAGTGTTTGCATTTTTCATTACTTGAGTTGCATAATCCTTAAATGAATCTTGTAGAACTTCACCGAATGCAACAGCTTTAGCCATAATGATATGCATTAGTGGTCCACCTTGAATTCCGGGCATTACATGTGCTATCAAATAATTCTGACATAATTTTTGTTCTATCACCTTTAGGTGTTTTAATACCTAATTTATTTTCAGAATCTTTACCAACAAGAATAACCCCACCTCTCGGTCCGCGTAATGTTTTATGAGTTGTTGAAGTAACAACATCGCAATATGGTAAAGGATTATTAAGCAACCCTTTAGCAATTAATCCAGCAGGATGAGCCATATCGCACATTAAAAATGCGCCAACTTTATCAGCAATATCCCTAAATTTTGAATAGTCCCATTCTCTTGAATATGCACTTGCCCCAGTAATAATTAATTTTGGTTTTTCTTTTTTTGCCAAGTCTTCAATTAAGTTATAATCGAATTCTTCGGTGTTCTTTATCCAATGCATAACCAACTGATTTATAAATTTTTCCTGAAAAATTCACCAAAGAACCATGAGTAAGATGACCACCGTGTGCTAAATCTAAACCTAAAAATTTATCGCCTGGTTTCAGCAAAGTCATAAATACAGCCATATTAGCTTGAGAACCACTATGTGGCTGAACATTTACATATTCAGCGCCAAATATTTCCTTTAAGCGATCGATTGCAATATTTTCAGCCATATCAACATATTCACATCCGCCATAATATCTTTTCCCGGGATATCCTTCTGCATACTTATTTGTGAGAACTGAACCTGCAGCTTCCAAAACAGCCTGACTAACAAAATTTTCGGAAGCAATTAATTCTAAATAATCAGATTGTCTATTTGTCTCTAACTTGAGAACTTCAGCAACTTCTTTATCTTTCAATAAGTTTTGAAACATTGCGAATCTCCTTAATAAACGACAGTAATTGATTTACCTATCCAATCGTAACATTTTCCTTCAATTTTAATTACATCACCATTTTGTTTCTTTCTAAAAAAGTAATCTTCTTTAGAAGGAACAGAATTAGTTAAAGCATCTATTCTAGATAGAGCAGCAGAGGCGTTTTCCCCTCTTAAATTCGCAGCTTGTCTGTAGGTATCAGCAGCTAATTGATAAACACACTTATCTTCAAATTCAAAACCACAATTTCTAGCAGCTTGTTCATATAAACCAGCTTCTATATATAATGGATAATCCCATCCACTGCTAACTCTTGCAGCTTTTTGAAGGTAGCTTCTAGAAACTGAAAATTGATTCATATCTTTATATAATAATGCTAGGTTAAAATAATTATCTCTGTTATCTGGTTGAAGATCAATTAATTTTTTATAAGATGAAATTGCCTTATCAATTTGATCATTTTTTTGGTAGGCTCTAGCAATTTCATTCCAGTAATTAACTACATCAGGGTTTGCATCAATTAAGAATTTTAAAGGTTCAATGGATGCTTCGTAATTTCCAACTTTTTTACATATTTTAGCATATTTCCAAGCTTTCTCAGAATTGCTTTTATCTAAGTACCAAGCTTTCTTCAAAATATCTACAAGCTCATCATCATTTTCAGCTAAACTTTCAATCATCGAAATCCATTTTCCATTATCGGGTTCAAGCTCAGATAATTTTGAATAAATATCGAGTGCTTTTATTTGATAGTCATTTTCTGGACGCATATTGCTTTTATATAACAACCCAAGTTGATCGGCATAATAAATTTTATCAGCATTAAATACACTATCAACAGCAAGTCCTGCTTCATAGGCAGCAATAGAGGAATCTGGACCAGAAGCTAGCCATTGATCAATTACATATGCTTTTTTCAGCATATAATAACCCATATCTTCTTTATCATATTCTATGCCCCTATTGTAGAGATACATAACGGTATCAGCCAATAATTCTTTAGTCTCTGGAGGTGTTGTAGAATCAGCATAAAGCTCATAAATTACTTTTTCAATCTTTTTATAAACTTCATATTTAGGCATAAAATCAGGCTTAAAGTTTACAACATTAAAACCTTTTTCAATTGTCCACATTTCGTACTGCTTATTTTTATAAGCTTCAAAAAACAGGCTAGCTTCAACCATAACGTTCACACTATCTGAATTGACAATAGTGCTTTTAGCAATTGTTGTTGAAGATATCAAAAACATTGAAACAGATGCTGTTAATATTATAGTTCTTAAAATTTTCAATTTAATTCTCCTTGTTATGTTATCTATCTTGTCTTACAAACCAGAGTTCACCTAAATTTAGGGTGAATGAAGCCTTTAATATATTTTCTTTCAATAAATTTTGATCTGATGTCCCTCTTATCCCGTACATTAATCCGATGTCAACCGAATTTTCATAACCTAACGGGAAAGACACTCCAGCATGTAAAGCAAGTTGCTCAATATCTGTGCCGTTTATCGTAAATTGAGTTTGTTCAAAGCTTAATCCGCCTCTGTATTTTACCAAATCCCAAAATGAACCAAATTTATTTACATGCTGATCATACTCAACACCAATACTGTATCTATTTAAATCTTTCAAATTGACTGAAAATTGACCATTTTGTTCAAATTTAGACCATGGCTGATTAATATAATCCAAATTTACAAGAAATTTACTTAAGTTAAAATTTAAACCTATGGATAATTTAGCAGGAACTACAGTAAAGAATGATTCTGAAACAAAGTTTGTTTTCCCAACTGAAGTTGTAGCATATAGTGTACTATCGGTGTTCAGATTACCGCTCATTTCATAACTCACGCCAATTCTAAGATCAGAAATTTTATCACTATTAAAAATTGAAGATAAATTTGGAGTTAGGATACCAATTGTAGAACCTAAACCTTTATACTTAAAATCTGATATAAAATATGAATCCAATAGATCTTCGTTATCATAAACATTTGATGTTTTATACTGAGCATTTCCGGTATAATAATCAAATGTAGCACCAATAGAAATATTTAACGGAAGCATATATGACGCTCCAAAAAATACTTTAGATATTCCACCATTACCAATAAAATCTTCAGTAAAACTATTGTCACCTAAACTGTTATAACTGTTCTGTACATCATAATTAATAACAGAATAAGGAGCAATTCCTAAAACAAATCCAATACCCAAATCCTCTTTAATTGGGAATGCAAGGCTAAAACCAGTAAACCTAACTGAGCTATAGAGTGCACTATTTATTCCATCATCAACATTAGACATATTAGATAAAAGACTTGCACTAAATTTAGTGTCAGTTATTGAAGACCAAGTAGCAGGATTATGTGTATTTACAAACTTCTTTGTTCCCAAGGATGTCCCAACTCCACCAAGAGATAGATTACGAGCTGAACTTAATAAATATAAATCTCCAAGTCCAAACCTTGTATAAACTGATCCACCTTGAGCAATAGCTTGCCCAAAACTTAAAACGACCGCAATTAAAATTAAATTTATTCTATTCATATTTTTTAGTTTTTAGTATAATAAATTGTTAATCGTGGTCTTAAAGAATCCACTGCAAAAGTGTTATAAATAGCAACCTTGGAGACACTTCTTAATTCATCTGAAAGTTGCAGCTGAACTCCCTCGTTGATTTCACCGTTAATCCAGTTTTGAACAAAAGCCCTAATATCCCCAGTATATTTATTGTCTTTCCTCAATAATGGATATCTGCCAATTGAACTACTTAAGGTTGCATCTTCAAACTTCTTTAACAGACTAATGGCAATAGTATCTGTTTTCACAGATCCTTCTTCTGAGTTATCAGTATCAATAAATAAATCTAAATCAGCCTTATTTATAAGAATATTTTCGGGAACCATGGAAAGATCAAATTTCAATTTTCCTCTTACACCCAATGTGCTTTGTAATATAATACTTTGCGAGGTATTTTGTAGTATAACTCCCGTAGGAATGTGCAAATCACTACTTGGAATAGCAACTAAGGTATCGATAAAAACACCAGGCTTTTCGAAAACCATATAAAGCTTAGGATATTCAGCGTATGGGAAAGAAGTTAGTGCTTGAAAGCCGACAATTGCCGAACTAGAGTTTGATCTTAACAACATACCATAATCTTTCTCATAACTTGAATCAAACGTTCTTCTAGTCCATCCCTCTACCAAATCTTTATTAACATCAAACTTCATTAAAGTATCAACAAAACTATAGGTAGAAGCATCTAATAAATTTGGTCCAAGCTTATTGTTAATCTCATCAATCGTATCTTGGGTAATGATTGCCGGATTCCAACTAGAATTTATTCTATGAAGTGTAAAACTGAAATTATTACTGTCCCCAATCCAATAAGTTGGTTCGGCCTCAATCCAGCATGAAAGTAATTTTGCTTCACCTGTTGTGAATGGTTCTTTAATAGAATCTGGCAAAGAAATAAGAAACCCAATTAGCATGTCTATTGAAATATTCTTATAATTGCCTAATAAAACAGGTGATGTTGATCCGAATTTTAGTGAGTCTTTTTTAAAGGATTCAAATGATTGACTAAATCCGCTTGTATAACTATCTATGCTTTCAAAAGTAAGTTTATCTTTATCCGGAATTAAGCCAACACCAACTGCGTTCGGTTCATCCGAACACGCAACAAAGCTAGTCAATAATAAAGCCAAGATTGTTATTATAATTTTATTCTTCAACAATTTCTCCATAATTAGATCGTTCTATAAAATCGACCGCACTTAAAAAATTTGAGGCAACAAAGTTTGGTGAATTTGAGGAATTTTTCAACGTAAAAATTTCTTCCTCTTTTAGTGTGTTTGTAAGCAATATTGAATTGACACCGGAATTTTTTCCGCAAAGAACATCAACCTCTTTATCGCCAATAAAAAATGAATTTGATAAATCGATTTCATATTCTTTAGCGGCCTTAAATACTAATTGAGGAGAAGGTTTTCTACATTCGCTCAATTCAACAGAATCAAATTCGGGATGGTAAGGGCAGTAATAAAATCTATCAATAAAAGTATTATTTTCTAATAAAATTTGATTTATTCTGTTATTCACCTTGTTTACATCATCCTCAGTAATTAGACCTCTTGTAATTCCAGATTGATTAGATATTACAATAATTTTGTAACCAAATGAATCTTTTAATCTTTTAATACCTTCAGAAACCCCTGGATACAACTTTACTAAATCTGGATTACCTATATACCCTGGATCATAATTAATTGTTCCGTCTCTATCCAAAAAGACAGCTCTATTATTCATATTTAGAGAATCTTTTTATATAGATTAATATACTCTTTACAGGAAGCTAGCCAAGTAAAATTACTCTTCATTCCAGTTTTTTGAAGTTTTAACCAGGCTTTTTTATCCTCAGTAAAAACTTTAATAGCTCTTTTAACTGCAGTTAACAAACTTTTTTCATCATGTTTTATGAAGACAAACCCATTACCGGCACCTGTTTTTTCATTAAAATCTTCAACAGTATCAGCAAGTCCACCCGTTTTTCTAACAATTGGAATGGTACCATAAACTAGACTATACATTTGATTGAGCCCACAAGCTTCAACTTTTGATGGCATTAAATACATATCAGAACCTGCTTCCAAAAGATGCGCCAGATGATCATCAAACCCTAAGTAGCAAGCAAATTTATTGGGGTAGGTTGAAACAGCTTTTTCAAAAAATGTTTGATACTTTTTTTCTCCGGCACCTAATAAAATAAACTGAGCATCTAATTTCATCAATTCCTTAAATGCTTTTTGTACCAAATCAAAACCCTTTGCCTCATCTAATCGTGATATCATACTAATTAACGGTACATCTTCATTATACTTCAATCCAAACTTTTCTAGAAGTACTTTCTTATTTTCTTTTTTAGCTTCAATATTCTTTATTGAATACTTTTTGGCAATTTGCTTGTCCTTTTCCGGGTTCCAAATATTGCTATCAATACCATTTAGAATACCTTCCAAATCTTTCTTTCTGTTCTTTAAAACATCATATAGGTCTTCACTGAGTTCCTTAACTGTACAAATTTCTTTTGCATAGGTTTTACTAACTGTTGTTACAGAATCAGCAAACTGAATTCCTAATTTCAAAAAATTAAACTTGTTATTATGTAGTAACTCTTTTTCCGTTTTAAAATATTCAGGAAGCACAGTTTTTCCTAAAGTTGTCTTCGGGAATTCACCTTTGAATCCTAAATTATGAATTGTAAATACAGTTCGTATATTATGGAAATCAGGTTGATCCTTAAAAAGAGTTTTTAAATAAATAGGAATCAATCCACCTTGCCAGTCGTTGCAATGAACAATATCAGGAATCCAACCAAGTTTCGAAATAAGTTCAAAAACAGATTTGGCTAATAAAATAAATCGTTCATCATTATCTTTGTATTCTTTCCCGGTTATTGGGTCGGTATATAAACTTCTTCTACTCCCAAAATATTCTTCATTATCTAAAAAATAAAGTTGAACTCTTGCCTTTGAACCAACTAAAAAAGAAGACCTTAATGAATAGACTACTTCTTTTCCACCAATTACAGTCATAAGATCTTTTAATCTAACAACTTCGTGTATTTTAAATTTTCGTTCGTCAATAGCTCCATATTTTGGAACTACAATTCTAACTTGATGACCTAATTCTTGCAACTTTTGAGGAAGTGCGCTGGAGACATCCGCAAGTCCACCGGTTTTTATGAAGGGAACAACTTCAGAGGTTACGAAAAGTATTTTATACTTTTTTGCTGGAGGCATATCAATCCTTTAATTTTTAAGAAGTAAATTTACAAAAATATTGACTTATTGACAAAAATATTTAATATTGCATAGTTTATTGCATTTTGTAAATCATTTCAAACGCAAAAATGACTTCATTGTTATATAACCCATCTCAAATTCTTACAATTAACACAAAGGGTAAAAATTTTAAAAGAGGAATTGAACTTTCTCAAATTGAAATCTTGACCAATCATTCTATTCTTATTGAAAATGGGAAAATCAAAAAATTGATAAAGAACAGTCTTTTAAAGGCTCAAAAGTTTGATTCAAAAATTGATTTGACTAACAAAATTGTATTGCCAGGTTTAGTAGAGTGCCATACGCATTTAGTGTTTTCCGGATCAAGAGCCGGGGAATTTTCAATGCGACTCGCCGGAAAATCATATGAACAAATTGCCGAAGCCGGTGGTGGAATAAATTCAACAGTTAAAGCTGTACGTGAATCTAGTTTTGAAGAATTATTAGAATTAGCAAAACCAAGAGTTCAAAAATTTATTAAGCAAGGAGTAACTACTTTAGAAATTAAAAGTGGTTATGGATTAAGTTTTTATGATGAAATCAAAATACTGCAAGTAGTCAAAGAATTAAACTCCATCTTCCCTATCGATATTGTTCCTACTTTTTTAGGAGCTCATACTTTTCCACCCGAATATAAGAATGACAAAAATCAGTATATCAAAATATTAACAAAAGAAATTATTCCATTTATTGCAAAAAATAAGCTTGCAACTTCCTGCGATGCCTTTTGTGAAAAAACTGCATTTTCGCCATCCCAAGTTGAGGAGGTTTTCTCAGCAGCATCTGAACATAATTTCGATATAAAAATTCATACAGACCAGTTTAATTCAATTGGTGGAATTGATACCGCACTTAAATTTAAAGCTGTTAGTCTTGATCATCTTGAGGTTCTTAAGGATAATGATATTCCTAAAGTTGCAGAAAGTGATTCAGTAGCAGTCTTATTACCGGGAGTTTCTTTTTCACTGCAATACAATTATGCTCCTGCCAGAAAGTTAATTGAAAACAATGCAATTGTTGCCCTTGCTACTGATTATAATCCCGGTTCTTCTCATATTAATAATATCAGCTTAATTTGGGGATTAGCAGCTCTAAAAATGGAAATGAGTATCGAGGAAATAATTTCTGCATATACCATTAATTCTGCAAAAGCTTTAAAACTCTCAGATTCAATAGGCAGTATAGAAGTTGGGAAAAATGCAGATTTTGCAGTTTTTGATACTTCAAATTATACTGATCTGCTATATAATTTTGCAAACAATTTAAATGTGATGACAATAAAAAATGGTGAAACTATCTATGAAATTTAATTACCATCTTATATTTATTATTGCATTGTTCTATTTTATCACAAGCTGTTCTTCAGAAAGCATTGTTAAAGATGAATCACCAATTATTGTTAATCAGCCTAAAACTGATACTTTAATTATTTTTAATAATCCGCCAAAAAAACCAAATATCAAACTTGGGATTGACATTCTTAAAGAAAATAATTTTGAGATTCTTAAAAATAAAAAAGTTGGACTAATCACAAACCAAACCGGAGTTGATTCAAAGTTAAATTCAACAATTGATATTTTATTTAATGCGAAGAATGTAAAACTAGTTTCGCTATTTGGACCAGAACATGGAGTTCGCGGAGATGTTGATGCCGGAAAATATGTTGAGTTTTATAATGATCCAAAAACTAAATTGCCAGTCTATTCACTTTATGGTAAAACCAGAAAACCTTCTAAAGAAATGTTAAAAGGAATTGACGTTTTAGTTTATGATATTCAGGATGTTGGAGTTAGATCTTACACTTTTATTAGCACAATGGGTCTTGCTATGGAAGCTGCTTCTGAAAATAATATAGAATTTGTTGTACTCGATCGGCCAAATCCATTGGGTGGAATTAAAGTTGAAGGAAATGTTTTAGAAGAAGAATACAAATCATTTATAAGTCAATATCCAATTCCATACGTTTACGGACTTACTTGTGGTGAGCTTGCAAAAATGTTAGTTGATGAAAAAATGATTTCGACAAAACCCGGTTTTAATGTGAAAGTTATTGCAATGTTTGGTTGGATACGAGAAATGACTTTTGCCGAAACAAATTTGCATTGGATTCCAACTTCTCCACACATTCCAAATGAAGGAAGTGCAATGTTTTATCCCATGACCGGAATTTTAGGTGAACTGCGTGATGCAATTTCTATTGGAGTTGGCTACACACTTCCATTTGAAATTATTGGAGCTGAATGGATTGACGGAATTAAATTTACTGATGAATTAAACAAACAAAATATTCCAGGATTATTTTTCCGACCAATAACTTTCCAGCCCTATTATGCATTTGGAAAAGGAAAAGTTTTACATGGCGCACAAATTTATATTGATGATTATTCAAAAGTTAATTTGACAAACACACAATTTTATATTATTGACACAATTCAAAAACTCTATCCAAAGAAAGATATATTCACTTTAGCCGATAAAAATCAAATTGGAATGTTTAATAAAGCACTTGGCACAGCTAAAATTTCTAAAATGATTTCTGAGAATAAAAGTTTGGATAATATTTTAGATTTCCTAGACAAGGACACAGCAAGTTTTAAAAAACTTTCCCAAAAATATTACTTATATAATTAGATATTTAAACAACAGAACTCTCCAAAATTCCCAATGTTTGGAAAATAAATTATACAATCTTAAACCTTAGAGGTTTATTCTGTTTGAATAAATACAACAGAGAAAATGTTACTTATTTACTAGAATAAGTTAGTAATTATTAAACCAGATGAATTAACCACCTAAGTTTGTTATCTAATTTCAAGAACTTTTCAAAAAGTATCCCCATTACCAACAACAATTCAAAATTCTGTACGATTTTGAAATTATGACTTGCGTTAGATCACAATATTGACATAAGTATTCTGCTAATTGGCAACAACAAAATAAAAACATAACAGAAGGAAAAATAAAATGAAATCAAAAAGTCTATTTTTTTTAATCAGCTTAATCTTTGTTGGCATCTCTTTTGCGCAACCACATTCAATATCATATAAATTCTCTGTCGAAGGTTGTGGGGAAATTCCAGAATTAGAACTATTTAGAGGAATAATGTTCGAAGGTGATAAATTATTCTTTGATGAGTATACACTTCCAAGTGGGAATGAAAGTCCACAATTTTTCTACAACTTAATGGTTGGAGGAGAACTTGGCTTCCCAGATGGTAGTTTGAAAGAAAATATTAACTGTGATATAGTATTAGCTGGATTATGTAATCTTGAGATAGGCAATCTCCAAAGTGAAAATAATTTGTTGAAATTATTATATCTGGAAATCTCTATCACCGGAGAAAAGAGTGGTGTAAGTTTACCTAACCAATATTATTATTTAGAAAATGACAAAGAAACTTTTATCAGATTACCTTTGAGTAATATCTTACCGTTTTTAAACTTCATGTCATATTCTATAGATGATTTTACTCCATTTTATGTTGATGCAAATTCTAATCCAGATTTAAATGGTATTAGAAAAGCAGTTGAAGGTGATTTTCTCTCAATTTATGCAAGACACTTTTCAACAATTGGTATAGGTTTTAAAATAACTGATCCAACTTCAGTAAATTCTGTAAATGTTACACCTGTTGATTATAGTTTATCTCAAAACTTCCCAAACCCATTTAACCCAACTACTACAATTAACTATAGCATATTAAACGCTGGTGCTACAAAATTGGCTGTTTACAACTCTTTGGGACAAGAAATTAAAACGCTAGTTAATGAAAACCAAAGTGCTGGATCATATAATATCAACTTTGATGCTTCAAACCTTCCTTCAGGAATGTACTTTTATACTTTAACTTCAGGAAATTTTTCAAAAACCAGTAAAATGATTCTGATGAAATAGGATAAATTTTAATAATAAATCTTTTAAAAATTGGGGCAGCTTTAGTGCCCCTTTTTTATGTACCCTAAACATTATTCTCAAAAAAAGTCACTATTAATGAAGAAAAGAATCTCTTTTCTATTAAATATCGAGATGTTTCACCCAAAAATTTCGGTTTTATCATAATAAACTTACATTATTTAGAAATACCTTAATAAAAACTCTTTCCTTTCGATAATTTTTCTGTTTCTTACCATTTCCCCAACTTTAAAAATACAAAAGGGTTAAAATGAAAAAAATATTAGTTTTCCTATTTTTATCTGTTCTTAGTTTATACTCACAGCCTTACCAAATAAACTACAGTGTAATAATAGAGAATTGCCAGGGAACCAGTAATTATGAAATAATGTCCGGATCAATGGTAGAAGGAGAAAGCTTTACTTTTCAGGCAGTTAACTTTCCTGCTGAGTATAGTTCAGCACAGTTTCTCTATAATATATTTGTTGGCGGTGAATTTGGTATTCCTACTGGAAGTTTAACAGAAAATATTGATATTAAAATTAACATGGGGAAATTTTGGTGCGATCTGAATATTTTAGAAGAACCAAAAGGAGTATTCAGACTCTTTTCATTATTCATTGAGGTAATCGGTGCTACTTCTGGAAGCCATTCTAATAGTTATTATTGGTTTAAAGACGATAAAGAAGCATTTATTAAATTAAAATTATCTAACATCTCATTTTATCTTAATTTGCTTAAAATTAATGACCCTAATAAAATAGATGTATTTTTTGTAGGTAGCAGTACAATTGATCAATCAGCAGTAAGAAAAGAAGTTACAGGTACACATTATATTATATATCCAAAACATTTTTCATTATTATCTGCCGGAGTAATAAATGCTGCAACCGATGTAAAACCAGATGAAAAATTTATTATTAATCAGTTTACACTTGATCAAAATTATCCAAATCCATTTAATCCAAGTACTCTAATTCGTTTTAGTCTACCAGAAAGCGGTTTTACTTCATTGGTCGTGTACAATGTTATAGGAGAAATTGTTCAGACTTTATTTAATGGGTATAAAAACTCAGGTTCTTATGAAGTAAATTTTGATGCGAAGGATTTGCCAAGTGGATTATATTTCTACTCGTTGACCTCTGGTAATTTTAAACAAACAAAGAAAATGATTATTACAAAATAAGCAAAAGGGGTAAAATTATTTACCCCTTCTCATTAATTATTATTTGCAAACTTATTACTACCTCTTGGATAAATAATTAAATTTTGACCAACTTTGATCATACTACCATTTAGTTTATTCCATGTCCTTAAATCACTAGCTCTAACATGATACTTTTCAGCAATGTGCCCTAAGGTTTCGCCCTTTTTAACAATATGTATTTTTCTATCTTCACTGTTCGCGATTGAAGAACTACTTTGAAGCGAAGATTGCCCTAATTTTAATTTCTGCCCAATGTAAATAGTATTCGTTTTAAGACCATTCCAATCTTTTATATCGTCTATTTTAACTTTATTATTTATTGCAATCTTTCCTATAGAGTCACCTTTCTTAACCACGTATACTTTACTCTCTTGAACAAGGTTATCTTCTATTTCTTCTGAGTAATCTGAGTCAGAATGAATTTTCAGTGTTCTACCAGCAAATATTCTATTTGAATTTAGCTTATTCCATTTACGAATGTTTGCAGTACTTACCTTGTATCTTTCTGCAATCTCGCTTATTGAATCTCCCCTTCTAACTTTATAACGAATAACCTTATTATTATTTACTCCAACTGTATTACTTGCATTTTGGGCAACAACATTAGAATTAGCCCCAGTGTAGATCATTAATCTTTTACCTTTAATAATTCTACTGCTTCTTAAGTTATTCCATTTTTTAATTTTAGTAACAGTTGTACCATACTTCATGGCAATTGAACCTAGATTTTCACCATTTCTAATTCTATGTTCTATCCATTCTTCACCACTATTCTCATTAAGTGTTTGAACTTTTAAAACTCTGTCCATCTTGTCAATTTTAGCAAAAGCTTCAACTTTATCTTTTGGAACATATAAATTTAAATTTTGTCCTACATGAATAGTTGTTGTGTAAGGTAAATTATTCCAGTTTCGTATATCGGAAACTCTCACTTCAAAAAGATCAGCTAAATCAATTAAATTATCCCCTCTTTTAACAGAATATTCTACTAGTTCTTTGTCATCGGGAATAATAACAGATGTTGAATCTCCAATTTTTTGCTGATACAATTTCAAAAATTTATTGTCATCGCCATTTTCATTTACAACCATTTTGTATGGAGCTTGTCCGTTAAAATTATCTATGCTTTGAACGTTATTCTCAACAGCAGACGCAATATCAGTATTATCATCTAAATCTGAAGTTGAATATCTAGAAACAGGTATTTTAAGTTTTACATTCGCATAAATTCTTGATTTGGTTGAAATCTTATTAATTCTTGCTAATTCAGAAAGTCCAACGCCATATTTTTGCGAGATCTGTGATAAGGTTTCACCATTATTTACTGTATGTACAATATATTGGATCTTGGCATCTTCAGGTAACGAAGATAAATTAGCTAAAAATTGTTCGTAGTTTTTTGAAGGAACTTTTAATGAATAGCCTCCCGGAAAATTTGGAGGTGTGTGATTTTGAATTAGTTCTGGATTTAGTCTTTTCATTTCTTCTAAAGATACGCCCGCAAATTTAGCTAAAACGGCTAGATCAACCGCACCATCTATCGTATGAATCACATAATCCAAAGGTGCTTCAAAAACAATATTTGAAAATCCATATTTTTCAGGCTGACTAGCAATTAATGTAACAGCAATATATTGGGGGACATAATTCCTAGTTTCTTTAGGAAGATTTTTCCTTAAATCCCAAAAGGAGCTGGTGGAACTTCGCTTAATTGCATTTTTTACTCTTCCTTCTCCACAATTATAAGACGCTAGTGCCAAATACCAATCGTTTAATGAAAAATACAAATCCCTCAAATGCCTAGCAGCTGCTCTTGTCGATTTTTCTGGATCTCGTCTTTCATCAATATAAAAATCAACTTTTAGATCATACATTTTTCCAGTACCCGCAATAAACTGCCATAACCCAACAGCTTTTGCCCATGATTTGGCATCAGGTCTAAGCCCACTTTCCATTAAACTAAGAAATATTAATTGAGTTGGTACATCTTCTTCTTTAAAAATTCTTGCCATCATCGGGAAATAGAACCCTGTTCTTTGAAGCCAAAACTCCATGTGTCGCCTGCCCTTACCAGTAAAGTATTCTATATATTGCTCAACATGATTATTCATATCAAGTGGAAAATCACCAATTACGATCACTGTCTCATTACCCAAGGTTGTGGAATCAGAAATCGTTAATTCCGGTAATTTATTATTCATCCACTCTTCAATTGCGTAAGATGGAGCATTTTCTGGCAACTTATCTAAGCTAACAATGTAATTATTATAGTCATCTAAAATTGCAGTTTCTAATTCGATGTAAGCTTCATTTTCATCAATCTCTGGGAAATAACTTATTTCACTAAGAATAGTTAATGCGGAATCAAAGGCGAATAAGGATTTTGAAACAGACTTGGCCGACTGATAGCTTAAAGCATCAACATAAATCTGGCGGGCATTTTCTAATTTCTCATTAATCACGGCTTCAGTCCTGATAACTGCAACAAGACTATCATTTTGAAATTGATTTCCAGACTTAAAAATGGAATTGAAGCTTGAGCAAGAGTAAGAAATAAGAGCTACAAGTATAATTAAAAGTGAATGTTTTCTAATCACAATTTCCCCAGTTTTAGTTATTGTAATTTATATGATTACAACGTTTTTTTCAAGTGATATATTATGTAATTTTTATTAAATACTGTTATTCAATAATTTAACTTAATAATAATATTTCAAGAATTATTCAATAAACAAATTCATATTGAAGTAATATGCTATTAATATAATGTCCAAAAGACAAATATAGTGAACGAATGAGTATTAACAAGTGACAAAATTTGGGAATAATCTTATTACTTTTTTTTTATTTAATATCGAAACAATATCTTGTTGACTTCTCTTTTAACTTCCCATTACTTACTCATAAAATATTCTCGAAAATTTTCGAATATATTTTATCTAAATAAATAATAAAAGTGTCTATTCTTAAAATGAATTATATAAAAACATTTGTATTTGCTGTATTTCTGACCATAAGTTTAAATGCTCAGGGTACATTAGATAATTCAATGAAATTTTTCTCATCAGGATTGCATTTTCTTCCATTCAAAGCCAACTACCAAGAAGCAAGGGTTGGAATTCTTTATTACCCAGATAATACAAATTTAAAATTAGATATTGGCAATAACATAGATTTGTTAACCTTCTCATTTCCTGAGACTAAAAGTAAACTTAGTTTATCTATAGAGTTTATGGGATATGCTCTTTCAACAAGTTATAAAGGTAACAGATTACAAATTGCTGCATTAGATGGATTTTTTGGTGGGAACGCATCTTACTCGCAAGAATTTGAAAAAGGTAAATTTATTTCAAGATTTAGAGTAATCCATAATAGTGCACACCTAGTTGATGGTCATTATGACTTAGAATTAGGAACATGGATTGATGATATTGATCCAATTCCTTTTACCCGAGATTTTGTAGAAACAACCCTTGGTTATCAGTTTTATCCTTCATTTGGCACTTTGCGAACATATGGAACTGTAGCCTATTCAACTTTAGTTCGCCCCACTAGTATTAAGAAATGGTCGGGCTACTTTGGCTATGAATTAGCTTTTGATAATATAATTGGCTCAACCTTTGATACTAAAACAAATTTATTTTTGGCATCTCAATTCAATATTGTGGGATCCCCAAAGTACCAGATTAACAGCAACATGATGGGTGGAATTAAATTTGGCGATTGGGATGGAAAAGGCTTAGTAATCTATATGTCATATTATATTGGGGCAAACCCATTCAGTGAATACTATTCCGAGAGAATAAACAAGTTTGGAATCGGATTTTTTGTAGATTTCTTTTAATCAACTCTTCAAAATTATTACTCTCAGCTTCAATTACAATGGAATAGTTGAATGTTTTTTCTTTGGATTTGAATCCACCTTAGTTTTTAATAACTGAAACGCATTTATCAATTTCAATCTAGATTCACTTGGCTTAATAACATCATCAATGTATCCTCTTTCTGCGGCAACATAAGGGTTGGCAAATTTTTCAATATATTCAGACAATTTTTGGTTCAATTTTTCTTCAGGATTATCTGCAGAATGAATTTCCTTCTTAAATATTATTTCTACTGCTCCTTTTGGACCCATAACTGCAATTTCTGCTGATGGCCATGCAAAATTAAAATCACCACGAATATGTTTTGAATTCATCACATCATAAGCTCCACCGTATGCCTTACGAGTAATTATTGTAACTTTTGGAACTGTAGCCTCACTAAAGGCAAAAAGTAACTTAGAACCGTGCTTTATAATTCCGCCCCATTCTTGCTCAGTTCCAGGTAAAAATCCGGGAACATCTTCTAGAACCAACAATGGTATATTAAAAGCATCACAGAACCTAACAAACCTCGCCCCTTTTATAGAAGAGTTTATATCTAAAACCCCGGCAAGAACAGCAGGTTGATTCGCAACCAAACCAATAGACATTCCACCAATTCTTCCGAATCCAACAATTAGGTTTTCAGCATAATTTTCGTGGATCTCAAAAAACACACCCTCGTCTAGTAAATATTTAATTACATTGTGCATGTCATAAGGCTTATTGGGACTATCTGGGATTATTTCATCCAACTCAGGTACTATTAAATTTGATTGAAAGTTGAATTCGTTTTCAACAGGTTTATCTCTCCAATTTAGTGGAAGATAATCTACAAGAGTTCTAATATTGTTTAATACTTCTATTTCACTATCAAATGCAAAATGTGCAACCCCACTTTTAGAAGTATGAGTTTCTGCTCCACCAAGTTCTTCGAACGAAACTTCTTCATGGGTAACAGTTTTAACAACATTAGGACCTGTAACAAACATATGGCTAGTCTTCTTAACCATAAAAATAAAATCCGTTATTGCGGGAGAGTAAACTGCACCACCAGCACAAGGTCCCAGAATTGCAGAAATTTGTGGTATTACACCGGATGCTAAAGTGTTCCTTAAAAATATTTCAGCATAACCACCTAAACTAACAACTCCTTCTTGTATTCTTGCGCCGCCAGAATCATTAAGACCGATCACAGGAATACCAATTTTCATAGCCATATCCATAACCTTGCAAATCTTTTCTGCATTAGCTAAGGACAGAGAACCCCCGAATACGGTAAAATCTTGACTGAACAATGCAATCGGCCGACCATTTATTCTTGCAAATCCTGTTACAACACCATCACCTAATATTTTTTGATCACCCAAACCAAAATCATGTGTTCTATGTTTCACAAACATATCTAACTCATCAAAACTTCCTTCATCAACAAGCAGCTCAATTCTTTCTCTTGCTGTAAGCTTCCCTTTTGCATGTTGACTTTCAACTCTTTCTTTTCCGCCTCCAAGTTTAGCTTCTGCTCTTAATTTATCAAGGTATTCATTTTTTATTTTCATGTCTTAACCTGTTCTATACGGAAAAATGATATAAAGCTCTATCTAATTTATGCTTAAAAATTTCTTCAATTTTATTGCGCTGATCTTTAAACTCGTTTGTCTCCAAAACTGATATTTCTCTAGTTGTATCAAACTCTACATTTAGTTCATCAATTATTTTGCCAGGGTTCTTTTTCATTAATAATATTCTATCAGATAAGTAAATTGATTCGGTAATATTTGTTGTACCCAATAAAACCGAGATCTTCAAATTCAAATAAACATTTCTTAACAAAGAATAAATTTCTTCTCTCGTTTGGCTGGATAGATTATTGAAAGGCTCATCAATAATAATTAAACTCGGCCTATTTGCCAGAGCTCTCCCAAGTGATATTCTGAATCTGAAACCTTCACTTTTATCATTTGGGAAATGATCTTCATACCCTTTCAATCCAACCATTTTTATTATATCTGAAATTTCGGAGTCATTTAGCTTACTCTTAAAGCCAATATTTTGCTGAACATTTAACCACGGATAAGATGAAGGTTTTGTAGGAATATATATTATTTTATTATCATTAAAAACAATGTTTCCTTCTGTTGGTTTCTCTAATCCGGCAATTATTTTCAACAATGATGTTTTACCGGATCCCTTTGGAGCAAGGATTGAGACAAATTGATTTTTCTCAATTGAGAAAGAAATGTCTTCTAATAGATGGATTTTATATCCAACTTTGTCAGAATAATCTTTTGTGATATTTTCTATTTTTAAGAAAGTGTCATTCATCCAAATATTCCCAAAAGAAAAATTTTATTTTGATTTGATTCATCAAATAATCCATTATTACAAAAGTGGCTAGCAATAACAACAATGCAGTAATCATAGCACTTAAATCATTATACTTTAGGACAAACCTTAACAGATTTCCCAATCCGTTAGTACCACAAATATATTCATAAATTAAAACAGAAGACCAAATAGGGAAATGATTTTTAGCAATCACATTAAATATTTGTGGCTGCAATGTTTTCCAATAAATATTCCTTAATTATTTTTTCCTGGCTTAAACCTAAACTCTTCGCAGAAAGAATATATTCTTCTTTAACGATTAGAGATTTTTGAAATATTTCACCTTTAAGAAGACAATTTACAATCACAATGACAAAAAATATTTCTCCCCAAACTGAACTGCCAAACCACAACTCAAATATTAAAATTAAGAATAAAGGGATAAAATATTTGGATGCATTAAATATCAGTACGAACTTTGGAAACTGTATAGAAATTTTGACCAAGACTGGGAAAAATAATTTCATGATAAAATATGAAATTAAAAAAGTAGAATATATAATTGAGAAAGTGGAAATGAATGAATTTATGAAATTGTAATCATTTATCAAGGACGGAAATGACTCAATAAGGACTGAAGGACGAGGTAGGAATTTATTTACCGGTAAGATAAACTCAAACAACATGATATAAACAAAAGCTAAGACTGACAATAGTGATAAAAGCAAACTGTTGGTTGTGGTCTTAATTATTTTTTTGCTCATTCGAATCTATCGATTTCATTAAAAGGTTAATTTATTCAATCAATTTAGAATAATCAATATGAACTTATCTCAAAAATGGATTATTCTTTTTCTCATGTCCGATTGTAGTTTCATCACCATGTCCAGGGTAAACGATAGTTTCATCATTAAGCAAAAACAATTTCTCTTCGATAGAATTAATCAAAGTAGTGTAATCTCCGCCCCACAAATCCGTTCTTCCAATACCTTCTAAGAACAACACATCTCCACTAATACAAATTTTTTCTTTGTGAAAAATTATACAATATTCACCAGGAGTATGTCCCGGAGTAAACAAAAAGTTAAATTTACTTTCTCCGACAGATAGCTCTAGATCTTCGGTAATATATAAATCAGGCAACGGTGATTTATTAGCTTTCACACCAAACATTGAGGCTTGATCAATTAATCTGTCCAATAGAGGAATGTCCAATTCTGGTGCATAATACTTACATTGATATTTATCCTTAACAAATAAATTTCCTAAAACATGATCTATATGGCAATGAGTACTGATTAAATACTTTACAGAAAGATTTTGATCGCTTATAAAACTATTTAATTGTTCCTCTTCAATATTATTAGAACAACCAGGATCAACAATCACTGTTTCCTTAGTAATACTATCCCATACTACATAAGTGTTTTCTTGAAACGGATTAAAGACAAATTTTTTAATTTCAATCATTTACTTTTTCTTAAAATTTTTTGTAATTCGTGTTTGTAAATTTTTTGTATAATTTATATAATTTTCTTTTGTTTCTTCGAGTGAATCACCACCAAATTTATCTAACATAAACTTTGCTAGGACCCACGCCAATGCAGCTTCTCCAATTACTGCACATGCCGGAACTGCAACAAAATCACTTCTTTCTCGTCTTGCTTTTACAGAATTCATTCCGTTTAGATCAACAGTTTCAATTGGTTGCATAAGTGTGGCAATTGGTTTCATTGCAGCTCTTACGATAATTGGCAAACCTGTAGATATTCCGCCTTCAATTCCTCCAGCTCTATTGGTTTTGCGAGACAATTGCTTATCCCTTAAAACAATTTCATCGTGTGATTTTGAACCAAATAAATCTGCGGACTTAAAACCAGTTCCAATTTCAACACCTTTAACAGCATTAATTGACATAAATTCAAAAGCAATTGCAGCATCTAATTTTTTATCAAAATGCATATAACTACCTAAACCAACAGGTACGCCGGTGGCAAAAGTAATAAAATTACCTCCTAATGTATCACCATTTTTCTTAGCAACTTTAATTTTATTTACAATCTTTTTTTCCTGCTCCTTATCCAATACCCTTACTTCACTTTTGTCAGCTTCAGAAGCAATCTCATCAGCAATCACATTTTCAGGCAAAGAATTATTAAATAACTTTTCACTATAATTATCCTTTGCATAAATGTTTCCTATACTTTCAACAAAACTCCCAATAGATATACCAAATTCCTCTAAAAACCTTTTTGCAATCGTTGAACCGGCAACTCTTGCTGCAGTTTCTCGTGCACTTGATCTTTCTATTGAATTTCGAATATCATCAAAATTAAACTTACTAACACCTGTTAGATCAGCATGCCCAGGTCTTGGGATTGTTATTTTTTCAACTGAGTTTTTAATTTTCGTATGACTCATTGTTTCGGTCCAATTTCCCCAATCACTATTATTGATCAAGAAACTAATCGGAGATCCGAAAGTTTTACCAAAGCGAATTCCAGAAATTATTTCAATTTGATCGGTTTCAATTTTCATTCTACCGCCACGGCCATAACCCATTTGTCGTCTTCGTAACTGGTTATCTATAAATTCTTTTGAGATTGGCAAATTAGAAGGAAAACCTTCAACAATTACCGAAAGCGCTTTCCCGTGAGATTCACCAGCTGTTAGTATTCTAATCATTTCTTGCCCTAATATTTGGAATTATAAATATAAAAAAAACGCCTATGAATAATAGGCGTTTTAAAGTATTCGTGCTAATTTTGGTTAAATAAAATTTAAGATAGTCCTGAAATAATCCCCCTTTTATATACAACTGATAATTCTTAATTTTTAAACTATAATTTAATATTAAGGCCTTTTGCTAAAATCTATTTTTTATATAAAAGGATATTAATAAAAAGTTAAGGAGATCAAATGAATATTTTAATCAAAATTATGGTTTCTTCAATTCTATTGTTTTTACTTTTTTCTTGTGATGATAATGATATAACACAAAATGAAAATAAAGGTGTTGAAATTATTAAAAGTCGAGCACTATTTAATTATGAGTTTTTAGGAACGGCACCTTTACATACTCAAACCTCAATGTTATCAAAGTATCAAAATAAATTATATCGATTCGGTTCAAGATGGCCGGTTCAGGTTTTTGATGTAGAAACAAAAATATGGTCACAGATTCAATTACCGGATTCTTCATTTTGGAGATGGGATGGAGCAGCTGTTACTGTTGGAAGTATAATTTATGTTGTTGCAGTTAGGTCTGGAAGTGGATTTTATGATATATTAAAACTTGATCCAATAACATCAAAATTTGAGCATACCAATGTTAACCTACCAGAGACTTTTCATTACCCTGCATATTGTGTGAATTCAGCTAAAATTATTTTCCTTTACAAAGGCTCTCAAAAAACTTATGAGTTAAACACAGTGAATAATCAATTGAATGAAATTGCGGAAAATCCATTTTATAGTTCCAATGATGTTAATTTAACCTTATCTTCAGGAAAACATGGTAATTATTTTTACGTATTTGGTGGATATTCAGACTTACCAAATAATTTATTTTATAGATTGGATTTAGAGAGTTTTATTTGGGGAAAATTAGATATTCCTAACCAATTAGAAAAGAAGTATTTATTTGGAGCAACACTTGCTGAACAATTCGTATTATTTTCTGATAGTGTTTCCACATATGATTATTCATTTATTGACTCAAAATGGTATGAAGACACATTAAAAATTCCAATCTATCCAAGAAGTTCGACTGGTGAAATTTTAAATGGCGAGTGGAGCTTTTATCAAGACGGAACGGCGGTTTATGGAACAAATATTATGGATCAAAATGTTTGGAAGATTACAAAAAAATAATAGGTTTTATCATAAAAAAACGCCTATAAATAATAGGCGTTTTAAAAACTTAATATATTATTTAAATTTTATTTTTTAGGTATTTCTAATCCAACAAACCTTGTGTTTCCTTCAACATCTTGTACTTTTAGAAGTACTGCTTCTCCTTCTTTCGAATCAATATTATCTTTAAAATTGCTAACTGATTTTATTGGCTTCTTATCAATCTCAAGAATTACTAATCCGTTAAATAATCGCTGATCAGCAGATAAACTGAAATTTTTAACTTCTTTTACATAAACTCCATTTTTAACTTTGTACTTTTTATACATTGAATCTGACATATCTGCTATAGTTAAACCTAGTGCATCAAACGAAACCTCTTTTAGTTCATCGGAGTCTTTTTTCTTTTCTTTTGTTGAACCGGCCAGTTCTGTACTTTTTGAAGTAATATTATCTTTCGCTTTTAGAACAACACTTCTTTTGATTTTTTTACCATCTCTAAAAATTGTTAGATTCACTTCAGTTCCAGCTCTTTTTGTAGCTACATAACTTTGTAATTGGTTTGGTTCATTTACTTCTTTTCCGTCAATTTCTAATATTATGTCTCCAGCAACAATATCTTTATTAGCGGCCGAACCATCTTCAACAACATTTTGGATGATTATGCCCATTGGTTTCTCTAAACCAACTGCTTTCGCTGTAGCAGCATCAACTTCCATAATGCTCACACCAATGTAGCCTCGGCTTACTTCACCATTTTCGATTAAATCTTGAGCAACAGATTTTGCCATATTTATTGGAATTGCAAATCCATAACCAATATAACTAGCCGAAAAACCATTAGTGGCAATAGCCGAATTTATTCCAACTACAGCTCCAGTTAGGTCAACTAAAGCACCCCCACTATTTCCAGGATTAATTGCAGCATCTGTTTGAATAAAATTTTCAACACCATAATTATCTCTAATAATATTAATATTTCTTCCCGTTGCGCTTACTATTCCAGCTGTGACTGTGGATGTTAAATAACTCAACGGATTTCCAATTGCCATTACCCAAGAACCAACTTTTAATTTATCAGAATCTCCAAAATAAGCTGCTGGTAAATTTTCAGCATCAATTTTTATTACAGCCAAATCAGTTAAAGGATCTCTTCCGATTATTTTTGCTTCTAGTTCTCTTTTATCAAATAAATTTACTTTTACTTTTACAGCGTTTTCAACAACATGATTGTTTGTAACAATATATCCATCTTCAGAAATTATAACACCACTACCACCACCTTGCCTATTCTTCGGCATCTGGTCTTTAAAATCCGGTAGGTTGAATGGAAAATTAAACATCTCTTTGTGTGGATCTTCCTTAACCGTACTAACCACGGTTATACTTACAATAGAAGGAGTTACTTTCTCAGCAACTTGAATAAAAGCATTATTAAAATCCATGATAGCCAAATTACCAACTGGAGATGAATCACTTCCAATCTTTATTGGATCCGCATTACTCTGGTTTATCAACCCTGCACTTGAGACCAAAATTGCACCAAAAACAAGTCCAATTGCCAAAAGTGATATTGTACCAAAAATATTTCTGGTTTTCATTTATTTACCTTCCTTTATAATATTTGTAAAGTTTTTAATCCCTTAAAATCAGAATTGTGAAAAACTAAATACTTCTCTAAAATAAATATTATGTTTTCCAAATCTCTCTTTTTATATGAGACCAATTTATTTTTAGTGCTTAAACATGAGAATAAATTAAAAAGTTCCTTTGAAAATTCAAATGTAGTCAGTTTATCCGAATTACAATTATGACAGATAACTCCAGCAGCGTAACTAAAAGCATTTTGAAGGGAATCATCAATTTCACTGTCACAATTTGAGCAATGCGTAAAAGACAATTCAAAACCAATTTCTTTGATAAAAAAGACCATAAACTGGCTAAATAAATAAATTGGGTCAGATGATTGGGAATTCATTAAACTCATAATTTTAGTAACACCTTTAAAAAGCTTCGTATTTACTTCTTTTTCAGGAATTAGTTTTAAAATTAATTCGCAGACAGCAGACGCATATTTAACTTTTTCAAGATCGCCCTTAATTATTTGAAAATGATTAATTAAATTTGATTGAGTTATTAATTGAAGATCTTTTACTTCCTTATTGTAGAAAACAACTTCAACCAAATTTAGTACATCTATCTTGCTCCCAATCTTTGATTTCGAACTTCTCGCTCCTTTTATGATTGCTGAAATTCTTCCATTCTCTTTTGTGTATAAGTGAACAATAAGACTAGTTTCAGAATAATTAATTTTCCGTAAAACAATGGCCTCATTTTTTAAAATTGTTGCCATAAATTTCTTAAGTAAAATTGTAAGGAGGCAAGTGAAACTGCTTTTCTGTAATAATTCCAGAAATTAAATTATTTGGAGTAACATCAAATGCTGGTGCAAAAATATTATAATCTTCTGAAGTTATACGTTCAGTACGAAATGAATTTATTTCAAGCTTATCCCTTTGCTCGATATTGATTTCATTACCACTAACACAATCTTTATCGATTGTAGTCGTGGGAGCCGCAATATAAAAAGGTATATTATGATATTTACAAAGAACTGCTAAATTGTAGGTCCCAATTTTATTAGCACTATCCCCATTTAACGCAATTCTATCAGCACCAGTGATTACTAAATCTATTTTATTCTGCTGTATTAAATATGCTGCAGTGGAATCTGTATTCACAGAAAAAGGAATACCAGCTTTACTTAATTCAAATGCAGTTAACCTTGAGCCTTGGAATAATGGTCTAGTTTCATCTACATGGACAAACTTAACCATATTGTTTTTATATCCATTTATAATCACATTTAAAGCGGTTCCGCCACCGCCTGTTGCTAGTTTTCCCGTATTGCAATGGGTTAGAACATTACTTACAGTCTTAAATATTTGAAGTCCATTCACTGCAATTCTATTACACATACTAATATCTTCATCATGAATTATAATTGCTTCTTCAAGGAGGATTTGGTAGAGGTTGATCGAACTTTTATTTTTTTCAAACACTTCCTTCATTCTATTCAGCGCCCAGAATAAGTTTACAGCTGTTGGTCTGGTTCTTTCCAATCTAGAATAAACTTTTTTGAAATGATCATGAGTATCGATTTTAATATTTTTAAAACTAAGTGCAATCGCATATGCAGCAGAGATCCCAATTGCTGGTGCACCGCGTACTTCTAATCTTTCAATTGCTAGGGCTATCCTTTCATAATCGTCTGTTTCTATATACTCCTCATGAAGTGGTAATTTCGTTTGATCGATTAATACTAACTTTTCATTTTTTAATTCAATTGAATTGAAGCTATTCATCTTCGATCCTTGATAATTCTCTAAACTCGTTAAAGCGCTTGTTGATTTTGTTTTTATCTAAACCTTCCAAACCTTTTGTACTAAATTGTTCAACACAAAATGAAGCCATTGCACTACCAAAAATAACTGCACGCTTCACTTTTTCAAAATTCATATCCATTGAATTATGTAAATAACCGGCAAATCCCCCAAGGAAGGTATCGCCAGCTCCAGTTGGATCAAAGATAGTTTCTATTGGATATGCAGGTGCAGAGAATATAGTTGTCTTGTGAAATAGCAAAGCTCCATGTTCACCCTTTTTAATGATTAAATACTCAGGTCCCATATCTCTTATAATTTTTGAGGCTTTAATCAAATTATTTTCATTTGATAACATCCTCGCTTCAGAATCATTAATGATTAGTACATTGATTTTCTTCAACACCTTTTTCAAATCTTCCAAAGTAGTATTAATCCAAAGGTTCATAGTATCGCAAACAATAAAATTATTACCCTTAAGCTGATCAATTACTGAAAGTTGAAGTGATGGAATTATATTTCCTAAAACCACAAAACTGTTCTCTTTTAATTCCTCAGGAATAATGGGGTTAAATTTTTCAAATACATTTAGATCGGTATATAATGTATCTCTAATATTTAAGTCTTCGTGGTATTTACCACCCCAACGAAATGTTTTTCCACCTTTAACAACCTCTAGATTTTCCAATTTTATTTTATGGTCGCTTAACATTTCAGTGTGTTCGGTTGGAAAATCATCACCTACAACCCCGATCAATCTAACTGGTTTAGTAAAGTAGCTTGCAGCAAGAGATATATAAATAGCAGCACCGCCTAAAGCATTCTCTATTTTCCCTAATGGGGTTTCAACATAATCTAGTCCAACTGATCCGACAACTATTAAATCCAAATTTCCTCCAAAGTTAAAACAAAAATTAATTACCAACACACTTTACAAATAAGAACATTTTATCATACTGAGCGGAGCGAAGTATCTCAGAATAATGTAAATTAAATACATTGAGATTCTTCATTACATTCAGAACGACAATTTTTTAAAACATGAGTCACTAAATATAAATAATAGTTAAATATAATATTGTCTGAAGTTAAGAAAGAAAATACTAAAACAAAATTGAAACCGATAAACCAGAACTCTTAGAATTAATATAAGGGTGAATATGATAAGATACTGAAGATTTATTTTTCAAGTCAACATCTTCCTCTAAGTTTACAAAAAACTTACCTGCAGTAATTCCAATTATTGCCCCTAAAAAAGTATCAGATAACCAATGATTATCAGAATAAATTCTTTGGTATGCTGTTAGAGTCGCAAGACCATATAATCCAATGGAAGCATAAATATTATCAATCCTTTCTGATAGCACTGTACTTATAGAAAATGCAACAGTCGCATGCCCCGAGGGGAAAGAATTATTGTAATTATTCAAATCGAAGAAATTAAATTTATACTCTCCATCATTTTTATAAGGCCTGCTTCTTCCAAAGATAAATTTTAAGGCTGTAGTAGTAATTCCAGCAGCAGCTAAGGATTCAATTAAAATTCTGCCTGTTGTTCTAAACTCGTTGTCATCAAAGAGTAACCCGCCTCCATAAATGACAGCAGAAAAGCCAACTATTGGGACTAGCTCCCCATAATATTTGCCAATCTTTGTAAAATCATTTTGAAAATTAGATTGGTTACTCAAAGCTTTCTCTCTAACTTCATCATCAACAGTCATTAATGCACCTGAGACTATTGTAATTCCTGCAAACTTTAGCCAGTCCGAGCTATTAAAACTTACAGGTCTTTCAAAGTAACTAAGATTATTATTAAAGGATAATTGAATATCATTCCACAATTTGGTCTCAACAGCAAGTGTGTCAACTGCTTTGGAGGATGTTTGCGCTAGATTAAACGATTGGGTTAGAAGAATGGAAAAGATCGTAAAACTAAATAATAATTTATTCGTGAAAGAGTTCATTATATATCCAACTTAATAAAATTTAGGGAATGGGATTTCTTAGACAAATAATCACAAATAATTTTTACAGATTCTTTTTGACCTTGCCAAGCCAATCGCCTTAATGCTTCCCTTTTATTTACCCATTTAAATTTCGAGTGTTCAGAAGAAATAATAATCTTAGAGTTGTAATCAACTAGAGCCAAAAAAACTGGGATTAAAATCACTTCATCTTTTTCAAAATCGTAGAAAGAATTAACATTTGGGACTACATATACTTCATTCAAATCTAGGTTGGTTTCTTCCTTTACTTCTCTTAAAAAAGTGTGAAATGCTTTTTCATTCTCTTTTATCTTGCCTGTTATCATTTGCCAAATTTTTGGATATTTTTCTGTTGAGGCTCTTTTTAGTAAAAGGAATTCCACTTTACCCATATTCATCCTAACAATATGACCTTCTATCAAATAATCTCTGTTCATTAAAAACCCAAAATTAAAAATATGCTCTGGCTTCGGCTCTAAGAGTATTTATAACTTTTCCCTTCCCCTGAATTCTACCAGAATAATTTATATTTGTTTGTAAATTAGTCGAAAATCTATAATCAAAATTGGTTCTCCAAATATAGTTCTTGCCAATTAAATTTCCATTTGTTATTTCAAAAGGAATAATATTTTGCGTAGTATTTGTTAGTAATTCGGTTCTCTCAATCTCAAACCGAAGTCTTCCCCTTTCCAGCAATGATAAAGTAAACCGTAAATTTATTTTATTCTCATCAATAATGGTTGGAGTGGCTGGATAGTGATCTTCAATTCTTCCTACTTTTAATAAAAATCCAAATTCAAGATTATTATAAGGTCGGTATGAAAAATCTGTTTTTAACTCATTGCCATTAGTAGATCTGGATCTATTAGTATTTTTTGGTGCATTTACATTTTCTACTAAATTAGTATATTCTGTTTCATTGTTAACTTCTTGAATCATTCTGAATTTAATTTTAAGTCCTCTTTCCTTCAGATATGATTTTTCTAATCCGGCACTAAATTGATTTAATGAATTCCTTTCTGTAAATCTAAATCTAAACGAAAGATCTCTTTGATTTTTAAAAATATGCAAGTCCTGTTGAAAATAATTAGATCCTCTTATTGTAGTCGAATCATTCATGAAATAGTTAAAATTTAGTAGGTATATTTTCTTTGTATCCAACATTCTGCTGTTCTCTTCCACCCTAAAGCTTGTTTCAGAGCTTAATGAATTTAATGCCGTGGACACCCAATTTGAAGCTGTGAAATATTTAGAGAACTCTACTCTCCAGCGAGAATTTATTTTTAGATCAATTACTGGGAAAAGTTCATCAGTCGGCAATGTTGTTTGAATGAAATCCCCCTCAAATAGATCTGGTATATATTCACTTTCATCAGCAACACCATTATTGTTTAAGTCTCCTTGATAAGAGAAAGCACCAGTTCCTTGAGGCACCCTTAAAAACACTCTTTCAAATTTAGCAGTTCTTTCAGAAGCGGCTTGATAATAAACATTTCCATCAATAAAGCGATCGAATAAATTGATACTTGATTGTGATCGAATAATTATGGACTCATTATTGCCAAGACCTTTTTGTGCAAAATAGTCGGAATACTTCTTTTTCCTAAAAGAAAAATCGAGTTCTGTTACAAACTCTTTCATACTATTCCAATTAACGGAATAAGTATTTGTATATGATTTTGATTCTTCTATAAAAAATCCTGCTTGAGCCGATTCTTCCTTGGTGAATGAATATTTACTACTTACTCCAAATCCATTCGAAATGCTAAGATGAAGAAACGGTGAATACTCTAAATATTTTTGACTACTTCCAATGAGGGAATCTAGACTTGTCAATTTTTCTTTTTTATTCTCGGACCTAAATGAGATTCCTGGCTTTGCATTCCAAATACTGTAAGAAATTTCTCCATTTTGTTTTAACCAATCTGAAGTCAACACAAATGAATTTGTATTTACAAAATCATAAGCATAATTAAAATCAAAATTATTATAATTATTCCAACTAGTTTTAGAAAATATTCTTTGCGATGAAAAACCATTAGCTTTTTTTAGACTTCCGTATTGTCCAATAAAATCAATATTTTGAGTTGGTTTGTAATTCAACTGCAATTCCTTTAATCTTTCTTCTTTACTCAATATGCTAGAAGTATTATAATTTCTTTCAAATTCAATTTCATTAATTCTGTCAATAGTTTTAAAATTATTATCCAAATATCGATCTCTGTAATAACCACTAATATTACCTAACTCAGTTTCAAAAAGCTTAATATCAAGTGGATTTATACTCAGTTTTATATTACTCGCAAAACCGTTATTATCGTTATCATCAATTTCTGAATATGTGTTTTTGTCGTAACTACTAGCTGCTAACTCAACACTTAATTTAATTTTTTCTATTGGTGAATATTCTACCAGAATGTTTCCCAACTGATTTTTCTCTGGGAGTGGTATTAGTCTAATTGGTAAATAAGCACCATTTTTAATACCCACAAACTTAAATTTTCCTATTCCCTCTCTAATGTAATCGCCTTTGTTTTCTCCAATAAAACTAAAAACTATATTATACTTTGCATCCACAGATCCTGGGGCATATTGATAAATGGTAATCTGCTCGCCTGCAAGCACAGTATCAATTGAAGAATAAATTCCAACTGAGTCGGAAGTTAATTCAATAACACCACTTTCAGCAGCTAGTAAAAAATCATCCCCACTTTGACTCAACCTTTCTTCATCTTTCTCGGACAAATTTAGATCAATTGGATTATTTTTATTATCTCCTTCTTGGTAAGCATTTATAGATAATTTTAGCTTGTTCTCAAAAAAGGAAGCAGATGTATTTACATTGATAACATTTCTTTCATATTGGCGTGAAGTATATTCAAAATCAACAGTTATTCTACTTAACGAAGTTATTAGCACCTTTGGTGTAAACCTAATTTCACCATTAGCATATTCAATTACGTACTCATTGTTTTCACCTCTTTTTAGTTCACCGCCATCAATAAAAACTTTTTCACTTCCGGCAATAACAATTATATCATTTTCATTATCTGCTCCGAGCAATCTGTATGGACCTTGCACTCCATCAATTCCATTAAATTGCATGGAATTGAACTTCCCTCTTGAAGAAGCAAAAGAGACACCACCAGCATAATTGTCAACTTTAAAATTTCCGATTACTCCTTTAAGTTTTCTATCAACTCTTCCAAATTCCCCAATATTTTGCCTTAGATTGTAATCACCAAAAATTGCACTTGCATTTGCATGTTTAATTTCGATAAATACTTTATCTAGTTCTTCTAATCTTTCTGTATTCCCTTCTGGTTGAATAGGCGTGTTTTCATCAGTCAAAGCTGCAACAATTTCAATCTCTTCAGAAAGTTTACCGGCTAATTGCAAACGTAATCCGCTTGTTACTGCAAGATCTTTATTTGTTCCGAATGAAAATCCTCGCAGAAGTGTTCCACTACTTTGCAAGTCATTTCCAAAAATTGCTTTGGATGATAAATCAACAGATTCATTATTGACCTTACCAATGTATTGATCCAACTGAGCATCGTAAAACCTAACTAGCGATCTATTTTTATAAATTTTTTGAAGTGATAAATCCCTAGTTAAATAATTAATATAAAGAGTATCAAAAATTGAATATGTAACTGTATCAGACAGTGAAATTTTGTTAGTTTTAACATCTAATAAGTAACTATTTCCGGGCAACAATTTTTCACCAATTCTTACCTCTGGAGAAAGTGGGATAATAAAGACTGAACTAAGTTCATATTTATTTTCAAAATTAATATTGAAAGTATCAATTTTTGCAATAAGCAAACTATCACTTTGGGCAGCTGATATAGAAAAGCTCCATAAAATACAAATAACTGTATATAAGATCTTAGTAGATTTCAAATAAGAAAGCTTTTTAATGGTGTAGCAATAATTATTGAATTATAAATCTATTAGGCAATAATAGAATTTGCAAGTCATTAAAATAAAAAATCCCACCTAAAGATGGGATTTAAGATTCCCATATAGATGGGAATTTTCAACAAATATTTTTCACCGTTGTTTTGGTCACAGATTGCAAACAATCTTCAGAACAAATTTATTCATACCTCAACGCATCAATCGGATCTAAATTTGAAGCTTTATAAGCTGGGTAAGTACCAAACCCAACTCCTACTAAAATACATAGCAGAACTCCAATAGCCACCCAATCCAAAGGAATGGATAATTCACCTCCAATTGCAGAACCTGCCAAATTGCCTACAATAAGTCCTATAATAATTCCAATTATTCCACCAAAAAGAGATAGGACAATTGCTTCAATCAAAAATTGAGTTAGTATATTAGATTTCTTTGCACCAATCGCTTTTCGAATTCCAATTTCTTTGGTTCTTTCAGTAACGGAGACTAACATTATATTCATAATACCAATACCGGCAGCAAGTAGCGCAATTAGAGCAATTACATAAGCCCCAATTTTTACACCCGCAGTCATACTATTTATTTGTGTTAAAACAGATTCATTTGAAAAAATACCGAAATCATCCTCTTCACCCGCAGGTACTTTTCTTATTGTTCTGAAATAGCCAATAGACTTTTCTATCACATCCTCATAATCTTCTTTGCTGAACGAACTAACAGTAATATTAACACTTTCATTATACTTACCATAAAAGCTTTGGAAAGTGGTGATTGGTATAGCCGCAAAGTTATCTTTATCTTGTCCAAATGAGGCAGCTTGTTTTTCTAATACTCCAATTACTCTTAGTTTATGGTTATCAACTTTTACCTCTTGTCCTACTGGATCCATTTCATCAAATAGATTTTTTGCCAAAGAGGCGCCAAGAACAATTACTTTTTCATATCTATTTACATCATTATAATTAAAACTTCTACCTTCATCAGCAACCCATTTATTATTGGGGAATGCTTCCGGAGTTGCACCCACTAAACTAACATTTGGATTAGTTTCTTTATTTTCATATTTAAATAGTTTTCCACCGTCCCATTGTTCTGCACCAACTGCTTCAGCTTCACCTTCAAGTTTATCCCTCAATTCAAAATATTGATCAATTGTAAGATCCTTCCTATTTCTATATTTGGCTCTATCTCCTCTATCCATCATAGCAGGATATTTTTGAATTTGGAAAGTGGTTTGTCCCAATTGAGCAACACCTTCTTCTATACTATTCTGAAGCATAGATACAACTGTGCTTATAGTTATGATAGAAAAAATCCCAACGATAATACCAAGAACAGTCAATAGTGATCTTAACTTATTAGCTTTTAGTGAGTTTAATGCTACTATTATTATTTCCATTATTCATACCTCAATGCGTCTACAGGATCCATTTTTGCAGCCGTCCAAGCTGGCGCAAGGCCCGAAATGACCCCAGTGATTAACGAAATACCTATTGCAAGAATAACCGCATCAACTTGAATTGAGACTGGGAAATCATATTGTTCAATAATTTTCGCTCCCAGAATGGCAATAAACAATCCGACCAAACCACCGAGCAAGCAAATAAATGCAGATTCTGTTAAAAATTGGCCCATAATTGTTCTTTTCTTGGCTCCAATTGCCTTCCTAATTCCGATTTCCTTGGTCCTTTCTTTTACTGAAACAAACATAATATTCATAATTCCAATGGCACCAACAAATAGTGCTAGACCAGTGATAAATAATCCGGCAATTTGAATTACACCAACCTGTTGATTGATAATATCCAAAAGTGCACTTTGCTGATTTATAGAAAAATCATCTTCTTCGCTATACTTTAGACCTCTAATCCTTCTCATTACACTAATAGCTTCCTCTTTTACAGCAGGCACCATTAGATTACTTGGAGCACGAACAGAAATTGAAATACCGCCACCTCTGTGGCGACTTTGGAAATCTTTAAACATTGCGTCAATAGGGATGTAGATCATATTATCAGGATTAAAATTTCCAAAAAGAAAACTACCTTGTTTATCATTTATGCCAACCACTTTATACTTTTTATCTTTTATTTTAATCACCTGGTCAACACCATTACCTCTTGGAAATAGTTTTGCGGCAATTTCACCACCAACAACGCAAATTCGTCTACCAGCATTACTTTCAATTTCAGAAAAAAATCTTCCTTCTGTAAATTTAAGATCGGTTGTTTTTAAATATTCATTAGTAGTCCCAACTATAAAACATCCTTCAACAACTACATCATTGAAACTACTAGGTTGATTTCTAAATGTTCTTGGAGCAACAGCAATTGGAAGAGTGGCTTGCTCTTTAAATTCTCGGTATTCTTCCATTCCAATATCTCTTCTATTCTTAAGTTCCCACCAGGGAACTTCCCCAAACCATGACCATTTATCAATAAATATATTGTCTGTTCCCATAATACTTGTGGCACTATCTTGAAATGATTCATCAATTCCTTTAATCGCGGTGGACATCAAAACCACCGAGGCAACTCCAATAACAATTCCAAGTGTTGTAAGAACAGATCTTATTTTATTAGCCCTAATTGCATTGAATGCAATTACTAATCCTTCTTTGAGTTCAAATAAAAAATTCGTCATAATAAAATACCTTTACACATCTAATTGTTGAGGTTTAGCTAACTTCCTTCTTTCAACTATTTCATCTTTTTCTACAAGTCCATCTCTCAAACGGATAATTCTATTGGCATGTTCGGCAATATATTCTTCATGTGTAACTAAAATTATTGTGTTACCTTGTGCATATAAATTTTCGAATAATGCCATAATATCTTCACCGGTTTTTGTATCAAGGTTACCTGTTGGTTCATCAGCCAGAATAATAGAAGGATTTGTAACAAGTGCTCTTGCAACGGCAACTCTTTGTCGTTGACCACCAGAAAGCTCATTTGGTTTGTGATCCATTCTATCCTCAAGGTTCACTTTTATCAATGCCTCTCTGGCACGTTCTCTTCTTTCTTCTCTGCCAACACCGGCGTAAATCAACGGGAGTTCGACATTATGCAATGCGTCAGATCTTGGTAAAAGATTAAAAGTCTGAAAAACAAACCCAATCTCTTTATTTCTAATACTTGCCAAATCATTATCATTCATGTCACTAACATTCTTGCTTGTAAAAGTATAAAGCCCCTTTGTTGGTGTATCTAAACAACCTAAAATATTCATTAGTGTAGATTTCCCAGAACCTGAAGGACCCATAATCGCAACATATTCATTTTTGTCAATTGTTAAAGATACATCTCGGAGTGCATGAACTTCTTCTGTTCCAACCTGATAAATTTTAGCTATATGTTCTATATTTATAATATTCATTTTAATTCCTAAAATTTTCACTGTCCATTTTTCAAAATTTATAAAACAATTTTATTTATAAATTAAATCGTTTTTGATAACCGAAGAACAAATACCCAACAAGGAAGTTCCAATATTCAATTTTCATAATTTCTTTTTTGCTGTGTCTATACTTTTAAAAAGGATTGAAATTAGTTCATCTGTTTCTTTTATAAGAGGAGAAAGTTTTGCAATGGGTTTAATCAAATTTGTTTTAACAATTATTTTTAACCACACCTCAGTTTCTCTCAACTCTTTTAATGCTACTTTTAACTTATGAATAAAATCAGCTGTTGATTCAGCACTTTGTGCTTCTCCATAATTAGGAGCCGGAGAAGTTCCACTTCTTAATATTTGTGTTGCTATATGTTTACCAGTCTTTGAATTAGGCAATTGCTCAGAAAGTTTAATTATCCTGACTGCATAATCAACAAATCTATCTTGTAAATCAAATTTTCTTGTTTTCTCGGTCATATTACTTTTACAAAATTATTGAAAATTCCTTGTTCAATATTGGTTATTCTTCTTTATAAAATACGCTTTTACTATTCTTCATCTTCTTTATTTTTACTGCCGCGTTTATTGGTTATTTTTACTTTTGTACTGTCATCAAGATCTTTAGATATTGCTTTATATGGTCCACTTATGATGGATTGATTTTCTTTTAAGCCGCTTTTTATTTCCATATAAGTATCATCACTAATTCCAGTTTTAACTTCAACCATTTTAGCCAAATTACCTTCTTCAATAAACACAACCTCAACAGGTTTTATTTTTTCTTTTCTCTTTTGAACACTCATTTCCTCTTCATCCTCTTCACTTTTTCCATCTTCTTCTTTTTTCATATCTTTTTTAGGGATCCTTGCAGTCACACTTTGTATAGGCACAGAAAATACTTGTTTTCTAGTATCGGTCTTAATGTCAGCATCACAGGACATTCCTGGTCTAATTTTTTCATTTAGATTTAACAGTCTAATCTCAACATCAAAGTTCACAACTTCATTTTGGGTTCCTAATTCTGAAGTCTTTGCACTATTTCCAATTTGAGTTACAATACCTAAAAATTTCTCATCCCCTAAAGCATCAATTTCAATAGTAGCAGTATCATTTACAGAAATTAGAACAACATCATTTTCATCAACTTCAACTATTGCTTCCATTTGGTTTAAATCTGCAACCGTCATTAAATGAGTACCTTGACTAAAAGAACTGCCAAGAACGCGTTCACTTTTTTCAACATTTAAAGCACTTACTGTACCATCAAGCGGGGAATAAATAACTGTTTTATCTAATTCTGCAACAGCATCTTTATAGCCTTCCTCCGCTTGTTGCACGGAAGATTTTTGTGCATCAACTTGTGATTTTGTTCTTACAAAAGCTGATTTTGCAGCTTCTAAATCTGATTCACTTGCAAGTTGTTTTGCGTATAATTCTTTTACTCTATTATAAGTCGCTTCTACTTCAACGAAAGAAGCTTCTCTTTCTCGCAATGATGCTTGTGCAAAAGTTAAACTTGCTTGTGCTCTATTTTTTCTGGCAATATATTGTTCTGGTTTTAGCCTAATTAATAGCTGCCCCTTCTTTACTCTATCACCCTCTTTTACTGGAAGCTCAACAATTTCACCTGTTACTTCTGGTCTTAACTCAACTTTTTCAACCGGATTTATTGTGCCGTTAGCAGATACTAATTGAGTAATATTTCTTTTAATTACTTTTTCAGTTTGTACAGAAACAATTTTTTCCTTGTCACCACTAAATATTGTAAGCAACACAACTATTAGTACTAAGAGTCCCAATCCACCAAAAATAAAGATCTTTTTTTTGGATTTTTTACGATTACCTTTACTCATTGATAAATCTCCTTTTGCAGATATTATTGATATTTTTCAATTTCTAATTTTCCTAGAGCATTCATTAGTCTGTCTCTATTTTGATAGTATTCAAACCTTGCACTAATATTATCTCTTAATGCTTGTGTATAATCTTTATCAGATTGCAATACATCTAAGATAGTTCCTGAACCCAAGTTGTATCTCTCGTTATTTACTCTTCTATTTTCCTTGGCTGCGGTAATATTTGAGTTTGTTACTTCAAGCTGTTTTTTAGATGCAATTAAATTTAAATAACTTTCTTTAACTTCTATTTTTATGGTTCTTTCCAAAGCTTGCAAATCTTCTTTTACATTTAATTTATTAACTTCAGCGAATTCCATACTTTCTTCTGTATTCCAATTTGAAAATATTGGCAAACTAAGAGTCAAACCAACATTATAATATTCTCTATCGAATAAATACTGTGTCTGAATTCCACTTGTACTGAAAGAAAAATTCCCGGAGAGTGAAGGTAACAAACCGGATTGTGCAATTGTTTTTCCATTCTCAGCAGATGCTAATTGAAGCTGTTTACTTTTGTAATCTAATCTACGTACTAGAGCTTCGCTCACCATACTTTCAATATTTGTATAATCATTTATTAATTCTTCATCTTCAGTAATATCTTTTTGTTTATAAGGATCAACTAATTCATAGTTCTCAAATATGTCGAGCGCTAAATAGTTTAGCAGATTATTCTTTGCATTTTCATAGCTATTCTGAGTTTGAATTAGGAGTAATTGTGCATTTCCAACACTAACTTGTTGAGTATAAACATCCGCTATTGGTATCGCACCAAGACTATTTCTTGCCTGAATTGTTTCAAATAACTTCTGATTGAATTTCAAATTATCTTCTCTCACCTTAACTAATTCTTCATTACTAATAACTAGATAGTATAAGGTTGTTGTCGTGTAAATAATATCTTGCTTAAATTTTTCAAGACTAAATTCAGCGGCTTCTAAATTATTTTCCGCTTGCGCAATTCTTGCATAATTTGCAAGACCATCAAATAAAACCACATTTCCAGAAGCTGATAATGAATAATTTCTGGTATCAGTTTTAGTAGCACCTGTTTCAATTGTATTTCCCAAAAAGTCTATCTGCGTGCCACCATCATCACTTAATCTTTGCCAATTCCAAGTTCCATTTACTCTTAAATTAGGCAATAAATTACCGTAAGCACTCTTTATGCTTGCTTCATCCACGGCTATGGCGTTATTACTTTTAATAAGACTTGAATTTCTTTGAAGTGCAATGTTAATTGCTTCTTCTAATGTTAAAATGTTCTGTGCAAATAAATTGGTGCTTAGTAATAAAAATAGAAGAGACAAAACTCTACTCATGAGAACTCCTAAAATTTAATAATGATGCTTAAAATTGTTAATCATTTAATATTATGACGAAAGTAAAATTGAAAAGTTGCAAAGTATTTAAAATAATTTTACAATCATTTCTTTCAATAGTTGCCAATTTTCTTAACTGAATATAACAATCTGGTTATGCCTAGACAAATTCAACAAAGAAAAGAAAACTTAAAAAGTGGACATACTAACTTTTAATTGAGATATTCATCTTTAATAGAGAGGAGAAATTCGTAGGCTTCTTCATACTTATTTGGAATTTTACCATCAAGAATAGCCTCCTCAATAGCCTTTTTTATATCTCCAACTTTTCTAGAAGGTTTTAAATTACATATTTTCATTATTTCTTCCCCTCTAACAGGAGACTGAAATGCTCTAAGATTATCTTTTTCTTGAACATCTTTTACTTTTTCCATCACATTATCATAATTCAGCAAATATTTCGATACTTTTTCTGGGTTTTTACTGGTGATGTCTGCTCGACATAATGTAATCAAATCATCTAGGTCTTCACCAGCGGTTGCACTTAATCTTCTTATTGCTGAATCAGTTACAATTTCAGAAGCTAATGCAATTGGTCTCAAGTGCAGTCTAACTAGTTTTTCTATATAACTAAGTTTATGCAATGGAAGTTTTAACTGTTTAAAAATATCCTTCATCATCCGTGCGCCTAATTCTTCGTGCCCGTGGAATGTCCAGCCATTTTCCTCATTAAATCTTTTTGTTTGAGGTTTTGCAATATCATGAACTAAAGCTGCAAATCTCAACCAAACATCATCTGTTTTTTCTGAGATATTATCAACAACTTGGCATGTATGAAGAAAAACATCTTTATGATGAAAATCCTTTCTTTGATCAACTCCCGATAAGTTAGAAATTTGAGGAAAAATTATATCTAAAACTTTTGTTTCATGCAGAAGTCGCAATCCAATCGAAGGAGTGTTCGATGAAAGAATCTTTAATAGTTCATCAGTTATCCTTTCTTGAGAAATAATTTTCAGCCTATCTTTTAATTGTTCGGCCGCAATAAGAATCCTTATTTCAACTTTGAAGTTTAGTTGGGAAGCAAATCTGAATGCTCTAATTATTCTTAGTGGATCATCATTAAAAGTAACTAATGGATCTAACGGAGTTTGAATAATTTTGTCCTCAATATCCTTGAATCCATTAAACTTATCAATTAGAGTTCCAAAACTGTCCTCATTCAAAGAAATGGCAAGAGTATTAATTGTGAAATCTCTTCTATTAATATCATCATCAAAACTGCCAATTTCTACTTTTGGATTTCGACTATCTATAGTATAAGATTCCTTTCGAGCTCCGACAAATTCAAAATCGATATTTTTGTACCTAAAATGTGCTGTCCCAAAATTTTTATAAATATTAATATTTTTCACATTTAGTTTGTTGGCAAGCTTTTGGGCAAAAGTAGGTCCATCTCCAATTACTAAAAAATCAATTTCATTTCTTTCTCTATTGAGTATTGTATCTCTTACAAACCCTCCAACTATATAAACTTCCATCTCCATTTGCGCTGAAAGGCTTGAAATGACTTCAAAATAGCTATTTTGATTTAATAATTTCTTAAAATCCATACTTTTCCAAAATTTCTAAATTATTTTGCATCCAAGTCAATTTCTTTAGAAAACTATTCACAATTGCCCTTTTTTCTGGAGAAACATTTTCATGGGCAATATTGCAAAATTTTATTGCGTCCTCAAAATGTAAATTATTAAAAGCCAATTTAGACAATAGAAAATAAGTTTCCGAATTGTAATTATAATCTTCGAGTAGTTGATTTATTTTACTCATTTCAGTTGAATAGTCAAATTTAGAAATTGAATCGGCTTGTGCTGTCAGAGTAATTAAATAATTCTCGATAAAATACTGTAAAAACGAATCATCTTGTAGCTTTATAAGTTCTTTACTTATTTCTTTTCTGGAACTGTCATTTTCAACAAAATTGTAAAACTTAGTTGAATCACGAAGAGCAAGAGTTTTTAATAGGATGACACTCCTAAAATAATTTTGATGTGGATTTTGAACAATTAAACTATCATAGTAAGAAATGGTTTTATTCATATTCTTAACTCTTGCATTTAAAAATGCTAACTGGTATTCGATATTATAATAATATGAAGAATTTGAAAACAAACTTTTTTCGGATTCCAAAAGTTTTAATGCTTCCTCAAAGTTTTCTATTTTTATGTAAGATTGAGTAATTCCATTTAGTGCGGCATATGATTTTGAGTATTCATAAATATTCACAAATAAGTCTTTTGCTTTTATAAATTCATTTTCAGAAAATAATTTCCTTGCATGAGTTAACTCTTTTGCAGCTGCTCTAGCACAAAACTCTTTAATAAGTGGAACTCGCCCAAAATACAACTGTGCTTTGTTCTTATTAAACTCGAAATCCAGACCAACTAAATATTCGTAATAATCTTTTTCGAGAGTGGAAATATGCTTCCCAAAAATAATCTTAGAATCGGGATTTGAATAAAATTCCAACACTTTTTCAACAGAATATTTAAAAGACAAATATTTTATAAACGAACCAGCATAAATGTAAGAGAGTGAAGAAACATTACTAAAAAAACTTAAATTGGAAAATAAACCGGTAATTGAAATTCTATCATTATTATTGTAAGCAAGAAATGCTAAGTAGTCGATATCAACATCATCAAAGTTATTTTCAAAAGCAGTAGCAAATCCCTCTAGTAGTGCAGGATTATAATTTGAGGGTAAATTAAAAACTCCCTTTCCATATTTTTTGGAAAATATGTGTAGTAACTCGTGCTTCAAACTATTCTCATAGTTATCAAAATTAGTGTAAATTTGGTTTAGCCATGGTTTTGCCACATCTGCATTTTGGGATCCAAAAAGTCTCTTCTTCTGTGCTCCCGATTCAAAAACAATAGATGTGATTTTCTCATTTAATTTGGCACCAAATTGATTTGAAATTTCAGTGTAATAATATTCGTGGTTTAATAATATTTTTCTTTTTTCTACGCTAGAAACACTTTTGGGGTAATAAATAATAAAATTCTCAGTCTCTATTTTTCCATTTAAGCTTATTTCTATTTTATTTAAGGTTGTAGCTAATCCAAGAGCTGGTTTTACATAATAAGCACTTAGGTAAAGTATGATAACTATTGTTATTACAATAAGATATTGATTTTTATTAAAGTTTTTTATGAAAAAATATATAATTAAAATTGCCAGTGAAAATATTATCGTAATACCTCTATAAATTACCAATTCGGTGGTAATTTTTATTGTATGATCATAAATCACACCTGGGAAATAACCGAATATCGGATTGAAAAAATAGATTTGAGGATTAAAATATAACTCAGGAAGAAACCCAAATAGTACAATGAAATACAAAAGTACAAAAAGAACAACTCTGAATTTTCTAGATATAATTATTGCAAATTGCGCTAAACATGCTCCCACTAAAAGAGAAGGCATGCTAAGAACTAAATAGAATAATATTCCATCGCTAATAGGGCATTTTTGACAAAAGATTGTGGAGATGGTTAAAATAATAATGGCAACTAAAGAAATATATAAATAGAACTTAAAATGATGTTTGTAAGAATTTGACTCAGTTGCTTTGAGAGGCTCATATTTTAACCAATAAATTCCAGAGATAAGAGCAAATAATATTCCATTTAAGGCACTTGATTCATAACCTAATAAATTAATTAGTGGAAATAATATAAATAACGTGTTACTTACAACGATTATTACAATCAAGAAATAATAAAGACTAAAGATTTTGTTATTTTGCTTATTCATTTATTTGCTATTACTTAATAGTTACAAAATTACAAAAATTGTTATTGTTAAGACTATTTTTCTCAATTTACTTGGTAAAAACGGAATTTATTGGATGAATTTTCAGAAAATAAAATTATATAATTTAGTGCTTATTCTAGCTTTATTTTTAACAATTAATACCTTTCCTCAATCTGATGTTGATTCTTTATCCTATGAAATGAATCAAATAACGGTTTCTGCCACAAGATCCCCTGAACTAATTTTGGAAATCCCCTATGCGGTTTCAATTTTAAATGCAAAAGAACTACAAAATTATACTGGAATTGGACTAGATGAAGCACTTAGTAAAGTTCCAGGTGTTTTAGCCCAAACACGAGCAGGTGGACAAGATGTGCGGATAGTGATCAGAGGATTTGGAGCAAGAGGAGCTGGTGATAGATCAAACTCTGGAACTTCTCGTGGAATTAGAATTATGATTGATGGAATTCCCGAAACTGAACCAGATGGAAGAACTTCGTTTGATAATATTGATTTAACTTTTGCAGAAAATATTGAAGTAGTACGATCAAATGCTTCTGCGCTTTGGGGAAATGCAGCCGGTGGAATTATTGATATTTCTTACAACAAACAATTTGTTAATCCATTTGTTGATGTAAATGGAATGTTCGGAAGTTTTGGATTTAAAAAAGTATTCTGTTAAGCGTGGAACAAAAATTGGCAATGGGAAAATTCATCTTGGGTTATACTAATTCCAGATTCCGATGGCTGGCGAGATCATTCATTCGGGAAGCGTTCACTTATCAATCTAGGAATTGTTTCAAATCTTGACAGAAAAAACTAATTAACTTTTGCAGGTGCTAGGTTCAAATAGTTTTTTTCAAATTCCCGGACCTTTAATCTGAGACCGAATTTTATTCTAATCCACAACAAGCAAATTCATCTATAAAAGTAGAGATGAAAGAAGACACAACCAGATGGCTAAAATTGGTTTTACTTTAACTCACCATATTGATCAAAACAATTCAATTGTCAGGAATGCTATTTGTCAATCCAAATATCTGCAACGATCTGAAAGAAACACATATAGAGATTTTACACGTTATCATTTGGGTGGAAATTTTATTTATAAAAATGAAACATTACTTTACTAATGAATTTAAAAAATATGTTAACGGTTGGAACTGGATGAAGCATATCAAGATGGAGCAATATTGTTCTACTCGTTGTCTGCGACATAATAAAAGAGGAGAGTGAGTTAAGAAATAACAAACGAGAAGGTGCAAATAACTTTGGCACATTTTTTCAAAATGAAATTAAGATTTAGAGAAAAACTCAGTTTAATAGTTGGCGGAAGATATGATAATATTACTTACTACAGTGAAGATTTTATTGCTCCGGAATTTGGGATGCAGAAAAAAATCATTTGAAAGATTTACACTCCAAAATTTGGTGTTAGTTATATGTTTTCAAACACTCAAAGTATTTATGCAAATCTTAGGCGGAGGTGTTGAAGTTCCCGCCGGAAATGAAACTGATCCGGCAAGTACATTTGGACAAGATTCAATTTATTTATTAAGTCCTTTACTTGAACCAATAAATTCAACAACTTTAGAAGTTGGGACAAAAAATATTTTATACTTTGGAGCAAAGGAAATTGTTGAATATCTAACATATGATGCATGCTCTATATTATATAAATATTGACAAATGATATAATTCCCTATTCAGGAGGAAGATTTTATTTTACAGCAGGAAAATCTCACAGAACCGGAATTGAACTAAATACAAATCTCAATTTTAATTATGATTTTTCGCTTCAAACAACTTCTAACCTACTCTATAAATAAATATGATGAATATTTAGTTGATTCTGTTCACTATAATAATCCGGGTAAGTTTGCAGATTATTCAGATAATAATGTTGCTGGAATTCCAGATTTATTTTATAATATTACTGCAAAGTATGAACCAAATATTTAAATGGTTTGTTTTTTAGTTTTAATTTAAGTGGAGTTGGTAAATATTTTGTTGATGATGCAAACTCTCTAGAAGTTCCTTCCTACTTGACTTTAAGTGCAACACTGGGATTAAACAAAACGATAGAAATTACTAAATGGTTAAATGTGCGTGGATTTATAACAGTTAATAATATTACGGATAAACTCTATGCAAGTTCTGCTTTTATAAATCCGGATTATTTGAATGGAAAACCGGTTTACTTAGAACCAGGATTGCCGAGAAATATAATTGCCTCAGTTCAATTTGGGTTTGAGTAAATTACTTTTTAAAAGTAGACTTTTACTTTAATATTTCTATCTTTTTACATAAAGTGACAATTGCAATTCTTATTCTTCATTAACAAATTAATTTAGATTATTATAATCTGACTATTGCAATATAATTTAGAGTTTATTAAGTTTTAATTAAAGAGAAAGAAAAATTTTTGGGATTTATGGCCTATCGTATTTACTTTATAATTGATAATTTATAACAATAACTAAAATTAAAATATAAAAATTGGCTAATCCAACAAAAAAGATAAAAATACTTCTTATAGAAGATAACAGACTTCTTCGGGATGGCATTGAGATAATATTAAAAAAACAACCAGATATGTCAGTTGTTAGCAACTGTTGGTAATGGAGAAAATTTACAACAGTTGATGAACAAACTGAAACCAAATATAGTTATACTCGATCTAGGTTTACGAAATAGGAACAGCTTACAATTAGTAGAATTAATTAAGAAGAATTTTGATGAAATAAAAATTATTGTGATGGATCTCATCCCGTTGCAGACTGATATTTATGATTTTGTGAAAGCCGGTGTTTCGGGTTTTATGTTAAAAGATATTAATGTCACTGAATTCTTAAAAACAATTCGATCAGTTAATGATGGTGAGAAAATTTTACCTCAAAATTTAACGGGATCCCTTTTCTCTCAGATAGTTGTTCATGCTTTAAATGGTGTAAAGAACTCTGTATTAACTGAGTCTGTGCGTATGACAAAACGTGAGAAGCAGGTGATTGAATTAATTGCTGAGGGATTTACGAATAAAGAAATAGCACAAAAACTACATCTATCAACATACACTGTTAAGAGTCATGTTCACAACATTCTTGAAAAATTAGCACTAAATACACGGGTTCAAATTGCTAAGCATGCACATTTATCCCAAACATATAAAACTGCTCTAGATAATACTTCTCTAATCGACTAACCAAAATTCACCGAAATCTCGTCCAAATGATGTAATTCTTTTTTCATCCCTTTGATCGATTGTCAATTAACTTTAATATCAGCAACTTGCTGTGCAATTACTAATTATTTAGTATAAGAAATATTCGGTTCATTTTAAATTTTCAGAAAGAGGTTAATTATGAAAAAAATTCGTTTGTTACTAATTGAAGATAACAAACTTCTTAGAGACGGAATACTTTCTATTCTTAAACCTCACAAGGACATAATTATTATTGCAGCATCTGGAGATAGTAAAAACACTCTGTCAAAAATTCAGCAGCTAAAACCTAATGTGGTTCTATTGGATTTGGGGTTACGAAGTCAAAATAGTTTACATATTGTAGAATTGGTGAGAAAAGAGTTTCCTGAAGCAAAAGTTATTGTAATGGATCTGGCACCGGTACAGGCTGATATTTTGCAATATGTAAAAGCCGGTGCAAATGGTTTTATTCTAAAAGATGCATCGCTAAATGACTTTTTAATAACTATCAGAACTGTAGCAGAAGGAGCAACAGTTCTTCCTCCTATTTTAATTGATTCTCTATTTTCACAAATTGTTGAACATGCAGTAAGAGAAGGAAAACCAAAGTTAAAAGAAGCAGTTAAAATGACTAAGCGTGAACAAGAAGTAATTACTTTTCTAGGTGATGGATTGAGCAACAAGGAGATTAGTCAAAAGATGCATGTTTCAACTTACACCATCAAAAGTCATATTCACAATATTATGGAAAAGCTTGCATTACACACTCGGTTGGAAATTGCAAACTATTCATATACAGATCTAACTCTTAAAAAAGTTACCGAAAGTATTTCAATAATTAAGAATTGATATATTTATAATATTATTTGAGTCGAAAAAAATTATTCAACAAAAATAAAAGGAAAGTATTATGAGCAAAGGTCAGAAGCACCAAAAATGGTTCTAAGAAAGAAGCCTGCAAAAACTATGAAAGAAAAAAAGACTGAAAAGAGAGAAAAGAAAAATGAAAAGAAGAATACCGGGCTCTTGATTAAATAACATGATTGAAGTTTTGAATAAGAATACATATTGGAAAGCGAAAATCTGCCGGGTAGATATTTTTACATATTCAAAAATATCACAAATAGAGGAAAATTTGAAGCAGTCTCACAATGAAAAACAGAAAGTGGAAATCAAAACAGATAATGCATTCAGAGATCTATTCTGATTCGGTATTTGACAAATTTTTTTTAGAAGTCTATTCAATTACAATATTTACCTTGCGCTTCTTCAAAGAAGTATTTAAACCCCCGTATGAGTTTAATGAGCTGATAAAGCAATCTTTTTTGATTGGTTACAAGTCTTTTACCTTTGGTAGCAATAACCGGTTTTATAATTGGGCTTGTGCTAACTATTCAGTCAAGACCAACATTAGCAAAGTTTGGTGCAGAATCTTGGCTGCCAGCAATGGTGGCAGTATCAATTATACGAGAAATAGGACCTGTTATAACTGCTTTAATCTTTGCCGGAAAAGTCGGGTCTGGGATAGGGGCGGAACTGGCATCGATGAATGTAACCGAACAAATTGATGCTATGCAGGTATCAGACACAAATCCGTTTAAATATCTTGTTGTTACAAGAGTACTATCCGCAACATTGATGCTTCCGATATTGGTGATTTTTGCCGACTCAGTTGGTTTGTTGGGATCATTTGTCGGCGTTAACATAAAAGGAAATGTAAGTGCCCACTTATTTTTTTCTCAGATATTTCAAAGTCTTGAATTCCAGGATTTTTTCCCTGCATTCATAAAAACCTTTTTCTTTGGATTTGCAATTGGACTTATGAGCTGTTATAAAGGATATAATTCAAATAAGGGCACCGAAGGAGTTGGGAAAGCGGCAAACTCAGCTGTAGTATTCGCATCTTTAATGGTTTTTATAATAGATATGATTGCGGTACAAATTACGAGTTTGATTCAAAACTAAATTGAGTATTGATTAAGTATGACAACTAATACAAACTTTATAAAAACGGAAAATAGTTATAAGCAAAACGGTACCATCGTCGTTAAGATGGATCATATTAAGTAAATCTTTCGGTAAAAATCAGGTGTTGACAGATATTAATTTAGTGATTTATAAAGGAGAAAATCTTGTAATACTTGGTCAGTCAGGAACCGGCAAATCAGTTCTTATTAAATGTATTGTAGGATTAGTTGAAATTGATGAGGGTAAACTTTTTATACTTGGAAAGAATATTTCTGAATTGGAGAATAAAGAATTAATTGAAATACAAAAAAAAATTGGTTTCCTTTTTCAGAGCGGTGCTTTGTACGATTCGATGTCAGTAAGAGAAAATCTTGAATTTCCGCTTAGAAAACAATTACATTCAATGTCAAAAGAAAAATTGGATCTGCTGGTAAAAGAAGCATTGCTAAATGTAGGACTTTCAGATACAATTGATATGTCGCCTTCAGAACTTTCCGGTGGTATGCGCAAAAGATTAGGATTAGCCCGAACTTTGATTTTAAAACCCGAAATAATGCTTTATGATGAGCCTACAACAGGTCTGGATCCTATAACATCGAAAGAAATTAGTAAGCTAATATTGGAAGTACAAAATAAATATCAAACTTCTTCTGTAATAATTACACACGATATTGAATGCGCCAGACTCACTGCAAATAGAATCATTGTGATTAAAGATGGAATCTGTGCTGCGGAAGGATCTTATACCGATCTTGAAAATTCTGCGGATCCATGGGTAAGATCATTTTTTATTTAATAAGAAAATCAAATTATAAGAGTAAATTAAATGAAAAAAAATACAACTTATAAAATCAGGCTTGGAATATTTATTTCCCTTGGGATAGCGGTATTAATGATAGGAATATATTTTATCGGTGAACAGCAGCAATTGTTCAGAAGTACCTTTCGCGTAAGCGGAATATTTAATGATGTTGCCGGGCTTCAAGCAGGAAATAATGTTCGCTTCTCCGGAATAAATGTCGGAACTGTAGAAAAGATTAGCATCGTTAGTGATACCTCCGTGAAAGTGGATATACGTAGTTGATGAAAGCACTCGAAAATTTATTAAGAAAGATGCAATCGCAAGTATTGGATCAGAAGGACTTATGGGGAATAAAATTTTAATTATAAATCCGGGACCAGGCAAAAAAAAGGAAATTGAAAACAATGATTTTATCGAAACATTCAGCCGATTAATATGGACGATATTCTATTTTCCTTAAAAACGACTATTGATAATGCTTCCGATATCACTCGTGATTTATCTATGATAACAAACAATATACAATCTGGAAAAGGAACAATTGGAAGATCTATTAATGGATCAAACATTGGCGAAAAATTTTAACTCCGCAATTGTTAATTTAGATCAGGGTTCGGTCGGATTAAAAAATCTTATGGACAATGCACAATTAAGCTTCGATCAAAATTTTGATTCTACTTTGGTCAATTTGAAAGAAAGTTCCACTGGGTTTAGAATACTTATGGAGAAAGCAAAAAGCAGTTGGCTGCTTTGGGGTTTTTAATATATAATTCTGAAGTATCTGTTGAAAAAGATTTAAAATATTATCACCAATAAAACGTGTAACAACAATTAGAAGAAATGTTATGTTATATCTTATTATATTAATTTTTGCTATTTCTATGGTCTTTTGACTATGGTCACTTCTTACGAATGGGCAGAATGATTCTCGTAATTGCTACTATCATGAGAGCAGTAAAATTGGTTACTGCACGATTCGCACTAATTTCAAAAGAATATTCTAAAGTCTTATATACATCTTATTAATAAGGTAAAATAATATTGACTTTAGTGATGAATTATAAAGCTCACTTACAGTATATCTACACTGGAAATTTACTATTGAATATAAAATGAGAATTATCAAAAATCTATGACTGAAAATAATAATCCTATATCGTGGAATGCACATCCTTTTGAGCGTGGCAGCAATTGTAATAATAATAGCAGGGATATACCTTGCCCAATCAGTTGTTGTACTGTTACTTGTTTCTGTTTTCCTCGCTCTGCTTGGAACACCGCCTTTACTCTGGTTAAAGGAGAAAAGCATTCCTTCAGGATTGGCAGTTTTAATGGTCATGACAGTTATGATAATTATCCTAATTCTGATCGGATTACAATTCGGCTCTTCCATTAGCTCTTTTTCAGAAGAACTCCCTTCATTGCAAACACACATTCGAGAACAAGTTCTGGAGCTTAGTGCATTTTTAAGAAGTAAAGGATTTTCAGGGACGCAAAAAATTTTACTCGAGTATATCAACCCTGAAGCAATAATGAATCTTACTGCCGGCTTCCTATCTGGAGTTAGTTCTGCTCTATCAGATCTTGTACTTATTCTGCTCACTGTAACATTTATATTACTGGAAGTCTCAAGTTTCCCTAAAAAACTGCGAACAATACTCGGTGATCCTGAGCAAGTGTTCCCCCGGTTTACAACATATATCATTGATATGAAACGTTATATGGTAATCAAAACAATAATTAACCTGATTGCAGGAATCCTAATCACGATATGGATGCAGATATTAGGCGTACAATTTCCCTATCTATGGGGTTTCTTAACATTTCTACTGCACTATGTACCTAATATTGGTGCCGCCATATCTACTGTTCCACCAGCACTTTTAGCTTTAGTTCAATTAGGAACCGGTAGTGCTATTTTAGTTGTTGCTGGTAATATTGCTGTTGGATTTGTGATTGGTAATCTAATTGAAACATGGTTGATGGGAAGAAAACTCGGACTTTCCACTTTGGTAGTTTTTCTCTCATTATTATTTTGGGGAAACCTCCTTGGTTTGATCGGTGCAATTTTATGCATCCCACTTACAATGACAATGAAGTTTGCATTTGAAAGCAGCGAAAGCACGAAATGGATTTCGGTTTTGCTCGGATCTGAAAAGTCGGTAGAACCATAATGAAATGATAGTCTAAAATTACGCTGATAGCTTAAAATATGAATGCAAAATTATAACTCAATAATAGAATAATTAGTTATCTGTAGATAGTCCACATCTTGAATAAGTAATCCATAAACTCACCTCAAAGATGTAATACCTTTTTCATCCCTTTGCTCTATTGAATGATATCATTTCTCTTAATAGTTTTGACACAGAATTAAAAAACTGATATTTAATCAGAAAGGATACTTACTATGTTATACACAATCGCAGTTGTTCTAATTGTTTTATGGATATTTGGATTCGTTACTTCCTACACAATGGGAGGATTTATTCACTTTCTGCTTGTAATCGCAATTATAATTGTCTTATTAAGAGTAATTAGTGGGCGAAAAGTACTAGAATAAATCTTTTACGGCAATGACTTGATAGGATATAATTTTATAAAAGGAATTATATTTTACTCAAAGTTATACTCAGCAAACTAATTGATCAAGGCCAATAGGAATAACTCTTTCCCCTCTTTTGGCAGATTGTTTTGTCTCGTGTCTTCTTATAGTTTGTTGTTAGAGTATGGTGATTTAGGAATGATCAATTTAAATCTAGAATAACTTAAAAAATGATAAAAGGAATTATAATTATGAAAAATTATTTTGTATTTTCTACAGTTTTAGTCTTACTCATACTCTTAACAAAACCAATTATAGCACAAGACCAGGGATTTGGGTTGGGCCTTATTTTAGGAGAACCAACCGGATTGAGCGCAAAACTTTGGACCTCCAGAGTAAACGCTTTTGATTTTGGTCTTGGTGTGTCCGTGGGTGGTGATCGCATTTCGCATAAATACGATTATGATAAAACCGGACGCATCCATTTCCATATGGATTATCTTTGGCACTCATTTAATGCAATAAGCTCAAGTGAAAGATTTCCTCTTTATTATGGACTTGGCGGCAGGTTTAACTCTGGTGGCGGATACGACGGCTCAATAGGTATAAGAGGCGTGTTTGGCATTGCTTGGCTTCCACGCTCAACACCTTTAGACATATTTTTAGAATTAGTACCGGTTTTTCAGATTACCCCACTTTCTGGGCTTGGAATCGATTCAGGTGTGGGAATTAGATATTTTTTTCAATAAGAGCAAAACCACATAAGATATACTCAGTTATATTTGTTTAGTAGTAATGAATTAAATACTTAATAAAATTAATTATTGGAGAACTAAAATGACTAAAGTGAAAGGCATAATGTTTATTTCCATATTTGCATTATCATTTTTTATTTACAATTGTAGTGCAAGTAATGCAGTTAAAGGTGGAGCCATTGGTGGAGTAAGCGGTGGTGTTGTTGGCGGAGTAATTGGCAATGAATTGGGGAATACAGCTTTAGGAGCAATAATTGGCGCTGCTGTAGGTGGTACTGCCGGAGTTCTGATTGGAAATTACATGGATAAACAAGCTGAAGAAATGCAAAATGATATTGCAGGCGCAAAAATAGAGAGAGTAGGTGAAGGTATAAAAATTACTTTCGATTCAGGAATCTTATTTACGACCAATTCATCATTACTTCAATCTCAAGCTAAAATAAATATTAATAAGCTTGCTGTTATACTTAATAAATATCCCAATACTAATATTCTTGTAACAGGACATACCGATTTTGATGGTACAGAACAATACAATCAAACATTATCCGAACAAAGAGCCAGGTCAGTTTCAGATTATACAAAAACACAAGGAATTAATTCCCCAAGACTGTCAGTTATTGGGTTGGGTGAAACTGAACCAGTAGCATCTAATGATACCAATGAAGGGAAAAGTCTTAATAGAAGAGTTGAGATTGCAATATTTGCGAATGAAGCTCTCAAAGATGCTGCTGAAAAGGGAAAACTAAACTAAAGATGTAGCTCCTTTTTCATCATGTTGACCAATTGTTTATAATATACTGTGGATGCTATTATGGATTTCAGTATACATCTTTTAAAATGCTAGACATAGTTAAAATAATAATTAAAAAGAGGTTAATATGTTCAAAAAAGTAATTCTAATAATTGGGTTAATCACATTATTCATATCAAACGTAAATGCACAGGGCTCTTACCTAGGTCCACAAATTGGTTTTCAAAAAGCCATTGATGCCGACGATGGAAAATTTATGGGTGGTGCGGCTTTAAGGTTGAAATTAGCTCAAAGTATTGGAGCTGAAGTATCTATTAACTACCGTACGGAAGAATACTTAAATGGAGCCTTGTCGGTTAAGAGCTGGCCAATAATGATAACCGCTTTATTTTATCCTGTCCCTACAATTTATGGTGCAATTGGCATTGGCTGGTATAATACAACTTTCGATTATGATCAAAGTAGATACTCATTTGTTGCTGACAAAACAAAACAGAAAATTGGGTGGCATTTTGGCGGTGGCGTTGAACTGCCTGTCGGTAATAACTCCAAATTTGTTGGTGATATTCGTTATGTATTTTTAGACTACGATTTTGATAGTATTCCTGGCATTGGTGATAAGAAAAGTGATTTCTATGTCCTTTCACTAAGTTTCCTTTTTGGTTTATAAAATATCTAATTCGAGAAAATCATTAACAAAAAGGAAGAATTTCCCACTGCGCTGATTTTGTAAATAAACAAATTATTTAAGGAGCATACTATGTCATTGATTTCATTAGTAATAGTATTGGTTGTGGTTGGAGTTGTTTTATGGCTAATAAACAACTACATCCCAATGCAGTCTACTATCAAGAAAATCTTGAATGCTGTGGTGGTTATCGTAGTGATTCTTTGGTTGCTGAGTGCTTTCGGACTCATTGAAGGGTTCAAGAATATTACTATCCAATAATATTTGTACGTTTTCAACTTTTAAATAATTCTGAGAACGATTATGTAAATAATTTATCAATTCTTACCAATTGAGTAGCGTAAATTGTATTAAGAACATATTTATGATACTTGTGATTTTTTGATCAGTAAGTTCAAGTTTATTCACCCAAACGGTGTAGTCCCCTTTTCATCCTATTGGACTATTTATTAATTAAAATCTATTTTATAGATTTTAAGTGACCCATAATTATAATAGGATGGTAAATATAATGGAAAAGAAAAGAGAATTTAGACGTACTTATCTTTCAACAAATAGAAGAGATAGATTCATTCAAGGTGATATTGCAACTATAATTGAAAAAAGAACTTCAGAAATTGAATTTAAAGTCAATGGGGCCGCTTACTTACTTCCGATTAGAGATTTTATTGTAGTGACAAAACCAGTAAACTAATTTCTGAAATTTGATAATTTGAGTAAATGGAATTTAAATGCTAATCACAAATAAATTGAATTATGGAATTTAGTATTTTCTTAAAAGGGATTCTTGTTGGTTTTACATTGGCTATGCCCATTGGACCAATTGGTTTTTTGTGCATTCGTCAAACGCTTTCAAAAGGAAGATTACCTGGATTGATAATTGGACTTGGTGGCGCAACCGCAGATTTTTTATATGGCGGTATTGCAGCATTCGGACTTACAATCATTTCAAATACACTTGATACTCAGCGAATCTGGATAAGATTGATCGGAGGGACAATTATTCTAATTTTAGGTATAAAAATTTTTCTGACAAAACAAAAAACTAACAGTATTCTACTAAACAGTGCTGGAATGTTAAAATCATATGCTTCAACTGTTTTACTTACGCTTACAAATCCTTTAACAGTTTTTGCATTTATTACAGTTTTTGCTGCACTTGGATTAGCAAATGGACTAAATCATTTTTCTGCAACAGTACTTGCATTTGGTGTTTTGATAGGTTCAATGCTATGGTTTTTACTTCTTAATTCAATAGTTACAATTTTTAAGGAAAAGGCAAGTTTGAGTTGGTCTTTACGAATTAATAAAATTACAGGAAGTTTAATTATATTCTCAGGCATTGTTACAATTGTTAGTTTGTTATAAATTTATTTTGGACAGATATAATTAATTCAAAAGTTTATTCCAAAAAAGAGAAACAATTATATTAAAAAAGATTACTAAATTTATAACTTAACTTTCCGGTACATAAAAACAATTATGCTTGAAACAATAACTTCATTTTTAGAAAGTATTATTATCAATTTTCGGTTTACGGATTTAATTGATATTATCATTGTAACAACTGTTCTATATTTTGTTTTCAGGTGGTTCCGGCAGCAAACATCCAGGAATATAATTATAGGGATATCCATATTACTTCTTACTTTTATTCTATCTCAAAAATATAACCTCTATCTCACATCTATATTATATCAAGTAGGATTGACAGCATTATTTGTTGCGTTAGTTCTAATTTTTCAACAAGATCTTCGACGAATGTTTGATAAGATTTCCGCATGGAGTTTCAAAAATACCCGTACAGCTATTCAGCAAGTTCCTGAAATTGTTGAAGTGTTGGTTGAAACAATTGCACAATTAGCTAAGGATAAAATTGGTGCGTTAATTATAATTAAAGGAAGAGAACCAATTCATAACCATGTAAGGGGTGGAATTGAACTAAATGGCAAGATCAGTCTACCGCTTTTGGTTAGTATTTTTCATCACGATACACCAGGACACGACGGAGCGCTAATAATTGATAAAGGTATTGTTACCAAGTTTGGAGTTCACCTTCCACTTTCAAGAAATCTAAAAGAAGTGGGGCAAAGTGGAACACGGCATACCGCGGGATTAGGTTTAGCCGAACTTTGTGACTCGGAAGTTATTATTGTTTCTGAAGAAAGAGGTACAATTACAATTGCAAAGCAGGGTAAACTCATTCCCGTTAAATCAGCAGTTGATCTCAAAGAACGACTAAGACTTTTCTTTAAACAAACCGGTTATTTTGGAACCATTGTTAAAAAGAGAAATCTTGTTACAGGCTACCTCGGTGTAAAACTGTTTGCATTGTTTACAGCAATACTGCTTTGGCTTTTATTTGCATTTCGTGTTGAGACAATACAAAGAACTTTCGAAGTCCCTATTGAGTATCGAAATATTCCCGATACATTATTGTTGGACAATAATCGTCCATCCAAAGCTGAAGTTACTCTTACCGGACCGGAACGAAGTTTTGATACTGAAAGTGAGAATATTGTTATTTCTCTAAATATGGATAATGTTAAACCCGGTAAACAGGAAGTGGTTATTACAAGCAATGATATAAATGAAAGTACAAATTTATCGGTTGAACAAATAAATCCGCAAACACTCGAAATCAAAACTTATAAATTAACTCCAGCTAGCCTACCTGTGAGTGTAACAACAATTGGGAAATTAAAAAGTGGTCTTAAATTAATCGAATTAAAAACCGAACCCAAATCAGTTAACGTGCTTATTGTGAAAGAAAAAATCGGTTCGATCGATAAACTAAAAACCGAATCGCTTGATTTAAAAGAAATAAATAAAAACAGAATCTTTAGTCTTGGGCTTATTATTCCGGAGTATGTAAAACTTATTTCTGCCGAAGAAAAAGTTGTTAAAGTCTCTATTAAAGTTAAATAACCGGTTAGAATTATTTTCAACTTAAAAAAACTTCCTCAAAAGCATTACTTATTCCCCAACTAATGTAATCCCTTTTTCATCCTTATGTCCTATTGAACCCTCGTCTTTTATATCTTACTTTATTTTTACAAACAGAAAATATATTTATTAACGAACATTTAAAGGAATCAAGTTATGAAAAAGCTATTACTTTTATTAATTCTTTTGTCCACCATCATTTACTCACAACAGACGGAAAAACAGCACATATTTTCAGGAGTATTTGCTCTCAGTGCTGAAGCCGGTGCAACTCTCGGCTTCACAGATTATCCTACTTTAAAACCTGAAGTTTTGGGAAGAGGAAGTCTCGAATATTTTCTTCCGACAACTTCTGGCGGCATTTTCGGCATTAGAGCTTTTTACGGAGCCGGATATGTAGGCGGGAAAGATGGCTACAATTCAGATCCTCAATATCCGCACATATTCAGAACTTCAATTCGAAATATTGGCGGAGGATTTTCATATACCTTCCCAGTTGCTGATCTTATTTATCCATTTTTCTTTCTAGGCGCTTCTTATCAATCGTTTACTCCAAGGGATGCAAATAGTGTAAATCTTCCATACGCAGGAAGATCATTTGAGACAAATGTAATAAACTATCATCTTGAAACCGGGTTAAAATTTCTTTTATCAAGACACATTAGTTTAAATGTTTCTGCTGGTTCAGAATTCAGTTCTGCGGATAATTGGGATGCTGTTCCTTCTTCCGGAGCAAATGATTTTGCACTTTATGGATTAGGAGGTTTTTCATATTATATTGGCGCTTCTGTGGACGAAGATGGCGATGGTGTAAAGGATCAAAATGATGTCTGCCCCAACACACCTGCTAGAGTAGTAGTGGATGAGTTTGGGTGCCCAGTTGATAATGATGGCGATGGCGTTGCCGATTATTTAGATAAATGTCCCGACACACCTTCCGGAGCCAAAGTAGATGCAGAAGGTTGCCCGATTGATACTGATGGTGACGGTGTTCCTGATTATCTCGATAAATGCTCTGACACACCTGCCAAAGTTAATGTAGATGTAAAAGGTTGCCCGATTGACACTGATGGTGATGGCGTAGCCGATTATCTTGATAAATGCAATAATACGCCTGCCGAAGTAAATGTAGATGAAAAAGGCTGTCCGGTTGATACTGATGCTGATGGCGTAGCCGATTATTTAGATAAATGTCCAAACACACCAAATGGTATCCAAGTAAATGCAGATGGATGTGCTACCGTGAAAGATACTGTAACTGTAGTTCAAACTGTAGTACTAAGCGGTGATACTAATTTTGAATTTAATAAATCGAAACTCCTTTCTAGTGCATATACTGTTCTAGATGGACTTGCAAATACAATGAAAGAAAATCCAAAATATAAATGGGAAATTGGCGGGCACACCGATGCAATTGGTTCAGCTAGTTATAATATGACGCTTTCAGAACAAAGAGCTCAATCAGTCTTAGATTACCTTTCAAACAAAGGTGTTGATAGAAATACTCTTAAAATAATAGGGTATGGTAAAGATCAGCCAATAGCTACAAACGAAACAAATGAAGGCAGATCTATGAACAGAAGAGTTGAAATAAAATTACTATCAAAAGAATAGACATCAGCATTCTGAAATATTGATAATATTTAAAGAAGCGGCATAGTTAAGCCGCTTCTTCTTTTTTAATCATAATATCATGATTCTTGATTGCATCATCAGTTACTGAAAGCTTCTTAATCCACCATACGGCTTAACGAAAATTAAAAAGTTTGATTATTTTTAATTTAAGAACAATACATTTATAGCTGAGAATATACAATAAGTAATACACTTCCGTCTATCTGTATAGGGGATCATATTCTTTTTAGAAATTAATGAATTTTTCTAAAGTAAAACGTCAATAATCATTAGTGCGCATTAAGAGAACATATCCGTAACTATTTTATTGGTTTAATAGTTGAGCTGAAATTTATATTACTCCAAATTACTCCAAAAGATGTAGTCCTCTTTTCATCCCTTTGACCGATTGAAATACATAACTGCTATTTCTAATTTCTTATAGTAATTATAAAATAAAATAGAAAGGTTATACAATGCAAAAAAAATATCTAATAACGATCTCTATTCTTACAATTTTTTTATCAATCTCCATAATAACATTTGCTCAGCAAAAATTATTTATTATAAATAAAAGTGGAATTACGGATCTTGAAGATATGCAGAAATATATGGAGGTAATCGCTTCAGACAGTGCTATGAGAATACAAATGCTGAATTTGATGATTTGGAAGTGCGAAGGTGATGAGAATGCCATGATGGAATTAGGAATAACGATGATGCAAAATGCTGAAATGAATAATACACTTACAAAACTAATAAAAAATGATACTATGATAGAAAGTGATATTCATACAGATAAAAAAATGAAATACGATGATATTTCAGATGAAAAAATAAAAATGGAATCCACTAAAACGATTCAGAAACCGGTTTTTGATTCTACTCAAAAGAAATAGTTAAAAGATATTATAGTTAATAAATATCTCATACTATAAAATTGTAAAAATATTTTTGAAGGTAAAAGATGAAAATATTAATGGTTTATCCAGAGTATCCAAATACATTTTGGAGTTTTAAACATGCGCTTAAATTCGTTTCTAAAAAAGCGAGCTTTCCACCTTTAGGTTTATTAACGGTAGCTTCTTTGTTGCCTAAAGATTGGGAAATAAAATTATTAGACTTGAATATTGAAGAACTAACTAATAATAATATTCTTTGGGCAGATTATGTTTTTATAAGTGCGATGTCTATACAAAGTGATTCGGTAAATCAAGTAATTGAAAAATGTAAACAATTAAATGTAAAAATTGTAGCTGGCGGACCATTATTTACGAGTAGTTATGAGTATTACGAAAATGTTGATCATTTAATTCTTAATGAAGCGGAAATAACACTTCCACAGTTTTTAAGCGATTTAAATAACGAAAATCCGAAACATATATATGCTTCGGAAGATTGGGCAAATATTACTACCACGCCATTACCACTTTGGGATCTTGTAACTATGAAAAATTACTCCTCAATGAATATTCAATATTCGCGGGGATGTCCTTACGATTGCGATTTCTGCGATATAACTGTCCTTTATGGAAGAAAACCACGAACAAAAACTAAAGAGCAAGTTATTGCAGAATTGGATGCCTTATATTTTAGCGGATGGAGTGGCCCAGTATTTTTTGTGGATGATAATTTTATCGGTAACAAAGTAAAGCTAAAAAAAGAAATTCTTCCAGCAATAATTGACTGGAATCAAAAGAATAATAATCCTTTTTACTTTAACACAGAAGTTTCAATAAATCTTGCAGATGATGACAATCTAATGCAGCTTATGGTTGAAGCTGGTTTTGAAGCTGTGTTTATTGGCATTGAGTCTCCGAATGAAGATAGTCTGATTGAATGCAATAAAAAACAAAATACAGATCGTGATCAGATTTTAAGTATAAAAATAATCCAAAATTATGGTTTGGAAGTACAAGGTGGATTTATTGTAGGATTTGATAATGATACTTCAACAATATTTGAAGAATTGACAAATTTTATCCAAAAAAGTGGAATTGTAACAGCTATGGTTGGCCTATTAAATGCACCAAATGGAACAAAGCTTCATAAAAGATTAATTGCCGAAGGAAGAATGTTAAATGATTTTACAGGAAATAACACGGATTTTTCGATCAATTTTATTTCTAAAATGGATTCCGAAAAACTACTTGAAGGATACAAAAATGTTTTAACTACGATATATTCACCAAAATATTTTTATGAACGTGTCACTCGTTTTTTAAGGGATTTTAATCCAAAGAAAAAGGAAGTGCTCCATCTTAACTCTAATTACATACTGGCTCTATTTAAATCAATGTTCAAATTAGGTTTTATTGGTAAGGAAAGATTTTACTATTGGAAATTATTTTTCTGGTCCTTGTTCCGCAAACCTCAATTATTTTCGCTCGCAATATTATTTTCAATTTACGGATTTCATTTTAGAAAGATTTCAGAAGGGATGTAAAAATTATATTGCTCAATAATAAAGAAGACTTTTATACCTAACTGATAAATATATTAATCATCATTAGGGAATATTTTTTTAATGGAAAGCGTTTTCTTAAACAAAGCTATAGTGATTCAATTATTAATTTTAACTTATAGTATCGTTTTATTATCCTCAATTTTACTTCTGTTTTTATAAGAATGCCTTAATTCTCTATCCAAAAAAACATCTTATTAATTGGATAATAAAATATTGGTTATGGTTGTTTTTAATCTTGCCTCGATAGTAAGTTTTCTAAAACTCTTTAGTTTTTACTCTTTCTATTCGTGCTCCCAAAGACTGCAACTTCTCTTCAATTTGTTGATATCCGCGATCTAGATGATAAATTCTTAAAACTTCGGTTGTACCTTCTGCAACCAATCCAGCTAAAACTAAAGAGGCACTTGCACGTAAATCAGTTGACATAACAGTTGCACCTTTTAGCTTATCAACTCCTGTAATTATTGCACTATTTCTCAAAACTTCTATTTTCGCACCAAGACGAACTAATTCAGGAATATGGCTAAATCTATCAAGATAAATTGTATCAGTAACAGTAGAGGAACCGTTTACTATACACATAAATGAAGTCCATTGAGCTTGCATATCTGTTGGAAAACCAGGATAAATTGAAGTAGTAATATCAACATTTTTAGCATCTATATTACTTGCATCAATTGATATTAAATCTTTATTAAATAATATTTTAACTCCACTATCTTCAAGTTTTTGTATAACTAAATTCATATGCTTCGAATTGACATTTGTTAATTCAACTTTACCTTTTGTCATAGCAGCAGCAATTAACAAAGTTCCAGCTTCAATTCTATCTGGTATATTAACCACCGTTGAAGGTATTAAATCATCAACACCTTGAATTTCTAAAATATTAGATCCGATTCCTTCAATTACAGCACCCATTGAAACTAGGAACTGAGCTAATTGAGTAATCTCTGGTTCTGCGGCAGCATTAGTAATTATACTTTCACCTTTAGCTAAGACAGCAGCCATAATCGCATTACCAGTTGCTCCCACAGAAGAGATGTCAAAATTTATGCGTGCTCCAACAAGTCTTTTTGTACTTGCAATAATATAACCTTCATCCAATTCAATTGATGCTCCAAACTTTTTCATAGCTTCCAAATGTAAATTAATTGGACGCGGACCCCAAGCACAACCTCCTGGCATAGAAACTTTTGCATAACCATATTTTGCAAGCAGCGGACCTAAGACATAAACAGATGCTCGCATTTTCTTAACATGTTCGTATGGTGCAGTTTGAGATGTAATTTTACTTGAATCAAGCTTTAGTTCTTGGTTTTCAAATTGACCCCTTTAATTCCTAACTGCTCTAGAAGCTTCATCATGGTGTAAATATCATTTACTTTGGGAACATTCTTGATTACATTAACACCATTGTTTAGTAAAACAGAAGGCATTAAAGCTAGTGCGGAATTCTTTGCACCGCTTACTTCAACTTTACCATTTAATACGTTTCCACCATGAATTACAAATTTATCCACGAGTCACCCTTCTTATTTTTAATTTTAAATATAGAAGTTATTCTTCAATTTAAAAACAAAAACTTCCCTTTTTTAAAACTAAAATATTTATTCCTATTACCATTTATCTAGTGATTGGCTCATCTAGGTAATTAGTAAGTCTATCATCTAATTTTTAGAATTCTTGTATGTTGTGCATCGCTAAAAGTTTGTAATTATGAATAATTTAACTTAATTTTAGAGTTCTATTTTTGCGAGAGTGGCGGAATTGGTAGACGCGCTAGACTTAGGATCTAGTACCTTCTGGGTGTGGGAGTTCGAGTCTCCCCTTTCGTACAAATATCTACTTATTACCAGTTATAAAATCAAATGAGGTAAATTTTTGGAATCAAAAGTTAATATTTTATCAAATACTGAACACGAATTAGAAGTTAAATTAACGTATTCAGAAATTAAAGAAGATATTGAAGCCGCTTACTTGAAGGAACGAAAAAGCATTACAATGCCTGGATTTAGAAAAGGTAAAGTTCCGATGCCGATGCTTAAAAAAATGTATGGCGAAGCAATTGAGTATAAGGCAAGTGAAGATATTGCAAATAAGAAATTTTGGGATGCTGTTAAGGATCAAAAATTGAAGCCTCTTAGCATGCCTCAAATGTCTGCATTAGATTTTAAAATGAATGAATCTTTAGATTTTAAAGTTAAATATGAAGTTAAGCCTACGCTCGAATTAAAAGGTTATACCGGTCTTGAAATAGAAAAACCAATATTTAAAGTTAAGGATGAAGACATTGAGACTGAAGTAAATAACTTATTAAAATCAAAAGCAACATTTGAATTAGCTGATACTAGTTGTTGACAATAATTTTAGAATTACTGTTGATCTTCAAAGAATTGATAAAGAAGGAAAAGACATTGAAGGCAGCAAAAGTACAAATATGGTAATTGATTTAAGCGATCCTAAGGTAAATGAAAATATTGGTAAGAATGCCCAAAACAAAAAGAATGGTGAAGAATTTGAGTTCTCTTTTGTTGATGAGCATATGCATGGTGATCATAAACATGTCGAAGAATTTACTTATACAGCAGTTATCAAAAAGATTGAACAAATAGTGATTCCTGAAGCCACAGAAGAAATGATTGAGCAATTATCGCAAAAAAAAGCTAAAACTATTGATGAACTGAAGAGTTTTACTAGATCGAATTACGAGAATTACTACAAAGATCAATCTGAAAGGATTTTTGATAATACACTTCTTGACCAAATTGTTAAGAATAATGATTTTGAACCATCGCAAAATTATGTTGATACAATTTTAAGTAGATTGGTTGAAACTGAGAAACAAAACGCAAAACAGTATAAATCACCAATTCCAGCAGATAATGTGTTAAGAGAGAATTTGAAAGGACGTGCTGAATGGAATGCCAAATGGCAAATTATTTTAGAAAATATTGTTGAAAAAGAAAAAATTGAAGTCAGCGAAAATGAATTGGAAGAATTAGCAAAAGAAGAAGCTGTTAAAGTTGGAATTCCTGCTGAGAAATTGTTAAAGTACTATCAAGACTCAAACAGAACAGAAGGATTGCTTGAAGAAAAAGTGCTAAAATTTTTGAAGGAAAATAACACTGCACTTGAAATAGATCCTGATAAAAAAATAAAAGAAGAAAAAGCTAAGGAAGAAAAAAGTAAAAAAGAATCTGCAGCTAAGACTAAAGAAACTAAAAAGAAAGACGAAAGTAAGTAATAGATTATTCTAAGTTCACCTCTTTTATTGTGGATTAACCCACAATTTAACGAGTGTTTCGTTTTTAATAATAAAATTTAGGTATAACATGTCAAACGAAATTTATAATTCACTCATTCCTTATGTAATTGAACAATCCGGTCGTGGCGAAAGAGGAATGGATATTTTTTCTCGTTTATTAAGAGAAAGAATTATTTTCCTTGGAGAAGGAGTCAGCGATCATGTTGCAAGTGTAATTATTGCGCAATTATTATTTTTAGAAGCAGAAGATCATGAAAAAGATATTCACCTTTACATAAATTCTCCAGGTGGAAGTGTTTCCGCTGGTTTAGCTATTTATGACACTATGCAATACATAAAGCCTCCAGTATCTACAATATGCGTAGGTATGGCTGCAAGTATGGGAGCAGTTCTATTAGCTGGTGGAGCTGATAAAAAAAGATTTGCGCTTCCCCATTCAAAAATTATGATTCACCAACCTTGGATTGGCGGGTTGCAAGGTCAAACTACTGATATTGAAATCCATGCGAAGGAAATGGTTAAAACTAGAGATAAATTGTATGCTATTCTCTCCAAACATACAGGAAAATCTACAGACCAGATTATGAAAGATTGCGACAGAGATTATTATTTAACCGCAACAGAATCTATTGAATATAAACTGATAGATGAACTTCTTGAACGTAGAAAAATGCCAGGTGAAAAAGAGAAAGATAAGAAATAAGACAGATATTTGTTAAAACAAAAATCCCATTATTAAATGGGATTTTTTTTATCAATTAATTTAACCTAATCCCCCAATGCCATAATTAATGTAGGTAGAACAAATCCGAAGGAGATAAAGAAGGCAATGAAATCAGCACTAAAAATAATTGCCTTTTTGTGAATTAACCCAAACATCATCCCAATTCCTGAAAACAATCCTGCAGCAAATAATAGTTTTAGAAGAGAAATTAAATTAGCTAAATACAACTCTCTAAAAAGATGAAGTTGACTATTATTAGAAATGGAGTTAAAGACTTCGTAGATAGGAATAGCTAAAATAAAATAGCCCAATAAAAGAACTGGACCTATCACAGAAAATAGAAGAGTAAAATTTTCAAATGTGATTAATTCTTTATAAGAAATTGAATTTGACGATTGAGAACATTGAAGTGTAAAACCAGAATTTGAATTATCGAGATATTCATTATGCATGGTTAATTCCTCATTAACAGTATTACAATATGTCAATTTCAATATATATTGTCAACACCAAAATAGATAGAGACAACAGAGATACTAGAATTTTGTCATGCTGAACTTGTTTCAGCATCTTACAGACTAGATTTTGAAATAAATTCAAAATGACAGAATTGTTTTTTTTAATAATTTCTATTTTTCTGAGGTCTCATTTAGTGAATCCCTCTTTCGCAAGTTTGTATCCCTGTCATTTTAAATCAGTACATTAAAAAGAAGTACCAACCTTAAGTCTTAAATTGAAGAATATTGAAACAACCCCAAAATCACCCTTATCTGTTTTAGAGAAAACTGCAGATGGTCCCATTGCAAAAGAACTAAAACCCCAAGATTCCATAATTCTTTGAACGGTGATATCAATCAAGTATTGTGGATTCCTAACATCACTCTTAGGCATTGCATCTAAACGTAAATCAAAAGTACTCCCCGCTAAAGACATTTCTCTTGCTGTAAAACCAACGTGCCATTCATTTAAATATTTTGCTGCATAAAATTTACTTCTTGTAGAACCCATCACTTTAATTGGATATCTCAATTCATAGTTAACATACGATCCTTTTAATATTAATGGTTTGTACCCAAGCTCAACAACCTCAAATTGCGCTTTGGCAGCTAAGGCTGCATCAGAAAGATCAGTCGATACTTTATTGTAGCTTATTTCAAAAAAGTTACCAAACGGTATTACATAACCCAATTGAAATCCTTGGGCAGCATAAATATTATTATGATTATTATTCTCTTTTAATTTTGTGAACGCTTCTATACTTCCAAATAAGCCAAACCTAAAACCAAGGAGATGGAAATTTGCTTCAACAAAATCAGTCTCCATTGGTCCAGAATAAGGTGTTCCAAGACCCATCGAAATTCCAATATCTTTTTTAATAGGAATTCCAAATCTTTCACCACCAAATAATTGCAAATATGGATTGATATAGCCCAATTGAGCACTGATTTGAGCTTTAGTTGGTGTATCAAATATTTTGGAGAATTTCATTTTATCAATTACATCGGTAAACAAAGTAGTATATGTGATATTATCTTGAAGATCAATTTTAAAAGGATAAGTGATAATCCTTGCGCGCAGTTCTTCTGATATTGCCAACAATGGATAAATTCTACTTTTTATTTCAATAGTTCTATTCTGTGAATCACGTAGATCAACTATTATCTCAGCTTTAGGATCTGGAGGATCGATAAATAAATTCTCTTGCAACTTGATAAATAAACTGTCATCCAATGGTTCCATCTGGAAATAGATTATTTCCTCTCCTTCCTCTTGTGAAAAAACAAAACTATTAATGGAAACAAAAACAATTAGAACCAATAAAAAATTAAACTTTTTCATATCACCCTTATTCTGCTATTTTGAATATTCCGTAAAATAAAAAGCTTCACCGACTTCAGTTTTCTGCTTGGATTTTAAATCAAACGCGGTGAAGAAGAAATTAGCTTTGTACCTACCTTCTGAATCAATCATCTTCTCATTTCTATCTGTCCACTCATCAAATTTATCATTGCTATTTGCTAGGTTTAGCGAAACATTGTAAACAATATTACCTTTCTGATTTTTCTGAGGTCCGGCGACAGTTATTGGCCCCGAATAAGTGATTTTAATTTGTTCTAGTCTTTCATCACTTATTTCGATTGTGTAGCAAGTTGTTCTTTGTAAATCTTTAACATAAATGTCTCCCTTATCCATCTTATTCGTAACTTTTTTAATATCAATTTCTGGAGGGAGATTATTCTTTACTTTAACTCTTTCTTCTTGAGAGCCATACTTTACGATAACTTCATTCTGATTTCTCAATTCAAAATCGGCTTTATCTTTTGGTTGCACTTTTATGATTTCACTGTTGTTAAGTGGGTCAATTATCGAAACTACAAAATCGCCTTTATTCTCTGCTGTGTTTATGGCATACTGCAAAAATTCATTCTTTTTAGAAAATGGTGAAGGAAGTATATCCTTTGATTTAACTTCCGGAATAATATTTTCTTTTTCAATCGGAGCATCTTTAGTTTTTTGAGATAAGGAAACAACCTGATTATTTAGTAAAGCAAGTTTTTCTTTTAAATTTTTATTCTCATTCACCACATTTGGGTCAACTTCAATATTAAGTTTTAACCCTAAATTTGATAACGAATCCACAACGTTTACTAAAGAATCTCTTACGGTTTTTTGAACCACATTATTTTTATCAACAACTTCTCCAAGATTTATTTCTGCACCTTTTAGAGCAAGAACTGTAATCACAAAAATATAGAGTACCTGATAAATAATAAATTTTGCATCTCTGCTTCTTCTAACCATTAGCATCACCTCTTATTAATAATCAGTTCTAAACTTCTTAATGAGTTGGTTACGCCTTCATTACTTAGATTAGAAGCCATGGAATCTATATTACTACTCAGTTTGTTTAATTCACTTAGGTGTTTTTCATTCCCTTGTAAATTAACATTCAATTGTTGTGTTAGATTGTTAATGGCTTTAAAATTCTGATAAGTATCAAAACTAATTGTCTTAATACGTTCAAGTTCTTCTCTATATAATTTTAGACTATCAGCCGATTGAATTTGATTCTGCGAAGGAACTTTGTTCTGTTCTGCAATTAAATTTATCAGCTTTTCAGTTTGGTTAACCTGCATTTTTTGGTAATACTGTTCTTGGTAATCGGAGGCTTCATTAATTACTTTTTGAAATTTTACTCCAATGTAATCAAGCACAGGTTCAAATAACTTTGCAATTGCTAAGACTATTAGTGCTTTAATTTCAAATGGAACAGCTAATCCTAAAAATATTTCAGGTCCTAGTTTTATACTAACCAATAAAAATGCTGCTCCAACTAATGGAAGTGCAGTGGAATATCCATCAATAAGGCTCATGGAGGATGATATTATTCTATCAATATTTTCCCTTGGGGTTGTTGATCTAACATGACTGAACAATCCCTTGTACTCCTTTACTGCTATCATGATGAAGAAAAGATAACTTACTAGAGGTAACCACCAAAATTGAATAGGCTCAACCGTTTGTGCCGCAGGTGTCCAATTGGGATACAGTTGCTGTGCGATCCCAACTGTAACATTGCCCAAAATCGGTACCGATGATAAATCTATAAAAAGCGATCCAAACAGAACAATAAAGGAAAATATTGCTGGTTTGATTAGAATAATCGGTGAAATATTATTCAGACTCTTCTCTTTTATTTCAATAATTTTATTTTTTAAATGTTGATCATCAAGAAGATTTTGTCTTCCATTATTATTCAGCACCTGATTCTCATTCATGATTTATCCATTTTAATAATTAAATAAAATTTTAACTTGTGATCTTAAACACATTCTGTGCCATATGTATTTGAGAATAAAAATATGGTCTATTGGGAAGTTTTATATTGATTTGTTTTTGTAGGTAGTTAATTGTTTTTAGTGTGTTTGCAATGCTTGATGCTTTATATTTAGCTCAAAGGCAACTAATTGGTAATGCTGTATTGATAAGATTAAATCTTAAATTGAAATATTTTGAAACATTATATAATCTCAATATTGAAGCTTTTTCTCACAATCAAACACAGACACACTATTCGTCAAAATTTTATTACCTGTAATAAGGTAAGATTTACATGTAGAGGTTACTCAAGTTACGATATCAAATCAGCTAATTTTTATTATCATTTTATTCTACTTTCATTTTTTATAATTTTATGTAATTAATTTTAAAATTATTTGGGATTATAATGAAACGAATAACATTTTTGTTAATTTTTATTTTAGTCACAACTATTAACTTACCACAAACTAAGCTGTTTACAATTGAAGATGTAGTAATTAATTCCTATACAAACCTTGCTCCTAAAAAATTAAAGCAGCTTTCATGGATTCCAAATTCTAACAACTTGAGCTATGTAAATGATGATTCAGTTTTAGTAATCGTAAATTCAAAAAACGGAAACAAAATTCAATTTGTTAATCTCTCAACCATCAACAATTTTTTAAAGGTAGATGTATTAAGTAAGCCGTTTTCAAAATATCCGAAAATTAATTGGGTTGGTACTGATGAGTTTACTTTTTGGAAAAATGATTATTTGATTTCCTATAGCATTTCAAAAAATAAAATTATTTTTTTAAATAAATTAAGTGATGGAAACAAAAATAGCAAAACTGCCCCAAACAATGTTTTTACCGCATATACTATTGAAAATAATTTATTTGCAGCCATTGATACAGCAACTATTTTGCAATTAACAAATGAGAATAATATAAATATTGTAAGCGGTCAAACTGTCCATAGATCAGAATTTGGAATAAAGGATGGCATTTTTTGGTCACCAAATAGTAATTACTTAGCCTTTTATCAGATGGATGAATCAATGGTGACTGATTATCCTCTTGTTGAAATTGGGACTGCGCCTGCAAAACTTAAGAATATGAAATATCCAATGGCTGGTCAGCAAAGTCATCATGTTAAAGTAGGTGTTTTTAATATAAATAACAAAGTTACAACATGGTTAAAAACCGGTGAACCACTTGATCAATATTTAACCAATATTACCTGGGATCCATTAGAAAAATTTATTTTTATTGCACATTTAAATAGAGATCAAAATCATTTGAAATTTATTAAATATGATGCAACAACTGGTGAACAATTAAAAACCCTTTTTGAGGAAACTGATACCGAGTACGTCGAACCAGAGCATGGACCCTATTTTTTGCCAAATGATCCAACAAAATTTTTGTGGTTTTCAGAAAGAGATAATTGGGACCACTTATATTTATATAATATTGAAGGAGAGCTCCTCAAACAAGTAACAAAAGGTAATTGGGTTGTAAAAAACATACTGGGAATTGTTAAAGATGGTAAAAATGTATTTATTACTTCAACAAAAGATACACCAATTGAAGATCATGCTTACAAGGTAAACTTAGACAATTCTACAATTTCTAAGATCACCAAAGAGTCTGCAGACCACCAATTAGTATATAATGGTTATAATAATTGTTTAATTGATTCTTATAGCAGTATTGAAGTTCCCTCTGCTACACAAATTATTGATGAAACCGGGAATAATAAAATTGAGCTTAATTTTAGTGAGAATCCGATAAAAGATTATAAGATAAATCCTCCAAAAATTTTCACGATAAAAGGTGAAAACAATATCGATTTATATTGTAAGATGATTCTCCCCATCAATTTTGATCCAAATAAAAAATATCCTGTAGTATTTTACGTTTATGGAGGACCACACGATCAACAAGTAAAGAACAGATGGAATGGTGGGCGTTATTCTTTTTGGTCACAATATATGGCACAAAATGGATTCATCAGTTTTACCCTTGATAATAGAGGCTCAGCAAACAGAGGTTTGGAATTTGAACAAGCAACTTTTAGGAAACTTGGGACAAAAGAAATAGAAGATCAGATGCGTGGTGTAGATTACTTGAAATCTTTAGAATACGTTGACCACAACCGAATTGGAGTTTTCGGATGGAGCTATGGTGGTTTTATGACTGCTTCCCTTATGTTAAGAACAAACAATGCATTCAAAGTAGGTGTTGGTGGCGGTGCTGTAATTGATTGGAAATTTTATGAAGTAATGTATACCGAAAGATATATGGATACTCCGACTGACAATCCGGAAGGTTACAAAGAAGCGAGTTTGCTAAATTATGTTGATAATTTAGCTGGAAAATTATTATTGGTTCATGGAACATCCGATCCAACTGTGGTCTGGGAAAACACTTTAGAATTTGCTAGGAAAGCCGCCAATCTTAATAAACCACTTGATTATTATCCATATATTGGACATGGACATGGTGTTAGCGGAAAGGATGCAGTTCATCTATATACAAAAATATCAAACTACTTTATTGATAATCTCATCGGTTTAAAAGAAAAAACTCCGCTATATACTTTAGCGGAGTTAATTCCCCCATTTCCTTTTGCTAATAAAATTATTTAGAATTTTTATATTTTCTAAGTAGTGTTTGCGGTGAAATTTTCCTTGAGATAAGAATATATTTTCATAACTATAATTTGATATATTATTTTAGAAGAACTGGTTTTGCATTTCATTTATTGTGCCAAATGCTTTTTTAGTAACTGAAATTTCAAGTTTTTTCGATTGATTGATTTTTTGAACGTAATGGTAATAGGTGTTATTGTCTCTTTTTAGCCTCTTTCTCAATAATTCTTTAGTATCTAAACCTTATTTCTCAAAAAGATAATTTTGAATAAAAAATCCAATTATGAAACATTAAGAAATGAAAACCAATGAAGGTAAAAAATAATTTAATAAATCAGATATATTGACGAATATGTTTTATCAGAATAATATTATTGCATTCTGTAAAAACCACCTTTAACTTTGTAGAATATAATTGAAACGGAAGATTAGATGCCAAATAGTATTAAATTCAATTCATTTGAAAACTTAAATTTATTAAATAGCTTAGCCCAAAAAGGAAATCCGAATTTTCCAGATGATATTTGTATTTTTATCAAAAATGAATTTGATTTAAATAATATCGTAATATGTGAGGAAGATTCTGAAAATAATTTCAAATCAATTGGTCATTTTGCAAAACCGGAAGAATTTATTCTCCCCGATTCAATCAGCATATTTGATTATCTAGAAATAAAGAGTCAGCATAGTTTTCAAAATTCAACTATAAAGGAATGTAAATTAAACCTGAACTATGAAACAAAAAATTTGCAAAGCATTATTTTTAACATTTCTGAGAATAAATTTGGACTAATTTTATTATTTCACAAAGTGCTACCTTCTCAAGAATACCGACAAAGTTATACGGTCATCCCTAGATTTGTTCAAAATTTACTCAGTGTTTGGAAATCATCTAATCAGAATAACTATCGGTTTCCATTAACAAATAACGAATTATTTTTTAGTGCTACTAAGGGGTTGCAAAAAGAAATTCAAACAATAAATGGTTTACTAACTCTAGCAAAAGAGGAAAACAAATCAAATAGTATCAATAAATTTTTAGATCAGATTAAAAGCTCTCAAAATTTTCTTCTCACAAGTCTAGATGATTTTAATGAGTTAGTTAAAATGTACGTAGATGGTTTTCAAGTAATAGACTCACCGATTAATCTTAATGACTTTTGGGTTGAATTCATTTCTAAAAAAAATATTGAATTACCAGAAACTAAGATTGAATTAAATAATTCAGATAGTACAGATATTATTATTGATAAAACTATTTTTAGTAGAGTGCTAAACCTTGCCATAAACCATGCTTCAGATCTATCTCAATCGAAGGATTTATCGATTCGATCAAATATAACAATGACAAATGATTTACAAATAAGTATTGTTAGCAAAAAAACTAAAATTAATAATAATAATTTTGATTCAATCTTAGATCCATTTGGCGTGAGAGAATTTTTAAAAACAGCAAGTGGTATTTCAATTAATGTGTTACAAAAAGGAATTTCACTTTTAGGTGGAACATTCAAATTATCCAATCTCGAAAATGATCTTCATATAAATATTTCGCTTCCTATTAAGAGTACTGCAATTAAGGAACTAGAAAATTTAAATCTAATGGCAGAAAAATCTAATTTAGATAAAATTTTAGTTATTGAAAGTGACTCTGCTTCATCAACGCTTTTAAATAGTTACCTTTCAAAATGGCACTATCAAACTGAAATTGTAAACTCTGGCGAACGGGCTTTAAAAGTATTGCAAACTAATAAATATGTGGCAGTAATATTAAACATAGAACAAGAAAATGATAATAGCTTAGAACTTCTTCAGAAAATTAAAAATACAAAATCAACAAGGAATACTCCGGTAATTGTTTTTTCCTTAGAAGCCGAAAAAGAAAAAATTTACATGATGGGCTCCGTTGAATATTTAGTAAAACCGATTAATTATAACAATCTTATAGAAATCTTGACAAGTTATAAGCTTAGGAGAAACTCAACAGTATTGTGCGTAGATGACGATCAACCAACATTAAGCCTGGTAAAACAAGCTGTTCAAACAGCTGGATTTAATGTAATTGCTGAATATAGACCCGAATTGGTCCACGATTTAATCAAAGGAAAAGACCTTGATTTAGCAATAATTGATTTAGATATGCCAAAAATGAATGGTTTTGATTTAATAAAGCAAATAAAATCCGATAATACATTTGAAAAGCTTCCAATTATTATTTATACAGGGAAGGAAGATTACCAGGAAGATTTACAAAAAATTGATGGTTTATTTGTTGATCTACTAGATAAAAAAAGTACAAGTTTTAATGAATTGGAAAACACAATTAGCGCTATGATAAAATCTTACGAAGAAACAAAACCGATTGATCAAATTAAAGAAAAGAGTGATTCACCAACTATATTGATGGCAGAAGATTATAAACACTCGCAAATTATAGTAACCAGACTTTTGAAAAAGAGCGGCTTTGAAAATGTGATTGTAGTAGAAAACGGTGAAGATGCTCTAAACATTTGTAAAAAAGAAAAAATTGATTTGATTCTTATGGATATGCAAATGCCGGTTATGAATGGTTTTGAGGCTACCGGGAAAATTAGAGAGCTAGATGGATATCATGATACTCCAATTATTGCCTTAACTGCTTTTGCTATGAAAGGTGATAGAGAAAAATGCCTAGAAGCTGGAGCGACAGATTATATTCCAAAACCAATTGATAGCAAAGAGTTTATTGAGAAGGTTAAATACTACGCCCAGGTAAAAATAGAAAATTAATAATTAGAGATCTCTGTAACGCACTTTTTTATTTTCTCCGCTGTAAAATTCATTTCTAATGTTTTTTATTATTCTGCATTCCTACATTTTTCGTCTTTCGTTTAAAAAATCCCTATATTTCCAACTTAATTTTTTCACTATTGGTAAATTATGAATAAAGAAGTAAGAGTTAGATTTGCTCCTAGCCCAACTGGGTATTTACATGTCGGTGGATTAAGAACTGCATTATATAATTACCTTTTCGCTAAAAATAATAATGGTAAGTTTATACTTAGAATTGAGGACACCGATCAGTCGCGTTATGTTGAAGGAGCTGTTGAAAAACTAATTGATTCACTTAAATGGGTAGGATTAGAATTTGATGAAGGCCCAACCAAAGATGGTCAGTTTGGTCCTTATTTCCAATCACAAAGATTGGCAATTTATTCAGAACACGTTCAAAAACTACTTGATTCTAAAAAAGCATACTATTGTTTTTGCACAACAGAAAGGTTAACTGAGCTTCGCGAAGAACAGCAAAAACAAAAATTACCGCAAGCAAAGTACGATAAACGCTGTCTTCATTTATCCCAGAGTGAAATTCAAGAAAATATTGCGAGTGGAATTCCAAAAGTAGTTAGGTTGAATGTTGAACCAAATCAAATAGTTAAGTTCACAGATATTGTTCGTGGAATTGTTGAATTCAATTCTGATACGATTGATGATCAAGTATTGTTAAAAAGTGATGGTTATCCGACGTATCATTTGGCAAATGTTGTTGATGATCGCCTTATGCAAATTTCTCATGTTATAAGAGGTGAAGAATGGCTTTCATCAACTCCAAAACATATTTTACTTTATCAATCATTTTGATTGGGAAGTACCAAAATTCGCTCACCTCCCTCTTTTGCTAAATGCAGACAAAAGCAAATTAAGCAAAAGGCAAGGTGATGTTGCTGTGGAAGATTATAGGGAGAAAGGTTACTTAAAAGAAGCCTTAATTAATTTTGTTGCCTTGCTAGGTTGGAATTTTGGAGATGATAAAGAATTATATCTTATTGATGAAATGGTAGAGAAATTCTCACTTGAAAGAGTAAACAAGGCAGGAGCAGTTTTTGATGTAGAAAAACTAAATTGGCTAAATGGAATTCACATTAGAAATAAAAGTGCGTCTGATTTATTAGAACTTTTTAAAAGTGAATTGAAAAACTCCAAGTATAAAATGAAGGAATATACTGATGATTTTCTTCTAACTATAATTGATGCAATGAAAGAGCGAATTGTTTTTATAAAAGATCTCATAGAAAATTGCAGCTATTTTTATGAAACTCCAACTGTATATGATGAATCTATTGTAACGAAAAGGTGGAAAGATGATTCGGCGAAACTGTTGTTAGAAGTTAAGGAAGAGTTTGCTAAAATGACAAGTTCCACAAAAGAAGAGTTTGAAAAAGCACTTCACTTAGTCGCTGAAAAAAATGAAGTTGGAATGGGCAAATTAATTCATCCAATCAGACTTGCGGTTTCTGGTGTTGGTATTGGACCCGGTGTTTATGAATTATTAAGCATTGTTGGAAAAGATGAAGTAATTAATAGAATTGAAATCGCAGTGGAAAAAATTCCAAAACTTGTTTAACAAATATTTAAAAAGTTAGAAAAAATTACTCACGGAATACTAGAATGGAAAATGAAGAAAAAATACATCGCAATTTTATTCAAGAAATAATTGATAAAGATATTGCTGATAATAAAAACAATGGAAAAGTGTATACTCGTTTTCCACCGGAACCAAATGGATATTTACATATTGGTCATGCAAAATCAATTTGTTTAAATTTTGGACTGGGGAAAGAATATAGTGGGAAAACCAATTTAAGGTTTGATGACACTAATCCTACCAAGGAAGATGTTGAGTATGTTGATTCAATTAAAGAAGATATTAAGTGGTTGGGATTTACATGGGAAGGAACTGAGCGGTATGCCTCTGATTATTTTGAACAGCTCTATGAATATGCAAAACAATTAATAAATAAAGGGGTAGCTTATGTTGATTCTTCATCATTTGAGACAATAAAAGAAGAAAGAGGAACTCCAACAGAACCTGGAAAGTTTAGCCGATTTAGAGATCGAACTAAAGAAGAAAACTTAGATTTGTTTGCAAGAATGAAAAGTGGAGAATTCAAAGATGGCGAGCATGTTCTTCGGGCAAAGATCGATATGGGTTCACCAAACATGAACTTACGCGACCCAATTATGTATAGAATTAGACATGCTCATCATCACCGCACTGGTAATAACTGGTGTATTTACCCAATGTACGACTGGGCTCATGGACAGTCTGATTCCATTGAAGGCATAACCCACTCAGTTTGCACTTTAGAATTTGAAAATAATAGACCTCTCTACGATTGGTTTATTCAGCAGCTTGGAATCCATCATCCACAGCAAATTGAATTTGCCCGTCTAAATCTTAACTATACAATAATGAGTAAAAGAAAACTCTTAAGATTAGTTGAAGAAAAATATGTTAACGGTTGGGATGATCCTAGAATGCCAACTATTTCTGCTTTTCGAAGAAGAGGTTATACTCCTAATGCAATCAGAAATTTTGCAGAACGTGTAGGTGTTGCTAAACGTAATAATGTTACAGACTTAGCATTTTTAGAATATTGTATTAGAGAAGATTTAAACGAAACTGCGCCTAGAGTAATGGCAGTGCTTAATCCGATAAAAGTAGTGCTTACAAATTATGATGATAATTTAGTAGAAGCATTAGAAGCAGTTAATAATCCCAAAGACGAAAGTAAAGGAACAAGATTACTCCCGTTTTCCAGAGAATTATTTATAGAACGGGAAGATTTTCAAGAAATACCTGAGAAAAAATTTCACAGGTTGTCTCCCGGAAATGAGGTTAGACTAAGATATGCATACATAATTAAGTGTGAAAACGTTATTAAGGATGAAACTGGAAAAGTAATTGAGCTGCACTGTACTTTTGATCCTGAAACAAAAAGCGGAATAGGAACTAGTACAAAAAAAGTAAAAGGAACAATTCACTGGGTTTCAGCGGCTCAAGCAATAAACGCAGAAGTTAGATTATACGATCGATTATTCTATGTGGAAAATCCAGATGGAGATAAAGAAAAGGATTTCACTGAGTTTATAAACAAAGACTCTCTAACAATTTTGGATAATTGTAAGTTAGAGCCCAGTTTGAATTCCTCAGAGTTAGGTATAAATTATCAGTTCGAAAGAAATGGCTATTTTTGCTTAGATAAAGACTCATTACCGGAAAAACTAGTTTTTAACCGAACTGTTACACTAAGAGATTCATGGGCAAAGATTTCAACTAAATAAATTATACTATTTAGCAATAGTAGTTTGCTACTAGAGAAAATTTAAGTTGTTTAATTATAATATCTTAACTTAATGTCTACGAAGACATTGCTCCGACACTAAAACCTTCAACATCTGGTTTTACAACAGAGTATTCCTCTAACTTATCTATTTGCGCTTGAAAATATCCACTCTTTTGGTTTGCAAGAGCGCTTTCAATATTATCCCAAATTGTTATTGACACAAATTTACCTGCATTTCTATTTGCAAGAAAAAAAGCTCTAATAAAACCGGGTTGTTTTTGCGCAGCTGGGATAATGCTTTCTTCATATATTTTTGAAGCTTCTTCTACTGATTTTACTTTTAAATGAAATGTTGTGACTCTTGCATACATAATATTTCTCAATTTGTTATTAAGAGGTTAATGTCTAATTAAATATAAATAATTAAGAACCAGAAATACAATCTCTTTTTATAAATTTTTATTATTAATTAAATTTGATTGGGGAGTTCAACTTTATTAAATTTACGATCTGTTTCAAGCCGAAGTGGCGAAATTGGTAGACGCGCTAGACTCAAAATCTAGTCTGGGCAACCAGGTGCCGGTTCGAGTCCGGCCTCCGGTACAAAGGGAAGTATTTTACTTCCCTTTTTCTTTTTTAAACAATAATTTTTTTGAATTTATAAATTTTGTATTTTATGTTTATATAAAATACTTGGTGGGGTTAAACTATGAGTAAAGTGTCTACAAGAATGAAGCAAATTATGGATTGGAGATCAGCAATTTGGGCAGGCTTAATTGCTGGAACTGTATTTTATATCTTAAACATTTTTCTTGTACCTTTTTTGCTTGGTGGAAATATGTGGGTTATAGTAAGATTTTTTGCTTCCATTTTTTTGGGTGAAGCAATTCTTGCCCCACCTGCCACTTATGATTTATCTGCTCTATTGATTTCCATATGTACAAATTTAGTACTTTCTTTAATTTTCACACTTTTAATTGCTTTTGTCTTACATCGTTTTGGGTTGCTAGTAGGAATTATTGGTGGAGCTGTATTTGGATTGGCTATTTATTTAATAAATTTTTACTCATTAAGTTATTTATTCCCGTGGTTCTTTGCATTAAGTAGTTGGCCGTTTGTCCTAACTCACTTATTATTTGGAGCATTAGCCGGTGGAATATATGAGTTATTGGAAGTTGAAAAATTTGAAGCATTAGAATAAAATTTGTTGGAGAATTAAATGATTGGTGGAACTGGAAATAGTAGAAGTTTTGGCAAAGCAAGACTAATAATAGCACTTGTATTTATTGGTTTTTCACTAATATCCTATATGGGGTCAAAGGAATATAACCCTGTTACTGGTGAAGAACAATACATTAGCATTACTCCACGACAAGAAATTGCACTTGGATTGCAAGCTGCTCCAAAATTGATCCAGCAATATGGCGGACATTACCCAAACCAGCAATACCAGGACTTAGTAGACCGAATAGGGCTAAAATTAGTCAGGGGAAGTAAAGCCGCTGAAACTGAATATCAATTTGATTTTCATTTACTAAATGATAGACAAACAATTAACGCTTTTGCATTACCAGGAGGACAAATTTTTATTACAGCGGCATTATTTGCAAAATTGGAAACCGAGGCACAGTTAGCCGGAGTAATTGGTCATGAGATCGGTCATGTAGTAGCTCGACATTCAGCACAGCAAATGGCAAAGTCAAATTTAACTCAGGGTATTTTGCAAGGGATATTGGTTGCGAGTGATCCATCCAGTTCTTCATCTCAGGCTGCTGCTTATATTGGTCAATTGGTAAATATGAAGTATGGAAGGGATGATGAGTTGGAATCAGATAAAATTGGTGTGGATTTTATGGCCAGAAATGGATATGACCCAACAGCATTAATTGGTGTAATGAAAATATTAGCAGAAGCATCTGGTGGCGCACAACAACCAGAATTTTTTAGCACTCATCCTAATCCCTCAAATAGAGTTGAACAGATTAAAGCTGAAATTCAAAAGGTTTTTCCCCAAGGAGTTCCTTCAGGATTGATTAAATAATGATTAGCCGGTAATGTAAATTAAACCTCCGAGTTTTAAAAAACCTCGGAGGTTTTTTATTATTAATGTTGCTAGAATGTAAAAATACTACGTGACCAATTTTCTTTTTACTTTATTGAAAAATTAAATTCATGTTTGCCTACAATATCTTTTTGTGGTTCAAACTTGAAAACTACCTCACTAGAATTATCTTCAAGAATTCTTTTAATAGTAACAGTGGGCTTAAAAGAAGGATCTTGTCCTAATTCAACGACGGAAATGAAGATTCTGTTATTCCCTTTCTTAAGTCCGCCTTTAATTAGTCCAGAGAAACTGCTATTTTTGGCTTCTGCTTCATCAGTTCCATTTATACGTACCATAATATCATAACCAGAACTAAATATATCTATCGTTCCAGCTACATCTGGAATTTTAATCAGGTCTGGTGTACTTAAAATTATTCCATCAATCTCAAATGTTGGAGGAAGTGAATTTGGATCAAATACTGATTTTGCACCATCTTCTTTAAATTTTGGACTGCCTATTTCCATTCCCCCATCAATCTTCCACACTGATCCTTCCCTAACAAATTTGATAAAAATAAAATTCACTCGTTCTTCCCCATCTGCACCTTTCTCTTCAGTATTTGTTTTATAAACCAAACCAGCAGTTGGGCCTTTTTCAATTAATTCAACGAATTCTGCAGAATTTACATTTGGGGCATGTTGAGCAATACTCTTAATAATTTCACGTGTGAGAGAACGATTTGCACTTGCTAAATTATTCTTCATTGTAGCCAGTCTGAAAGATGACATTGACTTTGCAAGCTCAGATTCCTCTCCGGATTGGCTTGCTTTTATGTATTGAGTCCAAGTGTTTTCTAAGGTTGTACGCAAAGATTCCTCTTTTGCAAAGCAATTTGTTAATAATATTGCACAGATAAATATTGAGAAAGTAATTTTTGAAATCTCATTTTTCATTTATTACCCATTTTAATAGTAATTATTTTTTATAGTAATTCATTAAACTTCCAATTACACCGACAATTATACCAGCAGGACATAGAAAAAGAGCTCCTAGAAAAAAGAATACTCCAAATTGCCTAAGAAACGTGCCTTCCCCAAATGACTCAAAAATATTGTGCAATATTATTAAAATTACAAATCCAATTATTGAACCAAGCAACAGTATTATATAAGATTTTGGGGATTTAAAATTATGTGCAAAGGCAAGAACAAACAAAACACTTGATATAAAACTCAAAATAATTCCGGGTGGATTATCATCAATTCCAATTATTATTGCAATTACCAAAGCTACTATTCCAAGTATCAGAAATAAATATGTCTTTTTTTGCTTAAATAAATGCTTCATACCACCCCCAACGATCTTTTATAAGAATTTACTTAATCAATAACATCTTCTTCACTTTTACATAATTACCAGTTCTTAAGTTTGTAATAATATACTCCACTCGGATAATCTGAAGCATTCCACTCAATTTCATAAACTCCCGGGTTTCTGTTGTTCGTTTATCAAGGCTGCTACTTCTCTACCTAGTATATCAAATACTCTTAGTGTTACATTAGATTGCCACGTTTCGCTCGCAATGACTGATTCTGGAATCTCATACTTTATTTTAGTACTTGGGTTAAATGGATTAGGGTAATTCTGAGTAAGATTATAAGTTAAGTTATCTGCTTCAGTAGTTTCAACTCCCGTTATAGGCTCATAACTATATATGATTTTCATATCATTTACCCAACTAGAACCATCCCATTTTTGTTTTAAATACTCAATTCTATTATTATTCACATCATATTGGTTAGTAATTTTATTGACCCCAATCCAATTTCCACCATCCCAAGTCTGATACATGTCCTCAATTAAATTATTGTTATCGTCATAAACATAGGACTCAAGACCTTCATCCAGCCAACCAACACCATCCCAGCTTTGCCATAAATCTCCTGTCATATTATTATTTCCATCATATCTGTAAGTTGACCTATTACTATTTACAAAATCTACATTGTTCCATGATTGTAATAAATATTCCATTTTATTATTATTTTCATATTTAAAGGTGTGCTTCCAACTATTTATCCATTCAACTCCATTCCAATCTTGATATAATCGTTCGAGCATTTTGTTATCACCATCATAGGAATAAGTCTCTTTCAATTTAATTTCCCATTCACTAACATTCCAGATTTTATATAAATCTTCAATCTTATTACTATTTACATCGTAGGCATAAGTATGCTGCCAATTATTTGTCCACTTACTATTGTTCCATGTTTGGTATAAATATTCAATTCTATTATTACTCTCATCATAGGAATTGATCCACCTAATTTCATTAATGAAATCAGCTCCATCCCATCTTGCATAATCATATTCAGTCATATTATTGCTACCGTCATAGATATAAGTAGCCTTATAAGAATTCACCCACTCATCATTTATCATTTTTTGGTTTAAATATCCAATAGATATATTATTTTCATCATACGAATAAGTATTCTTAAAGTTATTTTGCCATTGTACACCATCCCACTTTTGATTTATTGCTTCTACATTTAGAAATTCATTAAGAACAACTGATTGCTCTAAAAGTCCAAGAGAATTTGGTGTGTGATTCATTCCTTTTATAATCTCGTCATAATCGAGATTATCTAGGTTATTTGTTTGAGATAGTGATTGAGAATAAATTGATTGTGAAATTAAAATAGAGAATAGAAAACAGATGTTAGAAAGTTTCATAAAACCTCCCACTGATAAATTAGAATTATTTACAGCAGTCTGCTTCGGGAGAGTATGAGTGGATTTTATCTGAAGTGGTTGAATTAAATTTTTACTCTCCAGGAGCAGAGAAATAAAATCGGTTTAAATCAACATTTAAATTAGATTATTGTCAAGAAGATTCTTTAATAATTTATTTATTTAGTAAAAAATGATTGACATAATACTACTTAATCTCTTATTCTATTAAGGTTATTAGTTCTAAAATTGAGGATGATAAATTGTATTGGACCCAATCCATGTTTGGTTTTTATTGAAATCAACTCCCATCATTTTACCTTTACTAGTTCGTAGCAAATTATTAACCAAAACTGGTTTTTCATTCCAGATGTACATCATTCTAATTTCTGCTTTAGCCTTCCCCTCAGGAGTTTCAATTAATGGTAAATAATCAACTTTTCTCTGCAGAATATAATTTTCTTTATCTCTTATAGAATTCAATAACTCTTTGGTAACATCAATTACCACACCAGAACCAGCAAATGAAAAAAGTGGTTTTAAAACATAATTCTCTAAATCTTCGGGATATTCATTTAAGTTAGATAAATAATAACACTCTGGATTGAATTTGCTCTTAATTTCTGGAAGGCTGAATTTACTAATTCTATAAAACCAATTTGGATGTCCTACCCATTCAATGTCTAATTCATCTTTAAAATTAAACCCATAGTCCAAATTCTTCTTAAAGAGTTCATCAAAAATAACTCTGTTGTAAATTCTCTCTATTGGAATCTCAAGACCATCATTTTTATAAAATAATTTTTTACCTCTTTTTATAATTTTTGTCAAGCAAACAGTTTTGACTTTAGAGTATTGTTCGGTTAGATAAAAGTCAATTCTTGTTTTTTGTTTTTCAGGCTCAATTTCCAGTAGTACGACATTTTCAGGATCTGAAGTTCCTATTAAGGTCTTGGTTAAAAGCTCTTTATAACTTATGGAATTGTAGCCATTGTAATAAGTTGCATAATTTTCCGGGATATAAAAATGATTTCTTAATTTCTCATCTAAAAATGCCTGGTACGCATAAAGAGATGGGAATCCCTGTAACTCGATTAATTGGGGAATAATTTCCCCTGTTTCATTTTGTGTTATCCCAAAATCGATTTGCAAAAATATTGGGTGTGCATCTTCGTTTGGAACAGACAAATTTGGAGGTATAGCAGCGTGAGACTTATCCAAAAATTCTTTAGTTTGAATTTGGCCGAGAATTTCCTCTCCTGCTTTAATTAATTCATTCGTAAAAGCATTGTCCAAAAAAAGTGGCGTTTCAGATATCCTAAAATCTAATCTGCTACCAGTTGATTGGTTTATATCCTTTACAAAATTTTGATAATCACTTTCTTTAAAAAGAGAATTGTATTCTTTTCTAATTTCTTTATTCATAATTCCTAATAACTTAATCCTTTATAAGTTTGAGATATGACATAATCTACCACAGAGTTTAAACTATTTGTTTTCTCCCAAACTGCAATTTGTTTATCAGCCCCAGTACCGTTTTTTAGAATTTCTCTTATAAAAGAAATTTCTTCCCGCGAATCTAACTCGTCTACAACATCATCAACAAAATTAAGTAGCTCTTCAATTAGAACATGTGTATCTACTTCTACTTGCTTTCCAAAATCTATTAACTTACCACCAATTCCGTATCTGCTTGCCCGCCACTTATTCTCATTTATATATAGTCTTCTGTAAAGCCTAAATCCCAAATTCTGACTAATAAGTTTATAAAGTTTTGCAACTATTGCCTGACATAATGCAGCAAGAGCTACTGTTTCTTCAGCTGTCATTGGTAAATCACAAATTCTGAATTCTAGGGTTGGATATTTTGGATGTGGTCTTATATCCCACCATATTTTACTCGCATCTTCAATACAGCTAGTTTTAACTAATGTATTTACATACGATTGAAAATCACCATGTGAAGAAAAATAATCAGGTATTCCAGTTCTTGGAAATCTATCAAATATTTTTGCTCTGTATGATTTAAAACCAGTATTTCTTCCCTTCCAGAAAGGTGAGTTAGTAGATAAAGCAAACATGTGCGGAAGAAAATACCTTGCAGCATTCATTATGTGAATTGCCAATTCTTTATCATCTATTCCAATATGAACATGCAGACCAAAAATTAAATTTGCTCTGGCTACTTGCTGCATATCCTGCACAACACCCTCGTATCTTGGGTGATTTGTAATTTCTTGGTCTTCCCATTTTGAAATTGGATGTGTCCCAGAGGCTGCAATTTTTAATCCTTCTTTTTCAGCCAACTCAGCCAATTGAGATCTTAAATGTATAACTTCTACTTTGGCTTCTTTTATATTATTACAAATTTTAGAACCGGTCTCAACCACAGATTGATGCATTTCGGCTTTTAGTTTTTCTCTAAGGTGAATTGTACCACCCTTTAATATTTGCTCAACCCTTGATCTAAGTTCTCTTGTTTCCGGATCAACTATTTGGAATTCTTCTTCAATTCCCATGGTAAATATTCTATCGCTCGGCATAGGGTCTCACTTTTTTTTAGTCTTGTTTGATTTCAATTTTTCGCCAATGGTGAACGATGATACAAAATCGCCCCATGTTAAATTGTTACTATCTTTTTTGTGTGTTTTTGCTTTTCTAATTGCCATATTAGCGGCTGCTTCTACAACCCATTCAAAGTTTTCCTCTCCCACAGAATTTATATCAGCATCGGGTGCTGGGTTTCCAAAATCAATGGCATATGGAATTCCGTCTCTAATTGCAAATTCCACAGTATTAAAATCATATCCAAGAGCGTTATTTATTTTAAGAACATCTTCTTCAATTTTTTTTAATAATTTTGCTTCAATTGGTTTTGGATCTTTTACATACCTTAAATGATGTGGTTGTTTCGGATCATATTGCATAATGCGAACATCTTGCCTATCTAAACAATAGCACCTAAAATACTCTGTAAAATCTATTGCCTCTTGAAGCAGCATTACAAGTGTTCCTGTTTCATGGTAATCTCTAAAAAATTCTTTTTTATCCTGAGGATTATATACGTTTTTCCATCCACCTCCGGCAAAGGGTTTAAAGAACGCGGGAAAACCTACGTAATTAAAAATGTATTCCCAATCCAAAGGATACTCAAGGTTTCGCATTGAGTTCGCATTTGTATCGGGTGGATGTTGGTTTGAAGGCAATATAACCGTTTTTGGCACAGCAACACCAATTTTTGTGGCAATTGCATTATTAAAAAATTTATCGTCAGCACTCCACCAAAATGGATTATTTATTACTGCAGTTCCAGTAAGTGCAGCATTTTTTAGATATGCCCTATAAAATGGAATGTCCTGCGAGATTCGATCAATTAGAACATCATATTGTGTTGATTTACCTTGCTCAACAACATTTACTTGTGCAAGTTCGGCCTTTATTCCTTTTACTTTTTTAGAATTAACTCTATCTACAAATGCCTGTGGAAATGTATTTTCTTGGCCAAAAAGAATTCCTATTTTTTTCATTTATTTGTCCTTTTGATTTTAATAATTCAGATTTCTAATTTTTTATAAATATAACTAAGTATTTATTTAAAAACCTTAACAAGATTAAAACTAAGTAAAAATATAAATTAAAATCTTATTGTTTGTTTCTAATCTAATTCTTTATTTTGTATCCAATTTGGGAATAATTGTATTTAAACGTACAATTACTCTTAAATTCTTACAGACTCTAATACAAACTAGCTATCATTCTAAATGAATTTTTTAATATCTTAAAAGGATATTGATTATAAAAGAGGATTTTTATGAGTGAATTAATTTCTCCATGGGATATTTTAAGTGAAATGATTTCTAAGGGTGACCCAATAGAATTGAATAATTTTATTGAGACTCTTAGCCCTTCTGAAACTGCGAGGACAATTTCCAGAATTTCTGAAAAAGAACAGCTCAGATTATTTAGCTTACTCAGTCCAGAAGATGCAGCTGATGTAATTGAAGATATTCCAGATGAACAAGCAGCTGACCTTGTGGAAGATATGCCGTCAGAACAAGCTGCTGCAATTATGGAGGAGTTAAATAGTGACCATGCCGTTGACGTTTTAGCTGAGATGGATGAAACCGTTAGTCAAGCAATTTTAGCTAAGATGGATAAGCAAGATGCAATAGAAGCAAGAATGATGTTGCAATATGATGGTGATTGCGCTGGCGGTTTAATGATTTCTGAGTTTTTGGCATATAAAACCGATAATACAATTCAGGATGTTTTAGATGATATGAAAGCGAAAAGAGCTGAATATGCTGACTATCATGTATTATATTTTTATGTCGTTGATCACAGTGAAAAACTTGTTGGTGTCCTTAGAATGCACGATCTTCTATTCCCTTCCCCCAAGACATTATTAACAGAAGTAATGATTGCCAAACCTCTATATGTTTCTGATAAGGCATCACTTAAAGAACTGCAAGATTTTTTTGAAGAGCGGCATCTTTTTGGTGTTCCTGTTGTTGATCAAGATCATAGATTGCTTGGGGTTGTGCTACCAAATTCAATTGAAGAAGCAGCAAGCAAAAGAAAAACCAAATCTTTTCTCCGACTAAGTGGAATTATCGGTGGTGAGGAGTTTCGGACTATGCCATTACTATCTCGTTCCGGACGACGTCTATCTTGGCTAAGCTTAAATATTGTTCTAAATATTATAGCTGCTAGTGTTATTGCTCTTTACCAAGATACTTTAGCTGCTGCTATTACATTAGCAATTTTTCTTACCAATGGTTAGTGATATGAGCGGATGTTCTGGCAACCAGGCAGTTGCAGTTTCTATGCGTGAGCTTTCACTCGGCTTGGTGCGACCAGGTGAATTACTTTGGGTATTAGCAAAAGAATTTAAGATTGGAATTATTAATGGAATTGTTTTGGGTGTACTTTTGGGAGGAGTTGCATATTTCTGGAAAGCAAATCCATATCTTGGACTAGTTGTTGGAGGTGCATTGGCAGCAAATACTATTGTGTCAGTCACACTTGGCGGCATGTTACCCCTTATATTAAAAAGATTCAAATTGGATCCTGCGCTTGTTTCTAGTCCGTTGCTAACAACTGTAACAGATATGTGCGGATTCTTTTTTGTTTTAAGTTTTGCTTCTGCTGTACTTCCAAAACTTGGAGGGATGTAAAAATTGTATAAAAATAATTTATAAAAATAAAAAGCCGCTAAAACTAGCGGCTTTCTTCTAAACGTTACTTCATTAATTTTATATTAAGTGAGTTTTATAGGATTGAAGAGCTTTCATATAGTTTGCTCTTTCAAAAGCGGCTGGTTCACTTACAGCTTTTTGGCTCATACTTCCCTTCATCATATCAATCGATTCATATTCATTTTCTTCCATCCAATTTTCTAACTGGGCTAACATTTCAGAAATTCGTCCAACTCCATTCATCAATAATTCTGAACAAACCATTGCAACATCGCCGCCAGCCATCATAACCTTTAATACATCTTGGTAGTTATGAATTCCACTTGTTGCAGCCATGCTAGCTTTTAGATGACTATAAAGAATAGCAATCCATCTAAGTGGAAGTCTCATTTCCCAATTTGTGCTTAAAACTAAGTTAGGTACAACTTCTAATTTGTCTAAATCGAAATCAGGCTGATAAAACCTATTAAACATTACAAGTCCATCTGCACCAGCATTATCCAGCTTTCTAGCCATATTACTCATTGAAGTAAAAAATGGACTTAATTTAATAGCAACTGGAATTTTAATTTGTTCTTTTACTGCTTTCAAGGTATCAACATACATGTTCTCAATTTCGGTACCGGAAAGATTCACATTTGTAGGTATATAATAAACATTTAGTTCGAGAGCATCTGCACCCGCTTGCTCAATATTTTTTGCATACTTAACCCAACCACCGCTACTAACACCATTTAAACTTCCAATTATTGGGATGTCTGTTGCTTTTTTCAAATTCGCAATATGATCTAGATACTCATAAGGTCCCATATTATAATCTTCTTGCTCAGGATAATATGAAGTCGCCTCTGAGAAACTTTCAGAACCATAAGATAAATAATGATCCAATTCACCAGATTCGTGTGTAATTTGTTCTTCAAAAAGTGAATAAACTACTATGGCAGAAGCACCGGCATCCTCCATAGCTTTTGCGGAATCAACTGATTGAGATAATGGTGATGCAGACGGAACTATAGGGTTTTTTAATTTTAATCCCATATATTTTGTTGATAAATCCATTTTTACTCCAAAATTTTAATTTAATATTTAATTTACCGCCAATTTCTCAGCGGCAATAATTTATTATTCTACTTTTGAACCAGAAAAATCCATTCCAGCAAGTTGTTCATACTGGTGCCATTTTTTATTGACTTCTGCTTGGGCAAGACCTAATAAATATTTTGATCTTTCAGGATCTATTTTCTGTAACATCTTATATCTGGTTTCAGTATAAATATAATCTTGCAATTTAATTTTTGGAGCTTTAGAATCTAATTTTAATGGATTCTTTCCTTCTTTAACATTTTCTGGATTATATCTGTATAACGGCCAGTGACCACTATCAACTGCCATTTGTTGATGTTCCATACCTTTAGCCATATCGTAACCGTGAGCTATACAATGACTATAAGCAATTATTACTGATGGTCCATCATAAGCTTCGGCTTCTAAAATTGCTTTAAGAGTTTGAGTATCGTTTGCTCCCATTGCTATTTGTGCAACGTAAACATTTCCGTAACCCATTGCCATCATTCCAAGATCTTTCTTTGGATTTGGACGACCAGCTGCAGCAAATTTAGCAACCGCTCCTAATCCTGTTGCTTTTGACATTTGCCCACCAGTATTAGAATAAACTTCTGTATCCATAACAAGTATATTCACGTTTTTACCTTGAGCAATTACATGATCTAAACCACCAAATCCAATATCATATGCCCAACCGTCACCACCCATTATCCAAACTGATTTCTTAACCAGATAATCTGCGATAATTAAAAGATTTTGAGCTTCATTCGAGGTCATTGATGCTAATTTTTCTTTAAGTTCAGCAATTCTCTGTCTTTGTTCATAAATATCAGCTTCATTATTTTGCTCAGCATTTAGTATTCCATTTGCTAACTCAGAGCCAATTTCATTTTCTAATATTCTTACAAGTTCTTCCGCATATTCTTTTTGCTTGTCAATAGAGAGTCTCATACCGAATCCAAACTCAGCATTGTCTTCAAATAAAGAGTTTGACCAAGCTGGACCACGACCTTCATTATTCTTAGCCCAAGGAGTGGTTGGTAAGTTACCGCCATAAATTGAGGAACAACCTGTAGCATTTGCAATAATTGTTCTATCTCCAAATAGTTGAGAAACCAATTTAACATATGGTGTCTCCCCACAACCGGAGCATGCACCAGAATACTCAAATAATGGTTGAAGCAACTGACTTCCTTTAATTGAACCGATATTTAATTTAGTTCTATCATATTCTGGGATACTTAAGAAATAATCATAATTAACTCTTTCTTGTTCCCTTAAAGGAATTTGAGGAACCATGTTAATCGCTTTTTTACCAGTTTCTCTTTTATTCTTAGCAGGGCAAACCTCAACACAAATTTCGCAGCCAGTACAATCTTCAACTGCAACTTGGATTGTGTAAGCTTGACCTTCGTATTCTTTTCCTTTAGCCTCTGTCCATTTATAAGTTTCTGGTGTATTTTTAGTAAGTTCTTTGTCGTATACTTTAATTCTAATAGTAGCATGAGGACAAACCATGGCACATTTATTACATTGGATACAAACTTCGGTATCCCACTCTGGCACCATTAGGGCAATATTTCTTTTTTCCCATTGAGTTGTAGCTGAAGGGAAAGTTCCATCGAGCGGCATTTGACTAACCGGAACACTGTCTCCTTTCCCTTTCATCATTAACGCCAAAGTATTTTTTACATAATCAGGTGCTTTATCAGAAACAACCGGCGGTCTTGTAATTGTGCTCGTTACTTCATTAGGTACATCAATTTTATATAAGTTTTCTAAAGTTCTATCGACTGCTTCAAAATTCTTTTTAACAACTATCTCACCTTTGCCACCATAGGTTTTCTTAATTGCATTTTTGATTTGTTCGATCGCTTCATCTTTTGGAAGTACACCAGAAATTGCAAAGAAGCAAGTCTGCATAATTGTATTAATTCTTGCTCCCATTCCAGTATCTTTTGCAACTGTATAGGCATCAATTACGTAAAAATTTAGATTCTTATCAATAAGCTGAGCTTGCATTTTCTTTGGAAGAATATTCCAAACTTCTTCTTTTGAATAAGGGCTATTTAATAAAAAAGTACCACCATCAACAATGTTTTCTAATACATCAAAATTTTCGATTAGATTAAATTGATGACATCCAATAAAGTTTGCTGTCTGAATCAAATAGGTTGAACGAATTTCTTTCTTACCAAATCTTAAGTGAGAAATAGTTGTAGAACCGGATTTTTTTGAATCATAAACAAAATATCCTTGTGCGTAATTATTGGTTTCTTCACCAATAATTTTAATTGTGTTCTTATTTGCACCTACAGTACCATCAGCTCCTAGTCCATAAAACATTGCTCTTACAACATCACTACCTTCTGTTATAAAACTTGGATCATACTCAAGACTAGTATGGGTTACGTCATCATTTATTCCAATTGTGAAATGATTTTTAGGTTTATCCTTCTTTATTTCATCAAAAATTGCTTTTATCATTGCCGGTGTAAATTCTTTTGATGATAATCCATATCTGCCACCAACTACTTTTGGCATTTTGTTAAATTTAGGATTATCAGAAGCCATGTTTTCTGATAGAGCAGTTATTACATCTTGATAAAGTGGTTCACCAATTGCACCTGGTTCTTTTGTTCTATCTAAAACTGCTATTCTTTCTACAGTATCTGGAAGAGCGTTTATAAATTGTTCAACACCAAATGGTCTAAATAATCTTACCTTTAGCACACCAACTTTCTCTTCCATTCTAGTTGTCATGTATTCTAAAGTTTCTAATGCAGTTTCCCCACCTGATCCCATAAGGATAATAACTCGTTTAGCATCAGGGGCACCAAAATAATCAAACAAATGATATTGGCGACCTGTTAATTCAGCAAACTTATCCATTGTGTTTTGAACTATTTCAGGGCAAGCGTTATAAAATTTATTTACCGCTTCTCTTCCTTGAAAATAAACATCAGGGTTTTGTGCAGTTCCTCGAATAAATGGGTTATCCGGGGTCAATGCTCTTTTTCTATGCTCTCTAACTAATTGATCATCCATCATGGCTTTCAAATCTTCAACACTTAATTGTTCTATCTTATTTACTTCATGAGAAGTTCTAAAACCATCAAAGAAATGAACAAATGGAATTCGTGATTCCAAAGTTGCTCGGTGTGATATTGCAGCCATATCCATTACTTCTTGATTTGAGCTAGAAGCCAATAAAGCCCAACCGGTTTGTCTTGCTGCCATAACATCGCTATGGTCGCCAAAAATTGATAATGCTGAGGCAGCAATTGAACGTGCAGAAACATGAAAAACTGTTGATGTTAATTCACCAGCAATTTTGAACATGTTTGGAATCATTAATAATAAACCTTGAGAAGCTGTAAATGTAGTTGTTAAAGCTCCACTTTGAAGTGCTCCGTGAACTGCTCCTGAAGCTCCGCCTTCACTTTGTAATTCAGAAACATGAGGAACTGTTCCCCAAATATTTTTTGTACCTTTTGCAGCCCATTCATCAGATAGTTCTCCCATACCTGAAGAAGGTGTTATTGGGTAAATAGCTATAACTTCACTATTATGATATGCTACATACGCTGCAGCTTCATTTCCGTCTATTGTTATTTTCTGTCTTTCCATTTTTTCCCTTACAATTATTATTTTAGCTTATAAACGATATCGTGTAATTTTATGCTAAAATTGTACCAGTTTTAATATTTTGGCTTTTTTTATCATTTTTCAACAAAACGAAGGGTTTTTTATTATTTCTCTCTTAATTATTAGAAAAAGCTGTTTCTCAATCTTAGTTTTAAGAATTACATTATTGTAATTTCTTTTACTTCTCTTCCCCCAAATCTTCTTTTTTTTCATTTAAATGATGAATTTTAAGCACTTTTCGGTTTTCCGTATTTTCGCTTGCATTGTTTATACTATTCAATGTATCTCTCAAAACCCCTAGAGACCTTTGACTTAACAAATCAATTTTAATTAAACCCATGTCCTCAATTGGGTACATATCTGGTTGAGTAATTATTAGACCTAATCCCTTATTTTTAGCATATTCTAAGGCAACATAGTTAGTTATGGGTTTTTCAGTAATTACAATTCCGCTTGGATGTATGCTCAAATGTCTTGGAAATCCGGAGAGTGAAGAAGCAATTTTAATAATTGATTTCCACGGTTCATCTTTAAAATCCAGTGATTTTGATTCGGGAAACTTCTCTGCTAAAACAGCCAAATTATGTGCACTCGTCCAGGGAATAAATTTACTATACTTTGATATTTCTTGTTCTGATACTCCAAAAATTTTTGCTGTTTCTCTAAAAGCAGAGCGCGCACGGAAAGTTACGGTTGTCGAAATCATAGCAACATTACTATAGCCATATTTTTCATAAACATATTTTACAATCTCATCTCTCTCCTTCCAGGAAAAATCCAAATCAACATCCGGTGGCGATTTTCTTCCTCGGTTTAGAAACCGCTCAAAGTACAAATTGTGTTTTATGGGATCAACTTGAGTAAAATCCAAACAATAAGAAACTAAACTATTTGCGGCCGAGCCTCTTCCAATCGTCATCATCCCTCTTTTTCTTGCCTCTTTTATTATATCCCAGACAATTAAAAAATAATCTGTGAACCCGAGTTCATCAATTACCTCCAGTTCATAATTTAGTCTTTTAATAATTTTTTCATTTATTGGTTTATATTTTTCGGCTAGCCCAATAAAACAAGTTTTCCATAAAAAGGAAAAAGAGTTTTCATCCTTTGGAGTTGAATAAACCGGAAATTTATACTTATTGAACCGTAAATCTACATTGCAGTTTTTCACTATATATTCAACATTCCACAAAGCTTCGGGAAGTTTTTTCCAAGTATTTTTAATTTCCACTGAAGTTTTTAGGTAAAACTCTTCATCAACAATATCATCTTCTGTCAAGTTTTCCAAAGTTGAATTAAGTCTAATAGCGGAAACTGCTTTATGCAAAATAAAATCTTCTTGTTTTAAGAAATAAGCAGGATGAGAGGCAACTATCTGAAGTTTTTTCTCTTTAGCAAAGTTGTACAATTTCCTGGTTTTGCATTTCCATTTATCCGTGATGATTAGTTCTGCAAAAACATTTTTTAAAACTTTGGGAAATTCCAAAAGTTCGGTCAATAAAACAATGCTTGGTGTTAGGATAAATAAATTATCCGAAATATTCTTAACAACTTCAGAGAGTAAAAAATCTTCTTTTAGCTTTCTTGAAGTGATAATTTTACACAATTCGGAATAACCTGAATTATTTTTTGCTAAAATAATAGCGTACTTGGAATTATCATTCGGATCATCAATATATGCTCCAAGAATTGGCTTAATCCCTGCTTCTTCTGCCTTTTTTGCAAATTGAATTAATCCATACATTCCGTTCGTATCGGTCAAAGATACATATAAACTTCCTTGAGATTTGGCAAAACCAATCAGATCGTCAATGGTAATAGTACCCTTGAGCAAAGAATAGTTTGAATGTGTGTGGAATGAAAGCATATAATTGAATTGAAGGGTTAGTTGAAGTATTGGATTGGAGTTTACGGAGATTAAAATGGACTTACATGTAACCGCAAGCTTTAGCTTGTGTAGTACAATTTTTGTTTGTTAATCCTATTACCTGAAGCTTTTTCAGTCTAAGTCTGCGCAAATATTATTTTGCCTTCAATCTCCTCAAGCTAAAGCTTGAGGCTACACTAAGAAGAGTAAAGTAGTGTTCCATTATGATCACAAACTTGATAGACTGTTATTTCTTTTCTTACTGAATTACACAGAATAATCTTATCTGCACTTTCTAAGTCATTGATTTTGAGTAACTTTTCTTCACACATATTATTATCAAGAAGATATTGTCTGTAACATCCGTTTAATATTCCCAATTCTATTGGCGGAGTGAACTGTTTACCGTTTTTTTCAATTATCAAATTAGTTGTTGCGCCTTCTAGTAATTCTTCATTTTCATCTATGAATAAAACCTCATCAAAACCATTTTGCTTAGCATTGTTCAATTCTTCATCCCAAGGTCTAAAAGTAGTCTTGTGATAAAGAAATTTTCCCATATTACATCTTTTAACTTTACTTAAAATAATTTTAGCTTTCTTAACAGCATCCTTTATTTCGGCAACTTCAATTTTAGGGTTTCCCCATTTATCAATAACAAGCCGTATCTTATATTTTTTATCTTGCTCACATTTAATAATCATACTTTGTAGGGCACTCTTAATTTTCTCTTCATCATATTTGAACAAAAAATATTCGGCTGTTTTCTTTAGTCTAGATAAATGATTTTCTAAAAGAAAATATTTTCCATCTTCCAAAAGAATTGTCTCTAACAGTTCAAAGTATTTAGGAGGAGAACTTATAAACTTTCCCTTTAACAATACTTCTTCATACTCACTTTCTGCATCACTATCCCAAACAATACCGCTGCCCAAACCAAGCTCGCCTATCTTTGTTTGCTTATTTATGTTGATTGTTCTTATCGGAATATTAAAAACTGCTTCGGTACTAGAAATTAACCCAATAGAACCCGTGTACAAATTCCGTGGAGCTTTTTCCAACTCAGCAATAATTTGCATTGATCTAATTTTGGGCGCTCCAGTTATTGAGCCACTTGGAAATAAATTTTTAATAATTTCACTTAGTTTGTTTTCTTTTAACTCACCAGCAACTGTAGAAGTTAATTGATAAAGTGTTTCATACTTTTCAACTTCGTATAATTTTTTCACCTTCACAGAATCTGTTACTGCAATTCTACCAATATCATTCCTCATCAAATCAACAATCATTACATTTTCGGCTAAGTTTTTCTCGTCCATTAAAAGTGAGTCTGCAAGCTTTTCATCTTTAACTGGATTACCCTTTCTCTTTAAAGTTCCCTTCATTGGTTTACTGAAAATATTTTTATAATCTGTCTTAAAAAATAATTCCGGTGAAAAGGAAAGGATAAAATTATCCTCACTATTTATTAAGACAGAATAACTTGCAGATTGATTAAATATTCCATTAAGAAATAGTTGCGTCAATTCTCCATCGTATTTAAACTTTGCCTTTGTAGTAAAATTAATTTGGTATGTATCACCTTCAGCAATATATTTTTTAATTTTGTTGATTTTCTCCACATACTCATCTTTGGTAATATCCAGTTCAAAGTCCGCAATCTTTTTGTGAGAGCCGAAGAATTCTTTTACACCATCAAAATTAAGTTTATCCGAAGAAATTATTTCTACGTTCTCTCTTTCATAAAATAAAAATCTAACTTTTGACTTTTCTAAATATGAATTCTTTATTTCCTTTGGCTGAAAATGATATCCAATTTCGTAAGGAATGGTTGCAAACCCAATAAGATTAGGGTCTAAAGAAAGTTGGTCAACTTTAGATAAAACTTCATCTACTTGTGTTTTGGTTTTTCCATAAAAGACTTTACATGGCTTTTTAAAAAAGTAAGACTTCCCTTCTGAATAAATATTTGGGGTATAGAAAAACGCAGAGTTTGTATTCTTCTCGACGTATTTTAAGATTTTTACTATTTGCATAATTTACTTTTCCTCAGGCTAAAAACTGAGGCTACATTTAAACTGCTTTTAGATTATCTCATTCCAAAAAAACTTGCCGCCACATTTCTTTTTTTAGTTGCAATCTCACCAAACTGAATTGACGAATACCCAAATTTATCACGAATTTTTGTAATTGCCCCAAACATTTTTTTTCTTATTATCTCTTCATCCTGAAATATCTCTTCTTGCTCATAAAATTCATTGAATTTTGTAAGATGAACCCCTATCAATCTAATGCTTACTCTACGTGTATCAGCTTTATGTAAAAGTTTTACTGCTGTATCAAAAACTGTTTGGTCATCATCCGTTGGCTTTATAGTTTTTGCACGGGTTAAAGTCACAAAATCCGAATATCGCAACTTAATACTAACTGTTGCAGTCTGCCAGTTTTTATCGCGCAGTAATTGGCAAACTTGTCCGGTTAATTTAAAAAGAACTTTCTCAATTTCACTTCTGTTGTTTTCATCCTTTCCATAAGTTCTTTCTTTAGAAATACTTTTTCTATCAGTTGGAGGATTTAGATATTCACTTCCTCCTCCGTTTGCTTTTTTCCAAAGCGCTGTACCGTATTTACCAAATGCTGCAATTAGGTAATCTTCTGACATATTTGCTAGTTCACCAATTTTGTAAATCCCTTTAAGATGAAGGTCTTTCAAAGTAACTTTACCCACACCAGGTATTGTTTCAACAGGAAGCGGCGCAAGAAATTCTTTCTCCATTCCTGGAATTACGTATGTAACACCTCTAGGTTTTGCATAATCGGAGCATATTTTAGCAACAGTTTTATTGCTGCCAATTCCAATTGAGCAAGGGAGTAAAAGTTTATCTAAAATTTCTTTTTGAAGTTTTAAGGCAAGCATAAACATTGAGCCGTAAATATTTTTCGTCCCACTGAAATCCATGTAAAATTCATCAACGGAAGCTTGCTCAATAAGTGGGGCATACTTTTCTAAAATGTGTTTTACTGCCTTTGAATATTGGCTATACTCACCATGACTCCCATGTAAGTAAACACCATTAGGACAAAGTCTATAAGCTTGCTTAATTGGCATAGCTGAATGGAGACCATAAGCCCTTGCCTCGTAAGAACAAGCTGCTACAACTCCCCTTCCGAATTCAGGATTTGCTCCAACAATAACCGGTTTACCGTTTAATGAGGGATCAAGAATTCTTTCGACAGAAACGAAAAAAGTATCAAGATCTAAATGAAATATTGTATTCATGATTAAAATTAAAAGTTAAAAAGTGAAAAGTGAAAAGTGAAAAGTGAAAAGTGAAAAGTGAAAAAATAAAGATAATAAATCAAAGTAGTTGAATTTAGATAAAGCATTCAATTTTTATTAAAGAATTCTATTCATGCTGAGCGGAGTCGAAGCATGGAGGATTTACAATATATAACTATTTATTTTGATAACGGCTTTTGTTTTTACACACAGATAAATCATGTAGTAATTTAAAATTCCCTTGTATTAAAGGTTCTTTTTTTTCTACTCCATAATTTAATTTTTCGTTCAGCTTCAATGACTTCTTTGACATCAGAAAACCCTTGAGAATAAACTAATATAACGGGACGCCTTAAATAGGTATATCCTTTGTAAATGCCTGATTTATGTTCATAAAAACGTTTCTCTAGATTAGAAGTTTGCCCGGTATAATAACTTCCATCAGAACATTTCAATATATAAACCCAATAATCTTTCATTAAATCATAGTATTAACATCTCTCGACTCCGCTCGAGATGACATACATTTTAACCTATTTATATAATAGTTTTCTAGGCATTTAAGAGAAGTAAAACATTATAGCCCAAATATTAAGAATACTTGGGCTAAAGTGCGTGCAATTCAGTTATGCGGTTTGAAGCTGTTTGTAATAGGATACTGCAATATCATTTAATTCGTTCTTCTTATCATTGGGCAGTAAAATTTTGTCGTAATATTTACCATCTTTTCCTTTTTCACTTGGTGGACTAACAAAAAGTCCATTAGTACTATCAACCAAGGTAAACCCTTTAATAATAATACCTTCTTCAGTCTCTAAATCAAAGAAAGCTGAAGTTTTGCTGTCACCATCATAGGGATTCATTCTGCTAATTTTCATTTTCTCTCCATTTGATTTAATTTTTGAAATACAAATAATTATTAGAATACATGTACTAATATTAATTATCCTACATGCATTAATTTTAAATTACCTAGATATTTATTAATTCACAATAATTTATTTTGATATTATGCTATTAATACCTTACTAGACTAATTATAAAGGATATTTAATATTATTTTCAAAACTGAAAGTGAATGAATAACTTTATGCTACTTTAGGATAAGCTTCCCAGATTTTACCTTGAAGTTCTCTACCATTGGCTTTTTTGTTTCTTTTAATTTCATCTGCTCCCCAAGTTCCCCACTGTTTGAAAAAGAAAGGGACATTAGCCTTTTCACATTGTTCTCTAATATTAACCGCCCATTCTTCTTTCATTGGTCTGGCTTTGTGTCCGCTCTCTCCACCGACAATAACCCAATGAATACCTTTTAGATTTATTTTTCCTAAATCTTCTAATAATGGTTCAATTGAAAGAAATTTAACTGTAGCTTTTATGTTTCTCAAACTATCAATTCTTGGTAAACCGTCTTTCTTGTTTTCTGAAGAAACACCCAACCAAACATTTTTAGGTACTGCTTTATTTTTGAAATACTCAGCCATTCTGATATCACGTTTGGTTAAGATTTGATAAATATGCTGAGGTGTTTTTTCAATTACATCAAATATTTTGTCCAAGAACTCTTCTGGCATTTCTTCATGAAATAAATCGCTCATAGAATTAACAAAATATTTTGTAGGCTTTTTCTTTTTGAATGGTTGATCAAGTCTACCTGGCATTAAAGAAAAACTTAAATCCATTTTCATAACCATGAGTTCCCATTGCTTCTAAACGATTTGCCATTGTTTCTGCATAGCAAAATTTACAACCAGCACTAACCTTTGTACATCCTGTTGTAGGATTCCAGGTTTCTTCTGTCCATTCTATTTTAGTTTTTTTCATGATTTAACATATACAGTATAAATAGAGCTTACATTAACAATTAGTAGCACTTTAGAGCAAAATTAAAAAGACTCTAAGCTTATTCCACCCCTTCGGGGTTAAAATCTAGCATCGAGTTTTAACCTTCAAGAATGATTTACAAAACTATCTAAACACTACAATATATTATTTTCGCTTAATTTTAAGTGCATTGTTAAATGTACAGATTAATATTTCATTAGAGAACTATTTATAAGTTCTATTAGTTACCCCGAAGGGGTGATATTTTTATAGAATAAAATTATTTTACATAAAAACCTCGAAGAGGTGACATATTCTCATTCTATCCAATCAAACAAATATTTTTCATTATAATCAATTTCATGTTTTTTTAGGATTTCAAAATACTCTTCGCGAAATGATTTCCTTGCATGATGTTTTTCTTGGTTTAGGATATACTTATAAACGTTATCTATTTGGGAATGAGAATACGAAAACACACCATAGCCTTCTTGCCAGGAAAACCTTCCCTTTATAAATTTATTATCATTAATAAAATTGGTTGAATTATTTTTAACATCTCGTACAAGATCTGAAATTGCCATTGATGGTTTTAACCCGATGAATGCATGAATATGATCCGGCATACCATTTACAATAATTGGTTTTTGATTTTTTCCCTTTATAATTCCGGCTATATATTTATGTAATTCATCTTTCCAATTTTGTGAGATAAGATTGGCCCTTCCTTTAACTGCAAATACAACTTGAATATAAATTTGTGAAAATGTTCCAGACATATTTCACTCCTACGGAGTTCAGTACAAGACGATTGCTCAAATATTAAAACAATTTCACCCCTTCTGGGTTCTTATTATACCAAACTCCTCAAATTAGTTATTATATAATATTTAACTACTCTATTTTAGAGTATATTAAAATATATATTTTTTGCACACTATTTCAATATTAAACTATAACAATTGAGTTTAATTAAGATACTATATAGTTTTATTGCTGAGATCAATGAACAACTAATTCATTGTAAAACCTTTTAACCTAGGATATGCTTTAATAATTGTAGGCGGCATTTTGATTTTTACTCTATCTTGTAAAAGATGAAGCAGCTCAAATGCATTTGCTACTGCATCTCCGTGTGGATGATTATTCATTACAACAAAGACCTTTTTAACTTTATCATAAATCTCTCTTAACTTTTGGTCAATTTCTGTTAACTCTCCCGGTGTGTAAAGATATTCATACCTGGCACTTTGTTCATCATAAGTTTGTTTCTTGCCGAAATTCCCCAAAGACTTTCTCCATGCATCTTCGTTTCTTCCATGGAAACGAATATAGGCGGTATCATTCCCCACTATTGGATTAAACTCAATTGCCTCCCCAATTTGGGGCTGATCAATAGTACAAAATGTAATTGTCTTGGCATTCTTGTTATTCCACGATTTATGTCTTACTTCCACAAATTTCTCATATCCATCAAATTTTCTGATTAAATTTCCCAAATACTCTATATTCGGATCGTTACACTCGAATGAATAAGGGAATTGAATTAGCAACCCGCCAAATCTTTCAGCACTTTTTAAGATATTAAGATTCTGCTGAACTGCTAAAATTTGTTCATCGCCATATTGTCGTTTATGGGTAAAATCATTATGAAGCTTAATAGTAAATAAGAAATCTTCCTTTTCTTCTGTTTGTCGTAGCCAGCCGTTAACAATTTGCGGAGCCAAATATGTGTAGTAAGTTGAGTTAACCTCTACCATATTAAAATAACGCGAATAATATGTAAGCCAGCTAAGTTCTTTTGATTGAGCACACGGATAAAAATTTGGCACCCAATCTTTATAAGACCAGCCGGCTGTACCAATATATAGTTGGGGAGTTTTCAAACTAGTAATTGTATTAAATATTGTAAAGTAGTATTTGCTGTGTAATTCAGCTATCTAACTATTTTAGTCTGTGATAACTTTGCAGTTATAAAAGCTGAGGAATTTTCCTTCGCCAATTTCTTTTAAAGTTTTTTGATTTTCTATAAAATTCTGACCGTATTTTAACCATCTTTTGGAAAATGATTTAAACTTTTTACAAGGAAATTCTGAGCATTCAAAACAATGAGTTATCCCCTTCTCTAAACAACAGAGATGAAAGGTTTTGCAGCCTTCACATCTCTTAATATTTAGTTCTGCACCAGGGCATGGATTCTTTTCACGAGTATAGGTTGGGCAACCGCCGCAAAATACTCCGCATGCAGGGACACGCCCATTGTAAGTTTTCATTTATTTTTGAGACAAATAATTTAGATTAAATTACAATTTCAAATTTACAATCTTCTATTTCGCTAACTGATTTCATTGGATCTTCACTTTTAGCATCACGTGCTTTCAAACTCAGGTTACCTTTTATGCTGATGGCTGAATTTTCAAATGAAACATTCTCAATATTAAACTTCATCGCAAAGGAAGTTAAATTCCAAGTCCTATTTCCCTTTTGAACAAACAACTCGCCATCTTCAGCATTATTCTTCATTTTAAAACGAAGCTCGTCTATTTTCCCCTCGCCATTGTTCACAACATTTAGTAAAAAAGCATCATACATATTCAAATCTTTATCATCTGTAGAAAGCTTCTTAAACTCCCATTCCAAACTGAATAATTGCTGAATTTTTTCGTCATTATTTTCGGCTCTTATACTTATAAGTACTTTATTTTCTTTTCTTAAAGAAACAACAGTAATGGGCAGCTCAATACTTTCTCCATTAAATATTAACGATATTTTCCCCTTATAATTTTCTTGTGCATAAGCAATTGAGTATAATAAAATTAAAGCTATTACTAAATACTTTTTCATTCTACCACCTCTTTTTATAGTGTTCTAATGTTAATACATTAATTTACAAATCGTTCATAATCTATGATAGGTCAATAAATTTTCTGGTATTCACACTAGTTAGGAAAAGCTATAAGTTCCCTTTCAAAGGGAATTTATTTTTTACATTCCTTCATATGGCATAATTGGAGTTCTATCTAATAAACGGGCATAAACAGCCAAAGCACCTCTATGATGTGCTGTATGATCTGTGATAGCACCAACTACACTCAATTTGGGAGCACCTTTCATAATTTCACCAGTAATTGGAGCCATAAGTTCGGCATCAGAAACGTTTTTAATTGTTTCAATTCCTCTTGCAGTCGCTTCATTTAATAACTTAAGCGAATCACCAAATGAATTATATTTCTCTTTCATTTTTTCTTCGTAGTTATCAAAGTTCATGTCAAAACCTTTACCAAAAGCACCTTCCATAAACCAATCAATAGTTTCAGCGGCATGACCAATATGTTGCGCAACTGTATACATTTCTTCTTTTGGTCTAAATCCAGAATCTTTTTCTGTTAAACAACTAATAGTGTTAAGAATAAATTTTTCTTGAGTTTTTAATTGTTCAATAAATCCTTCTTTCATGGGACTTTCTCCTTTTTTAATGATAGGATATAATAATGGTATAAAGAATTTCGGTTAGTGTTTTGGGGAATAGAGTTTGGTCTTTGCAAATTAATTTAATCTTTTCAATCCTCCTTTCGTTTCTTTTCTCTTTTAATAATTTTTAACTCGCTTTCTGTATTACTACTAATAAAGTGTAACAATTAAATTGATAATTTTATATCCAGACCACCTTAATATCCTTCTCCACTGACTTAAACTCTTTATCTCCAGTAACCAGCTTTGCTTTTTGAGTTTTTGCTAAAGCTGCGGCAAAAGCATCTGCATAGGACATTTTATTAAATGCTTTCAAACTTGCTGCTTCTAGAGTTAAAGATTTATCTGCATCAATTATTTTAATAGGATATCTATTGATAGTTTTAAGATATAAGTCGGCAAATTCTTTCCCCTGTTCACGTAAAACTATATAGTATACCTCACCCCAATTTACAACGCTCATAAATATTTCAGCTTTATCTACTAAACTTTGTTTAATAATTTCAGAAATTTTCTGAGCACCTTCTTCTCCTTCGAGATAAGAAAAGAGTGAAAAAGAATCAAAAACATATTTTTGTACTTTACTCATAATTCCCGTTCAATTTTCTTTTCTAACATTAATTTTTGTAACAGCTTACCCTTTGTTGCAAGAAATCCAATATTTTTATCAATTGTTTCTTCAGTTAAAGCTAACATTACAATCTCACCATTTTTTTCTTCAAATTGTATTTTTGTTCCAATTTTAATTCCATATTTCCTTCTTAATTTAGCAGGAATTACAACCTGACCTTTTGTTGTTACAACTGACACTTCCATAGCATACCTTTTAGTAATTGTACTGCAATATATATATATGTAATACATATTTGTCAAGTATTACTTTTAGACTAACAGTCTACTAATATTTTAAGGCTTACATTTTGCTTAATTTAGAATTGTACAAAATGTAATAGACTAAGTAAAAATATAGTGAATCTTTTAGAAACAAAATTTTGGCACAAGGCTGGAATGACAATTTTGTGTTGATAAGCATTTAATTAAAACATATATCTAAGTCCAATACCAGCGCTGAAAGCTCGGGTTAAACCATCAACGTTTACTTCTCTTTTTAGAAATGGGAATGCAATTTCTGCAATTAGATTTATATCATTTTTTAATGAATAATTTGCATTTACAAGAAAGTTAATTTGAAGCTGATCACTATCTTCCAATTCAATAAATTTTTCTTCGGCAACAGTTAAATCTAGAACACTTGATTTACCAATTCTTTTGATAACCAATAATTGTGGAGAGATATTCAATTCATCGAATGAAAATGTGTAGCTTCCTCTTGCAATCAAATCATCTCCCCGCTCTAAACGAGTAAGTGAATTCTCATTTCTGCTTCCGGCTACTTGATAACCAACCCCAAGCAAAACATTTCTTGCTGAATAATTAAGTCCAACAAGCATATCATTGGTGCCCAACCCACTTTGGTATAATTGAGGAAGATTTTCTTGGTTATCATCACCTGTTGCTAATTTTCCGCCAATTGTAAAAGCAATATTTTGATCTTTGTGATTATAAATATTTTGAGTTAAGCTTAATATTAAATCGCCAATTCCATTTACATCCCCTAGCTGACCCGATTGCATATTGTAAGGAAGTATTGCTGAAATTTTTGTGTTGTTAAAAGGTTGGTAGGATACATCAAATTTTATTGAATGAAATTTAACATCATCATCTTTACCGCTACTTCCAAATGAATAGAATATTCCGGCATCAAATTTATTATTATCTTGCTCTTCGTGGGCAAAACCAAGCTGGCAAACACCAGCATCGGAACATTGAGCAAATGATTTATTAATGTTGAATGTTAAAAGGATAACAAAAGTAATAAATGATATTTTCTTCATTTTAAGCCTTTCTTTTTAAAGCAAAGTTAAAATAAAAGTATCACAATTTTATAACAAAACTGCTGAAAATTATTCACCCATTAAGGTAATAACAATTTTTCTTGATCCACCATAATCTCTGTGCTCACAAAGATAAACTCCTTGCCATGTACCTAAATTTAATTGCCCATCTTTAATTGGGATTGTAAGAGAAGGACCAAGCAAAGAGGATTTTATATGTGCAGGCATATCATCTGCTCCTTCAAATACATGCTGATAATAAGGCATATTTTCTGGAATCATTTTATTAAGATGGGTTTCCATATCACTGCGTACATCTGGCGAAACATTTTCGTTTATTGTTAATGAAGCAGATGTATGTTTAATAAAAATATTAGCAAGTCCAATTTTTATTTTTCTTAATTCAGGTAATTCGCTTTCAACTTCATGCGTTATTATATGAAATCCACGACTTCTAGCTTTTAAGGATATTTCTTTTTGAAACCACATATCAATAATTCATAATTTGTTTAACAACACTTATTAAAAGTCGTCATTCTGAGGAGCGTTAGCGACGAGAGAATCTTTTATAACAAAGATTTTTCACGCTCACTTCGTTCGGTTCAAAATGACCGATACAAATTTGCTTTATTCCTTCAAATCACTCGGTGTATAAGGCTTAGAAATAAGGTCTGTAAATATTTCCCATCGCTTACTTGGATTATCACTTGTACCGACACGGCTTTCAATATACTCTTTAACTAATTGTTGACCATAATTATAGTTTATAATATAACTGCCATAAGTGTCAACAAAATCAACAGATTTAGCAGCCCGCTCTGGTGTAGACAAACAATATTTTACAAGCCAGCTCTGTAATTCTTCCTTTGTGAACTCACCATCATAATATTTACGAGATGCTTCATTACGAGCAAAATTTAATTGCTCAAATAAATTAAGTGTTTTATAATATTCCTCTGCCTTAGAGGAATCAAGTCCGGCAAGCGGGAATAAAACGTTCTTCTCGTATTCAATTCTTTCCACTCCCGGGAATGCAACTTTAACACCATAGTTTGCCGTCCCTTCAGCAATTAGCGAGGTTGGACTAAATAATGGATAAATGCTAAACTCAACCCAGTTCTTATCATTTAACAAGTTCTTTTCGAGCAATAAATTATAAACATGGTGTCCCGGATAACCTTCGTGACATGCTAAATCAATGGCTCTATCGATGTAAACCGGAAGATCTGTATTTACTTGTATAACACTAAAGCTGTTTCCTTTGTACCAATTATATGCTCCCCAAGGTTTGTCCTTAACATACTCAACTACAAAATTTTCTCTCTCTGGTAGAGGAATATATTTTAATGTTCTCCTTCTTCCTTCTTCAATTGCCGCCATAAAAACAGTATTTAGTTTTTCTGTTGGAATGATAAATTGATTTCGATAATTTTCAAATCTTTTTGCAACGTCGCCTTTACCAGGAAGTAATTTATCCAATTCAGCTAAAATTTCCGCAAAATGTTCTTGCTCGTAATGAGGAGCAACTCCATCATATAACAACTGTGATTCTTCATCAAATTTATATTTCTTGCCGCCTACCATTTCTATCTTTGCTCTTAATGCAATTAATTGCTTAGATAGAAAATTTTTACGCATTTTTTCTTCATCTGTTAATTGTACTGAATTAATATCACTCAAAGAATTTTGAAGATCTCCTACTTGAGACATAAACAGATCAAGCGGATATTTATTTTTTTGATCTTCTGTTAATTCGCCTGGCAACCATTCCTTTGGACCATGATAAGCATCAACAACAGCCGGATCATATTGCCCAACTTTAAGAACGAGTTTCACAAACTTTTCAGCTATGGAGTTCATATCAGATTTAGATTCTTTTTGTGAGCATGAATTTAGTAATAATAAAACAATTAGAAATAATATATTGTGCATAATGATTAGTTAGTTGTAATAAAAAAATGAATTTAATTCTTTAATATAATGAATTGCGACCTACTATTAAACTAGAGATAGTAGCGCATAATTGGTCTTGTTGCTGATCGGCGAGCAACTTCCACAAAGCCTGCCTTTGCAAATGCTGATGGGAAACCCGTCCATGCAAAAGCAGCGGGCATGTTTTCCGTATATGGCTCAACAGGATAACCCTCCACAATCTTAACTCCTTTCCTTTTGCAAATATTAATCACTCCTTTTAATATTTCGGTTGATAAACCTTGCCTACGGTAAGCTTTTATGATAAAGAAACATACGATTGACCAAACTGGTTTATCATCAATTGGCTTAAGCACCCTTGAATTTGCAAGCCTGATAAAATCTTCTCTGGGAGCAACAGAACACCAGCCTATAGGTTCTTTGTCAAGATAGGCTATTATTCCTATTGTCTGTTTTTCACCGACAAGTTTTTTAATTGCTCTTTTATTGCCATCACCCTTCTGCTTATCAAAAACGGATTTCTTTAGCCTCCATGACATACACCAACACCCACCGCATGCACCACGTTCACCAAAAAGCTTTTCGAAATCTTGCCAAGTTTGATTAGTTAATTCTTTAAAATTGACTTTTGACTTTTTCATCCTAGAACATCTCCATCTGTTTTTCTGCACCAGAGAATTCTTTTTCATGATTAAGCAGCCATTTCTTTCGCCATAATCCACCGGCATAACCAGTTAAACTTCCATCGCTGCCAATAACTCTATGACAAGGAACAATAATTGATATTTGATTCTTTCCGTTAGAACCGCCCACCGCTCTAATTGATTTTTTATCACCAAGTGATTCTGCAATAAAATTGTAAGACACTGTTTTACCATAAGGAATTTTGATTAGCTCGCCCCATACTCTTTGTTGAAACTCGGTACCAGCTTGACCAATAGGGACAACAAACTCTCTTCTTTTTCCAGCAAAATACTCAGCAAGTTCCTTTTTGCATAGAGTTAATGTAGCATTAAGATTTTCTTCTTCCATCTCGGTATCATTAAAAACAAATAGAATTGAGTTTACAGAACTTTCACCAGCAGTTATTTTTATTTGTCCTATTGGAGATTTAAGATAGGTGACATATTTGTTTGGCATTTACTGTTCCTATTTAATTATTGATAGGATTTTCTTTATCAATTTCCCATTTAAGAGGATTTAATTGTATGTATTTACGAATTTGGAATAATGTTTTATCATTCCTTATTATGTGTTCATGAAAATTGGGCTGCCATGAAAATTGCTGATTTAATGATGTACGGATTTTATTTGTAACAGAACCTTTAAACCCTCTAACAATATTAGATAAATTTTGTTTTATTTGTAGAGGTGCATGGCCATGCGCCTCTACGTTATTATCAATATGATCGTTTTTAATAACAATAATTCCATGTATATGATTTGGCATAATTACAAATTCATCCAGTTCCACCCCTTTTCGTATTGCTTGAATTCTAAACCATTCTTGTTGAACAATTTCGCCTAATTTATTTAATACCATTTTTCCATTTACAACACTCCCAAAATAACATTTCTTTTCTTTGCTACATATTGTAACATAATACCACCCGATATTGGAATAATCCCAATTGCGTAATCTTAATGATTCTGTTCTATATTTATTTTGGTAAAGCACCTCACCCAGCCATGGTTTCCATGCTTCTGTAAATACCAACTACTATACCGACCATCTTAAAATTTTCATAGGATTTCTTAATAACAATTGGTTTATACTCCGCATTTTCTGAATGCAGCTCAATTGAGTTCGACTTCTTAAAAAACCTTTTAACTACCGCTGCATCATCTAAAACGGCAACTACTATTTTACCGTTGGCAGGTTCTAAATTTGGGTTTACAATTACTACATCCCCGCTAAAAATATATGCGTCTTTTAAGCTATCCCCTTTCACGCGCAAAAGAAAAGAATCTTGAGGCATTCTAGCAATGGTCGGCAGTTCAATTGTATCAATTGCATCAGGATAAATTGTTAGCGGATTACCAGCAGCAACCTCACCTAAAACTGGTCGAGGAATAAAAAATTTATCTTCTAGTAACAATTCAATTCTCCTTGAGAGTTTTGAGTTACGCTTTATGTAGCCTTTTTTCTCAATGGCTTGTAAATGCTGCTGAACTGTTGAACGGTTTTTGTACCCAAATTGTTTTGCAATTTCTGCCAAGGTTGGCATAAATCCCTTGCTTTTAGAATCGGCTAAAAATTCTAATATTCTCTGTTGGATTTGAGTTAATTCTTTTGACATTATAAGCACACCTTCGGTTAGTAAGTCACATGGGAATAAAAAAAGTACGATTAAGAGTGAGACTAAGGTTAAAAGCAAGAGTTATGATAAATATTAAACTTCCTTAATTTTTCTCATAATCTTCTATCTTAGTCTGCTTTTAATATATTTTATAAATACCATACATTTGTATGGCATAATGTACAAATACAAAAATATATTGTCAAGATTAAATTTGTGGATTGGGATTTTAATTTTTATGAAATGGGGAAATTTGGCATCGGTAAAACAAAGTGTCCAAATAGCTTGTTTATTTTGATTTCAAACGAAGAAAATTAGGAGATCACAGACTCTATGGATTTGAGTAACTGCTCTCTTAAAAGTGGTTTTACCAAGTAATCTGTAAAGCCAAAGTTAATAAACTTCTCTCTATCACCTTCAAAAGGATATGCAGTAACAGCAATTATTGGGGTAGATTTATAATCATTAAATTGACGAATAATTTTCAGTGCATCAAAGCCATTATACTTATCATTCAAATTTATATCAACGTAGATAAAATCAAAATTATGCTTTTTAAATAGAGGTAAAGCTTCAGATAAATTAGCGCACACTTTCAGAAATTTAAAATCACCCATTTGGGACTTAAAGAATAATTGAGCATCAATAGAATCATCTAAAAACAAGCATGAATAATTACCAATATTAAATACATTCTCAACTTTTTCGCTTTCAAGAGTTGCAATTTCTTCAGTAATAATTTCCTCTTCATCCACCAAATCATCTACTATTTTTTCATCAATTTCACTAAGTGTTATTGAATCGGGTAAAATAGTTTGAATATCATTCTCAATAATAAATTCTTCAGCATTGATTAAAACTTCATCTTCAGTTTCAATAATCTCTTCAACATAAGGAATTCCTTCCTCATCATCTTCAGGGAGATTATCTTTTTCAAGATTAATGGATATATCAATATCTTCAACTTTATGTGCAATGTTTTCAGCATTTATGGGAATAACCAAAGAAATTGAACTAACATTATTCTTCATTACTTTTGCGCCAAGAACACTATTTAACTTCTGAGCAAGTTTTATTGTAATTGATGAAAGTCCATAATTCCTACTATCCGGAGATTGATTAGAATTATAAACTAAAAGAACATTTTCCAACACAATATTAGAAATTTCGTTCTCACTATCTTTTGCAAAAACAAACAGCTCATTATCCTTTATCTCAAAATTGATAAACACATTTGGGGATTTTGTAAATTTAACAACGAACTTAATAAAGTAACTAACAGCAGCTAATATTTTCTGTTTATCACTTTTTAACGTAAATGATTCAGAACTTTTTGAGAAATTAACCTTCACATTATTACTACCAGCAACTTTAGCTATACTCTCTTCAAGATCTACAAAATATTTATATAAATCAAAATCCTCTTTGTTTAATGGAAGTACATTCTCTTCCAGCTTTGCATATTGAACGGCTGTGTTCATAGTTTGAAGAAGCAACTGTTGATTTTCTTTAATAATTTTTGCCGATTCTTCCTGCTCTTCAGTTGGACTTTCAATGCTATCTATAATTTCTTGAACGAATCCCAAAATAACATTTACCGGAGTTAAGAGCTCATGAAATAAGGAGGAGAGAAACGGAGATATTTTAGGTGAAACTTCTTCAATCCTATTTTGAGTTGTAACCTTAATTTTTTCCTCAACAACTCTATCTTCATCACTTATTTGTTCATTTATATTTCTAATTTCATCATTTATTATAGTCTCATCATTCGTTTCAATTTCATCGTTCTTAGTCTCTTCATCCAACTTTTTAATATTTATTTTTTCAATATAGACTTCTTTGTTTTGCCAAAATGTTAATTCCCTTTCAGCGGAAACTTCAATAACACTTCCATCTTTTTTAATTTGCTTGTATGTTAATTCCTTATTGTCAGCAATAGGAATCAATAATTTCTGTAAATCTTCAGGGACAAGCAAAGAAGTAAAATTAGTTGATTTAAGTTCTTCTAAATCATAGCCGTAAAATTTACATGCTGATTGATTGGCTTCAAGTATATCAAAATTATTCTTATCATAAATAATAGTCGGAACTGATTCAGAAATTTTTGGGATATTATTATTGATTGCAATTTTTGTGCTACTATCTGAATCTACATCAAGTTCACCAATTATTAATGTTTTATTGGTATCATCATCAAAAGATTTTAAGGGGAATACTAAAATTTTATTGCTGCATGTTAATTGATCTAATTTTGGATAAGTATTTTCAATAACAAATAAACTACTTATTTTATTGATTTCCTCTTCTATTGAAAGAATAAGTAAAAATAATTCAGCAGTTTTTAGTCTTGTACTTGTAGGAATAACATCACTATCTTCTTCAGATTTACTAAAAATTTTAAAACTTGTATTCATCAGCTGAAAACCAGATGAATCCATAATTGCAATAGGTTCTTTTTCAATATCTAAATCATTTTGCAAGCTTAGGTAAAAAGATTCTTCCTGAGTTTTATTTTGTAAGACCTCGAACAAATTATCATATTTGTTGTAGTAGCTAAAATCATCTAAAGATGGATAAACAATAAAATTATTTCTATTTATTTTTGAATAAAGAAGAACATAAAAATATAGTGAGTCGGCAATTTTAAACGGAGAAATAATAATTTGAAAATTTTCTTCTGAGGAAAGAAGTTTAACTTCTCTTTTTTTTACCTTAGAAAATGTTTTTGAATCTAAAATATTATTTTTAACCAGTAATGAAATGTTTTTATCAAAAAGGCTATAAAAGTTTTTACCGGTTTCCATTTTTCCAATAACATTTAACCACGCACCATTTTTCGCAATGATGTTAGAAAACTCATCTAGAACTAAGGCAGGCACATTCTCGTTAATTTCTAAAAGATTAATTATTTGTTCGGTGGTTGTCATTTTTTTTTGGATTAAATTAATTTATAATTTGATGTTAACAATTGCTTTCTTCTCGCAATCATTTTCCCTGTATCGATCCTATCATTTAATTTATTTTCTATGCTCTTATCAAGTTGTGCTAACATTTTTTGAACCTCAGCCTCAGAATTATTCTTAGGAAAAATATAAATCATCTTTTCTTTATAGCTGATTTTATCTTCTTCATTTAATGAACTCTTCAAAACGTTTGCTAATTCAATTGTTTCTAAAGTTCCATTTTTTATTTCATAACTGATTAGAAATACTTCTTTATTAGTATTCTTCACAAAAGATTTTTTACTTTCTATTAAAATTTTAAACTCTTCATAATCGTAAACATTTGAATATTCAAAATCTTTCTTTGAGGAAACTTTGTGATAATCTTCACTTACTCTTGAGAGCATGTTAAGTATTTTGTTTTCACTATCGGCAAGAGTTACAAAACCGATTTCCGGTTCAATTTTATAAGTAGTTTCAAACTCTCCTTCAATATGACCAACATTGGGTTTAATTGTAATTTGTCCAGAATAATTACGTTTGTCCGAAGTTTTTCTAAGTTGAATTATTCCTGTTGCAAATTGAACAATTTCCTTCAACAGATTCTTATCATTTTCATTCTGTGGAATTGATGAAACCGAGAAAAGCAGAATATTTTTTTTTCTAATATTTCTAAAATATTTATGTAGTCTTCTGGAGATGTTATAATTGAATTATGCACTAAATCATCAATAACAACTAAGGTTGGGTTACTATTTTCAATTTCATTACAAAGGTTTTCAATTGATTTATTAATTCTTGTTGGATCAGCAAAAATTAGACTTCCATTTTTAATTGATTCTTCAATATCAAAATAAAGTGACGCAGCTTGTATCTCTATATTTTTTTTTCTTTGATTAGTTAAATAATATGCTGTTAATCCGGATTGAATAAATTTTTCAATTATTTTTAATGCCAGAAATGTTTTACCGGATTTTTTTGTACCCAGAATTATATAATTTCCTCCCGGATATACTCCACCCCATTTTTGGTCTAGAAAAGGAAGTCCTATTTGTATCTTGGCAAATTTTTGCATATTCACTTTTATTTTAACAACATTACAGATTATAATTATATTAATAAATATTATGAGTACTAAGAAAAGGTATAATTCGCGGAAATCTTGTGTTATAAATCACAAAAAACTGTATTAAAATTTCATTTTGAGTAAATGACTAAACTTTACGTAAGTTTTACCGATTAGCAATAAAATATTTTATTCTAACCCGATACCACTATTTTCATTAAGTTCAATTTTCCCATTTATTATTTTCGTACCAGAATACGGATCATTCTTAATTAATAAATTGCCGTCTAAATCTGCCCATTCAACTTTTGGAGTTAGTTGGGATGCAGCAGAAATTGCACAAGAAGTTTCTGTCATACAGCCAATCATTACTTGCATGTTTAAGGATTGAGCTAGATTTAACATTTTATGTGCTTCTCTCAAACCGGTACATTTCATCAATTTTATGTTAATCCCAGAATAAACACCTTTAGCTTTTTCTACATCAACTAATCTTTGAACAGCTTCATCAGCAAATATTGGTAGCGGACTATTTTCTGTTAGCCAAGACATTTCATTAACCATTTCTTTCGGCATAGGTTGTTCAATTAATTTTACGTTTTTTTCATTCATCCAATGAATCATATCCAAAGCAAAATGTTTGTCGGTCCAACCTTGGTTTACGTCAATCGCCAAGATTTTATCAGTTACCGATCTAATTGTGTTAATGATTTTTTTATCATCTCCACTTCCCAATTTTATTTTAAGCAATTTATAAGCTTCCGCTTCCTTTACTTTTTGCTTAATTATTTCTTCACTATCAATCCCAATGGTAAATGTAGTTAAAGGTGTTGTTGATTTATTAAAACCCCAGATTTTATGCCATGGTTTCCCCAACAATTTACCAACTAAATCGTGCAAAGCTATATCAACACTTGCTTTAGCCGCAGTATTTTTTTTATCTATAGCATCAACATATTCTAAAATGTCTTCAATAAGAAAAGGATCTTTAAACTGCTCTAAATTGATTTTGGAAAGAAAAGTTGAGACAGTTTCGTGAGATTCCCCAAGATATGGCGGCATTGATGCTTCACCAAAACCAATTATTCCTTCGTGCTCAATTTGGGTAAGAACAACAGGAGTTGTAGTTCGTGAATTTGTCGCAATTGTAAATGTATGCTTAAGTTCTAATGTATACGGTTTGTAAGTAAGTTTCATATGTTATTTTAATAATGTTTTTTAATTATAAAACGGATTATTCTTAACTAAATTTTCACCATTATCATATTTGCCAATAATTCTTTTTGCTCTGATAAAAGTGTCATATCTATGTTGATTGAAATCTTCATCATCTTTATTTAAGCTATTGTATCTTACTCTTCCAGAAGAGTGGATATATTTCTTATCTCCAACATAAATAGCTACATGAGTTATTTTTTCCTTCTCAGATTCAGTTTTTTTTCTGCCAAAAAACAAAAGATCTCCTCTTAACAAGTTTGCAAATCTATCTTCAGTATCGATCAGTTCTCCGACATGAACTTGTTGTGAGGCGTCTCTTGGTAAAATTACTCCGTTCATATAATATACAGTTTTTGTAAATCCGCTACAATCAACTCCTTTTATTGAAGTACCGCCCCATAAATATGGCAATCCCACAAATCCCTTTGCAGTATTAAGAATTGTTTGTTCTGAAGAAACAGAATCAGAACTCCAAGTTTCATAACTATGAGTAAAATCTGAAATTACATAAGCTTCTCTTGCATCTGGAAATTCTACTTTAGTAAATTTATTTTCATGCCCTACAAATTTTAGGATATCTCCCATTACTAAATCAGAAACTTTGTCACTATTTTGATCTGGTTTTTGATATGCAACTGCATTATGTTCCGCGACTATTATTTTTTTACTTTTCTTCCACTTATTTAGTTCAACTTCATCAACTAAAAAGATTCCATCATCATCTACCCATGAGATATATTTATCTGGAGTTTGAATTAAATACCAGCCATCTTCTTCTTTCAAAACATTCACTGCAGTTCCCAACAAACTTTGAGTCGCAAGTTCTGCAGGGTGCTTAGGGTTTGACCGGATATTTGCAACAGATAGATTAACTATTCCATATTTCTTCTCACCCAAATCTGTATCAGGTAATGTTTTGATATTATTTTCAAATTGTATTTTCTGTTTTTCAAAATGCATAATCAACTCATCAACTGCATTTGGGTTATCCGATTCTCCACTTAAGAATATTTTTCCCTCTTTATTTTTATACCTAATATCAAAAACAGCAACTCTTTTATCTGGAGCAAATTTATTTTTGACTTCATCAATTTTGGAATCAACTGTTTTCATATTATTATTCTGACAATTATTTAAAAATGTTAGTAAAATAAGAAGAGTACCTAATCTAATAAATATAATTTTCATCACTTCTACTCTTGTTAATAGAAGTATTAAAATTAACCATTTTTTAATATTTTTTTACCTAAATTTTCACTTACTTTTATAAAAACTTGAAACTTATTATAGATTTCTTCATCCAATTATTATGAATTTTATAATTGAGGGAGAAAAAATGAGTTCAGTTCCACAACCAAAAGTAATAATGTTCACTACACCAACCTGTAGTTTTTGTACTACTGCAAAAAGATATTTTAGAGAAAAAAACATACGATTTACTGAGGTTGACGTTTCAAAAGATCAAAAAGCTGCTTTAGATATGCAGAGAAGATCCGGCACAACCGGTGTACCTGTTATTTTGATAAATAATAAACCAATTGTAGGCTTTGATAAGCCAAAAATTAATAGAATGCTAAACATAAATTAAATTATAGGAGAAATTATGAAAGTAAAACCAATGGATGACAGAGTTCTTGTTTCATTTGTTGAAGCAGAAACCAAAACCGCATCTGGTATCATTATTCCAGATTCTGCAAAAGAAAAACCAACAATGGGAAAAGTTGAAGCTGTTGGTACTGATGAAGATTTGCAAAAAGTATTAAAAGTTGGTAATAAAGTGTTATTTGGTAAATATGGCGGTGAAGAAATAACTTTTGATGGTAAAGATTATAAATTAATCCAGAGAAGTGATATTTTAGCTGTTATTGAAGACTAATATTTAAAGTATTAAATTTAGCACATTTTTAAAGTCCGGTTTTCCCGGACTTTTTTATTTCTATTCTTTTTTCCATTCTACTTATTACGGGGCATTAATAATTTCAATAAAAATATAACTACCAACCCTTATCGTTTCCTGATATCACAACTCATAATAAAAACATAAAATCCTTGTTTTAGCAAAGTAAATCTAATTTTAAGTTGAATTTCTCACACTATTATTTATAAATTAGAATGTAATATCAATTATTATGTTTATTAAATTTTAATCACCTTTAGGTCATATGTCAACATCAAATCAATTTAGAGAAAATTGGGGTTCACGGGCAGGGTTTATTTTGGCGGCTGCCGGTTCAGCTATTGGTTTAGGTAACATTTGGAAATTCCCTTATATAGCTGGTGAACATGGTGGTGCTGCCTTTATATTTGTTTATTTAATTTGCATCGCAGTCATTGGGGTACCGGTTTTAATTGCAGAAATCCTAATTGGAAGAACTGGTAAAAAAAATCCTGTCGGTTCTTTTAAAAAACTCAGTTCATCAAAAATTTGGACTTCAGTTGGTTTCATGGGTGTTATTGCCGGATTTTTAATTCTCTCCTATTATATAGTTATTGCGGGCTGGGCTTTAGGCTATATTTTTGAAGCTGCCAGAGGTTCTTTTTACGAGTTTAATCAGGCGAATACTTCAAGTTCTCACTTCGACTCCTTAATACAAAATACAACTTGGTCAATTGGATTTATGGTATTTATTTTTATTGCTCACTATGAGTTTTGTTTATTTGGGAGTTCAAAATGGTATAGAACGAGGCAGTAAAATAATGATGCCAATACTGTTAATTCTATTAATAGTTTTGGCAATCAAGGGACTCAGTTTACCTGGATCAGAAAACGGTATCGCATTTTTACTAAATCCCAATTGGGATCTAGTTGATGGTAATGCAATATTAGTAGCATTAGGTCACGCATTCTTTACTTTAAGTTTAGGAATGGGCGCAATGATGACGTATGGAAGTTATTTAAGTAAGAATGACAATTTATTTACTTCATCAATTCAAATTGTTTTTTTAGACACAATTATTGCTCTTATTGCAGGAGTAGCAATTTTCACTGCTGTATTTGCTACTCAGCAAGATCCTTCAGCCGGTCCCGGATTAATATTTCATACTCTTCCGGTGGTATTTACCAAAATGCCAGGCGGTTATATTTTTTCAATATTGTTTTTCTTTCTTTTAACAATCGCTGCATTAACTTCAGCAATTTCTTTATTAGAAGTTGTTGTTTCTTATTTTGTTGATGAAAAAGGCTGGAAACGACATTCAGCTGTTTTAGTGTTTGGTGGAGTTACTTTTATAATAGGTCTACCAAGTGCACTCTCTTTTAATGTCTTCTCTGATTTTCTTATTTTAGGATTAAATTTCTTTGATCTTTTTGACTTCATAACAGCTAACCTATTACTTCCACTTGGAGGAATGTTAATTTCAATTTTCGTTGCTTGGGTTTGGGGTTTTGATAAAGCGTTAAAAGAACTAAGGTTGGGTTCTGAATCCTTATTTGATAAGTATCCAAAAATAATTGTCTTCTGGAAAATTTTCTTAAAATATTTTGCTCCAATTCTAATTTTTATCGTATTACTTAACTCATTAGGATTTCTTGATATCCTTCTCAATCTTTTTAATTAACTTGATCAATTTATGAATAGAAAATATGGCGCACTTTTAGTCTTTTCAATTATTTTTATCCTCTTATTTATTTGGGGTGTTCCTTTCTTTGAAGCTGTTTGGTCATTCCCAGGTAATTTTGAGGTGATTGGAAATTTCCCTTCTTCTGATTTACCAATTGCATCCATTCCCTTAATGATTTTTGCTCTTCTTGGAACAGGCATTTTTGTAACAATTAAACTCGGCTTTCCTCAAGTAAGACGAATTTGGCATGGCATAAAAGTAACAAGAGGAATTTATGACAACCCAAAAGACGCAGGAGATTTAAACCATTTTCATGCGTTAACAACTGCTCTCTCCGCAACGGTTGGAATTGGAAATATTGCTGGTGTTGCAACTGCTTTATATTATGGAGGTCCGGGAGCATTATTCTGGATGTGGGTTACTGCTTTTTTCGGTACTGCGTTAAAATATTCTGAATGCACACTTGCGCTTCATTATAGGGATATTTCCCCTGATGGTTCTACAGCAGGTGGTCCAATGTACACAATGCTTAAGGGATTAGGCGCAAAATGGGAGTGGATGGCAATTGCATTCGCTAGTTTTGCGATAATTTGCTCTTTTGCAACCGGCAATGCTATTCAAGCTTTTACAGCGTCAGATCAAATTTACTCCGAAATGACTCAAGTTTTTGGATCGACACATTTCCTTACGAACAAATTTTTATTGTTTGAAGGATTTTATATATCCTACATGCAAATTATTAATGGAACTCTACTCGTAATTATTGTTGGAGCAGTAATCCTGGGTGGAATAAAAAGAATAGGTAAGGTAACTGGTTTTCTGGCACCAATTATGGCTGGTGTTTATGTGCTTGCAGCTTTATTAATTCTATTAAATAACCTTGGTGAAATTGGCGCGGCATTTGACAAAATCTTCTCAATGGCTTTTAATCCACCGGCTGAAATTGCAGGAGTTGGCGGAGGAACCTTTTTAGTTTTTCTCAATACTATGCTTTGGGGAATTAAGCGAGGACTTTACTCCAACGAAGCTGGACAAGGTAGTGCGGCAATAGCTCATTCAACAGCAAAAACAAATTTTGCAGTGCGTGAAGGTACTGTTGCTTTACTCGAACCATTTATTGATACAATTGTAATTTGTACTATGACTGGGCTAGTAATTATTACAACAGGCGCATGGCATCATACAGAATTTTATGTAAACAGAATTGATCCGAATTTTGCTGGAGAATTAATGAACAGCAGTATTCTTACTTCATTTGCATTTAAGGAAGGCTTAAGTTACTTATTTGCGTACGGTGATAAAATTGTTACTATATCTGTTCTGCTTTTCGCTATTTCTACTGCAATTAGCTGGTCATTTTACGGAGATAGAGCTACTGTTTTTCTTTTTGGCGAAAAAGCTGTTCTTCCGTATAAAGTGTTATTTCTTGTTTTCGTATTTATTGGAGCAATTGCTGAACTTGAAGCTGTCTGGGGATTTGGAGATGCAGCTTTGGGATTTATGACCTTCCCAAATCTTTTGGCAATAATATTGCTTTCAACATTTTTGAAAAAATTAACAAAATCTTATTTTTCAATTGAACATAAAAGATATAAATGATTTATATTTCTTGACAATATTTTTTAATTAATTCGGCTGGCATAATATAAATCGTCAGTATTATTGAGATTACTTTTAAATTTTATAAACAAATATATAATTCTGTTATATGGAGACATAATGAGCAACATAAATACTAAAAGAGGAACAATAGGAATTTTGACTGGAGGTGGCGACGTACCTGGTTTGAATCCCGCGATTCGAGCTGTTACAATTAGAGCAATACGAGAAGGATTTCGTGTTATTGGAATACGTCGTGGTTGGGGTGGTATGATTGATATTATCAGAGATAAGCAGCACGATAATAGTGAAAATTTTATTGAATTAACTGAGAGCATTGTAAATAGAGCCGGTAGAACTGGTGGTACATTTTTACATTCTTCTCGAACTAGGGCAAGTCATGTACCTAAACCAAATGTACCTACTCACTTAAGAGAAAAATATAATGAAGAGATTAATGATCTTACTCCTGAGGTCCTACAGAATATCGATTTCATGGGCTTAGATTATTTAATTCCAATTGGTGGTGATGATACTTTAAGTTATGGTGAGCATTTGCATGAACAAGGGATGAAAGTAATTGCTATTCCAAAGACAATGGATAATGACGTTGCCGGAACGGATTACTGTATTGGATTTAGTACTTGTGTTACAAGAACTATTGAAATGACACACGCTTTAAGAACTAGTGCGGGTTCTCATGAAAGATTTCTTGTAATTGAAGTTTTTGGTCGCTATGCTGGATTTTCTGCTTTGTTACCAACTATGGCGGGAGCTGCAAACAGATGTGTTATTCCCGAGCATAAATTTGACATTGAAAGATTAACAGAATTAATGGTTTATGATAGAGAAACAAATCCAAGTAAATATTCTGTTGTTCTTATATCGGAAGGTGCTATGTTAAATGAAACTTCAGAAATGACTTTTGAAGATCATGAAACAGATATGTTTGGTCATAAAAAATTAGGTGGCATTGGTGATTTGGTTTCGAAAAAGATGAAAGAATTATCTGTTAAATATGGTAATGGTAATAGAGTAAATGTTATAAATCAAAGATTAGGTTATATGGTAAGAAGTGGTGTTCCAGATTCTATTGATTCTATAGTACCAATGGCATTCGGAAACTTGGCTCTAGATTTAATTCTTGATAAATCTTCTGGGCGACTTGTTACCCTTAAAAATGGTAGATATGATAATGCTCCTATTGAAATTGTAACTAGCTATAAGAAAGTTGTTGATGTAGATAAATACTACAATATTGATAGGTTAAGACCCCATTACAAGAGCTTTGAGTCTAAACCTCTATTTATTATGGCTAGCGATTAAAAAACACTATTAACTAAAATAACAAAGCCCAATCTTGAAATTATCAAAATTGGGCTTTTTTTATTTAAACATCAGATTTAAGAAGTAAGGTGAATATTTGCGAATTTTAATAATAAGGTTTTAGTCCCTTTTTCCTCAAAAGCGATGGTAACTTTAGCCATATCACCTGTTCCAGTAACTTTAAGTACTTTTCCATTACCAAATAGTTCATGAGTTATCCTACTTCCAACTCTAAATGATCTTCTTTCTTGATTAAAATCATCAAAGTCTTCTTGGTACATTTCATCATAATATGCTTTACGTCTTCTTCCACCTTTTTTCGTTGTACCTTTATTAACTTCCACAATAGTCTTAGGATCTAACTCATCCAAAAATCTTGATTTACTTTGATATGCAACTTCACCAAATCTATATCTCGATCTTGCGTAAGAAAGGAATACTTTCTTTTCTGCTCTTGTAATTGCCACATAGAAAAGTCTTCGTTCTTCTTCAATTCTAGAATCGGTATCAAATTTTGGGTTCAATGGGAAAATATCTTCTTCACATCCTGTGATAAACACGACTGGGAATTCTAATCCTTTTGAACTGTGAATTGTCATCATTGTAATTGAGTTTTGTTCATCTGAATAATTATCGAGTCCAGTAATTAAAGAAACTTCCGCAAGGAAATCATCAATAGTTGCATCTGGTTTTGTTTTAGCATATTCAGCAATTCCACTTAATAATTCTTGAATATTATCATATCTCTGCATTGACTCAGTTGAATTTTCTTCTTTATACATTTTCAAAATTCCTAATTCATCAATTAGAGCAGAAGTAAGTTCTAACAATGAAAGCTGGTCTTTCAATTCAATGTATTTATCAAGATAAAGCTTGAATTGCTTCACGTTTTTTTGAATTCTCTCTTTAACCTCAATAACTTCAAACACACGAGACATAGTTGTGAACAAAGATATGCCAAGTTTTCTAGAAAAATCTGTCATTTTACTTATTGAAGTATTACCAATTCCTCTTTGTGGAAAATTCATAATTCTTAATAAGCTTTCTTCATCATTTTGATTAGCTAAAATCCTAAGATAACCGATAATATCTTTGACTTCTTTTCTTCTATAGAATTCAACGCCGCCAATTATTTTATATGGAATTTTCTCTCTCCTGAGTGCTTCTTCCAAAGCTCTAGATTGAGAATTCATTCTGTATAATATGGCTATATCATTTAAGGATATTTTTCTTGATGTAACTTCCTTTTTTATTTGCTTAGCAATTAAGAATGCCTCATCCTTTTCATCTGTACTTCGGATGATTGACAAATCTTCGCCATCAGCATTTTCTGTCCACAAAGTTTTTTTAATTTGATTTGAATTGTTTTTTATTACAGAATCTGCAGCTTGAAGGATTTTCCCGGTTGAACGATAATTTTGTTCAAGTCTAAATGTCATTGCTTTTGAAAAATCTTTTTCAAAATTTAGCATGTTTTTTATTTCAGCACCACGCCAGCCATATATACTTTGAGCATCATCACCCACAACGCAAATCTTAATTCTAGAAGTAGTTAATAGTTTTAGCAATTCATACTGCGCTTTATTTGTATCTTGGTACTCATCAACTAAAATGTACTTAAACTGTCCTCTGTACTTAGATAAAATGCGCTGATTATTACTAAATAACTCAATTGGCTTAATAAGTAAATCATCAAAATCCATTGAATTATTTTCTTTAAGTCTTTTATTATACTCTAAATAGATCTCGGCAATTTTTCTTTCGATCATGTTTGAAGCAATATGCTTGCTATATTCTTCTTGCGTGATCATGTGGTTTTTTAAATAACTAATTTTATGCTGAACACCAGAAGCGTTCAAACTATCTATTGAAATGTTAAGCGCTTGCAGACAATTACTAACAAGAGAGACAGAATCTTCTCTATCATAAATAGAAAAGTTTGTCTCGTATCCAATTTTATTTGCTTCGGATCTTAAAATACGTGCGAATATTGAATGGAATGTTCCCATCCAAATCTGATCTGCTTTTTTTCCAACCAGTTCAACAATTCTTCCCTTCATTTCTTTTGCGGCTTTGTTTGTAAAAGTTAAGGCTAAAATATCTGAAGGTTCAAAACCATTTTCTAACAAATATGCTATTTTATAAGTTAAAACTCTTGTTTTACCAGACCCGGCTCCGGCAACAATCATATTGGGAGCACTATTAAATTCTACTGCTTCTCTTTGTTTTTCATTAAGTTCATTTAGTATTTTCACTAACACTCCTATTTTTGCAAGCCGCAAATTTACTAATATTTATGCTCAATTTCAAAGATTTTGGAGAATTGGAGGGAGTTATGCTTAGAAATGAAGGTAATGTTAACTAAAACAGGTGTTTATTAAAATGTTCTATTACAATTTAATGGAGCTCAAAAATTATGATCATTTGGAATGAGAGGTAATATCCCATTCACCCCATCGTTTAATAATTTGATTGTTTTTTATTTCTATAATTTCAATTCCGGTAATTTTAGTTTTCTTTTCTGTTGGCCCAACGCCAAGATACTTCTTTTTATTAGTTCCGAACGCTTCCCACCGTATTGCCACTTTGGAATTTTGGGAGTCATAAACTAAATCTTTAATTACTGTTTTTAAATCTGGAAACGCATTTAACAATTTTTCAATTCCTAACGCAAATCCCTCTCTGTTCGTAGGCCTTCCAGAGGAGGAACAATCTTCAAAATTGTTAGCGTGTAATTTATTGAATAAATCCCAATTTACCGGCGGATTCCAAAGACTAATCCAATTTTGGGCAATTTCTTTATGTTCATCGATCGTCATGGTATTATTTGAATTTTGGCTAAATTCTTATTTTACTAGTAACTTACCATTTTTCATTATTTCCACACCATCAAAATAAACAGTCGGTTTTAATATAACGCCATCAACATGAAAAGGAATGTTTACATTTCCACCCATAGATTTATTATCTCCCAAAGCAATATGGACAGTTCCCATTTTCTTTTCATCTTCTAATAATAATCCACTCAATTTTACTTTATCATTAGTCCCAATTCCTAATTCAGCGATATTTCTTCCTTTCTGTCCATACTTGGATAACATTTCTATTAGTTTTTTTGCTTCTTCACCACCTGTAATTTCTGTAGCCAGACCTTTACTAACTTTTATTTTAATTGGATTTTTCAAAACCCCTATTCCTGCAAAAGAACCATCTGCAACAAAAACTCCCTCAGACTTTCCCTCAACCGGAGCTGCAAAAGCTTCACCCGTTGGAAGATTACCACTTTCCCCTTTTTTATGGAAAAGTCCCTTACTTGCTAATCCTGCTCTCCCTTCCAAACTCATTGTAATATCTGTTCCGTTTGGAGCTGTAACTCTAACAATTTTTACCTTGTCCATCATTTTGGCAAGTTTTATTGTTAACGCAGCTATTTTTGTATAGTCAGCATTTAGCCCTCTAATCATGACATCTTTTGTTATTCCAGGAAAAGTGGCTATTCTTTTTCCCAATGCAGAAGCACTTCTCCTAGCATTTGTATGTGTAAGAGATTTTGAAGTCGGACACAAAATTACATCTGCCATTTTCATCGCTTCAGCCACAAATTTAGGAGGCTCTTGTCCATTCATCTCCAAAGCCTTCATTTCGATTAAGAAAGATTCATGTCCTAATCTTATGGCATTTTCATAAAGTGATAAACCTATTTCCCTTTTATTTTCATCGGTGATAACTAATACTTTTTCATTTTTCTTAGTTCCCATGCAATCTTTAATTGCAATTATTGAAGCTTGATCAAGTTTTGTTAAATTCATTTTACCCTCAATTATGCCGTGTAGGCTATTTCTTTTCAAAAAGTTTTACTAATTTATTTTTACTCATCTGCTTAATAAATGTCTCAACTCTATCTTCCGCAGGGTTTACTTTTTCTTTGAATTCTTCTTTTGCTAAACTTACTAAATCTTCAACGGTATTTTCACCATTACATTTATGCCAGATAAAGCTGCCAATTTCGTCAAGATCAATTTTAAATGGTTTCTTTAATTGTTTTTTAAAAAAGATTTTTTCTATAAAACTAGGCTTTTTATTAAAATATTTTACAACAACCAGATTATCTTTTTCTTCAAATTCACAATCTCTGATAGGATATATATTTTTCAGTTCATTCATAATTTTATTTATTGCCAGATATTTCTAAGCCATGACCATTCGGACCCAATTCTTCCCTTCTTAAGAGATATGCAAACACCAAACCAATGATGCCCAAAATTGATAAAATCCACATCCCCATTGAATATCCCATTGGATTTGAGGCTGATGCCTCTGAAATATCATTTGACCAGCCTAAAAGATAGTTAAAAGCAAATACACCTAATTGTTGAATTAAAGTCATAATAGAATATGCCGTTCCAAGTCTATTTTGTTGAACTAGATAAGCAACTGATGGCCACATGATTGCAGGAATTAGAGAAAAAGCTATACCTAACATAATAATTGGAACGTACAATGTGATACTAGAATACACTAGCATAAGATAAACAGGTAAAATCAACACTGACCCGATCATCATCATTGTTGCTCTTCTACCAATTTTATCAGCCAACAAACCAAAAAGAGGTGTTGCAATCATAGAAGCAAAAATTAACGCACTATTTAATTGTCCGGCAAACTCGCGATTTGCTCCATGAGCCTCCATGTAAAATTTAATAGCGAATGTTCTGAAAGGAAAAACTGCAGAATAAAACGTAACGCATAGAATTACGATATACCAAAAAGATTTATCAAATTTGAATAGATCTGCAAGAACAAACTTATCAGTTTCAGCTGCACTGCCAAGCTCATACTTTTTTTCTGCAAAACTTTCCATAAACCAATAGATAATACCACTAACAACACATGTTAATCCAATTAGAAAAGCTATAAATAATGGTTCGCTCCATGAAGTATAAAATGAACTTCCCCAAGTTGGAGACCAATCGGCAGTAAATGAGCCTAATCTTGCAATTGTAAGATTAATGCCAAATGCAAAACCGAGTTCTTTTCCTTTGAACCACTTTGCTAATGCGGTGGTAATCGCAACAATTAATGGTTCAGCACCAATACCAAGCAGCAATCGGCTAAACAGCATTACATATAATTCAGAGCTCAATGCCGTAACAAATGCTGCTATAGAGCAGATTGTGGAGAATATTAATATAGATTTCTTGACACCAAGTCTATCTATTATTGGCCCACTAATAATAAGTATGAATACAGCAGCAAAACTGTAAATTGAATAAAGAGATCCTATATTTACATCCGTAAAGCCTAACTCGGAAGTTAACAAATCAGCTATTGGAGCAATGCTATCATAAATATAATAATTACCAAACATTGCCAAACTAATAAATAGTAAAACCGTCCATCTATAAAATGGCGATGGAGCTGTTTTTGCATGAATAGAACCCGCAGTATTATTTTCCATAAAATTCCTAGTTAATTAGTTTTATTCCTTACCTGAAGCAAATTTATAAAGTAAAGCAGCTAAAGCAACAAAAATACATAAAGAAATTAAATCACCAACAGCACCTAAACCCTCATATAAATGAATGTTGAAGTAATCCATTATAGGTTTTCCGTCATAGTTAGTGCCAATCATTACAGCAATTAAAATACCAGTAAGCGCACCACCAGCAATTAAACCTGAACTGAATAAAGCACCCGGACCAATTTCTGATTCTTCTTTATCTGTTTTTTTGACTTTATCAACAAGCATTTTAACTAAGCCCCCGATAAAAATTGGCGAAGTTGTTGACAATGGCAAATAGGCTCCAACTGCAAATGGTAGTGAACGAACGCCGCTCAATTCCATAACGGCTGCAATACCCATTCCAATAATCACTAATCCCCAAGGTAAATTCTGACTTAGAAGACCTTTTATCACAGTTGCCATTAAGGTGGCTTGAGGAGCTGGTAATGGATTTGCATGTTCCGGAGTAATTGGACCAATTCCCAATGCGCTATTTAACAATAAAAGAGTTCCACCAATTGCAAAAGAGGAAGCAACAACTCCTATTATTAAACCCAACTGTTGTTTAAGAGGAGAAGCACCTACAATATATCCAGTTTTTAAATCTTGGGAAGTTGCACCAGCATTAGCAGAGGCGATACAAACAATTGAACCAACAATTAAAACGATAGGTTGATAAATATCGCCTGTCCAACCAACTCCAACAAAAATTAGTGCGGTAGCCATTAATGTTGCTATTGTCATCCCAGAAATGGGATTTGAAGATGATCCAATGAGTCCAACGATCCTAGAAGAGACTGTTACAAAGAAAAAACCAAAAACAACAATCATTATAGCAGATAAAAAATTGGTTGGGATATTAGGGATAGCTACCATAAATAATACCAAAATCACACTGCCAACTAAGACAAATACCAAAGGAATATCTTTTTCAGTTCTTAATTTATCAACCTTTTTATTTTCCTTGGAATCTTTTAAATCTTTAAAAGAATCGCTGAAAGCACTAATTATAGTTGGAAAGGAACGGATTAAAGTTATAATTCCACCAAATGTAACAGCTCCTGCACCAATGTAACGAATATAGCTACTCCAAATTTCACTAGGACTCATTTCCGAAATTAGTTTTGTGCCCGGAGCAAAAACAGTAGTTAAATTATCGCCTAACAAAGTAATAAGAGGAATTAAAACCAACCAAGAAAGAACACCACCAGCAACCATTATTCCAGCTATTTTTGGTCCAATTATATAACCAACACCCAATAACTCGGGAGTAATTTCGCCATTTATGGTACCATTTGGAAGTGAGGAATTTCTTCCAAAAATATATGTCGGTACATCCTTCCACAAACCAATTATTGACATTAAAAATTTATATAAAAACGCTATCCCTAATCCATAATAAACTTTTTGAGCAAGCTTACCCCCTTTTTCACCTGCGATTAAAACATCTGCACAAGCAGTACCTTCAGGGAAAGGTAAATTTCCATGTTCCTTAACTATTAATGATCTTCTAAGAGGAATCATAAAAAGAACTCCTAGAATACCACCGGCTAGTGCCAGAACGAATATTTGAAAATATTGAAAATATTCAGAACCACCAGGCAAAAACAAAAGTGCTGGAATTGTAAACACAACACCAGCCGCTACAGACTCACCTGCGGAACCAATTGTTTGAACAATATTATTTTCTAAAATTGTCGATTTACCAATGTACTTAAAAACTGAAATTGACAATACAGCAATAGGAATAGATGCACTTACTGTAAGACCAACTTTAAGACCTAAATAAACAGTAGCCGCTCCAAAAATAATTCCGAACAGAGCACCAAGAAGTATTGCTTTGGGAGTGAATTCGGGAATAAAATCTTTAGGAGAGATATAAGGTTTAAATGCAGATTGACTAATATCCATAAATTTTCCTTTTGAATAGATGAGACCCGTTAAAATAAAAATATATACTGATTAAAAAAAACTGAAATAAGAATAATTAGTTATATGTTAAATTTATATTGATTTCAAAAATCGATTGTGTTATTTTACGTGTCTATTTTTTTAGGGCCTGTAGCTCAGTTGGTTAGAGCATCTGACTCATAATCAGAGGGTCGGGGGTTCAAGTCCCTCCGGGCCCACGAGAAACCTCGAATTCAAGTTGTTTTCGAGGTTTTTTTATTTGTGCGTTTTCTCATATTCTGTAAACCATACTAAAATCAGCTTATTTTTTCCTCAATTCACCTGCACTTCCACTTCACTTAAGTTACAATAGTATAAATTTAATTCTCATTTAACTTTGATGTTCGAAGATTTTTTGATTTCAGTTGTTTTATTATTGCGGGCTAAAGAATGGTAGATTATTGTGGTCGTTTGAATTTTTGTAACTCTTTGATCATCTGGGAATGATCTATTTTATTATAGAATTTATCAGCAGTTGATTGATGCTCATGTCCAACTAGTTCAGCAACAATTGATGAATCCATACCATAGCTTCTGCAGAGGGTGATAAAAATTTTTCTGAAGGTACGAGCACTATAACCTTTATTCTCAATCCCTATCTTCTTAAAGAATCTTCTCAATGCCCTTCCGATTGCCTCAGTCTCTGAATATTCAAGAAGATTACCTTGCTTTATCATGGGTGAAAAATTTTGTTATTACCTTATTATTTAATTTTGATATCACAGGTGACTCCATTCATCATCTTGCTATACTCTTGGTTCATAACCTCTATTAGAGCCGCTTGGTGGCACGATTCAACAATAAAGCTGTCATGTACACATAGTGCAGGAATCTTCTTGTAGGTAAGCCTTTTTAGCACTCCCTCGGCGATCTTGGAGTCGATATTCATGAGGGCAGACCCATAACCGGTAAATAGGTAATCTTGCAGCAAGGGGTGATGATCGACTATATCTTTAAGTAAAAGATTAGGCAGGTATCCATTTACTTTATGCAGGAAATGGAGGTCAAGCTGCTTTTTAATTGTAATATTTTCTTTCCGCTTCTCTTCGTTGATTTTCTTGTAGCTTCTACTATCATATTCCTTTATTTCTATTCCGTCAAGTTCATTCCTAAAACTAATTATAGCGCCTATGAACACCTCTCTGGGGTGAACTAAAGAACTATTTAATAATCCTTCATAACCTCAAAACCAATTACATTGTTGCTTGTGCTTAACCAGAAGACAACGAACTTTTCTTTCACTTCTCCTTCAAAGAGAAAGTTAAAGTTCTCATACATTTGAGATGGAGAGGTAATCTTAACTTTACGATCTTTAAGTTGTGGATATGATTCACCGGAATCCTTGAATTTCCAGGTGATTGTTTTAATGCAGTGCTTCATTAGAACCTCCTACTTGTTTAAATGGAAAAAAGCCTTTTGATCGGCTTATGTTGTTTAAATACATTATGTTTTAGAGATTATATTTTGATATAATCCTTTATCTAGCGGCGCTTAAATAAGGCTGGCAGCATTGTAGCTCTGTAATTGTAAGCGTTAAGTAGTACAGATTTACTACGGAGCTGGTTTGTTGGATTAGGTTAAAATGAAAATGCCCACATAAAGTAGGCTAGATTAGAAAAATGTTTTAGAGATTAGAATTCAAATTGTAATGATAATTGATTGATATTTAGAAGTAAGATAAAAATATTGAAAATGTAAGAGAAGGCTTGTATGATAATGCTAAATTGACGCCAACGGTCATGTCTATGCGACGTGCGGTTCAATTTGGATTCAATTTCATATTAAACCAGCATATTTTCCACACCCGCCATCAAGTTAATGAAAAAACGATAAACTGAGCATGTCGTATATAGGATGTTAAGCGTTCCTTATCTTCCAGTTTTAATTTTCATTCCACATTTATGACCACTTTCCCCCGAGCGTGTCCTTCGCCTAAATACCGCATGGCATCGGCGGCCTTATCTAGCGAATAACGCCTATCAATAAGCGGCTTTATCTTGCCATTCTCAACGAGCTTAACGATAAACTCTAAATCCTTTTGGTTTGACTTCGCCGAAAGAAAACGCATTTTCCTTGAGCCAAACGACATCATCCAACCAAATAAAATAGACTTGAGAATCTGCCTTAAAGAACCACCGACCATGACATAGATGCCGTTCGGATTTAAGGTTCGTTTGTAGGCAATAAGCGGATGATTGCCATTGACGCCTAAAATGAGGTCGTAACACTTGTTGCTTTTGGTGAAATCCTCTTTTGTGTAATCAATGACATAATCCGCACCAAGAGTCCTCGTTTGTTCCACATTTCTCGTACTACATACTGCTGTTACTATCGAACCGAAATATTTGGCTAGCTGGACGGCAAAGGTCCCAACGCCACCACCGCTACCTACAATCAAAATATTTTGTCCTTTTTGAATGTTACCTTTGTCACGTAATGCTTGTAAAGCTGTTATTGCTGCTATAGGCAAGGCTGCTGCTTCTTCAAATAGTATTTTTGCTGGCTTTGGTATCAATGCTTTTTCAGGGGCGACAGCGTATTCGGCGAAACCTCCAAATCCATAATCAGAAAGATCTCCGAATACTTCATCCCCAAGCTTAAACTGTTGGATATTTTTGCCGACCGATTCCACTTTACCAGCTATATCGGCTCCAAAAATCCTTTTCTTTGGTATCATTCCCATTCTCATCGAACGGTAATCTGCTGCATTTGCTGATACTGCAAGTATTTTTATCAATACTTCGTTGTCGTTTGGTCTAGGCTTTTCAACATCACTATAAATTAGCTTGTCAGGTAAACCTTTTTTAGTGTATACTATTGCTTTCATTTTTCACAATCTTCTCAATTGATCTCAATTGATGTGGACTCTTACTCTTTAAGTTTAATAATGACGCATAACGTTTTGCAGCTACAAGAAGTTGGCGATTTCGAAGCACAAAACTGTCTGCCAGCACTGCACTTGATACGAAGCACAAAACTCATTTAACCACTGAACCGCCAATTTCTTGTAGGTGCTGTTAGCACCAGTTTTTCTTTCTTTCGTTAATTGGTTTGTTTTATTCTGCAAGAACATTCGTGATGCTCGTTAATGTATTTAATTGATTCTATGCAGAGTTCTTTTAAAGCCGAAATATTGATGTCAGAAAGTTTTTTCACATAAATACAGGCTTTACCCATTTTGAATTTACCGAGTTCAGCTAATAATAATTTACTTCTTTTCGTATCAGAATAAACATAGAGAGACAACGCTGCTTTTCTCGGAGAAAATCCAAGAACTGGTGCATCACCTTCGTGTCCGCTAGCATATTTGTAATGGTAGTTGCCGAATCCGATAATAGTAGGTCCCCACATTTTAGGTTCAGAACCAGACCATTCCTGCATTAGTTCGATTAAATCGAAAACTGTCAGCTTTTTTCTGTTCATTATCAACGTATGAGTTTATGAAATCTGTTACGTTTTCTCCTGTGTAAGTTGTCTTTGTTTTTGCCATAATTCCGTTTTTGCTTATTGCCTTAAAATCTTTTCCATCTTTCTACCTTTCGCCAATTCATCAATGAGCTTTTCCATACGTCTGCATTGTTTATACAATTCAAATTCATCCTCTATTTCTTCAATTCGATAACCACAAACAACTCCTTTAATCATGTGTGCATTGGGATGGATTTTTGCTTTTTCAAAAAACGTTTTAAACGTTACTTTCTCTTCAATAAGTGATTGTAATTTTTTTTCATCAAAACCGGTTAACCATTCTATTACTTGATGGAACTCTTCTTTTGTTCTTCCATGCTTTTCCAATCTATTCCAGTAAAGGGGGTAAATTGAGGCAAATATCATTTCACCGACTTTTGCATTTTTTTCTGCAGTAACTTTCATTTTAACGAACTAAAATTTTTAAAAAATATAATTATGTTATTCTTTTTCAATAGTAGATTTAATGTCAATCAAATCTTTTTCAATAAGTTTTTTCATCGTCCTCTTTAACATTATTCCAAAAATAAAAGCCAAAATTTTTCCTTTAAAAGTAACTGCTTCTGAACTAAATTCCATGATTAATACCGTAATATTTTCATTTTCAGTAAGTTTTAAAACAGTTTGATAAACAGCTCCATTGCTCTCAGCTCTTGTTTTATAAAAACTATTTTCTTTGGCTTCAGTAATCCACATGGTTTCTGTGGAAGATTTTCCAAAAATTGTTCTGGTTTCTTTCCACTTTAAACCAACCATAGTGTCATTAGGCTTATTAAGTATCTCAATATTTTCAATTTCTGAAATTGTGTTCACAGAATTTTCAATATCTGTAATTACCTTCCAAACTTTTTCTTTCGGTGCGTTTATTTCAATGTCAATACTTATTTTCATAATCTTTCTTAATAGTTATTATTTTTTCTCATAAACTCAAAAGCACCTTTTCGGAGATTTATTCCATACTCCAAATAAGCTTTTAGGCAAGCCATGAAATTTGCCCATCCTCCTGAATTCTCCAAAGCCCATTTCAGGTTATTTTCATTAAGGTCCTTTCCATTTTCAATTACCTTTACTAAGGTACTATTGTCAGGTAATTTTTCTAATGTAATAGTTACAACAGTTTCCGGATCCCAAACAAATGAAATCAAACTATTTTTTTCAACTTTAATTACATTCACTGGATATTGGTCATCAAATTCAGGGAATTTCCAAACTACTTCTTTCCCTGATTCCATAAAACCACTACTTTCGGAAATAAAATATTTTGTCATTTTCTCGGGATTAACAATCCCGTCAAAAACTTCTTCAATCGGTTTTTGAATTTGTATTAGTAGCGTTAGATTCAAGTTTCATCATATTATCTTTTTATCTTGTATTATTTTCCAAATTGTTGCTAACGGTCAAGTATAAGCGTAGTGCGGGATTAGCAAGTAACTTTGCAAGTACACACCAAACTGAAAATCCGCGAGGATTTTCAGAAGTATGCGAGAACAAGCAATTACTTATATCCATTGTTGGCAGCTGGCTATTTTTTCCAAACAGGACTTTCATTTCTGCCGTTAGTGTTCGTTAATTTAATTCGTTCTTTGGTAGTAATGTTTATTTTCCAAATATTATAATTTCCTTTACTTCCCGCAGTATAAACAAGCCATTGTCCATCTGATGACCAATCAGGTGAATAACACTCAATTGTATCATTTGTTAGATTGTATAAATTCGTTCCATCACGAATCCATTATAAATAAATCCCAATTGATCATTCCATTGCTACCATAAAATGCAATTTGTTTTCCATTGGGCGAAAATTTAGCTCCAGAATCATAACCAATTTTGTTTGTAAGCCTTTTTACATTTCTGCCATTTGAATCCATTATAAATATCTCTCCATTGGCAGCGTGAGAAGTATCTGAAGAATCACGCAATTGTCTTGTGAATATTATTTCTTGACCAGTTACAGACCAATTAGGACTTTCTTCATAAAATTTGTTTTGTGTTAGTGGTCTGATATTAGAACCGTCTTTGTTCATTACATAAACATTTCTAGAAAGAGAATCTCGTTCACTCATAAACACAATTGAATTTCCATCAGGCGAGATTTCAGGAAGAACGTCAGATGAAGAATGGTTTGTTAGCCGTTTTAAATCAGTTCCATCAGAATTGACAGAATATATCTCTGCATTGCCATCTCTTATTGAATAGAAATAAATACTTTTACCATCATAAGACCAAGAAGGACTATAGTCAGGAGAATCGTTACTTGTAATATTTCTTAAATTCTCTCCATTTATATCCATTATATAGATTTCAGAGTTTCCATCTCTGTTTGTCACAAATGCTATTTCTGGATTTGATAAAGTCTTATTATCAACATTTTCTTTCTTGTTCACTTTACAAGAATTGAAAATTAGAATGAGTATTAAAAGTTTAATTGTGTTCATAATCTTTCTTTGCTTGCTGCCAACGGCCTGTATATGGTGTCGTGGCTGACGTTAGGAAGCCATGCACTATATACATTGTTAGCTGCTTTTTATTTTTTTTGATTTTAATGCTATTTCAAACGATTGATTGGCCCATTTTGCTAATTCTATCCTATCTTCAAGTATATCTTGAGGAACTTCCCAATAAGGCATTCCTTTCTTTTTCTTTTCAGAGTGATAGGGTTTCATTCCACGGTCTTCAAACTGCTTCTGATTAGATTCGTCAACTTTCAATCGAAATGTGTCTCCACCAATTTTCGCGAACATTAATCCATCTTTAAATATTCCTATTCCACCAAACATTCTTTTTAATTTCACCAAATTCGGTAAGTTGATCTTGGATGTATTTTAGATATTCTTCGTTGACTGCCATAATTTTAATTGTTTAAATGTTTTTAAAGTCCATTTAGTCCGTCCAATAAGGTCTTTTTCATCTTTCCTTTCATTAGTCCACTAAACCAACCCATAGGAGCTTTCATTCTGTACCAGAATTCTTGTATGATTTTGGTTTTTCCATTTTCAGAAACAAACGAGAATTTACTTTCAAGGAATGCCATAGGAACCGAGGATTCATTGAACTTAAGTTTGAACGACTCGTTGTCATTCCATTCGATTATTTCTTCTTTAATGTATCCTTTTGGTTCAAAATCGCAATGCCTTTTCGTACCAACCCCAGATTTTACATCAGAATCAAATTTGGAAGTTTTTATGGCAGGGTTATAATCCGAAACATTTCCAAATCCTAATGCTACCGTTTCCCAGACTTGTTCCAATGGACGGTCAATTGTTTTTTCAACTTTAATATAAATTGGTTTTCCCATTATTCAGTTTTTTTTAATTGCAGCTAACTAATTGTTTACCGCAATAATACAAAAGTAATAACAATTTTGCAGTACTACTTCTGGAAAACTACCACAATATGAGTTTAAGTGTAAAATCTCGTATATTATAAGCTCATTGCGGGAAATCCTTTTTTAAGAAACCACGAAAACCATCCATTTAGTTTTCAACCATGAAAGCTTAATTACCAATTACAAATTTTCTGTTATTAGGAGAAACAATACTTACTTACCGTTACAATCTCTTTCCTAATAAGAATCCCTATTTCTAGAAAAAGAATTCCATTAAATGTATACCAGTCACTTTATTAAAATCATCTTCTTTGTTTCTATGAATTCTCCAGCTTGGAGCCTGAAAAAGTAAACTCCGCTAGTTAAGTCTGAACCATCAAACTCTACTTCATAGTTCCCTTGTGGGTGTTCTTTGTTATTTAGTATTGCTACTTCACTACCCAATGCATCAAATACTTTTAAAGTTACATTACTCTGTTTTGGAATTGTATAATAAATAGTAGTACTTGGGTTAAATGGATTTGGATAATTCTGAGCTAGACTTAAGGCAATTGGAATTTCGTTATTGTTTTCCTCTACAGATGTTATCATTTCAGAGAGAGATCTACGACGAACACTTCCATCATAAAATCCAGCAAAAAGATCTTCACCCAATATAGCAAGAGTCCTAATTGTTCTGCTAGAACCGAACCCTTCGTTCGCTTCAATCCAGTTGTTTCCATTATCAGTGCTAAGATAAACACCGCTACTATAAGCCCCAGCAAAAATATTTTGTCCACTGCTAGCAAAATGGACTTCAATAGCATTTGGCAACCCACCATTAACTAAATTCCAACTCTCTCCATTATTAGTAGAAAGGAATACTCCACTATTAACTGTTACTGCAAACAAATTTGAACCGTTAGAATAAATCGAGGAAACCGGATCACCTGTTTGACCGATACTTATATGGGTCCAACTTGCTCCGTAATTAGAAGTAAGATAAATACCTCCTTGAAAACCGCTATTGCCTGCGAATAAATTTGTGCCAATTACAGCAAGCGAACTAATAAATAGAGAAGGAAGATCATTATTTACTGCCGCCCAACTTAAGCCATTATTGGTCGAAAGAAAAACACCACCCCCGAAAGTTGTAGCAAAGAGATTCGTATCGATTAGTGCAAAAGACGTTACAATAGTGCTCGTTAAGCCATCATTAATTCCAGTCCAGTCATTTCCATTGTTTGTTGTTAAAAAAGCACCACTATCGGTGGCAGCAAAAAGGTTTGTACCAACAACCAAAAGAGCTCTAACATTTTTTCCTGTTAGTCCGCTGCTAACCTTAGTCCATTCACTCATGCTGTTGTCTGTTGAAATCCAGACTCCATCACCTAAAGTACCAGCAAATAGATTTGTTCCAATTTGATTGAAACATTGGACGCGAATAAAATTAAGCCCAAATGGACCATAAGAAATCTGCCATTGTGGAAATATTGTTTGTGAAACGAAAATTAAACAGATAAACAATTTGGTAGATATTTTCATGAAACCTCCAAACGGAATAAAATATAATTTATTTGAACTATTCTGCTTCGGGAGATAAGGGCTGTAGGTTTAGGAAGACTGGAGTTATAATACAATAATCTAAATTATTACCCTCGCAAAGCAGGGAAAAACATAGGCATATATCTACATTTATTTTTAATTATAGTCAAGGTCTTATTTTGCTTAAAAAACTATTTACTTAAGATAATGGATATGAAATTTTAAATTATTGACTATCCTTACATACAGCGGAGCTTAAATTAGGCTGGCTGAGAAGCTGTTATTGAGATGGGAGTTTTTAGCCTGACTGTAACTCGGAGTTAAACTAAGCAAAGAATAATTAGTCGTTCGGACTATTAGCTTGATTTGTTTAAAAAACTTATTGTCAGCCGTTTTCTAACTATTTTTTTCGTTTACATATTCTAAAATGTCACCCGGCTGGCAGTTCAACACTTCACATATTGCTTCAAGCGTACTAAACCGGATGGCTTTAGCTTTTCCTGTTTTCAAGATAGAAAGGTTAGACAGCGTCAAACCAACTTTTTCGGAAAGTTCATTTAGCGACATCTTTCGCTTTGCCATCATTACATCTAAGTTTACTATTATAGGCATAAGCTATATCGTTAAATCGTTTTCGTTTTGAATTTCTATTCCTTTTTTTACAATCTGAACGATTACAAATAGTATAACCGCCATAAAAAGCCAAACATCAGCTCCTTCCAAGTTCAACGATTGTAGGTCGGCTATTTTAACACCTTGTTTTGTCAGCCACACAGAATAATTAAATCCAACATAACAGAACAAGCCGATGCCTAAAGCCAGGTATGACATATTTAAAATGAAACGTCTTAATCCCAAATTGAAAGGCTGGGAAATGTTCAACTTCTTGTCAACAAATAATTCTACGATAAGGTAAAACATGATTGCTTTCAATACCGCTATAATAATCATTGTCAGTGTGATGACAATAAAATACCCTTGGTCAAACTTGTACAGGCTTGATAAATAATCTGCTCCTTCCCAAAAATTTTCAACGCCCAGTGGGTTTATGAACAGTACAATAAAAGTATTGACAGCAATACCTCCAGCTTCAATACATAAGCCAATAAAAATTATCCACGAAAGTATCTGCAATACTTTCAAAATCTGATTGGTTGTGATTTTAATTTCCATAATTATTTGTCCGTTTAAAATTATGACACAAATATCAGTAAATATTTATTGATAAGCAATAAATATATATTTATAAAAGAAAATAATATTAGAAACCCTAAAAAACAATAAGATAACATCCCATTGTCGGAGGAAGATTTTGGGAAGTCTCTATAGAGGATTAATGTCGGAACGAGTCAGTGGTTACGAGAGGTCGAGGTAGTCTGACCGCTAACGGTTTCGGACTTTGCTTTTGTGGCTTTTTTTTCCGATAACTGTATGCCAGCACTTACGTTTATTAATTGCTCAAATGTTTCTATTCCCACTGTCCGCCCGTTAATGCAAAACCCGTCTTAGCGGCTGGCTTGAATACTTACTTAATCATTGCCGGATAGAGGTACTTAAGATAAAGATCTGGCGACTCCCAAGTAAAATCACGTCTGTTATAGTTACCAACGGTTATAACGATTATCGAATTAAAGTCTTTGCTCACCGCTATTATTTGTCCGCCATTTCCATTAGCTTCTACTGTTGTGATACTTGTCCCAGATATTTCATCTGTTGGAAGCCAAATTTGAAATCCGTAACTGATACCGGGTTCTATTGTTATTTGAGTTTTTTGAGCCTCAGTAATTAAAAGTTCTGGAATGATTTGTTTGCCACTCCAAGTGCCATTGTTAAGATAAAGACTTCCTATTTTAATTAAGTCTCTTGAAGTAAGTCTGACACCAGAGGCGGCAAGAGGAATTCCACTCTTTCCTTTAGCCCACTCGAAGCGTTTAATTTCTAAGGGGTCAAATATTTCTTTTTTAACGAACTCGTCAATTGACAATCCTGTAGCTTTATTAATGATAGCAGCAAGTACCTGTGTGCACCCCCCGCTATAGTTAAAGACAGTTCCAGGTTTATTTATTGAGTTTTTTGTAAAGTAAAACTCAATAGGATCATTTACATACCAATTCATTTGAATTTCGCTGTTAGTGGTGTCAGAATATGATTTTTTTTCATTCCAATCTTGACCGTCACTCATTGTAAGTAAATGCCGTATTGTTATTTCGCTTTTATATCCTGTATTGTATTTTTTAAATTCCGGGAAATAGTCAAGAATTTTACTATCCAGACTTTTTATATGCCTTTTATTTAACGCAACAAGAACTGCAAGACCAGTTATACTTTTAGAAATACTTCTTATGTCGTGTAACGAATCTGAATGATGATGCCGATAAAATGTACCACGTTTGCCGATAATTCTATCCTCGCCCGGGAAATATTGCTCAAAAACTAAATTGCCATTCCTCATTATAAGTATGCAATGAATGTTAGGATAGACTCCTTTCTGGATGGAGTCCATTAATTCACTGATTTTTGTTTCGTTAATATTTTCGACTTTTAATGAAGATATATTTAATCCGTCTTGTATTTTTTTAGGTGGGGCGTATTGTTTATTTATTTCCATTTTGCATGAGTTTTCTATACAAAGTAAAAAGGTCAGAACTATTATTATGTGTAAAGTATTGAATGTTCTTTTTGCCATATGTATCTAAGATTATTTTAAAACGAAAGGCTAATATAAGCTTGCCGCTAACTTATTATTTCCCGCAATAATACAAAAGTAATAACAATTTTACAGTTATAGTATGGGAAAACTTCCATAAAAGGAGTTTAGGCAAATAATCTCGTTTATAACAATTTCATTGCGGGAAATCCTTTTTTAAGAAACCACGCCAAACCCTCCATTTAGATTTCAATTATTTAAACTTACTTTCCGATTGCAAATACCTTTCTATTTAATTCATATTTTTTCAACCATCATTATAAATTTAAGTTTAATATATTAATGGATTTTTCAAACACAATAATAAGTTTTTACTAAAATATTAGGTAATAAAAGAAGTAAAAGTAATTAATAATTTTCTTAAAATAGAAGTTAAAGTTTTGACTGAGATATGGAGGAAACACTATAATAATATTAGACCACATAGCTCATTAAATTTTTTACCTCCGGTACCGGAGGTAGTATTTCCAGTACTAATAGCAAATACTTAAGGCAAGAAACTATATATAACTGCGGTACACATAATGAGTTGAATGACGATAAACCTCTTTGGAATAAATTGATTTTGTGTTTTTATTAGCTAATTATGTAGAATTTGAATACGATCTTACTTCTAGGCGATTTGGCGGTAGATTCGCTTTGAATTACTTAAAAAAGCCAAGTATCTATTTTCTTCATTTTAAAAACTTCATCTAGGCGCTTACTGAATCACAGCAGCATTTATCAATCCCGATTCTCAGAATATGGAGATGTATGCATGCCGCAATTCAATTTTCTTTGTGAGCGTGAAAATAAGAAACTCGTGAGTTATAAATTTTCCTTATAATTTTAATTAGCCACTGAAATAAATGTATGCAACTAAAATTAAAACTACTACTAAGATAGACATTAGCAAATCTATCATTGACCAACTTGCGCGAGTAGCTTCTTTATCTTCAGCCGAGGCTGTCCCAAAAGTTAAACCGCTGATCTTTTCATAATCCGGTTTTTCTGTAGCATAACTGACTGCAACCATAACTACAATGCATATCAAAAATATAACCAAGCTGTAGTATTGAAAAAAAGTGTTATTGACAATCCACAAGAATGAACCCGTTGAATATGTAAACCCATCAATTAACTTAACCGGAGTATCCACAACTAAGCGGAAAAGCCCAAGTGCAAAGCCAACTGTAAGAGCTGCCAAACTGCCTTTCGCATTCAATCTTTTATTAAATACACCTAAAAAGAAAACAACAAATATTGGTGGTGCTAAATATGCCTGAATACCTTGAAGATAATCATAAAGACCTCTTCCTCCCCTAATAACTGGAATCCACGCTAAACCAATTAATACCATAACCCCAGTAGCAACTCTTCCAACCCAAACTAATTGCTCTTGAGAAACATTCTTTTTAATTCGTCCATAAAAATCTATTGTGAATAATGTTGCACTTGCGTTGAAGACACCAGCTAATGAACTCATTAAGGCTGCAAGTAAGCCTGCAACAACAAGACCTCTAATTCCAATTGGGAGGATATATGCAACCATCAATGGAAAAGCTTGCTGTGCATTTTCTCGAATAACATTTCCACTGCTATCGATTAATTGTTTTTGAAGCTCAGGTATTGTTCCACTTTGAGCTAAAGCAATACTTATCATTCCGGGAATAATAAAAATAAATACAGGTAACAGTTTTAAGAAATGCAGCTGCAATTGAGCCACGTCTTGCTTGTGTTTCATTTGGGGCAGATAATGCTCTTTGAACTATGTATTGATCTGTTGTCCAATACCACAATCCAATAATTGGAGCTGCAAATAACATCCCTAACCAGGGATAATTATCATTAAAATACCATGCCATTTTCCCGACCTCTTTTACTGGTTCCCATGTGACTTTCTATTCCATCTGGAACAAGAGGTTTCCAAAGATTAAACATTTCTGATCCAAGAATAACTTTTAATTCTGACCATCCTCCTAAGTGCCTGCAGACCATATATTGTTACCAATGCTGATCCAATAATTAATATAACTGTTTGTAAGGCCTCGGTATAAGCAACAGCTTTCATGCCCCCAAGTATGGTATAAAGCCCAGTTATCACAATTACTAAAATAGAGCCAAGCCAGAAACTATCAAGTCCAAAAAAGTTTATCTCCGGAAGAAGTACGGAAAAAACAATACCTCCAGCAAAAATACCAACTGCAATTTTAGTTAATACATAAGCGACTAAAGAAATCACTGACAATAGAGTCCTTGATGCAGGAGAAAATCTTCGTTCAAGAAATTCTGGCATTGTGAATACTTTTGATCTCATGTAGAATGGAACCATTATCCAACCAAGAACCAATAAGCACCATGCATGCAATTCATAATGTGCCATTGCAACGCCATCAGTTGCGCCAGATCCTGCTAAACCTACAAGATGTTCAGAACCAATATTTGAAGCAAAAATTGAAGCTCCAACAATAAACCATCCTAAATGCCTACCAGCCAAAAAATAATCTGTCGATGTATTTTGCTGCTTCTTAATTACCCACCAGGCAACACCCAAAATTACTCCAAAGTAGAGTGCAATTACAATCCAATCTAAAGGCTCAAGAATAGTCATTTTACTTCCTCATGTTAAGTTATTTAGTAGAAAATTTGTAAATAGTTGTTTGTTTGTAAGTTTCACCCGGATTTAATCTTGCACTTGGGAAGCCTAGTTTATTAGGTGAATCAGGATAAAATTGAGTTTCTAAACACAAGCCGGTTCTATAATTATATTTTTCGCCATTTTTCCCAACTGATGTTCCATCCAAAAAATTACCCGAATAAAATTGAAGTCCCGGCTGGTCAGTTAATAATTCCATTACTCGACCTGATACTGGATCAAAGATGTTAGCAATTTTATTTACGTTTGAATCATAATTATTTAGAACCCAATTATGATCATAACCTTTACCAAAAAATAATTGCTCATAATTATCACTTATTCTCTTTCCTATTTTTGTAGGAGTTCTAAAATCCATGGGTGTGTTTTCAACTATTGTTAATTCGCCAGTAGTAATTAAATTTTTATCGACCGGAGTAAAACTATCCGCATCAATCATTATTTCATGTTCCAGAATAGTATTTTGAAATGACCCGGTTAAGTTAAAGTAAGAATGATGAGTAAGATTTGCAATTGTTGGTTTATCGGTTATCGCTGAGTAATCAATTTTTAACTCATTATTATTTGTCAGCGAATATATTACTTCAATCATTAATTCCCCAGGATATCCTTCTTCTGTATCTTGGCTAATGTAAGTAAATTTTATAGCTTCTCCCCCATGGCTTTCAATTTGAACTCCTTTCCACATAACTTTATTAAAACCATTTATTCCACCATGCAAATGATTTTCCCCATCATTTATTGCTAGCTGATATTCCCTTCCATCAAGTGAGAATTTACCTTTTCCAATTCTATTTGCATAACGTCCAACTACTGCTCCAAAGTAGCAATTTCCATTTATATAATCTTCTAGCATATCATAACCTAAAACCACATCTCCAATTTTTCCATTTCTATCAGGTACTTTTAATGAAACAATAGTTGCTCCATATTCAATTATTTTCACTTCACTACCTAGCTTATTTCTGAGCGTATAAAGATAGACTTCATTACCATTTTGTAATTTGCCATATAATTTTTTATTTGTCATATGCATATTTTCTGAATTATTGGTTTAAGACTGTAATAATAATTTGTAGATGTTTTTAATTTTATGAAATCTGCCCTACCATTATTGAAGTAAAGTACATTATTTTAAATTTCTTTTTTAAAGTTACCACACATTTCTAATCGTTGATCAAGCCGAAAAACTAAATCATAATTGTGAAATTAAAAATTCAGCTAATAAAATAACTCAATTTCTCTTTCCACCTTTGATATGCTTTTTCGTATTTTGGCCTTAATTCATTTTGGGGCTCAATCATTTTGATTTTTTTAAACCCCATAAATGCTTCTTCAAACCTAGAGTATACTTTTGCTCCAACTCCAGCTCCTCTTGCAGCTCCTTGCGCACCATCTGTATTATATAATTCAACCACCGCATTTGATGTATTGGCAACTGCTTCAGAAAACAGATCACTTAAAAACATATTGGCTTTTCCAGCTCTCATTAAGTTTAATTCAATTCCCATTTCTTTCATTAAATCAATTCCATATCTAAACGAAAACGCAACTCCTTCTTGTGCAGCTCTAAGAATATGCTCTCTGGTGTGAATATTAAAATCTATTCCTAATATCTGACTACCAATATTCTGGTTTTTCAAGACTCGTTCGGCTCCATTACCAAATGGTAAAATTGTAACTCCATCTGAACCAATGTTTATCTTACCAACTAATAAATTTAACTGTTCATATGATTCGTTACTTTTAAATAGTTCATTTTTTAACCAATTATATATAATACCTGTCCCGTTAATGCATAGTAAAACACCTTTTAACGGGCTTTCAATTGTGTAGTTAACGTGAGCAAAACTATTAACTCTCGAAAATTGGTCATGCGAATTTTTTTCAACAATTCCATAAACTACACCTGAAGTTCCAGCGGTAGCAGCAATTTCACCTGTTCTAAGAATATTAAGAGAAAATGCATTATTGGGTTGATCCCCTGCTCTATAACTTATTGGGATACCTGGTTTTAAGCCAAGTTCATTCGCTGCTTTGTCAGTTAATTTTCCTTGAATACTAAAAGTAGGAACTATTGCAGGAATAAAACTTTTTTCAATTGAATAATGATCAAATACATAATCAGCAAGTTGGTTTTTCTTAAAATCCCAAAATATTCCTTCGCTAAGTCCGGAAACAGTTGTATTAATTTCATCGGAGAGTTTGTAAGCAATATAATCTCCAGGCAACATTATCTTATAGATTTTCTCATAAATATCTGGTCTATTTTCTTTGACCCATTTCAATTTAGATGCAGTAAAATTACCAGGTGAATTGAGACAATTTCCAAGACAGTAATCTTCTCCTAATGCGATAAAAGCATTATCTCCAATTTCAACAGCTCTGCTATCGCACCAAATAATCGAAGGATACAAGACTGTATTTTTCTTATCAACCATAACCAGGCCATGCATTTGATAAGCAATGCCAATTCCTAAAATTTCATATTGATTTGAAGGTAAATTATAAATGGCTTTTTTAGTTGCAATAACTATATGTTTCCACCAATCATCTGGATGCTGCTCAGCCCAGCCAATTTGTGGAGAATTTATTTTCATTTCCGTTTCAGGTGAAAAAGCTGAACCTACTAAATCACCTGAATCACTATTAATTATGGAAACCTTGACTGACGAACTACCAATATCAATACCAAATAAGTATTTTTTCATTTCCACTCACTATAGTTGAAAATTAAATCCTTTGTTCTTTAAATCTTGGTAAGCTTTTGAATCGAACTTATATAATCTAGCCGCTCTGTGAGAAACGTCTTTTTGATAATCATTAAGTGGTATTACAATTTTCAATCCGAATATTCTTTTTCTAAAATTTCTTTTATCAAGGCTTTCACCAAGAATACACTCATACAAATTTTGCAATTGGGTTAAAGAAAACTTTTTAGGGAGTAATTCAAAACCAATCGGTTTATTCCTTACTCTCTGGCGTAATTGTTTTAATGCCCTAGTAAAAATTTCCTTGTGGTCAAATGGAAAGTCTATTTTTTCATTTACTTTATGCCATTTTACATCAGCAGTATCAACACCTGGTTTAATAAAATGTTTCTCAGGGTCAATTAATGCAAAATAAGCAACACTAATTACTCTCCTTAATGGAAAGCGATCAATTTGGCTAAAAGTATGAACTTGTTCCAAATAAATATTTTTTACGTTACTTGTTTCTTCTAAAACTCTTACTGCTGCTTCATCTAATGTTTCCGATTTTAAAACAAATCCTCCCGGTAACGCCCAACTTCCCTTATCAGGATTTCTATTTCTTTTAACTAAGAGGACTTCCAACTTATTTTTTTCAAAACCAAAAACGACACAATCTACAGATAAGTTTTTAATAATATCTTTTGAAATGTGTGACAATTTATTCTCCGTACTTAGTGTGTTATTAACACATTCTTTATTGTATATATTACACTTATTAATTATATTTATTTTTATGCAATTTAACAACAGGGAAGAGAGAAAAACATGTCAGTAAATCTAACTTTAGGAAGTAAAGAATACTTTAGCGGCATAGGTCAAATCCCTTTTGAAGGAAAAAATTCAAAAAATCATTTATCTTTTAAATACTATGATGCTAAGAAGGTAGTTGCTGGCAAATCGATGAAGGATCATTTCAGATTTGCGATAGCTTATTGGCATTCCTTTGGCGCAAATGGAGGAGACCCTTTTGGAAGTGATACAAAAAATTATCCTTGGTTAGTCAATCAAGATCCCATCCAAAAAGCCAAAGATAAAATGGATGCAGCTTTTGAGTTTATTACAAAAATAGGTGTCCCATTTTACTGTTTTCATGATTACGATCTAGTGGAAGAAGGTAAATCAATTGCTGAAAGCGAATCTAGGCTAAAAACAATTGTTCGATATGCTGATCAAAAACAAAAAGAGTCTGGAGTGAAATTATTATGGGGAACTGCCAATTTGTTTTCAAATCCACGATTTATGAATGGAGCTGCTACAAATCCGGATTTTAATGTACTTACTTACGCTGCAGCTCAAGTAAAGAATGCAATTGATGCAACTATTGAATTAGGTGGAGAGAATTATGTTTTTTGGGGTGGTAGAGAAGGATACATGTCATTATTGAACACAAATATGAAAAAAGAGATTGATCATTTAGGTATGTTTTTAAATAAGGCAAAGGATTACGGTAGAAAAAATGGATTTAAAGGCACTTTCTTAATTGAGCCAAAACCAATGGAACCAATGAAACATCAGTATGATTTTGACGTCGCCACTGTTATAGCATTTTTAAGGGAATATGATTTGACTGAAGACTTTAAACTAAATATTGAAGTAAACCATGCAACTTTGGCAAGCCATACTTTTCAACATGAACTTCAAGTTGCGGTAAATTCTAAGATGCTAGGCAGTATGGATGCTAATCGTGGTGATTATCAAAATGGTTGGGATACTGATCAATTCCCAATTAACATTTATGAAATTACAGAAGCAATGTTAGTTATTTTACAAGCTGGCGGATTTAAAACCGGAGGAATTAATTTTGATGCCAAGACAAGAAGAAACTCAACGGATCTTGAAGATTTGTTTATAAGTCATATATCTGGAATGGATGTCTTCGCAAGATCATTAATTGCCGCTGATAATATTCTAAATAATTCCGACTATCTAAAATTATTAAAAAATAGATATTCAAGTTTTGAAAATGGTAAAGGTAAAGAATTTGAAGCAGGTGAATTAGGATTGGAAGAATTAAGTCAATTAGCAATTTTAAAAGGTGAACCAAATAAAACTAGCGGTAAACAAGAATTATTTGAGATGATAGTTAACAACCATATTTAAGTAAATATTAATTAATTCGATTTATTAAATAGAGTAGCTATTTAAACTGATTGCGGTTGTATTCTTGCTAGTGAAATGGCAAAAAAATTTTAAGTGCTGGATGCAAAGTTGCTTTCTCAATAATAATGAAGAAAACTTTTAAGAAGAGAAAGAGAGAATTCTGGATGAATTTGGTCAGCAACTCAAAATCGAACGTATGATTACCAATATTTCTTGTATTATTATTATAAATTAATCGGTAATATTCCTTGTTCAAACAACAATAAAATTTCTTACAATTTTTATTTTAGCCTTTCATCAACTCTTAGGTATTCAGTTTTAGAATTTTTGGCATTAAAATTCTTTATGAGCGAGTATGTAAATGGTATTTTTTCTGCTAATCTTTCTGCAACACTTACTGCTATGTTATTGCTATTAAAAGGAATACTTTTAACATATTCTTGTATTTCATTTTCATTCCGGCCATATTTGTATTCATATGTAAAACTGCCATTAGCATCCGTTACAATTTTTGGATTTACTAAATTTGGAACACTTATATAAAACTCACTGTTATTAATATCCCCTTTATTAAAAAGATTTTCTTTTGCTAAGTAACTGTATAATTCCTTTGCAGTAAATAAGGCCGGATCAATAAATTCAATTTCATCTGACAAATAATTTGTATAAACAAATTGTTGATCTTCTTTATAATTCCGCAATTGCTCTAGTTTACTTTTAAATATTTCAGTATAAAATGGATAGTGTGTACATCCAAGAATTATACTTTTAAGTTTTGATTTATTCTTTTTTAATATAATTTGTTCAAGCAAAGTTGTTAAATGGAAAGCAATATAATTATTTACAGAATTTATTTGAATATTTCTTGGCGTCTCAACCGTTCCTTCATAAAGCATATTATTATTAGACCAATCAAAATTATACCTTTTAAAAATACTTATGTCGATTAGTAAATTTTTATTTAAGTCCGATGGACCTTTGTAGTTTCCTCTCGGTGCAACAGCCATTGGGTCAATAAATTCACTCGCCCCATCAATAGCACCTGCTAAACCAACTCCGGCTTGCTGAAATATTGAAACTTCCCCAGTATTATTTCTTTGTTTTAGTTCTTTATTTATTTCCTTTACATAACCATTTGAGGTAACTGTGCCCTCCGTTGCCATAACTGCGATATTTACATTTTCATTGGTTGTAATGCTTTCAAAAGCAGCTCTTACACCCGCTCCAATTACACCAATTACCTTGATATCTAAATTTGCCTTTTTAATAAATCTTTCAATATCCTCCTTTGCGTATGCAGTTGCAGTATTACACGCAATTACAATGGCTTTTATTGGTGATTTATCATTTTTATATTTTTCATCTTGTGGAGTCTCATAATACTTGTTACTCAACAAAAATTGAACATCCTTAAGTACATGCTCTTTGAGTAATAGATCCTTATTATTAGAGCCATAATTTCCATAAGGCATATTTGCCTGATCCGCTAAATAGATAAAACTTTCTTCGTTAAAATCTCTAATTGAATCCCCTTCCATTGAATATGTACCGTTACTATTATCATATTGATCAAAATTTACAATAGCATCAAAGACAGTTAAACCTCCAGTACCTGAATCAAATATTCCAATTGGCAGCTTAGCATCTCTATTTTTGTAAACTTCTAGATCCAAATAATAAAAACTAGATTCATCTTTAATCATTGTATCTATAATTTTCAGTTCCTCATTTTCGGTATTGCAAGATAAAAGAGCTAAAATTATTACAAGGAGAATACTGTAAAATATTGTGTTTTTTAGCCTCATTGATTTCCTCAATTCTGATAAAGATTTACAAAATACAATTTAATAAAAGAATTGATTCTAAGAATTGTTTTTCTTTGGTAAGATTAGTTTAAAAGTTATTCCACTGTTTTGATGGTTTGAAACCCTAATTTCTACATTATTTTTTTTTCCAGGGCTAAATCTAATCCATTTCTTTAATACTTCTGGGTAAATTTTTCAAAAATACTTGGAAGATATTCTTCAGAAATTCCTCGCCAATATTTATACTATTGATTAAAGCTTAATTTAGGCTACAAATAGTTTCTATGAAATAATTATTGGAATATAATTGTTAATCTTAAGGCGAATTTTAGTTGGGTAATCTATCGATGGAATAAAAAAAATGGGCCTTTGAAGACCCATAAAATATAATATTTTTAAATAATTTTACTTTTCACAAATTTGTTTAAGTTTGCTTAAACCTTCTCCAAAATCTTTATCCATCGATTTTTCAAAATTCATAAAAAGTTTCATCAGGTTCATCGGATATGGCATATTGCTTTTAAATCCCCAAGTAGTTTCTACAGAATTACCTAGTTCATTAAGCTTTACATATCCATCGGCCGTACTCTTGAATGGTTTAATAAAATTTAATTTTGTTTCAAATGAGGTAGGTTTAACAATTTTTACTATTGTTTGGCTTCCTTCACCAACATTTTTTTCTTTACTCACCCAAGATTGCTTAGCACCTATAGAGCCATCTGTACCGGTCAGAGTTCTTTTCATATTGGGATCTTTGTTACTCCATGGACTCCATTTGTCCATGGCAGTTAGGCTACTGATACTTTCCCAAACTTTTTCTACTGGTGCATTTATTGTAATTGACTTTTCATAATTCATGTCTTTTGATACAAAAAGTGCAATAACTAACAACAAAGCCACTATTGCTAATAAAACATATATAATTATCATTTCTTTTTCCTTTATTTGTTAATAACTGTTTACTAATTAATTCTACTTTTTATATATCTTGATGTTTAATTACTCTACCGTTTCGGATACCTAAATGCTTCCCTTTTTTAATTGTAACTTTTCCGTTAACAAGAACATAATCAATACCAGTTGCTAATTGATGAGGATTTAGAAATGTTGAGTTATCAATTATTTCTTTTGGATTAAATACAACAATATCTGCATAATTTCCTTTTTGAATTAGACCTCTTCCCTTCAATCCTAATTTTTCAGCAGGCATTGAAGTCATTTTTTTAATTGCTGTCGCAAGATCAAAAAACTTTTCGTCTCTTGTATATTTTCCAAGAACTCTAGGAAAGGTTCCATAATAGCGTGGATGCGGTTTTCCCAGAGAAAGCTTCCCTGTTGGTGATACTGCACTTCCATCTGAACCGATCATAACCAACGGATGAGATAATACTTTTTGTAAATTTTCTTCGCTCATTGCAAAACCAATAATACCGATTCTATTTTTTTCTTCAATTATGATATTTTTAATAAAATTAAATTCCTTCACCCCCAATTCTAATGAAGCATCTCTAATAGATTTGCCTTCGAACCTTTTATTTTCATTTGTAAAACAACTACTAATTAAAACATTATCCCAACCTCCAATTCTATCGGCTCTTCTCTTGGCATATTTTTCTATTTCCGCCAATTGACTTTTATCTTTTAATCTATTTAGTAAATCATCAGTATTTCCTTGTCTAGCCCAAAGTGGGATAAAAGCACTTAAACCAGTTCCATAGGCAACATATGGATATCGGTCAGCTAAAACTGGCAGTCCGGAATTATATGAGTCTTCAATCATTTTTAACATATTATCAACTTTATACCAATTTGCCGGATTTCCAGCTTTAAGATGCGAGATTTGAAGTGAAACATTTGCCTCTCTGCAAATTTTAAGAGCCTCCTCAATTGCTTCCTCAACATAATCATCTTCATTCCGCATGTGAGTTGAATAAACACCACTATTTTCACTAACAACTTTTGATAATTGTATTAGTTCATCTGTATTGGCATAACTTCCCGGAGAATATTCCAATCCGGTTGATAACCCTAAACTTCCCATTTCCATTGATTGAGCAAGAACCGACTTCATAATCTTCATCTGACCCAATGTTGGAGGGACATCATTTTTTCCAACAGCGAAGGCTCTAAGATCTCCATGTCCGGTGAATGAAGCAAAGTTAATTGAAATTTTTCCCTTTTCAAGTCTGTTATAAAATTCTAAAATATTTCGCCAATCTGCATGCTCTTGGTATCTCTCAAACAAATCAGAATCAAATTCACTAAGGTCTGCTTCATTAAATGGAAAAGGAGAAGAACCACAATTGCCCCCAATTTCAGTTGTAACTCCTTGGAAAATTTTACTATCGGCGGTTGGGTTTACAATCAGTTCAACATCAGTGTGTGTATGTATATCAATAAATCCAGGAGAAACAACTTTATCTTTTGCATCAATAATTAAATCGGCAGAATTGCCAATACTTTTATCCAAAACATTTATTCTATCACCCTTAATTCCTAAATCAGAAAAAAATGGTTGTTTACCAGATCCATCAATCACCTGACCATTTTTAATAATTACATCAAATTGATTTTTAACAGAACATCCAATCAAAATTCCAGTAGTTGCAATTGCAGAGGTCTGAATAAATTTTCTTCTTGTAATTTTTGGTTTCATATATGTAACCTTAAAATTAGCTTACGAAAAGTTTTTGTTAATTTAGTAGAATAAATCAACAGATGCAATTTAGGAATACATAAATGGTAATTTTTGAATGACTAATTTTAATACCGCGGCAACTTTTATTACTCTATTTTCAAAAGCAAAGAAATAGTAAGTTCTGTTTATTATTATTACATTAACGTATCTTTAAATAAATAGAAGAAAATCTTTATTCTCTCCTCCTCTGTATTTTTGTGAATATTACGCTTAAAGACTGTTTTGTGTTTAGAATTTCTTAAACTATTGAGTCATTGTGAAAGCTAAGTTTCCAAATATTAAGTACTACATAGTTATCGATTTTTTAATTTCTGCTTTATGTCTTCTTGGGTTTTACAATATTTCACAAAAAGCAGATTTACCGTTCAATATAAGATCTGAAAATGCACAGCTTAAAATCGAAAAGTTGAACCAAAGATCTAATCATTTGGTTGAAGGAGATCTCTTATTATCAATAGATGGATTTGAATTAAAATCGCGTGAAGAAATTGAAGTTTATTTGGATAGTAAAGGAATTGGAGAAATTGTAAGATTAGAAGTTAGTCGTAATAATAAAACACAATTAATTAATTTTGAGTTAATCAATTTTTACTCTCTCACTTACAAAATAATCGCCCTGCTCGTTGGACTCACATTTCTTCTTATTGGATTATTTGTTCTTATAAAAACCAATAAGTCAAATGTCGGCCAATTATTCCATTGGTGCATGGTTGCAATATCAATGATTATTCTAATGACATGGGGGAGCTTTACAAACCCAAACTTAACTTTGGGAATATTATCACGAGCAGGTTTTCATTTCGGTTATGCATTTATTCCTTCACTTTTTCTTTATTTCTCATTGCTTTTCCCTTTCGAAAGTAAATTTGGATACAGAAAATTCCTTCCATTTGTATTTGGTACATCATCTCTTTTTGCACTACTATTAACATTAATTTTTGTGTTATATGCCTTTAATATTTCAGTTTATTGGATACAATTCTACTTAATGGTTTTTGATGTTTGCAGTATTTTTGTTGTGCTTTCAACTCTATTTGCACTATTTATTCAATATAGAAATTATAATTCAACTAAGTTATTATCCAATAGAACAAAACTTAGATGGATATTATTGGGGTATTTTGTTGGTCCACTAAGCTATATTTTCCTTTGGGTAATTCCACAGAGAATCACAACAGTTGGTCTAATCCCAGAAGAACTTGTTCTTATTTTAATTTCCTTTGTCCCAATTACTTTTGCAATAGCCATCGTTAAATATAAAATTATGGATATTGATTTAATTGTAAGAAGAAGTATTGTTTATCCAATAACTGTTTTCCTATTAATACTTATTTACGTAACATTTTACTTTTTGTTAAATAAAATTCTTGAACTACAAAATACCGAGATTTATTCCATTATTTCTGCCCTTTTTATTTCTCTTCTCTTTCATCCCGTAAAGGAAAAATTAAAGAGAATTGTTAATAAAAAAGTTTTTAAAGTTGAATATGATTATAGAATTGCATTAAGAGATATTTTAATTGAACTGAAAGAAATTAATGATGTTCAATACTTAGCTAGAAAAATTATTTCCCAAATAGATAAAATAATTCCAGTGGAAAGAATTGGTTATTGTGCTATTAACTTCCCCCAAACTGATGGAAAACTGATTGCACATAACAACCTTGATATATATAATAACAATGAATTGAACATTGATTGGGAATTATTATCTACAAATAGTCCACTCCCATACGCCAATTCAAGTTTTATGGAAGTCGATACAAAATATTTAAATGGTGATTTAAAAATATTTCAAGATATAGATATCAATTTGATGTACGTAATTAAATCAACTTCAAATGAGATATTTGGACTGTTAGTTTTAGGTGAGAAAAAAAGCAAAGAAAAATTTACAGTTGAAGATATAGATTTATTGAACATAATCAGCCTAAAATTTGGTGAAACAATTGAGCGAATCAAACTGCAAGAAGACCTTATTAAAGAAAAAATTGAGAAAGAAAGGCTTGAAGAATTGAATTTATTAAAATCTTACTTTGTCTCAAATGTGTCACATGATTTAAAAACTCCTTTAACATCAATTAAAATGTTCGCAGAATTACTAGATAGCTCAGAAAATATTTCAAAAGAAAAAACCCATCAATACTTAAAAATTATTGAGGGAGAAAGTAACAGACTTACAAGATTGGTAAACAGTATTTTAGATTATTCTAAAATTGAACGAGGAATAAAAGAATATCAGTTTACAAAATTTGATGCAATAGAAAGCTTTCAGAGGGTTATTAATTTAATGGAATATCAGTTCAAGATGAATGAATTTATCATCATAAAGAGTATTCCCCAAAAGCAAATCCATATTTTTGCAGATGAAGACTCGTTTCATGAAGCAATCATTAATTTAATTTCTAATGCAATTAAATATTCACCTGATAAAAAACAGATTGAATTTGCAATAGAAACTTCAGATCACTATTTAATTGTTGAGATCAAGGATTCAGGTTGTGGTATTCCAGATGAGGATATTAAACAAATATTTAATCCGTACTTTCAGTCCTCAAATACAAAAATGTTAAATCACAAAGGAATAGGACTAGGTTTAACAATTGTCAAAAATATAATAGATGCACATAAAGGAAAAATTGAGGTTAAAAGTTCTCTAGTAAATGGAAGCACTTTTAAATTATTTTTCCCACTTGCTAAGGATAAATATGAAACGAATATTAATAATTGAAGACGATCCTGCAATAGTTTTAGGATTAGAGGATTCATTGCTAGAAGAACATTTTGAGGTTATAACTGCAAATGATGGTGAAATCGGTTTTCAAAAAGCACTGAACGAAAAAGTTGATATTATATTGCTAGATCTTATACTTCCTTCAAAAAATGGGATTGATATTTGTAAAGATTTGAGAAAATACAATATTGCTACTCCAATAATCATGCTCACAAGTAAAAAAGAAGAAGCTGATAAAGTTATTGGACTGGAGATAGGTGCCGATGATTATGTAACCAAGCCATTTAGTTTAAGAGAACTTATAGCTAGAATTAAGGTTAATCTAAGAAGAAAAGCTGTTAATATTAAAGAGATTGATGAAATTTCATTTGAAAATATTTTTATTGATTTTAAAAAACTGGTTGCGACAAATAATAACAAGAAAATCGAAATGTCATCAACTGAATATAAAATATTAAAATATTTCTCTGAAAGAGAGGGTGAAGTAATTTCAAGAGATCAATTACTTGATGATGTTTGGGGATATGAAAATTTCCCAACAACCCGCACAGTTGATAACTATATTCTTTCCTTAAGAAAAAAAATCGAAAATAATCCCTCAAATCCTGTTCATTTAATTACCATTCATAAAGTTGGCTATAAGTTTTTGAAATAGATTTTTACAAAAAACTGATAATCTTTTGACATAATTGTGACAACTCCTAAAATCCTCTATTCTATTTTCCATATAGATTTTGACCAATAATTAGTTGGTGGTAAAAATGAAATGCAAATCTTTCCTGCTGAATTTGGTAATACTATTGAGCATAATCTTCAAATCATTTATTATTGCTCAAGACAGTTTAAAAATAATCATTTTAAGTGATGAAATTGGTCCAACTGTTGATAAGAATGAAAGAAATGAATATAATATTTTTCCAAATTTTAGAGAGAATTTTATTAGTGCGATTTTTTATGTCAGCCCGGATACTCAATACTTCTGCATTGTAAAATTAAAAGAAGGTGATTCTTTCAAAGACTCCACATTCTTACTTAATTCCAGTTCTATCCACAATACTGCTTTTAGAATACAAAACTTAGAAAACATGAAAAAAGATTTACCACAAATTGAGATTAGTACTTTTGGTGATTTATATCCTAAAAAGAAAATTATTAAATCAATTAATTTACTCCAGAAAGACAGTCTATTAAATTCTCAAGAAATTTCTTTTAAGTCAGATAATTTACCAATCTTTAGAAAAGAACTTGATTATTCTAAAATAATTGAAAGAAAATCCACTATTGGTTTTTCATTTGGAATAATTTACCATAGTAAAGAGTTTAAAGGTTTAAATAAAATATTTAATCTTTTAGAAGAAAGTATTCCCACCTTTCCATATGAAATTCCAAAATCAAAATTGAAAATTAAAAGTTCCCAACTTTTAAGGTTTTCAAGCTATATAATTCTGCGCAAAAGTATGATGACCGAAGTAGAATACTCATTCAATATTTACAATAAGTATAATATATCAAACTTTGAAAACTTTTCTATTTCATTAAGTTATTTATTCCCCATGGGACATAAAGTCACTGTATATCCAAGTATTGGTTACTCAGCAACAAAAATTACAGTAATAAAGCATTATAATACCATTATAGACGACTTTAATAGGGAATTAAAATCGATTTCCCTAATTGGTATCACCAAAGGTTTTCATTCTGGATTTGGAATCATTTACAATTTATCAAGTAATTTATTTATAGATATTAAAGGAAGTTACAATTTTCATCCTAAAGCAAAAGTTATTCCCCAAACTTATGAATTACCTAATAATGTTCCCGAAGTTGATTTTAATGAGTTTGGTATTGGACTAAGTATTTATGTTGTAATAAATTGAGAATTAACCATGAAAACTATTAAAATTTTTAAACTTGTAAGTATATTTTTTATTATCAACAGTTGCTCCTTTGTAGAAGAAATATCAACATTTAAAGGGCTGGAAGAAAACCTGGATAATAGAATTCAAGTTGTCACAAAAGACACTACAGTATATTATGCTGATAGATTCACTTATTCAGATACTTCAATCATTGTGAGTGGAACAAAAACAAAATTCGGTGTTGAGTCTAAATCAGGTGAAGAACTTAAATTCAAGGATATAATATATATTCAAACAAAACAATGGTACTTTTTTCCAAGCGCAGCTTATATTGGGTTAAATCTTTTTTTGCTTGGGAATGGGATGACCATATTAATGGGAAAAAGTGGAATAGAACTAATTGTTGAGATGAGCGAATCTGGAGGATCTTGCCCTTATATTTATTCTTGGAATGGAAATAATTATTATTTGGAAGGGGAAGCTTTTGGTACATCACTTGGGAAAGCCATGGAAACCGAAACTTGTATTATTCTTAATAATCTAAAGTCGGAAAATAATAAGCTGAAATTAAGGTTATCTAATGAACGCCCAGAAACCCATTTCTTTAATAACATTCAATTTTACGCAATTGAGACTAAAAAGAATGAAACTGCTTATGCTGATAACAATAATTCAATTTGCATCGTAAGTGAGCACAAGAATAATTTCAGAGCGATTGACTTTAATAATAATGACATTACAAACAAACTTGCAGAAAATGATAACGATTATTGGATATCTGATTTATCCTCAGCTTCACCAAATTATTGTTTTGAAGACCAAATAATAATTGAGCTCAAAGATGTTAAACAGATTGATTCACTTTCCTTAGTAGTTTCAGCAATAAATACAGAAATTTCAAACATTGTTTTCAGCTACCTTCAAAATATTCTGGGTGATGAATTTGTTAATTTCACAAAAGCTTGCGAGACAGATCAAGAACTGATCAGCACATTGGAAAAAACATTATTTAAGAGTGCCCTTAAATTTGATATTTGGGATGGCAAGACTTGGAAATATGTTGGCTGTATAAATCCAGAAGCAAACCACGTGAACTTTCAGAAACTTATAAGATTGCCTTTATTTACCACAAATAATAGTGTGCGGTTAAGGTTACGATGTATGACTGATCTATGGAAGATTGATGCAATAAGTTTTGATGACACACCAAGAAAATATTTTACTACACACCAGCCTAAACTTACTTATTATAAAATAAACGATGAAGATAATATCAATTCCTTACTTGATAAAGATGATGAATATATAAAACTTCTACCTGGTCAATCAATTTTATTAGAATTTGAAGACATTAAAATAGAACCTGGGAAAAACGTTTCATACGCAGTAACTGTTGGCGGATATTTATATGAATGGATAATTGATAATAATAATTATCCATCGCATAGTTTTAAAAATTTAAATATTAATACACCTAAAATCTCTCTCTTAAAAGAAGCGTTAAAAAATATTGATTCATTTTTACCTGTCATTTACAATGAGTGGAGAGAAATGAGATATAAATATGAATTATCAAAGATGTAATTCAAATAGATATGATCAATATTAGGAAATGATATAAAAGGGCGACAAATGAAAAAGATAATATTTACTTCAATAATAACTTTAGTTGCTTCAATTATTTTTTACAGCTGCTTCCCAACTTACAAAGCTACTAAGGTCGATTTAGACACCCTAAATTATGGTAAGTATGTAAAAACGCAAGCCAAACTATTCACAACACATAATACAATTTTACTTTTCCCAAATGGTTTTGAAATAAATGATAACCTTATTTGGGGAAATGGAATAGTGAATAACTTTGCTTCAGCCAATCAAATTAGAAAAAATGTAGAAGTTCCAATTGATAGTATAACGGCTATGATTACTTATGAAGAAACTACAAGCGGAAGTAGATATTTTGGGTCATTCCTATACGGGTTAACTGCTCCTCCGCTTACTTTTTTGGGTCTTTATTGCCTGGCTTGTCCAAAGTGCTGTTTCGGTTCTTGCCCAACAATTTACACTTTTGATGGACAGAATTACAATTTGGAAGTTGAACTTTTTTCAGAATGTATTTCGAGACAGCTTGAAAACAACGACCTAGATTTATTAAAACAAAAAATCATCAATGATACTTTAAAATTAAATATAACGAACGAAGCTTTGGAGACTCATTATATCAATAAATTAGATTTGCTGGTTGCAGACCACCCAATTGGAACGAAACTATTACTAACCATTGAGAATAACCTTACACTTTTTTCAAATTTTATTTTGCCAACTAATGCAATTTCCAAAGATAAAACCGAAATATCAAAATTAGTCTCAAAAGATGATAATCAATACTATAGAAGTGGTGTTGAAAAAATTTCTGAATTAAAAAAAGGTCCTACATTTGATTATATAGAAATCCCTGCACCTCCCAAAGCTACGAAAATGCTCGTAAAATACAGGAATACTCTTCTTAGCACTACCTTGCTTTATGACGTTGTTGTTGGATCACAAGGTGTAGACGGATTAGAATGGACTGATAGAATGAATAATGACCCAACTTATGCTTCTCAATTTAAATTAGTATATGAGGCATTTTCTGGAATAAAAATCAAAACTTTTACTGATGGAAGTTGGAATGCTGTTGGACTACTTAAAGATGCCGGACCGTTAAATTGGAAATATAATGCAGTTGAACTTCCAATTACTAATTCAAACGATTATTTAATTAGGTTGGAATTTATTCCCGATAATTTTATGATAGATTACATTGCTTTTGACACAACTTACACAAATACTAACGAAATAATTACCAACATAATCCCTCCCGTATTAATTACAAACTCTGAAAATAAGTTAGATAATGAACCATTTGAGTTTATTAAAAATGATGACGATAATTATCTTAGAACCTATCCCGGTGATAGCTATAGTTTTCAGTATTACATTCCCAATAGAAATGATTGTGAACAAACTGTACTAATAAAATCAAAAGGATATTATAACGAATGGGTAAGAGGTGAATGGATTAAAAATAAACCCGACTCATACACATTCGATCTTTATGATATAAAAGGTACACTTTCCTACCTTGCTGATAGTTGGTTAGAAAACAGCTCCCTTCTAGAGAATGAATTTTTTAATAGTAGAATAATATTGAAGGAGGCAAAATGATAAAGTTAGTATTAGTAAATGTCTCAGTAATAATTATCTTTTTGTTAAATGCCTGTGGAACTCTAGAATACTCAGTATCAATTTCAGGTAATAATGCGACAATTGAATTTATGAATAAAACAAAGTTGGAATGTGAAATTATATCTTTCGCTGATTCATCTTTGATATTTAGTCCGATAAGAAAAATTTACTCTCAAAAATTAACTGAGCCAATTCTCTATAGCATATCATATGGTAAAATCAAATCAATTGAAATAAAGGGACTTGTAAGTAGTGATTGGGTTACATCAGTTCTACTTTTTCAGGCAATACCTGTTGCCTTGTTAACAATTGCTGCATCAGTATATTCAGAAGAATTTATTCCTGAAATACCAGTAATACTTGGCATTCCAGTAGCATTAACTGCAATTTTGTTAAGTTCTTCTGATGAAAAAACTCCCGAATGGAATAATTCAATGTCAAATTCTGACTTAGATTCGCTTAAAATATTTTCAAGGTATCCCGCCAAATTAACTGAGGATGAGATAAATAAATTATTATCAAAAATTGGGCAAACCGAATTGAAGGATTTTAGGATAAACTTAAAAAATGAAAAGTATTAATAAAATAATTCTTTCCTTACTCATTCTATTTATTGAATTCTTTGCACAAATAGATTCTTCAAATAATTTAAATGAGTGGGAAGTTTTTCCAATTGTAAATTATGATACTGATGTTGGCTTTGGCTATGGAGTAAAAGGTTTTTTCTATAATTTTTTAAATAAGAATGGAAGTTTTGATGTAACTATTTATAACAGCACCAAGGGAGAACGCTGGTATCAGTTAATTTATTCATCGCCCGATATTATGAGAAGACAAGGGACAAAATATGATTTTGCGTTTGATTTGTTAGTTGATTACGATAAGTATATAAATTTCAAATATTACAGACAAATTGATGATTATTCTTTTCGTTTCGATGAATTAGGAAATATAATTGAGCTAAAAAATAGTGAGGAATACATTAGAGAACCAATTGAAGTTAAAGCAATAATTAGCAAGGCATTTACAACAGATTTTATAACAGAAGTTGGAATTAGTTATAGAAGTATAAGTTGTTATGGTTTTGAGGAAGATGGAACTTTAAAATTCGTTAAGCCTTCAAAAGTAGAATATTTTTCTCTACTATTTAATTTTAGAATAGATACAAGAGAAAATTTCATAAATCCACGCAAAGGAATTCTTGCTAGAATTAATACTGACTACTCATTGGCGACTAGCCCTAGTGATAATAATTTTCTTAATCTAGGTTTCACTTTGCAAGTTTATACACATATTATTTATTGTGAAATTATTTCCGCAACTCGATTAAGTTTACAAGTTGGAGGAAATGACGATTACCAAAATATGTTGGCATTGGGTGGAAATAATTCCGCACGAGGTCTGCCTCAAAGTCGCTATCTTTCAAATTCAATGGTCTTATTAAACGAAGAAATCCGTTTCCCAATTTGGAAAAGAATTGGAGGTATTCTTGGAGTTGATATCGGAAATAGTTATTCTACTCCAGACTGGATTATCAATCCAGTGGTTGGACTTAGATATTATATGGATAACTTCATTGTTCGGTTTGATGTTGGATTTAGTAAAGAATTGACCGGGATTTATTTTAATTTTGGTCACATCTTCTGATGTAAACAAAAAGAATCCAAAACTTCCTACTTTCATATCAAACATACTTACAACACTTAATAATCTCACATTGTTAACTCCCATTAATAGTTTCAATTTTATTGGGTTAACTTTTACATTTTTTTGACATGTTTGTGACAATTTCATTTACCTATTAGACTAAGTTACAATTGCATAAAACGGAGGTAATATGAAAAATTTAACTAGTTTTTTAATCGCTCTAATTCTGATGATTTGTAACAATACCCTTTTTGCTCAAACTGATACTCTAACCATTCTGCATGTAAATGATACTCATTCTTGCCTTGCTCCACTTGGTCCGAGAGGTGAAAATCTCCAAGGGACGAAAGGCGGCATTGCAAGAGCTGCTTCTCTTATTGGTTTAAACAAATTAACTGAGCCAAATGTAATTACTCTTCATGCAGGGGATATTTTTATTGGTGATCTATTTTTTAATGTGTTCTTTGGAGCAGCCGAACTGCAAATAATGAATGCCATTGGTTTTGATGCTATTAATCTTGGCAATCATGAGTTTGATTTAGAACCTTCAACTCTGGAGGCCGCTTTTCAAAATTCATTTACTCCAGAAGAAGGTTTCCCGATACTCTCGGCAAATTGTCTAGTGCCTGCTGATACATTGCAAACTTTACAAAGTTATATGAAACCTTTTATAATTAAAGAAATGGGAAATTTGAAAGTCGGAATTTTTGGACTTACAACACCTGAAACAAATTTTCTTTCATTCCCCTCACCCGTAGTTTTTGATACAAACATTGTTCAAATTGCAGATGAAATGATTGATTCTCTTTCTTCCAAAGGTTGTAACGTAATTATTTGCTTATCACACTTAGGTTTTGATTTGGATAAGACTTTAGCAAGCTACCTTCCGAATATTGATGTAATTATTGGAGCCCATGATCATTACAAATTAGAAGAACCACACAAAGTTATAAGTGCTACCAATAAAGAAACTTATATTGTTCAAGCAAGTGCTTTTTATTCTCATATTGGGAAATTAAAGCTTTCTGTAGTAAATAATGTTATTTCATTTTTAAGTTATGAGTTAATACCACTTGAAAGTCCTATACCTGAAGAACCAAGTGTAAAAGCAATTGTAGATAATTTAATAACAGATATTGAAAATACATATGGACCGCTTTACACTCAACAAATTGCAAATGCAGAAGTTGATTTTGATGAAGTTGCTAATCCATCTACTGGATTTTCAGACACTCCAATTGGGAATTTAGTAACAGATGCATTTAGAGCAAAAACCGGAACAGATATTGCAATTGAACCTGGTGGATCGACATCGCAACCTATTTATGCTGGGCCAATAGTTGCTGCTGATATTTTTAGAGCAATTGGTTATGGATTTAATTTAGTTGACGGTCTTGGTTATAGATTAGCTACATTTAAGATGACTGGATTAGAAATTCTTACCGGCCTGGAATTTGGTTTAGCAAGTGTTGAAAAAAATGATGAGTTTTTAATTCAGGTATCTGGAATGGATTATGGATTTGAGATTTCTAAACCGCCTTATCAAAGATTAACTTTCACAACGGTAAATGACATCCCAATAGATCCAGCAGCGATTTATTCAATTACGGCAAACGAATTTGTTCTTGGTTTTTTGCAATTGTTTTTAGGTATAGAACCTACTGATATTGTTCTACTTGAAGATTTAACCGAATTTAAAGTTGTGTCTGAATATATTGCAGCAAAGGGAACCATTACACCACAAAGCGGTGATAGAATAACTGGGATTAAGGAAAAAAAGATAAAAACAAGTTTACCAAGTAATTATAAGTTAAATCAAAACTACCCAAATCCATTCAACCCAAGTACTAAAATTGAATTTGCTATTCCTCAAAATGTTTATACAGAATTAAAAATATTCAACACAATTGGGGAAGAAGTTGCAACATTAGTTTCTAATTATTTGAAATCTGGAACTTATGAATATGAATGGGATGCATCAAACTTACCAAGTGGAATTTACTTTTATAAAATTAATGCAGGTAAGTTTACCGAAATTAAAAAAGCAATTTTGTTAAAGTAATTTACAATTTGTTTCTGACCACAGGAGATGTTTTAGTGCATCTCCTGTAATTCTTAAATTCTACAAATAATTCTTTCATTCAGGATTTTATTGTATATTTGTGCAACAATTAGTCTAAGTATCTTTTAATTAGCTATTAATTACTCTTTTGAGAGAATTATTCATCTAGTAATTCCCTTGAGATAACTCGCTTTTTAATATTTTCAATCAATACCTCAAGCGGGCTTTTGTAACAAAGTAATTAGAGTTTCACTTAGAGATCTAAATAATAAACTCAAGGAGTATAAATGAATATTTTTGTTGGTAATATTGACTCAAAAGTTAGCGATCAAGAACTAGAAGATCTTTTTAAAACTTATGGCGAACTAAAAAGCGTAAAAATAATTCGTGATATGTTCAGCGGTGACTCAAAAGGTTTTGGATTTGTTGAAATGAAAGAAAAAACAGCAGCTGAGACAGCAATAAAAGAATTAAACGCACATGAACTTGGCGGAAAGAAAATAGTTGTGAATGAAGCTCGTCCTAAAACCGATACACGTCGAAGTGGTGGATTTAAAAGTGGTGGTGGAAATAGAGGCGGAAGTGGTGGAAACAGAAGTGGCAGCGGCGGTGGAAATAGAGATGGTGGAAAACGCTGGTAATATGTGTTCAAAATTTTTATCTATTAACCTCGAGGGAAGTACTTCTCGAGGTTTTTTTTAGTAAAATCAATCCTCCTTTTCTGGTAAGAATCTTACAAACTTCGTTCCATCCCAATATTCAATTTTATTCATAATAGAATTAGAAAATTCTTTAGTATCAGTATATGGTAATTTTAATTTACCTTGTTTTACAAACTTATCTCGTTCTACGACATATGCATCTGTTATTAAAACATGTTTTGGTTCCAATTTTCTGTCAAACCTTACTTCATAGCCAAAATCTGCATCGAATAAATCTGCTCTTCCTTCTCCTATTGAAACAGATAGTAGAGTATCCCACTTTGTAGGTGCTCCAATTAAGGCATTGTATTTAGGGAAAAATAGTTCCCCGTAATCTGTCTGTGGAAATAAAATGTAATGATTAAAATCTGCCAAATCTTTGTCTAAAAAAGAATAGTTTTTAGATGTGGGAAATTTACCGGATAATTTATTATGATCAATTGAAAATAAAAAAGCTCTTTTCATTCCGTTAGATGCACCACCTGCAATTATTTCCTTTGTTCCATCGCCATTCCAATCATCTAAAATTGCACCGCCTATTGAACCAGAATGCCAAAGCACTTCGCTAATTTGTTTGCCACTTAAAATATCTAATTTGATTATTCCGGTGGGGTAATATGTATTATGCTGAAAATAAACTAGAAGTTCTATTTTTGAATTATTATGAATTGTGTCAATAATTCCATGCGGAGCGAATTTACCTGTAAATTTTTCATTAATTGTTTCCAATGAACCTTCATATTCATAATTCCACAGCTCTTTTCCGTTATCGTCAAAAACATATAAACCAATTTTATCTTTGATTTGGCATAGAAGAACTTCATTCAATCCATCTCCATCTATATCATACAAACGAACTTTATTCCATAGAGCATTTAAATTAGATTTGAATGGACCACCAAGCTGTGTTTCTTTTGTCCAAATTACTTTGCCCAATTTATTTTGTATTAAATATTTCCGTTCAATTAATACAATATTAGCAGGATTTTTATCCTGATTGATCAAATAGAATCCAATCATGAAAATTGTTATTAAAGTAATTAACAACATCGCAGCTTTATTTTTAAGTAGTTTCTTTGAACTCCACTTTAAAATATTTTGCTTATTTTCTTGAACTAAATCACGTCTGTTTAGCACATCCTTTATATTTGAAATAGGTACAATTTCCAACTTGCGCATTGGAAATTTCTGCAACTCCTTTTCAAGATGCAGATTTAGCAAATTGTAAATCGTTTAGAGGCACAGTAAATATATTCGCCTCTGAATAAAAAGCTGTAATTGTCTTTACTTTTATAATTTCCTTTCCAACTTCAAGAATATTGCCACTATCATCCATTGATCCGGTTGAAATAATATTATTTCCAAAACTTAGTTCATCTCTTAAATCATAGTATCTGATTAACTCTTGTATAAATCCAACAGTTAATGCAACTCCTAAAGAATCACCTTCATAGATTCCCAATTTATTTATGAACTTAATTGTAACTTCTAATTTTAGATCCTTCTTTTTATACTTTTTGTTAACATAATTAATAGCATAATTCCATGAAGTCTTAATCTGCTGATCTAATTTTTCTTCAACAATTGGTAAACTTGGAATAATGTTAAATTCAGTTTTATTAGTTTTTCTATTTTGATTAATTGAGATTATAATTTTTTCAATTCTACCGTACGACGAACCAGTTGAGGGTGATTTTTCAATTACTGGAAAACTAATTGCCCCGTTTAACAAATCCATTATTTGATTGCCATTTAACACACTTCCTAAATTTTCATATTCTTTCTCAATTCTTTGGAAGATTTTTACAAATCCTTCGGTGTTTAACTCATTGGAAATGTGAGGGAGAGTTTTTTTTATAACATTTAATAGTCTATTGGTTTTACTAAATTCTATACCAAATGCGGAATACAATTCTAATAATGTGAGTAAGTCTAAAGCAGATTCAGCAACAAATACTTCTTTAAGTAAATCGTTTTCTTGGGTAAGTAATTCTTCTAAAAAATCAACTAATTTGAAAAGCAAAAAGCAGATTGATTTTTCTTTAGAGCATAAACTTAAATACTCTGTGTGCTTTTCTTCAAAATAAAAAGAATCCATATTAAAAGTATTTAATTATGTGAATGACATAATATACTGACTAAAATGAATATTGTAATTTATTTATAAAAAAATACCAAACAAGATTACTGATTAAAAATTTGAAAAAGTCTAACTATTATCGAGCAGAAGAAATAGAATAGAATTTCGTACAAAAACTATTTATTAGAGTTTTGATTATTAAAAAGAAACTCTTTTTTATCAGGATGTTGACAAAATTTACTGTATCCAAAATGTAATAAATGTTCGCAAAAATGTTTATCTTCTAAACACACTACAATTTCATCGTTACAGATACCCTTAACAATACAATTGGTGGAAGAGGTACTTTCATCAAAAAGATCGTCATTTTCAGCCATATACCCTCCAAAATTATTTGTGGAAAATAGCTTGTATTAACTAATAATTCAGTATTTATTTATATGTATAAAACAATTATTATTATGAAAATGAAACCTAATCAGCTAAGTTAGTATTCTTGAAATCTTGTTCTTCTTGCAAACTATCTATTTTAATTTCTGCCAAAACCTGTTCTATTGCAAGTTTTACTTCAATATTTTTTATGTCTTTTAATATTTTTTCAAAATCTTCAATTCTGCTAGACAATTTAGTTTTTACGTACAGAACCTTCATCTTAAGTTCAGCAATTTCCCTTATTTTAGCTTGATACAATAGTGGGATTACAATTATACCAATAAAGAAAAAAGCAAGAATAACTGTGTGTAATTCATGATAAATTAATGTAGCAAACATCACTATAAAAAATAGTAACATTAATAAATATGCCTTATCAAACGGAAATATTCTTTTTAATTCATCTTTAAAATTATCCAACTAACCCCCTGAGCTGCTTACTTTTAAAAAAACTTTATTATCTCAGTGATAATAAATCGATATAGAAGTCTAAATTTAGTAATTATTATTTTTAAAAATCAACTGTTTTATCTAATAATTAATAAAAATCAGGTAATATTTGTAGAATTATAAAATAATTAGGTTAAAAAGAAGTGAAAATGGCTAAGTTGTAAAAGTAAAAGGAGTAAGAAATATTTTAGTTTTTCTAAATTAAAAGAGGTTTTAGTTGCCCCGTTAGGATTCGAACCTAAAATAAAGGTGTCAGAGACCTTGGTGTTACCGTTACACTACAGGGCAATTTTATTTTCTTTTCATATCAAAATTAAATAAAATATAGGTAAGAAATAATAAAAAATATCTCTGATTTTTGCTGCAATTTTATTCCAGGAGGAAGCAAATGTAATGGAAAGTAAATGAAAGTTTAATGACTAGAGAAATAAAGAAAGAGATATTAGCATAAGTGCTCCAAAATAGACATATCCTAAGTAAAATTTTATTTTCTCTATTTCAGCTGAGTTAATCCTATCAAAGTATTCAGAAATAACCTGACGAAGATTTTTAACTTCATATTCACTTATAGAAATATCTTTTGCATCTAATTCTTGTGCTCGCACATTTTGCTTAACCATATGATCTCCATCAATAGATTTACATTGTAAAGACCATTATTATGCCAAACAAAAGAGCTTATTTTAATCTGATTTTTGTGATGTGGATCAAATAAATTGCTAAAAACATAAGAATTGTGCATCAATTTGATACAGATTGAAATGTATTGAAATAAGGAGCCTAAAATTTACATGTAGTTACTACTTAAGCAAATTTAAATAAGATAAGAATACTTAATAGAAATTTTACCTTCTGACCTTGCTAATTTTTAAAGAAACATTTAGGGTAGATAAAAAACTGCCAAGAAATCCTAAAACTATTCCTACAAGAACTATAAACCCAACGATAAAATAAGATTCATCAGTAATAATTTGAGTTGCGTAAATTTCAGATAAAAAGTGAACCATCAAAAAGTAAATTGCAATGCAAATTCCAGCAGAAAGAATTCCCATTATAATGCCGTTAAAAATAATTGGGATTTTAATTGTACTAAGTTTAGCCCCAACTAATTTCATTGTATTAAATTGTTCAAACCGAGATGTAAGCAATAATCTATTGTTAGAGAAGACTAAATAAACAGAGAGTAAAACCAAAAATAAGGCAATGCCATAAATAACTTTTTTTGATTCGTTTACGAAATTTAAAATTTTAAGAGTCAATGAATAATCATAAACCACATCATCAATTCCATCTATCTTTTTTAATGATTCTACAATTGGACCAATATTAAAGGAAGTCAAACTATCGGCAGTTAGTTTAACTAGAAACATTGCTGGTAAAGGATTTGATTCCAAAACGGTCAAAAATTCTTTGCCAGTCTTCTCTTCCATAATTTTTAACGCTTCTTTTTTACTGATAAACTTTTTGGAAGCGATATACATGTCTTGGTCTAGTTTACTTTCAATATCCTTCATCGAAGATTGTGAAACTGTGTCACTGATAAAAAGATTAATCTGAATATTATCTTTAAGTCGATTATTTATTACATTAGAAAAAACAACCAATCCGACAGAAAGTGTAACGAACATAATGGCAATAGTTGTAGTTAAAACAATCAGCAATGAAGCCAATTTTGATTTAAACAATGAAGCTAGAGTTTCTTTAATGTAGTATAAAAACATATTTGTTCTTCTTTAAGTGTCTATTTTATTGTTCGTTAAATTACTAAAAATTTGATTCATCAATCCAAGTAATTATTTGCCATTTATTTTTAACTGATTTTTCTAGCTCCAGATTTACTTTACCATCAATATAAATTACATCTGTTGGATTAAAAGTAATTGTTAAACTAAAACTTCTAATAACGTTAGTTGAATCTGAACTAATGGCTACAATTTTATTCCAAATTAAGTCAAGTCTCTCAGAGTTATTGAATAACCCATAAGTTACTCTCATTTCTGAGTCTCTTCCCCAAGCTACATCTAATTCCCTATCATAATCGCGGTAAGAAAAAGTGAAGTTTTCGTCTAAAATATCGCCATAAATTGTTGTATCCTTAAACGCATAAGCATATTGTAAATTATTAAAAACTCCATCAATATTGGATAAGTCGCTAATTAAAGATCCATCAGTTCCAATATTCTCATCAAGTTTAGGTGCAAAGGGATTTACACAGCTTAGAAAAAAAAACTGGCTTAAAAATATAACAACTGCAATATTTTTATTAGAAATTTTCACTTGATTAAAAAAGATAAAATCTTCCTTTTAGTTCACTCCAGCTTGGGTAATCTTCCGTTTGATGGTCAATCCATTCTGTAATTACCCATTGATTATTATCCCAATTAATTATGAAAAGGGCGTTCCCTTTATATAGTGAAGGCAATCCTTCTGTATTTATCGGGACAGTAATAGTGTAATTATAATTTCTACTCTCACCGCTACCATCAACAGAGTTCGAAATAAACTCTAAGGTGACTGTAATTTGTTTGTTCTCGCCAACATTATTAATCAAGTTTTTAAAATATGTTTTCTCCGCATCAAGATTCCATTCCGAAAGTATATTATACTTTACTATAGCTTCAGAAGAAGGAGTAAATCTATATTTTACTGCCAAAAAAGAACTATCAACAAAACAACTTTGGTAATCTTTTTCTACTTGTTCAGCAAAAGAATTTTTGAGATTCGAGAATAATTGGTCGGGTGTAGTTGCAGCTTTAAAACTAGATCTTCCAGTAATAGGATCTTCGGCATCACGAGTTGTTACAAGATCACAACCAACGAACAGAAGAGCTAAAATGATGATTGAAAAAATTATTTTCGAAAAATAATTATGCATCTTTTTGATTTATTTATATCGTATTCACTGCCGGAATAACCACCAAAAACATTCCTCTTTTGAAATCCGATCTTTGCAAATTTTTCAATTAATTCAGTATAAGAATATAACTTAACTGATTCAACATAATTATGCTTCTGATCTTCATTAAGAATTTCGATTTCTTTTATAACTCTACCTGAATTTATTACTCTTTTTTCAAAAATTTGCTTATTCCCAACACTCTTTTTCGAATGGGCAATTAAATTTGATTCAACAAAATTTTTATTCAAATAATCTAAAACGTAATAACCATTTTTGTTTAGCATCTCGTAGGCATTTTTAACAAACAAATAATTTTCTTCATCAGAATTGAAATAACCAAAACTAGTAAACAAATTAATCACCAAATCAAATTTTTGATCAATATAAACTCTCTTAAATCGTTTACTAAAAAGTTAATAACAAGTTTTTTCTTTTCAGCATTCTTTTTTGCAATGTTCAGCATTGTTTCACTTAAATCGAAAGCAGTAACATCATAACCAAGTTCAGCCAATCTAATTGCATGTCTGCCGGCACCACAAGCTGCATCTAAAACATTTGCATTAGTAGGCAAATCAATTTGTGAAAGAATTAACGAAATAACCTTGTGCGCATCTTTATTGTCTCTATGATTATAAACATCCAAGTATTCTTTGGAAGCAAACCAATCTTTAAACCATTCTTTATTCATTTAGATATCAATTCGGTTTAAAACAGCTCGTCCAATTGTAGCTTCATCGGTAAACTCAAGATCACCGCCAATTGGTAATCCTCTTGCAAGTCTTGTTACTTTAATTCCAAATGGTTTCAGCAATTTTGCAAGATAAAGTGAGGTTGTTTCACCTTCAGTATCCGGATTTAAGGCAAGAATGATTTCTCTTATTTCTTCAGAATTTAATCTGGTAAAAAGTTCCTTAATTTTAAGGTTTTCAACTCCAATTCCAGAAAGTGGTGATAGTACGCCACCTAGAACATGGTAATGTCCACTATATTCATTTGTGTTTTCAATCGCAATTACATCACTTGCTTCTTCAACAACACAAATTAATGCTCTATCTCTTTTTGGATTTGTACAAACCGTACAAATATCTTCTGAAGAAATATTAAAGCAATTCTCACAGAATTTTATTTTATCTTTTAGGTCGGTAAGTGCTTTAATTAAATCTTCCATCTCTTTTTTTTCTTTTTTAACCATAAATAGAGCTAATCTCTGAGCAGTTTTTCTTCCAATTGAAGGAAGTTTATTCAGTTCTTCAATTAAAACTCTTAGTGGTTCTGCAATTTCCAAATTAAAATCCTGGAATATTTAATCCGGGTGGAATCATTCCTTTTGTAACATTACCAAGATCTTCTTCTGCCATTTTACCAGCAGCTTCTAATGCTTTATTAACTGCAGCAACAATTAAGTCTTCCATCATTTCTTTATCACCAGATTTTGCAATTTCTTCATCAATTTCTAAAGAAACTATTTCTTTTTGACCGTTACAAGTAGCTTTAACCATTCCACCACCGCTTTCAGCTGTAACAGTCTTATTTGCTAATTCAGCTTGAGTTTTTTGCATATCCGCTTGCATTTTCTGAATTTGCTTCATCATTCCTGCCATATTTCCTTTCATAATTCCTCCGAAATCTATTTATTGCTTTCTAATTAATCTTATTTAAAGAATTAAATTTAATGAAATTATTATAATAATATGTTAGTTTTGTTGTTTACTATTAAGCGGAATTCATTATGCTTAACCAAATACGGTTATTCGACAATTGGAATTGCAGCAATTATTTCTTTTGTGTTAATTGCAATTTCAATTTTTGTGGAAAATGGTTATGTAAAATATCCTATTTTGATTTTGGGATATTTATCTTAGTCTTTACATTAAACTTTTTTAGAGATCCTGAAAGAACAATTCCTAAAAGATAAAATTGTTATTGCTCCAGCAGATGGTAAAATTTTAATTATTAAAGATGTATTTGATGAAAGATTTTTAAAGGAAGAAGCTATTCAAGTTTCAATTTTTATGTCTCCATTAAATGTTCATGTTAATAGAATTCCAATTGACGGAAAAGTTGATTATCTTAAATATATAAAAGGTGAATATTTAGTAGCTTACCATGATAAAGCCGATGAACGAAATGAAAGATCTGAAATTGGTATTCTTCCAAATTTGGCAAAGTTTTTTTTACACAAGTAGCCGGAATGGTTGCTCGAAGAATTGTCTATGATCTTAAAATGGGTGATTCAGTGAAAATGGGTGAAACGATTTGGAATGATTAAATTTGGCAGCAGAGTTGATGTAATTGTTCCAAAAAATTGGAAATTGAAAGTCAAGGAAGGTGATATTACAGCTGCTGGTGAAACTATTCTTTTTGAGATTAACTAATAATGAAAAAATCTTACATCCCAAATACAATTACTGCATTTAGTCTACTTAGTGGATTTCTTTCTATCATTTTTACAAGCAAAGGTGATTTCCAACTTGCCGCGGTAATGATATTTGCTGCTTCTATCTTTGATTTAATTGATGGAATTGCTGCCCGATTATTAAAAACTACTAGTCAATTTGGAGTTGAACTAGATTCATTAGCTGATATTGTTAGTTTTGGTGCTGCTCCGGCTTTTTTAATTTATAGTTTTCATTTTTATAAATTAGGTGCGATTGGAATTTTAATTAGTGCATTTCTGCTTAATATTTGGAGCATTAAGATTGGCACGATTTAATTCTCAAATTGTAGAATTTAGAAACCAAAGGTGATTTTAAAGGATTACCAATTCCCCTTTCAGCCATTACAATTGCAATGTTTGTTTATTATGTTCATAATAATGGTGAATTTGTTCAGCCCTTCTATTTTGCTTCAATTCCTTTGGTAATTTTGGTTTCATTTTCAATGGTAAGTAATATTAAATATTCTGCATTTCCTAAACTAAATAAATCAACTTTAAGAGGAAAACCAATTTATTTAGCTTTTACAATTGTAGGGTTGATTCTTACTTTTTTAACGGATGGGACTGCACTGTTTTATATTTTTTTAGGGATTGTATTATTTGGAATTTTTAGACACTTTATAAAAAAATTGTTGTTTAGACTATTATTGTTCAGCATGTTTTAATAATAAAATTGAGAAAAAATTGTACAAAGCAACTATCATAATCAGAACAAGAAAAGATATTTTAGATCCACAAGGGAAAGCGGCTGAACAAGGAGCAAAGCTGCTCGGTTTTTCTAATGTTTCTGGCACACGCATTGGTAAATATGTGGAATTTTTTGTAAATACCTCTAGCTATGAATCGGCTGAGAAAGAAATAAAAGAATACTCAGAAAAACTACTGAGTAACCCAATTATGGAAGATTTTGAATATAAAATTGAAGAAGTAAATGAAGCCTAAATTTGGAATTGTAGAATTTCCCGGTTCAAATTGCGATCATGATGCTTATTATGCGGTAAAGAAAATATTAGGTTATGATGCTGAATTTTTATGGCATAAAGATACCAGTATTAAAAATAGTGATGTAATTATTTTGCCTGGCGGATTTTCTTATGGTGATTATTTAAGAACTGGTGCTATTGCAAAGTTTTCACCTATTATGGAAGAAGTAATTTCATTTGCAAACTCTGGTGGAATTATAATTGGTATTTGCAACGGTTTTCAGGTATTATTAGAAACCGGATTGTTACCAGGAGCTATGACAAAGAATGAATCATTAAAATTTGTTTGTAAAGATGTATTTCTAAAAGTTGTAAATAAAGGATCCATTTTTACAAATAATATTGAAAAAGATGTCATCTCAATTCCTATTGCTCATGGCGAAGGTAACTATTATGCAGATGATGAAACTTTAACATCGTTAAGGGAGAATAACCAAATATTGTTTGAGTATTCTGATGGAAATGGAGTGGTTGATCATATGATTTAATCCTAACGGTTCTAAACTAAATATAGCCGGTATTATCAATAAGAAAGGAAATGTTCTTGGAATGATGCCGCATCCGGAAAGAGCATGCGACCCAATTTTGGGGAATACAGACGGTCAACAAATTTTTAAATCTATTGTAAATAATTTATATAAAATAAATTGAGGTAATTATGTTTGGAAGTTTAGGTGCAACCGAAATAATTTTTATTATTGTTGCAATAATACTTCTTTTTGGTGCTAAAAAAATTCCCGAACTTGCTCAAGGAATTGGCAAAGGCATGAAAGAATTTAAAAAAGCTGTTAAAGAAGTTGAAGAAGATATAACAGAAATTAAAGATGAAGTTAAAGTCTGATAAGAAAAAATAAAGGTTTTATTGCTGCTTGATTACAGTATAAAAACTTCTACGAAAAATTAGAACTGCTTAAAAATGGCTCAATCTCTCTAAAAGAGAATGTAGAATATTTTCTTGAATGAAATTGAAAGAAATAAAGATATTAAATGCTTTCAATTTTGTTTTTGAAGATGCTATTAATTCTGCTGAAAATAGTTGAACAAAAAATAAAAAATGGTTCTGCCGGCAAATTGGCTGGAATGGTTATTGCTATTAAAGATGTTCTTGCAATTGAAGATAAACCACTTACATGTTCTTCAAAAATTTTAGAAAATTTTCAATCATTATACACTGCAACTGCTGTACAAAAACTTAATAGACGAAGATGCAATAATAATTGGCAAAACCAATTGTGATGAATTTGCAATGGGTTCTTCGAATGAAAACTCATATTTTGGCCAGTAAAAAATCCTAGTAAACAAAGAATATGTACCAGGTGGTTCAAGCGGTGGTTCTGCTGTGGCTGTTGCTGCCGGCTTATGTGATGTAGCATTGGCACCGATACTGGTGGTTCAATTAGACAACCTGCTTCATTTTGCGGGATATATGGACTTAAAACCAAGTTATGGCAGAGTCTCTCGTTACGGATTAAATGCTTTTGCCTCTTCATTCGATTCAATTGGTCGCTTTTGCAAATAATATTGATGACATTGCTTTAGTTCAAGAAGTAATTTCCGGATTTGATTCAATGGATTCAACTTCTGAAAATATTGAAGTTCCAGCTTATACTAAATTTTCTAAGTAATACTGATAATCTAAAAATTGGTGTTCCCAAAGAGTATTTTGGTGAAGGATTAAATGCAGAGAATAAAAGATGCTATTGATAAGCAAATTGAAATTATTAAGGCAAATGGAGTTGAAATAATTGAAATCAGTTTACCAAAAACTGAATATTCAATTGCAACATATTATATTTTAACTACTGCAGAAGCTTCTTCTAATCTAGCAAGATTTGATGGTGCACGTTATGGTTATAGAACTCCTGATAAAGTAAATTTGAAACAGATGTATACAAAATCGAGGTCCGAAGGTTTTGGCAAAGAAGTTAAAAGAAGAATTATGCTTGGGACTTATGTTTTATCAGCAGGATATTACGATGCCTATTATAAAAAAGCTCAACAAGTAAGAAGACTAATTAGGAATGACTTTGAAAATGCATTTGAGCAAAGTAGACTTAATTTTATCTCCAACAACTCCAACAACGGCATTTAAAATTGGAGAAAAAACTGAAGATCCGCTTGCAATGTATCTTGGGTGATATTTATACCACTTCTGCAAATTTAGCTGGTATTCCTGGAATAAATATTCCTATTGGAAATGATAGTAATGGATTACCAATTGGAATGCAGCTTATGGCAGATCAGTTTGAAGAAGATTTGCTTTTTAGTTTTGTAAAAAAAATAATTAGAATCTAGTTGATCTCATGTTTCAGAAGATTCAACATTTAATTCGAGAGAAATAATTCAGCATTGAAAGATAATTATATAAAAATGATGAAAATGACAAAAATTAAATAAATGTATCAACTGTGAAAATGAAGAAACTACTGCACCTTTAGTATCAATTAACATTTGCTTCAAATCCAGCATTGGATTTGCACCCAATGTTTACCAACACTTATTCATAATCCAGATAAATTACAATCAAAATTTGAAAACATGAAAATTGATAATCCAGCTAAACCTCACTTCACACTAATATTCATTATTTCCAGGATTTTTAAAGTCCAGTTAAATTTGAACTGGCTTTTTTATTTTATAGTCGTAATCTTTTCTAAAGTTTTTCGCTTTAATATTCGGAACCTTAGTTCCCTCCTTTGGGTAACCAACAACTAAAAGTAAAAATGGTTTTTCGTTTTTTGGTCTTTCAAGTATTTTATTTAAAAAATTCATTGGACTTGGAGTATGTGTTAAGACTTACAAGTCCAGCATTATGAATAGCAGTTATTAGCATTCCGGTTGCAATTCCTACTGATTCTTTTGTATAATAATTTTTATGTTGGTTTCCTTCTTCATCAATAGAATATTTCTCTTCAAAAATTGCAATTAAGATAGGAGCTTCTTCTAAAAAAGGTTTGCTTTCATTTGTTTCAAATGGTTCTAAATCAATTAACCATTCTTTTGGTGCTTTTCCACTGTAAAATTCCCTTTCTTCCTTTTCAGCCTCAACCTTATTTTATTTTTTAACTTTTGGATCTTTTAACTATAACAAAATGCCATGGTTGTTTATTTGCACCACTTGGAGCAGAATTAGCAGTTTTAATACAATTATTAATTACTTCAATATTTAACTGATTCAGTTGAAAATTCTCTAACAGTTCTTCTGGTTTGCATTAACTGATTAAATAATTTCTGATTTTACCATCATTTCTTCTTCAGATAGCTTTATATAATTTTTTAGCTCAATAAATTTTTTCAAATTTTCCTCAAACCTTTTTGTAATTATAAATATTTCTTACAATAAATTGCTTCCTCTATTTTACACATTTTTTTATTAAGTTTTAAGATAAGTTTTCTGAAATTAAATCTAATCAAGGGAATTATAATGAGCATTTTACTTGAGAAAAAAACAAAAGTAGTTGTGCAAGGAATTACCGGTAGTGAAGGTTCATTTCATGCTGGTCAAATGATTGAATATGGAACAAATGTTGTTGCTGGTGTTACACCTGGTAAAGGTGGAACTAAGCATTTAGGTGTTCCAGTTTATAATACAGTTGAAGATGCTGTAAAAGAAAAAAAAGCAGAAGCATCTGTAATTTTTGTTCCACCAGCATTTGCTGCAGATGCAATTCTTGAAGCAGCAAATGCTGGAATAAAATTAGTAGTTTGTATTACGGAAGGAATTCCGGCAAAAGATATGGTTAAAGTTTACAATTCAATTAAAAAAATGGATGTAAGATTAGTTGGTCCAAACTGCCCTGGAGTTATTTCTCCAGGGAAAGCAAAAATTGGAATTATGCCAGGATTTATTCATAAAAAAGGTAAAGTAGGTGTTGTTTCAAGAAGTGGAACTTTAACTTACGAAGCAGTTAAACAATTAACTGATCTTAAAATTGGTCAATCAACTTGTGTTGGTATTGGCGGTGATCCTGTTATCGGTTCTCAATTTATTGATATTGTAAAATTATTTAATGATGATCCAAACACTGAAGGAATTGTAATGATTGGTGAAATTGGCGGAACTGCTGAAGAAGAAGCTGCTGAATTCATTAAGAAAAATGTAAAGAAACCGGTTGTAGGTTTTATTGCTGGAAGAACAGCACCTCCCGGAAGAAGAATGGGACATGCTGGAGCAATTATTTCTGGTGGAAAAGGAACTGCAGCTGAAAAAATGAAAGTTATGAAGAAAGCTGGAATTCATGTTGTTGAAAGTCCTGCTGATATTGGTGTTACAATGCAAAAAGCTTTAAATGCATTAAAAAGCTAAAAAGAAAATAAAATAGATTAAATATTTGATATTTTACTATATGCCGAACAATTCTTTCGGCATATTTAATTTTATAAATTTATTGGAGAAATATTTTGGGTAAAAGAACATTAGCAATCCTTAAACCGGATTGTGTTGAAAAAAATTTAATTGGACAAGTTGTTCAAAAAATAAATGAAGCTGGATTTAAAATTTTAGCAATGAAAATGACAAGATTAACCAGTGATTCAGCTGGTGGTTTTTATGAAATTCATAAAGAAAGACCTTTCTTTAATGATCTTCTTGCTTATATGACATCTGGTCCTTGCGTGCCAATTGCCTTAGAAAAAGAAAATGCAGTTGCTGATTTTAGAAAACTTATTGGTGCTACTAATCCTGAAAATGCAGAAGATGGAACAATTAGAAAATTGTATGCTGAAAGTATTGAAAAAAATATTGTTCATGGTTCTGATTCTGATGAAAATGCTGCATTAGAAATTTCACATTTTTTCTCAAGAAAAGAATTACTTGAGAATAACGGTTTTTAATGAGCTTTAAAATGGATAAACTTAGTCAGAAAACAATTTTTACGAATAAGCATTGGAAATATAACTTAGATAAATTTGAAATTGAAGTGACAAACTGGTGAATATCATTATGTTCACTCTCCTGGTTCTACAATGGTTGTTCCTTTTATCTAGAAAATAAAATATCTTCTTGTAAAACAATTCAGGTATTTAAATCAAAAAGAAAGTTTAGAATTTCCATGTGGTTCTGTTGAAGATGGATTAACATTAGAGAAAATGCACTAAAAGAATTGAGAGAAGAATCAGGAATGAGTGGAAACCTAAAAAGGATTGGTGAATTCTCTCCTTATACTGGAGTGTCAGATGAAATTTGTACAGTTTTTATTGCAACAAATCTAATCAAGTCTCCCCTTCCTTCTGATATAACAGAAGAATTTGAACTATTTGAAATTTCAATAAATGATTTTGAACAACTAATTAAGGAAAATATAATATGGGATGGTTTAACACTTTCAGCATGGATGTTAGCAAAAAAACAACTGTTAATTATCATTATTCTCATTGCATTCACTTTTTCAAATCGATGTATAAATGCTGAAAATTCCAAAAAGGTTATTGCTGGTGCAGATTTATTGTTTCTGAAAAATTTGATTTAATTGAAAATAAAAAATTGGAATTATTACTAATCATACCGCCATTTTAAAATGGAATTCATTTAGTTGATACATTTTTTAAAAAAAAGTATTAAAATTATCAGTTTATTTGGACCAGAACATGGAATTAGAGGTGATGCTCCAGATGGTAACTCAATCAAGATGGTATTGATTCAAAAACCGGTTTACCTGTTTACTCACTTTATGGAAAAAAACGAAAACCGACAAAAGAAATGTTGGCTGATATTGATATTCTTATTTTTGATATTCAAGATATTGGGGCAAGATTCTATACTTTTATTTCAACAATGTATTATGGAATTCAAGCTGCAGCAGAAAATAATATCCCAATTATTATTTTGGATAGACCAAATCCAATTAGCGGAATGACTGTTGAAGGTCCAGTCTTAGATAAGAATTTAAATCCTTTGTTGGTATTGCTGAAATACCTATTAAGCATGGAATGACAGTTGGTGAATTTGCACTATTATTTTAATCAAAAAGATAATTTAGGAACAGAAGACACTGCAGACTTAAAGATTATAAAAATGAAAAATTGGGAACGCAATTTTTATTTTGACGAAAGCAATTTACCTGGATAACACCTAGTCCAAATATGCCAAATATAGAAACAGCATTTATTTATCCAGGCTTTGTTTATTAGAAGGAACAAATATTTCTGAAGGAAGAGGAACAAATTCACCATTTTTACAATTTGGAAGCCCATTTATTAATTCTGCAGATGTAATTTTGAAATCAATAAATACAACTTGATGGTGTTGAATTAATGGAATCTACATTTACACCAGTTGCAATTCCAAATAAATCAAGTTCCCCAAAATATGTAAATGAAAAATGCAATGGAATTAAATTAAAGTTACTGATAGAAATAAATTTAATCCAATAGAATTTAGCGTAAAACTGATTTATGTATTTAATAAATTGTATCCTCAAATTTTACATTTAGAGAAAGCGGATTGATAAACTTTGGGGTACTGATAATTTTAGAAAAGATATACAATCTGGAAAACCTCCAGAAGAAATAATTGAGTCGTATCAATTAAAATTAAATGAATTTAAAAACAATAGAATGAATTATTTACTGTACTAGGAGTTATAGAATGAAAAGGTTTTTCTTAATAATTATGGTTGTTACTTTATTGGCTGGATGCGGCAAGGATGATAAAAAGGAAGAAGTAAATTCGGAATTAAATAATCAGACCGAACAAATAGCAAAGGAAGAAGTAATTGGTCCCAAATTATTGTTAAAGTATAAATTTAAAAAGGGAGATATTTTTAAATATCTGTTGACAACTTCATCGGAAAATTCAGAGTCAATTATAGCAGATTCAACTATCTCCAATTTGGTGAAACAAAAAATCAATTATACTTTTAATTTTAAGGTAGTTGGATTTTCAGAAATTGAAGGTATTGAACTCTCAGCAACGATTACCGCGATTACTGCTGAATCAAACTT
>CAVPHW010000019.1:0-5755 GCA_963704835.1 uncultured Ignavibacteriales bacterium | reverse complement strand
GTATCATTGTTCAAAAGAATTATTGTTTCACCAATTGCAGTACTTAATCCCTGGTTTACAGCAAAAGGAAATCCATAGTTTTCTGAGTTTGAAATGATTCGAATTTCCGGATAATTAGTAGACAGTTGCTTGATAGTTTCATCTGAAGAATTGTTGTCAACAATAATAATTTCATAACTGAGATTGGTATGCGTGTAAAGACTATCAATGCATAACTTTGAATACATCCATTGGTTATAAGTTATAAGTATAATACTAACTTTCGGAGGCTCAGGAAAATTTAAAGCCTTTTTACTCCTAAACGCTGCTTTAGTATTGAAACTCATCATGTACTGAATACGTTTCTTTAAAAGTTTACTTGAAAACTGTAAATCAATCAGTCGCTGACCGTTCTGTGAATAATTTTCCCATTTTACTTTATCAGTGTATAGTTCAATAACATATTGTGCAAATAAGTCAGGATCATTTGCAATCATAGCGTGTTCTGCATTTTTGATTCCCATGCCTTCTACCGAAATTGATGTTGCAACCATTGGTAAACCATGTGATAAAGTTTCACAGACTTTACCTTTATAACCAGCGCCATATCTTAGCGGAACAATTGATAATCTGCACTTAGCCAAATATGGTTTTATTTCAGGAACCCATCCGGTAACTATAATATCTTCTGATGCGTAACTTTTTATTTTTGCACTCGGATTATTTCCGACTATATAAAATTTAATTTCGGGGATTTGCTTTTTTATTTTGGGGAAAATACTTTCAATAAAATATTTTACCGCATCTTCGTTAGGGTCATGATTAAAATTCCCAACAAATAATAAATCATGTCTGTCTTCAAAAGGAATATTTAAATTAACAGCATCGTGAGCACCGGGCATAACAAAAATCGCTTTATCTTTTAAATATTTTCTTAATTCCACTCTATCCTGAAGAGTTACTGTTTTAACACAGTCTGCTTTTGCATAAACAGCCAGTTCACTTTTTTTAATTTTCTCTACCTCTCTCATAATGGAAGTATCTTTTAATAACTCAGCTCTTCTTTTTTCTCTTAAGAAGTGTATATCAACTGAATCAATAACTATTGGTACCTTAGGAATTTCTTTTTTTATCAGGTCAATAAAATATCCTGCAATATTCCAGAACGCCATATAAACTAAATCAAAACTTCTTTTCTTTAATTCAAGACTACCGATTAATGAAATGAGTATAGGCTTTACCTGTGGTTCATTTCTTATAACTCCACCATGATTCGTAGTTAAACCAGATAAACTCCACACCTTTTGTTTTCATTTGATAAAAATACTCTTTAGCATTAGCATCTGTATAAGCTGTCCCCGAAAGAAATACATAGGTTACGTTGTACCCGAGTTCAATCATTTGCATTAACATCTGATAATGATCTTTTGCACCTGAAGCTCTATCAGGCAATGGGGGGATATCATCAATTATTAATATGCGTTTACCCTTATTCCGATTTGAAAAATGATAAATCAATTCCGGTTTATTAGGCTGCTGTAATTTTAATTCTTCTTTCCATTTTAATCTAAATTTTTCCGCATTGATGTTCTGATATCTTTTAAACCCTAAATTCAAATCAGTTCCGGCAGTAACTCCTTCGTGATGAATTATTTTCGAAAAAGGATTGTAAAAAACTTTATAACCGAGTTTACGTATTCCAAAACATAGATCCGTATCTTCATAATATGCCGGGGCAAATCTTTCATCAAATCCATTTAGTTTAATGAATAAACTTCTTCGGACCATTAAAGCTGCACCAGAACAGTAATCTACTTCACGAACAAAATTGTACCTGGAGTCTATTGGTTCTGCATTTCTGCCATAATTCCATCCTGAAGCATCTTGAAATATTATACCTCCAGCTTCCTGTAATTTACCGTCAGGATAAACTAACATCGAGCCTACAGCACCGGCATCAGGATGATAATTAAACGTCGTCATCAGATGATCGAGCCATAAAGGTTGTACTTCGGTATCATTATTCAGAAAAACAAGAAAGTCACCATCAGCATATCTGGAAGCTAAATTATTTCCACCGACAAAACCCAAATTCTGATCCGAATGAATGAACTTTATTTTGTCACCAAAACTTTCAAGATAACCAGGCGTGTCATCAACAGAAGCATTGTCAACAATAATTACTTCGAAATTCGGATATGAAGTATTATTAAAAAGAGTTGTGAGGCATTTTATTGTATACTCAATTTTATTATAACATAAAATTAATATAGAAATTTTGTGATGAGTTAATTTGAGATCTGATTCTAGAGTGAGTTTGGATGAACACATAAATTCGTTTAACTCTAAATCATCATGATTTAATTGTTCAATCACTTTATTCATAGCAAAAGAAACGTGTTCAAAGTTTTTGTTCTCTTTTTCAATATGTCTTAATAGGATCAGTGCGGAGTTTGGTTTTCCTTGTATTCCAAGAATTTTTACCAGATATATTTTAGAGTATAAATCGGATGATAAATATTTAAGTGCTGTCAGAAAATTTTGTTTTGCTTCACTAGTTTTATTCTGGTAAAATTTAATTCTTCCAATGTGATAGTGTATTCTATTTAAAGTTTCATTTGAATTAGAGTTATTTGATTTTAATTCTTCTAAAAACTCAAGAGATTCCAAATAATCCCCAGTATTTAAATATGACTGAAGCCTTTCGTATATTTCTAAATAATCTTTCATACATTTTCCGTAATTAAATTATTTTGTTTTAAACCCTCATTTTTTTTGCATAAAGAGTTTACATTTTCTGGCTTTCCAGCTACCAAAAATATTTGCTCTCCCCCCAGATAACCAAATTCTTTTGAATAGAAAGACATTACAGTTACGTTTTCAAATCCAGCAGTTTTAAGTTGTTCTAAAACTTCCCAACCAAAATGATAAAAACACAAACAGCCTTCAGAGCTATTAACTGGGTCACCGTGATACTCAGGTGGATGAATGTGTTCTACTATTCCATTAGTAATGACTGCTCTTACAAGATTGAGTTTGGAGTTTGTATTGAATGGAACAGTAAAAATTAAATACCCTCCTGGTCGTAAAACTCTTAGAGCTTCTGAAAATGCATTGATGAAATCTGGGATATGTTCAAACACTTCGAAGCTGAGCACTAAATCAAATTCGTTGTCCATAAAGGTTAGATTAGTGAAGTCTTCATTTCTAATTCCATTTTCACTTATTTCACCAGGTTTGTATCTGTCACCAAGACATTCACTGCCAACAGTATTTGGATAGTTTTTTATAAAATATTGATAGAGTTGAGTAGTTTGTTCAGTAATATATATACGTACATCAGACTTAGGTTTAGTTATGGTTTTTAGTAGATGAATAGCAGCACGCATTCTGTTATTCAATCCACACTTCGGACAAACAACTCGTTCGCGCCAGTTTGGTATTTTAGTTCCGTTATTCAGATAAGCGTATAAATAATCAACTAAAAAATTTGAATCAGACTCGCACACCTTGCAATAACCTGGAAAGGTAAAAGTATCATCCTCTACAATCAGACATTTCTCATTCAGTACTCTCTCTTTAAACAGATTTTCCATCTTGAGACTGTAATACTTATAATCATCATATGATGAAAATGTGTTTACTTCTATTTCTGTTGGAGTATGACTGACTGAGTGTTGTTTTATGTATTCAAGATTTCCAAGCGCAACTTCATTTCCAGGATCATAACTAAGTAAGTATAAAATTATATCCATTGCATTTCTATAATTCTCTTGTAAAATATAAACTACTGCAAGATTATTAAGTGCTTCAAAATGTAGCGACTCAATATTCAACACTTCAATTAAAACCTGCTCTGCTCTATCAAGTTCATTTTTTTCAATATTTTGTTCGGCTTCTATAAGGTTTTGTGCGCTTATCTTAGAATTCCATTTTTTATCATTTCTCAATTTTTCACGAGCTGATATTATCATCCCTTCAACATCAATTATGTGTTCTGAGTGTACTTTTTTGCTATTAATATTGGTCAATATAATGTTCGCCACAAGCAGATTACCTTTAAGAATTTCAATTTTAGCCGCCCTGTTTAAAAGCGATAGATTGATCTTATTATTAATATTTTTTTCAATAATTAAATTTGCTTCTTCATATTTTTTTTGATCGATTAATTCATCTAAAAGAATCAATAAATTACTTTCTTCTTGGCTTTTTGCTAACTCATATTTCTCTTGGGTAAAGTATATGCTGATATCTTGAGAATTAGAGTGATTTGATAATTTCGCATTTTGTAATAGATTTTCAAGCGAGATAAGACTATTTATCAAGCTATTGTTTGCTTGATCAGCGCTAGCATTTTTAGAAACAAAATCAGCCAGATGCATTAAATTATATTGGGATGGTATTGAGTCTGTATATCCGTATAAATATTCGCTCATAAACCAATTTATAAAATTTTTGCTTTTCCTCAGCTTTACATTAAAATCTTCACTATGAATTGCAAGTTCAATTTGATTTTTTAAATTATTTTTATTTTTAGTCTCATATGCTATTCCAGTACCGTAAAGCCTACTATTAGCAGTCAGAACAATCGGCTTTTCATAAAGGAGAGCCTCAAATTGTAATGTAGTGTTTCCAAAAATGTTTACATCACTAATATTTAATAACGTATGGTAGCCAATATTCTTCTCAATAATAATGTTTTCATTATTATACTGCGAGTAGTCAAAATAGTCGTGTGGGTGTGGTTTGAATACTAATAACGTGTTTTTAATTTCTTTTAAACATTGAATAATGTTTAAAAAAGTGTCCTGAGTTGATTCGAAAAATGGGGAAAGGTAGGTAGACATGGGATTGGTTCTGGGGATTAAACCAGAAGCGATATCACTTTGTCCAAAAAATGCAATTATTGTTTCCTCATTTTCTTTTTTCTTAAGGATTTTCTCTTCCAGATTTTTATTATGACATTCTTCATATTTGGTTAATTTATATGTTCGATAGTAGTCTTTAATTTTATTATAAATGAAATTTATCTCGTGTGTTTCCTGGTGTTTTTCCCCTGTTGCTGTTTTCTCAGGATCAATTGAAATTGACTCTATCATCAATGTATCCGTTAGAAATCCTCGTTCGATAACAAAGTTGGAAATCCTTTTATCACTAAGAATTTTTTGAAAAATTACCATTTGTGGTAAAGTATTGCCCCAGAGAAAAACAATAGTCGGATTAATTTGTTCTACAAGAATTTTATAAAATTTTGCAAAGTTATTCAATCCGAACTGATATAAATCTATATTTTCAGTAGTATCGTTTGTCCATTTTATATCTCTGTCAATTAGCTCATTTTTTTCTTTAATAGATAAATTTTCAAGCTGAAATTCCTGTCTGACATCTAGTTGGAAATTTTTCATCGAGAAAGGAACTTTGATTAAGTGAACATTAAGATCAATCGGTTTATCTGAAGCAGAGATTAAAAGAAGATCAAAATTGTAGACGTTAAGCTTTTCCTGGAAATCATTCCATAGCCTTATTAACTTTAAGTCCAATGGTAAAAAACAGCAGACGATACAAGTTGAATTTTTTTTTTTTTGTTTAGTCTTTGATTCAAACAATAACTGTGCTCCCTGAAAGTTTTATAAAAATATTATTATCATAAAATGAAAACATTTAATGCTTCGCATTTCAAGATTAGTATTTTTCATACTTTTTGAATAATTAGTAAAATGATATTTAAAACAAACCATACTTTCTAGTTAGTTCTGATGTCTGAATTCCGTTTGCA
>CAVPHW010000018.1:0-29548 GCA_963704835.1 uncultured Ignavibacteriales bacterium | reverse complement strand
AGTTTATATAATTGGGAAGTGGGTGGAGTCCATAAATATGAAGTATATTGATTGTCACTTAATCTATTTGCCCGATAATAATGAAATAATTTCTTTCAAAATAAATTAGATTTATATTACTTTTTATATCACAATTATAAGTCCATTAACAGCAGGAATCATCATCTTCATATCATGAGCAGGATCAATTATGTTTGAAAAATTAAATTTGAATGACCTTATTTTAATCAAACCAAGAAAATTTGAGGATGAGCGTGGATTTTTTTATGAGAGTTTTCAAAAGAAAAAATATTCCGATTCGGGAATTCAATTAGAAATAGTTCAACAAAATCATTCAGGGTCTAAGAAGCATACTCTTAGAGGGCTTCATTATCAAATTCAAAACAGCCAGGGAAAACTTGTGCGGGTGCTTAAAGGAGAAATTTTTGACGTGGCTGTTGATTTAAGAAAATCTTCATCCACATTTGGGAAATGGGAAGGAGTGGTTCTCAGTGATACAAACAATCACCAGCTTTGGATCCCTCCGGGTTTCGCTCACGGATTTTTGGTTTCGACCGATTGGGCTGAAATCGAATATAGTACAACTGATTTTTACAATCCAAATGGAGAGCGTACGATAATTTGGAATGATCCGGATTTATCCATAAAATGGCCAATTCCTGAAGGGGTAAGACCTTTATTGTCTGAAAAGGATTCGAAAGGATTGTTATTAAAGGATGCAGACGTCTATGAGTAATATAAGAAAATTGTTAGTTACAGGCGGGGCTGGTTTTATAGGATCAAATTTTATTCAGTATGTTGTTGAGAATGAGCCAGATTGGGATATTGTCAATTTAGATTTATTAACCTACGCTGGTCATTTGGAGAACTTATCAACAATAAATACTCAAAAGTACTCATTTGTTCAAGGCGATATTTGTGATTCTCACCTCGTAGAAAAAATAATGATCGATAATCAAATTGATACTATCGTTCATTTTGCTGCCGAATCTCATGTTGATCGATCTATTGAAGGTCCTGGGGCTTTTATTCAAACGAATATTGTAGGTACGTATAATTTATTGGAGGTTGCCAGACATAGTTGGAAAACAGACGAAGGGTATGTAGGAAAAAGATTCCATCATGTTTCAACAGATGAAGTCTTCGGGATGTTAAAGATAGACGACCCAGCATTTACAGAAGAAACACCTTATTCTCCAAATTCACCTTATGCTGCCTCAAAAGCATCCAGTGATCATTTGGTGCGAGCTTATCATCACACTTTCGGTTTACCAATAACAATTACGAATTGTTCGAATAATTATGGACCGTATCAGTTTCCAGAAAAATTAATTCCATTAATAATTTTAAATGCTGTGAATGGGAAATCACTTCCTATATACGGGGATGGGCAACAAATCAGAGACTGGCTTTTTGTTAACGATCACTGCGAAGCGATAGTTACTGTCTTAAAGAATGGTATTGTTGGCGAAACTTACAATATCGGTGGAGAAAATCAATTCCCGAATATAAAAATTGTTAAAAAATTATGTCAACTGCTGGATGAATATTTGCCTGGTTCTCCTTATTTTCCACATGAAAACCTAATCACATTCGTCAAAGACCGCCCTGGACATGATTTTCGTTATGATATCAACATATCGAAAATTCACAAGGAATTAGGTTGGACTCCAAAATTTTCATTGGAAGAAGGATTGGCATTTACAGTAAAATGGTATTTGAGTAATAGTGAGTGGATAGAAAATGTAACCGGTAACAAAGCATATTCAGATTGGATTTCGACAAATTACCAGCAGAGGGAGAATTAACATGAAAGGGATTATTTTAGCAGGGGGGAAAGGAACCAGGTTATATCCATTAACACTGGCTGTCAGTAAACAAATTTTGCCAGTTTATGATAAACCGATGATCTATTATCCATTATCTATGTTAATGTTGGCCGGAATACGAGATATCCTGGTAATCAGTACTCCTGATGATTTGACAATGTTCAAACGTCTACTCGGTTCTGGAGAACAGTGGGGAATAAAGTTTACTTACGCAGAACAAGCAACACCTCGAGGCCTGGCGGATGCATTTATAGTTGGCCGGGATTTTATTAAGTCTGAGCCAGTTGCTTTAATTTTGGGCGATAATATTTTCTTTGGGAGAGGATTAGGCAAGATCATGCAGGCAGCAGCTGAAAGGAAAGAAGGATCTACAATCTTTGCTTATCCAGTTCGTGATCCCGAACGCTACGGCGTCGTTGCTTTTGATTCATCAGGGAAAGCTTACAGCATCGAGGAAAAACCCTCTAATCCCTTATCCCATTTTGCAGTACCAGGAATTTATTTTTACGACTTTAAAGTTAGCGAGTATGCAGCAAATTTAAAACCATCCCCAAGAGGTGAGATTGAGATCACTGATATCAATCGAATTTACTTAGAAAACAAGCAGTTATTTGTAGAGTTACTTGGCCGCGGTATCGCCTGGTTAGATGCCGGGAAACATGATGCTTTGTTGCAAGCTTCAACATTTGTTCAAACTGTTCAGGAACGGCAGGGTATGATGATTTCATGCCCAGAGGAAATTGCGTTTCGAAGGGGTTTTATTGATATTGATCGACTTGTTGAATTAGCAAAACAATATGAAGGCAATGGATATGGCCAATATTTGTTGGATTTAGCAGCTGAGTTTACAAACTTATGAAAATTCTGCTTCTGGGTTCGAAGGGGCAACTAGGATATGAAGCAACCAGAACGCTATTTTGTTATGGTGATTTAATTGCCCTGGATTATCCTGATATTGATTTCACCAACCCTGAGAAAGTCATAAGCTTGATTAATGAGGTTAAGCCAGATTTAATTTATAACGCAGTTGCATACACGGATGTTGATCGGGCTGAACAGGAAATTGAAAAAGCGATGCTTGTCAACTGTCACACTCCCGGAGAAATTGCGCATTACTGCAAGAAAAACAATGTTCCATTCATTCACTTTTCAACGGATTATGTCTTTGATGGTCAAAAAAAAGCTTTATACACGGAAGAAGATATCCCGAATCCAATAAATATTTATGGCAAATCAAAATTTTGTGGTGAACAGGTCATAATTGATAGCCAATGTCCTCAAGTCATATTACGAACCAGTTGGGTGTATAGTATGCGAGCAGGTGGGTTTGTAAAAAAAGTGATTAATTGGGCGCAAAATCAAGAAGAGTTGAGAATTGTTGACGATCAGATTGGAAACCCAACCTGGGCAAGAACATTGGCAATCCTATCAGCTAAATTTCTTCAAAGATCAAGGAAAGAAACACTCAGTTTCTTTGAAGAGAATAATGGAATTTATCATCTAGCTGGAGGAGGTTACACTTCACGATATCTATGGACTAAAACGATTATAAAAAATTTACCTCGAATTTATGAGATTAAAGCAAAACAGATTTTTCCAGCAAAAACAGAAGATTTTCCTACACCAGCGAAACGTCCAAAATTCTCTGCGCTAAATTGTAAGAAATTTGAGAATTTCTTTTCTTTGTCAATTCCTGTTTGGGAGACCTCTCTTGAATTAATGCTTGAAGAATAAGATTAATTTCAATATTAAAATCATTTTAATTAGACTTTTAGGATGGTATAATCAAAATTCATGGCATCATTTAACACTCCGAAAATAATTGAAAAAAATAAAATATACGATTCTTCTAAACACAACTTTCGCCCATTGCTTGAAATCAAAGAAGCATGGCAGTATCGAGATTTAGTTTTTTTCCTTGTAAGAAGAGATATCACGGCTCGTTATAAACGATCGGTTCTAGGGATTGCCTGGACGATGCTTAATCCACTTGGGATGATGATCGTTCTTTCGATTGTATTTTCCCAGGTCTTTCGAGTAGCGATGGAAAATTACCCTGCCTACGTTTTAAGTGGAATAATTGTCTGGACCTTTTTTTCGCAAACCAGTGCAAATTCCATCAGTGTAATGGTCTGGGGGGGTGATCTTTTTCAACGAATTTATATACCAAGATCAATTTTTGCCATTTCTACAGTTTTCACTGGTTTGGTGAATTTGGTCTTATCCCTTGTACCATTAATTTTGGTAATGTTGGTAACAAGGGTGCCTATTTCACTGACTATATTATCTAGTACCGATTAGTATGTTGCTAGTTGCTTTATTCAGCCTGGGAATTGGATTACTGCTTTCAACCATTGGAATATATTTTGCCGATATCGTGGAGATGTATGCAATAGTTTTAACAGCCTGGATGTACCTGACCCCTATCATTTATCCATTAAGTATTCTTCCTGAATGGGTACAAAGTTGGCTTCAATTAAATCCCATGGTGCATTTGGTGGAAATATTCAGGAGTTTTGTGTTTTATGGGAAAATACCAGTTATTGAGGTATGGTTAATTGGTTTTGGACTTTCACTAGTAACCTTCTTAATTGGATGGGTTGCCTTTACGGAGAAGTCAGATGAATTTGCATACCGCACCTGATCAAACTGATCTAACTAATTTCAATAATGGATTGCCAAATAACGCTGCTGTAATTCTGGAAGATGCTACTGTTCGTTATCGTATCCCTCGAGAGAATTACAGAACCTTTAAAGAATTTGCGATTCGAAAAATGCAAGGGAAAGTTCATTTTGAAGAGCTTCTCGCTCTGGATAAAGTTAATTTGACAATTGAAAAAGGGGAGGTGTTTGGATTAATCGGAGCAAACGGGGCAGGAAAGACCACCTTATTACGACTTGTTGCTCGTGTGATGAGGCCGACTAATGGAAGAATTCTTGTTCAGGGAAGAGTAGCTCCATTATTGGCGATGGGTGCTGGTTTTCATCCTGAATTGACAGGTAGAGAAAACGTGTATCTTAACGGAGCTCTATTGGGGTATACCCGCCATGAGATTGATGAGCTATTTGAGGAAATAGTTGATTTTGCAGATCTAAGGGATTTTATTGTCGCCCCCTTAAGGACATATTCCTCCGGTATGATGGCTCGTTTAGGTTTTGCAGTGGCAACAGCAAAAATTCCAGATATACTTAATTCTGGACGAAGTTCTAGCTGTAGGAGATATTGCCTTTCAGGAAAAAAGCGGTGACCGCATTCGTAAGTTCCAGGAGATGGGCGCCTCCACGCTTTACGTTTCACATAGTATGGCTAGTATTGAAGGTCTATGTAATCGGGTAGCCTGGCTGGATCATGGCAAGATTATTGAGGCAGGTAAGGCTGAAGTGATAGTAGAGCAGTTTGAAAAGTTTATGAATGTCTAAGGTTTTTTTATTCTATTCGAAGTAAGGTTTGAGATGTCAATTTTTGAACAAAGGAAGAAAAAAAATAAACACTTTATTAATTCTTAGGAGGGTAATTGGATTTTGTTAATTTATTAATTTTATCAAATTATAAACCAGATAGGATGACACATTCAGATGCATGGGTTGGTCATTTACCATTTGCATATTGGTTAATTTCAGAAATAAAGCCATCTATTTTTGTTGAACTTGGAACTTTTTCTGGCAATTCTTATTTCGGTTTTTGCAAATCTGTTAAAGATCATAAATTATCTACTAAATGTTACGCAATTGATACATGGAAAGGCGATGAACATGGGGGGTACTATGAGGAGAATATATTCCAAGAAGTTGAAAAATTTAATAAAGAGTATTACTCCTCTTTTTCTCGATTGATGAGAATTTCTTTTAATGATGCAATTGATTATTTTGCGGATAATTCAATCGATTTACTCCATATTGATGGATTGCACACATATGAAGCAGTAAAACATGATTTTGAAACATGGTTACCGAAGTTATCACCAAATGCCATGGTTCTTTTTCACGATACTAATGTTCGAGAGCGTGGATTTGGAGTTTGGCGATTCTGGAAAGAATTATGTGAGAAATATCATCACAATTTTGAATTTGATCATTCAAATGGACTAGGAATCTTAGAAATTACAGATAATGAAAATCCATCTAAATTAGAATTTCTAAACCAAGTTTTCCTTTATAGAAAAATTTTCAAAGATTATTTTACTGGATTGGGGCAAAAATCAATAGATCAATTTGTTGCTCAAGAAAATAATCGAAAATATATTGAACAAATAAACAAAAACGAAAATTTGCAACAGCAATTTGAATCAAATTTGGGTGAATTAACTAAACTGTCACAAATAAATTCATCCTTACAGCAACAAGTAGAGGATGGAAATCTCCAGATTACATCCTTACAGCAACAAGTAGAGGAAGGGAATCTCCAGATTACATCCTTACAGCAACAAGTAGAGGAAGGGAATCTCCAGATTGAATTATTAAAAAGCGAATATGATAAACAATCAAATAAACAAATAACTTTTGAAACCAATATTTCGATTCTTCAAAAAAATCTCAATGAATTAAAAAATTATTTGAATGAACGAGAACTTATCTTAAAGGATTTAAATTCCAAATTACTTGAAATTTACAGCAGTACAGCCTGGAAAATTGTCAAAATTTTGTGGAAAATTAGGATATGGCTAATTCCAAAAAGAAGCACAAGAGAAAAAATAATTTATAAACTTATCGAATCTAAAAGTAAGTTGCGGAAAAAAAATAACAATAAACAACATTGGATCATAATGTATACACCTCATACGCAATTCATTGCCCAATTGTTGAAAGAACGGTTAGAATTCCACGGTTTTAGTGTTGATGCGACAACATCTGAATTAGATGAATTTACAGAAGATTTTTATCTGGTGATATGCCCACAGATGTTTAAAATTTTACCCCCAGGTGAAAAAAGAATTGTCTTCCAAATGGAACAATCTGTAAGTTCAAGATGGTTTTCAGAGGATTATATTAGGATATTAAGTGAGTCCCTTGTTGTTTTGGACTATAATTTATCAAATATAGAATTCCTAAAGACTAAGAAAATTCAATATCCACAAATATACTATCTTCCAATTGGTGGATTAAAAAATTATAAAAACAATATTCATAATATTGATAAAAAATTTGATATTCTTTTTTTTGGCGATTTTTTGAGCTCAAAAAGACGTCAAGAAATGCTTCACGCTCTAAGTGAACTATACAATGTAGAAATTATTACAGATCAATTTGGTGAAGATTTAAACAGAAAAATAATCCAATCAAAAGTTGTCCTAAATTTACATTATTATGAAAATGCGTTGTTAGAAACCCCTAGAATTTATCAGTGTTTATCTTTGGGAGTTCCAGTTATATCCGAATCATCTAGGGATCAATCCAATTATCCAGACCTTGCTGAATCAGTTATTTTTTTCATAGAAGGCTCGATTGAAGATATGACAAAGGTGGTTCAAAGATTTTTTGAATCTCCAACTTCAAGTGAGAATTTGGTAGAGTTGGTAAATAAATCAGCAGACAATTTTTCCTATATGTTTGATAGATTTCTGATTGGCATGGAATTTATACCTCCTTCAAAAATTAATGATTTAGTACTTTCGGATATTTCACCAAAAATGGTTTTGTCATTACCCGAAACAATCGAAAGAAGAAGCAATTTAATCAATACTTTACCGAATGAATTCACTTTTTATAATGGATTTCGTTTACAACCAGGTTGGCGAGGATGTGCTCTCAGTTATAAAGCTTTAGCATTAAGTGCAATTAATACAAATTTAGTCCCTTTAACTGTAATGGAAGATGATGTTCTACTTGATGATGATTTTCCATCAAAACTGCAGATTATTTATGAATATTTGAAAAATATCGAAGGAGAATGGGATATCTTTTCTGGTTTTATTGCTCATTTGCACCCAGAAGTACAAATCTTAAAAACCGAATCATATAAAGGGATCAACTTTATCACAATTAATAAGATGACGAGTACGGTATTTAATATATATAGTAAAAAAGCACTCGAGATTATATCTTTCTGGGATGAAACAAATTTTGACGTGGTCAAGAATACTATAGATAGATATTTAGAAAATGTTAATAATTTTCGAATTGTGACCACAATCCCTTATTTTGTTGGCCATCGAGAAGATGAAACTTCAACAATTTGGGGTTTTCAAAATACTCAATACAATCGGATGGTTGAAGCCAGTGAAAGAGATTTAATAAACAAAGTTATGAATTTTCCAACAATACAATTACTGAAAATCAAAAAACTAAACAAGTAGAATATTGAAAAAAATAAATTGAAATATTCATCCATCAATATTGTTGTTGACAAAATTCATGACGAAATCATTGGAGTAAATATAATGAAAAATAAAAATTCTTTGATATCTTTTTTGTCATTGCTTTGCGTAATTCTATTTCCTTGTTTTTTCTTATATTTTAGGAATTTAGGAATTGCTTCATTTCAAGATTTCTTAAATATTTCAGGAATTATAATAATTTTCGGTCTTTTAATTTTATTTTTCTCTTACTTATTTAATAAAGACTTTAATAAAGCTATTTTATTGACAAGCGTAATTTGTGTATTTTTGCTTTACTTCAGATTTATTGAAAATGCAATTGTCAATATTTTTCCTATGTTTTACTATTGGCATATTTTGCTTTTATTATTTCTTCTCATTATTCATATTGCTTTTTGGTTAAAATTAAAAATATCTGTAAAAATTGCAGAAAATTTGAATCAAGGGATACTAATAATATTTTCTGGATTGATCATTTATAATTTTATTATTTCTATACCAAAAATTATTGAAATTAATTCCCAAATTACAAAAATAAATAATCTCCAAGAATCTGAACATCTTAATATTGACCAAGAAATTACTAATAACAATGCTTCAAAACAAAAATTACCTAATGTATATTATTTTATTTTTGATGAGTATGGTGGATATGATAATCTATTAAGGTATTGTAATTACGACAATAACGATTTTTATGTTTCTTTGGAGCAATTAGGTTTCAATACCTCCAAAAATTCTGTGAATGACACAATTGATACTTATACTGAAATACCAAACTTATTGCAATTAAAAAAAATAAATTCAATTGATATGGTTGGAGATCAAAAGAAAGAAAATTTAAAAAATCCTTATTTGTTGTTGTTGATGAAAGAACATGGATACTCAGTCAATGGTCTTGATTCTTCGAATTATACATTTATTGATGCTTCATTGACCGATACACGCTTGTCTGATAATTTTGTCTCAACATATGGTTCTTTTAACTCGTATATTATTAAGAATTCCTTTTTTTACCCATTTTTTGGTAATGAAGATCACCAAAAAGAAATAAGTCAATTAATTAGAATGTTCGATTATGCGAAATCTTCTAGCAAAATAGCAGATACGAATTTATTCACTATAGGTTATTTTAGCTTTCCCCATGTCCCTTATATTGTCGATGAAAATGGGAATAAGACTAATGATGAAGATAGGTTAAATTTGCGAGATCCAATTATTTACTTAAATCAACTAAAATATGCAAATATAAAAATTTTTGAATTAGTCAATGAAATCATAATTAATGACCCTGCTTCCATTATTATTCTTCAATCCGATCACGGTTATCGGTTACCTTCTCACTTGCATTTTTGGTATGGATTAGATGAGTATGATTTAGAAATAGAATCTCCATACCAACGGAATATATTAAATGCTGTATATTATTTAGGAGAAAATTTAGAAATAGAAGGTTTATCCGGATTAGATACATTATTGAAAGTATTAAATAATTTACAAATAATTAATTAAAAATAATGACATTAATAAAAATAATTTACAGAAAAGGAATAAAAAAATGTCAATAAGTAGGAAATTAAAATTTTTTATTTTTTATTGTTCGTTTATAATTTTATTCATTTTTTCATCAGATATTGTTTTATCGATTTCATTAAGCAAATGTATCAAATAAATAGAACTAATTTTGAACAATTTAATGAGAATTCAAAAGATTTTGTCGCGGTGGTTGAATCATTTTCTGAAACCCAAGATTTAATGTTTACTGTTGAGTTTAGTGGATATGCATTTATAAAAGCTGAAGAAATGAGTAGTGATAAGGTGATTAAATTAATTTTTTCTTCAGCGGAGAATGATTATGAGGTAAATACGGGGGTCTTAGATAGGTTTAATTTGCGTGATTTATTTAAACAAAAAGAAATTATTGGTATAAATCATGGTTTTATTAGTAGATTTTCTCCGATAAATATGAAAAATGGCATCTATAGACTCTATATATATTGTGTTGAAAACGAAAACACAATTGGATTTATCGATACTGGCAGAGAGTTTGAAAAAACTTACAGATCATTCAAAGATTATAAACAATAACTCCATCTAAAATTAACAATTCATATCTAATAATACTTTGTTATTTATTTACTCATAATTGAAAAATAATATGAAACTCAGGAAAATATTTACTTATTCTCTTGGAAATTTTTTTTTAGTAAAAAAATTACTCTTTTAGTATTTGATATTGTTAGACGTTTTATAACCAAAAATTCTTGCTCAAATGCTTTTGTAAAACCCTCAATATTGTAATCAGGAAATATATCATCCCTGGTTGCTAACAATCTTTGCGCCTGGGAATCTTCTTTTGGTACAAATTCAATGATCAAATACTCTCCCATTCCTGCCAAGGTTTTGGAGATTTCTTGCAAGGGGACATTATTTGAAATCGCAAGATGATGGATTAAGGCCAGTGCCATTACAACATCTGCTTTGGCTCGATGGAGGAAAGATACTCGTTCTTTGTTATTCCATCCGATGGAAGGGGAAGGATTAGTTAAATCAATGATAAGAGGTAAGATATTTTTTTCTTTATTCTTTTTCACTTCCTGATAGTTGATTTCAACCGCTCCAGAGTCAATATCAGAAGAAATAATATAACAATTTTGAATGTCTTTCCCTTGACGACTAAATATTCCAGTATTAGCACCTAAATCTAAGATTGTCTTCGGTTGAAGGTCGGATAATAGTTCTTTAATAATCTGCTGTTTTTCTAAAAAAGATTCATCTGTGTAATTCGTCCCCTGGTAATAATCCAACCAATCAGTCCCACTAGGTTTCCAGGAGAGTTTCTTAATCGATTTTTCTAAATTTTCAATTAATGCGATTAGAGAATTTTTGCTCATAGATGAGCTGGATTTATTACTTTGTTTTCTTTCAATCGTGTAATTTTTTTGAGCAAGTGCATGCAAGTGAATATGGGATAACAATCCGAAGTTGAGCCTGGTTGAAAGAGGAAGAAGTTTGCTTGCTAGATCAAGAGGAATACCATCGATATATAATTTTAATAATTCACCTGTACGAATATCTTTCTTACTCATCAAACCTAAGGGCGCAAGAAAGTGTTGACAAAATTGTTTATACCCAATCCATGGCTCTCCCACAATATATTTGGTGAAACTTAGTGTATCAATAAAAATTGGATGTCCATCCGTAAACTGGATGTTATAGGCACTTGCATCTTTTAAGGTCATACCGTAATTTAATGCAACTTTTTGGATATTTAAGGTTAATAATGCTGCATCCTTAAGTTGAGAAAACGACCATTCATAAGGATAAGAGATAAATTTGATTGGTTCAGGTTTAATGATCTTATAAAGATTAATAGAATTGGGGCTTTGTAAATCAACTTCCTGATTGTAAATCAATTTACCCTTTTTGGTTAAATTATCAAATAATCCTGAGTTGATCAGTAGATTGTAATCGTCTTTGTAAATTTGATTGATCTGTCGATAAATGTCCCCATTATGGAAAAAAATAAACCCACTTGGGTCACGGAAAGAGGCTTCTTCTTTTTTATAATTCTTTTGCATCGCTATAATCAATGTCATCTTTAATGTCAGTTGGATCAGTATTTTTTTTGCTGAATATGCTCTTTATATTTTTCCAAAATACTCTAACGAATACACCTATGCCTAACAAACCAGCTAATACAAGTTGTAAAACCATACTACCAAAACCAGGATCAAGATACATAATAAACTCCAATTTATTGTTATTTAATATCTAATGCTACCATAATTATTAAAATTAATTTACAAATTTACCATATTTCGTAGTCACAAATTTTTCTTGGGGGAAAAATAAAGAAAAATAAGGATAGTTTTGGTTATGATGAATTCTGCATAAAACCAAAAGAAAGGATTTTTCATCATGATAGTAGGAATTGTAGCTATCATTGTATCAAAACGATCTAGTGAAAGTACAAAAGAAATCTCCAAAATGTTAAAAAATGATGAATTATTAAGTAATTTATCTTTTCTCACAATACTTTTAGGAATGAAAATACTTAGAAATTATGTATAATAAATTTCTAAATATGAGGGAAAAGAGGGAATCATGGTTAAAAAATTTTTATCTATTTTTTTTCTAATTGTAATATCATTGGGAAACAACAATTCAGTTTTTGGGCAAAACAAATCATATGATTATATATTTCCTTTACCTGAGTCAAAATATAATTCTGCGGGTGCAACAATTGCAATTCGTTATGGAGAGCTAATTGATCATTCTTCCGTAAAAGAAAATTTATTCTCTGTGGTAGGTTCAACTAGTGGTGAACACAAAGGAAAAGTAATTTTAGCAAGTGATAATCGAACGATTATATTCGATGGCGATAAACTTTTTTCGTTAGGTGAGTATGTTACAGTCAAAGTAAAATCTGGAATTGTGTCAAGATTAGGGGTTATTTTACCATCAACTAATTTTGGATTTTATATAAATGAAATAGATCAGACATTATATCCAGATGGAACCTTTTCAAATCAATTAGAATATGGAGATCTAACTATTCAGGACATCCCAATATTAGATAAAAATCAAAAATCTGAAAAAAGATTCGAGACTGCTCCTTCAGATTTACCAACTTTCGAAATAATCAGGGAAGCAGCTAACCAAGTTGGAGACGGCTATATTTTCCTTTCTAACTTTCTAGTGGAGGGCTTTGGCGTCGGGCCCAATGATGGCTCTTATCTGTTAATTCTTGATAATGCAGGTGATCCAGTTTATTATCAGAAAGTTCCAGTCGATGCCATTTCAGCTGATTTTAAAGTTTTAAGTAATGGAAATTTAGCTTATTGGCAGAATGGAAAGATATTTCTTATGGATGATAATTATAGTTTAATCAGAACAATTTCTGCTGGGAATGGTTACGATGATATTGATGTACATGAGATTCTTCTTCTTCCGAATGGAAACATTATGTATTTGATTTATTATAACTTTATCGAAGATATGAGCGAAATTGTTGATGGTGGCCAAGAAGTTGCTTATATTATTGATGTTGTTATACAAGAACAAGATCCTGATGGGAATATAGTTTTTGAGTGGAGAGGAATTGATCATTATAAAATCACCGAAACGAATAGGGATTTAACTGCTTCTAAGATAGATTATGCACATTCAAATGCATTATCAATTGATGAAGATGGTAATATTTTATTGTCTTCTAGACATTTGGATGAAATTACAAAAATTAATCATGGGACAGGAGACATTATTTGGAGACTTAGTAGCAATCCAGATACAAATGATTTTACTTTTACTTCAACAAACGGAATAGGAGACACACCAAATTTCTTTATGCAACATGATGTTCGCTTATTACGAGGGCAATTTTCCGGGAATATTTCTTTATTTGATAATCACAACAATGGAGTTTCAGGTGATAATATAAGCTCGAGAGTTCAAATTTTTGAAATTGATGAAGAAAATAAAATAGCTGATTTTGTTTGGCAATATAAAAATATTCCAGAAGTTTATTCAAATTTTATGGGTAACGCACAGGAGTTAAGAAACGGAAATTTTGTTATCGGTTGGGGAGGAATTTCTTCACCAGGTGTAACTGAAATATCAAAGGATGGAGATAAACTTTTTGAATTAGGTTTACCGGATCCTTACTTAACTTATCGGGGTTACAGATTTGCATGGGAAGGATACCCAACTTGGTCACCAGACTTAGCAATAATTAGCGAAGAAGATTTGGTTAGCCTTTATATGAGTTGGAATGGAGCTACAAATATTAGTGAGTATGTAATTTTTGGACGAAATTTTGGTACAGAAAAGGAACCAATAACTTCGGTAACGAAAAATGGATTTGAGACCATGGTCAATTTAGATGGTATTCAAGCTAATTATTGTTTCTATCAAATTATGCCTTTAGATGATCAAGGTCAAGAAACTTTGTTTTCAAACGAAGTAAAAACTCCTTCATGTAATCTAATATTTTTTCCTTCAATTATTAGAAATTAATAGAATAATCAATGGTGTTTATTGATGATTGAATTTTGAAAAATTTCCAAATGAACATTTTTACGACAGAAGTAAGATTTAAGTTTCTTTGGCTTCTAAATTGAAGTGTGGTTTGTTCTTAATCCAAACAATTGTTAATAATAACTAATTAACATTCAATATATCTATAGGAAGAATTTACTATTTTTACTAAAAACAAAAAGAAACACCAAATGGGAATTTAATAGCATGCGGCACTCTTTCAAATTGTTGTGAAAAAAGAAAGATATATTTTCGTAGAAATAAACTAATGATATTTAGAATGTTTCTTAAAAAGGTACACAAAAAATAATAGTAGAGGAATTTGGAATACCTCTATTGTAAGGGTTAATAAATTTGTGATTTGATACCATTGGAAAGGAAAGTATGGATTCTTAAAAGAAACAGAAAAATCGAATTTCACGATTATGAATGGGGAACCCTCTAAAAATATATGCGCATTTCTAATTATAAATAATGATAAAATTACAAAATCCTATCTCAAACAAAGTTTATGGAAGTTGTTTTTAGAAGAATCTTACGGTAAAAAATTATTAAATGAAACTTTCCCTAATCACCCTTATCCGCAACGAACAAGACATACTAAATGCATTCCTCAATCATGTTGACGCCCTTTTTGATGAAGTGTATTTACTTGATCACAGATCTTTAGATTCTACAAGTCAAATATTAATCAAAGCCGCTAGTCTAAAGAAAGGCTTTCGTTATATTTCTGTAGACGTGAATGGGTATTATCAAAAAGAAATTTCTACCCTTATCATGCACCATCTTTTTAATAACGGGTCTGATTATGTTTTTTTCCTGGATTGTGACGAATTTTTTCAAATAAAGAATAGAAACGAACTTGAAAATCGATTACAAGAACTTTCCAATAATAATTCTGTTGGTAGTGTAAGATGGATAAATTGTTTCCCCGATAAATTGAATAATAGGCGATTGAATTATCAATCATCTCTTTGGTATAGTTCAGAATATTCTCACCTTTCTCAAAAGTAATCATTCCACGCACTGTGTACGAAAAATTTGATAGAGAAATCTCGTTGTCTCAAGGGAATCATGTGATTTATGATCCAGATAGCAAATCTTTAAATCCAATTGAGATCGGTTATCTACTCCATATTCCAATTCGATCCAAGCATCAACTAATTTCAAAAGTGCTTCGATCGTCATTATCAGATTTTTCTAGAACGACAAAAAAACCAGGTGAATCCTTTCAATATAAAGAAATGCTAAAATTAATCCGAAATTCAGAACTCTGTGAAGATGAAATTAGAGGATGCGTAAATCTTTACCAAAAAGAAGCAAAAATCTTGCCCATCACTAAGAAAGATTTGAAAAGTGAAAAATGGGTGAAATCAAGCTTGAGTAAATTGAAAGTGGCTCATTCCAGGTGTTTTACTTTCTTCCCTCAGCATTCTAATAATGCTCGGTTTAATGAAAGAATTATTGCTGACCATATTTTATCTCTTGATAAAATCGATCCCAAAGAAATTATTTTTTTAGATTCTGATTCGATCGTAACAATCAGGAAATAAATGGTTTGATGAAGTAATGTGAAAAATTCCAGGCTTTGAAAAAATTTCAACCAGGAAAGAAATTCTAACGACAAATTTAATGCATATAATTTTTTAAATCTCATTAATTTGGGTCATTACTCCACTCAGTTTTTAGATTTTCCTTGTAAAGGCTCCGCTTTTTATTTCAAAAAACTTGGACCATTAACTCTGCTATAATAAAATTTTCTTAAACTGTTAGTATTAAATTAGTAAAAAAAACGAAAATTATTGATTATGGATAATCCCCCTTTAGTATCAATCATTGTCCCTGCGTATAACCATGAACTATATATTGTAGAGACTATTCAATCCATCCTTGACCAGGATTACCCAAATCTGGAAATCATTATCATTAACGATGGTTCGACGGACAACACTGAAACGTTGGCAAAAAAGGTTCTCGCTGGTTCTCCTGTCAGTTTTCAATTCATTTCACAGATGAACTCTGGTGCTCATGTTGCAATTAATACTGGAATTAAGCTTGCAAAAGGCGAGTATCTTGCCGTCTTAAATTCTGATGATTATTTTTTTCCAAGCCGAATATCCATTATGGTAGGGGAATTGATTAAACACAAAAGGCGTTTTGCATATTCAAAAGTTTTGCATATTCAAACAAATGGGGATCCACATCCTTATCAAGAACAGTATCTAAGTCAAATAGAAAGAGCTGTAATCTTTCCGACCATGAGTTTTGAGTTATTGCGGAATAACATTGCTGTAACAACGGGGAATTTTATTTTTCATCGTAGTTTAATTGTTGAAATAGGTGATTTCGACAAACACATCACCTGTCACGACTGGGACTTTATTCTTCGTGTTCTCCTGGTTGAAGAGCCTCTCTTCATTGATCAGATATTATTGGCATATCGGATTCATCCCCAAGGGACTCTTCAACTCAATTTAGAAAAAGTCAATGCAGAGATAAATCAAATCATGCTGAATTACCTAGAAAAGGCTGATCAAGCAATAAATCCGCTTGCGCCTACCCCTAAAAACTGGGGAGATTATTGGGCACTTTTCAGCAGTGTTTATTTAGATCGGATGCGGCAAATACCAGGTATTCAAGCAAAATTGAATTCGATGAATAAAGGATCAATTAATCAAGGATTCAATCTCCTGGATACGCATGTTGACTTAGATTTAACCACCATTCATTTGGATAATCTTTCTCCGACAAAGAAGCTATCCACCAACATTGGGCAGAACCTTTTATTGATCATCCCCTGGATGGTGATGGGGGGGGCTGAACGTTTTGTATTAAATATAATCGATCAACTTCAAAATCAAGGTTGGGAAATAAGTATTATTTGTACTTCCCCATCAGAGAATGGCTGGAGAGCGGAATTTGAAAAACGAACAAAGGAAATCATTATTCTCCCTGAAATACTTGCTGTCAAAGATTATCCCCGTTTTTTGCGTTTTTGGATTGACCTAAAGAGAATTGATGCTGTATTCCTTCAAGGCAGTATTGAGGGTTATCGTCTTTTGCCAATTCTAAGGGGTTTATTTCCCCAAATGCCTATTGTCGATTATCTTCACTTTGTAACACCTGATTGGATGAACGGAGGATTTCCTAGACTTTCAGCTATCTATAAGGATTGTATAGATAGGACAATTACATCCTGTGAGCAGGTTAAAAAATGGCTGATAGGTGAAGGAGTCAAAATAGAAAAACTCATGGTTTGCCCGATTGGTGTGGATCATTTGAAATGGAAACCGGATCCGATTATAAGAAATGAAACCCGAGAGAACCTGGGAATAAAAAAAAGTAACGTGGCAATCATTTATGCAGCGCGTCTTGAAGCCCAAAAACAACCACTCGTTTTTCTTGAGACAATGAAACACCTATCGGGTCTTGGTACCAATTTCCAGGCTTTGGTCGCTGGTGACGGCAGCTTGAAAAAAGAGATGGAAGCGTTTATCCTGCAAAATGATTTATCAGGCAAAATCAAATTATTAGGTGAAATTTCTTCAGAAGCAATGCCTGGTTTATTGGCTGCAGGCGACATATTTTTCTTACCATCTCAAAATGAAGGGATTTCCTCCGGAATCTATGAGGCAATGTCATCTGGGTTGCCAGTAGTTGGGGCGGATGTTGGAGGTCAATCGGAATTGGTGACGAAAGATTGTGGAATTTTATTGTCAGACACACCTGTTCAACACCAAGCTTTGGCTTACGCACAAATATTGCAAGATTTGATCATGGATGATATGAAAAGGCTGGTTCTGCAAAATAAATCTCGAGATAGAGTCATTTCACTTTTTACTTTGGAGCAAACGGGAAATTATTTTTTAAAAATTCTTAATGAAACGATCCAGGATAAACGACAACAAAAAATTGTTTCTGAGAAATTATCCGAAGATGAATTATTCCTAAGAAATTCACAGCATATCATCGAATATTTACAAGCCAGGGATGAATGGCATAAAAAAAATGATCAAATAAATAAGTTAGCGATTAAATATGAACTATTGAATAAAAGTTATCTCGAAGCAACAGCACCAAAGCCAGCCTCTCATTGGTTCTATCTTTGGATTAGACAGCTTTTAATTCCGGTATTTAATAAATTAGGTGATAATAAAATTAGAAAATCAATTGTTGTGTCTAAAGAATGGATTAAAAGAAAATTCTTAAAAAATGAGTAATTCCAAATCAAACAACACTTCTTTAAAATACTTCAGCAAAATCATTTTTGGAATGATTATTGTATTAACATTTATTAATTTACAGATCGGATTGAAAGTATTTCTTGACCCCACACCATTTCCATCCTCTTATTGGGATATACGTTGGGCATTTGCTTTCGGATTTTCGTTTCTTATTATCGGTCTCCTTTTTATTTTTTCTCAAGAAAAAATCCTGTTTTTTATTTCTTTTATTGGCTTGGCTTTTTCTATTCTCCTCCCTATCTTTACCATTAATAGTGGGCCAGCTTTCTTAATGTTCTTTTTGATATCAATTATTTCAATCGGTGTGGGGGAATCAATTTTATTTTTCTTTACGGGGAAAACAATTGTAGATAAATATTTGGTATTCTTGTTTTCTATTCTAATCGGCTTGGGAATCATAATGATTCTTGTAATGATTCAGGGATTTCTGAATGCTTTTACTCCACTCATTACCTGGATTGGGCTTGCGTTTCTGTTTATTGTGTTTGTGATCCCAAAAATAATGAAATGGCTTTATACCATTAGAGATATTTTTTATCAAATAATAACTTCTTTAAAAAATTCAGGTCAATTCCCATTGTTCGCATTGGTTCTCGGTATTTTTGTGGTCTTATGGGTTCCATCTTGGTTTATTGCGCTATCTCCGCCCATGCGTTATGACGAAATGACCTATCACCTTTCAGCTCCTTTGTTGTATTTAGAACGTGGCGGTATTGTTGTTTATCCCGAAGGTGGTATGACTGTCTGGATGCACTATGCGGAAATGTTGTATACATTAGCAATCCAAACAGCCGGCTTGACCCTTCCACGAATATTTCATTTCTTTATGGGCGGCATGAGTGTTTTAGTGACTTTTCTATTTGGTCGGAGACTATTTGGAAATAAAACAGGATTGATTGCTGCTGTTTTATTGTTTTCTGTTCCAGTGCTGGGATATGAATCTGCGACGGCTTATATTGATTTTTTTGTTACGGCTTATACAGCTGCTGTTGGCCTGGCGTTTTTATTATATTGGCAAGAAAAAAATCCAAGGTGGTTGTTAGTTGCTGGTTTTCTTGGTGGTATTGGGTTAGGTGTCAAATTAACCGCTGGACCGATGTTATTCGTCATGCTTGTTTTCTTATTGCTTTTGATGTTAAGTAACAAAAAGAATAAAGTTGAGTTGGGTTGGTTTTTCTTATGTGTTTTTATGATCCTAATTCTCGCTTTGCCATGGCTTATCCGGGATACAATCTGGACTGGCGACCCATTTTACCCTTATGGAAAAATGTTTCTTGAAAGAATTTCACAATCATCAAACACTTCTACTGGAATTGTAGAATCAGGATTGATAGCGAGGTTATCAAAATATATTATTTATCCTATTGAATTGGTTTTCAATTCAATTCGTTATTATCATGAAGCCCCGGGGGGAATGGCATCAATACTCCCATTAATGGCAATCCCTGTTTTTGTGTTTTCAACTTTTATATCAAAACAAAAGAAAATTATCGGATTAATTTTATTGTTGTCCAGTATCATAACAGTCTGGTTGATGATATTGATTAATAGCGCATTGCTTCGCTATGCGTTGCCCATATTTCCCTGGCTGGCAATTTGTGCAGCAATGAATATTGTTTCAGTATTTCAGCATTTTCAGTTTAGAAAAAGAACTGTTTTTCCTATAATTCTATTATTCACTGGTTTGATTTACCTTTTCTCAACTCGTTTACCCTTGATTGTGAAAATATATGACAATTTACCACAACGATTTCCCATAAATTTTGTTCTCGGACGTGAAACTCGAGAGGAATATCTCTCTAGAAATCTTGTTGTATATGATGCTTATCAATTTATTGATGCTCAGGAAAATGGGCCTCATCGAGTGCTCTCAATAGGCAATGAATTTAGACTGTACTCACAATCGAGGATCGATGGAATTTACGATGTTGGTAGTGCACATAATATTGTTTCCTCAGCAAAGTCAATTGAGGAACTTTCAAACTCGCTAGATCAATCAGGCTATGATTACATTTTAGTAAATCAACCTGAAATTGATTACCGCCCCTGGAAATATGAAGATGCCTATCCTATTCTTAAAGGGTTAGATTTTTATGATGCTTATGGAGAGTTGGTATATGCGAGAAAAGGAATTTATGTTTATCACCTCGTCCCTGGAGGTGTGGTTCTCTCCCCCCAGATAATTTACTAAGAAATGAAGGCTTTGAACTTTTAGCAGGAGAAAATGATTTTGTTGATTGGGAAGAAGAAGGTGCGATTGAGGTCTCCAATCATGCGCATCAAGGGAATCAAGCGCTCATACTGAATGCACCATTGTCTGAAAAAGGAAACGGGTATGTGTATCAACAGGTGGCTGTTGAAGAAGAGCAGCTTTACACGCTGGGATATTGGATCAATACGGATCAGCAAGCAACATTTTTAATGCAAATCCGTTGGCTGGATGAAAATGACAATTTGATCAGTGACGAAGAAAACTGGATAAATGTTACACCGGAGTGGAATTGGTATTCTTTATACAGCCAGTCTCCACTTGGAGCTAGGTTTGCGAATGTCTTTGCATCATTAGGAGGGGCAGAAAACGTTTTGGTGGATAACGTTTGCCTGGCAAAAGGCCAGCGTTGCCCAGAAGCTCCCTGAGTTAATCTATTGGTTGATTCTGTTTTTCAATTTCTTGCAGAATATCTTCTGCTCGATTCTCCCATGTGTTCTGCTCGGCGATCTTTTTTATTTTTATGATGTACTCTGCGCTCTGTCCCAGTTTGATTGCACGATCGAGGCTTTGAGAAAATTCTTCTGGACCATTCGCAATAAGTACATCTTTGTATTGCATACTTTCGCGCATGGGTGTCACCACGATCGGTTTTCCACCCGCCATATATTCAAAAAGTTTTAATGGGGAAGTGGCGTTGGTAATGTCATTTACCAAAAAAGGGATGGTGGCTACATCGAAATAATGCAGATAACCCGGTAGATCAGCGTATGGTTTCACGCCTAAGTGATGAATATTATCGAAATGAGAGATGTTCGCGGGTTCAAGTGTGCCATCATAATCCGGACCAATTAAAATAAACTGGTAATCTGGACGTAAGACGGCAACTGCTTTGAGTAGATCATAATCAAACCAACGTGCCAGTGCCCCGTAATATCCAATAATGGGTTTTTGACTATCAAGCATAGGAATCAAATCTTCTGGAGGCGTAATTTGAGCTTGTTCACCATCTCCTGAGAAATGATCATAAACCACACCATTTGGAGAATAAATCACATCAGATCGAAAAATTATTGCTTCTTCTACTAATTTTCTGGCAGTGGCCAGGACATAATCAGCATTTTTCAATAAAAATTCATGCCCCTTTTTAATCTCCATATGGTCTCCGTAAAAAACATTGATGTCATCTACAAAGTCATATATGATCTGAGGACTCTTAAATCGAGAAGCATAACCACTATTCCATGTTAAAAGGTAAATGATTGGATTGGGTATTATTCTAAATGTATCCACATTCACATTACAAAGATATAAGCGCTCTTTAATTAATTCAAAAGGCTCTTTTTTTCGATCCGGTTTAGGCTGAGTGTAAAAAACCAGTGCGCCTTGTTTTGCCAGTGCCAGTGCCAGTTGCTGTGGGCGCTGGAACAACTGCACATCCCAATCCAGGCTAGGTGGAAAAATGATTATGGATCTATATTCTTTACCAGGCTTGTAATTTTTGAGAATTTCATTTAAAAGAACTTGATTGTTAGCAATGATTTGACGTTCACCATAATTAATGATTCTTATAATTAAGGACTTAATGGATTTTGGTAAAATCCGACGGAGGAAATCAATAATTATTTTTTTTGATCTGGTTAAAAAATGATTGAATAAGGTTTTTATTTTTATCAAGAAACTCATCAAAATTGACTTTCATTTGTTTGGTTCATCAACGTAAAAATTTTATTATAAATTGTTTTTATTGAAAAATGTAAAAATACAATATTTTTATTTGCCTGAAAAGTAAGCCCTCATAAATACAGATAGAAAATCCTCTCCTTTCATGTAAATCATTTTCTTTTATTAGTAGCAATTAGACTGATCTCCTTTGGCCACATTTCTAAATTGAAAATCTTTTCAGTAATGGCATTTTATCTTCAGATAGATGTTCTCTGGATTCATTCGGCAAAATCAATTATTCGATCACTATTAATAATCACCCACTTTTTCCAGAAATGAAGGGTAAAACTTTCCTTATTGAAATGGTTTTATTGTTAAGGACTTCTCGAATAAATTGGTCTTCAATAATTTTCGTTTAGAGTGATTTAAGTTATTATGTTGATTCAAATTTGAACCCCGTTCAATTAATCTAAGTTGCGGATGGCAAAGATAGTGTTTTAGCATTTCCCTCTACCATGTTTTCAATAATATTTGACAAGTCATACAACATGTCATTAATTTTCCGATTCTGAAGTTTTTATCTTGGGTTATGGTCTGGCTCACCTTTACTGTAAATATTTTAAAAAATTACCAATAAAAAATGTTACACTAAATTAATATGAAAAAACTTGTTTTTTTCATGGAGAAGGAATGAATAATAAAATTGAAGGCAAGGTATTAAACATACTAAAAATATTCAATCCAGTATTTATTCTAAGTATTGTTATCACCGGTTTAATTTATGCTTATTCAAGAATGACTTTATTTCAAGCCATATTGATTTTATTAACTGGTTTCGCTTTTTATCTGTTAATCAATAAAGTAAAAATAATTGAAAAGAGATATGCATTTATTGGTTTTTTAATTCTTGGTATCGTTCTTAGAACACTCTATGTTATTTTTGTCCCCACTTATTCCTTCAGTGATTTTAGAATTTACCATGACGCGGCTATTTCATTGTCTCAAAATATTCCAGTAGTAACAAAGAATATTGGGTTTGTTAGTATTTTATCACTGGGATATAGAATCTTTCCTGATGAACTCTCAGGAAAGATTATAAATTTATTGTTGAGTAGTATTTCAATAATTTTGGTCTATCAAATGGGAAAACAATTTATTAATCGATCTGTTGGATTAATTTCCATGTTATTTATGGCTTTATCAATTAATGAAATCAACATGGTTAATGTTATTGCAACAGAAACAATTGCTGAATTTTTTTTATTGTCTAGCATTCTTTTTGGTGTTTTATCTATTAAAACTGAAAAAAATAAGAATTCAAATTATTCAAACAATCTTATCTGGTATTTGCTTTGGCCTGGGAATTACTGTTCGTTCTTCAATCCTTTTTTTCATTATTTTCTTTCTAATAATATTTTTCTTTTATTCAAAAAATAAATTTGCAATAATTCTTTTTGTCGCCGGGATTTTAACTAGTTTCTCTATAATAATAGGTTATATCTCAATAATTAATGAATCGGTTTCACTTGAATCTATGTTCATTCAAGATTCTTTTCCCTTTTTATCTGGAACAAATACCAAGTTTGATGGTGGTTGGAATAATGAAGACTCTAATTTATACACCTCATGGCCTCTCGAAACTAGGGATAAACTTGCTAGGGAAGAAGCTAAATCGAGAATTGTTAATGATCCAATGGGTTTTTTAACTCTTGTTCCGAAGAAATTCTATAGACTTTTTGGTGCTAATGATTATGGGAATGAATGGAGTCTACAAAACACAAAATGGAAAAACAATCAGAATTACGAAATAATTGAGCCTTACATCCTAAAGATTAACAGCTTAATCAGTCAAGCGCTTTATGTGACTATTTTATTATTTACATTAATAGGTTTAAAAAGCAAAGAATTAACGTCATTAACGCTTTTCTTCTTATTTTCCATTTTTTTGAGCTTAACTTTCCCATATATACTTTTGGAAGTACAACCCAGGTATCATCATTTCTTGATTCCATTAATTATTCCTTTTGCCGCATTAGGAGTTTTTGACATAACAAAAATATCTTAAATTGATTGGCTTTGTTTACTAAAAAATAATTACAATTCTGTAATTTATTCACCAAATATGATTGGTTATAATTACAATTATGTTGAATTAGGTGTTTCTATAAAAACGGATTAAATTTAGAGGCAACCTCAACTAATAAAAGAGATTATTGTTTAATAAGTTATATATTCATGGAGATGTGTATTTGAAGAAATTTATTTTTGTAGTGGTTATTTTTTTTGTAACAATAATTATGAATAATATTCCTAGAGTAACAGCACAGTCAGAGGGGTTTATTACGTATTTACCGATAATTAAAAATACCTCCCTACCTTGGCAGTCGAATAAATTCATTGGTTTATACTTACCCCATTATCTTAATGAAGATAATGTACAGGCTTATATGCCAGGAGCTGACCAAGCGTCTGGTGGGATTAAACACTCTGTGTTGGGTTGGTTTATTGATATTGAAGAAAACACAAACTATAATTTGCCTACACAATTAGAAGCAACTTGGCAATCCGGTTATATATCTTTTGTAAATATCGGAACAAGTAAAAATGCTATTGATATAGCACAAGGGAAGTATGACACCCAATTACGAACACTAGCAAAAGCATATGCAAATTGGGTAAATCTAGGAGATTCAAGACGAGCTTTTTTTGCTCCATTTCCTGAGATGAACGGAAATTGGACTAAATATGGATTAGTAGATGGTGTTGCTGTTACTCCAGATCATTTTATTCAGGCTTATAAACATATACAATTTATATTTGAAAATGAAGGAGTATCAAGAAATGCTGTCTGGTGGACGTTTGCCCCTAATGGGTGGAGTGAACCTGGTGATGAATTTGAAAAATATTATCCGGGTGATGAATATGTGGATGTCGTTTCGTTCAGTTCTTATAATTATGGATTTTGTGAAGTAGCTGCCCCATGGTATAAATGGGCTACTTATGATCTAGTTTTCACTCCATATATTAATCGAATGGTATCCATGGCATCAGGAAAACCGATAATTGTTGCGCAGACAGCGACTGTTGGAGAATATTCAGATCCTGAAATTATTAATCGCGATAAAAAAAATGAATGGATTATTCAGAGTTACAATTATCTTTCTCAGGAATCGAACGTGATAGGAATTCTTTATTTTGACTTTGACAAACCAGATGAATGTGATTTCCGGTTAACTCAAATTGAACCAGTTTTTGAAGGGTATGCACAAGCGTTGGTTGGATCAAATTTTCGTTATCTGACTGCTCAAAAATTAACTAATATGGGTTTTGGTAAATAATAAATTAGATCTTTTTTGATTTATTATTAAAAAACAAAATATATAAAAAATGTGAAAGAAAAGCATGAATAAAAGAAAAAAACACTTTAGATTATTAGGATTTCTTTTATCCCTGATAATAATTTTTACAGTTGTTAAATTAAGTCTAGTTTTGAATTCAGATAATACTTTTTCTGAAACGAAACCAGCATTTGCAAACACGATTGATAATCAAACCATTGTTAAATCTGACTCCAGCTTTATTTATTTACCATTAATTTATTTGAAACAAAATGACCCTGGAAAATTTATTGGGATAATAATGCCAGTTTATTGGTCAGAAGAAAATGTTAGAACTTATATGCCAGAAGCTGATCAACTGGCAGGTGGCAAGAAACATTCTGCAGTTAGTTGGGGGATTGATATCCAAGATCCAGCTTTATATGAAACCTGGCAGTCAGATAATGATCTAAATAAAAACAACCTATATAGACAACTGGAACAATTATGGCTTGAAGGATACTTCTCATTTGTGAAAATTGGATCAAGCTCAACTATTCGAGAAATATCCGAAGGTGGTTATGATAATCAGCTAAATCAAATGGCGCAAATTTACAAACGATGGTTAGACAACGGTGGGGGACGAAAAGCTATGTTTGCTCCCTTTCAAGAAATGAATGGGGAGTGGGTTCCTTATTATTCTGAAGAAGAAAATTCGGATCAAAGACAACAAATTTATATTGATTCTTATTATTACATTCAGAATATATTTTCCGAAAATGGGGTTGACCGTTCCCAAGTCTGGTGGGTATTTTCACCAAATGGGTGGAGTTGGCCAGAAGATAATTTCGAATATTATTATCCTGGAGATGATTTCGTCGATTTAGTTGGGTTTGCAGCCTACAATTTTGGATTTTGCGAGGCAACAATCAATGAAGATGGAGATTATGGCTTTTGGGAAAATTATGACAGAATCTATGAACCTTATATCAATCGTTTACAAGAAATGGCTCCTAAAAAGCATATATTGATATCAGAAACTGGCACATCTGCATTAACATCTGTCGAAGCAAGAGAAAACAGTGATTATGATTATGAGAAGAAAGCTGAATGGTTTGAATTGAACTATGGTTGGTTAGCAAATCAACAAATGGTGTTGGGAATTTTCTATTTTGATTTCAACGACCTTGGTGAAGAAATTTGTGATTTGGGAATACCTCGAACGGATTTTTATGGTTATCAAAATGCTGTAGCAAATCCAACATATGAGTATTTAACAGTAAATAATATACAGTCAATTCTTCAATAAACAATTTCCTGGTTTTTGATAATATTGAATTATCGATCTATCAAAATCATTTAATTGTTCTATTATTAATTACACTCTTTAGAATTCTATTAATTAATACAAGACCAATTCCCGAAAAGTGTGAAGTGGTTGAGGATAATAATTTATAATAAGAATTTGTATGAGTGTTTATTTCAATTATTTCCTAAATGTCAATATCAATGGAGAAGTATAAACTTTTTTTCTGATTAGCTATCTGGAATTTAATAATTCATCGGTTTCTAAATTTATCAAATAAATATGAAAGTATTACTCTTAAGATCAAACCCTATATCCCCTGACCCACGGGTGGAGAAAATTGCCAGAAGCCTGGTTAAAAATGGTTATCAGGTGAGTGCTTTGGGTTGGGACAGAACCGGGAAATTGTCAAAAAGAGAAAGTAGAGAGATTTTTTCGATTTTCCGATTACGAATCAAGGCAAAATTTGGCAATGGATTAATGAATTTGCCCGCTCTGGTTGTCTGGCAAATTGGCTTGATGGGGTGGTTGCTCAGAAATACAAAAAATTATGATATTATCCATGCCTGCGATTTTGATACGATTTTGCCTGCTTTACTAATGAAATTTGTGAGGGAGAAAATAGTGGTCTACGATATTTTTGATTTTTATGCGGACCATTTGCGAAAAACACCAAGATTTCTCAAGGAACTCATCCGAAAAATTGATTTTTGGGCGATCAGTAAAGCAGATGGGGTCATCCTGGTGGATGATGCCCGTCGAAATCAAATTCATGGATCAAATCCGAAAATATGGATCTCAGTCTATAACAGTCCAGAAGATAATGATTATCCACTAGAGAAACTTTCAATATCAGATTCAATTTCCACGTTAAGAATTGCTTACATTGGCTTACTACAGGTTGAGAGGGGAATATTTGAGCTAATAGAAGTGCTCAAGGATCACCCGAATTGGCATTTAGATCTGGCCGGATTTGGAGGTGATGAGCAAATGATTGTCCAATCAACGGTAGGAATAAACAATATTGCCTGGCATGGGAGAATTACCTACGAAAGAGCTTTAAGACTCAGTCATGCAGCCGATGTTTTAATTGCCACGTACGATCCAACGATACCCAACCACCGTTACTCTAGCCCAAATAAAGTTTTTGAAGCAATGATGTTAGGGAAACCAATCATCGTAGCAAAAAATACCAACATGGACTTGATCATTGAGAAAGAAAATTGTGGCCTTATAATAGATTATGGAAGCAAAGAACAGTTAGAAAAAGCCTTTTTGCTTTTAGACCAGGACATTCCTTTACGAAGCAAGTATGGGGACAATGCAAGACGAGCATATGATGAAATTTATAGCTGGAGTAATATGGAAAATAGACTTATTGAGTTTTATCAGCAGGCGCTTGATAATCGGAAAGCATAATGCTTGAAAAGAAAATATTATTAATCGCCAACACAGATTGGTATTTATACAATTTTAGATTGTCCTTGGGAAAGTTTTTGAGAGATCAGGGGTTTGATGTTGTTTTTGTCTCTCCAAAAGGTGATTATGTTACTGAGATTGTAAAAAATGGGTTTCGGTTTATTGAATGGAATATTGGAAGAAAATCAACCTCAATAATCCAGGAAATTAAATCACTCGTCTCATTGAGAAGAATTTATGCTATTGAAAAGCCGCTAATTGTCCATCATTTTACAATCAAACCTGTCATATATGGATCAATTGCTGCTCGAATTTCAGGCGTGTCAGGAATTGTAAACTCAGTAACAGGTTTAGGATATATTTTCCTTTCTAAAGATTTCAAAGGAAAAATTTTACGGGCAATCGTTTTTCCCCTTTATAAATTTTCCTTATCGGGTTCTAGTATTACCAATATTTTTGAAAATAAATATGATCGAGAAATTTTCATTAAATTTAGATTTGTAAGTCAAATTAATAGCTTGATTATCAATGGTGTCGGTGTTGATGAGGAATTCTTTTTACAATCTCCCGATCCAAAACTGGACATTCCATTAGTTGTTCTGCCGGCAAGGATGCTCTATGACAAAGGAGTGAAGACTTTGGTGGAAGCTGTGAGGATTTTGAAATCTAAAACCAGTTTAAAAGTTGCACTGGTAGGTGATGTAGATCCTGGTAACCCATCCTCGATTGATGTATCGACCTTGAAAATGTGGGAAGAGGAAGGACTGATTGAATGGTGGGGGTTTCAAAAAAATATGCGCCAAATATATCATGAATGCAGTATTGTCACTTTGCCTTCTCTTGGCGAGGGATTACCAACAGTACTGATAGAAGCAGCTGCTTGTTGTCGACCGATCGTCGCTACAAATGTGGCAGGTTGCCGGGATGTCGTTCAAGATCAGAAAAATGGATTTCTTGTGCCAGTCAATAACCCTGAAGCCTTGGCAGAGGCCATATTAATCCTTCTTACTGATTCGGATTTGCGTAAAAGGATGGGCAAAGTAGGAAGAGAGCTCGTATTAGAAAAATTTACTGAAAAAAAGATTAATTCAGAAACACTCGCAATTTATGAAAAGTTAATAATCCTTTCCAAATTTTCCGATTCAAATAAATTTGGATAGTGGAACCAGTCATTAAAACCGCAATTAATTTAGAATCTAAATTACC
>CAVPHW010000017.1:0-4324 GCA_963704835.1 uncultured Ignavibacteriales bacterium | reverse complement strand
AACGATTCTAAATAAACCACCAAATAAAATTGGCTTGGGATTTAAAAGATGGATTATTAGATGGTGAAGGGAACGTTGAAATATTTCAAACTAAATAAATCAACAATTAAACATGCTAAATTACTGATATTTTATAGATAAAAGTTTTTTACGTTATTAATAAATTTTTTTAAAATAACTTTGTTAATAATTTTATTTTGAAAGATTTTTCATATGCATACAAGATATAAAACATTTATTGATATGGCTCAAACCTCGTATTTTAGGGCGGATTATAAACAAGCGATAATGTATGCCATTAATTCTCTTAAATATGATAAAATAGCTCTCGATTCGCATTTCTTATTAGGAATGTGTTATAACAAAATTGAAGATTTCAAAAATGCCGTCGAACATTTTGAAACTTACATGATGTCCATTTCCTTTGATATACGGTATATGAAAATGATTAGGGATAATTGGTTTGGAAATCATATTCAGCTATTCGAAGCAAATTATTTTTGTGCCCACTGTTATTATGAACTCCAGAATTATGAGAAAGCCGCAATTCTTTACAACCAGTGTGTAAATAAATTTTCTTTTGAAGGAAAAGATGATCCAATACATTCAGAATTACAGTCCCTTGCAAAGTTTATGGCTCAAAGCATCGTAGATGAACATAAGATTTATGAGGAAACAGAAGAACCAGTAATTTTTATAGAAAAATCATTTATTTGTATAGCGTGTAGTGATGAATCCAGAAGCAACTTATTCAAAAACAAATTCCAAGAACAATATCACGTTATTGTTGTTAATAACCTTTCAGACTTAGCAATTAAGAATAAGGAAAATGAATATATTAAAGTCAGTATTAACATAATCATAGATATTGACTATAATGAAGAAATGATCTGCAGTTGTACTAAAACTCTAAGTGAGTACAGTCATAAGCCGATCACATTGCTTTTCTCTGATAAAATCAATAAGTCAAATCTTACAGATTGTGCGATAGATAGTTACTATCCATTGACTCCTGATTTTGTGCTGATATTTTCAAACATTGTAAAGATACATCAAGAACGATATAAATTAGATAATAGCTATGATTCATTTTTAAAAATGTTGTACGATGATTAAATTATTATTTACAAAATTAGTCCAGGTACAAAAATTTCTGCAGACGGAATTAAGATAATGGAGTTGGTAAAGGAGAGGTTTTAGTTCAATAACAAGATTATGATAAAGATTTAACTGATTATCTCTGATTTAAATTTACGGTAATCTTGTGCAACAATTAATGAACGTTCTAATAAAATAAAAATTAAAAATATTATTTTCGGAAAAAGTATGGACACTTTATTATGTTATTTCTTTAGTACGATAGCTCAAGTGCTAGCTGGGGCAATCGGTTTGTTAGGGGATATTTTGCTTATATAAATTAAGCCTAATAAAAGATGAAATAAGGGGATTGGCAGAGTCAATGGTATTAGAGATTGAAACTGGCAATTATACTGAGGAAGCAAGAAGCCATAATAAAAATAATATTAGAAGATTAAGGATCGGGGCAATGCAGTGGAATCCTATGAAGATGAAGAATACAATTGATCAGATCTACAATTATTTCCGTTCTATATATCCTGATACAAATATGAATGATCAAATAATTTTACCTTTTGAGACCCTCATCAATGAACGGGATGGATTAATAAAACATACCAAAATTGCTTTAGTTTATAACGGCATTATAATTTTTGTAAGTGTTCTAATAATTCCATTTATCAGATCGATTTTAGCAATTTGCTCTGAATGTTCAATTGATAAAAATTATAATTGTTTATCAATTTTCTTTATAACCACTTTATTATTACTATTTTTAATTGATTTAGTTTACGTTACTTGGGTTGTATTTAAGGCTTTAAGATAATAATAGACTTCCAACTATTTTTACAAATAGGAAATAGAAACAAATGTGAAGAGAGAATGCTTGAAAACACTAAATAAATCTGTTGAAGAAAGCTATATAGGCGATTTATCATAAGAGTTTCAAGACAGAGAAAAAACAGAACGCAAAGTATTACGTTCTACTTACTTATGTCTATAAAATTATTTTTTGGTGCGGAATTAAATCATGAATAAGTCATATGTAAAAATATCTCTCATTATTCTTTTTGCACTATGCCTTATTGAAATGCCTTACTGGTATTATCAACTTGTAAGGATATTTGGAACTATTGGTTTAGTTTATTTAGCTTATTCTGAACATTTAAATAACCGAAAGTTTTTTGCAATCACTTTTTTTACTCTTGCAATCCTATTTAACCCCATTTTTAATATATATTTTGGCAGAACGGAGTGGTTAATTATTGATGTTTTTACAATAATAGTAATAATATTCAACTATTTTATAAAAATTAAAATGGAAGATGTATAATGTTTTTAGTTAATAAAGTCCTTAAGAAAAAGAAGTTAATCGCAAAAATTTATGAGTATGAAAAAATAAATAACTATGATAAAATAATCCGTGCTTCTATTAAGCTTGAAAAATATTCAAGCAAAATAGAGAAAGGTGAATTGTATTTTAATATTGCCGAGAAAATAAAGAAATCATATCAACTAAATAAAAAATCTTATTCCATGGATTTGGCCCTCGATTATTTAATAAAGGCACTTGAGTGTTCCCCGAGTGATAAGATAAAAATTTTCAACAGTATAGTTGCTTGTTATTACTTAGTCAAAGATTACGACAAAGTAGCTGAATATTTAAAAATATCTCTTACAGAAAATCCGATGCAACCTACTTTATATGGCAATTTATTTAGTCTTGGAATTTCTAATTTCTCTTTAAAAGAAAGAAAAAAATTTCTCAATGAAATGTTGCTTAAATTTCCCCTGAATGAGTATTTACATTATTATCAAGGAAAAGAATACCACATTAACGACAAGATCAAGTCAGTTTTTCATTTGAAAAAAGCTATAGAACTAAATCCTAATGAAGAATATTTATATCATTATTTAATTTATGTCTTAATATCTTCAAGAGAATTTGAGGAGACCTTAAAGTATCTAAAATTACTTGAAAATAAATTCGCTAATTCTTATTCAACATTTGATAAATTCGGCGATTTTTATAGGATACGCTCGGATTATCATTCTCTAGATGATGCTAAAAATAACTATCTTAAGGCGATTCAAATAGTTCCTTCAAACTCAGATATTCATATTAAATTAAGTGAAATATATACGGAGTTATATGAATTTGAAAAGGCAATAAAACATTTAGAGATTGTACGGAATGATTTACATTATCCTGCTCATAAACGTGGTAAAATATTTTTTTCTTTAGCGATATTAAATAATCTTAATTTAAATAGTGTAGCTGCAATTAATAATTATCAGCAAACAATAAGTCTCGACATTAAATATTTATTGGATCGATATATTGTAGAGGTATTTGATTACAATATATTGAGAATGAAAAATATTCTAAAACATAATTCTAAAAATAAGCCTATACTTTATTCACTCGCATCAAGATTTTACGATTTTAAAAATTACAAAGCAGCAATGAATTATTTTGGTTTATTGTATCACCTTGACCCTAATTATAAAGATGTTGAAGAAAAAGCTAGTGAATCAATGAAAAGATATGTAGATGAAGATATTATAGAAACTGATATTTTTAGACATGATCATTCAATTTATGATGAAAGTATTTTTTAAAATTAGGTATGTAATACCACGAACTAACTTACAAAACAAGCTGCTAAACAAATTTGCAATGTGGTTCAGTTTCAATGTAAATTTAAATTAGGTCTCTTGTTTTCGACTCCCCTTTTTGAGAAAATATTTGGTTCTAAACTTCTGCCAATCCAATCCATTGGCAGTAAAAAATAATTGATATCAAATGAATCGATTCTTAGGCGGATTTGTTATATTTGCCTAAGAAATGATTTAAACTCACCTACAAATAATTTCCTAAACTTGGTCCGATTTTTAGGCAGATTTGTTATATTTGCCTTGTAAAAGAACCGAAAGTCTTAAATGGAAGAAATAATTAAAATATTTGAAAAAAATAAAGGTTATGCTCGTATGGTGGAGCTGAAGAAAGCTAATATTCATACGAGACGAATTGCTAATGCAGTAGAACAAGGTGTGATTGAAAAAATTAAACCTGGTCTATACAAACTAATTAATTATGAGCATGACGAACATGAAAGTTTTGTTGAAGTCAGTCATGCTAATAAACGGGCAGTTATTTGCATGCTATCAGCAGCAGACTATTTTGAACTGACCACTTTTAATTCTTCATATATTACTGTTGCTGTTCCACACAATACACCCAAGT
>CAVPHW010000016.1:0-49133 GCA_963704835.1 uncultured Ignavibacteriales bacterium | reverse complement strand
TGAAGTTGAATCCGTTGAACCAATTTGGAAATGTGCGGATTGGCATGAAAGAGAAGCTTTTGATATGTATGGTTTAATTTTCTTAAACCACCCAAATCTTATTAGAATATTAATGCCTTACGATTGGGAAGATGGAAGTTATCCATTAAGAAAAGATTTTGAAACACCTGAATTTTATAATGGAATGAAGATACCTTACTGATATGGCTATAAAAACTGAAGAAATGGTATTAAATATGGGTCCTCAACACCCCTCTACTCATGGGGTATTGAGATTGGAGCTTGAACTTGAGGGAGAATTAGTGCTTAATGTAATTCCTCATATTGGCTATCTTCACAGATGTTTTGAAAAACATTGTGAAGCCATGACCTATCCTCAAATTGTGCCTTATACCGATAGATTGGATTATTTAGCTTCAATGTCTAATAATTTTGGTTATGCTGTTGCGGTTGAACGGTTATTAGATATTAAAGTACCTGAAAGAGTTGAATATATTAGAGTAATAATGGCAGAATTGCAGAGAATCGCTTCTCATATGGTTGCTCTTGGAACTTATGGAGTTGATATTGGTGCCTTTACTCCTTTCCTCTTTCTTTTTGCAGATCGTGAAAAGCTTCTAACTTTGTTTGAAGAAACATGCGGTGCAAGACTCCTTTACAACTATATTTGGGTCGGTGGTTTATCTCACGATATTCATCCCGATTTTGTAAGGAAAACTAAGGAATTTGTTAATCAGTTTAGACCCAAAATAGATGAATTAAATAATCTACTTTCTTATAATAAAATTTTCGTTGAACGTACTGCAAATATTGGAATTTTACCTGCAGATGTGGCTATTAATTATGGTGTTACCGGTCCTAATTTAAGAGCTAGTGGTGTAAAATGGGATTTAAGAAGAAATGATCCATATTCCATTTATGATAGATTTGATTTTGAAATCCCCGTTGGGGAAGGATTGAAAGGAACCGTTGGAGATAGTTGGGATAGATATTTTGTAAGAGTTTTAGAGATGGAACAAAGCCTTCGGATTATTGAACAAGCAATTGATAGTATTCCAGAAGGTGATGTACAAGAAGCAGTTCCAAAAAGAATTAAACCACCAAAAGGAACTATTTATTCAAGGGTTGAAAATCCAAAGGGTGAGCTTGGGTATTTTATTATCAGTGATGGTTCAGTAAACCCGTTTAGAGTAAAAGTACGTGCTCCTTCGTTTGTTAATATGGAAATTTTTGGAGAATTGTGTAAAGGTCATTTTGTTGCCGATGTTATTGCAATCTTAGGTAGCATTGATGTAGTTTTAGGAGAAATAGATAGATAATGTATGATTTTTTAATAGAAATATTCGGGAATCAAATTGCTGCATTTTTTGTTGCAGCTGCAATTCCATTGTTTCTTTTTATTCTGCCTTATGCCCTAATTGCTGTACTTGCTGAAAGGAAAGTTTCTGCACATCTGCAAGATAGACTTGGACCAATGAGAACTGGTTATCATGGAATTCTACAAACAGTTGCTGATATTTTAAAGCTGTTACAAAAAGAAGATATAGTTGCTAATTCAATCGATAGAAAATTATTCAACTTTGCTCCGTATTTAGTTTTTATGGGAAGTTTTGCAGCATTTGCTGTTTTACCCTTTTCAAGTTGGTTTATGGGAAGTTCCATAGAAATTGGTCTGTTCTATTTTTTAGCAATTTCAAGTCTTGTTGTTGCTGGAATTTTAATGGGTGGATGGGCATCAAATAATAAATATTCTTTACTAGGAGCTATGAGGTCTGTTTCTCAAATTATTAGTTACGAAATACCAACAGCTATTGTTGTTTTAACGATGGTTATGTTAACCAGCACTTTAAATTTAGATACAATTACAAATCAGCAGACAGCTTATTTTTGGAATTGGAATATATTAGGTGGAGCTGCTACCGGCATTGCTAAATTTTTATTAGTCCCCTTAATGCTTGGTGCCTTTATTATTATTTTTATCAGCACATTAGCTGAAGTAAATAGAACTCCTTTTGATATTCCGGAAGCTGAGTCTGAACTTGTATCTGGGTTCTTTACAGAATATAGCGGAATGAAGTTTGCAATGTTCTTTTTAGCTGAATATGCTAATATGCTTGCAGTATCATTTTTAGTTTCCATATTATTCTTTGGCGGATACCATTCACCAATTGGATATTTAGGCAATTCTCTTGGGATTGAATGGCTAGTACCATTTGAACAAGCTTTCTGGTTTACTTTTAAGGGAATGACATTTGTAATAATTCAAATGTGGTTAAGATGGACTCTACCTAGATTAAGAGTTGATCAGTTAATGACTGTTTGTTGGAAATATTTAATTCCTTATTCTGTTGCAATTTTACTTCTAGTGGGACTTATAACTTTAATTTAATTATGAAACAATATTTCAGAAATACATTTGATGCACTTTGGACTGTTCTTGTTGGAATGAGGATTACATTTAAGCATTTATTCCTTCCATCGGTTACAATTCAATATCCGGACGTTAAACCAAAAATGCCGGAAAGAGCAAGAAACAGACTTTTTGTTAACATGGATGATTGCATTGGTTGCGATCAATGTGCAAGGGCTTGTCCGGTAAATTGCATTTCAATTGAGACGCTAAAATCTACACCAGAAGACAGTCCGGGTGAAACATCTCAAGGAAAAAAGAAAGCTCTCTGGGTTACAAAATTTGATATTGATATAGCTAAATGTTGTTTTTGTTCATTATGTGTTTATCCATGTCCAACCGAATGTATTGAAATGACTCAAGTTTACGAGTTTTCTGAATTTGAAAGAGATGATCTAATCTACAAGTTTGCAACTTTAACTCCTTCTGAAATTGAAGATAAGAATAAAAGATATGATGAGTTTATGGTTGCTAAAGAAGCTGAAAAATTAGCTGCTGCAAAGGTAAAAGAAGAAAAAGCCAAAGCAGATAAAGCAAAAGCTGACAGTGAAAAAAGTAATAACAGCACTGATAATAAAGCAGAGTAAATATAGAAAATGGGTTTATACGACATAATATTTTATTTGTTTGCTATAATAACAGTAGTTTCTGCAGTAATAGTTGTAAATGCAAAAAATATTGTTCATTCAGCATTTAGTTTACTCCTAACTTTTTTTGGTGTTTCGGGTATCTACGTATTACTCGGTGCGGATTTCTTAGCTGTTGTTCAGATTATGGTTTATGTAGGCGGAATTTTAATTTTATTATTGTTTGGTGTAATGCTTACAAATAAAATTACAAATGTTGATATTAGATCAGGATCATTTCAGGTTTTCCCGGCAATTGTTGGGCTAGCTGCTTTTGCGGCAATCTTATTTGGGGTAATTTCTTCAACAAATTGGAAAACTGAATCATTTGAAATTCCTATTACTACAACTTATAGCTTGGGAAATTTATTATTAAGTGAATATGTTCTAATTTTCGAACTTTTAGGTATTTTATTATTGGTGGCGCTGATTGGTGCTGCATCAATTGCCAGAAGAGATAAGGAATAATTTAAGTGGAAGTTGGTTTAAATCATTTTTTAGTTGTTAGTGTTGCGTTGTTCTCACTGGGTTTATATGGTGTTGTAACACGAAAAAATGCCGTAATGGTTTTAATGGGCGTTGAGTTAATTCTTAATTCGGCAAACATTAACTTTGTAGCATTCTCTCGATTTGGAAATTTTAGCATTGATGGTCAGCTTTATGCACTTTTTGTAATTATCTTGGCTGCTGCCGAAGCCGCTATTGCCCTGGCAATCGTACTTAATATTTATAAAAGATTTTCAAATGTTAACATTGATGAAATAAATAATCTCAAAGAATAGTTTATGACAGAAATTGCAAATATCAATATTTCATTACTAATACTCTTTCTTCCCTTGATAGGATTTTTCATAGTTCTATTCTTCGGTAAAAGATTTCCTAAAATTTATTTAGTTGAAGTTGGGATTATTACACTTGCGTTTATTTTATCACTCGTAGTTGGATTCTCAAAACTTAGCACCTTTCTACATCAAGACTTTTTATTCACATTTACTTGGATTGATTTTGGGAATGTTCCAAACATTGGCAATCTACATATTGATCTTGGAATTAAGATTGATAATCTAACGGTTATAATGCTTTTTGTTGTTAATCTGATTAGTATGTTGGTTCATATATTCTCTATTGCGTATATGAAAGGTGATATTAGATATACAAGGTATTTTGCATATTTAGGTATTTTCACTTTTTCAATGCTGGGTATAGTTCTTACAGATAATTTACTTATGATGTATATTTTCTGGGAGTTAGTTGGTTTATCTTCGTATTTGCTAATTGGATTTTGGTATGAAAAGAAAACCGCCGCAGATGCCGGCAAAAAAGCTTTCCTAACCAATAGAATTGGTGATATAGGAATGTTTATTGGTATTTTAATTCTTTTTACAAATTATCATTCCTTTTCTTTTGATTACATATACTCTCAAATATCAAATGGTACTTTACCATTTGGCAGTGAAGCATGGTTAACAGCTGCTGGAATTTTAGTATTTATGGGTGCTGTTGGCAAGTCTGCTCAGTTCCCTCTTCATATTTGGCTACCTGATGCTATGGAAGGTCCAACTCCTGTTAGTGCTTTAATTCATGCTGCAACAATGGTGGCTGCGGGTGTTTATTTGGTTGCTAGAATATTTGTGATGTTAACAGCCGATGCTATGCTTGTTATTGCAGTAATTGGTGCAGTTACAGCTTTATTTGCAGCTACAATTGCCTTAACCCAAAATGATATTAAAAAAGTTTTAGCTTATTCTACAGTCAGCCAATTGGGATATATGGTTATGTCTCTTGGTGTTGGAGCTTACACTTTTGCCTTATTTCATTTAGTTACTCATGCATTCTTTAAAGCTTGCTTATTTTTGGGCTCTGGTTCCGTGATTCATTCAATGCATCACGAACAGGATATTAGGCAAATGGGTGGATTAAGAAAAAAGATGCCAATTACTTATTATTCCTTTTTGATTTCTACACTTGCAATTTCTGGTGTTCCGCTTACTTCCGGATTTTTAAGTAAAGATGGTATTTTAGCTGGTACTTTGGCTTTTGGAGATTTAACTGGTCATTGGTTAATTCCGGTTATGGGTTTCACTGTTGCATTTATGACTGCATTCTATATGTTCAGATTAGTTATTTTGACTTTTCATGGCAAACCCAGAAATCAACACAAATATGATCATGCACATGAATCTCCATTTGTGATGGCTATGCCGCTTGTTGTTCTTAGCGTTTTATCAATATTTATCTGGTACACACCTAACCCAATTTCTCCTGATGCAGGATGGTTTGCGAAAGATTGGATTACAACTCCACAAACTGTTGTCCCGAAGTCAGCCAGTTTTGATTTTATGATAAATGAATCATCTAACCTTCCTGTTGCTGAGCATGGTAAAATTATTCATTCTGAAAAGTATATGCATTCAATGCATTGGGCTCACTACCCTGCAATGATTTTATCTCTTATTTTAGCTGGACTTGGAATTCTTTTAGCATTCACAATGTATCAGTGGAATAAAATTTCCCCCGACAAAATTGCTGAGAAGATTAAATCCCTCTATAATGGGTCATCGAATAAATGGTATGTTGATGAGATTTATGATGCAACTTTTATCAGCGGCACATTAAGTTTGGGTAGCATTTTGTCTTGGTTTGATAAGTGGATTGTTGATGGAATTGTAAATGGATCTGCAGTTGTTACAAAATTATTTTCTAAGATTAGCAACTATTTTGATTTTTACATTGTTGATGCTTTGGTAAATGGAACCGCTTTATTTAGTGGATTTATTGGTTTTCATATAAAAAAATTACAAACTGGAAAGGTACAAACATATATCGTATTGGGAATTTTTTCTATACTGATTTTATTCTTTTTTATTGGTCCTTTCTAAAACATAAAGATTTAAAAATATAAGGTAACTAAACATAATGAATGGATTTCCACTTTTATCTCTAATTACTTTTTTGCCAATTATAGGTATGGTTCTTATTTTAATGATACCTGGCAAAATGACGAAAGAAATAAAGATTGTTTCCTTAGTAGTTACATTTTTACAGATTATTATTGCTTTCATATTATTAGGAAACTTTAATTATTCCGCTGGCGGAATTTACGATTTAAATTCATTTCAATTTATTGAAAAGTTCAGATGGATAGAAATTACCGGTCTTTCTTGGATTGGAACTGTAAAAGTAGATTACTTTCTTGGAGCAGATGGTATTAGTGTACCAATGTTATTATTAACCGCAATCGTATCTTTTATTGCTATAATTTCCTCGTGGAGTATTGATAAATCAGTTAAAGGATTTTTTGCACTATTTCTTTTATTAGATACCGGAATGATGGGTGTATTTGTTTCATTAGATTTCTTCTTATTCTACATTTTCTGGGAACTAATGCTTCTACCGATGTATTTCTTAATTGGTATTTGGGGCGGACCTCGAAAAGAATATGCAGCTATTAAGTTCTTCATTTATACTTTGTTTGGAAGTGTTTTCATTCTGTTAGTAATGATTGCTTTGTATTTCAGCGCTAGTGAAACACTAGCAAATGGCTCAAGTGTATTTACTTTTAACCTACTTGTGTTAATGGATCCAACAAACTATACTGAAACCGGATTGCTTTCGCCTTTGAATCCTAACAATTTTAGACTAATTGCATATATAGCCCTCTTTGTTGGTTTTGCAATTAAAATCCCTATGTTTCCATTCCATACGTGGTTACCAGATGCACACGTTGAAGCACCAACACCTATTAGTGTTATCTTAGCAGGTGTATTATTGAAAATGGGAACCTACGGAATTCTTAGAATCAGTTATCCAATTTTTCCAGATATAACTCAAGATTTAGCTTATTACATAGGTCTTTTTGGTGTAATCAATATTATTTACGGTGCTCTTGTAGCTTTAGCACAAAAAGACTTTAAGAAGCTAATAGCTTACTCCTCAATTTCTCATATGGGTTATGTGCTATTAGGAATGGCATCTATGACAACAACAGGAATTTCAGGTGCTATTCTCCAAATGTTTAATCACGGAACTATTACAGCTATGCTCTTCTTAATTGTAGGTGTAATTTATGATAGAGCTCATTCAAGAGAAATTAATGGTTTTGGCGGACTTGCTAATAAAATGCCGGTTTATACATTTTTTGTAACTATTGCATTCTTTGCAGCAATTGGACTTCCAGGTCTTTCTGGTTTCATATCGGAAGCATTAGTATTTGTTGGTGCTTTTAGTTCGGAAGAAATTAGAATATTGACTATGATTGGAACATTAGGAATTTTATTAGGTGCAGCTTATATGCTATGGACTTTTCAAAGAATATTCTTTGGCGAGTTTAATAAGAAATGGGATGATGTTCTTCATGATTTAACTTTCAGGGAATTGTCAATGTTAGTTCCACTTACTCTTATAATCGTTTTCTTAGGAATATATCCATCAGCAATGCTAGATATTATGAATTCATCTGTAAATTCATTGGTTGAGTTTATTACAAGAAATACAGGCAGCATACAATTAAGTGGAATGTAGTTTTAGTTAATTTATTATCCAGAATATTGAAAATAAAATGTTTGAAAACTTAGTTAAAGATATTGCGTTAATTGCTCCTGAAGTTATTGTTTCTATAACATTACTTCTTATAGTTTTATTCGACCTTATTTTTGATAAGGATAAAAGAATGATTCCATATTTAAGTTTGGTGGGATTATTTTTAGCACTTTATTATACTTTGAATTCAACTAATATTAGTTCACATGCCTTTCTACTTAGCTCATCTAATAACGCATATGGTTTATTAGCTTTAGATAGTTTTGGTAGCTATTTTAAGATTATTATTCTGGTTACTTCAATATTAATTGTTTTCTTTGCAAAAACTTCAAACGAAATAATTAAGATAAATGAACGCTCTGGGGAATTTTATACTCTTCTTTTTGGTATGATCCTCGGTATGCTCTTCATGGTTTCATCCTCCGATCTAATCATGATGTATCTATCAATTGAATTACTTTCGTTATCATCCTATGTCCTAGCTGGCTTTACAAAATTAAGTGATAGAGACACTGAAGCTTCCCTAAAATATTTAGTATATGGAGCCGCGGCATCTGGATTAATGCTTTTTGGTATTTCTATAATCTACGGATTAACCGGAAGCACAAATATGTTTGCAATGAATGATTTTTTAAGTACGAATGGTGTTAACGTTTTAACATATTCATTTTCACTCATTTTAATTTTTGTTGGAATTGGCTTTAAAATTTCAGCGGTTCCATTCCATTTTTGGACTCCAGATGTTTATGAAGGCGCACCAATTTCAATTACTGCTTTCCTTTCGGTTGCAAGTAAGGCTGCTGGTTTTGCCCTTTTAATAAGATTCTTAAAAACTACATTTTTGTTAAAAGAAATAAACGGAACTTGGTTATTATTAGATGGATTTGATTGGCAAGCATTTATTATAATTATTTCAATACTAACCATGACTTTAGGAAATTTTGCCGCACTTTGGCAAGATAATATTAAAAGAATGTTAGCTTACTCAAGTATTGCTCATGCTGGTTATATGCTTTTAGGAGTTGCTGTATTAACTGATCAAGGTCTGCTTGCGGTTCTTATCTATTTTATGATTTACTTGTTAATGAATATTGGTGCTTTTTACATTGTGATGCTCATTGCCAACAAAATCAATTCGGAAAATATAAATGATTATAATAAACTAGGGTTTGCCGCACCTTTCTTGGGTATTGCTCTTACTATATTTTTGGTCTCTTTAACCGGACTTCCACCTACTGCGGGATTTATTTCTAAGCTTTACATATTTATTGCTTTAATAGATTCTCAAATGATTTTTGTAGCTGTAATTGCTGTTCTTAATAGCGTTGTTTCCCTTTATTATTATGTACGAATTTTGAAACACATGTTTATAAATGAATCTGAAAAAGAGATCCCTCAAATTAAGATCTCATTTAATGATATTATTTTTATTCTTATACTTCTTGTTCCCACATTATTGTTAGGTGTGTATTTTTCACCAGTCGTAGAATTTGCTCAAAGTTGCTTAACACTTCTTAGTAATTAATATTTTTGTCTTGATTTTAGCTCATTTCTTAAGTATTTTATATCCGACAATAATAATCGTATATAATGATAAAAATTTCGAAATCAGTTGAATACACTTTACTTGCACTCAAACATATTGATGACAGTGAGGGAAAAAAAATAAGCAGCAGATCCATTTCAACTGATTTAAATATACCATACGATTTGCTATCAAAACTATTGCAAAAACTAGTTAAAAATAATATTCTAATTTCTGAGCAAGGAAAATATGGTGGCTATTCCCTTTTAATGCCAGCAAATAAGTTAACAGTATTAAGAATTATTAATGCACTAGATGAAAATGTTCAACTTGTGAATTGTTCGGTTGAGAATGCAACTTTAGAAGATTGTTCAAGAATAAATAGTTGTTATATTAGAGAACCATTTTTTAATTTACAAAATAAAATCAACCAAATGTTTGAATCACTAACTCTTAAAGAATTAACAAATTAATTAATATAAACTGAGTAAATATGAATCACCTTGAACATTTAATATCCAATAAGAATATTTTCTTTAATTTTATGAAAGAAGATTACCCTCTTTTTCAGTATTCAAATCTATTTTTTAGAGATCTTCAGTATGCAATTTCTGCATATTTTGAACTGAAAGAAAATCCCGTTAACTATAGTAAATCTGCTAAAATTGCTGATAGCTTTGTGGAATATCTTTGCAAACAAAATGAGCTTCAAAGTATTGACAAAAAAACATGGCGAGTAAATTTTGAAGTGGGAAATAAACCAAAAGAATTAGAAAGTGAAGGAGTTTTAAATGAGCAATCCAACAATTGATAAAAGCCAAACAGTAACCATAACTGAAAAGGCACTAAAGCAAGTTAAACAAATTATGATCGAAAATAATATACCTGATAATTACTCTTTAAGAATAAGTGTTAAGGGTGGTGGCTGCTCAGGTTTTACTTATAATTTAGGGTTTGATGGTGATGAAAAAGATGGCGACACTTATCTTGAATCGGATGATTTTAGGTTTGTGGTTGATGGAAAAAGTCTTTTTTATTTAATGGGGACTGAGTTAGATTTTAGCGATGGCTTAAATGGCAAAGGATTTATTTTTAATAACCCTAACGCAACCAAAACATGTGGTTGCGGTGACTCTTTTGGAGTATAATTATGGAAAGAAAACAATTTTTATACTCGTTAGGGATTCTACCATTTCTTACAAATGTTTCAAAAATTAATATATTTTCAAAAAGTAAAAAAACAAGGAGAGATACAATGAGTAAATTTGAATTACCCGCTTTGGCATATGCACACAATGCATTAGAACCTTATGTAGATGCACGCACAATGGAAATTCATCATGGGAAACACCATGCAGGATATGTAAACAATTTAAATGCTGCAGTTGAGGGAACTGATCAACAAGGCAAATCTTTAGAAGAATTGTTAAAAAATGTATCAAAACTTTCAACCGCAGTCAGAAATAATGGTGGTGGACATTTTAATCATTCACTTTTTTGGAGTGTTATGGGTCCAAATAAAGGTGGATTACCAACTGGTGAATTAGCTGATGCAATTAACACAACCTTTGGTTCTTTCGATACATTTAAGGAATCCTTTTCTAAAGCCGCTGCTACTAGATTTGGATCAGGTTGGGCTTGGTTGGTAGTTAGTGAAGGAAAATTAGTTGTAACTTCAACTCCAAATCAAGACAATCCAATGATGGATGTTGCCGAAATTAAAGGGACACCAATTCTTGGGCTTGATGTTTGGGAACATGCATATTATTTACATTATCAGAATAGAAGACCTGATTATATTTCTGCCTTTTGGAATGTTGTAGATTGGGATGCCGTTTCAAAAAGATTTGAAGAAGCAAAGTAGTAACTTCTCTTTTAAAAATGAAAAAGGGTTTAAGAAATTTCTTAAACCCTTTTTTTTTATTAATTCTTTTAATAAAATGACTACATATACTTGTTCGTATTCTTAAGTCTATTAATTGCTCTTTTTAACGCTAATTCAGCTCTGAATTCATCAATTGATTCTTCTTTTTTCCGTTTCAATCTCTCTTCTGCCCTTTTTTTAGCAGCCTCAGCACGTTTTATGTCAATTTTATCAACTCTTTCAAATGATTCAGCAAGAATTATAATTTTATTATTTGATAATTCTAAAGTTCCGCCAGATGTTGCAAAAACAAATTTTGCACCACCCTTTTCTTCAATTTTTACACTACCAATTTCTAATGAACTTATTATTGGAGCATGGTTATACAAAATTTGAAAATTACCGCTAGTTCCGGGGACAGTAACAGAAACTACATTTCCTTCATAGCCCAATTTATTAGGTGTGATAACTTCTAATTGTAATTCATTCATATATTCTATTTCATTCTTTTTGCTTTTTCAACAGCTTCTTCAATTGTACCAACGTACATAAACGCCATTTCAGGAAGATTATCATGCTTACCTTCAAGAATTTCTTTAAAGCTTCTAATTGTATCTTCTAATTTAACATACTTTCCAGGAATTCCTGTAAACTGTTCAGCAACATTAAAAGGCTGACTTAGGAATCTTTGAATTCTTCTGGCTCTTCTACAACTAATTTATCTTCTTCAGAAAGTTCATCCATTCCCAAAATATTAATAATATCTTGTAAATCTTTATAAGCTTGCAAAATAACTTTTACTTCACTTGCTACATTATAATGTTCTTTACCTACAATTCCTGGTTCAAGAATTCTTGAAGTAGAATCAAGTGGATCAACCGCTGGATAAATACCTAGTTCTGATATTTGTCTACTTAATACAGTTGTTGCATCCAAATGAGCAAAAGCAGTTGCAGGAGCAGGATCGGTTAAATCATCTGCTGGAACATAAATAGCTTGCACCGAGGTAATAGAACCTTTATCAGTTGAAGTAATTCTTTCTTGAAGTTCACCCATTTCAGAAGCAAGGTTTGGCTGATATCCAACCGCTGATGGCATTCTGCCTAATAGCGCACTTACTTCAGATCCAGCTTGAGTAAAACGGAAAATATTATCAATAAATAACAAAACATCTCTTTCTTCAACATCTCTAAAGTATTCAGCAATCGTTAAACCAGTTAACCCAACTCTAAGTCTAGCTCCAGGAGGTTCATTCATCTGTCCAAATACCAGAGCAGTTTTGTCAAGAACACCCGATTCTTTCATTTCTCGCCAGAGATCATTTCCTTCTCTAGTTCTTTCTCCAACACCGGCAAAAACAGAATAACCACCATGCTGTGATGCAATATTATGGATTAATTCCTGAATAATAACTGTTTTACCAACACCAGCTCCACCGAAAAGTCCAGTTTTCCCACCCTTAGAATAAGGTTCAAGTAAATCGATAACTTTGATTCCCGTTTCGAACATTTCTTGAGTGGTTGAAAGTTTTTCAAATTTGGGAGGATGATGATGAATTGGAGATTTTAGCTTAGTTTTAATTTCGCCTAAACCATCTATTCCTTCACCCAAAACATTTATTAAACGGCCTAAAGTTTCCGGTCCTACAGATACTGAAATTGGTTCTCCTGTATCAACGGCTTTCATACCACGAACCAAACCGTCTGTAATATCCATTGCTATCGTTCTGACCCTATTTTCACCAAGATGCTGTTGAACCTCTAAAGTCAATTCTGATTTTTCCTCTAAATTTTCCATCTGTACTTTCACAGCATTGTAAATTTTAGGAAGTTTTCCATCAGCAAAATCAATATCAACGACAGGTCCTATTACCTTAACAATGGTTCCTTCGTTACTTGCCATTTTACTCCTTTAAGAAATTAAAACAATCTATAAAATTAGCTATTCTTTTGTAATATTTCAATCAAACCTAATAGAATTCTATTTAATAAGTAACATTTTTCTACTTACTATCTTAGCACCATATTGTAAAACACTAAGATAAAATCCTGAACTTAAGTCTTTTCCATTAAAGTTAATTGAATAGTTTCCGGCTGATAAACTTTCATTAATTAGAATTTTTATTACTTCACCCAAGCTATTATAGATAGATAGTTTAACATTACTAGCCATCCTCAAAACCTCTAGGTATTGAAAATTCTAATACTGTGCTTGGATTAAACGGATTTGGATAATTTTGAAATAATTGAAATTCATCATTAATTAAGTTTTTTTTTGATTTTATATTTGTCAGACCGTCCACTTTAAAATCTGCATATACTGGTAAATGATCTGAAGAATAGTATAAAGCTGTTGCAATATCATTGCTGACCGAAGCATTTGGCAATTCATTTAACGCTCTATTAAAATGATTGCCATCATTCCCGAACGATTTATAACTATCAGTTATGTAAGAAATTCCTCCAGAATCAGATATCCCCTGAGAAATTAATATAAAATCAAACCTATCATCAAGTCCACCCGTTGAACCTTCATCTGACAAATCTGTCGTTCTAGTTGATTGAGTATGAATACCTCTATAAGAGCTATTGTTATGCCAATTTCCAATCTGATTAATAGGATCTAAAAAGTACCCATTGGTCGATTGATCCAGTAATTTTTGAAAACCGAGTTCGTTTGCGTAATAAAAATTAAAATCTCCAACAAACATGTAATCAATACCTATGGGAAGATTATCAGTAACTCTCCTTAAATTAATAACTTCCTCTAATCTTTTTTGTTCATTTATTGAACCATCACTGGCTTTTAAATGAGCAGAAAAAATAACTAAAGTGTCATCAGAATTTTTGTGAACAATGGTTAACTGTGAAATATCCCTAAGGGTGGTTTTAATTGGGGTGTTATCAATAAAATCAAAAACTGACTTTTTATAAAATAAGGCATTATCAGTATCATTTCCATTAATAAAAGCACCTGCAAGATAACTTGTATCTAATACTTGTTCCAAGAACAAACTAACCCCAGCAATACTCTCAATTTCTTGAACTATTAATAAATCTGGTTGTGTTGCATCAATAACTTTTTTAAAATATGGGTTTCGTGTTGATGCAATTTTACTTGGATAATTTAATATATTGTAGGTCATTACTCTAAACTGATCTTGACCTTGAGTATTATTTAAAAATAGAAACGAAATAAGTACAACAAGTATTCTGTAAATTTTCATAATTATCTTATATCTGTGGAAAGAATAAATCGAAGAATCCTATCATTATTGGTATCCAATACATAAAGTGTTCTATCGTGATGGGCAACTGCATGGGGAGAAGAAAATAAACTTGATCCACCAAAAGATTTTAATTCATCGCCAAAATTATTGAAAATAAAAATACTATCCTTTTCGGCATCTGCAACGTATATATTGTTGGCTTCATCAATTGCAACATCTTCTGGCTTACCAAACTTATTAACTGCCATTAAGTCAGATGAAAATGCCCCCAATTTTGATTGGTAACCCTCAAAATCTGAGTTGGAAATAAATTCCAACCATTGTACTTTGAAACTATTCTTTCCAACCAAGGTGAGGATAATATCTCTTGAGCTTGAGTTAAATGAGGTCAATGAACTGATTTCATTGGCTGATAACAATCCAGTCCCAATAGGTTCTAAACCTGGAATTTTACCAACAAGCAAAGAATCTCTATTATTCGCTATAATCGTGATTATTGTATTATCTCTATCAACAGGGCTAGAATTTGAAGGACCTTTTCTTGAGACATAAACTGAGTTATCGGCAAAAGAACAAACACCTGTATAAAATCTATCAACTCTATTAAATGCAAATGGATCAAGTTTGGGGTCTTGCGGTAAAATCCTTTTTGCTTTTGCATTTGCTAAAATATGACCAGCAGAATACATGTCTAACTGATACAAAGCGCTGAATGTTAAACTTTGTCCATTTATTACCGTATCAAATTCCGCAACTACAAGGAGTTCTAACTTATAATTTTGTGCAATAGCTACGGGTTTTCTTATACTTTTTTCACCTAAAAACTGTCCGGCAATATTTAACATCACTATTCTGTTATTCTCAGTATCAGCAACGTAAATAAATGGTTCGCGTCCAATAATCATATCCTTAGGTTTATTAAAACCTTTCCAAACGGGTGATTGTTGAATATATAATGTATCCCCAATATTACCAACACTATTGGAATCTAAAGTTGAAAGTGCCTCATTAATATTAAATTTTTCTGTACATGATGTTATAATCAGCAATAGTAAAGCAATTAAAATTGAACTAATATTTAATAAATATTTTTTCTTACACTGCACTTATTTATAGACCCAATATTATTGAAAAATGATGTACTGATCCAAGTCTTTCTAAATTTGCAAACGAGTAATCAAAAGTAAATTTTGCAATATCTAAATCCATATTAAAACCAGCACCCAATGTTAAATTCTGTTCATCAACATTTATTTTATATCCACTTCTTACAAAAAATTGTTTATTCCATGAGTACTCTACTCCTGTTGAAACATTTTCACTATTATCATTAGGGTGATTTAATTGAATTGATGAAGTTAACTTATTTTGCTCATCCTCGTAAGGTTCAAAAGCAAATCCGATCCTAAACATAGTTGGAGGAGAAAAAGATTGCCATGAATCGTTTTCCCTTCCGCCAAATAAAACAACCTTGCCATCTGGAGCTAATTCATTGCTAAAATTACTGATTGTAACAGCAAATCTTGTTGAACCTAACCCAGTATAATAGTAGGTGCCTAAATCGAATAGTATAGCTCGCATTTTAAGTTTATCAAGGGTTTCTTCCATATACCGTAAGTGATACACCAAAACTAAATTGTTCAGTCATTCTTCTTGAATATGTAAGTGCCAAAGCAATATCCCCAAATGAAAAATATTCTCCTGTTCCGTAAGGATTAACCTCAGTAGTTACAGGCATATCTTCCATATGCAGAGTTGTAAAAGCTATTCCAACAACATCATTTGAAGATAGATGATAGCTAGCTCCTAAAAATTCATGACCAATATCTACAACCCAAGAATTGTGAGAAAACATGACTTCATTTTCATCTGATTGCACTAATCCCGCTGGATTCCAATACAATGAGGATACATCATTGGAGACAGCAATAAACGCATCACCCATAGCTGTAGCTCTCCCACCAACACCAACTTTAAGAAATTGAGCAGTTGAAATTCCAGCTCTTTGTCCACCAAGAGTTGGAAACAATTGAGCATTACTAAATGCTAAGGGTAAAAACAAAAATATGAGTAGCAATTTCTTCATAAAGTTTAATTAAATCTCAAAATTCAAAAAATAAAATTTCAAATAAATACAAAAAACAATCAACAACAAAGAATTCTTAATGGAATTCATTTAGATTTCTCAAGAATAGCAGAAAGTATTTTCTTTAATTCCATTGATTCTTGAATTAATTTTTCAACATCATTCTTATTATCTAAATTATTTGTTTCATTTATTAATTTTAGCCAATAATTACTTTCTTTAGCTTCTTTTCTACTAATCTTAATTTTCATTAAAAAATCTTTCTTTCCTAATGATTCATTTGCTTCAATGTAATTTGCACCTACTGAACCGGATGATCTAATAATTTGTTTAAAATCTTCAAAATTAGCAATTGAATTATGGTAAAGTTTTTACAAATATTCTCACAGCTTTTGCAAACTGAAAAGTTCTCTCTTCTAGATCATAAATAGGTTTATTGTTTGCTTTTTCTTTCATTGTAATTTATTTGGTATTTGCCTTTTATTATTTGTCATTTATATCTCTTTTAGAATCTAAGATTTACTCCAAATTTTATATTTCTTCTTGTTAAATATCTTGCCGGATTATATGGATATGGAGAAAGTGGAGCTTGCAAATCAGGATAATTTGGATCATTCCAAGAAGATGGAGTTGGATCCCCTGTTTCATATGCTTTTCCGGTAACTGGATTAATAATAGCTGAATTTTTTGTATCCAATAAATTATTTACTTCAATAGAGAACGAGAAATTCAACCCAGCAAACTTAAAATACTTTTCAATATTCATATCAATCCAAAACCAATTATCCCCAATTTCTCCTAAAATATTTGTTCTATCAAAAGCATATTCAGGTCGACCATCAGTATCATAATTATTTGTAAAAATATATGGTGTATATCGTTTACCAGACTGATAAAATATTCTGCAAGTAAATGTTAATATCATCAAGAATGCCATGCCCAAAATCAAAAAGTGGTTTATCCTTTTCTATATAAAAATTAAAACTGCTATTTATTGTTAATGGTCTATCCCACGACATATACTGTTCTTTAATTGATTCATCCAAATCACCTCTTTGAATTAGAATTCCCTCTGCGGCTGATGAACTTTTACCAGTTATTATTGCATAGGAAAATGAAAGCAAACCGGTAAACCATTTACCTATTCTCTTTTTATACTCTAATTCAAGTCCTCTTGATTTTGCATAATCTAAATTTGCATAGGTTGTAAAAGACTGAGTCGCAAATCTTGCTGAAGTAATTTTAGCTGTCCGTGTTCTTACATAATCAAAAATATCTTTATAATAAGCTGTAACAGTAAGCACGTCATCAGAGGAAAACTGATTTTTCATACCAAGCTCATATGCAACGGTTGTTTCAGCATTTAGATTAGGATTTCCAAAACTTTGAAAAGATGATTGTGCATTTGCAGGACTAAGTTTAGCATAAACATATTGTGGTTTTGGCCATTTACTAAAATGACCGTATGAGAAAAATAAAACTTGATTATCAGTAATTGGATGTGAAATACCTAAACGTGGACTTAGCCTTGCTTTGAATCTATTTCCATTAAACCATTTGAATGTATCTTCTTTATATTGAGCTCTAATTTCATCTGGAATTGTAACAACTTCAGGATTATCAATCGCGTCATCAACATATTTTCCTGGGAACCAATAATCTAGACGAAGACCAAAATTCAAAATCATTCCACTAAAGTTTATATTATCTTGGGCATAAAATGAACCTTTAGCAGGATGAACTTTATAGATATCATTATTCAAACCGAGTTCACCAATCCATGGTTTATAAATATCAATAACTTGCATCTCTTGAAATAATAAATTGAATCCAGCTTTAAATTTATTTTTTTCATCAAAAAAACTTGTTAAGTCCCCTTTAATAGAAAACTCATCAACATAATGATCTCGCCAAGTATATGGATTTCCAACATCCCAAAAACCATCACCGGAATAACTCCAATTGTATCGGTATCAAAATTATAATACTCAATAGGAAAAGTTACAATATCTTTTGGTTCCTCGTATTCATACCAATATTTGCCATTTGCATCGGCTCTTAAATTCGAAAAAAATTTATTAAGTTTAAAAGTATAAAATGTACTTGAATTAAGTGTATGAGTCCATGTAAGTGAATTATAAGTATTATTATGAGTAAAAACATTTGCTGCATCTAAATTATTTTGAAATTCATATTGATAACCTGGACTTGGTTCAACATATTCAAGATTAGACTGAAGTGATTGTGAATTTTGATTTATGCTAACTGATTGATTATATGAATAACCTAATTTCATTGTTGGTGTAATGGCATAAGTTAATTTGCCTAACCAGAACCAACTATTTTCTGCTCGTGGCGCAAATCTAGTTCCCCGAAATGTTGAAGAATATAATTGCTTTGCTGTTGGTTTATAATAACCTTGAGTTATACCATCGCTGATACCCATATAAAAACTGGAAAAGAAAGATAACTTACCTGGAATTTCAATTCCCAGTGCAGGAAGAAGATAAGAAGTTATTGGTTCAGGTCCACTTAAATTTGCTTCTGCAACATCAAAATTAAAAACGTTATTTGAAGATAAATTTCCAAAATTATCTCTCTTATAAGAAACCGAACCTGAATATCTATCTCCACCTTCTCTAGTTTTAACGTTAATTACACCAGAGGTAGCTTGTCCATATTCTGCATTAAATCCACCAGTAATTACTTCGACTTCTTCAATTGCATTAGCACTAAGCTGTAAACCAAAACCAGTTCCAGCTAAAGGATCTTGAACTGAAACACCATCAAGCAAAAATGCATTTTCGTAAGATCTACCACCTCTAATATGAATTGCATTATCTGACTGAATAACACCAGTTTGTTGAGTAACTAAATCCTTCACATTTTCAATTACAGCAACGTCTATTTCATCTCTGCCAATTGATTTAACACTTTGTGTTTCTTCGGCATCAACCAAGGGTTTTTCACCAACAACAATTACATCTTGATCCATTGTAAGAACGGTTTCTTCCATCTTAACATCTAAGTTGAGTTGTTCTGTTTGCTATAACTTCAATTCCAGTAAATATCATTTGCTTAAAACCAATAAGTGTTGCTCTAACAGTATAACTTCCGGGAGTAATATCTTCGATAAGAAAATTTCCATCAAAATCAGTTGCAGCTCCGTGATAAGTTCCTTCTAAGTATTATATTCACACCAGGAAGGGTTCACTTAGTTCTAGATCAATAATTTTGCCCTGAATTTTACCAGTACTCTTGGGCAATTAGAGTTAGAGAAATAAAAGAATAATAGAATAGTTAATTTTTTCATTATTTGCAATCCAAAACTCATTTATAAATATTTTGCCCAATACATTATCCACATTTCCATTAGCATCACACTGGTGCAATGGAAAACCAATGAAAAATAAATTTTGAGTATTATTTATGAATGCAATCTCACCATTTACTTGCGGACTGGTAAGGTCATAAACTTTTTTAGATGTAATATGACTTGATTTAAATGTTCTAACAGATCCAATTGTTGATTGCGTCTGATAAGTTGGATAAGTATTAAATTGATTGAGATGAAACTAAATTTGCTCCAGCAAACATAAATGATATTGGTTTGTTCTGAATCAAAACTTTCAATTGGTAAAAAAGCTTGAACCATTGATATTGAAAATTCAAAATTTGCTGATGAATCTCTGAAAAGTCATTGAAAATGCAATTTTTCCGCCTTCTTGTATAAATTTCTGAGTAATAATATTTGTTAAATCAATCCTTGGTTCAGATCCTGAAAACCAAAAAACATATTTAATAAAGTTTTAGTGTATTTGAGAATGTAATTGATTCATAAGGTAATTTGGTTGCTTCAATATTAAATACATCATACTTATCTGAGTAGAAAGTATTAAATTTTTGATTTGTAAAAATCTGTACTGGAACATTTCCAGGTAAGTCATCAACTAAAAATAATTCACCTTTAGGTTTTTTCACAAACCAAGTTGAACCTTCAGCTGGTAGAGGAAATAAATTTAGAACTAGCCCCACAATTATCAACAGCTCTAATATATAATCGATTATTATTATCCAATTTTAGATTTGAAAGATTTACTGCACATTTTTTATCGCTATCAGCATTGAAATAAATATTCATTTCTGGATGAATCAGAATTAATATCCTCAATAATTAATGAGATTAATCTAGTTGAACCATAAAGCTTGATATAATTACTTGTATCATTCAGTGCTAAATGAATTTCGGTAATTGTTTCATCTACCATCAAGATCAGAAGCATCCCAACCAACTGTTATTGCTGGAAATGATTTTTCAGGTAAAACACGTAAATCATTCCAATTAATTTCTGGTGAAGAATTTTTTATAGGAAATTTTTGACTCGCCGGTGATGCATCAATCGCATCCAAAATCAATGAAATGGTTCACCTTTATCATAAACGCATTTTTATTTATATCTGAAAAGGTTCTCCACCATAATTAATGCCATTTAATGATAACTTGAAATATCATATTTTCCATTTCCGGCATTATCAACTGCAGAAACTAGAAATGTAAAAGATGTATCAACCGTTCCAATTGGTAGAGCAAATATTGAATCATTTTTACTTGTAAAATGTCCAATTCTCATCAATACCTTCCCATTTGAATAAGTAACCAATTACTAAACCATCTTTATCGTCTCCCCACCAATGAACTTGCAGTTTACTTTTTTGCTGACTTATGTCTAGAATCAGCATTGATAAACAAATGAGTCTCAGGTGAATTGATTTTCGTTCAGTGAGTCATTTATAGTTTCATTGCAGCTTAAAAAAAGCATGAATGAAATAGCAAAAAATATATAATTATAAATTTTAATTTTCATATTAGTAATCAAACCTCCGAGGTTTTCAAAACCTCGGAGGTTTATCTGGTCCATATTATTTAAGTAACATTAATTTTTTTGTTTGATAAAAATTCACCAGCTTTTAAAGTATAAAAATAAATTCCTGAACTTAAATTACTTGCATCAAATTTAACTTCATAACTACCAGGTTTTTTAACTTCATTTACCAATGTTCTAACTTCTCTTCCCAAAATATCATAGACTTTTAGTAAACAGTTGAGTTTAAGGATTAGAAGTAATATTTGGAATTGAATATTTAATTACAGTACTTGGATTAAATGGATTTGGATAATTTTGTTCCAAACTATAATTTTCTGGAATTGTCTGGCTATCATTAACAGATGTAACATGACCAACAAAATCATCATTTTTTCTTGGCACTAATTTATAATTACTAAAAGAATAGAATAAGATTCCTGTTATGCTTTCAAAAGTATGACCAGTTTCAATTCTAATTCCTTTATTTTCCAAAGTCGCATCCCAGAAATTATGATAATCATGAGTCCCATCTTGAAGTTCTAATCTCATTTGAACATTTGATGTATCTGTAATAAATATTTCACCAAAGTTTCTCTGTCCACCACTTCCTTCATCAGGTGCCATCATTAACACCATCAGCATTTGCATCAAGAACAGTTACATTCTCAATTTTAACGAACACGCCTTCATAAGATTCTGCAGGTAGAGATTCAGCTATTGAAGAACCAATTAGCTGAGGTTGAAATTACCTCTGGTTCTGGAAAAATTGGTGGAAAATAATCAGCTAAAGAATAAGTAACTAAAGCTCCATTATCAAGTGTTCCAATTCTTGTTACACCAAAACCTTCATTAACAATTCCAGTTACAACAACATGATCATTCCTTCTAGTTATTTTCTGCTTCAACTCCAAATATTTGAATACCACTCCATGGACCATTATCATATCCTTGAATATAAACTTGAGCACCAATATTTGCTCCATCACCTTCAATATCAGATGTATCTGCTGATACTTGACCAGATACAGTAACTTCATAGCCATTATAACCACTATATCCACTTCCGAAAGGTGAATACTGAACATCTGGAATTGTTAAGAGGTCTATCTAAAACCATATAAAAATAACTATTATCTAACATTTGATGGACTTGTTGACTCAAAATTATTTGAATCTAATGAGGATATATAATATTTTACCAATGTGGAATCTGTATATGAAGGGATAGTTGCGCTCCAAATTGAATCAACATTATCTGTCAATACCATATCAACTTGAACAAAATTTGCTTCATTTACACTATAATTAAGTTTAACATTTTTAATTGCGGCTGTTAAATCTTCATCAACAACTTTTGCACTAATAGTTACTTCATCTCCATACCCTACAATTCCTTTATCTCTTTTAACATTTGAAATATTTGGTGCACTTTCCCCAAAAATTATATCTGTTGGATAAACCGGATTTAAAATAAACCACCCATAAGATCCACCATGTTCTAGTTTCAATATAACCTTTTATACTTGTAACACTTGTACCAGGCGTTGGAGGGACATAACCAGTTCTGAGATAATACCCTTTATTATAAATTACCATACTGTTGTTATTCTCGTCAAAAACTTTAAAAGTACCAGAACCAACAATTCCAGGATCAGAAGTTGTTAAATTTCGAAATTCTACATAAGACACCTTCCCATTTTTCTGCTAGATAATTTGGTTTAGTAGTACCTTTTTCAAATAATGAATCCAAGCGTTAATAAAACTGGTTTTGGCCTTTTTATTTGTCCAATTACATCAGATGCTTCAAATTTAACAATATCAATTTCAGTTGTTGTAAAATATTCTACAACTTCAAATTCTGCCTTAATAATCATACCAGAATCTAAATTTGCAAACGCTTCATTTGCCGCACTTACGGATCTCTAATAAAACTCCGCCCCATTCGGGATTATTTATATCTTGCAAATAAAAAGCTGGCGCTCCAGCTGATAACATTCTCACCATCAGCAGGATTTGCATTAAAATATGGTGAATTCATTACAACACCTGTTACAATCACTGTGTCACCAATTAGTGGCTGGTTTTGGTTCAGTATTTAAGTGCTCCATAATTGAGCAATAATGAATCAGCAGGACAAAATTGATATCTTTAATTGTCACTTCAGGATAAGTTTGTGCAAAAATTTGGCTAATGCCAATAATAAATAAAAAGAGTAAATGATTAATTTTCATTTTTATCCTCTATTTAATTACTAAAAATTTTCCGCGTTTAATATTTCCATTTCGCGTATTTTTTACAGTAAAAAGATACAATCCAGTTGCAACTGCTTGATCGTTATCTGTTATTAAATCCCAAGCATGTTCTCCGCCAGACATTTGCTGTTTACCATCTTTTGAAAAAGTTTCAAACCAACGTAAATCTGAACCATTGCTTTGTTGGTTGTGATATATTCTTTTTAACAATATCGCCAGACAAGAGTATAAATTGTAATCTCACATTCAGTTGGTAAATTGAAAAAATAAATCTTTCTTAATCTTTCAGAATTTCCATCCCAATATGCACTTCCATAATATGGATTTGGATAAACGCCAATTTTCACATCCTCATCTTCCGTTGGAGCAGTACCTGGAATTACTTTCTGCAAACTTGCTAATGGTCCGCTTTCTAAACTTTCTAAATTATTTTCATCATCACCTTGATCAAATGCAGTGACAGAATAAATATATTGCCAGCCATTAAGTTGATTTTCAACTTCAAATTTATACCAATATTCTGTTTCATCACCAGCGAATATTATAGGTTCATCTAATTCAACAAATGCAAAACCAGTATTTAACCCTATATCATTACCAAGACTATCAAATTCAGCAATTTCAATTAGTGAAGCATTTATATCTTGAGACTCAGTTAAATCATAACCCGGATTTGTTCTATATAATTTATAACCTTCAAAATCTTTAACGGCAGAAATTGGATCAATTGATTCTTCTGATCTTTTATCCCAATAGATTGTTACTGATTGATTTCTGGGAATTACTTTAACTTTTGGAGTTTGCGGTGGTGCTGGTAAAATAAATCTAGTAATTTTTCCATTTCCATCTAAATCTTCATCCGGATCAAGAATACCATTACCATTTTTATCTTCTCCATTGTAAGCCCTTAAAGCCCAACCGGCATTAATGATAAAAATCACTTTTTTGAAATTCTGTGTCAAGAGATGGTAAATCTGTTCCAGTTTTTTTTGCTGCAACCAATGCAAAAGTAATATTAACCGAATCGCCAGGAGCTAACCTTTCTTTTATTCCTGTTGTTATTAGCATTGATCTATTACTTGGACTTTTTAAATCTTCTGGTTTTATTGCTTCATTTTCACCAAATCTATTTTCTCCGCCATAATATCCTAACATTTTTCGGAATCTTTGAACATCATTTTGAGGAGCAAAATAATTTGGATCCGTTGTATTTCTAAATTGCCAATTAACAAAATTTACAAAAGTATTTTCTTTGTTACTTCCCAGATATTGAATGCCTATATAACTATCCGTGAAACCAATATCGCCATTGGCATCAAATTCATAGGCAATATGTAATGAATCACTGTAACCATTGCCGCCTTTATTAAAAAATGCACTACCTGTTCTTGGTGAAGTTACATTTGTATTTCGAACAACAGTGTCAGTCCACAAACCAACATGCAAACTATCCAAATATTTCTTAGAAGTATTTTTAATCCAATAATTCATTATTACAAAAAAGTCTGCAAAGGGAAAATTCCAACCATAACTTTCTTGCCTTATTGTAACTCCCAAAGGTCTATGATCAACAATTAATTCACCATTGCTTAGAGTTTTATTTGTATCAACATATTTCATAACAAAGTCTTGGTGAGAAATAGCCTCTGGATCAAAAAATTTAGAATCTATTAATGAAGATCTTTCTACTACTCTATCTTTTGGTGAGTTCGTATACTCAAACCCTCCGCCTCTTGCTGAAACAGAAGATGCATCAACTGCACCAGTAGTGACAAATGGACCTAATCTATTACTTCTGTTCTCATCACTAATAAATGCACCAATCCACAAGCCGCCATCAAAAAGATGTTCAATTCCACTTCCTAAAGGATATTCGCACGAAGGTTGGGTTGGCCAAAGACTGAAACCATGACCATATGTTCCAAAATTGGTTATTGTTAAGCCAATATTACCGACATTTGTAAATTTTGTATTATCATCAGCGAGAGTTTTGTTTAATCTTTCTTGGCTTGTTTGAGCAAGTAAAAATAATGGCAAGTAAAGAAACAAAGAGAGTAGAAGTTTATTCATCAAATATTTTCAACAAAAGGATTAACAATTTTTAAATTGGAATTAATGATTTGCGTGTTCTGCAAATCTTCAGTGAACAAAATGTTACAATTATTTTCTAAAGCTGAAGATATAATTAATGAATCCCAAAAAGAATATTTATATTTATTTTTTATCTTAATGGCATCCATTGAAGTAATATAATTCAATGGTGAAATTACAAAAAGCTCATTTAAAAATTGTACTTTTTCTGATAAATCTTTGTTGCTTATTTCATTCACAATCTTCTTTGTAGAAAAATTTATAAATTCATTAATTACTTGTGTGCTGATAATTAACCTTGCTTTATTAACAAGTCTATGTAATAATCTTGTAATTTTTTTTCTTTTAACCGGTTCTCCCAAATCGAACAAATAAACAATCATATTCGTATCAAAGAAGATCTTATCTATCATAAAGTTCTTCTCTTTTGCTAAATTTCCTTTCTCCCATATCCCAGCTTAGCTTATCCAACTTTTTATCAATATAATCATGTATATTTTTTATTGAGATCTTTGAAACATTAGTTTTCCTTTTTTTGACTTTCAAGTCTTTCGATTTTTCCATAATATTCTCCATGTATCAAATACTACAATTCTACTAACAAAGATACAACCCTAAGCTCTGTTTTTCAATTCAATTAACCATAAAAAAACCCGTACAAAATGTACGGGTTTTAAATAAGAATTTATTAAACTATTTTACTAAGCATGGCTTCCTCAACCATTTCCATTCCTCGTTTTATTGCTTGTTCATTAAGAGGAATTAAATGATGATATCTTTCTGGAAGAACTTGTTTTAATCCTTCTAAAATATTTATTATTTCAATTATTGGTTTTTTCTTTAAAAATCCGCCAAGCATAATCATATTCATAATTTTTATGTTTTTCATTTTTGCAGCTTCTTTGGTAGCATCAATTCCAATAATTTCAATATCATTTCTTGTTGGTGGATGAATTACATTATTAGCTTCATAAAGTAAAAGTCCACCTGGTTTTACAGCTTTTTCAAATTTATCAACCGAGGGTTGATTTAAGTGCAATAACAGAATCATATTTTGAAATAATTGGGGAACTAATTTTGGAATCACTAATAATAACCATACAGTTTGCTGTTCCGCCTCTCATTTCAGGACCGTAAGAAGGCATCCAGCTAACTTCTTTTTCTTCTATCATACCAGAATAACAAAGTATCATTCCCATTGATAAAACACCTTGTCCACCAAATCCAGCAATAATAATTTCTTCAGTCATAATTATTTCCTCCCGTTTGGTGTTTTAATATCGCCTAGTGGATAAAATGGAAGCATATTATCATTTAACCAATGATTTGATTCGATTGGTGTCATTTTCCAATTTGAAGGACAGTTGGATACTATTTCAACAAAACATGTTCCTTTACCTTCTTTTTGATACTCAAATCCTTTTTGAATCGCTTTTTTAGCTTTTCTCACATTGTTTGCTGTATGTACAGATTGCCTTGTAACATAATAGGTTCCAGGTAACTGGGCAATTAATTCTGTAATTTTTAATGGTGCACCCATTGTTGCAACATCCCTTCCGAAAGGTGAAGTTGTTGATTTCATTCCTTCTAAAGTTGTTGGTGCCATTTGACCACCGGTCATTCCATAAATTCCATTATTAATAAAAAGGAATAAAATATTTTCACCTCTATTACAAGTATGGATAGTTTCACCGGTTCCTATTGCTGCTAGATCGCCATCACCTTGATAAGAGAAAACATATTTTTCTGGCAAAACTCTTTTTATTCCGGTTGCAGCAGCAGATGCTCTACCATGAGCTGCTTCTGTCATATCAATATTCAAATAATTATACGCCAAAACTGAGCAGCCAACTGGTGCAACACCAATTACTTCTGATTGAATTCCCATTTCGTCAATAACTTCTGCGAGTAATCTATGTACGACACCATGCCCACAACCCGGACAGTAGTGCATATCAATATCAATTAATGTACCTGGTTTTTGATAGACAATATTTTCTGGAGAACATACTTGTTCAGTTGTATGATCTGCACGAAGAGTATGCTCAAAATGATCATCATCTAACATTGCTTTTTCATTCATACGGCAACTCCTTCAAATTTTTGTACAAGCACTTTAAATATTTCTTCGGGATCAGGAACAACTCCTCCCATTCTTCCATAAAATTCAACTGGAACTTTGCCGTTTACAGCTAAACGTACATCTTCAACCATTTGTCCGGCATTCATTTCAACATCTAAAATACCTTTAACATTTTTAGTTAAATCAGCAATTGCATCGTAAGGGAATGGGAATAATGTAATTGGTCTGATTACACCAACTTTAATTCCATGTGCTTTTGCAAGTTGAGCAGCTTTTGTGCAAATTCTAGCAACTAAGCCAAATGCAGTTATAATATAATCTGCATCTTCGCAATCAATCGCTTCGTATCTGATTTCATTTTTTTCAATTTCTCTATATTTTCTTTGCAGATTATGGTTTATTATTTCCATTTCTTCAGCTTTAAGATTTAGCGAAGTAATAACATTTTTAGGTCTATCTGCAGTTTTACCAGTTATTGCCCAAGGTAAGTTTTTCAAATTTTCTTTCCATCTGAGGAAATAATTCAACTTTTTCCATCATTTGACCAAGTGCACCATCTGTTAAAATTAAAACCGGATTTCTATACTTAAAAGCTAACTCAAATCCTTCTTTAACAAAGTCTGCCATTTCTTGAACTGTTGCCGGAGCCAATACAATTAGTTTATAATCACCATGACCGCCGCCTTTAACTGCTTGGAAATAATCGGCTTGACCAGGTTGAATTGTACCTAAACCAGGTCCACCACGCCCAACATTAACCATTAAGCAAGGTAATTCTGCACAAGCTATATATGAGACTCCTTCTTGCATTAAACTCATTCCAGGACTAGAAGAAGAAGTCAATATTCTCTTTCCTGTTCCGGCAGCACCATAAACCATATTTACAGCAGCTATTTCACTTTCTGCTTGAAGAACAACCATTCCAGTTCTAGCTGCAGCTTCCCTACTTAAATATTCTAAAATTTCTGATTGAGGTGTGATAGGATAGCCGAAGTAAGCATCACAACCAGCTCTAATAGCCGCTTCAGCTAATGCTTCATTACCCTTCATTAATTTAAGTTCTTTCATTCGTTCACCTCAATGTTCATGTCTTGAGATATATTTTCTAGTTTTGCCACTTGTTTTTTACCTGAGTCAGTTTTTCTATAAACTGTAATTCCACCTTCGGGACAAACTAAAGCGCAGTTTGTACAGCCGGTGCAATTATCTGTAACTTTTACAATATAGAGATAACCTTTATTGTTAACCTGGCGGGATCTTTCGAGGGTATCTTGAGGACAGGCTTCAATACAAAGTTCGCATCCTTTGCATTTTTCAATATCGATTATGATATCGCCTTTAACTTTTGCCATAAATTCTCCTAATTTTTCTTCTTATGCCTTTATAAATATAAGTTCTATGCCAAAAAGTCAATAATTATTCACAATTTTAAATTTTCTTAAAACTTAGTTTAAGTTACTTAGGCACACTATTTATAACAAGAGGCGGGGTCTGCTGACATTTTGTTTATGGTAAGCTTACCATATTTGAGAAATAATCAGTATTGAATGAGAAATGATATTGTTAATGTTGGCTTAAAGAGTTGTAATTTATTTTAATTTAATAAACTTGCCTTCCTCAATTTTGTCATCTAAAAAGTCAGTTATATTTGATAAATTTGAGGGAGCATTCATTTTATGAAAAACTATCTCCTTTGAATTATAATTAAGCGTATACTTTTGTAAATCACGCTTATTATTCTCCAAATATTCATCATCTAATGTATCATACTTATTTTCAACAAATACCCTCTTGATATCATCAAGTTCATTACCTGTTAGAATAAATGAATATTTTCCAATATTAGAAACGTTATTCACTCCTTCATAAATTGCATTACCGCTATCATAAATTGTTAGGTTAAACACCGAACATTTTCCAAAACATTTTGATTTAGAATAATAAACCGCAATAGTATCTTCACTTTTAAAGCAAGAACAAGAAACTAAAGTAATTAAACTTATATACAAGAATATTTTTTTCAAAAAATTCCCATTGTAGTTATCATTTAGAAATTAGTATTTTTTTAAAATTAATCTTTCCACTAATATTTGATTCAACAAAATAAACCCCAGTTTTTATAGTCGAAATGTTAATTCCGGCATTTGAGCTAATATTTTTGTTCGAATAGACAACCTCTCCAAGAATATTAAAGATACGAATACCTAAATTATTTCCGCGACTTGAATGAACATAAAGCACATTATTAGCAGGATTAGGATAAAAAGAAACCACATTTCCGATTGCAGCAGTTTCTTCCACTGAGGTAACTTCAGATAATCCTCTGGAAGTTAATAAACCCTTTCTGGGTCCATTTAATGCAGCTAACATTCTCATTTTTTGTCCATTTGTAAACATTGTCATACAGGCATCATCAGTATAGTCCATATAATTCATGAACATAATTCCATTCCCAACAGGCGTACAAGCATCCAACAAGGGAAAAGTGTTGTTGCACCCTTCACTATCAAAATCTTGTTTAGGTGTATCTTCTACAGAATCATCATCTACACAGCCAGATTCTTCAGGTCCCCAAATATGTTCGAGATTAAAATAATGACCGACTTCATGAGTAGCTGTTCTACCTAAATTATTTGGTGAAGAATTTGCCGCTGTTCCGGTAATACCAAAATAATTAGAGGGAATTACAACGCCATCACCAGGATCATTATCCGAAGGAAATGTGGCAAAACCTAAAAGTCCTTCCTCGCCAACATCACAAATCCAAAAATTTAGATAGCTTTTTTGATCCCAAGGATCTTTTCCGCCTCTTGCTGTTTTAAAATAATCAGTCCCAGCAGCAATATCATCAACTGTAGTTTGTGTTCTGGTAATTCCATTTGTTGGATTACCATCTGGATCTTGAATTGATAATTTAAATTCCATTTCTATATCAGCAGAAACAGCTTGAAACGCAGGTGGGGTATTTGAAAAATTTTTGTTTAGTTTTCTAAAATCCTCATTCAAAACAGTTATTTGTGATCGAATTTGTTCGTCCGATATGTTTTCACTATCTTCTCTCCAAATAATGTGAACTACAACCGGAATTTGAACTACAGTATTTGTCTTCTTGAGAATATTTTTATTTTCAGAAATCCAATTTTGGGTAAATTGTTCAATTCTATTATATTCTAAAATTAAAGCAGAATTATTTTCAACCTTGGTTTCTCTAACTATATTTGTTAAACATTTTTGCTTTGATGTCTGACTTAGTAATATATTAAATGTGATAAATACAAATAATAATGTCAATAGTTTAGAGAGCATCCATGAATTCCTTCCGCAATTTTTGCATTCAATATTTTTGATCTATTCTCATCAATTGAATCTGAATGATCCCTTTTTAGCATTTTAATTATTGTTTTAAAAAGTAAATGAATTTCCATTTTGGTGTTCTTTTTGGTCTCGTATTTAAGATCTAAGCTTAATAATTCGTTGAATGATAATTCACCACTTCTTTCTAATTGCCATAGACCGGAAATTCCAGGTTTACTTGTTAGACCGTTTCTTAATTTAGAAAACTCACTACTAAATTCTTCCATCCTCTCCAAGTCTTCAACCATCAACGGTCTAGGTCCAATTATACTCATTTTACCCGCTAAAACATTAAGTAATTGTGGTATTTCATCAATTCCAGTTTTTCTAAAGAATCGACCCATTGGTAAGAATTGATCGGGGGATGCTTTCCGTCTTAAAGTTTTTCCTTTTTCAAAAAAAACTTCCGGCTCTTTTTTCATTGTTCTAAGTTTAAATATCTTTACTTTTTCACCTAGTAAACCTATTCCTCTACTTTGCACTATAATTGGAGAGGTTTTTTTGAAAATGATTAGGTAGAACGCATAAATAAGAAAAAAGGGTGCAAAAATAATAAGCCCAATTGAGGATATTAAATAATCTAACATTGTTTTAAGAATTGAATATTGATTCATATCAATTAAGAAAATTTTAGGCTGAATTATTAAAAGTACCTAAACAACAACAATAGAAGTAACAATAAGAACAACATAAAATATTGCTAATCCATAAAATTTATTTTTTTTTCTCTTGTACAATTTTTCAATTTCTAAGTTGGATTTTGTATAATCTGAGTCTTCATAATCTTCTAAAATTTCTTTTTTCATTTTTTAATCACCTTATATATAAAAGGGCGACCAATTACTCGGTCGCCCAAAGAAAAAAATTATTTTACTAACATCATTTTTTTGGTTTGAGTAAAATTTTCTGAATGTAAACTATAGAAGTATATTCCACTTGTCAATCTGCTTGCATCAAAACTTGCCTCATAAACGCCGGCTTCCTGAACTTGATTTACAAGTTTAACTACTTCCTTTCCTAACACATCAAAAACTGTTAAAGAAACAAGAGATCTTGACTGGTACCGAATAATTAATTTTGGTTGTTGGGTTAAATGGATTAGGATAATTTTGCTGAAGTACAAATTTTGTTGGAATAACTTTTACTTCAACCACATCAGAATACTCATATGATCCATCAATATCAATTTGTTTTAGTCTGTATGCAAAATTACTTCCACCAATTACTTTTTCATCAACAAATGAATATTGTTTTGGTGAATTGCTATTTCCATGTCCTTCAATAAATCCAACTTTATTCCATACTTCGTTGCTCAGATTGCTTAGCAATCTGAGTTACACTTTTTCTTTCAATTTCAAAACCATAATTATTTACTTCTGTAGCAGTTTCCCAATTTAATGAAACTTTATTACCTTCAACTGAATTTGCAGCAAAAGATGTTAGCTCAACCGGTAAAGCAGCATCAATATCTGTTTCCCATAATCCACGTCCAAATGTTCCGGCTCTTAATTTATCAGGGCCAGTAGGAGCATAATAGATTTCAATCTCGGGAACAACTACATTTGGTAAGCCAGTGTTGTATTGAGACCAATCAGATGCATTCGTTTTTGAAAGTGCTGATTTGTAACAGGCAAAGCTTGCTCACTTACATAAACACCCAAATCTGTGCTAACAAATAGAACATTTTTGGCAGTATTCTTTTTATAATGAACAATGCTCATTATTGGTAAATTTGGGAGAGCACCTGAAATATTGAGTCCAATTTGCTCCGCCATCTATTGATTGAAATACTTTTTGTCCAGCAGTAAAACCACCGACCGTAAACCAAACAATATTTGGGTTCGTAGCATGAACGGCAATGTAAGTGATGCTATTAGCAAGAGCTGGCAATGTAATCGTGCTCCAGTTTGTCGCACCACCATCCGTTGTTTTCCACATATTTGTTTGATCAGCTGCATATAAAACATTTCCGTCAGAAGGTGCAATTGCTAAAGATCTTAATTTAGTAGTTCCGCTCAAAACTTGAGAAGCGGGCGTCCAATTAATTGTAGAAACTCCTCTATCTGTAGTTTTCCATACTTTATCAAATCCAACAAAAAGTGTTGCTGATGCTGTTGGATGAATAACATAAGGTGTTACCCAAGCTCCGGCAGGTTGCCCGCCGGTAATATTGGCAGTTATATGCAGGATTGGGGAAACTAGCTCCATCTAGTACTTCAGATATATTTTACCTTCTGTATATGTACCGTACATATAGTTGGCATCAGAATAATCAATAATACATTCCATTCCATCACCACCAGTTACGTCCGACCAAGTTGCTCCATTTAATAATTTTGAACCATTATCCTGCAAACCTGCCATTGTTTTGTTAGCAACAGTTTGAGAAACACCAATTCTGTATAGCTGGCTAATTACTAACCCATTTGAGAGGTCGGACCACGTTGTTCCGCCATTTGTAGTTTTATAGATGCCGCCGTCGTTTCCTTCAAATAAGAGTTGTACCAGTTTGAAACTCTAAGAGCATGTTTATCTGCATGTACTGTTGCAACACCACTAATATTATATGATGAATGACCAGTCCAGTTGTTTATTGCAGCCCAAGTTATACCTCCATCATTGATTTCCACGTATGTTATTCCACCAATAAAAACCGTATTTTCATCTGTCGGATGAAACAGCTATACACAAATCATAACTTCCTTGGCCTGTTGCAGGGCTCTACCATCCGTATAATACCCTAACATATCCGGTTGAGTTAAATTGTTATTATTAACAGCTAAAAAACTTACCCCACTATCAGTTGATTTAAAACACCAAAACACCACCAGTACTATTAGCGACAAGTAAATATACAACTTCCGGATTTACCGCAGTTACTGCAAGTTCGCCACGCATTCCGTCCGCCCAAAAGATTCGTCAAATGTCCAAGAATCACCATTATTAATAGATCGAAATTGAAAATATGAATCACCAAAGTTTCGTGATGAGCCATAAACAATAGTTTGAATTACCGGTTTAAATTCCAGATCGCATAAGAGCAATTCAGGTTTTTTTGTCCAACTTGCACCACCATCGATAGATTTCACAAATCTCCATCTGAAGTTGAGGCAATAAGCTTTAAATGATCTGTTGGATCCATGATAAGGTCATAAACTATTTTACCTTCACTAGTTGTATAAGTTAGTCCTGTAGTAGCCCAAGTTGCACCACCATTAGTAGATTTAAGAATACCAATACTACTATTATCAGCACCTTGACCACCGCTTAGTGACCATAAACTCCCACCATCACGGTCACCAGTTGCGATATAAATAATATTTGTATTTGTTGGATCAACAACTATTACACTAACCCCAATAACTAACTCATTATTATTAAGTATTGTCCAAGTAGGTGTTGCCATCCATTAGTAGTTTTCCAAATACCTCCGGCAGGTGTACCCACCCAAATTGTATTTGCATCTGTTGGATGAAATGTAATACAGTTAATTCTTCCAATTCCGGCATAACCGCCTGCTGAACTGTTTGTTCCTAAACTTGTCCATGCTGATGTAAAATTGGTTTTCTTTAAAGAATTTTTTACTTTTTCATATTCATCTACAGCAGTAGTTTTAGGAAATTCTCCAGTATTAAGATCTATTCTTTGCTGCCAATAATATTCATTTCGTTTAAAAATTTTCCAGCCTGGAGCTTTTTTCTTTTCTCCATTTTCCATGTAGAAACCATTGTCTACATTGTATTTATCCCACTTTTCATTAAATTCTTTTTGCTGCTCGTATAATGTTTTGGAACGCTCCGTTTGCTTAGGCAACAACTTTTGACCAAGCAATGTATTTGAATAACCCAGCACTAATGCTAAAGTTATTATTACTAATTTTGTAAATTGTTTTTTCATATGACCCCTTATTTATTGATAAGAATGTTAATTTGTATAACCTAGCACTTCATTTATTTGTAAAAATACCACTTGTCATTTTAAACTATTTCCCAACTAAAGACAAGCTAACTTATTTAAAAATTAAATTCAGTGATTAAGATCACAGCTTCATAATTGAATGTTACCAACTGCTCTTAATTTGCTGTAAAATGCTTATCCCCATTAACTCCCCAATACTTTTTTTGGTAATTTTTGAATAAGCCAAATTAACACAATTGAAAATTTTTGCTCTTTTGAGTGGAAGCAAAGCACCCTAAAATAGTAGAATTTGAGTGCTACAAATATTTCATATCTTTACAAAACAGACAATGTTGCTAAAATCCAAATTTTAGTTTATTCACTTTTTAATTTCGTTATATTTGATTCATAAAAAAGTGACGAGCAACACTACATATTAAATATTTGTACTGATCTGCTCACAATAGGTTCTTAACTACTCATTTATTTTTACAAACCGATTATATTTCTGCTATTTTTGTCAAATAAATTGTAATTAAAAGCTACTTTATTGTCCACTTTATATTATTTTAACTAAATGAGAAATAAAGAATATATTACTCTTAGGAATTTCTCAATTTCAAGTCGGGCTTGTATAATTAGAATATACAATATCTTCTATAGTTGCATTTATTATTTGAGACTATTGAAATTTCAAATTTGTCATGTTGAGTAAAACGAAACATCTCTATTTTGAATTAAAAAGGAATTTTCTCCCGATAAAGAAAATCGGGATCAGAATGACTTTTGGGGAATAATTCAGAGGTCTCTATTTTTTTACAAAAAAAAGGGCGACCGAATATCAAGCCACCCAAGGGGGATATTTAATTATTTTACTAACATCATTTTTTTAGTTTGAATAAAATTCTTACCAGAAATACCTCGAGCATTAATTCTGTAAAAGTAAATTCCGGAACTAAGATTCTAAAGTTCTTTGAATTGAATTCAAATGAATACTTGCCAGCATTTTGTTTAGTGTTCACTAATTGAGTTATTAACTCTCCTGACAATACTCATAAATCTCTAACTTTACATCAGAGTTTTCAGGAATACATAACTAATTTTTGTTGATGGATTGAACGGATTAGGATAGTTTTGTGTCAATTCATATCCAGCAATAACAACTGAAATTTCAACTGTGCTTGAATATTCAAACTTACCATCAATATCAATTTGTTTTAGTCTATAATAAAATTTCTCACCGCCAAGCAAACTATTATCAGCAAATGAATAATTTTTCGTTGAATTACTATTTCCAGAACCTGAAACAAACCCAATCTTTTCCCATTCATTTATTAGATGAGCTTTTTCGCTGAATTTCGAAACCATAATTATTTACTTCTGTAGCAGTTTGCCATTGTAATTCAACGGAGTTACCGTATAGATTCCAGCAAAAGCAACAAGTTCAACCGGTAGTGGGGCATCTATTGTTCCTTGAAATACCCCTCTTCCATGTGTTCCAACAGCTAACGAAACAGCGGTTACTGCATTTATTCCATTTGTAGAAACGGTTTTAAAATTGTTCCCGCATCTGATCTCCAATCAAGTGAAGCACAAATAGCATTTCCAATTGTCGATGAAGCTTCTTGTGTCCATGTAGTCCCAACAGTTGGAGAAAGTGTATAATAAAGCCCAATACTTGTTCCAACAAAATAATGAGTTACACCCGAAACTTGAAAAATTTCGCATGATCTTACGGATGGACCAGCTAACGTCTCAAGATTTCCACCAACCGCTGCCCATGTACTACCGCCATCTGAGGTATAAAAAACACTTTCTATAGAATAATTACTTAAAACAACCATTACATTATCTGAATTTAAAGGATCAATAGCAATTCCACTCACATATCCGCTTGCAGGCAATGCTGTTAAAGGATCAGGGGTAGCAAGACTCGCAGTGTTTGCATTTGTAATTCTATAAACTTTTCCTTTACTCGTTCCAAAATAAACTACGTTTGCAGAATTTGTATAAGATACATCAATTGCAGAAGTTTGTCCATCAGCTATTGGTATTTGCGAAATATACATCCAACCTGTTGGTGTAGCTGGGTCACATAACTACCAGCGGTGATAGGATTAGTATTACGCCATATTCCGGAAGTACCTGCAGAATTTCCAGCTCCGTAATACAACAAACTTGAATTATTATGATCAAGAATAAATGGATTAATGAACAATGGATTGGTTGAACCAAAAGGTTTTAGACTACCCTGATAGACTGCAGATCTAGTAAAAGCAGCAATTTCTCCATTCTGTGTTTCTGTATATACTCGATCATCACCTAGTGGAGCAACATCTGAAAATGCTCCATCACCTCCACCAGGCCATTCATTCCAGTTTACCTTACTTCCACTTATTGAAGTATAACGAACACCATTATCCTGCAAACCACCTGACATAAAACCACTATTGCCCTCTGGAGCAATAGAAATTGTATAGAATTGTGCAACATTATATGTATTATCAATATCAGTCCATACCACTGCAGTGCCGGTATTTGTTATATCAGTTGTTGATTTTGAAAGTCCACCATCATGACCTGAGTAATATACTGACGGGTTCCCCGGTTCAAAAAATCCGCTATGCTGATCAGCATGATGTTGTGCATATTGTGAAACATCATTTACAATAGCATAACCGCCAATCCAATTTACTGATGTTATTGTAGAGGCTGTTGCAAAAGCATCTGCTGATCTATATAGATTTGTACCGCCAATTATAACAAAATTAGGATCAGTTGGATGAACTATAACAAATAGATTATATCCTTCTTGTGAATCAATACCGGAATCTTTAAAAATGTTGGTAAATTAGCTGATCTATCAACCCATGAACCACCAGATGCATCATACTTCCAAAAACCAGTTGCTTTTTTTGGTTCGGCTGGTGGAAATTTTCCAAATCCTTCAGAATATGCATATAAATAAACTATATTATTATCGCTTGGCGCATGTGCAAGAACCACTCTTTCATAAGTAGTTGGAAAACCAGCAGGAGTAATACTTGTCCAACTTCCAAGCGCACCACCAGTTGTTGATTTATAAATTCCAGGATTAGTTGCGTCTGATGATATTGAAGCATAAATATGACCTGCACTATTGACAGTTAACTCTGATCTTTTTAATTGATCACCAGTACCCAAAACTCTTTCCCAAGTCGTTCCACCATCAGTACTCCTTAAAATAGAGCTATTTACAGCCGCAAAGATTGTCCCATCTGAAGGTGAGATTCCAATACTATTAACATATTCCCAGTCATTATCCCAAGTATATACGTTGCCACCATTTGCTTTAGGTAACCAAGTAACACCATTATCTTCAGATTTATAAATTCCATTACCAAAATAACTGGCTCCGCCACCGACCATCACTAGATGTACTTTGTTCACCAGTTCCGGCATACCAAGTATCTTTATGTCCACTTCTTGGGTCTTGAACAATACAACTTATTGTAGGCAATTGCGTTAGAGTAGTTTGTTGTGCCCAATTTGTACCACCATTTGTTGAACGCCATATTCCACCGGAAACTCCTCCAGCTAAAAGAATACTAGCATTTCTTGAATCAGCCGCAAAAGCACGTGTGCGTCCACCAAGATTATTTGGTCCCCTTTCTTGCCAAGTAATGGTTTGTGCATTTTGAGCAGATCCGGTTTTAAATACAACTTTTTCACTTCTCTTGGGGAAGTTTTGCAAAGTCTTGTCCCATAGCAAAAATACCTCTTGGTATTTCATTTGTTTGGGGATCACGCAGCATCATAAATTCCCAATTTGCTCTTTCAATCGCACTTTCAGTTTTAACCATTTTCCTTTTAGCTCTAGCTGCAACTGCTTCTTCATAATTCCTATTGGTACTATATTCACTATAAAAATTGAATATCAGGTAACCAAGAATTAGTGGAAGAATAAAAAGTATTTTTTTAAATTTCATTTCTACTCCTGTTTAATTGATGTAAATATTTTTTTTTATTTTAATTGGTTTATATTCTTTTTAATTATATCAGCTATTTCTTAAAATAACAAAACGATGAATCACGTGTTGTTGTGTTTGCCGTGTTTGTTAGTTATAATTTCTCGTTTTCAAATTGTGAAAATATGCAATTTAGGTTTTTCTTAAAAAAAATCATGTTCTACAAAATTGTTATTCTAATTTCTCCAATAATTCTAAATCTGCTTTTACCATCAGACCGGAGGAATAAAGAATCACAACGTATACGATTTATATCATTATAAGTGACTTCGATTCTATAAGGATGAAAGCAAATTCGTAAGTTAAAGATTCGTTAAAAACTAATTACTATAACTATTAATTATCAATTTTAATATTTAAATATTAGATACATAAAATAGTGACGAGTAACACTTTGTTTTAATTAATTGTTATGAACTGCTCATAATTGGCTCTGAACTGCTCATTTATTTTTACAAACCGGTTATATTTCTGCTATTTTTATCAAATAAATTACAATTAAAATGCTACTTTATTGTCCACTTTAAAAATATTTTAACTATATGAGAAGCAAAAATAACTTTTTTCTTTTGGTTATCGTTCTATTATTCATTTCACAAGATTTATTTTCACAAAATTCCTTTTTTCAAAAATCACCTTATAAATATACTTATGGCGATTCACTCTCCTGGAAAGATCCAAACTATAATGATTCAGCCTGGCAAATTTTGTTTAACGATTACCTTGAAACTGAAAATGAGTTTTGTTGGATAAGAACAAATATTTTTTTGACTGCAGATGTATCTAATTACAAAGACCTTGCTTTACTTCTTGATATATCAGCTGATTATGAAGTTTATTGGAATGGAGTAAAGTTAGGACAAAATTTTAAAGGAAATTTTAATGAAATCACATCCAAAGGAAATTATTCGGAATCCTATTCATTAAACAATTCCTTAGTATTCCTCGATAAAAATGTTCTTGCAATAAGAGCAAAATTTGATGATGAAAGTCCATTAAATTTTGCGTATCTGTCGATTGCAGATCCTTTGCAAATAAAAAAAACAGAATATCAAGTTTTTGGTTATTTAATATTTTTAATGATTGTATACCTGGTTTTATTATTTATTTTAATCAAATTTTTTAAAACGTATTCTTCATTCTTAGTAACAGCATTTTTATCGTTGATTGCTTTTTTAATGGTTGTAAGCTTGTTTATAGAATATTTATTTTTTTCGGGCTTCGCCAGTTACTCATATAGTTATCTCGGTGAGAATTTAATAAACATATTAGTTTATCTTACCCTATTTTCATTCTCCGTTTTCTTTGTTGAATTCAATAAAGTAAAAAATGGAAAGTTGTATTTACTTTTAATATGCTCAATTCTTTCAGTTAGTTATTTCTTGGAATTAGGTAAATATTATTATTTAACATTTGGCTTTTTACCGCCATTTTTAATAGTCTTTTTTTATTATGAAAAAAAATCTTTCATAAAAATCTATTCAATTGCTTTTTTGATAGTTATACTAATATTTCTAAATTCAGGTATGAACATTAGTTTAATTAACCTCCCTTTTATAATTCTGCTATTTTATATAAGCTTGATTTACTTAAGAAATGAGGATCAACAAAAACTAGAGTTGTCATTGGCAAAACTGAGAACAACAAGATTAGAAACAGAAATGTTAAAAAAAATAATTCAACCTCATTACATAATGAACTCTTTAAACGCAGTTCTAGAATGGATTGAAGAAAGTCCGAAACAAGGTTTAAGATTTATTCAAAACCTTTCTAATGAATTTAGATTATTTTTAACTTATTCCGATAAAAAATTTATATCTGTTAAAGATGAGTTAGAAATGTGCAATAATCATCTTAAAATAATGGAGTTTAGGCAACACCGGAAATTTACTTTAAAACACAATATTCAAAATATTACCATGGATATTCCTCCAGCTATTTTCCATACTCTAATTGAAAATGGAATAACTCATAATTCTACTAACTCAAATTCCATCTGTTTTTTTATTGATGAAAAAAATGAACCGAATAGTACCATATTTAGAATATCTGTTGATTATTTAGGTGAATTTTGTGAAATTTCGGATGAGCAAGAACGAGAAGTTTTTGATAACCTTAAGATTAGAAATGAAATAATTGATGGTAATGGAATAAAATATATTAAGTCAAGATTAACAGAAAGCTATGGTAAAAATTGGAATTTATCATATTCTGGCAATGATAAATTGTGGATAACAATAATTGAAATATACTCGTGAATTGTATACTTAACTATTAATAAATATGAAAGCGTTAATAATTGAAGACGAAAAAAGTTCGGCGTTAAGATTAAAAAAACTCATCCTTAAACATGAAAAAGCAAAAAACTTTAATTTGCATTTTGCTCAATCATTGGATGAAGCCGCAACCATTATTTCAAAGGAAAATTTTGATTTAATTTTCCTTGACCTAAATCTAAATAATGGAGATGGTTTTTCACTTTTGAAAGAATTGGTGTCACAAACATTTTTAACAATAGTTGTTTCAGCATATACTGATAGAGCTCTTGAAGCTTTTGAAATTGGAGTTTTAGATTTTATTCCAAAACCAATTTTCGAGGAGCGACTGAATAAAGCCTTAGATAGGTTTTTTTCAAGAAGCAGAAGTTCAATTAAAGCTAAAAATTTGTTCGTAAAAAGTGGTAACAAAGTTGAAACAGTATTACTTGATGGAATTTTATATTTTCAACCTGCAGATCGCTATTCAGAAATTATTTTGGAGAATGGTTCAAAAAAATTACATCATTTAACATTAGACAAAATAATTAAAATATTACCTGATAATTTTGAACGTGTTCACCGTTCGTATATCGCAAATATGGATTTTGTTGAACGGATATATACATATTCCGGTAGTCAGTATGAAATAGAGTTGAAGAACAAAACCAAGCTTCCATTGAGTAGAACCTATTTCAGAAAAATCAAACTGATTTTTGAGAACAAAAAGAACTAAACATGCTTTTCTGCATGATAAGAACTTCTTACAAGTGGACCAGATTCCACAGCTTTAAAACCAATTTTAATTCCGGTTTCTTTATATAAGGCGAATTCTTCAAGAGTAACATATCTATCTACTGGTAAATGAGTTTTTGTAGGTTGTAAATATTGACCAATAGTCATGATATCACAATCGTGGTTTTTTAGGACTTTCATTAGGTCTAAAACTTCTTCCATTTTTTCACCAATTCCAACCATAATTCCACTTTTAGTTTTTAGCCCTCTTGTTTTAAACCATTTGATCAAATCTAAACTTCTTTGAAAATTTGCTTGTGGACGAACAGCATGGTATAATCTTGGGACTGTTTCTAAATTATGGTTTAAAATATCTGGTGGATTTTGCATAATTATTTCAAATGCTGATTCATCACCCTGAAAGTCTGGAATTAGAATTTCAATTGTACATTCTGGGCTATTTTTTCTAATTAGCTCAATTGTTTTTGAAAATATTATTGCCCCACCGTCTTTCAGTTCATCTCTATTTACTGAAGTTATAACTACATGTTTTAACCCTAAATCCACAACTGATTGGGCAACTCGGCTTGGCTCATCAAAATCAAGAAAGGTTGGTTTCCCAGTTTTAACATCACAGAAACCACAAGTTCTTGTGCACGTATCGCCAAGAATCATGTAGGTTGCAGTTCTATTGTTCCAGCATTCTGCAAGGTTAGGACATTTAGCTTCCTCGCAAACTGTATTTAATTTAGATTTCCTCATCATAGAGAGAACCTCTCTATAATTATCTCCTGATGGTAAACGTACCTTTAGCCAATCCGGTCTTCTACCAAGCTCAACTTTTTCTTTTTCAACTGTATCTTTAAACTCTCTTTGATGTTTATTTAATTTCATTTACAAGATCTTTCTAATTATTGTTTACATAAGCACAAAGATATGAAAAAAAATAGTTCTAAGATAATCTCTTCTCTTATTCCAAATTTATTATATTTACATAATAATAAAGGATAAAGTTATATATGTATTGTCCTAGCTGTAAACATCCAATGATAGTTCTTGAGTTTGAGGAAATTGAAACCGATTACTGCACTAACTGCGAAGGAATTTGGTTGGATGATGGTGAACTACAATTACTGCTTGAGGATTCTTCAGCCAAAAAAGAACTATTTAATTCTTTTTCAAAAACTAAAGTTGGAAAAGAAAAAAAACGAAAATGCCCTATTTGTAATAAAAAAATGGACAAAACATTAGTCAGTGATGATAAAGATATTGTTCTTGATGAGTGTAAGTATGGACATGGATTATGGTTTGATAAGGGAGAGATACTTGAAGTGATTAAAGAAGGTTCTGTTAATAAAGAGAATAAAATTATTAATATTCTTGAAGATATGTATAGAGAAAAAATTAAAACTAGAACGGAGAATTGATTATTGTCATTCTGATTCCGATGTTTTCTAATCGGAAGAAGAATCTAATTGACAATGGTTCACAAATGCTTCTCCCTATGAAGCGGTGTTGAAGCATGACAAGAATTTTAAAATATAATTAACCCGGAGGAAAAATGAGTGCATTTTTAATTTTTGTTATTATCATTGCTGTAGTTGCAATGTATGCAGTTTCAATTTATAACGCATTAGTTCGTTTACGTAATCAAGTAAAAAATGCTTGGTCACAGATTGATGTTCAACTTAAACGAAGACATGATTTGATACCAAACTTGATCGAAACCGTTAAAGGTTATATGACTCATGAACGCGATACCCTTGAAAATATAACCAAGGCAAGAAGTGCCGCTGTTGATGCATCATCGGTTGGTGATAAATCAAAAGCTGAATCTGAATTGAGTGGGGCTCTTCAGAGATTTAATCTTGTTGTAGAAAATTATCCTGATCTAAAAGCAAATCAGAACTTCTTGGCTTTGCAAGAAGAACTGACTTCAACAGAAAATAAAATTTCGTTTGCTCGTCAAAGCTATAACGATCAAGTTTTATTCTATAACAATAAAATTGAAATGTTTCCTTCTAATATTTTAGCTGGAATGTTCCAATTTACAAAAGAAGAATTCTTTGAAATTGAAGTAGAAGCTGAAAGAGATGTACCAAAAGTAAAGTTTTAATTTATTAAAGTTCATAAAGTGCCTAGCGTGCCTAAATTTATAAATTGGAAATTAGAACTATTATTTTATTGATATGAATAATAAAGAATATGCTAAAAAATTAGAAAAGAGGACATTAAACTTTGCTTTAAAAATCAGCTTACTAAATCTGGAACTTCGAGCTTGGTGCAAATTACAGGGAAGCAAACAGATCGAGAAGTAAAGCTGATTTTAAGAATTAAGATAAAGATTTGTGAAAGTGAATCTAGCGAAACACAATATTGGTTGGAAATAATTTTAGCTTTAAAATGGTTAAAAAAGGATGAAATGGAATTTGAAATTAATGAAAGCTCGGAATTATTAGCATTATTTACAACAATTGGTTCTAAATTAAAAAGTCAAAACTAATTTTAAGTAATTTATTTTTAGGCATTTTAAATACTTTAGTTCACTTTAATTGGTTTTTTATGTGGGAATTAATTCAAGCAAATAGACGAAGGTCAATATTACTCTTTATTGGTATGGGAATAATTCTAATTCTTTTGGGTTATTTCTTTGGTGTTTCTTTTTTAGGGAGCGAAGCTGGTCCATTTGGAGTTTTCATTGCTCTCATAATCTGGAGTGTTCTTTCGCTTATTAGTTATTTTGCTGGAAGCTCAATAATACTTTCCCTTAGTAATGCAAAGGAAGTTACAAAAGAAGTTCATCCCCAACTTTTTAATATTGTTGAAGAAATGTCAATTGCCGCAAATCTTCCCAAAATGCCAAAAATATTTATTGTAAATGAAGAAGCACCAAATGCATTTGCCACTGGCAGGAAACCAGAGGATAGTGTTGTTGCTGTTACCGCAGGATTGTTGAGCCAGCTTAACAGAGATGAATTGCAAGGAGTTATTGCTCACGAAATTGCTCATATTATTAATAGGGATGTATTATTTATGACCTTCGCTGGAATAATGCTTGGTGCGATCGTTATTATTTCTGAAATATTTTTACGCGGTCAATGGATGGGATTAGGTGGAGGAGGTTCTCTTAACAGGTATAAAAATAAATCATCCGGTGGTGGAAACGAACAAATAATTATAATGGTATTCTCCCTTGTGCTTGCAATACTAGCACCAATTTTAGCAAGATTATTATACTTTGCAATCTCAAGAAAACGTGAATATTTAGCTGATGCAAGTGGTGTAAGACTCACTCGTTATCCAGAAGGATTGGCTTCTGCGCTAGAAAAACTTTCCCAAAATAGATTTAATCTTAAATCAGCGAATAAAGCTACTGCCGGAATGTACATTGTTAATCCGTTAAAGAAAACCGGAATGCAAATTGAGAATTTAAGCAGCACTCACCCACCAATAACTGAGAGAATAAGTATATTAAGAGGCATGATGCATGGAGTCGATTTTGCAGATTATCAGACTGTTTACAACAAAGTAAAAAATAATAATGAACAAATTATTCCCCCTTCTGGATTGAAAACTCTTAAGGATATTCCAATTTTAGGCGGTATGATTCCAGCACCAGCTTTAACAAAGAAGGAAGAACATCGTAAACTTGGAAATATTGTTATGGGCGTTAATGGCTATAATTTTTATAACTGTAAATGCGGTGTAACCATAAAAGTTCCTCCAACGTTAAAATCAAATAAAGTTAAATGTCCTAGGTGTGGAGAGGTGAATGTTGCGAAATAGAATTCCTACCAAATAATTTTTCCAGACACAGTGTCTGAGATCACAAAAATTCCCTGAATTATGTATTACATTTGTTCAATAAAAGATTTTTTATCTTTTATTACAATCAATAATTTATGGAGGGAACTTGAAAAAAACCGCATTACATTCTTTTATAGCCATATTATTTCTTTCACTTCTGTTTAGCAACGTGGAAATTAATGCTCAAACTGTAAATCAAAATACATCTTCTTATGAGGAAGGAGAGTCTGATATACCCCCCTTTGCAGAAGGAACTATATCAAAAGAAGAGTATCTGAGATTAAGAAGCCAGTATTTTGAAGCTTTTCATGAAAGTGCAATTGATTTACCATATAATCCAAGAGTAAAAGCAATTCAAGAAATGGAAAAGCAAATACAAGAAAATGCAAATAAACTTAACAAATCTGGGTGGGCAGCAACAGGTCTCTGGTTGGGTTAATATTGGACCTGATCCTATTCCAAATGGTCAAACAACTATAACTACTACTCCTGTTAATGGAAGAACTACTTCCATTGCTATTGACCCAAACGATCCAGATATAGCATATGTGGGAACTGCACAAGGTGGTGTTTATCGAACCAAAGATGGGGGTGCTACCTGGACTGCAATTTTTGATGATGCTCAATCATTAGCTATTGGAGCTTTAGCACTTTCACCATCTAATCCAACAATTCTATATGTAGGAACAGGAGAATCAAATCTTTCAGCTGATAGTTATTTTGGTGTCGGCTTATATAGAGTTGACAATGCTAGCACAACACCAGTTTTAACCGGTCCAATAAATCCCTTGGTAACCACTGGAATAGCAGGAACGACAGCTTTTACTGGAAGGAGCATTGCAAAAATTCTTGTTCACCCAACTGACCCCGCTACTATTTTTGTTTGTACAACTTTAGGTATTGGCGGAATTGGTGGTAATGGTTTATCCACAACTGTACCCCCACTGGCATTAAGAGGAATATATAGATCAACAAATGCAACGGATCCTCTTGGCTCAATTTCATTTCAAAAAACTAACTGTTACTACTGCTGGAAGTTTATCACCGGATGTTTCTGGAAATCGATCTATAACAGATATGGTTTTTGAACCTGGAAATATTAATAACATTATATGTTGGGTTTATGGAGATAATTTTGCCGGCGATGGAGGAATATATAAAACCGTAAATGCTTTGGCAGCAACTCCCACTTTCACGCATGTCTTAACAACAACTACTTCTTTTTCAAGAGGCGAATTATCAATAAATAAAGTTGGATCGGTTGTTACAGTTATTGCTGCAACAGGTGAAGGAAGTGGCAGTACTGCAGGTCGTATTCGAAAATCGACTGATGGCGGTGCCACATGGTCAGCACCATTGGGTGGTGGAGTAGGATACTGTGGTGGCCAATGTTTTTACGATATTGCAGTAAAATTACATCCAAATAATTCAAATAAAATATTGTTAGGTGGTTCTGCAGGCAACGGATTATATCAAATATCTTTAGATGGTGGAACTACTTTTTTACCTAGTGCAGTTGGTTTGCATGCAGATGTTCACGCAATTGAAATGGCCCCTTCTGATACGAATAGAGTCTATTTAGGTTGTGATGGGGGTATATTCAAATCTAATGATGGTGGAGTGACTTGGACTAGCATAAATACTGCTGGTTTTAGTGCCATGCAATATCAAAGTATTGCTGTTCATCCAACAGATCCAAATTTTACAATTGGCGGTACTCAAGATAATGGAACACAATACTATAATCCAGGTGCTATTTGGTCTCGTATTGATTTTGGTGATGGTGGTTATTCTCTTATAGACCAAAATGCTGTAAATACTACAAACGTAACAATGTATCATACTTATTTTAATCAAACTAATGCAATGGCTTTTGCAAGAGTATTAACACCGTCAGCTGCTGGTGATGGATTGTGGCCATATTTTGGCTGCGGTTTTAGTGGTATCACTCTTAATGGAATGACTTGTGCTGCATCAGCTATTCTTTTTTATGCACCAATGGCACTAGGTCCCGGGAATCCAAATACTCTTTATTTTGGTTCCGATGTACTTTACCGATCTGTTGATCAAGGAACAACCATGTTAAAAGTTAGTCAAGAACCAATTGTTTCTGGAGTTCCTATCACGGCTATTGGAATATCCCCATAAAATGACAATGTAAGAATTATTGGTTTAAGAAATGGAAGAGTATACAGAACTGTAACCGGAGCAAATCCATTAGATAATGTTACAAGTATCTCTTTTCCTCCAAACTATGTTTCGAGAACGGTGATAGATCCTGCAAACTCAGATATTGCTTACGTTACTTTTGCTGGTTTTGGTGTTAATGCAGGTGAACATATTTGGAAGACAACAAATCTAAGTAATACAGCTCCAACTTGGGTTGCTGCAGGAAGTGGAATTCCTGACATACCTGTAAATGCATTTGTTATAGACCCAGCTAATTCATCTAACCTTTATGCTGGAACTGATATTGGTGTTTATTTTTCTACTGATGGAGGAAATTCATGGCTCCCATTTAGCAGTGGTTTACCAAGAGTTGCGGTATTTGACATGGCTTTTCAAAATGCGAATAGATTCTTAAGAATTGCAACACACGGAAGAGGTATTTGGAATAACACAGATGCACCTCTGCCTGTTGAATTGGTATCATTTAATGCCAGTAAAACAAAGAACGGAAATGTTTCACTCGATTGGGAAACTGCAACTGAAGTAAATAATTACGGTTTTGATATTGAAAGAGCAGTGGTAAACAATGATGAAATATATAAATGGCAAAAAATTGAATTTATTGAAGGTCATGGAAATAGCAATTCTACAAAAACATATCAATTATACTGATAATTACTTGACTGAGCGGAACCAAATTTATTTATCGACTTAAACAAATTGATATTGATGGACAATACCAGTATTCCCCAACTCAAGAAGTTAAAATTATTGTAGACAATTTCTCACGTTTTATCTAACAAAATTATCCGAACCCATTTAATCCAACTACTAAAATTAGATTTGCAATTCCCCAAAATGAATTTGTAAGCATTACTCTTTATAATTCAATTGGTGAAAATATTGCAGATATACTAAAAGCTACAAAATTAGCTGGAAATCATGAAGTTGAATTCAATGGGAGTAACTTAGCTAATGGAGTTTATTTTTATACATTAACTGCTGGAAATTATGTTGAAACAAATAAAATGATCTTGCTCAAGTAAGAATCATATTAACCTTCAATTGTTATGAATAGGCGGTTTTACAACCGCCTTTTTTTTGCTATAAATCATTTAAATTGATTTTGTGTGATGGGTTTTGAAAAAATCTTTTTTAATTGTACTTGTGGTATTACAATTAAAGTTCCCCCAACTTTTAATGGTAATTCTGTTAAATGTCCAAGGTGTGGCAAGGGTAATGAAAAGGAGTGATAATATTACTTTTTGGTAAATTTAGATTAATACTTCCTAGCCAATTGCTAAATTTTTGTAAAATTATTATTTCTACCTAGTTACAA